>NZ_BPLZ01000009.1 GCF_019656335.1 Pseudomonas sp. NCCP-436 | reverse complement strand
GCGGCATCACCTGGATCGCAACCCTGACGCCGGACGCGGACGTCGATGACAGCAGCAACGTCATCACCCTGGACAACACCGGCTATACCGATGCTTTCGACAATGCCGGCTCCGGGACGACCGACTCCAACAGCTACGCCATCGATACCCAGCGTCCGACCGCTACCATCGTGGTCGCCGACACGGCACTGGCCATCGGCCAAGACACCACGGTGACCATCACCTTCAACGAAGCCGTTACCGGCCTGGATCTCTCCCACTTCACCGTGGCCAACGGTTCGCTCTCGAATCTCGTCACCACGGATGGCGGCATCACCTGGATCGCAACCCTGACGCCGGACGCGGACGTCGATGACAGCAGCAACGTCATCACCCTGGACAACACCGGCTATACCGATGCTTTCGACAATGCCGGCTCCGGGACGACCGACTCAAACGACTACAGCATCGACACCGTGCGCCCGAAAGTGATCGGCATCTCGGTAGCCGACACCTCGCTCAAGGCCGGCGACACCACCGCGGTGACCATCACCTTCAGCGAAGCCGTTACCGGCCTGGATCTCTCCGACTTCACCGTGGCCAACGGTTCGCTCTCGAATCTCGTCACCACGGATGGCGGCATCACCTGGATCGCAACCCTGACGCCGGACGCGGACGTCGATGACAGCAGCAACGTCATCACCCTGGACAACACCGGCTATACCGATGCCGCCGGCAATGCCGGCACCGGGACGACCGACTCCAACAGCTACGCCATCGATACCCAGGCACCGGGTGTTGCCGTTGTACTGGATCCGTCGTCAAGCAGTACCACTGGCCTGCATTACACCGTGACCTTCAGCGAAGACGTCAACGGTGTGGATCTGAGCGACTTCAGCCTGGTCAGTCGAGGTAACGCCAGCGGCACCATCTCCGGCCTAACGCAGATTGATGCACGCACCTACCAGGTTTCCATCACCGGTATCCGCGGCTACGGCAGCCTGGCACTGGCAATCAACGGCAGTACGGCCGGCATCAGCGACCCTGCAGGAAACACCTTCAACAACGAGGTAATTGGCCTACCCTATCTTCTCGACAATATTGAGGGGGACCCGGAGTTCCGCGCCTACCCACCGCACACACGGCCACTGTCGACGAACTCCGACTCCACCCCAGACCTCGGACTCCCGCCGATACCACCAGCACCGTCCCCTTCACCGCTGCTGCCTCCGTCCTTGTTCAATACAGAGACACTGGGCAGCGGCATCCCCCCTCTGGGCAGCATCTTCGTCCGCAATGACCCGCAGGCTCCCAGCTTTATTGCCCAGATTTTCCAGGGCGGAGGCAGTAGCTATGGGGACGGCAGCGGCAAGGGCTTCCTTGGCTTTGGCGGCGGCGACGCCAACGTATTCGGCAGAAGCAGCCTGTCCGCCCTATTTGACAGGAATGTGCCTGGCGAGCCCGATGAACTGGAAATTCACTGGGGTCACAAGGACGGCAATGGACAGGAAAGTGCCGGTATAGCCGGAGCACCGACTCTTGGCCAGCAACTGCAGCAGATCGGGGAAAGTGAACAGCGTCAGGTGAAAGACCTGGCCTGGGCACTGGGGCAGATAGCCCTGCAGGAACCACAAGCCTAATCGACAAAACAGACAAGAATCTGAACGTGCCGTGCTAGGGGGCGGCCCAAGGATGAGCAAAGCATCGAAGCTATTCAGTATCAGTATCCTGGCTATGACCATCGCTGGCTGTGCGGTGACCAGCCAGCCCATTGATCGCAATGCCAGTGAAGAACGAATCCGACAGGATCTGGCGAACATGTTCAAGGATCAGGAGCCGATCAGCGGCCCCCTGACCCTGCACGAAGCCATGGCCCGCGCCGTGAAATACAATCTTGAGGCCCGCCTGAAGGCCATGGAAGAAGCCCTTGCACAGCGTCAGATCGACATGGCGACCTTCGACATGCTGCCGCGCATGGCGCTTTCCGCCGGCTACTCCGGACGCAGCAACATCAGCGCCTCCAGCAGCCAGAGCATCCGCACTGGCACCGAGTCGCTGGAACCATCCACCTCGCAGGATCGTGACAGGGATGTGGCCGACCTCACCATGGTGTGGAACGTGCTGGACTTCGGGGTCAGCTACGTCAGCGCCAAGCAGCAGAGCGACCAGCGCCTGATCGTGCGCGAGCGCCAGCGCAAGGTTGTACACACCATTATCCAGGACGTGCGCTCCGCCTACTGGCGTGCCGTTGCCGCCGACCGACTGCTCACCCGAATCGACAGCCTGATGGCTCGTGTAGCCGAAGCCCGGGAAAGCAGCCAGCGCCTGAGCGAACAACGCATCGGCGATCCGGTTCAGGCACTCGGCTACCAGCGGGCACTGATCGAGGCCACCCGCCAATTGGAAGAACAACGTAGGGCCTTGTCGCTGGCGAAGACCGAACTCGCCACCCTGATCAACCTACCGCTGGGCACGCAGATCGAACTGGCACCGCCGGACGGCTACGAAGTACCTGAACTCAGGATCAATCTCGACGTGCTTGAGCAGGAAGCGCTGGTCAGCCGCCCCGAACTGCGCGAACAGGACTACCAGGCTCGTATCAGTGCGGCGGAAACCCGCAAGGCGATGCTGCGCCTACTGCCCGGTCTGGAGTTCTCTGCTGGCGGACACTATGACAGCAACTCCTTCCTGAAGAACCAAAGCTGGGCCGACTACGGCGTGAAGGTCACCTGGAACCTGTTCAACGTGCTCTCCGCCCCTGCGGCCATCGACGTGGCCAAGGCAGGTCAGGATGTGGCCGATGCGCGCCGGCAGGCAATGTCCATAGCCGTTCTCGCCCAGCTGCATGTGGCCAATGCCAACTTCCACGAAGCCCAACGTCAGTTCCAGACCAGCCAGCAATTGGCCGGTCTGGACGGGCAGATCCTCGAACAGCTGCGCAATCGTCGCCAGGTTCAGGGTATCGGCGAACTGGAGCTAATCCAGGGTGAGCTGAATACGCTGCAGACCCAGCTTCGTCGCGATCTGGCCTATGCCGAGCTGCGCAACAGCTATGGCCAGCTCTTCGCCACCGTGGGCCTCGACCCGCTGCCCGAGAGCATCGAGTCGGACAGCATCACAGATCTCGCCACTGCGCTCGCCACCCGAGAAGCACAATGGGAGGCCGGAGAGCTGTAATAGCGCCAACAGTTGCCAGGAGGGCGCATATGGCGCCTTTCCGACAACCGGCCTCAGACAGGATCAACCAGGCGCCCTGCCTGACCCTCCCAACTGGCTCAGGCCGGCGTTATAGGTCGCAAGCAGTCCCCGGCGCTCCCGCCACGAATCACCGTCGTCATGCTGCAGGCCAAACGGGACGCGGCTGATCGTTCCGTGTCCGTACCCAGCCACCTGAAAGAGGCTGACGACCGGCACCAGGCACACTTCAGCGGGGCGCCACCGGACGCGACTTCTTGCGCCCGCCTTGGCTCTTGCCGGCCTTCTTCTGCTCTTCCAGCCGGGCAAACGCCACAGCCTTGGCCTGTTCACGCTTGTCCCAGGGTTTGCCTCCGTCGCTGCCACGCGGCGGCAGGCCACTGTGCTGGGTCAGAATCTTGCCGACTTTCTTACTGCCGGCCGGCGTCGAGTTCTTGCGCCGGGCGGCCTGATACTCATCGGTCTTGGGCTGATAACTCGGGATCAGTTGGTGCTTACCGTTGCCAATCAAATCGGCACGCCCCATTGCAGTCAGCGCCTCGCGCAACAACGGCCAGTTCTTCGGATCGTGATAACGCAGAAAGGCCTTGTGCAGGCGGCGCTGCTGCTCACTCTTGACGATGGTCACGCCATCGCTCTTGTAGGTGACCTTGCGCAGCGGATTCTTGCCCGAGTGGTACATGGCGGTGGCGGTGGCCATCGGCGACGGGTAGAAGGCCTGCACCTGGTCGGCACGGAAGCCATTGCGCTTGAGCCACAGCGCCAAGTTCATCATATCCTCGTCCGTCGTTCCCGGATGCGCGGCAATGAAGTACGGGATCAGGTACTGCTCCTTACCCGCCTCCTTCGAATACTTCTCGAACATCTGCTTGAAGCGGTCATAACTGCCGATTCCCGGCTTCATCATCTTGTCCAAAGGGCCGCGCTCGGTATGCTCCGGAGCGATCTTCAGGTAGCCGCCAACGTGGTGGGTGACCAGCTCGCGCACATACTCCGGCGACTCCACCGCCAGGTCGTAGCGCAGGCCGGAGGCAATCAGAATCTTCTTCACCCCCGGCAGGGCCCGGGCCTTGCGATACAGCTCGATCAGCGAGCTGTGGTCAGTATTGAGATTTTCACAGATACCCGGGAACACGCAGGACGGCTTGCGACAGTGTTTCTCGATATCGCGGCTCTTGCAGGCAATGCGGTACATGTTGGCGGTCGGCCCGCCGAGATCCGACACCACGCCAGTGAATCCCGGCACCTTGTCGCGCATCTCCTCGATCTCGGCAAGGATCGACTCGTGGGAGCGGTTCTGGATGATCCGACCCTCGTGCTCGGTAATCGAGCAGAAGGTGCAGCCGCCAAAGCAGCCGCGCATGATATTCACCGAGAAACGGATCATCTCGTAGGCCGGAATCTTCTCCTTGCCATAGGCCGGGTGGGGCACACGAGCGAAAGGCATGCCGAACACGTAATCCATTTCTTCGGTAGACAGCGGGATGGGCGGCGGATTGAGCCAGATGTCCAGATTGTCATGTTTTTGAACCAGCGCGCGGGCATTACCCGGGTTGGTTTCCAGGTGCAACACGCGGTTGGCATGGGCATAAAGCACCGCATCATTGCGCACCTTCTCGAACGACGGCAGGCGGATCACGGTCTTTTCCCGCTCCAGACGCGGATGCTCGAGCAGATGGACGATCTGCGTGTCGTCACCGTCGGCGGACTCTCCCTTGCTCTGCTCGATGGCACAGGCAGCACTGTCCTGAGTGTTGACGTAAGGATTGATGATTTTGTCCACCTTTCCCGGTCGGTCAATGCGGGTCGAATCGATCTCGAACCAGCCCTCGGGTGTGTCGCGGCGGATGAAGGCAGTACCGCGCACGTCGGTGATGCTTTCGATCTGTTCACCGCTGGCCAGGCGATGAGCAACTTCGACTATGGCGCGCTCGGCGTTGCCGTACAGCAACAGGTCAGCGGTGGCGTCCATCAGGATCGAACGGCGCACCTTGTCCTGCCAGTAATCGTAGTGGGCAATGCGGCGCAGCGAGGCTTCAATGCCGCCGAGAATCACCGGCACGTGGCTGAAGGCTTCCTTGCAACGCTGGCTGTAGACCAGACTGGCGCGATCCGGGCGCTTGCCGGCGAGCCCTCCCGGAGTGTAGGCATCGTCGCTACGCATCCGCTTATCGGCGGTATAGCGGTTGATCATCGAGTCCATGTTGCCGGCAGCCACGCCGAAGAACAGGTTGGGCTCGCCGAGCCTCATGAAATCATCCTTGCTGCGCCAGTCCGGCTGACTGATGATGCCGACACGAAAGCCCTGGGCCTCAAGCAGACGACCGATGATGGCCATACCGAACGACGGATGATCCACATACGCATCACCGGTGACGATAATGATGTCGCAGCTGTCCCAGCCAAGCTGATCCATCTCCTCCCGGCTCATCGGCAGGAAGGGCGCAGGCCCGAAACACTCGGCCCAGTACTTGGGATAGTCGAACAGCGGCTTGGCGGCTTGCATGTTTTTTGATCAGTCAGTGCTCACAAGGGGCGCGGACTATAGCACAAATTTTGACCAGGCCGGACCTTCGCCACACATTCGCCGATACTACTGCCGCCCCGGTAGTTGCTTACTCAGCCAATGTAGCGACGCGGTACCCGCACACTCAGCCGGCTCAGCAACTCATACGCAAGAGTGCCGCAGGCAGCCGCCACTTCATCCACCGGCAGACTGGCTCCCCACAGCTCCACCGGCGAATCCACACCAGCCTCCGGCACATCGCTGATGTCCACCGACAGCATATCCATCGACACCCGGCCAACCAGCACGGTTCGTCGCCCCTCCACCAGCACCGGGGTACCGCTCGGTGCATGTCGCGGGTAACCATCGGCGTAGCCACAGCACACTGTAGCGATCCGTGTCGGACGCTCAGCCACCCAGCTCGCGCCGTAACCGACACTTTCGCCAGCGGCAACCTCACGCACCGCGATAACCCGCGCAGCCAGGGTCAGTGCCGGCTTCAGATCCAGCTCGCGAACCCCGAGGTCGGCCAGCGGAGTGGCACCGTAGAGCATGAGCCCCGGACGTATCCAATCCATATGGGCGGCAGGCAGCGTCAGTACGGCTGCCGAGTTGGCCAGAGATCGCTGGCTGAACGGCAGATCCGCCAGTTCGAGAAAACGCTCGATTTGCTGCTCGTTGAGCGGATGCCCGCGTTCGTCGGCACAGGCCAGATGACTGATCAGATTGATCTCGCCTACCTGCGGTGCGACACTCAGCTGCGCATGCCACTGCGTCAAGGTATCTGCCGCGAATCCCAGACGGTGCATGCCGGTATCAAGCTTGAGCCAGACATTCAGTGGTCGCGACAACTCCGCAGCGGCCAGAGCCCGCACTTGGGCGTCGCTCTGCAGCACTACATCCAGCTCCAGCTGGGCGGCAATAGCGAACTCGTCAGGCTCAAAGCAGCCCGCCAACAGCAGGATTCGCGCCTCACCGTGCATGGCCCGTACTTCCGCAGCCTCCTCCAGACTGGCCACGGCAAAGCCGTCGGCAATATCGTGCAGAACCGTGACCACCTCACGCACGCCGTGCCCGTATGCATTGGCCTTGACCACGGCAAACGCCTGACGCCCTGGGGCGCAGCGCTTGGCAACCTGATAGTTGTGGACGATGGCAGACAGATCGACGATGGCGGCAAGCGGACGCATGAGCATGGGCCTGAACAAGAAACGGGCCCCCATCTTAACCGCTGAGTGCCCGTTTTCATTGAGCCGGATCAGTGCCAGCATGCCCTCTGCCAGCCGCCTTACTCATCCTCGAACTGATAGCTTCCGGGTGCCAGATTCTCGAACCGCGAGTACTTGCCCAGGAAGGCTAAGCGCACCGTACCAATCGGACCGTTACGCTGCTTGCCGATAATGATTTCAGCCACACCCTTGTACTCGGTCTCCGGGTGATACACCTCATCGCGGTAGACGAACATGATGATGTCGGCGTCCTGCTCGATCGCCCCGGATTCGCGCAAATCCGAGTTGACCGGGCGCTTGTTGGGGCGCTGCTCCAGCGAGCGGTTGAGCTGTGACAGAGCGATGACCGGACAGTTGAATTCCTTGGCCAGCGCCTTGAGCGAGCGCGAGATCTCGGAAATCTCGTTGACGCGGCTGTCTCCGCTGGAGCCCGGAATCTGCATCAACTGCAGGTAGTCGACCATGATCAGGCCGATCTCGCCATGCTCGCGCGCCAGGCGACGGGTACGCGCACGCATTTCCGAGGGGGAAATCCCCGCGGTGTCATCGATAAACAGCTTGCGGTCATTGAGCAGATTCACCGCACTGGTCAGTCGCGGCCAGTCGTCATCATCCAGTTGGCCGGCGCGCACCTTGGTCTGATCGATGCGCCCGAGCGAAGCCAGCATACGGATGACGATGGACTCGGAAGGCATCTCCAGCGAATAGACGAGAATCGCCTTGTCGCTGCGCATCAGGGCGTTTTCCACCAGATTCATGGCGAAGGTGGTCTTACCCATGGAGGGACGGCCCGCAACGATGATCAGATCCGCTGGCTGCAAACCGCTGGTCTTCTCGTCAAGGTCATCAAAACCGGTGGACAGGCCGGTTATCGCATCGCCGGCATTGAACAACTGGTCAATGCGGTCAATGGCCTTGACCAGAATGTCGTTGATCGCCACCGGGCCACCTGTCTTCGGTCTGGCCTCGGCGATCTCGAAGATCTTGCGCTCGGCCTCGTCGAGGATTTCCTCACCGGTACGGCCTTCCGGCGAATAGGCGCTGTCAGCGATCTCATTACTGATGCCGATCAACTGACGCAGAGTTGCGCGCTCGCGAATGATCTGGGCATAGGCCTTGATGTTGGCCACCGAAGGAGTGTTCTTCGCCAGCTCAGCCAGATAGGCCAGGCCTCCGACCTGCGCCAACTGCCCCTCCTTGTCCAGTTGCTCGGACAGGGTCACCACATCAAACGGATGATTGCGTTCGGCCAGCTTGTAGATAGCACGGAAGATCAAACGGTGGTCGTGGCGATAGAAATCGCCATCGGATACAGCATCGAGCACCCGCTCCCAGGCGTTGTTGTCGAGCATCAGGCCACCCAGCACCGCCTGCTCAGCCTCGATGGAGTGCGGAGGCACTTTCAGGGCAGCCGTCTGCAGGTCGTATTGCTCGGGAATGGTGATGTCGTTCATAGGCTCGGGAAAACTACGGCATTAAAAAACAACGGGCACGTCACCACTTACGTGATGACGTGCCCGATTGTGGCAGACCCGCACCTGAGCGCAAGTCTGCCCGCCTACTGCTATCAGGCAGCGACGACGATCACCTTGACGGTGGCTTCGACGTCGGTGTGCAGGTGCAGAGCAACGTCGTACTCGCCGACCTGACGGATGGTACCGTTGGGCAGGCGAACCTCGGCCTTGGCCACGGTCACACCGGAAGCGGTCAGCGCGTCGGCGATGTCGTGGGTACCGATGGAACCGAACAGCTTGCCTTCATCACCGGCAACAGCAGTAATGGTGACTTCCAGCTCGTTCAGTTGAGCAGCGCGGGCTTCAGCAGCGGCCTTCTTCTCGGCAGCAGCCTTTTCCAGCTCGGCGCGACGAGCTTCGAACGCAGCCACATTCTCAGCAGTAGCAGCGGTGGCCTTGCCCTGCGGCAGCAGGTAGTTGCGACCGTAACCGGCCCGGACATTCACTTTGTCGCCCAGGTTGCCCAGGTTGGCGATCTTTTCCAGCAGGATGACTTCCATTTGAGTCTTACCTCTTAACTTTTAACCTTCACCGTTCGTGGAACCTGCGCCGTTCTTGCGCGCCAGACGACCACGAAAATCAAACAGACTGTCGACGATGGCCAGCACCACCAGCAAGGGATAGATCAGGTGCATAACCAGCACCAGCGTCACATACAGGCCGACCAGCCAGAAGCGGCCAAACCCGCCCTTCTCCACCATGCCATGCACCAGAGCTACTCCGGCGAACAGCAACGGCACACTGCACAACGGCGTCAGCATGCCCATCTCCGGCCCCAGACTCGGGCCGATCAGCATGCCTGCCAGCAGCATCAGCGCCTGCGGCAGAGGGAGTCGCAAAGCGCGAAACTCGCGCCCGAAGCCTCCCGGGTTGTACAACGCTGCCTGCCAGTAACGCCCAAGGATCAGGCTGAGCAGGCTGAGAATCTGCAGCAAAGCGGCCAGCAGTCCGGTCAGCACCGGTGCAATCAGACTTTCCAGGCGCATCCGCTCGTCCACCGACAATTGCTGGTGAACGCCATCGAGCATACCCGGCAGCAGCTTCTGCAACTCGCCGGCCATGGCCTCGATCGGCTCACGGAACACCGCTCCGAGGATCAGCCCATACATCAGGCCGAATACCACACTGCACAGCAGCACACGGTTCCAGGCCCACCCGGCGCGCAGAAACAGCGCCAAGCCGAGCGCACCGCCCAGCACCAGCAGAGTGCGCGGTTCGCCGAAATACCACCAGACCAGGGCTGGCAGCAGAGCCCACGCCATGATGCCCAGAGCATCATTGGCACCGCGCCGCAACAACACCAGGCTGCCCGCGGCGGCACTCAACCAGAACAGCAGCGGCATTGCCGCCGACCCGACCACCACGAGGGTGGCCTGCATACGGCCGCGCATGATGTATTCAGCCAGGGCGCGCATGCGATCTATTCCTTAACTCGTTGTCGACCGCCCGGTCTCAGCGGCCGTGGCTGTCGGTGTAGGGCAGCAGGGCCAGGAAGCGGGCGCGCTTGATAGCGGTAGCCAGCTGACGCTGATAACGGGCCTTGGTACCGGTGATACGGCTGGGAACGATCTTGCCGGTTTCCGAGATGTAGGCCTTCAGGGTGTTGAGATCCTTGAAATCGATCTCTTTCACGCCTTCAGCGGTGAAGCGGCAGAATTTACGACGACGGAAGAAACGTGCCATGAGATTGGCTCCTCAATAGATCCGTGGATTACTCGCCAGCGTTTTCGCTGTCGTTGTTGTCGCTGTCATCGCTGTCGTTGGACTCAGCGTTTTCAGGACGTTCACGACGCTCACGGCGCTCGCTGCGGTTTTCTTCGGCCTTGAGCATCTCGGACTGGCCGGTAATGGCTTCGTCGCGGCGGATGATCAGGTTACGGATCACGGCGTCGTTGTAGCGGAAGTTGTCTTCCAGCTCGGCCAGGGCCTTGCCGGTGCACTCTACGTTCATCAGAACGTAGTGAGCCTTGTGGACGTTGTTGATGGCGTAAGCCAGCTGACGACGGCCCCAGTCTTCCAGGCGGTGGATCTTGCCACCATCTTCCTCGATCAGCTTGGTGTAACGCTCGACCATGCCGCCGACTTGCTCGCTCTGGTCCGGATGAACCAGGAAGATGATTTCGTAATGACGCATAAATGCTCCTTACGGGTTGTAGCCTGCCAACACTGTGGTCAGGCAAGGAGTGGATTTCTCGTGATGAGCTTGCCGGGCGAAAGGCGCAAAAGAGCCTGCCGTCACGGCAAGGGGCGACATTCTAGAGAAGCCCCCCGCCGCACGCAAGGCGATCTGGCGAATATTTGATCAGCGACAGGGCGCTCAGTTCTGCCGTGCCGCCTGACGCTGGCGTACCGCCTCGAACAGGCAGACTCCGGTAGCGACCGAAACGTTGAGACTGCTGACACTGCCGGCCATCGGCAGCCTGACCAGATAATCGCAATGCTCGCGTGTCAGCCGACGCATGCCCTTGCCCTCGGCCCCCATGACCAGCACGATCGGGCCGGTCAGATCCTGCTGATAAAGCTCCTGCTCCGCCTCGCCAGCGGTTCCGACCACCCACAGCCCACGCTGCTGAAGCTTCTCCAGGGTCCGGGCCAGGTTGGTCACCGCCACCAGCGGAATGACCTCCGCCGCACCGCAAGCCACCTTGCGCACCGTAGCGTTGAGCGTTGCCGACTTATCCTTGGGAATGATCACCGCGAGCACCCCGGCAGCGTCTGCAGTACGCAGACAGGCTCCCAGATTGTGCGGATCCGTAACTCCGTCGAGCACCAGCAGCAGCGGCGCACCAGCGGCACGATCAAGCAGTTCTTCAAGCATCGGCTCGCCCCAGACCTGACTGGGACTTACCTCGGCCACAACGCCCTGGTGCACACCCTCGACCCAGGCATCCATTTCGCGCCGCTCACACTGCCCGATGGAGACCCGCGCCTGCTCGGCCAGCGCCACCAGCGCCTGCACACGCGGCTCGCTACGCCCTTCGGCCAGCCAGACCTTCTTGACTCGTTTCGGATGATGGCGCAGCAGTGCTTCAACGGCATGCACGCCGTAAATCTTTTCCAGCTGACTCATGACTTGACCTTACGCTTGCGCGGCTTCGCCGAACCCGCCGGAGCACTTCCGGCACCACCCTTGCCGCGACCACCTGCCGCCTTGCTCGCGCCCTTGCCCGATTTTTCGCCCTTACCGGCCTTGGCTCCGGCGAGCAGCGCCTTCTTCACCTCGCGACTTTTCTCGATATCGGTGTTGCCCATACCCGCTTTACCAGTGCGGGCGCGACCAGCAGTCGCCCACTGGACGTCCAAGGAAAGCTCGAAATCGATCTTGCGCTCGTCAAGATCGACCCGCATGACCTTGACCTCGACACTGTCGCCCAGGCGGAAACTGCGCCCAGTGCGCTCACCCGACAGACGATGATGCACCGGATCGAAGTGGTAGTAATCGGCCGGCAAGGCGGTTACATGCACCAGCCCCTCGACATAGATGTCGCGCAATTCGACAAAGATGCCGAAGCCGGTGACCGCGGTAATTACCCCCGAAAAGGTTTCGCCAACGCGATCCTGCATGAACTCGCACTTGAGCCAGTTGACCACATCACGGGTTGCCTCGTCGGCACGTCGCTCGGTCATTGAGCACTGCTCGCCCAGCTTCTCCAGGGCCGCTTCGTCATAGGGATAGATGCGTGCGCGCGGCATGCTCGTTGCCCCGGCGCGGCGCACGTGCGGGGTTTCCCGGCGCGAGCGGATCACGCTGCGGATAGCACGGTGCACCAGAAGATCCGGATAGCGACGGATCGGCGAGGTGAAATGCGTGTAGGCCTCATAGTTCAGACCGAAGTGCCCGTGATTGTCGACGCTGTAAACCGCCTGACTGAGGGAGCGCAGCATCACTGTCTGGATCAGTTGATGGTCCGGACGCTCGCGAATGGCCTCCAGCAACCGCTGATAATCCTTCGGCGAGGGGCCATCCTTAAGCTTGCCACGCTGCAGAGAAAGCCCTAGCTCACCGAGAAATGCCCGAAGCTTCTCCAGCCGCTCGGCCGGCGGCCCGTCGTGAACGCGATACAGCGACGGGATTTCGTGATCCTGCATGAAGCGTGCGGTGGCCACGTTGGCTGCGAGCATGCATTCTTCGATCAGCTTGTGGGCATCATTGCGCTGGGTCGGGCGAATCTCGTCGATCTTGCGATCCTCACCGAAAACGATGCGGGTTTCCTGCGTCTCGAAATCGATGGCACCACGCTCGTGACGGGCGGCCAACAGCGCCTGGTACAAGGCGTGCAGCTGCTTGAGGTGCGGCACAATGTCCTTGTACTCATTACGCAGAGCCTTGCCTTCGCTGCTTTTCGGATCTTCCAGCATGGTACTGACCTTGTTGTAGGTCAGCCGCGCATGGGAATGAATCACCGCCTCGTAGAACTGGTAGTCGAGCAACTGGCCATTTTTGGAGATGCTCATCTCGCAGACCATCGCCAGACGATCGACATGCGGATTCAGCGAGCACAGGCCATTGGACAGCTCCTCCGGCAACATCGGCACCACTCGCTCGGGGAAGTACACCGAGTTGCCCCGCTCAGCCGCCTCGTTATCCAGCGCCGAGCCAACCTTGACGTAGTGCGACACGTCGGCAATGGCCACGTACAGCCGCCAGCCGCCTGAGAAGAGCTTCCAGCGGCTCTTGTTCTTCTCGCAGTAAACAGCATCATCGAAGTCGCGGGCATCTTCGCCATCAATGGTGACGAACGGCAGATGGCGCAAATCGATGCGTTTCTCCTTGTCCTTTTCCTCGACTTCAGACTTGAACCTGCGCGCTTCTTTAATCACTGCCTCGGGCCAGACATGAGGAATGTCGTAGCTGCGCAGCGCCACGTCGATCTCCATGCCTGGCGCCATGTAGTTGCCGATCACCTCGACGATGTCGCCCTGTGGCTGGAAGCGCGAAGTCGGCCAGTGGGTGATTTTGATCTCGACGAACTGGCCGATGCGGGCACCGGCGGTACGCCCCGGGGTGACCAGCACTTCCTGCTGGATCTTCGGGTTGTCGGCCACCACAAAACCGACGCCGCTCTCCTCGTAGTAGCGGCCGACGATGGTTTCGTGGGCACGCTCGATCACCTCGACAATTCCGCCTTCGCGACGACCACGACGGTCGTAGCCTGCCACACGCACCAGCGCGCGATCACCATCGAACACCAGGCGCATCTGCGCCGGACTGAGAAACAGGTCATCACTGCCGTCATCCGGCACAAGAAAACCGAAGCCATCGCGGTGGCCACTGATGCGCCCCGCGATCAGATCAAGCTTGTCTACCGGTGCATAGGTGCCACGGCGGGTATAAATCAACTGGCCATCGCGCTCCATGGCGCGCAGACGGCGGCGCAGCGCTTCAAGCTGCTCTTCGCCGTCAAGACCGAATTCTTCAACCAGTTGTTCACGGCTGGCGGGCGAACCACGCTCAGCCAGATGCGCGAGAATCAGCTCGCGACTGGGGATGGGGTTTTCGTATTTTTCCGCCTCGCGGGCGGCCTCGGGATCGAGGGATTGCCAATCGGCCATGTAAAAAGAGTTACCTGTGCGTATGTATTGAGTTGTGTGCCATCTGTCTATTGAAGCGCGAAATGGGCATTCGGGGCAGCTTTTCTGGCGACAATAATTTTTTGGCCTTCAGGGGTTTACAAGACAAAGGGCCGCCCGTATAGTTCGCGCCCACAGCGTCACTAGACGTTGTAACACGAAGCGGATGCTCAAGCATCGGTTTCAGTGCCCAGGTGGCGGAATTGGTAGACGCGCTGGTTTCAGGTATCAGTGGTGGCAACACCGTGGAAGTTCGAGTCTTCTCCTGGGCACCAAATTTCGTGAAGCAGAGCAAATTGCTTCGTAAATAACGGACGCAATGATCCGTGTTGGAAACGACGAACATTGTAGCAGTGCCCAGGTGGCGGAATTGGTAGACGCGCTGGTTTCAGGTATCAGTGGTGGCAACACCGTGGAAGTTCGAGTCTTCTCCTGGGCACCAAATTTCAAAAAACCGAGCCGATGGCTCGGTTTTTTATTGCTCGCAGAAAGCCACTGCCGGCAAAACCCAATAGCCTGGGTCAGACCTTGAACTGACCCAGGCTGGCCTTCAACTGCGCTGCCAGCTCATCCAGCGCCCGCGCATTGCCGGCAATTGCCGTCACAGCCTCCGCTGCACGCTGCGCCTCGGCATGGATAACCTCGACCCGTCCGCGCACCGCACCAGCACCCTCCGCCTGATGCGCAGCTGCCTGGGTAGCAGCATTGATGGCCCCATGCACATCCTCCACCGACTGCTGCACCGACTGCTGCAGACGCGCACTATCACGCAATACCTCCAACCCCTCGCCCCCCTGCTCTCCTGCCTGAGCAATAGCCGCAACCGCCTCCTGGGCGCCGCGTTGCAGAGCAGCGATATGCGCCTGAATATCGCCGGTCGACTGCTGAGTCTTGCTCGCCAAAGCCCGCACCTCATCAGCCACAACGGCAAAGCCACGGCCGCTTTCGCCAGCTCGGGCCGCCTCGATTGCAGCGTTCAGTGCCAGCAAGTTGGTCTGCTCAGCGATGGACTGGATTACCGTCAGCACCACCTCAATCTGCTCGCTCTGCTTGGCCAGGCGTTCGATAACTGCCGAACCATCAGCCACACGCTCGACCAGCCCCTCGATGAGCGTCGAGAGGCGCTGGGCAATGTCCGCATTTTCGTGGGCAGCCTGGCGAATGCTGTCGACCCGTTGCAGCGCCTCCTGCATCGCACTGCTTTCTGCCTGCGCCTCGTCGGCCATGCGCTCAAGCGCCTGCAAGCTGCCAGCCACCTCGTCACGCTGGCGACCGGCCGCTGTCTCGGCCGCTTCGCCACGCTGTGTCAGACTGCGAATCTGCTCACCGGTACGCAGGGCAATTTCACCGGCCTCGCGCACGATGGGCTGCAACTTGGCCATGAACCGGTTGACTGCATCGGCCATCTCGCCAACTTCGTCGCGACTGTCGATACTTACCCGCCGGGTCAGATCACCCTCGCCTGCAGCCAGATCGTTCAACGCTGCACTGAGCAGACGCAACCGACTGAGTACACGCCAGCCCAACACCAATGCCACAGCCAGCATTGCCAGCGCACCAACGATCAACAACCCCAAAGCAATATTGGTACGCAGAGACTCTGCCGCCACACGCACCGACTCACCGCCATTGCGCGCCATCTCCTGGGTGTAGCGCTCGGCCGATTGCAAACGCTCACGCAGTGAACGCGTCGCCTCCTCTGCGGCACCGACCAGACTACTGTCGACCAGCTCACCCGCCCCGCCGACCAACGCCGCAAAGCGTCCGTCCAGCGCGACCAGCTCCTGCTCGACCAGATCCATCGAAAGCCCCATCTGCACCTTGCCGATAAGGGCACCCATAGGGTTGATCTCGGCCTCGACCACATACACTCGCGGATCGCGTAAAGCCGCATCCACCAGCTTGTCGATCGGAGTTTCACCCTGCCCGGACTGCACCAGCTCTCGCACCCGGACATTGCTACGATTGAAATTTCGAGTCAGCCGGTTACCTTCGGCATCATAGATAATCGCAAACAGCACAGCCGGATTATGCTGGGCAATGCGAGTCAGGGAGGTGAGCGCCGGGATATCCAGATCCCAGATTGACTTCGGTGCCACTCCGGCAAGCAGTTGCGCCAGCGCCTGCCCGGACTGCTTGAGGTTGCTCTCAAGTACAGCTCGCAACTGGACCTGCTCATCCTTCAACTGAGAGGTCAACCCCTCACCAAGGCGCTCGCGGGTGCTCGTCGATAGCGCTGCCAGTCCTGCACTCATCTCGCTTTCTGCCAGGTTCAACTCCTGACCAAGACTCCGGCTTTCCTCACCCAGACGTTGCGCCAGATCCTCGACCATATCATCCACCGAGGCACGCATCAGCCAAACCGCCAGACCAACCTGTACCAGCATGGCCAAACCGAGTGCAACAAACACTGGACGCAGCAGGCGGCTGCGCAACATGGAGACGATGGCAAACACGGGGGAATACTCCTCAACGACCGTATCCGCTATAGCGGCAGCTTTCCGAATTTATTGAGCCTCTACCTCACACAATGGCAAAAGGCCTTGATTCGGGCACAGTATGAACACAAATGAGTTCGCCCGCACCCCAGGCCCCTACAACCCAAAACGAAAAAACCGATGTCCACAAACGGACATCGGTTTTTCGCCCCCCCTGCGCTAGCCGGGAATCAGGCAGAGCAGGCACACGAATGAATCAGGCGAACGGATGACGCAGAATGATAGTCTCGTTGCGATCCGGACCGGTGGAGATGATGTCGATCGGCGCTCCAACCAGCTCCTCAACCCGCTTGATGTAGGCACGGGCATTGGCCGGCAGCTCTTCGAGACTCTTAGCGCCCAGGGTCGACTCGCTCCAACCCGGCATTTCCTCGTACACCGGCTGCAGGCCGATATAGCTGTCGGCATCAGTCGGTGCGTCGACCAGCAATTGACCGGAAGAATCCTTGTAGCCAGTGCAGATACGGATGGTTTCCAAGCCATCAAGCACGTCCAGCTTGGTCAGACACAGGCCGGAGATGCTGTTGATCTCGATGGCGCGACGCAGGATCACCGCATCGAACCAGCCGCAACGACGGGCACGGCCGGTGGTGGCACCGAACTCGTGACCACGCTTGGCCAGAAACGCACCAATGTCGTCGAACAGCTCGGTCGGGAACGGGCCGGAACCGACACGGGTGGTGTAGGCCTTGGTGATGCCGAGGATGTAGTCCAGGTACAGCGGGCCGAAACCGGAGCCGGTTGCGATACCACCAGCGGTGGTGTTGGAGCTGGTGACGTAGGGGTAGGTGCCGTGGTCGATATCCAGCAGCGAACCCTGGGCACCTTCGAACATGATGTCCTTGCCACTCTTGCGCAGGTCATGCAACACAGCAGTGACATCAGCCATCATCGGCCTGAGCTGCTCGGCAAACTCCATGCACTCATCCAGAGTCTTCTGGAAGTCGATGGCCGGCTCCTTGTAGAAGTTCACCAGCTGGAAGTTATGGTAGTCCAGCAGTTCGCCCAGCTTGGCAGCGAAGCGCTCGCGGTGGAACAGGTCGCCAACACGCAGGCCGCGACGGGCCACCTTGTCTTCATAAGCCGGGCCGATACCGCGGCCGGTGGTGCCAATCTTGGCATCGCCACGGGCCTTCTCGCGCGCCTGATCCAGTGCCACGTGGTAGGACAGAATCAGCGGACAGGCCGGGCTGATGCGCAGACGCTCGCGCACCGGAACGCCCTTCTCCTCGAGCTTGCCGATCTCGCGCAGCAGCGCATCGGGAGCAACCACCACACCGTTGCCGATCAGGCATTGCACACCTTCGCGCAGGATGCCGGACGGGATCAGGTGCAGGACAGTCTTCTCTCCGTCGATTACCAGGGTGTGGCCAGCGTTGTGGCCACCCTGATAACGCACGACTGCAGCCGCCTGCTCGGTGAGCAGGTCGACGATCTTGCCCTTGCCCTCATCACCCCACTGGGTGCCCAGGACGACGACATTCTTACCCATAAACTTGTCCTCTTCGCGCAAGCATCGATGCCGGCCGCCGGCCGGCGCAAAAATAGTTTCAGGACGCCAGGGGCGCCACCTGCCAACGTCCATCACGCAACGTCAGCAGGCGGTCACAGCCTGCTTCGCGCGCATCCGCCTCGCTCTGCCCGGGCAGCGCCTGTACCACACGCTCACCCTCACTACGCAGACGACGAACGGCCTGCCACAGATAGAGATCATGATTATCCGGAGCCCATACACCACCGAGGGCTTCATCCAGACGCATGTCACCCAGGGTCACCAGGGTTTTCAGGTCAGTGGAGAATCCGGTAGCCGGGCGTGCCCGACCGAACACCGCACCGGTATCGTCGTAACGACCGCCCTGAGCAATGGCACCGCCCTCGCCAGGGACGAAGGCCGCAAACACCACGCCAGTGTGATAGTTGTAGCCGCGCAATTCGCCGAGGTCGAAATACAGCGGCAATTCGGGATAACGCAGTTCCAGCGCATCGGCGATGGCAACCAGCTCATCCAGCGCCGCATGCACCGCATCCGGCGCCTCGACCAGTACCGCCTGGGCCAGGTCCAGCACCTCGCGTCCACCACACAGTTCGGCCAGCGAACGCAGCATGTTGCCCAGGCCTGCTGGCAACGCCGCGGTCAGGGTTTCGATTTCGTCCATGGCCTTGCGCTGCAGCGCGTCGAACAGCTGCTGCTCGGCCGCACCGGACAGCCCAGCGGCGCGGGCCAGGCCGCGGTAGATGCCTACATGGCCAAGGTCCATGTGCACGTCCGGCACTACAGCCAGCTCAAGGGTCTCGACCAGCAGGCTGATCACCTCGATATCGCTAGCCGGGCTGGCGTCGCCATAGAGCTCTGCGCCGAGCTGGATCGGGCTGCGCGAAGTGGTCAGCGCACGCGGCTTGGCGTGCAGCACACTGCCGGCATAGCACAGACGGCTCGGCCCCTCGCGACGCAGGGTATGCGCATCGATGCGAGCCACCTGAGGGGTAATGTCGGCCCGGAAACCCATCTGCCGCCCAGAGAGCGGATCAGTGACCTTGAATGTACGCAGATCAAGATCCTGACCGGCGCCGGTCAGCAGGGATTCCAGATACTCGATATGCGGGGTGACGACGAACTCGTAGCCCCAGCGTTGAAACAGATCCAGCACCTGGCGGCGGGCCGCCTCGATGCGCGCCGCTTCCGGCGGCAGTACTTCTTCGATGCCATCTGGCAGCAGCCAGCGGTCTACCGTTGCCATTTCGCCATTCCCCTCTCGATCCGGGCGGCACAAGCCTTCAGTGAAGCAGATATAGAAGGGCCGTACCCAGCAGCATGCTGGCCAGCCCCATCAGGCGCAGTCGACGGTCGGGCAGACTGGCTGCCAGCATGACCGCCCCGCGCCAGTGACGCGGACAGAGGAAGGGCAGGATGCCTTCCAGCACCAGTACCAGACACAGTGCAATACCGAGTTCCTGCCACATGATTCCCACAGACGCAAAAAAGCCGGGATTTTCCCGGCTGCCGCATCATACCACGTTTTCCCTTGCGGTCACCCCGGCGACGTACTACGCCGCCGGGACTCACGATCAAGGGTCGACCTTTTCCAGATAGCGGAAGAAGTCGCTGCCTGGATCAAGCACCAGCACGTCACGCTTGTCGGAGAAGCTCTCGCGATAGGCCTGCAAGCTGCGGTAGAAGGCGTAGAACTCCTGATCCTGACCGTAGGCCTCGGCATAGATAGCCGCAGCCTTGGCATCGCCGTCACCGCGTAGTTCCTCGGCCTCGCGATAGGCCTCGGCGAGGATTACCCGGCGCTGACGGTCAGCATCGGCCCGAATACCCTCAGCCAGCTCCCGGCCTTTGGCTCGGTGCTCACGCGCCTCACGCTCACGCTCGGTACTCATCCGCTCGAACACGCTGCGGTTCACCTCGCGCGGCAGGTCGATGGCCTTGACCCGTACATCGACCACTTCAATACCCAACTCACGCTGCGCTGCCCGGTTCAGCGTCGAGGTCACCTCGGCCATCAGCGCGTCACGCTTGCCCGACACCGACTCATGCAGCGTCTGCTTACCGAACTGGTCACGCAGCGAGGCCTCCAGACGACGCGCCAAACGGTCGTCTGCAACATCCTTGCGACCAGAAGTGGCCTGATAGAAGCGCTCGGCATCCTTGACCCGCCACTTGGCGTAGGCATCGACCATCAGCGCCTTCTTCTCCAGAGTGAGGAAGCGCGATGAGGTGGAATCGAGCGTCAACAGACGACCATCGAAGATGCGCACCTGGTTAACGTAAGGAATCTTCACGTGCAGGCCTGGCTGCACGTCCGGATTGACCACCCGACCGAACTGCAGCAACACCGCCCGTTCAGTCTGCGCCACGATATAAAAGCTGTTCCACGCCACCAGGGCCAGAACCACGGCCACTATCAGGCCGATCAGGGACTTATTGCTCATCAACGGCTCTCCCGGATACGCAGGTTACGCTGCGACAGTTCACTGCCTGCCGGTACGGCCGAATCACTCACCGTACTGCCGGAGGAAACGGACGCGGACGAACCGGAGACACCGCCACGGCCGTCAATCATCTTGTCCAGCGGCAGATAGAGCAGGTTGTTCTGCCCCTTGTCACCCGTTACCAACACCTTGCTGGTATTGCTCATCAATTCCTGCATGGTTTCCAGGTACAGACGCTCTCTCATCACCTCCGGTGCCTTGCGGTACTCGGCCACCAGTTTATTGAAGCGATCCGCCTCACCCTGGGCCCGAGCAATGACTTCCTCGCGGTAGCCGTTAGCCTCTTCCAGCAGACGCTGGGCCTGGCCGCGCGCTTCGGGGATCACGCCATTGGCGTAGGACTCGGCCTGGTTTTTCTCGCGCTGTTCGTCCTCGCGAGCCCGAATCACATCATCGAAGGCTTCCTGCACTTCACGCGGCGCTGCCGCGCTCTGGATGTTCACCTGGGTGATGGTAATACCGGTTTGATAGTTATCGAGGAAGCGCTGCAGGCGTTCGTGTACCTCGCTGGCCATTACCTCACGACCTTCGGTCAGCACCTGGTCCATTTCGGTGGAACCCACCACATGGCGCACGGCGCTATCGGTCGCGTGCTGGAGACTGACTTCCGGCTGATCCACATTGAGCACGAAGTCCTGCAGATTACTGATGCGGTACTGCACAGTCAGCGGCACTTCGATGATGTTTTCGTCCTCGGTCAGCATCTGTCCCTGCTTGCTGTAGGTCCGCTCGCGAGTGACGTTTTCCTGGAACTTGCGGTCGATCGGCGGGAAGTAGATATTCAGGCCCGGGCCAACAGTCTCATGGTACTTGCCGAAACGCAGCACCACAGCCTGCTCCTGCTCATCAACGACATAGATCGCGCTGTAAAGCCAGACCACGGCCAGCAGACCAAGCCCAACCAGCAGTAGGCCGAAACCGCCACCACCGCCTTGACTATTTCTGTCGTCACCACGTTTCTTGCCGCCACCGAACACCCCGCTCAGGCTTTCTTGCAGCTTGCGGAACGCTTCGTCGAGATCCGGCGGGCCCTGCCGGCCACCGCCTTTGCGGCCGCCCCAAGGGTCTTGATTGTTCGAGTTGCCACCCGGCTCATTCCAAGCCATAGCGTTCTCCGTACTGATAAAGCGAAGGCGCGCCCACGGCGCGCCGGCCAATGCTACCCAAAGCCCCACAACGACGGCAAAGCCGTCGACCAGGGCTTTATTGCAAAGTATGTTGCTCGATGAACGTCTGCGGCTCCAAACCCTCGCGAGATACCAGACGATTGAGCTCGATCCGTGGCAGGCGCAGCGTCAGCAGGCTTTGCCCTTCTTCATCGTGCTCTTCCTTCTGCACCGCTCCCTGAGCAAAGAACTGCGCCCGCAAACGACCCAGCCGCTGTGGCAAACGCAGCACACCCGCGAACAGATCGTCACCCAGCAGCTCGGCAATAGCCTGGCGCAGCAGCTCCAATCCTCGCCCATCGCGTGCCGACAGCCACACACGCAGTGGCTTGCCATCGGCATCACGCTGGATCTGCGGTTCGACACCTTCCAACAAATCCAGCTTGTTGTACACCTCGAGCATCGGCAACTCGTCCGCCCCAATTTCCTTGAGCACCGCCTGAACCTGCTCAATCTGCAGCATACGCTCGGGCTCGTGTGCGTCTATCACGTGCAGCAGCAGATCCGAGTTGCTCGACTCTTCCAGCGTAGCGCGGAAGGCCTCGACCAGCTTGTGCGGCAGGTGACGAATGAAGCCAACCGTATCAGCCAGAACAATAGGCCCCAGGTCATCCAACTCCAGCCGGCGCAAAGTCGGATCGAGCGTTGCGAACAACTGGTCGGCCGCGTAGACCTCAGAAGTGGTCAGAGCATTGAAAAGGGTGGATTTGCCGGCATTGGTGTAGCCGACCAGCGAGACCGAGGGAATATCGGCGCGCTTGCGCCCACGCCGAGCCTGCTCACGCTGACTGCGCACCTTCTCGAGCTTCTGCTTGATCTGGCGAATACGCACACGCAACAGACGGCGGTCCGTTTCCAGCTGGGTTTCCCCCGGGCCACGCAGACCGATACCGCCCTTCTGCCGCTCCAGGTGAGTCCAGCCGCGCACCAGGCGGGTACTCATGTGGTCGAGCTGCGCCAGCTCCACCTGCAGCTTACCTTCGTGAGTACGCGCACGCTGGGCAAAGATATCGAGAATCAGGCCGGTACGGTCAAGCACTCGACACTCGAAAGCGCGCTCAAGATTGCGCTCCTGGCTCGGCGTCAGGGAGTGGTTGAAGATAACCAGATCTACCCCTTCAGCCTTGACATGATCGCGCAGTTCCTCGACCTTGCCACTGCCTATCAGGTATTTGGCGGTCAGCCGGCTACTGGGCACACTGAAGAAGGCGGCCATGTCGGCACCTGCCGACATGGCCAGCTCCCTGAATTCCTGGGGATCTTCGCTCGCCTCGGCATCCTGACCCTCCAGATGAACCAGAATGGCCCGCTCACCGCCCTCATGACGCTCGAAGAACAATTAAACCCCCAGACTCAGGCGTTGCCGGACTCAGCGTCGCCCTGCTCGGAATCACCAGCACTCGGCAGGCGCACCGGACGGCTGGGCACGACAGTTGAAATGGCATGTTTGTAGACCATCTGGCTGACGGTGTTCTTCAGCAGGATCACAAACTGATCAAAGGACTCGATCTGGCCCTGCAGCTTGATGCCGTTGACCAGATAGATGGAGACAGGGACGCGTTCCTTACGCAGGGTATTCAGGTAAGGGTCTTGTAGCGAATGCCCTTTTGACATGTGCCGCACTCCTTTCGAGGATCAATTTCAAAAATTTTCAGTAAGTAAACAATGGCTTAAGCACGCCCACCCCAAGGAAAGACGGCCAGCGGCAAGGTCTCAATGCAATATGGAGACGCTTTCCAGGTATTTCAAGACGCAGGACAGATTGTCGCAGGCCAGACTGTCCAGCCACTGCAAGTCGCTCCAGCTGCGCAACCAGGTAAACTGACGCTTGGCCAATTGCCGAGTGGCAATGATGCCACGCTCGATCATCTCGTCCCGGGACAGTTCGCCATCCAGGTAAGCCCAGGCCTGACGATACCCCACCGCTCTTATAGACGGCAGCCCTGCGTGCAGCTCACTCCGACTGCGCAGAGCTTCGACCTCTTCGATGAAGCCCTGTTCCAGCATTGCCTGAAATCGCCGTGCAATGCGCTCATGCAAAATCTGGCGCTGCGCCGGTGCAATGGCAAGCTGGACGACAGTATAGGGTAATTGGCTGCCGGTCGATGTGCCCGTGTCGGGATTTTCCTGCATCTGCCGGCGCCTGTGCTCGGTCATGGTCTGGCCACTGACACGGTAGACCTCCAGCGCCCGGGTCAGGCGCTGCGGGTCATTGGGGTGTATGCGCGCAGCCGATTCAGGATCAACTGCCGCCAGTTCTCGGTGCAGTGCCTCCCAGCCTTCGGCGGCCGCCCGTGCCTCCAGTTCCGCGCGCACAAGGGGATCCGCGCTTGGCATGTCGGCCAGGCCCTCAAGTAATGCCTTGTAATACAACATGGTGCCGCCAACCAGCAGCGGAATGCGCCCCTGCTCCACGCTCTGCGCCATCAGTGCCCGGGCATCGGCACAAAACTCCGCCGCCGAATAGCTTTCGGCCGGGTCACGAATATCGATCAGCCCGTGCGGGAACACCTCAAGCACGGCTCGCTCAGGTTTTGCGGTGCCAATGTCCATACCGCGATAGACCATCGCCGAGTCGACGCTGATCAGGTCGCATGGCAGCAGGCGGGCCAACTCCAGCGCCAGATCCGTCTTGCCGGCAGCAGTGGGCCCCATCAGGAAGATGACAGGAGGCAGCGCCATCAACGCCCCCTCAAAAACAGCTTGTCGAGGTCATCCATGCTCAATTGCGTCCAGGTTGGACGCCCGTGATTGCACTGACCACTGCGCTCGGTCTGCTCCATATCACGCAGTAGAGCATTCATTTCGGGAATGGTCAGACGCCGGTTGGCCCGCACCGCACCGTGACAGGCCATGGTCGCCAGCAATTCGTTGAGATGCGCCTCGATGCGGTCGCTGGTGCCGTATTCGAGCAGATCTGCCAGAACATCACGCACCAACTGAGCTGCCTGCGCCTGCTTGAGCAGGGCCGGAATCTGGCGAATGGCCAGACTTTCCTCACCCAGACGCTGCAACTCGAAGCCCAGACGCCGGAACCAATGCTCATGCTCTTCCGCACAGTCCGCTTCGCGCTGGCTAAGAGCAAGCGTCTCCGGCACCAACAGTGGCTGGCCCCGCAATCCCTCACTGGCCATGGCCTGCTTCAGACGCTCGTAGGTGATTCGTTCATGGGCCGCATGCATATCCACCACCACCATACCCAGGGCATTCTCGGCGAGGATGTAGACGCCCTTGAGCTGGGCCACGGCATAGCCAAGCGGAGGAATATCCCCCTGCTCCGGCGGCAGCCCCGCTACCGGTGCCGGAGATGTTGACAGCGGAGCAAAATAGTCACGGTAAGCAGCCTGCGCCTCGGCTGTCGGCAAAGGCGCGACGGGGTTTGCCGGTACATAACCGGCGGAGCTGCCGCGCCAAGCGGTTGAGGGCGCAGCCACTGGAGCCTCCAGTACGGTAGCAGCCAGCCCCATCTCGCCCTGCGGGCCGAACTCTCCGGCAGCAGCGCCGCTAGCCCGAACCACCGGCGCAAGAACCGCTGGTGCCGCCAGCTGATCCTCAGGACGCACATCAGCCAGCGCCCGATGCAAGGTGCCGTAGAGGAAGTCGTGCACCATCCGGCTATCGCGAAAGCGCACCTCATGCTTGGTCGGATGCACGTTAACGTCCACCGTCGCCGGATCGATCTCGAGGAACAACACGAAGGTCGGATGGCGACCATTGAACAGTACGTCGCGATAGGCCTGACGCACCGCATGGGCGACCAGCTTGTCGCGCACCATGCGGCCATTGACGTAAAAGTACTGCAAATCCGCCTGACTGCGGGAGAAGGTGGGCAGGCCGACCCAGCCCCACAATCGCAGACCACCGCGCTCGATCTCAATCGGCAATGCCTGCTCGAGGAAAGCCGGGCCACAGACCGTCGCGACCCGACGGGCACGGCCAGCCTCATCATCGGCGGCGTGCAGACCGAAAACGCTCTTGCCGTTATGGCGCAGATGAAAAGCGACATCGAAACGCGCCAGCGCCAATCGTCGGATCACTTCCTGAAGATGATCGAACTCGGTCTTCTCCGAACGCAGGAACTTGCGGCGCGCCGGAGTATTGAAGAACAGGTCGCGCACTTCCACCGAGGTGCCGACCGGATGCGCCGCCGGTTGTACACGGGGCTGCATGTCTCGACCCTCAGTCTCCACCTGCCAGGCTTGCTCGGCATCGACCGTGCGCGAGGTCAGGGTCAGCCGCGATACCGAACTGATCGAAGCCAGCGCCTCGCCACGGAAGCCCATGCTGACCACTGCTTCCAGGTCCTCCAGTTCGCGGATCTTGCTGGTGGCATGACGCGCCAGCGCCAGCGGCAAATCCTCAGCGGCGATACCGCTGCCATCATCGCGCACCTTGAGCAGCTTGACCCCGCCCTGCTCGACCTCGATATCAATGCGCCGGGCTCCGGAATCAAGACTGTTTTCCAGCAATTCCTTGGCCACCGAGGCCGGACGCTCGACCACCTCCCCGGCAGCGATCTGGTTGGCAAGCCGGGGGGAAAGAAGATGAATGCGGGACATGCTGCTCACTGTTGGGAGGCCAGTGCCGTGGCGGGGATCTGCAGTTTCTGCCCGACCTTGATCACGTCGCTCTTGAGATTGTTGGCGCTACGCAGGCTCGCCAGGCTGATCTGGTAGCGCTGGGCGATCAACGCCAGACTCTCGCCACTCGATACCACGTGCTCGCGCGGCCCCAGCGCGATTTTGCCTTCGTCACGCAACCAGGCCACATAGGTGCCAGGCGGCGGGTTCTCGTGAAAGAACTGCTTCACGCCGGTGGTAATGGAGCGCGCCAACGCCTGCTGATGACTGGCGGTATGCAGCTTCCTCGCCTCGTTGGGGTTGGAGATGAAGCCGGTTTCCACCAGGATCGAGGGAATATCCGGGGACTTCAGCACCATAAAACCGGCCTGCTCGACTCGCCGCTTATGCAATGGGGTAATGCTCCCCATGTTCGACAGAACCTTCTGCCCGACATTGAGACTCGAAGCCAACGAAGCAGTCATCGACAGATCCAGCAGCACGCCGGCCAGCATCTTGTCCTTGTCGTCCAAACTGACATTGCCGGCACCGCCGATCAGGTCCGACTGATTCTCCGCATCGGCCAGCCAACGTGCGGTTTCCGAGGTAGCCCCACGCTCGGACAGGGCATACACCGAAGCACCGAATGCCGAGGATCGCGGTGCGGCATCGGCATGAATGGAAACGAACAGATCCGCGCCTTTCTTACGAGCAATTTCGGTACGCTTGCGCAGCGGAATAAAGTAGTCGCCGGTACGCACCAGCTCGCCACGGAAGCCCTTCTCGGCGTTGATCTGCCGCTGCAGTTCCTTGGCGATGGCCAAAGTCACGTGCTTCTCGTACTGGCCCTTGACCGGTGAGAGCGCGCCCGGGTCCTCGCCACCATGGCCAGCATCGATGGCTATCACAATATCTCGCTTACCGCTGGGTACTGGCGTCACCTTGGGTGGTGGCTGGGTCGGCGTAACCGGAATCGGCGGACTACTGGCAGTCACTCCCGGGGCCGCCGCCGGAGGTGCACTGCCCTGGTCGAACAGATCGACCACCAGGCGGTGACCGTACTGTTGGTTTGGCGCCAGGGAAAAGCTCTTCGGCATGACCGGAGCCGACAGATCGATGACCACACGCAGCTCATTCGCGCTGCGCTGGGCCGAACGGATCCCGGTGATCGGAGTATTGGTCAGCGACAGTTGCTCGAAACCGGTCGCCAGACGAGCGTCACTGACATCGATAACAATGCGATCGGGCGCTACAAGGGTGAATACATTGTGCTGCACCGGTCCCGACAGATCGAAAACCAGCCGTGTGTTGTCCGGGGCGCGCCACAGGCGCACGCCGCGCACGTCCGAAGCAGCCAGCACCTCGGCGACCAGGGCCACCCACAACAGTGCCACTGCGGTAACCAGCGCGCCTATGCGCATACCCAACCCCATCGATAGCAGTCTATTTCTTGCCACTCAGGGCTCTGCACCAGGACTCGCCACGAGTCCCATGCCCCTGCAGCAACAGCGAACGGCCGCCCGCTTGCGGGCTAATGGTAATGTCCAGGTCCGGCTTTGGCAAAACGCCGACTCCTCGCTGCGGCCACTCTACCAGGCAGAGCGCAGCCTCTTCGAAGTAGTCGCGAATGCCGAGGAACTCCAGCTCCTCCGGATCTACCAGGCGGTACAGATCGAAGTGAAAGGCTCGCACCTCACCGATTTCGTAAGGCTCGACCAGGGTAAAGGTAGGACTCTTGACCGCACCTGTATGCCCCAGCCCACGCAGGATGCCGCGTGAAAGCGTGGTCTTGCCCGCCCCAAGATCACCATGTAGATAAATCACACCAACGCCGCCACTGATCTCGGCGATGCGCTTGCCTAGCGCCAGCATCGCTGCCTCATCGGCCGCATCCAGCTTCAATTCACACAAGGACACAATTCCTCCAGTAACTGACGAATGGCGTAGGGCAAATCGCCTGCGGCCAGTCCACGGCCCTGCCGGCCCAACCTCTCGCCGGCGCAAGCATGCAGCCAGACGCCCAGGCAGGCAGCCTCAAAAGGCGCCATACCCTGAGCCAGCAACGCCCCGAGCAACCCGGCCAGCACATCACCCAGGCCAGCACCAGCCATGGCCGGATGCCCCCGATTGCACACGGCCAGACGACCGTCCGGCGCCGCCACCAGACTGCCGGCGCCCTTGAGCACCACCACCAGACCGTAGCGCTGCGCCAGTGCCAGGGCCGCAGCCGGCCGGTCAGCCTGAATACTGGTCGTATTCTGTCCGAGCAGGCGCGCGGCCTCGCCCGGATGCGGGGTAAGCACGCCCATTCGCGGCGCCCCAACCAGCCCCGTCGCCAGTAGATTCAGGGCATCTGCATCCCAAACCTGGGGCTGCTCCAGGCCTTCGACTGCCGAGAGCAGGCTACGTGCCCAACTGCCCTGACCAAGGCCGGGACCGACAACACAGACATCGGCCCGCGGCAGCAGCGTCTGTAGCTGATTGGCGGACGCGACCGCCGTACACATGATTTCCGGACGACGCACCAGCGCGGCCGTAACGTGTTCGGCCCGCGTAGCCAGCGACACCAACCCCGCTCCGGCGCGCAGACCGCTGTCGGCACAAAGCAGCGCCGCGCCGCCCATGCCCTGTTCACCACCGATGACCAACAGGTGACCGAACTGCCCCTTGTGCGCCAGCACCTGACGCGCAGGCAGCCGCGGCAGACCGGCCGGGTCTAGCCGAGTAGCCAGGGAGGGAGCCTCTGCCAGCAGTCTGGGATCAGCATCAAGGTCGTCGAACTGCAGCTCTCCGCACAGCACAGGCCCCTCACCGGTAAACAGCCCCAGTTTGAGAGCGATAAAGGTCACGGTCAGATCAGCCTGTACCGCCACTCCAAGGCAGCCCCCACTGTCGGCATGCAGCCCAGAGGGAATATCCACGGCCAGCACCGGCAGGCCACTGTGATTGATCCGCTCGATGGCCCGGGCATAGGGCTCACGAACCGGGCCGCAAAGACCGGTGCCCAACAGCGCATCGACCAGCACGCCGGACAGCGGCGTCGCCTCGTGCCAGGGCAAAACCGGTACGCCGGCGGCCTCGGCTTCAGCACGGGCTCTGGCAGCATCACCGTGCAACGTCGCCGGATCACCCAACGCCAGCACCTGCGCCCGCCAGCCGGCACGCTGCGCTAGAGCGGCAATCAGATAGCCATCGCCGGCATTGTTTCCACGCCCGGCCAATACGGTAAGCTTCCCGACCTGCGACCAGCGCCTGCTCAGCGCACGCCAGGCGGCATGGGCGGCACGCTGCATCAACTCGAAGCCGGGCGTGCCGGCTGCGATCAGCTGCGCATCCAGTTCGCGCACCTGCTCGGCGCTGTGCAGCTTCAGGGGCAGGAAGTCAGGGGATGGATACATGGCTCGCTCGCAGCAGATGTCTGGCAGAATTATACGCACCTACATCGCCTGCGCCCGCCCCATGTCCGATCCTGATCTCGACCTTTCCGCCCTGGCCCTCCGTATCAAGCAATGGGGCCGCGAACTGGGTTTTCAGCAGGTGGGCATCACTGGCATAGAACTGGGCGAGCATGAGGAACACCTGCAGCGCTGGCTGGCCGCCGGCTACCAGGGCGAAATGGACTACATGGACGCCCATGGCAGTAAGCGCTCGCGCCCGGCCGAGCTGGTGCCAGGTACCCTGCGCGTGGTGTCGCTGCGCATGGACTATCTGCCAGGCGATACGCAGATGGCGCAGCGCCTGGGCGAGCCGGTGCAGGCCTACGTGTCGCGCTACGCCCTGGGCCGCGACTACCACAAGCTGATCCGCAAACGCCTGCAACAGCTGGCCGAGCGCATCCAGAACGAGATCGGACCATTCGGCTACCGCGCCTTTGTCGACAGCGCTCCGGTGTTGGAAAAAGCCGTGGCGGAAAAAGCCGGGCTCGGCTGGATCGGCAAAAACACTCTGGTACTTAACCGCAAGGCCGGCAGCTGGTTCTTTCTCGGCGAACTGTTCGTCGACCTGCCGCTGCCGCCGGACGCTCCCCACGGCAGCGAACACTGCGGGCGCTGCAGCGCCTGCCTGGACACCTGCCCGACCGCCGCTTTCGTCGCCCCTTACGTGCTGGATGCGCGGCGCTGCATTTCCTACCTGACCATCGAGCTGAAAGGATCGATCCCGGAGGAGCTGCGCGGCGCCATCGGCAACCGCGTATTCGGCTGCGACGACTGCCAGATCGTCTGTCCCTGGAACCGCTTCGCCCGCCCCACGAGCCAAGGCGACTTTATGCCGCGCCACGGCCTGGACAACAGCAGCCTGGCCGAGCTGTTCATGTGGAGTGAGGAAACCTTCCTCAGCCGTACCGAGGGCTCGCCGCTACGCCGTGCCGGCTATGAGCGCTGGCTACGCAATCTGGCAGTGGGCCTGGGCAACGCGCCTTCCACCATCCCCGTGCTCGAGGCGCTGCGTGCTCGCCGCCAGCACCCCTCAGCGCTGGTACGCGAACACGTGGAGTGGGCGCTGCGGCGCCATGGCGAGTCCTAGCCAGACATGGTACAGCGAGCGGATCAGACCTTGAGGAAGTGCTCGCGATAGTGACGCAGCTCGGCGATGGATTCACGGATATCGTCCAGCGCCTGGTGGGTGGCGGTTTTCTGGAAGCTTTCCTTGACGTGCGGCGCCCACATGCCGGCGAGAATCTTCAGGGTGGAGACATCCAGATAACGGTAGTGGAAGTAGGCCTCCAGAGCCGGCATGTACTTGTAGAGGAAGCGACGATCCTGGCCGATACTGTTGCCACAGATCGGTGACTTGCCTCGCGGCACCCATTGTTCAAGGAAGGCAATGGTCTGCGCCTCAGCCCTGGCAGTGTCGATGGTGCTTTCCCGCACGCGCTGGGTCAGACCGCTCTGACCATGAGTCCGGGTGTTCCATTCGTCCATCCCGGCGAGAATCTCGTCGCTCTGGTGGATGGCGATCACCGGACCTTCAGCTAGCACGTTAAGCTCGCTGTCGGTGACGATGGTAGCCATCTCGATGATCACGTCTCGCTCGGGATCCAGCCCGGTCATTTCCAGGTCGATCCAGATCAGGTTGTCGGGGTTTTGCATAGCAAAGGCTCCTTGGCTCAGGCGCGAAGTCTAACAGGACGATACCCGACACGGGCGAACGACCGCCCCAGCGCCTTCGCTGGATACGCTCAGTTGCACAGCGCCGAGCCCGCCGGTAGCCGTGCTAAACTCGCCGCGTTCAACTCTCCATCACCCTGGACGCTCCATGGCCAAACGCCAACTGAACCGCCGCCAGAGCTGGCGTATCGAAAAAATCCAAAGCGAACGCGCCTCCCGCGCCGCCCGGCGCGAATCCAGGGCCGTCGAGGCACTGGAGGGCGGTGATCTGGGCCCGGAGCAGACTGGCCTGGTCATTGCCCACTTCGGTGTTCAGGTAGAAGTCGAGGCCCTGGAGGGCGAAACCGCAGGACAGGTCTTTCGTTGCCACCTGCGCGCCAACCTGCCCGCCCTGGTAACTGGCGACCAGGTAGTCTGGCGTCCAGGCAACCAGGGCGACGGGGTGATCGTTGCGCAGTTGCCGCGCAGCAGCGAGCTGTGCCGCCCAGACATGCGCGGCCAGCTCAAACCGGTGGCTGCCAACGTCGACCAGATCGTCATCGTCTTCGCCCCGCTGCCCGAACCGCACGCCAACCTTATCGACCGCTATCTGGTGGCAGCCGAACACGCCGGCATCCGCCCCCTTCTGCTGCTCAACAAGGCCGATCTGATCGACGCGCAGAACCGCGAATCGCTCCAGGCGCTGCTGGGGGTCTACCGCAAACTGGGCTATCCGCTCCTGGAGGTTTCGGCTCACCAAGGTGACGGATTGGAACGCCTGAAGCAGGCGCTGGATGACCACGTCAGCGTATTCGTCGGTCAGTCCGGGGTAGGCAAATCCTCACTGGTCAACGGCCTGTTGCCCGGTGTCGACACCCGCGTCGGCGCCCTCTCGGAGCTGACCGGCAAGGGCACCCACACCACCACCACTGCGCGGCTGTTCCACTTCCCGGGCGGCGGCCAGCTGATCGACTCGCCCGGCATCCGTGAATTCGGCCTGGGCCACGTCAGTCGTGCGGATATCGAGGCCGGGTTCATCGAATTCGGCGAATTGCTCGGACACTGCCGCTTCCGCGACTGCAAGCATGACCGTGAGCCCGGCTGCGCCCTGCTCCAGGCTCTGGAGGACGGCCGCGTGCAACCTCAGCGCATGGCCAGCTACCGACACATAGTCGCCAGCCTGCCGGAAGACGACTACTGAGACTCCAACTGCTTGAAGTGCAGCGCACCGTCCTCAAAGATGTTCAGTTGCTGGCGAACCTGCCCAGCCGGCAGCGGTGACTTGGTCGCCTCCTTCGGCTGCGACTCGGCCGCCGGCGCCTGCTCCTCGTCCTGCCCCCGCTCGCCCTCGATGGCCCGCTGCGCACGTTTGGTCAGCACCACGATATCGATACGACGGTTGACCGGATTGAATGGGTCATCCCGGTCGAACAGGGCCGAAGAAGCATAACCGACCACACGTGCGACCTGCTCGTCGGAATAGCCTCCGGCGACCAAAGTACGGCGAGCGGCATTGGCGCGGTTGGCTGACAGTTCCCAGTTGCCGAAATCACCACTACCGCTGAACGGTTTGGCATCGGTGTGGCCGCTGATGCTGATCTTGTTCGGCACCGCGCGAATGGTGTCAGCCATGGCCAGCAGGATGTCCTCGAAGTAAGGCTGCAGTTCAGCGCTGCCAAGGGCGAACATGGGCCGGTTCTCGGCATCCGTGATCTGGATGCGCAAGCCATCCTGGGTAATCTCGAACAGAATCTGATCCTTGAAGCGCTGCAACTGCGGGTTTTCCTCAACCTTGTTCTGCAGCTCCTGCAGCAGCAGCTCCAACCGCTCGCGCTCCACCTGATCGGCCAAAGTCTCAACCAGATCCGTACTGATTTCCACCTGATCCGGCTGGTTTTCCGGAGCGTCGGAAATATCCGGATTAAGCGTGCGATCCGGCGAAGGCGTCGGCGTACCACCGAGATCGATGGCATAGGGACTGGCGCTCTCGGTAAAACCGATAGGATCCTGAAAATAGCCGGAAATGGCCCGCTTCTGCTCTGGGGTGGCCGAGGACATCAGCCACATCACCAGAAAGAACGCCATCATGGCGGTAGCGAAGTCGGCGAAGGCGATCTTCCAGGCGCCGCCATGACCGCCACCGGCTGCCTTGCGCCCCCTCCTGATAATGATGGGTTGGTTGTTTTCCATGCTGGGGATCTGATCCGCTTAACTTCGTCGCCACACCGGCATCAGCTGCCGCGCATTGCCTGTTCAAGCTCGATGAAGCTCGGCCGGTGCGCCGGGAACAGCACCTTGCGACCGAACTCCACCGCCAGGCTCGGCGGCATGCCGGATGCCGAAGCCACCAGTGTCGCCTTGATCGCTTCGTACAGATTCAGCTCCTCACGCGCGTCATGCTCCAGAGCCGCCGACAGCGGCCCGAAGAAACCATAGGAAGCAAGAATCCCGAGAAAGGTACCCACCAGGGCGGTGCCGACCTTCTCGCCGATCTGCGTGTTGTCGGCATCAGCCAGAATAGACATGGTCAACACGATACCCAGAACAGCGGCGACGATCCCCATCGCCGGCAAACCGTCGGCCACCTTGCCAACTGCATGCGACGGCCTCTCCAGATCCTCCTTGAGACTCGCCAGCTCCATGTCGAACAGCCCCTCAAGCTCGTGCGGAGCCATGTTGCCGGACGACATGATGCGCAGGTAGTCACAGATGAATGCTGTCATCCGCTCATCCTTGAGCACGCCCGGGTACTTGCTGAAGATCGGACTGGCGCCAGGCTCCTCGACATCCGCCTCGATCGCCATCATGCCTTCGCGACGACTCTTGTTGAGGATCTCGTAGAGCAGCTTCAGCACCTCCAGATAATAGGTGTGGGTAAAGCGCGAACCGAACAGACTCAGTGACTTGCGGAACACCGTCATGAACATGCTGCCCGGATTGGCCTGCAGAAATGCTCCCAGGGCCGCACCGCCGATGATCAGCACCTCGTAGGGGTGCAGGAGCGCCATGAGCTTGCCGCCAGACAGCATGAAGCCACCGAAGACGCCACCAAGAACCACTATGATGCCAATGATTTTTGCCATAGAAAGAGTGCTTGCAGAGACAGGAAACAGGGCTATTGAAAACAACCCTTCTAATTATCGGAAGTTATACGCCAGACTATAGCCCCTTATGATCAAAAGCCAGTTCGACACGAGCCGATATGTCACCCGCAAAGCCTCTGCCACGTACCCTGGGAGCCTGGCTGGAACAGCTGGCACGGCTGCCGCTGCCCATCGAGCAGGAACAGCACCTGCAGCTGCGCCGGGCACTGAGTGACAGCAGCCGGAGTTGGCGGGAAATCGCCGAGGTGGTCGAGCAGGCGCCAGCCTTCGCCTTGCAGGTGCTGCGCGAAGCCAATCGCCTGAGCCAGCGCCTGAGTGAGCCGGCAGAAAGCATCGAGGTAGCGCTGGCTCGTTTGGGCCTTAGCCGCTGCGAGGCTTTGTTGACCCACGCCCCGGCACTACCGGAGCGTTCCATCGCGCAGGCGTTCCGGCAGATCCTGCTGATCAGTCAGCACGCCAGCCAGCAGGCTCGCGGGTTATTCGGTGCCCGCCTGGCGCGGTTATGGAACGAGCTGCACGGCTGCAGCCTATTGTTTCTGGCCCCGGTCTGGCCACTTGTGCATGCCTATCCGCAGCTGTTTGAGACCTGGGAGCAGCGCGTGCTGCTTAAGGGCGAGCCTCCGGCTCGTGTTGAGCAGGAGCTGCTCGGCGTTTCGTTGGTACAGCTCTGCCTCCGGCTGGCCGAACACTGGCGATTGCCAGAATGGATCATCCGCTGCTACCGCCTGCTCGAAGATGACCGCCGGCACTTGGCGCAGGCTCTGCGCATTGCCCGCCATGATGAAAATCCACTGCAACAGCAACAGCTACTTGATGACACCCCCCTCCTGCGTCACTGGCTCACCCACCCGGGCAACTGCGTGTTACTGGCCAATGCCCTGGCACTGTCGGCCCACCAGGCCTGGAACACGGATAACTGCCTGCGCTGGCAACGGCTGACCGGACTGTACCTGCAACAGTCGCTGAGCGAGCTGCAACAAGCTGTTCACCAGCAGGCGGTCAACAGCGCTCGCCTGATTCAGGCAGACAACCTATGGCACCCTGCCGAGTCATTGATCTGGCCATGGGACACTCATCGCCTGAGTGCGCCGGTTAGGCCGGCCCCGCCACCAAACCGCGAAGCCCTGAGCGCCTGGCGCCAGCAGTGTACTCGCCTGCTCGCCGAACCCAGCGAGTTCCTCAACCTGCCACAGCTGACCAGCTGTGCACGCGATGCCCTGCAGGCCTGCGGTTTCAGCCGCGCACTGATTTTGCTGGTCGACCGCCAGCACAACCGCCTGTTGCCGCAACAGCAGGCAGGCCTCGGCCAGCACGCTCTGAGCCTGAGCTTCGACCCGAACCAGAGCCAACTGCTACGCCGTCTGATCAGCGAGCCGGGCCAGTTGCACCTGACCCCGGCCAATATAGCGCGCTTCTCTGCTCTGCTGCCGGGCAACCTCAAGGCCTTGTTTGCCGGCGAGCATCTTGTTTTGCGCTCGCTGGCCAGTCACGGCCAGGTTGCCCTGCTGCTGGTGGCGGATCAGCAGGGTCAGCCGCTGAACGACATCTGCCTGCAGGCATTTGGCAAAACCGCACAGTGCATCGAACGCGCCCTGAACGGCTTTTCCCGGCGGACTCGCTGACTCCGCCGCGCTTGTGCTCTTTCCGCTACAATCGAACTCTTTTCGCCTAGGGAGGCTGTCATGTCCGCCTTCGCCAACCTGCCACTCGTTATCGAACCTGCCGAACTGGCCGAACGCCTGGACGCCCCCGATCTCGTCCTGCTGGATCTTAGCAGTGCCGCGCGCTACGCCGCCGGGCATATCCCCGGCGCGCACTGGCTCGATACCCGGCGAACCCAGTACGGCCAACCTCCTGCTCCGGGCCTGTTGCCCGAGCGAGAACGACTGGAAAGCCTGTTCTCGGATCTAGGCCATCATCCGGACATTACCTACGTACTCTACGACGATGAGGGTGGCCCCTGGGCCGGTCGTTTTATCTGGCTGCTCGATGTCATCGGCCATCGGCGTCACCACTTTCTCAACGGTGGCCTGCATGCCTGGATAGGCGACGGGCTGCCACTTAGCCTGGATACGCCGGCCCCGCGCCAGCCAAATCAGGTTCGACTGACACTGGACGACACACCTACCGCCAGCCTGGACTACCTGCTGAATCGCCTGAACACTGCCGACCTGGCCATCTGGGACGCTCGCAGCACCGCTGAATACCACGGAGACAAGCTCAACTCGGCACGCGGCGGCCATATCCCGGGCGCCATAAATCTTGAGTGGACGGCCGCTATGGATCCGACACGCAACCTGCGCATCCGTAATGACATCGCCGAATGCCTGCTGCAGCTGGGACTGACTCCGGACAAGGAAATCGTCACCCACTGCCAGACCCACCGGCGCTCGGGTTTCACCTATGTCGTAGCTCGCTCGCTGGGCTATCCGCGCGTCCGCGCCTATGCCGGCTCCTGGGCCGAGTGGGGCAATCTGCCCGACACCCCCATCGACCGCTGAATCGCGCCAGCCGCCATCAACCGCCTCGGCCATCCGACGCTACTGTCGCATCACAAGGAATCACGATGAAACAACGCCTCTTTATCCTTAGCCAGTACCTTCTCCCCCACCACTTGCTTTCGCGCCTGATCGGTTGCGTCGCCGAGTGCCGCATCGGCTGGCTGAAAAATCGTCTGATTTCCTGGTTTGTGCGCCAGTACCAGGTCGACATGAGCCAAGCTCAGATCGAAGATCCTCGCGCCTACGAACATTTCAATGCTTTCTTCACCCGCGCACTGAAAGACGGTGCCCGCCCACTGGATCAGACGCCCGGAGCAGTACTCTGCCCGGCCGACGGCGCCATCAGCCAACTCGGCAGCATCGAGCATGGCCGGATCTTCCAGGCCAAGGGCCACAGCTTCAGCGCCACCGAACTGCTGGGAGGTGACGCCGAACGCGCCGCGCCCTTCATGGGCGGCCAGTTCGCTACGGTGTACCTGTCTCCTCGGGACTACCATCGCGTACACATGCCACTGACCGGTACCCTGAAGGAGATGATCTACGTTCCGGGCCGGCTGTTCTCGGTAAATCAGACCACAGCAGAAAACGTCCCGGAGCTTTTCGCCCGCAACGAGCGCGTGGTCTGCCTGTTCGATACCGAGCGCGGCCCCATGGCAGTGGTGCTGGTCGGCGCGATGATCGTAGCCAGCGTGGAAACCGTCTGGGCCGGTCTGGTCACGCCACCCCGGCGCGCACTCCGCAGTACCCGCTACGACGCCGAGGCCCGCGCGCCCATCGAACTGGCCAAAGGCGCGGAGCTGGGTCGCTTCAAGCTGGGCTCTACCGCCATCGTGCTGTTCGGCCCGAACCAGGTACGCTGGGCCGAGGAACTCGGCTCCGGCAGTGCCGTACGTATGGGCCAGTTGCTGGGTCACGGGCAGGAGTGATCGAATCTGCTTACGGGACTAGCTGCCAGTCTGGCATACCGCTCGTCGCAACCACGCCGGTTAAGCCGGCTCTGGGATCGAGCTGTCAGCGAGGCAAGATGCTGCTAGAGTTTTGATGACCAGTACCCAGGGCCGCTTGTCCCGAGCGACCGGAGTATCCGAGTTTGATGGATAAACAGAGCCTTCATCTTCAATTGCTGCGTCTCCCAACACCAGACAAACAGAGTCTCGGCTTCTGCGACGGTACGCCGCGCGGTCTCAAGCGCTGGATCGACGGTCTGCCCAAGGCCAACATTGGGGAGACGGCGCGCCAGCTGTACCAGGCACTGGTGGACATCAATCTGTTCCAGACATCATCGGACAACCGCCTGAAACTGCTTGAGCTGTTGCGCCCGGAAGTCGGTTTCGTCTGCCAGCACCTGGAACGTCACTTCCTCAACCAGGCCATCGTTCTCGATGAGCGCCCACGCAAGATCGCCAACCTGTGCCAGGCCCTGCAAAACCACTTGGCAGTGGGTTACAAACTGATCGTCGCCCGTACCCTGGCACACAGCAGCAAGGAGCGCACCCAGCTACTTGCAGTGGCGCTTCAGCGCGCCTGCCACAGCTTGTACGGGCCGCTGGTGCGCGCCTGCCAATTGTATTGTCCGGTTCCGGAAGGCCTCTGGCTGGAATTGCATCAGCTTTATCAGATAGGCTGCCTGCAGCGCCTGCAGCGCCTGGCCATCCGTGACCCACTGGCCCGTCATACCCGGGGCCTGAGCCTGGAGCAGACCTACATCAGCGCACTGCTGCTCGGCTGCGCCCGCACCAACCAGATGCGCCAGGGCAACATCGCCCGTCTGGCAGAGGCCCTGGAAGCCTGGAGCCCCCTGGTGCTCCTACAGAAAGGCGATCGTCCCAGCAGCCTGTTCGCCGTGGCTCCACAGGTCGATGGCCCGCCGCGCTACCGTTCACTGCACCCGAGCAGCACGTTGTCACACCTGCTGGGCATCGATACCCAGCCCCTGGTCGAGGCTCTCAGGGACTATCTGGCAATGCCGGAAAACGAACGCCAACGTTCGCGTCTGCTGGTTCCCGAAGGAATCGGCAGCGATCTTCTGCAACACGTTACAGCAGCCTGGGGCGACATCGCCGAACGCACCTTCCAGCGCACCACCGGTCAGGGCGAGCTGACGCTATGCATCGGAATGAGTGCCCTGCACTACTTCCTCGCTGGAGAGCGCTCCTTCGCCGAAGTACTCAAACGCCCGGTCAAACTCGGCGCCGCCGTGTTCAAGCCTTCCAGCGGCCAGCCGGACATCTGGTCGAATGCCTTTGACGCACAGCGTCCGACGACCGAGGAGATCCACCTGGAGGAAATCCAGTACACCAGCGTGGCGCCTGGAGAGTCTGCCGAACCTGCGCTCAACCGGGAAAACCATCCCACCCACCTACTGGGCATCGTCAACCACAGCCCAGGTGGCTACTGCCTGTCCTGGCCCAAGGGGGTGCCCAACCAACTGCAGGCTGGCGAGTTACTCGGTGTGCAGGCTGACTCGGAACGAGGCTGGAGCGTGGCGATCGTGCGCTGGATTCGTCAGGTGCGTGGCGGCGGCACACAGATGGGCATCGAACTAATCGCCCCGCACGCCCGGCCCTGCGGTCTGCTCCTGTTACGTCGCGGCGAGCAGAGCAGCCAGTACCTACGCGCACTGCTACTGCCGGAAATCAGTGCCATCTCCCAACCTGCCAGCCTGATTACCCCGCGCCTGCCATTCCAGGAGGGCAGCAAAGTGCTGATCAACGACCACGGCGAGGAGCACAACGCCCAGTTGACTCGCCGACTTACCAGCACCGGCAGTTTCAGCCAGTTCGAATACCGCCGCATTGGCCAGGAAGAAGGCGCTGCCGGGAAGTCGGTCACAGCCTCGCAACACCACAAGCCGGCCGGGGAGGAAGATTTTGACTCGCTCTGGAAGTCTCTGTAGGCTCGGATCGCCCCATCACTTGTCGTTTTCCGCGCCCGTTCGGCGCAGTATTGACCCAACCTATGGCCATTGAAAGAAAAACCATCCGACTGCTGATCCTTGAGGATTCGCAGAACGAAGCCGAGCGTCTGGTCAGTCTTTTCCGCAATGCGGGACATGCGACCCGGGTACACCGCCTTACCTCTAGCGACGATCTGACCCTGGCACTGCAGCAGACCTGGGATCTCCTGATCTGCGCCCCCAGCAGCGAGTGTCTGGACCCCGCAGAGGCAATCACCGCCATCAGCCGTCATGCCAAAGATATTCCGGTCATCCAGCTGGTAGAGGGTAACGAGCCGGATGCCATCACCGAGGCTCTGCTGTTCGGAGCCCAGGATGCACTTCCGCAGGGCGAGGACGAACGCCTGGTGCTGATAGCCAAGCGTGAACTGGCCAACCTCGAGGAGCGTCGCGCCCGGCGCGCCGCCGAAGTGGCCCTGCGCGAAGCGGAGAAACGCTGCCAGCTACTGCTGGAAAGCTCGGTGGACGCCATTACCTACGTTCACGACGGCATGCACATTTACGCCAACCGCGCCTATCTGGAGATGTTCCACTACGAGGATGTAGAGGAACTGGAAGGCATGCCGATGATCGACCTGATTGCCAGCGCCGATCAGGGCGCGTTCAAGGACTTCCTGAAGAACTACCAGAGCGCCGAAGGCCATGCCGAGCTCAGTTGCCAGGGCGTACGCGCCGATGGCAGCACCTTCGCTGCACAGATGAGTTTTTCTCCGGCTACATACGACGGCGAGCCCTGCATCCAGGTGGTAATCCGCGCCGAGACCTCCAACGCCGAGCTGGAAGAGAAACTGCGCGAAATCAGCTGCCAGGATCTGGTCACCGGGCTGTTCAACCGCACCCACTTCCTCGAACTGATGGATGCCGCAGCCGAGCGCGCGGTGGGCAGCGGTCAGCCATCGACCCTGGCCTACATCCGAGTCGACCGTTATGCCAGCCTGCAGGGCGAGGTCGGCCTGGCAGGTGTTGATCTGCTGCTAACGGATCTGGCCGACATGCTGCGCGAACATTTCCCCGCGCAAACCCAGTTGGCGCGCTTCGGCGACGACGTGTTCACCGCCCTGCTGCCCGGGCAAACGCCTGAGCAGAGCCAGGCTCACCTGAGCGCCCTGCTCAAGCAGGTGGAAGGTCATCTGTTCGACGTCAGCGGCCGCACCGCGCAGACCACGCTGTCGATCGGCGTGGCCGGCCTCAGTGAAAAGACCGCCAAGGCCCAGGAAGTCATTGAACGCGCCCACCGGTGTGCCGACGAGCTGGGCGACGGCAATGCCCTGAAACTCTACGATCCGGCCGAGGAACTAGCCGCCGCAGCCAGCCGCGGCAACCTGCTGGCCATGGTGCAGCAGGCTCTGGAAAACAACAGCTTCCGGCTGCTTTTCCAACCCATCATCAGTCTGCGCGGCGACGCCCATGAACACTACGAAGTATTGCTGCGCCTGCTCAACCCGCAGGGAGAGGAGGTTCCACCGAAGGAGTTCCTCCACGCAGCCACCGAGGCCGGGCTCGGCGAGAAGATCGACCGCTGGGTGATCCTCAACTCGATCAAGCTACTTGCCGACCACCGCGCCAAGGGGCACAACACCCGCCTGTTCATCCACCTGTCCAGCGCCAGCCTGCAGGATCAGACCCTGCTGCCCTGGCTGAGCGTGGCACTGAAGGCTGCACGACTGCCATCGGACTCGCTGGTCTTCCAGTTCAGCGAACCAGATGCGGTGACCTACCTGAAGCAGGCCAGAGCCCTTACCCAAGGGCTGGCACAACTGCATTGCAAAGTGGCCCTGTGTCAGTTCGGCTGTGCATTGAACCCCTTCAACACGCTCAAGCACCTGCATGTGGACTTCGTCAAGGTAGACGGTTCCTTCTCTCAGGATCTGGGCAATCCGGATAGTCAGGAAGCCCTGAAGACACTGCTCAGCAGCCTGCACGCCCAGGCCAAGCTGACCATCGTGCCCTTTGTCGAGAGCGCCAGTGTGCTGGCCACGCTGTGGCAGGCCGGGGTCAACTTCATCCAGGGCTACTACCTGCAAGGCCCGAGCCAGTTCATGGATTACGACTTTTCCGCCGGCGACGAATAAGAGCCGGCCGCGCAGTCAGCAGCCGACAGACAGCGGGGCGGCGGCTAACGCAGCCCCTCGCGATCGCGATAGCCGAGCAGGTAGAGGATGCCATCGAGACCCAGTGTGGAAATCGCCTGCTTGGCCGACTGCTTGACCAGCGGCTTGGCACGGAAGGCCACGCCGAGGCCGGCCAAACCAAGCATCGGCAGATCGTTGGCACCATCACCGACAGCAATGGTCTGCTCCAGTTGCAACCCTTCCTTTTGCGCCAGTTCACGCAGCAGATCAGCCTTGCGCTGGGCGTCGACGATGGGCTCGACCGCCACCCCGGTAACCTTGCCGTCGACGATCTCCAGTTCGTTGGCAAACACGTAGTCGATACCCAACTGCTGCTGCAGCTTGCGGGCGAAGTAGGTGAAGCCGCCAGAGAGAATCGCCGTCTTGTAGCCAAGGCGTTTCAGCTCGGCGAACAGCGCCTCGGCTCCCTCGGTCAGGCGCAGGGAGGCAGCAATGTCCTCCAGTACATCCTCGGACAGCCCCTTGAGCAGACTCAGGCGCTCCTTGAAGCTGGCGCGAAAGTCCAGCTCACCGCGCATGGCCCGCTCGGTGATTTCAGCCACCTGCTCGCCGACCCCGGCAGCCTTGGCCAGTTCGTCGATTACTTCAGCCTCGATCAGCGTCGAATCCATGTCGAACACCGCCAACCGGCGGTTACGGCGGAATACCGTGTCGCGCTGAAAGGCGATGTCGACACTGAGTTCCTGCGCAACACTGAGGAATTCGGCACGCAGGGCCGCCGGATCGGCCGGCTCGCCGCGCACGGAGAACTCAATGCAGCCCTTGCCCTGCTCTGCCGGCATATCCAGCGGCATGCGCCCGGACAGGCGGTCGATATGATCGATGTTCAGGCCGTAGCGAGCGGTAATGGCGCTTACCCGCTGCAATTGTTCGGCTGTGACCTTGCGTGTCAGCAGGGTAACAATGTGGCGGGCCTTGCCCTGACCGCCGACCCACTGCCGGTAGTCCTCCTCGGAGACCGGGGTAAAACGCACCTGCTGGTCGAGCTCATAGGCGGTAAACAGCAGATCCTTGAGCACCGCCTGGGAGCGGCCGTTGTCCGGGATCTCGATGAGGATGCCGAACGACAGAGTGTCGTGAATCACTGCCTGGCCGATATCGAGAATATTCACCCCACCCTGAGCCAGCACCCCGGTAATGGCGGCGGTCAGTCCGGGGCAATCCTCACCTGTGATATTGATCAGGACGATTTCACGCAAGACACACCCCCCAAGGTAAAGGATTGAACGGGCAATGCAGCCAACTAACCATCACCCGACGAAAAGTCGTCCATTCTACCCAGTTTCCGACACCTACGCGCAGCCGCGCGCTTTGCCGCCCCCAGTGCGCTCGCTATACTGCGCGGCATCATCAGTCGACAAGAGCCGAGCTCTGTGAACCGGCCCTCGCCCGTCAAACCCGACAACGTCTTCATTCTCATCTTCAACGCACTGCGCAGTCGGCGCGTGCCGCTGGTATTGCGCATCGCCAGCCACAGCCTGTTGCTCGTGGCACTGGCGATGGTGATCTATGCCTGGGTCATGGGCATGCAGTTCAAGCAGGCCATGCAGCAGCAAGCCGATGCCCTGGGCCAGGCCCTGATCACCCAGACGGCTGCTTCGGCCACCGAGCTGCTGGTGTCCAATGACATCCTCAGCCTCAACGTGCTGCTCGGCAACCTGGCGAAGAACCCGCTGGTGGCGCACGCTGCCATCTACAGCGTGGATAACCGCATTCTTGCCGAAGCGGGCACACGCCCTACGCGCAGCATGCTGGGCGAGACCGAAGGACTGTATTCCACACCCATCACCTTCCAGGAAGTGATCGCCGGGCAGTTGCGCATCAGCCTGGACATGGGTCAGTTCCAGCAACCGATGACCATCAGTCTGCAGAGCATGGCGATCCTCAGCCTGATCCTGCTGGCTCTGTCACTGTCGCTGAGCATGCGCTTGGGCCGACATATTTCCACGCCGCTGCTGCAGTTGCGCCTGTGGCTACGTGATCCGGACGATCCCGCCCCGGGCGCCGGACGCAACGACGAGATCGGTGACCTGGCCCGCCAACTGCAGGCCCGACTGGTACCGGAGCACGCTCCGGCCCAAGCGCCAGCATCCGATGATCCGCGCGTCGAGGATGAGGACCTGGTCACCCTGACTCCGCAACGCGACGACGTATCTGCAGCAATGAACGAGGACGAGCCGCTCCAGCCCTGGCCTGAAGCCATTGAACCAGAAGATCCGTTCGCCGAGCTGCGCGAGGAGGTCGAGACCGAAACGCAGCCAAGCGGAGCCATTGAGCTGGCCAGCGCCGTTCTGGCCATCCAGCTCGGTGCTCAGGAGCAGTTGCGCCGCCTGCCACGCACGCGTCTTCTGGACTTGCTGGAGCGCTACCGAGCTTGTCTGGAACAGGCTGCCGCTCTCTACCAGGGCCGACTACACACGCTCAAGGACGGCAGCAGCCTGATGCTGTTCCATGAGCGGGAATGCGGCGAGGACTACCTGACCCATGCCATCTGCTGCGGCGAACTGATGCGCGCTCTTGGTCACGCCCTGCAGATCGAGGTAGCTGACAGCGGCATCACCCTGCAGCTGCAGCTAGGCCTGGCACTGGGCAGCGGCCTTGAGACGCTGGGCCAGGCCGAGTTGCTGCTTAGCGACAGCGCCCTCGATGCTCTGGCCCTGTCACAGCACAGCCGCAACCTGCTGCTGGTGGATCAGCGCGTTGCTCAGGATGATCTGGCACGTCAGCGGGCCCGCATCCGGCCGATTGCCAGCCCCGAGGGAGCCAGCTGCGTCGAACGCCTGCTCGACCCCTATCCGGCTCTGCTAGAACGACAACTGGCGCGCATGCACGACAACCGGGCCTAGGCCCGGAGTGTCGGGCACTGCCCTGCGCGGCAATCCGCCAGCCAGTCCTTCCAGCGAATCCGCTCGTCACGCACCAGCCAGCCGTCCTGCTCGGCGAAGCTCTCCGACAACCACAGGCCGCGAGTCGCGGCCGGCAGCAACACGCCCTTGCGCAAGGTGAACAACTCGCCACTGGGCACGCCACGCTGCAGTGCCAGCAGGTAGATATCCGGTCGCCGACGTTCCAGACGGGCCACCAGTTGGCCGTCCTCCAGGCACTCGTCAACATGGAACAGGCTGAGCTGGCGGGCTTCGCGTGGCAGCTCGAGGCTGAAATCGTAGATCAGCTGCAGGGACGAAGTGGGCAGATGGACATAGGCGCGCGGGCGCTCCTGCAGAATCAGGCTGCCACACTGCACCGGGCGCGCCGCACCGGACAAGGGCAGCAGGCGGAAGTGACACGACTCGCGATAACGCAGCCTGTCATGGTAGGGAGTCGGCAGCCAGGTATCGACAAAACGCCCCGCCAGCCAACCTTCGCTGCTTTCCAGCAGACACTCCTCTGCCACCTCCTGGATAGCGGTGAGCAGCGGCAGGTTCAGCTCGTGTGCCGGCACGTAGCCGGAAATCAGCTTGAGCACCGTATCACCGCGATCCGACCGATGCTGACGCACCAGCAGCCAGTAGTCGCGCCCGTGCAGGCGCAGACTCAGGCGCACCGAGACACCAAGATTGGCCAGTTCCACGGTGAACTGCGAGGCGTCCTCGAGCACCAGGGGCCGGCGCCTCGCTAGCATCTGGGCGAAGCTCAGCGGCTGCCCCAGGCTTTGGTAGCGCAACCCATCAGGAGCAGCCTCGACCAGCAGCGGCAGGGTCTTGAAGTTGCTCGGATCCTTGCGGGTCAACGTACGCGACATCGGTGCTCCTTCGCTTGGTAGGCCGCCAGCAGGCAGCGCGGGCGGACGGCAGTTGGCCTTGCACGAAAAGCACCTGCGCTCGGTGAGCCTTCCTCCAGATCCCAGGGCAAAGCGCTCCGACCCCAGCTTTCTGCGACCGATACGGCTCGGCTCAGCCAGAGCCCCCCAGGACAGCCGCCACGGTCGCCACATTGGCTGCCAGGTGCGCCGGATTGATGGTACCGACAATGGCGCTGGCAACCCCGGGATGGGCAAACACCAGTTTGAAGCTGGCACGTACCGGGTCAACGCCGTCGGCCAGACAGACATGTCCGCTGGCCAGCGCCTTCTTGATCAAAATGCCCTTGGCGTGACTGGCAGCATAGTCCAATACCGGCTTCTCGCCCTGCTCGTTGAGGTTGTAGGTCACCATGGCGCAATCACCCTGCTCCAGAGCCAACAACCCGCCTTCGACCGTCTTGCCGGAAATACCGTAGGCAAGGATCTTGCCCTCGCGCTTGAGCGCTGCCAGCGTCTCGTATACCTCGCTCTGCTGCAGCACCGCCAGATCGTTGCCATCCGAATGAACCAGCAACAGATCGATGCGATCCGTCTCCAGGCGCTGCAGACTGCGCTCCACCGACATCCGCGTATGGGCAGCGGAAAAGTCAAAGGAAGATCGGCCCTGCTCAAACTCCTCGCCGGTCTTGCTAACGATCACCCACTCGTCGCGCTGCCCGCGCAACAGCGGGCCGAGGCGTTGTTCGCTGAGGCCGTAGGCCGGCGCGGTATCGATCAGGTTGATGCCCAGATCACGCGCCTGCCGCAGCAGCGCGCGGGCCTGCTCGTCATCCGGGATGCGAAAGCCGCTGGGGTACTTCACTCCCTGATCGCGCCCCAGCTTGACCGTACCCAGGCCCAACGGAGACACCCGCAGGCCGGTGGAACCCAGCGGACGGTGCAACTCATGCAGGGTCGCGCTCACGACAGCAACTCCTCCCAGACCGGCCGCCCCAGCGGCGGGCGCGGCAGTTCCGGCAGCGGCGGGTGGTTGCCGGGCTGCACGACATCGCGGCGCAGCGCAGCCAGTACGCGGTCGGCAAAGTCCGGCGCCAGCGCCAGCTTGGTAGGCCAGCCCACCAGCAGTCGCTGCTGATCAGCCAGGAAGGCATTGTCCGGACGCACCAGCCCGGACTGCGCCGGCTCGGCCCGATCAACTCGCAGGGTGGCCCAGCGGGTCTCACGTTGATCAATCCAGGGCAACAGCGCAGCCATTTCCTTCTGCGCTGCGCGGATCTGCTCCGCTTCGTCACGCGCTACTCCCTCGGCCTCGGCCAGGTCACCACCAAGATACCAGACCCACTGGCCGTCGGCAGCCGGATGGCTGGTGACAGTCACCCGCGGCTTCGATCCGCCGCCAAGACAGTGTGCATACAACGGCCTGAGTGCCGGTCCTTTGGCCAGTACCATGTGCAACGGCCGCAACTGCTGCGCCGGCTGCTGCAGGCCCAATGCTGCCAGCAGCCCGGCATTGCCGGCACCGGCGCAGAGCACCACTCGCTGGGCGCGGATGACGCGGTTGTCGACAATCAAACCGGCCAGCTCGCCGTCCTCATATAGCGGCTCGATCTGCCGGGCAGCCAGCAGACCTTCACCGGCCAGCTCGGTCAAACGGCCGATCAGACTCGGCACATCCAGAACCAGCTCTGCCAGCCGGTAGACCCGCCCCTTGAAGCTGGGATCCTGCAAAGCCGGCGGCAACTGATCGCCCTTGACCTGATCGACCCGCCCCCGCACGGCCTTGCTGGCGAAGAAACTGGTGAGATTGCCTGCCAGGCTGCCGGGTGACCACAGGTAATGGGCGTCGGAAAGGACGCGCACGCCCGACAGAGCCAACTCGCCCTCGCCTGCCAGTGCTTCGCGCCAGCGCCGCGGCATATCGGCGATAGCTTCGGAAGCCCCGGTCAGCGCACCATGCAAGGCGTATTTGGCACCACCATGGATGATGCCCTGTGACTTCAGGCTCTGACCGCCCCCCAGACTGCCGCTCTCCAGCACCAGACTGGAAAATCCTTCGCGACGCAGGCGGGCATTGAGCCAGAGGCCGGCGATACCACCGCCGACGATCAGCACATCGGTACTCAGAGACTGGGACATGAACGGGCCTCGGAAAAAACAGGCGCATAGTATAACCCGGTCTGCCTGCCTCTCCGGCTGCCGCTCAATGCCCGGTGGACTGCGAAAACAACTGAATCACCACCACGCCACTGACAATCATGGCCATGCCGAGCATGGCTGGCAGATCCAGTTTCTGCTGATAAATGAACAGTGCCGCGATACTGACCAAAACTATCCCGAGTCCGGCCCAAATTGCATAAGCAATGCCCACCGGAATACTGCGCACCACCAGGCTCAGCATCCAGAAGGCAATGCCGTAGCCTGTCACAACCAATATCAGCGGCAGTGGCTTGCTGAAGCCATCGATGGCCTTCATCGAGAGGGTAGCCACAACTTCGGCAGCAATGGCGATAGCGAGATAGAGGTATCCGGACATAACAACCCACTCCTTGAACATGGCCGCGATTCTAAGCCTGCCAATGATGGGATAAAGTGATTACCTATCTCCCACGACGATAGGCTTGCCAATGAACTGGAACCTCGATCAGTTACGCCTGTTTGTCCGTACCGCTGAACGCCGCTCCTTTTCCGCCGTAGCACGGGAGACTGGGCGTGCCCAGTCGGCGGTAAGCAGCGCCATCGCTCTGCTGGAGGCGGATCTAGGCGTCACACTGTTCGAACGCAGCAGTGGCCGTCAGCCACGTCTGAGCGAAGCTGGTGCCGCTCTGCTGGAGGAGGCCCGGAGCGTGCTGCAGCAGTGTCAGCGACTGGACGGCCGGGCACTGGGACTGGCCCGTGGCGAGGAAGCCCGGCTACGTCTGGCCCAGGACGAGGCCATGCCCTACCAGCCGGTGCTGGCCAGCCTGGAAGCTCTGGCCAATGCCTTCCCGCTACTGGAGGTACAGCTGTCCAGCGGTGCTCAGGGCGACGTGGCACGCAAGCTCTTGCAGGGCCAGGCGGATCTGGGCCTACTGTTCCATCATGAACAGATGCCTCGGGAGCTGGAAAGCCGCCGCCTGGGCACCATCGAAATGATCACGGTGTGCAGCCCGCAGCACCCACTAGCCCGCCTTGCCAGCGTCGAGCGCCGGCACCTGGCCGAGCACCGGCAACTGCTGATGACACCGCAGGACAGTCAATACCCGGGCGGCGAACAGATCAGTCCACTGGCCTGGCGGGCCGACAGTTTCTATGTGATGGCCGAACTGGTCATCCGCGACCTCGGCTGGGCCTGGCTACCACGCCACGTGGCGCAGTACCCCACCTATCAGGGTCATCTACAGGAACTGCACAGCGACTGGGCACCGCTGCCGCTGGCAGTGGAACTGGTACGCCGGCGCGACGGTGCTCTTGGGCCGGCAGCCTACTGGCTGGCCGACTGTCTGTCCCGCGAACTACTAAGACCGCAGTCGTGATCGCTCTTCCAGCCCATGACTGGCAACGCTAAGCTGCGCCCCCATGAACAGATACCTCTATACCCTGCTGCTGCACCTGGCCCTGCCCCTGATCGCCCTGCGCCTGCTGCTGCGGGCGCGCAAGGCTCCCGCCTACGCGCGCCGGATCGGCGAGCGCTTTGCCTTCTCGCTGCCCCGGATGAAACCCGGCGGCATCTGGATCCACGCTGTTTCGGTGGGCGAAAGCATCGCCGCCGCACCGCTGATCCGGGCCCTGCAGGCTCGCTATCCGCACCTGCCGGTGACCGTCACCTGCATGACCCCGACCGGCTCCGAACGCATCACCGCGCTGTTCGGCGACAGCGTGCAGCACTGCTACCTGCCCTATGACCTGCCATGGACCTCGGCACGCTTTCTGAATCGCTTGCAACCGCGCCTGGCAGTGGTCATGGAAACCGAGTTGTGGCCGAACCACATCCACCAGTGTGCCCGCCGCGGTATCCCGGTGGTGCTGGCCAATGCCCGCCTGTCCGAGCGCTCGGCACGCGGCTATGCCCGCTTTGGCCGACTTACTGCGCCGATGCTGGCGGAGCTTTCGCTAATCGCCGTACAGACACAGACCGAAGCCGAGCGCTTCCTTGCTCTCGGTGCCCGCGCCGAATGCGTGGAAGTAACCGGCTCGATCAAGTTCGACCTGACCATCGACCCGGAACTGGCACCGCGTGCTGCGACCCTGCGCCGGCAATGGCAGGCCGACGGCAGACCACTGTGGATAGCGGCCAGCACCCATATCGGTGAGGACGAGCAGATTCTCGCTGCTCACCGCCAACTGCTGACCTCCTACCCGGATGCACTGCTGATTCTGGTGCCGCGCCATCCGGAGCGTTTCACGAAGGTCTACGAGCTGTGCCGTGAACAGGGCCTGACCACTCGTCGCCGCTCCACTGGCGAGGCCGTCCAGCCCGATGATCAGGTGCTGCTCGGCGACACCATGGGCGAGCTGCTGTTTCTCTATGCCCTGGCCGACCTGGCCTTCGTCGGCGGCAGCCTGGTGCCCCACGGCGGCCATAACCTGCTGGAGCCGGCGGCACTGGGCAAGCCACTGCTAAGCGGCCCGCACACCTTCAACTTCCTCGAGATCAGTGCGCAGCTGCGCGAGGCCGGTGCCCTGGAGGAAGTGACGGATGCCGCACAACTGGCGAACGCCCTCACTGCCCTGCTGCAGGACAGGCCACGCGCCGAACGCATGAGCCTGGCTGGACTGGCCGTGCTCGGCGCCAACCAGGGCGCCCTGCAGCGCCTGCTTGATGGCGTGCAGCGGCTGCTGCGCGACTGACGACGAATCTCCAGCAAGCAGCCCTGCCGGCCGGTGTTGAGAACTCTGGCAGGGTGTTGTTCAGCAGAAAGTGTCCGGAGCAGACAATTAAAAAACCCGATGCCGGTAGTCCGGCATCGGGTTTTCGCAAAGCCCTGACAACTCAAAATCTGTGTAAGGCTCAGAACTCCGGGGCGGCACGCAAGCGCTGCTCGGCTGCCGAGGCCAGATCCGGCGGCAGAAAGTCCTTGTCCGGGTTGTAGTCCGGCTTGAGGTACTGCCCCAATGCCTCCAGATCTGCCGGGCTGAGCGTGCCGGCTACCTGCTTCAGCCTCAGGTTGTTGAGGATGTAGTCGTAGCGTGCGTCGTTGTAGTTACGCACTGCGCTGTACAGCTGGCGCTGCGCATCGAGCACGTCAACGATGTTGCGGGTACCGACCTGATAGCCGATCTCGGTGGCTTCCAGCGCGCTCTGGTTGGAGATGATCGACTGGCGCCGGGCCTGCACAGTTTCCACATCGGTGTTCACTGCACGAAACAGGTTACGGGTATTCTGCACCACCTGACGACGCAGACTCTCGCGCAACTGCTCGGTCTGGCCAAGGCGCTGGTAGGCCTCGCGTACCTGCGAGCTGGTCAGGCCGCCGCTGTAGAGCGGGATGTTGAGCTGCAAACCGATGGAGCGCTGCGAAACATCGCCACTGTAGCCCGGCAGGCCGCCGGAATTGGTAAAGCCAAGGCTGTCGTTATCGCCCTTCTGGTAGCTGGCTACCGCATCCAGGGTCGGCGCGTGCCCCGCCTTGCGCTGACGCAGGGTTTCCTCGGCAGCGGACACCGCATGCAGACTGGCCTGCAGATTGAGGTTCTGCGCCGCCGCAGTCTCGACCCAGGCCTGGGCATCATTCGGCGTAGGAGTGAGAACCGGCAGGCTGTGGACAATACCCTCCACGGCCAGGTAGTCGCGATTGGTCAGCGCCACCAATGCCTCGAAGGCATCCTCTACCGCCCGTTCGGCCAGCAGACGATTGGCCCGCGCGGTGTCAAAGCCGGCCTGTGCCTCGAGCACGTCGGTCTTGTCAGAGAGGCCCACGTCAAAGCGCTCATTGGCCTGATCCAACTGACGCTTGAAGGCCGCCTCCTCAGCCTTGGTGGAGGCCAAGTTATCCTGGGCACGCAGTACCGCAAAATATGTTTCGGCACTCCGCAAAATCAGGTTCTGCTCGGTGGCCGACAACTCCAGCGCGGCCTGCTCACTGACCGCTTCGGCAGCCTGCAGCTGAAACCAGCGATCGGCACGGAACAGCGGCTGGCTGAGGTTGGCCTGATAGACCAGGCCGCTGCGCGAAAGGGTAGCACTCGGCGAATCGAGGCTGGTTCGGGTATCAGCATAGTTGGCGCCGGCGGACAGATTGGGCAACAATCCGGCCCGGGCCTGCGGCACCACCTCACGGCGAGCCTCGAAATCGGCGCGGGCAGCGGCGATATCGGCATTGTTCTTCGCGGCCTCCCGGTACACGGTGACCAGGTCGGTCTTGCTGGACAGCGGTGGCTCATCGGCGTTGGCCAGGCCGATTGTGGCAGCCGTGACAGCGAGAACCAGGGAAAGTCTGCGCAACATGAATGTCGATCCTTGAGTTGGCGGTGGTCGGCAAGGCTACGGGGCGCTGCTGCCGGGGGTCAAGCATCCCCTGCCGCCAACAGTCTAGTCGCCTGCCTCCAGGACTGCGCAATGCAGCAAGCGGTTTCCCGAGTCGTATTCCGACACACGGGCTCTGTTTTTTGACCGCCGAGTTGGTTTTCTTCCGCAAGCTTGATTAGACTGGCCGGGTTCTTGTCGGGGTGCCCCATGTGAGGGGCTGAGATTGGCAACTGCCGGATCCCGTTGAACCTGATCAGGTTAAGGCCTGCGTAGGGAACAAGATGTCCTCGTCCGTATCCGGACGAGTCCTCTCGACACCACCAGTGGTGTGCCTTCGCTTCTGCTTGTCAGGTTCTGCCTCCGACCCCCGTCCCAGGAGAAAGACTTGATGAGCGCACAACAACAAAAGAACCTGAGCGAGTCGGCCCAGGTCGACCAGCAGTCGATCCAGCCCTTCCCCCGTTCCCAGAAGATTTATGTCCAGGGCTCGCGTCCGGACATCCGCGTGCCAATGCGCGAAATCAGCCTGGATGTCACCCCTACCGACTTCGGCGGCGAGATCAACGCTCCGGTCACCGTCTACGACACCTCCGGCCCCTACACCGATCCGAACGTGGAAATCGACGTGCGCAAGGGCCTGCCCGATGTACGCAGCCCCTGGATTGAGGATCGTGGCGACACCGAACGTCTGCCCGGGTTGTCCTCGGAGTTCGGCCAGCGTCGTCTGTCGGATCCGGAACTGACAGCCATGCGCTTCGCCCACGTGCGCAACCCGCGCCGGGCCAAGGCCGGGCACAACGTCACCCAGATGCACTATGCGAAGAAGGGCATCATCACGCCGGAGATGGAGTTCGTCGCCATCCGCGAGAACATGAAACTGGCCGAGGCCCGCGAGGCCGGCCTGCTCACCGAGCAGCACGCCGGTCATAGCTTCGGCGCCAATATCCCGAAGGAAATCACCCCCGAATTCGTGCGCCAGGAAGTGGCCCGCGGCCGCGCCATCATTCCGGCCAACATCAACCACGTGGAACTGGAGCCGATGATCATCGGCCGCAACTTCCTGGTGAAGATCAACGGCAATATCGGCAACAGCGCCCTTGGCTCTTCCATCGAAGAAGAAGTGGCCAAGCTGACCTGGGGCATCCGCTGGGGCTCGGACACGGTGATGGATCTGTCCACCGGCAAGCACATCCACGAGACCCGCGAGTGGATCATTCGCAACAGCCCCGTCCCAATCGGCACCGTGCCCATTTACCAGGCACTGGAGAAGGTTGGCGGCATCGCCGAGGATCTGACCTGGGAGCTGTTCCGCGACACCCTAATCGAGCAGGCCGAGCAAGGCGTGGACTACTTCACCATCCACGCCGGCGTGCTGCTGCGCTATGTGCCGCTGACGGCGAAGCGGGTCACCGGCATCGTTTCTCGCGGCGGCTCGATCATGGCCAAGTGGTGCCTGGCGCATCACAAGGAGAATTTCCTCTACACCCACTTCGAGGAAATCTGCGAAATCATGAAGGCCTACGACGTGTCCTTCTCCCTGGGTGACGGCCTGCGTCCCGGCTCGATTGCCGACGCCAACGACGCCGCCCAGTTCGGCGAACTGGAAACCCTCGGCGAGCTGACCAAGATCGCCTGGAAGCACGACGTGCAGACCATGATCGAAGGGCCGGGCCACGTGCCCATGCAACTGATCAAGGAGAACATGGACAAACAGCTCGAGTGCTGCGACGAGGCGCCGTTCTACACCCTTGGCCCGCTGACCACCGACATTGCCCCGGGTTACGACCACATCACCAGCGGCATCGGCGCGGCGATGATCGGCTGGTTCGGCTGCGCCATGCTCTGCTACGTCACACCCAAGGAGCACCTCGGCCTGCCCAACAAGGATGACGTCAAGACCGGCATCATCACCTACAAGATCGCTGCCCACGCCGCCGACCTGGCCAAGGGCCATCCGGGCGCGCAGATCCGCGACAACGCGCTGTCCAAGGCGCGCTTCGAATTCCGCTGGGAAGATCAGTTCAACCTGGGCCTGGATCCGGACACCGCACGCGCCTTCCACGATGAAACACTGCCCAAGGAATCGGCCAAGGTGGCGCATTTCTGCTCCATGTGCGGGCCGAAGTTCTGCTCCATGAAGATCACCCAGGAAGTCCGCGAGTACGCCCGCGACCAGCGTATCGACGCAGTGGATCTGGATGCCGAGCAGGGCATGCAGGCCAAGGCCGAGGAGTTCAAGGCACAGGGCAGCCAGCTCTACCAGCGTGTCTGAGGCCTGCAACGGGCGCTTGATCTGGCACTGCCACAATCGCTAGTGTGACGCGTAACGGGCTGCAGTTTGGCCCGTTACGACTATCTGGGGATCAGCCATGGGCAAAGACGACATCGACATCATCGAGCGCGAAACCTGCTTTCGCGGTTTCTACCGGCTCGAACGCATCCGCCTGCGCCATCGGCTGTTCGCCGGCGACATGGGGCCGCCCCTGAGCCGCGAGCTGTTCGTGCGTCACGATGCCGTGTGCGTCCTGCCCTACGACCCGCAGCGCGACGAAGTGGTACTGATCGAACAGTTCCGCGTCGGCGCCATGGACAAGAGCAGCAACCCCTGGTTGCTGGAGCTGGTCGCGGGCCTGATCGACCGGAACGAGCAACCGGAGGAGGTTGCCCGACGGGAGGCCCTCGAGGAAGCAAACCTTAAGCTCACCTCACTCTGGCCGGTCACCCAATACTACCCTTCTCCCGGCGGCTCGGACGAGCGTGTGCACCTGTATGTCGGCCGCTGCAGCAGCCAGGGTGCCGGCGGCGTGCATGGGCTGGCGGAGGAAGGCGAGGACATCCGCGTGCAGGTGATGCCGCTGGCAGATGCCCTGGCTGCGGTACGCGACGGACGCATCGACAACGCGGCCAGCATCATTGCCCTGCAGTGGCTTGCCCTGAACCGCGACGAGGTACGGGGCATGTGGTCATGACCCTGTTGCGCGAGCGCTACCGGGTCGACCTGGTCGAACTGCAGGCCGCCTGCGAGGCCAACTACGCGCGCCTGCTGCGCCTGCTGCCGGGTATGCGCGAGCATGCCGGAAGCCGCCGCGTGGCTCTCAGCCAGGGCGAACAGTTGCTCGCCGTACTGGCCCTGGAGGTGCTGGAAAGCTGCCCTTACACCACCACTCTGCGGGTTCGTCAGGAACACAGCCTGCACTGGCTTCCAGTGCCGCAGCTGGTGGTCCGGGTCTACCATGACGCGCGCATGGCCGAAGTGGTTGGAACCGAACACGCCCGCCGCCTGGATATCCGTTATCCCTATCCCAACGCGGCCATGCACCAGCCGGACGAAAAGAGCCAGCTCAATCTGTTCCTCGGGGAATGGCTGAGCCACTGCCTGGCCTGCGGGCACGAGCCCCAGCCGGTACTCTGAATGCAAGACCGGCCTACTCGGTGTGTCATACGGCTAACACCACATCGGCCCGGACAGATTGCCGGTATTTTCTGTGACCTGCGTCCGCTTCGCGGGTTTTCCCTTTGTTGCCGCAGCCACCATAATTGCCCCGATGGTTCACGAGGAGACGGTATTGTCCAGCCAGCCCCCTACCCACGCGGATACCCCGGTTCTGCTGGTGCAGTTGTCGGATAGCCATCTGTTCGGCGAAACAGACGGCCGACTGCTGGGCATGAATACCGGCGACAGTCTGCGTCGGGTGGTCGAACAGGTTCGCCAGGAGCAGCCGCGGATCGACCTGATCCTCGCTACCGGCGATCTTTCCCAGGACGGCAGCCTGGCCTCCTACCAGCGTTTCCGCCAACTGACTGCAAGCCTCGATGCTCCGATCCGCTGGCTGGCCGGCAACCATGACGAACCACCCCCCATGGAGATGGCCTGTGCCGACAGCGACCTGCTGGATCCGATTTTCGACCTCGGCGCCTGGCGCGTGATCCTGCTCAACTCCTCGGTTCCCGGTTCGGTGCCCGGACGGCTCGCCGAAAGCCAGCTTACGCTGCTCGAACGTGCGCTAAGCGAAGCGCCGCAGCGTTATCACCTGATCTGCCTGCACCACCATCCGGTTCCCATCGGCAGCAAATGGATGGATCCGATCGGCCTGCGCAACCCTGAGGCGCTGTTCGCCATTCTTGACCGCCATCCGCGTGCCCGCGCCCTGCTCTGGGGGCATATCCATCAGGAATTCGACCAGCAGCGTGGTCATCTGCGACTGCTGGCCTCACCGTCCACCTGCGTGCAGTTCGCACCGGGCAGCGAGGATTTTCAGGTTGGCAACGAGGCTCCGGGCTACCGCTGGCTGCGGCTGAACCCGGACGGCACCTTGGACACCGGTGTCTCGCGCGTGACCGGAATAGATTTCGAAGTGGACTACAGCGTCCGGGGATACTGAAACTGCAGTGCGTCCCCACTGCCAGCCCGCTCGCGAATAAACTCCCTGCCGCAAGTCTGTGGCTTGCAGCCCAAGGCCCCGGGCGAGTAGCCTCCTGCCCCATGAGCACATCCATCCTTTATATACACGGCCTCAACAGCTCCCCCGCCTCACACAAGGCCACCCGGCTGAAGCAGGCCATGGAGCAACTTGGCCTCGGCGAGCAATTGCGAGTGCCCGCCCTGCATCATCATCCCCGTCAGGCCATAGCCCAGCTGCAGGCGCTGGTCGCCGAACTCGGTCAACCCGTGCTGGTGGGCAGTTCGCTTGGCGGCTTCTACGCCACCTGCCTGGCCGAACAACACGGTCTCAAGGCACTGCTGATCAATCCGGCAGTCAACCCGCACCTGCGCTTCGAGGCCTACCTGGGTCCGCAAAAGAACTTCTACAGCGACGAGACCTGGGAGCTGACTCTCGATCACGTCGAAGCTCTGGCCGAGCTGGCCGTGCCAGCTCCGCGCGATACCGAGCGCTACCAGGTCTGGCTGCAGACTGCCGATGAAACGCTCGACTACCGCGATGCCGAACGCTTTTACCGGGCCTGTCAGCTACGCATTCAGGCCGGCGGCGACCACGGTTTCCAGGGCTTCGGCGAGCGCTTGCCGATGCTCTTCGCTTTTGCCGGCATTCACGCCACACTTTGGCGCGATGTCGACTTTTCCGTATTCAATTGACGACCAAGAGAGCCCATGGCCCAGCAGAACGCCTATAACGCCGACGCCATCGAAGTCCTGTCCGGCCTCGACCCGGTGCGCAAGCGACCGGGCATGTACACCGACACCACCCGGCCCAACCACCTTGCTCAGGAAGTCATCGACAACAGCGTCGACGAAGCCTTGGCCGGACACGCCCGATCCATCCAGGTGATCCTGCACGAGGACAACTCGCTGGAGGTGATCGACGACGGGCGCGGTATGCCGGTGGACATTCACCCCGAAGAAGGCGTGCCAGGTGTGGAGCTGATCCTCACCAAGCTGCATGCCGGCGGCAAGTTCAGCAACAAGAACTACCAATTCTCCGGCGGCCTGCACGGCGTCGGCATCAGTGTGGTCAACGCCTTGTCGACCCGCGTGGTAGTCACCGTCAAGCGCGACGGCAATGAATACCGGATGAGCTTCGCCGACGGCTTCAAGGCCAGCGAGCTGGAGATCATCGGTAGTGTCGGCAAGCGCAACACCGGTACCAGCGTCCACTTCTGGCCGGACGCAAAGTACTTCGACTCCCACAGATTCTCCATCAGTCGTCTCAAGCACGTACTCAAGGCCAAGGCCGTACTCTGCCCGGGCCTGGAGGTCACCTTTACCGATAAAAGCAATGCTGAAACCACCCGCTGGTACTTCGAGGACGGCCTGCGCTCCTACCTGGCCGACTCGGTATCCGAGCATCTGCGCCTGCCCGAAGAACCCTTCACCGGTAGCCTGAACGGCGAGCGCGAGGCGGTGGACTGGGCACTGCTGTGGTTACCGGAGGGCGGCGAGGCAATCCAGGAAAGCTACGTCAACCTGATTCCCACCGCCCAGGGCGGCACCCACGTCAACGGACTGCGACAAGGCCTGCTGGATGCCATGCGCGAGTTCTGCGAGTTCCGCAACCTGCTGCCGCGCGGGGTCAAACTGGCTCCCGAGGATATCTGGGAGCGCATCGCCTTCGTCCTCTCGATGAAGATGCAGGATGCGCAGTTCTCCGGCCAGACCAAGGAGCGCCTCTCCTCCCGTGAGGCAGCGGCCTTCGTCTCCGGCGTGGTCAAGGACGCCTTCAGCCTGTGGCTCAATGCTCATCCGGAAACCGGTCTGCAACTGGCCGAACTGGCCATCAGCAATGCCGGACGGCGTCTTAAGGCGGGCAAAAAGGTCGAGCGCAAGAAAATCACCCAGGGCCCCGCACTGCCCGGCAAACTGGCTGACTGCGCCGGCCAGGATCCGTTGCGCTGCGAGCTGTTCCTGGTGGAGGGCGACTCTGCCGGCGGCAGTGCCAAGCAGGCACGCGACAAGGAGTTCCAGGCCATCATGCCGCTGCGCGGCAAGATCCTGAATACCTGGGAAGTGGATGGCAGCGAGGTACTGGCCAGTCAGGAAGTACACGACATCGCCGTGGCCATCGGTATCGATCCGGGCTCGTCCGACCTGTCGCAGCTGCGCTACGGCAAGATCTGCATCCTGGCCGATGCCGACTCCGACGGCTTGCACATCGCCACCCTGCTCTGCGCCCTGTTCGTGCGCCACTTCCGCCCGTTGGTGGATGCCGGCCACGTCTACGTGGCGATGCCGCCCCTGTACCGCATCGACATGGGCAAGGAGGTCTACTACGCCCTGGACGAAAGCGAGCGTGACGGCATCCTCGAGCGCCTGACCGCCGAGAGGAAACGCGGTAAGCCGCAGGTCACCCGTTTCAAGGGGCTCGGCGAGATGAATCCGCTGCAGCTACGCGAGACCACCATGGACCCCAACACCCGTCGTCTGGTGCAACTGACCCTGGACGACTTCGAGGGAACCCGCGAAGTCATGGATATGCTGCTGGCGAAGAAGCGCGCCGGCGACCGCAAGAGCTGGCTGGAAAGCAAGGGCAACCTGGCCGAGGTACTGGCCTGATGCGTGGCCTGTTTCTGGCGCTCGGCCTTCTGGCCGGCGCCGCTCAAGCCGAGCCCGGGCTACCGGAAGAACTCCGGCTCATGAGCGAATACCCGGTCAGCGGCATGCCTGCCGGCCATCTCTCGGGCCTGGCCCTGTGTGGAGAGACACTGTGGGCGGTCTCAGACCGCGAGGATGACCGCCTCTACCAGTTGCTACCGGAAGACGGCGTGCTGCGCGCCGAGGCAGAGTTTTTCAGCGCCCCCAACCCGCCGGAAAGCCAGCTTCCCTGGGGCCTGCGCATGCGTAACTGGGCCGCCGCTCTGGTACGCGGTGGGGCCCTGGATTTCGAAGGCTTATCCTGCGACGCCCAGGGCAACCGCTATCTGGTTAGCGAAACCCGTGCGGCGGTATTGCGCCTGGCCACCAACGGCAGTGTCGAATGGCTGCGTCTGCCGCGCGCACTGGTGCGCCAGTCACGTGCCAGCGGCATGCTGCTGCACTTCAACCACGGGTTTGAAGGCATTGCCGTGGATTCGGCCGGTGAACGCCTGTGGTTGGCTGCCGAACAGAAGCGCCGTGGCCTAGCCGTGCTGCATGGGCGCAATAACAACTGGCGTTGCAGCGGTGGCTGCGTACTGACCAGCGAAGGCGGTGAACGTGCCTCGCCTGAAGCCCTCGGAGGGCACAGTGCTCCACTGGACTTCTCCGGGCTGGCGTATTTCAACGAGAAACTCTTTACCCTGGAGCGTCAGGCCCACCGTATCTGCCGACGCAATCTGAGCGAAGGGGAGATGGAGCTTTGCTGGTCGTTTGCCACCGAGGCACTGACCGACAACCGTCATTATGCAGTGGATTACGGCATGGCCGAGGCCCTCTGGATCGACAAGGACGGCGCCTGGATCGGCGTCGACAATGGCGGTCTTAGCCGCGCCGACGGCGAGCAGCGCCCCATAGTCTGGCGCTTTGCCGCCCCCAGGGGCGGCTGGAGCCGGCGGCCATGAACAATCAGGTCCAAGGCTTACGGACGACGACATGCCAGCGGGCATGCGTGCCTTGAGAACACTCGAATTTAATCAGAAGGGCGGCACCCTGGTGCTGCGCCAATCAACCTTGCAATGAGGCCCGCATGAGCGAATCCCTCGATTTGAGCCTGGAAGGCGTGGAACGCCGGTCACTGGCCGACTTCACCGAGCAGGCCTACCTGAACTATTCCATGTACGTGATCATGGACCGCGCCCTGCCGCACATCGGTGACGGTCTCAAGCCCGTGCAGCGACGCATCATCTATGCCATGAGCGAGCTGGGCCTGGATGCCGATGCCAAGCACAAGAAGTCGGCGCGTACCGTCGGCGACGTGCTCGGCAAGTATCATCCGCATGGCGACAGCGCCTGCTATGAGGCCATGGTGCTGATGGCGCAGCCGTTCAGCTACCGCTACACCCTGGTCGACGGCCAGGGCAACTGGGGGGCGCCGGACGATCCCAAGTCCTTCGCCGCCATGCGCTACACCGAGGCGCGTCTGTCGCGCTATTCCGAGCTGCTGCTGTCCGAGCTGGGCCAGGGCACGGTGGACTGGGTGCCGAACTTCGACGGCACGATGAACGAGCCGGCAACCCTGCCGGCACGCCTGCCCAACCTGCTGCTCAACGGCACCACCGGCATCGCCGTGGGCATGGCCACCGACGTGCCGCCACACAACCTGCGTGAAATAGCCGCGGCCTGCGTGCACCTGCTGGATGAGCCGAATGCCGATGTCGGGCAACTGATGAAGCACGTGCCGGGCCCGGACTTCCCCACCGAGGCGGAAATCATCACCCCGCGCGCCGACCTGCTGAAGATCTACGAGACCGGCCGCGGCTCGGTGCGCATGCGCGCCGTATACCGCCTGGAAGACGGCGATATCGTGGTCACCGCCCTGCCGCACCAGGTCTCCGGAGCCAAGGTGCTGGAGCAGATCGCCGCGCAGATGCAGGCCAAGAAGCTGCCCATGGTGGCCGACCTGCGCGACGAGTCGGACCACGAGAACCCCTGCCGCATCGTCATCGTACCGCGCTCCAACCGGGTCGACGCCGAAGAGCTGATGACCCACCTGTTTGCCACCACGGATCTGGAATCCAGCTACCGGGTCAACCTCAACGTCATCGGCCTCGACGGCAAGCCGCAGGTCAAGAACCTGCGCAGCCTGCTCAGCGAATGGCTGCAGTACCGCGTCGGCACCGTGCGCCGCCGCCTGCAGTTCCGCCTGGACAAGGTGGAGAAACGTCTGCACCTGTTGGAAGGCCTGCTGATCGCCTTCCTCAACCTAGACGAAGTGATCCGCATCATCCGCACCGAGGACCAGCCCAAGCCGGTGCTGATGGCGGCCTTCGGCCTGACCGAGGTGCAGGCCGACTACATCCTCGACACCCGCCTGCGCCAACTCGCCCGCCTGGAAGAGATGAAGATCCGCGGCGAGCAGGACGAGTTGGCCAAAGAGCGTGAGAAACTGCTGGCCCTGCTCGGCAGCGAGGCCAAGCTGAAGAAGCTGGTGCGCAAGGAAATCCTCGAAGACGCCGAAAAGTACGGCGACGAACGTCGTTCCCCCATTGTCGAACGTGCCGAGGCGCGTGCCCTGTCGGAAACCGAACTGCTGCCCACCGAACCGGTCACCGTGGTGCTTTCGGAAAAAGGCTGGGTACGCTGCGCCAAGGGGCACGACATCGACGCGACGGGACTTTCGTACAAGGCCGGCGACGGCTTCAAGGCTGCCGCCCCCGGCCGCTCCAACCAGTACGCGGTGTTTATCGACTCGACCGGACGCAGCTACTCGCTAGCTGCCCATTCACTACCTTCGGCCCGTGGCCAGGGCGAGCCGCTGACCGGACGCCTGACCCCGCCACCAGGTGCCAACTTCGAATGCGTGCTGCTGCCCGAAGACAACGCCCTCTATGTGATCGCTTCCGACGCCGGCTACGGCTTCGTGGTCAAAGGTGAGGATCTGCAGGCCAAGAACAAGGCCGGCAAGGCCCTGCTGACGCTGCCAAACGGGGCCCGCGTGGTAGCACCGAGGCCAGTCGGCAACCTCGATGAGGACTGGCTGGCAGCCGTGACCACCGAGGGCCGCCTGCTGTTGTTCAAGGTGTCGGATCTGCCGCAGCTGGGCAAAGGCAAGGGCAACAAGATCATCGGCATCCCTGGCGAACGAGTCGCCAGCCGCGAGGAGTACCTTACGGATCTGGCCGTACTGCCCACTGGCGCCAGCCTGGTACTGCAGGCTGGCAAGCGCACCCTGACTCTCAGAGCCGACGATCTGGAGCACTACAAGGGTGAGCGCGGCCGCCGTGGCAACAAGTTGCCACGCGGCTTCCAGCGAGTTGACAGGCTGCAGGTGGAATAGCCCGGGCAGACACAGCCAGGACTGGAGTCAGGGCGCGGATTGACGGATGATACGCGCCTCGGATCATGCCTGAATGATCCCCCCGACCTGGATTTGATGTGCAGCGGCCCTCAGGCCGCTGCCGGGAATGAATGATGAGTGTAGTACGTCCTGCCGCCCTGCTGCTTTCCGCCCTGCTCGCCCTGAGCGGCTGCGGCCTGATGCAGCACAAGCCGGTTTCCCTCTATCAGCTCGACAGCGGCGATGCGCTGACACCGAGCAGGGACAACGGTATTACCGTACTGGTCGGCCCGATCAGCGTGGCCGACTATCTGCGCCAGCACCACCTGCTGCAGCGTCAGGCCGACGGTAGCCTGATGGAGGTTCCGGATGCAGTCTGGGCCAGCGGCCTGCCCAACGATATCGATCAGCAGATCCTGCGCCAGCTGGCCTGGCGTCTGGACAGCCAGCGCCTGACACTGGCGCCGGCCGCGCCCGGCTTCAGTGCCGACGCACAGGTGCTGCTGACCATCACCCGGCTGGATTCCGGGCCGACACAGCCTGCCGTACTGGAAGCCCAGTGGAGTCTGCTCGATCGCCGCGGCCAGTTGCGCGACAGCCGCCTGATCCGCCTTGAGGAGCCGCACGCCGGCCCGCTGGCTGAGCAGGTCAAGGCCCAGAGCACGCTACTCCAGCGCCTCAGCGCGGAACTGGCGACAGCCATCCAGCCAGTAGCAACGCTGACCGACCCTGTACCTGTGGAGCCGCCAAGGCGGAAAGCCCCGGTGGTAAAGGCCAAACCACAGGAACCCCAGCCCGCAGGACCGAGGATACCGGTGGCAGAACCCATCAAGACCGATACGGAAGTATTTCGCTTCTAGCAAAAAGCCCGCATCTGCGGGCTTTTTCATTCGGCACCAGGCAGCTTATTTGCTGCGGATCTTCTCCACGATGGCAGTGGTGGAACTATTCTCCACCAGTCCCAGCACGCGCACCTCGCCACCATAGGCCTGGACGATTTCCGCTCCCACCACCTGGTCGATGCCGTAGTCGCCCCCCTTGACCAGCACATCCGGACGTACCTGGGCGAGGAGCCGTTCCGGCGTATCCTCGGAGAAGCTCACCACCCAGTCCACCGCGCCGAGGCCAGCCAGTACCGCCATGCGCCGATCCACACTGTTGATCGGTCGCCCCGGCCCCTTGAGGCGACTGACCGAGGCATCGTCGTTGATCGCCACGATCAGGCGGTCACCTTGGGCGCGGGCCTGTTCCAGATAGGTGACATGACCGGCATGCAGGATGTCGAAACAGCCATTGGTGAAGACGATCTTCTCGCCATGGGCACGGGCATCCTCAATGGCACTGAGCAATTGCTCCAGCCCGAGCACGCCGCGTCCGCTGCCCTCCTCGCGCTGCACCGCCCGGCGCAACTCGGGGACACTGATCACCGCGGTGCCCAGCTTGCCGACCACTATGCTGGCAGCCAGGTTGGCCAGGGCCACGGCCTGCGGCAACTCCTCGCCAGCGGCCAGCGAGGCGGCCAGGGTAGAGATAACCGTATCGCCGGCCCCCGTAACATCGAACACCTCGCGGGCACGTGCCGGCAGGTGCAGCGGTGCATGCTCGGGTCGCAGCAGAGTCATGCCCTGCTCACCACGGGTCACCAGCAACGCTCCCAGCTCCAGCTCGCGCATCAGGGCAGCGCCTTTGGCAACCAGATCGGACTCGTCGGCGCACTGACCGACAATAGCCTCGAATTCATGCAGGTTCGGGGTAATCAGGCTGGCACCACGGTAGATGGAAAAGTCGCGTCCCTTGGGATCGGCCAGCACCGGAATGCCCCTGTCGCGCGCAGCGCGGATCAAGGCCTGATGATTCTGCAGCGCACCTTTGCCGTAGTCCGAAAGTACCAGCACGCGGACACCTTCGAGCAGCGCTTCGACCTGCTGCAGCAGCGCCTCACCATCGGTAGCGAAGGACTCCTCGAAGTCCATGCGCAGCAACTGCTGGTGCCGGCTCATGACCCGCAGTTTGACGATGGTGGGTTGCCCGGGCAGACGCTGGAAATGGGTGTCCACACCGGCACCACGCAGTCTGGTATCCAGACTTTCGGCCGCTTCGTCGGCACCGGTAACACCAACCAGCATGGCCTGGGCACCCAGCGCCGCAATGTTCAACGCTACATTGGCCGCACCACCGGGCCGATCCTCGATCTGCTCCACACGCACCACCGGCACCGGTGCCTCGGGCGAGATCCTCGACGTACCGCCATGCCAGTAACGATCAAGCATGACATCGCCCACCACCAGAACGGGGGCTTGGTCGTAGCGGGGCAGGGTCAGCTTCATGGGCTCTCCGGAATGGGGCAAAAAACGTCACGGATCATAACATGCCCGGCTCTACGCCCGTGGGGGCTCTATTCGGGAGCGGACCATCCCGGGCCTGCTCCTCAGCCTCAAAGATCTGCCGGAACATCGGTATCAATCGGCGGTTGCCGAACTCGGTAATGTGGTTGTCGTCACGATACAGCGGCCGTCCATCCTGATCCCCCGGACAACTGCCGTTGGCACAGAGATAAGGCAGTGGATCGAGCAAGCGGGCGCCACAGTGTTCGACCGCTTCGTCCTGCATCGCCCAAACGAAGGACTGGCGGCGGTGATAGTCGGCTAGAGGCAGCTCGAAACGACGTTGCTGGCCGAATATCATTGCCCGGCCAAGGCGGGTCGGTACATCATCCGACATCTCCGGGGTCGGACGAACCAGGTAAAGCGGCCTCTGCTCGGCCAATCGGCACATGGTTGCCACGTAGTGCTCACGGAATTCGCGCAGATACTCTTCGTCAATTTGCTGATAGGAAGTGCCGAAATTGAAGCTCGGTCGCTGCTCGTCGGGCTGGCCACCGTTGAGATAGTTTGCTGTGCGCCCTACTACCACCAGAGGAACGCCCGCCGGCAACTGGCTGTACTCTCGCTCCAACTGCTTGTTGAGCTCCTCGCATTCATCAGATTTGCCTTCATTGCCACGCAGACCGAAGGCAATGGGACAGCCACCCTCCCCCCGGAACAGTACTCCGCCCACTCCATCAGGCAGCGCCGCCTGCAGGGCAGTGACCAGGGCATCGGCATGGCTGTCACCATACAGGATCACCCGTACCGGCTCCTCTCCGTAGATACAACGGGCCTCTGCCCCCAGGCATTCTTCCCTACGTGGGTTGGTATTGCTGCGCTCCATCTCAATCTCCGCCACGGCCGCAGGCAACCGCTCCACAAAGCCATTCTTACGGATCTGCTGAGCAAATAAGGCAACCAGAACTAGGACAGAGATCAGAACCAGAGCATTGCCTCTGACGCTTAGCCGGTTTAACTGACGACGGGCCGGGTTCTCCACAAAGTGAAAGGAAAGATGTCCAAGCAACAGTGAGGCACACACAGCCAAGACGACCCCAAATGGGTCGCTGAGCTTCTCCACATAGGCCAGAGCCACCACCAATGGCCAGTGCCAGAGATAGATGGAGTAGGAACGCGTCCCCAGCCACTGAGCAGTCCGGCTGCCGGTCCATAGCGAGTCCCGGCGCGCTGCCAGCAGCACCAGCGCTGCTCCAGCTACCGGCAAAACGGCCCGCCAGCCCGGCCAAAGACTCTGCTTGTCGAACACCAAGAAAGTACCCAGGATCAACGCAAACCCGAGCCACTCAACGCTTCGTTGCCAGCCTTCAGACCAGTCCCGCCGGCCAGCCAGATATATCAGGGCGCCAACAAGCATTTCCCAGGCACGATTGTGCAGCAGAAAGAAAGCCTCACTGGCATCCTCGTAAGTGCTCCACAGGCACAGTCCCAGAGAGGCCAGGCAAAGCCCGCCCAATGTCCAGGCCAGCCGGCGGCGCCCCGGCAACCAGCGAGCCATTGCCATCATCAGCAGCGGCAAGAGCAGGTAAAACTGCCACTCCACCGATAGCGACCAGGTGTGCAGCAGCCACTTTTCCTGGGAGGCCACATCGAAATAGCCTGACTCATCGAGATAGCGCAGGTTGGAGCTGAAAGTCAGGCTCTCACGGGCATGCTTACCGAGCAGCCGATACTCCTCGGGCATCAACAGGAACCAGCCAACGAGCAGAACCACAATGCAGAGCACAATCAGCGCCGGCCAGATACGCCGAGCCCGGGCCAGGTAGAAGCGCCACAGCGAAAAGTCTCCACGCTCCAGCCCCTGGAGAGCGATACCGCACATCAGATAGCCGGAAATCACAAAGAACACGTCGACCCCGGCAAAGCCTCCTCCAACGCCGACAACGCCGAAGTGGTACAACACCACGGCGATCACCGCCCATGCACGCAGACCATTGATGTCCAGGCGGAACTCACGTTCCGGTACAACTCCTGCTGTCATCAGCACTCTCCTGACCAGACGCACTCAACGGCCCGGCTATCGTTTGCTAGTGGCTGGTGTGAAGGCCGACCTCTACCTCGTTCCAGAGTGGATCTAGGTGGACGGTGGGCTTGAAGGATCGTCAATAGAGGAGCTGTTCATAGGACGAACCCAGAACAGCTCGTGGCGCCGCACCGCCTTACGGAAGAACTCATCCTCTCCCCAGGCTGGCCAGCAACGGGCAGCCAGCAACTGCTGAATCCGCCTGCGCAAGCGCCGCTTCAGCGGCAGCAGTCCTTGCAGATCGTGCTGCATGGCTAGTGCCATGGCCTTGTCCAGTTGGTCCCCGGCATTGAGCTGCGGGCTCCACAGTCGATCAGCCGGCAACGGCGTCAACGCCGGCGGCAGAGCAACCCCATAGCCCGCAGGCCCCATTGGCCAGCGATCATTATCATGCAGGTGGTTGGCGTAGAGCAGCAACGTCCGGGGCTGCCAGGCACCACGCGAGCAGGCCTCAAGCACGGCACGGGTACTGGCTACGTGATCCGGGTGCGGATCCAGCTGCGGATGCGGCGTTACCACTACCTCCGGGCGGTAATGGGCGATCAGCGCAATCAGATCCGCAATCAGGTTATCCCAGGTCGGCCGACCGTCGGCATCTCCTGGCAGAGCAAGGGGATTGTGCCGGCGCACACTGCGCACGTCGCAGTCACCCGACTCACGGGAGCCGAAAGACTGCTGCGGAGCCGAAGCCATGGCTGGCAGTTGCAGACAGTAATAGCCGAGTTGCACGCAGCGACTCTGCGGAATCCCACCCCAGAGTGGTACAGCCAGGCTGTCCCAACTACGCAGGCGCCCCTTGAGACGGGCCGCAGCGGCCTTGTCCAGACCCAGTCGTCGGTAGCCGTCGGCTTCGATCTCGCCCTGAGTCAGAGTGACGATGGCGGCCTCGTTTGCCCGACTGTACTGGCCAAAGACTGCTAGCTCGGCATCATCGGCATGGGGAGCGATGATCAACATGCGCTGCGCGGCGTAGTCCGGGTTGCGCATTGCATATATCCGCAGCTCACCGCGAATACGGCAGCGTTGTGGGCGGATCTGCAGCCCCTCGGCAATCTGCCCGGACAGGTTGAGGTAGCGCCGTCCCTTCACCCCGCGCTCGAAATCCTGCCGGTCGCTGCCGAGCATAACGAAAGGATCCAGCCAGCGCCCGAGCCAGGTGGCCTCCAGCTGCAACTCCAGAATCAGGGTGTCGTAGTCCTGCAACTCGCTACCAACCTGCAACACCCCCTGCTCCAGACGCGCCGGCAGGCTCAGGCAGTCTGCCGGAAAGTTGTAGCTGTAGTCGTCCTGCGGAGAATAGAACAGATGGTCGGCAAACCAGGCCTCATGCGCCACCCAGCCGAGCACCAGCAATAGCGGTGGCAGCCAGGCCGAAACACCTACGCCCAGCACCAGCAACACCAGTAGCGCCACCAGCAGAGCGATTCGCTTGTTGCGCCGATGGCGCCCGAGCAGTTGCTGCTTGCGTCCGTTCATGGTCTTACACCTGGTAGACCGGTACCCGGTGGCACCAGCGATCCTTGTACTCGCGGTCGGCACGGCCAAAGGAATAACGCAACGGCTTGCCCAGCGCACGGGCCCGAGCCCATTCGTTCTGCGTGTTGACGTAGCTGAGCACACTGCCGGGGCTGAAGTCACGCTGCTGAGGATCCACCCCACCGTTGATGTATTCCAGACTGATCCACTGCGGCGCCTCGACCCGGTAGAGCACCTGAATCGCTACGGGCTCGCCGTTCAGATAGATCAGCGAGCCGCTCATGAACTCGCGCAACAGGCTGAACACCTCGGCCAGATGCGCCTTACCGGTGGCCTCAAAGCCCCAGCGGCGCAAGAACAGATCGGCGTAGATACGTGCCTGATCCTGCGGGCTCAGCTCCAGCATCGGCCGGATCTCCCCGCCCGCCTCCTCCAGAAGACGCTGCTCGCGGCGCTGGTTGTAGCGAAACTTTTTGCTGTACTGCTCCGGCTCGCGTGCCAGCGCCAAGCCTTCGGCCTGCTCATGAGCGCCACTGACACGCACGGCGCAAAGTTCGGACAGATAGCGCACGCGGTGGCGCAGCGGCACACAGGCTCCAGCCGCCAACGGCAGGATCACCTCGGCATTGCCCAGGTCGAACAGGCCGCGCTTGCCCTGTTGCTTGAGCACATCCTTCGACAGTGCCAGGTAGCGGCCCCAGGTGGGGATCGCCGCCTGTAGCTGGCCATCAACCAGCCACCCCAGGTAACGTACCGGGATGCCAGCCAGGTCGGCCAGGCGCGCCACCACCTCGGGATGGGTCGCCACGCTGCCGCCAAAGCGACTCCAGGTCTCGGCATAATCGCCAGCGGATATCGGGGTCCATCCGCGCTCACGCCAGAAGCGCAGGTAATTCATCATGTCTCATCCTGCCCGGCCGCAGCGTCATCATCCTCAAACTGCTTGGCATGCAAACGCGCATAATAACCGTTCTGCGCAAGCAGCTCGACGTGACTGCCGCGTTCGACGATACGGCCCTGATCCATCACCAGGATCATGTCGGCCTTCTCGATGGTGCTCAGGCGGTGAGCGATCACCAACGTAGTACGCCCCTGCATGACCTGATCCAGCGCAGCCTGGATGTGCCGCTCCGACTCGGTATCGAGTGCCGAGGTCGCCTCGTCGAGGATCAGCAGCGGCGCATCCTTGAGTAGTGCCCGGGCGATCGCCAGACGCTGGCGTTGACCGCCCGAAAGCAGCACGCCGTTCTCACCGATCATGGTGTCGTAGCCCTGTGGCATTTTCTCGATGAATTCGGTGGCGTTGGCATCCTCGGCAGCGCGCTTGATTTGTTCCAGAGAGGCCCCAGCAAGGTCGCCATAGGCGATGTTATTGCGCACGGTATCGTTGAACAGGGTTACCTGCTGGGTCACCAGAGCGATATGCCGGCGCAGGTTACGCAGGCTGTAGTCTTCCACATCCAGCCCGTCGAGCAGAATCTGCCCCTGGTCATGGTGGTAGAAACGCGGGATCAGGTTGGCCAGCGTCGACTTACCGCTGCCGGAGCGGCCAACCAGCGCCACCATCTGCCCCGGCTCGACCACGAAGGAAATGTCACTGAGCACAGGCCTGTCAGTATCCGGGTAACTGAAGCTTAGATTACGCACTTCCAGCCGACCGGAAACGCGCTCGCGCTCCTGTGTGCCGTTATCGACCTCAGGCGCCTCATCCAATTGCTGGAATACGCTTTCCGCACCGGCCACGCCCTTCTGGATGGTGGAGCTGACCTCCGACAACTGGCGGATCGGCTTGGGCAGCAAGCCGGCCAGGGTGATGTAGGCAACCAGGTCACCGGCCGAAGCATCGCCACGCAGCAGCAGAACGAGGAACATCAGCACCGCCATAGCGCTGTAGATCACCAGTTGCAGTGAGGGCGTATAGACCGCGTTGGTCTTGACCATCTTCAACTGCTTGAGCTTGTTCTCGCGGCTGGCATGGACAAAGCGCTGCTTCTCGTAATCCTCGCCACCGAAGCTGCGCACCACCCGATAGCCCTGAATGGTTTCCGAGGCCACATGGGTGACATCACCCATGCTGTGCTGAATCTTTTTGCTCTGCTTGCGGAATTTCTTGCTGGTATGGGTCACCATCAGGCCAATGACCGGAAGGATTGCCACCATTACCAGAGTCAGCTTCCAGTTCATCCACAGCAGGGTGGCAAACAGGAAAATAACCGTCATGCCTTCGCGCACCACCACCTTGATTGCATCGGTGGCGGCACCTGTGACCATGGTCACATTGTAGGTAATGCGCGAAATCAGATGACCGGAGTTATGGTTGTCGAAGTAGCGGTTGGGCAGGGTCAGCAGGTTATTGAACAGCGCGATGCGCAGATCCTGCACCAGCCCAAGCGATACCTTGGCGAGGAAGTAGTTGCCGAGAAAGGAGCCAACGCCCTGCCACAGGGCAATCAGCACGATCAGTAGCGGCACGGCTTGCAGCAGCTTCAGATGGGCCAGCCAGGGCGCGTTCTCGAGTAGCCAGGGCACCCCGGAAAACAGGCTGGCCTCAGGATTGGCCAGACCGTCGACAAAATACTTGAGCATGTAGCCCAGCATCGGCTGGGTTGAGGCGAAAATCAGGAATCCCAGGAGGCTGAGCGCGAACAGCCCCCAGTAGGGAAGCACATAGCGCAGCAACCGCAAGTACACCTTCAAGCTGGATTGCTGGGTAGAATTGGCCATTCGGCATGTCCCACAACTGGCTAGAGGAAAACGATGCGGATTGTAACAGCGCAGGAACTGGAAAGCTGGCTGGCCAGTGGAGAAGTGCTCGAGCAGGATGCTCGCGGCCCCAAAGTGGTGGCACTGACCGACGGCAATCTGCTGAAAATCTTCCATACCCGCCGCCCGCTACTGCAGGCCCGCCTGTGGCCGGCAGCCCTGCGCTTCAGCCGTAATATCGAGCGTCTGCGCGCGCGTGGCGTGGCTACTCCGCAAGTCAGTGAAGCGCTCTGGATAGACCGAGCAAAGGGCCTCAGCGCCTGCCTCTACGCTCCACTACCAGGACAGTCTCTGGAACAGTTGCTGCGCAGCGGTGATCCCCGCATTGAACAGGAGCTGCCAGCCCTGGCCGGTTTCATCCAGCACCTGCATCGTCAGGGCATCTACTTCCGCTCTCTGCACCTGGGCAATATTCTGCTGACTGCACCGGGCCAGTTCGGCCTGATCGACGTGCTGGATCTGCGCTGCTATCCCTTTCCACTCAACCGCAGCCTGATCCGCCGCAACTTCGAGCACCTGCGCAGCTATCTGCAGCGCCGACACCTGGAGCACTTCCCCTTCGAGCGACTGCTCAGTCTCTACCACTCCGGCGGAGTCGGTACTACGCAACTGAACTGAAGCGTCTCCGGCTCAGCCGCCCCCGGCCAGCAGCGAATCCACCTCACGCCACTCCAGTCGCGGCACCAGCGCCGGCTCGATACGGCTGTTGCGAGACAGGTTGAAGACTTCAAAGTCAGGCCGCAGAACCCGTCGGGCAAGCAGCTGGAAACTCGGCAAAATGTAGTCGTCCCAATCGTCGTCGAGCCGACTCGGTACCACCTTGCCTTGCGGATCGTAGAACTGGCCAAGCCCAGCCTGCATATCGACTCCGACCATGAATACCCGCTCGAAGCCCAAGTGGCAGGCCAACTGCAGAGCAGCGTATGCAATGGTTCGGGCATTGAAGTAGCCCAGTCCAAGATTACGGCTGAAGCCGATACGATTGCGTTTCTGGTGCAGTAATGACCACTGCACCAGAAGCTCCGGATCGTGCCGGTGACGCCAGGCAAAATGCCGATCCGACAATCTGCGCTGCCCGTGCAGGCGGTTGGCCCGCTCCAGCAGAAAGAGATCGCCCTCTTCTAGTGCTTCGGGTGTATGACGCGCCACCTGCTCCAGCGAACTCAGGCCCAGCGCTGCATGTTGCGCATGGCGAATACCTTCAGCCACCGCGGTCCCCTTGCGCTCAGCAACTCCACGATCGTCACAGAGATAGAACAGCGGTCTGAGACCTTCTTCGAGAAAACGCACAATCGAACCATTCATCGACAGCATCGGCCAGTCTCTATAGCGCGCCATGGGGAAGTCCGCCACAGATGGCCCGGATGCCACGAGAAACACCGTTCCAGAGAAACGTCCGCGCAGTGCGGCAAAATCCCTCAGCCCAATTCGCACACCGCTATCCAGTTGCAACGTTCGTCCGGAGTTATTCGTTTCAATGTGCATGCAGACGCTCCCGGCTTCCCAGAGCGATGGCCAGCGGCAGCCAGATCCACAACCAAATAAGGTTTGGCGAATGAATAAACGAGTGCAGCTCGAAGAACATCACCGCCAGGCTTCCGCAGAGCAGGCCAAGCGCCAGCGTGGCCAGGTCATTGGAGCAGCGCCACAGGCGCCGGACTGCCAGCAACAGCATGCCGAGAAACAGCACCAGGCCTACCACACCGTACTGAAACAGCACCTCCAGGTAGAGGCTGTGAGTATTGGTCACCTTCAGGCGGTCGATCTGCATCAGATCCATATTGACCCCCGCGCCGTGGCCCTGCAGCCAGTAGCCGGGCATGGCGTCGAGCACCATTTTCCAGATCACGTCGCGGTGGGTCAGGTTGCGCGCGGCCTCGACTCCAAGCATGTTGGGGAAACGAAGCAGCGCCAGCACCAGTGCCAACACCAAAGCCACACCGCAGCCAATCCAGATACGCAGATTACCCAGTCTCCAGAGCAGGAACAGACCGCCGGCCGCCACTCCCAGCCAGGCACTACGTGAGAAAGAGAGAAATACATAGAGCCCTAACGGCAACAGCAGCAGCCCCCAGAACAGACGGCCAGACCAGCGCTTGCTACTAAGCAGTGACCAGAAAGCGGTTAACCCGGCCAGAGCCAGGTGCATGCCGGAAATAATCGGGTTGCCGAACTCGGCGAAACCCGGAATACCCGAGCTATGCAGACGGAAGGCGCGATAGCTGAAATTGAAGCCATTTTTGTGCAGCGCGAGGCCGATGGTCACCAATGAGGCCAGTGCCCCCAGTACTGCCGACGCCTGCAGCAGCCGCAGTAGCGTCTGAGATTCTCGCCCGGCAAGATAGGCAGTGGCCACAATAAACACCAGCAACACCAAGCCGCGCCGGAGAATGTCGACCTCACCGCCGAGCCAACACACGCTGATCAGCACCCAGAGCGCCAAACCACCCATCAGCAGTAACAGCTGACGCTCGACCAGCTCAGCGCCGACCTGCCGCCAGTTCAGCAAAGCTGCAAGCAGGAAGAAGGCCAGACAGAAGCGCATACTGCTTGCCCAAGCCGAGGTCTCGCCAGGCCACCAGAAACGCCCCAGCAGCAGTACTGCCATCGAGAGCCAGGCAAACAGAAACGGCAAGCGCTTAAGAGCAATCCGTGGATCCATGTGATTCAACACTCCTGCCGACGGCAATATTGGGCAATTTGTTTAAACATTTCCTGCGCCTGCTCCCGCGAGCGCTGCAGGAAGTGCTCCAGCGCCTGCTGTTCCTGCATAGAGAACGGCCAGGCGGCCGCCAATTGCAGCGCTTCCTCGTAGCTCTCAGCCAGACGAAGCTGCAGACCAGCCTCCTGCAAAAGGGCTTCAATCTTATGCGTGTTGGAGGAAACCGCAACGAAAGGCGTGCGGGTTAGCAAACAAAGCGTCACGCAGTGAAAGCGTCCGGTCACCATCCACTCGGCAGCCGACAGGCTAGCCAGAAAACGCGCCAATGAGCGCGACGAATAGCGCCAGCGAAGTTGTGTCAGCGACCGTTCACCAAGTTCCTGTGGCACGCTGTGCAGGTGGCTGGACAACAGCCGGGACTCGGCCTTCAACCGGCGCGCCAGACTCTTAAGCAGGTAGGAAGGAAAACCTTTGCCAGCCTGCAAGGGCGGAGGTGCCTTGATGCTCAGGTAGCGAACCCGGTGACGACAGGCAGTCTGCCAGGCCTCCCAAGTACGCTCGGCAAACACACTACCGTTAATCAGCCCGCCGGAACGCACGCTACAGTAAGGCGACAGATCCAGAGTCAGTGTCAGATCCGGCACTACCTGCGCCGCGATTCCAGCCTGCGCCAACTCCTGCCTACTAAGCTGATCTCGCACATAGATACCGCTGAAATCGCGTGCATACTCGTTCAGCCGGATATTACGCTGCCACACGCTATTGATCAGAAAGCAGGGCACCCCGTGGGACTTGCAGTAACTGGCTAGCTCCACCAGACGCAGGGCCTGACGAGCATCATCGTGCATAGTGCCCTCACCGTTGATCAGGCACAGATCGGCCTTAAGGATATCGGCTTTCAGGCGCGCGTCGGCCTGCCAGTCATAGCGCATCGGACAGGCTCGGCGAATGTGGATTCCAGCCGCAGCGGCCAGACGATAGATCTGTCGAACCACCAATTGAGAGCCATGATGCTGCTCATATGAGGTGTCGTTGAAAAGCAAGGCCTGCATGAAAAGCCCTATAGAGTGAACATTAACAAGCCACCGAGACACTCCTTAAAGCAGAAGGTCGCGTGACGGCCACGAATGGCTGTCGCCTCCATGTCACAGCACTTTGTGGCCACCCCCTGGCCTGAGCGGGATCCCCTCGAGTGCCTACCAGTGAGGATGCATTTCCCAGTTTCCTTATCTTTCAACTGCTCCACTGGCCGGTAACCAATGCCCTTCAATAACTTCGCCGCGCAACAAGCGCTCCAGCAACTCGAGGTTATGCTCCAGCCCCTGGCAGCCCTGAGCCAGATGGTAGTGAGCAAATTGCTCTGCCTGCTGCAGGTGCCGGGGATAATCCTGCTCCACGGCCCTGACCGCCTCCTGCAGGCTCTCAACGCTCGTCACGGCTTCACCGAAGAACCTCGTCTGAGCAAACAAATCTACGCCCTGGCCAACCGTTACACCGATCACCGGCCGCCGCGCCAGTGCCGCCTCGATCACTGCATTGGAAAGAAGACTGACCACCACACTGGTCTGAGCCAGTGCATCAGCCAGGCTGCAGCTTTTGGGCAAAACCTGCACGTTATCCAGACTGGCAGCGGCCTCCTGCCAGAACGCCACCTGGCTGCGCGGATGGGCCTTGACCAGCACCTGGTATTCCGGATGTGCTCTGGCCCAGTCACGTACCAAGGCGTAGGCTGCCTGAAAACCGGCTTCCTTTTCCCTGTCAGGCCCTACTCCCAGGATCAACAGACTGCGCCAGGCAGGATCGCCAGCAGGCTGGTCGTATGCCATATCAATCATGTGCGAACCAGCCAGCACCGCAGTCGAACTGCCGAAGCGCAAAGTCCGGGCCTGCAATGCCTGCAGTGAACTCTGGCCAAACAGGAAGTAATAGTCGTAGTCGTTCATGCTTAGCCGGCGCGAGCTTTCCACCGTGGTGGCATGAGCCAGATGCACCAGCAGATTGCCGCGGGCATTCAGTGCCAGACGCAGAAAGGGGCTGTACAGGCTGCCGTTACGGTCATTAAGCAGGATGCGAGGCTGATACTGTTCTACCAGCCACTGTGCATAGGCAGCGAGCCCGAAGTAACGGGTTGGCACAGCGAAGGGAGGCATTCTGAGCAGACGCTCATGCAGAACCGTCTTGGGCCCCTGCAGTGCGGTCTCCACCAGGCTATGACCGCGCCCACGCAGCACCTCGATCAATAGCTTCTTGCGTTGCAGCGGTATCACCTTGGGGGCTGACTGCAGCAACAGGAAATCACATGGCTCTGGTGTAACTACAGAGGCTAGGCGCCTGCGCGCTCGCACGCCGAACCACCAGTCGCCCAGGGCTTCACGAACAAAGCGCAGCGCACTGCCGAATACCCCGTGACGCTCGCGCAGCAACTGCCAGCGGTAGCGGTCAAGGGCGCGGGCGCAATCAGCCCAGGGATTGCTGGTAGCGTTCTTGCTCATGAAGGTCTCAGCGCAGCGGCGTACACAAGGGAAGCGACCAGAAACGGCGTGTGACCGCCTGATCCGAAAAGGACTGCTGTAGACGCTCCAGCATCCGTTGGCGCAGCGGCTGCAAATCGTCCAGCCGCGCCTGGCGCTGCAAAGCGGAGGCTAGCGAATCGACGCCGCCGAGCGGGAACAGCTCACCAACGCCCTGCACCACCTCCCGGCCACCACCGCAATCGGTACCAATCACTGGCACGCCAGCAGCCATGGCCTCCAGTAGCACCATGCCGAATGGCTCGTGATCCGAACTCAGGGCGAACACATCGAAGGCCCTGAAGTAACGCCGGCCATGGGCTACCTGGCCGAGAAAACGCACGGAGTCGCTCACACCCAGCTCGGCAGCCAGAGCCTTGAGCAAAGCCTCCAGACGGCCGCTGCCCATGATTGCCAGCAGGCTGCCGGCCGGCAGCTGTGGTAGAGCCTGGGCAAAGCCACGAATCAGAGTGGCCTGATCCTTGTCCGGGTGCAGGCGACCGGCGTTGCCCACCACCCAGGCGTCTTGCGGCAAACCGAGGTGCTCACGAGCAGCCGCACGATCGACCTGCTCGGCCTGTAGCGCCGCCAGGTCAATACGGTTGTACAGTGTCTCGATACGCTCGGCCGGCCAGTCGGGCAGGCAGGCACGCATGTCATCGCGTACCGCATCGGAAACGCCCAGCAGCCTGAGGCGCTGGCGGAAAAAATTGGCGAACAGCCGGCGCGAACGCCGCTGATAATCACCGAAGGCGTGGTGCACGCCAATCACCGGCAGATCACTGCCAAGCAGGGCGACATAGATCGGCTTGAAGCGATGAGCAATGCACAGGGCGAAGTCGCGGGACGCGGCGATGCGCCGCAAGTCGCGAATCGCCGCCAGTTTCAGGCCTCGCACCTGCTTGCTGGAATAGTCGAGAAAGATAACCTCGTCGGAGGCCGAGCCCTGCTCCACCTCGGCCGAGGGTGCGCCGGTCAGATAGACCGTGCACACCTTGTAGCGCGTGCCGGCGAACAACGCAGCGTACTGCCGGGCACAGTCGAGAAACGGTCCGTCATAACCGTGACAGAACTGCAGTACCCAGCGCACGCCGTTGCCGGCGACCGGCTCAGACGTGGTCATACCAGTCCCTGCCGTCCTTGACCACGAGGATGTCTTCCATGATCAGGTACTGCAGATCCGAGCCATAGAACATGTTCAATGCATCGGTCGGTGAGCAGATCATCGGCTCGCCGCGGCGGTTCAGCGAAGTGTTGAGCGACACGCCGTTTCCGGTCAGCTTCTCCAGCTCCAGCATCAGGTCGTACCAGCGCGGATTGAAGCGGCGCTCCAGCACCTGGGCGCGGGACGTGCCGTCTTCGTGTACCACCTCGGCGACGCGGGTCTTCCATTCCTCGTTGACCTCGAAGGTGAAGGTCATAAACGGACTTGGATGGTCAACCTTGAGCATCTTCGGCGCGACGGTGTCGAGCATCGACGGGCAGAAGGGTCTCCAGCGCTCGCGGAATTTGATCTGTTCGTTGATCCGGTCGGCCACACCCGGCACGCTCGGGCAGCCGATGATCGAGCGGCCGCCAAGGGCGCGCGGGCCGAACTCCATGCGGCCCTGGAACCAGGCCACCGGGTTTCCGTCGACCATGATCCGGGCGATGCGCTGCTCAACGTTGTCGATCTTCTTCCACACCGGCTTGTTCGGGTGCCTGGCGCAGGCGGCGATGACCTCCTCGTTGCTGTAGGAGGGGCCGAGATAGACGTGCTCCATCTTCTCCACCGGCACGCCGCGGGCCACCGACACATAGGCCGCTGCACCGACTGCGGTGCCGGCGTCGCCGGAAGCCGGCTGTACGAACAGTTCCTTCACTTCCGGACGGGCGATTATCTTCTGGTTGAGCTTGACGTTCAGCGCACAGCCGCCGGCGAAGGCGATCCTGCCGGTTTCCCTGATGATGTCACCCAGGTAGTAGTCCATCATCTCCAGCGCCAGCTTCTCGAACAGCGCCTGCATGCTGGCGGCGTAGTGGATGTAGGGATCGTCGGCGATGTCGCCCTGACGCTTCGGCCCCAGCCAGTCAATCAGCTTGGGCGAGAAGTAGTAGCCCTTGCCGTTTTCCTTGTAGCGGCGGAAGCCGATGACGTTGGCGTAATCGGTATTGATGGTCAGCTCGCCGTTCTCGAACTTGGCCAGGCGCGAGAAATCGTACTTGGCGGCATCACCGTAGGGTGCCATGCCCATGACCTTGAACTCGCCGTCGAGCATCTCGAAGCCGAGGTACTCGGTGATCGCACCGTACAGGCCGCCGAGTGAATCCGGATCATAGAACTCCTTGATCTTGTGGATCTTGCCGTTCTCACCCCAGCCGAAGAAGGTGGTGGCGTACTCACCCTTGCCGTCGATGCCGAGGATCGCGGTCTTCTCCTTGAAGCCCGAGCAGTGGTAGGCGCTGGAGGCGTGTGCCAGGTGGTGCTCGACCGGCTCGATCTTGACCTTCTTCAGGTCGAAGCCGAGTTGCACCAGACACCACTCGATGCGCTTCTTGTAGCGCTTGTAACGGCGGTTACCGAACAGGATCGCATCAAGGGCACGATCCGGCGCGTAGGCGTAGCGCTTGGCGTACTGCCAGCGGGCTTTCTCGAAGATGCTGATGGGCGCGAAGGGAATCGCCACCACGTCGACGTCCGACGGCTTGATCCCGGCCTGCTCCAGGCAGAACTTGGCGGACTCGTAGGGCATGCGGTTCTTTGCATGCTTGTCGCGCACGAAGCGCTCTTCCTCGACCGCCGCGATCAGCTTGCCATCGATGTACAGGGCGGCGGACGGGTCATGGCTGAGCGCGCCGGACAGGCCGAGAATGGTCAATGCCACAGGTGTAAGCCTCTAGTTCGGGCAGGTGCCAGGCACCTGCGGTAAACGTTGGTCGAGCAACCGGTACAGCGCGGAGTCTGCCGGCCAGTTGCGCAGAAAACGGGCACGGTCCCGGGCATAGGCCCGAGCAAAACTGCGTGCACTGCGATGCTGACGCATGGCATCCAGGTCAATCAGCGACCAGGCACCCTGCGCATCATCCCAGAACAGATTGTGCCCCTTGAGATCGCCATGACTGATGCGCTCGCGCAACAGGGCGGCAAACAATCGCTCAAGAGCCAGCAGTTCGGCCTCCGGTGGGGATGCGTGCCGATATGCCTCGAAACGGGCAATTATATCCTGCCCACCGCAATAGTCGGTAATCAGGTAGGCGCGCCCACGCAGCCAGCAAAAGCGCCGCTCGATCACCGCCAAAGGCGTAGGAGTGGGAATGCCCAGCAGTTGAAGGCGATTGCCCTCACGCCAGCTGTGCCAGGCGCGGCTCGGCCGCCAGAAGCGCTTGAACCAGTGCAGCAGGTTCTTCACGTTGTAACGCTTGAGCACCAGCGGCCGTCCCCCAACCTCGATACGGGCCACCGTCGCGGCTCCGCCTGTCTTGTACAGATGGCCGGCATCAATTCGCGCATCCAGCTCGCCGAGCAGCGGCTGCAGCAGCGGCTCGCAGTCACGGCGCAGCACGCGCAGGCCGAAGGCACCGATCCGTGCGGCAAACAGGCTGCAGTCGCGCCCCGTTTTGCGCAGGAAATCCCGCAGGCGCCAGCGACGCACCTTCTCCACCTCGCTCTGCAACTGCTCCAGAGGCAGGGCATGCTCACCATTGGCCAGCAGGTAGAAGATCAGCAGCTCCTCCAGATAAGTATCCAGCTCCGCCGGTAGCTGGGCGAAAAACACCCCGAGATTCTCCAGCACCCGCTGGCGCGAAAGAGGCTGCCCGGCCGTCTCCACCCGCACGCCACCACCGTCGATCAGATACAGGCGACCGTCATGCCGCAGCAGATTGTCCAGATGCAGATCGGCCTGCCACAGGCCCTTGCCATGCAGCCGGGCGATGGACTCCAGGGCCGCGCCGAGCACTGCCTGCTGAGCGTCGGACAACAGCGGCTCGTGTACCACCGAACGCCAGGCGTCCCACAGGCTCTCGGCGCCATTCAGATAGTCAAACAGCAGCCAGCCGCCCTGCCCGCTCGCAAAGCCCTCTGCCAGCAGGACAGGCGTCGTCAGCCCCTGGTTTGCCAGCAGATGGGCACCCTCCAGTTCACGCTGGTAATGCCGCTCGGCCTTGCCGCCGACCAGCAGCTTGGCAAGCACTGCACGACCACGCCACTGTGCCAGAGCGACATAACGCTGCCCGGGCAGCACCCGCAGTAGGCGTTCGAGGCGCAGCGACTCACCGGCAAGCTCCAGGCTCAGCGGCAGCTGTGGCGCACGGCCAGCCTGCTGCAGTTCGGCCAGTTGCATCAGCGCATCTCCTTGTGCCGACGACGAGCGCCGAGACGTTGATACCAGCGCTCGATATCGCCCTTCTCACCCAGATAAGCAGTGAGCAACTGACGCACTTCAGCCTCGCTCCACAGACCGGCGCGGCGTAGCAACGGCTCCAGATCCTTGATCCGGTCGCGCTCTCCCAGCAGCAGCGGCCGGGTCTTTTCCAGATCGATCAGTTGCGCATCAAAACCCGCAGCCCCCTCACGCAGGAAGATATGCTTGGGATAGAAACAACCATGCATCTGCCGCGCCCGATGCAGATCACGCGCCAGCTCGCCACAGGCCCTCAGAATGGCGCTGCGCTGCGCATCGCTCAGCTCGGCCCAACGCTGCAGCCAATGATCCAGATCCCGCCAGCCATCCAGGGCCCGGGTCAGCAGCAGCGCCCGGTGCTCACCCGGCACACGTCGCTCAGCGAAAAAGGCCGCCTGCAGCGCCGGAATGCCTAGTTCGGCATAGCGGCGGATGTTGCGAAATTCGCGGGCAAAGGTCGGCTCGCCCAACGGCTTCAACAGACTGCGGGTCAGGTGATTGCTCTGCCGCTTGAGGTAGTAGGCACGCTCATCCAGCTCCAGCCGATAGACACTGCTCCAGCCGCCGCGCTCGGTGTTGGGCTCATCCACCGCCTCCAGCTTGAGCGCCCACAGCGCCTCGAAACTGGCCAGGCCATGGCGTTCGAGCAGTACACGGTCTTCTGCGGCAATAAAGTCGCTCATTCCCGTCCCTCGAAGAACTTCAGGATCCTGCGCACCTGACGCTTGCCGGCCTCATCCAGCCGGGCCCGCTGACGGTACTGCAGGTAGAAGCGCAAACGCTGGGTTCGTCTCAGTACCTGTTTGGCCACCTTATCCAGACAGGCCAGATCCTTGACGATCCGGTAGCGCAGCAACGCCCCCCACCAGAAACTGCCGGTAGGGCAGTCGATAAAGAACAGCCGACCCTGCTCGTTGACCAGCAGATTGCGCCATTTCAGATCGTTATGAGTGAAGTGATGGTCATGCAGCGTCCGGGTGTGCTGCGCCAACTGACGGCTGATGTCATCTACCCAGGACGCATTGCGCAGGCGCGGATCACCCTCCTTCGCCAGCATCGCCAGATCACAGGTGTGCTCCAGTTCGCGGGTAATCAGCGCACCACGAACAAAGGCACCGGCCCTTCTCTCCAGTCCATAGGCAACAATGGGCGCGGTGGGGATGCCCCACCTGGCGAAGTGCCTGAGGTTCTGCCACTCGGCCTTGACTCGCGGGCGGCCGAGATAACGGCGCAGCCCCTTGCCTGCGCCCCAGTAGCGCTTGACGTAGTAACGCACGCCGTCGCGCTCGATAAGTATCACCTCGGACAGCGGGTCCTTGGTCAGGCGCCGGCCCTGCAACTCGAACACGGCCTGCAACGAACCAAAGTCGGCAGCCAGTGCACGATAGTCTTCGGCGAGATTCCAACCGGCCATCAGAGTGCATCCCCATAGCGCTGCTTACGCGCATAGAGCTTCGCAGCCTTGCGCTCCAGCCACTGTAGCAGGCGCGCCTCTTCGCGCAGCACCTGACGCAGCGGCCGCTGGAAATAGTCGCGCAGGAAGCGCAGCCTGTCGCGCCGGGTCAGGCCGATATCGAGCACCGAGAAATACAGCGCGGCCAGATCCTTGTCACGCCAGCGCCGCGGCGTGTGCCGACGCACCTGGGCGCGGTGCAGGTCGATGATCGACAGACGCAGATCGCCAGGCTGGATCGGCCGCTCCGTGTGCAGCAGGAAATGGCAGATGTAGCAGTCACGGTGATTGACCCCGGCACGATGCATAGCCCTGGTCATCCGCGCCACCTCACCGATCAGCGCGCGCTTGAGAGCGAACCTGGGCGGCTGCTGCGCCCAGTTCAGGCTGAGCTGCTCCAGGTCGACGGTCGGCGCCAGCTCTTCGGTGACGATGAATGAATGCTGACGCGCCGGATTGCTGCCGCGCTCGCCGTAGGCCACGGCGGTCATGGTCGGCACTCCTGCAGCGGTCAAGCGCTGGATCGCCTGCCATTCCTGCGCAGCGCCGAGCACCGGCGCCTTGGCACTGAGCAGGTTCTTGACGATCTCGCCCCAGCCAATACCGCGGTGAATCTTGACGAAGTAACCCCGCCCGTCGACTTCGGTGCGCAGGGTACGGCGGCCTTCCAGCTCACGGTAGACCTGGCCCTGCAACGCCTCGACGGCCTCGAAGGCGTCGCGACCGGCCCACAGGCTCTTGAACGGCTCGGCGAGAATCAGCTTCACGCGTGTTTCTCCGCGAGGATCACGTCGGCGGCCTTCTTCGGCATCGAATACAGATCGGCGCTGTCGGCATAGGCAAGCCCATTGCGCCCCCAGAAGGCGCGCTGCTGCGGATCGGCGAGCATATCGGCCAGGGTGCGGTTGAGCTGCTCCTGCTCGAACGGGCTGGGCAGCACCCGGCCGCAGTCGGCATCGGCAATGTAATGCGCGTAGCCGCACACATCGGTAACCAGCACCGGCAGGCCGGACACCAGGGCCTCCAGCAGTACGGTACCGGTATTCTCGTTGTAGGCCGGGTGGATCAGCAGGTCGGCACCGAGCAGGAAACGTGGAATATCGCTACGTCCCTTGAGAATCTGCACCTGATCCGTCAGCCCCAGTGCCTTGACCTGCAGCAGGAAGGGCTTGGGGTCATCCTGGCCAATGGCGATCAGCCGGGTGCGTTTGCGCAACTCGCGCGGCAGGGACGCCAGCGCCTTGAGGCTGCGATCCAGCCCCTTGGTCTTGAAGCCGGAGCCGATCTGCACCAGTAGCAGATCATCATCACTCAGATTGAACTCCCGGCGGAACTCGGCACGGATCTCGGCGGCATTGGCCGGTGCGCGGCGATCCTGGGCAATTCCCGGAGGCAGCAGATGGAAGCGCTGCACAGGTGTCTTGTAGTGCTTGATGAACAGCGGCTGCTGCACCTCGGAGATCATCAGTATCTCGGTCTTCGACTCCGGCGCGAACACCGCTCGCTCGTACTCGGCGAAATGCTTGTAGCGCCCCCAGCGACGATAGATCGGGTTGCGCAGGGTCTGTGCCTTGTCCTCGAAACAGCCGTCGGCGGCGTAGTACACGTCCAGGCCCGGCATCTTGTTGAAGCCGATCACCCGGTCGACAGGATCTCGCTTGAGGTCGGCTTGCAGCCAGGCGGTGAATTTCTCGTTGCGGCGGTGATTGAACAGGGCACGAACCGGTGCCACGCGCACGTCGAAGCCGCCGGGGTTGTCGCCCTCCCAGATCGGCGTGTAGACGCGAATGGCATGGCCGCGCGCCTGGCACTCCAGGGCGATGCGCATGAAGTCGCGCTGCAGTCCGCCGAAAGGAAAGTATTTGTAGAGAACGAAGGCCAGTTGCATAGCCACTCCTTAAAGGGTTTCGCGAGGTGCAAGCAACAGCGCCTCCAGCTCCAGGGCGACGCGCTCGGCGCCCAAGCCCTCGAAACATGGCTGATTGCGATCACCACTGCCTGCGCCAGGGCCACTGGCGCAAAGATGGATCTGGCCACGGCCGTAGGCGCCCACCTTGCCAGGCAGGGTTGGACCGTAAAGGGAAATGTTCGGCACGTCCAACGCAGCGGCCAGGTGGCCAAGGCCGGTATCCACCGAAACACAGGCCCGAGCACCGGCAATGACCTTGGCCACGCCAGCCAGATTCAATTTCGGCAGCACCGCCGCATACTGCAGACCGGAAACAATGCGCTCGGCCCGCGCCTTCTCCTCGGCATTGCCCCATGGCAGGCGCACCGCCCAGCCCAGCTCGTCCATACGTTCGGCCAGGGCGCGCCAGTCTGCCTCCGGCCAGTGCTTGCTCGGCCAGGTAGTGCCATGCAGAAACAGCAGATAAGGCCCGGCTGCGGTATCGCCTAATGCGGCACGGTCAAGGCCATAGTCACCCACGCCGACCGGCAGCGGATAGTCCAGCGCCTGGGCGAACAACTGACGGGTACGCTCCAGTGCGTGTTGCTCCCTGGGTACGGCGTACAGACGGTCGTAGAAGCGACAGGCGATCGGCTCACGGGCCGAGTCGCGATCCAGGCCAGCCACCGGAGCCTTGACATAACGGGTCAGCCAGGCACTTTTCAGCAGTCCCTGGGCATCGATCACCAGGTCGTAGCGGGTCGCGCCAAGGCGCTGGCGAAAACGCTTCCACTCACCGCTGCGCCAGGTTTGCAGCAGGTGCTTGCGCCAGCGGCGGATCGCTACCGGAATCACCTGCGACACCGCCGGGTGCCAGGCCGGAATCTCGGCGAAGCCTTCCTCCACCACCCAGTCGAAACGGATGCCGGGAATCGCCCGGGCCGCATCGGTGAGAGCCGGCAGGGTATGTACCACGTCGCCTAGCGACGAGGTTTTGATGATCAGCACCCGCAATTCAGTGATCCTCGGCCAGGCTCAGTGGATCGCCCACCAGTCGGCCCAGCGCGTCGATCACCTGCCGCGGCGCCAGATCACGCAGGCAGTTGTAGTGACCGAAGCGACAGGTACGCTCAAAGCAAGGGCTGCACTCCAGCCCCAGCCGGACGATTTCCACCCGTTCGGCCAGCGGTGGCGTGAACTGTGGAGAGGTAGAGCCGTAAACGGCCACCAGCGGGCGTTCCAGAGCTGCTGCCACGTGCATCAGCCCCGAATCGTTGGAGACGACTGCCGCAGCAGCCGACATCAGATCGATGGCCTCAGCCAGACTGGTCTGCCCAGCCAGATTGCTGACCTCCTCACGCAACCCGGGAATCAGCCGCAGGCGAATATCTTCGCCGCCGGCATGATCGTTCTTCGAACCAAACAGCCAGACCTGCCAGCCCTGGCGAATCCGCGCTTCGGCAACCTTGGCGTAGTGCTCGGCCGGCCAGCGCTTGGCCTCGCCGAACTCCGCTCCGGGGCATAGCGCCAGAACCGGGCGATCAAGCTGCAGGCCGAACTTCTCCAGCGCCGCATCGCGGCTGGCCTGATCGATCACCAGGCATGGCCGTGGATAAGGCTGAGGCAATGCCGCACCCGGTTCGTAGGCCAGCGCCATAAAGCGCTCGATCATCAGCGGGTAGCGGTCCTTATCGAGAATGCGCAGGTCGTTGAGCAGGCCATAGCGCATCTCGCCTCTCCAGCCCGTGCGCAGAGGGATGCCGGCGAACCATGGCACCAGCGCGGACTTGAGCGAGTTGGGCAGCAGGATCGCCTGATCGTAGCGGCCGGCCAGTGACTTGCCGATACGCCGACGGGTGGCCAAATCGAGCACGCCATGCCCCAGCGGCAGGCTCAGCGCGGCCCGCACCTCGGGCATGCGCTCAAGGATCGGCCGACTCCAGTCCGGCGCCAACACATCGATCTCGCACTCGCCATGACGCTGCTTCAGACACTGGAACAGTGTCTGCGCCATCACCATGTCGCCCACCCAACTGGGCCCAACGATTAGTATCTTCATATCCTTTCCAGAAACGATCGGGGAGGCCGGAAGCCTGCCGACAGCCTGCACTTCTGACTGCACTGAACGAAGCGGCGCCCGCGGACAACATCACTGTCTGCGTCTGCCCGCCTCTTCGAGCAGCTAGCGTACAAGCCTGCCGACAAGCTCCCGAAGCCTCCCCGTCATGACCCCGGAACCGTCCTTACTTGACCAGAGTGCGCCACTCGGCATGAGCCGAGGTCTTGCCGGTCACCAGGTCAAAGTAGGCCTTCTGCAGCTTTTCGGTTACCGGGCCACGGCGGCCGATACCGATCTGACGGCCGTCAACTTCGCGGATGGGCGTCACTTCGGCGGCGGTACCGGTGAAGAAGGCTTCGTCGCAGATATACACCTCGTCGCGGGTAATGCGCTTCTCCACCACCTTGATGCCAAGCTCGGACGCCAGAGTGATGATGGTGCTGCGGGTAATGCCGTTGAGGCAGCTGGTCACTTCCGGGGTGTAGATCACGCCGTCCTTGACCAGGAAGATGTTCTCGCCCGAACCTTCAGCCACATAGCCTTCCGGATCCAGCAACATGGCCTCGTCGGCGCCGCCGGAGATGGCTTCCTGCAGAGCAAGCATCGAGTTGATGTAGTTGCCGTTGGCCTTCGCGCGGGTCATGGCGATGTTGACGTGGTGGCGGGTGTAGGAGCTGGTGCGCACCTTGATTCCGCTTTCCAGCGCTTCTTCACCCATGTAGGCGCCCCAGTGCCAGGCCGCGACGATCACGTGCACCTTCAGGCCAGCGGCACGCAGGCCCATGCCTTCGCTACCGAAGAACACCATCGGACGCAGATAGGCGCTTTCCAGACCGTTCTCGCGTACCGCCGCACGCTGCGCCTCGTTGATCTCCTCCTTGGTGAAGGGGATCTGCATGTTGAAGATATGGGCGGAGTCGAACAGACGGTCGGTGTGCGCCTGCAGGCGGAAGATCGCAGTGCCGTCCGGGGTGTTGTAGGCACGCACCCCCTCGAACACGCCCATACCGTAATGCAGGGTATGGGTCAGCACATGGGTGGTTGCTTCGCGCCACGGCACCAGTTTGCCGTCGTACCAGATCACGCCGTCACGGTCGGACATCGACATCTTGCCTGCTCCTCAAATTCGCTTCTCGATTAACTTCAGTGGGTGGGGCCTTGCCCCGCCCGGTCAATTCAGCCCAAGTGCCTGCCACAGGCGCATCACGGCGCGGCGTTCAGCCTGGAACTGATCGCCCGGCACCACGCCCGGCTGCTTCTGCAGCGCCTGCCGGTGGGCCGCCGAGCGGTAGCTCTTGTACACCTCGCGCAGCAGTGCGGCATCCTCAGCGGGCATCAGCCCGACCTGTTCCAGACCTTCCAGAATGCGGATATTGTCGGTGAACTCGAGTAGCTGCGGGTACTGCCATGACCAGGCCAGAGCCGCGTATTGCACCATAAATTCGATATCGACGATACCACCGGCGTCCTGCTTCAGATCGAAGCTGGACGTGGCTTCAAAGGCATTGTCTGCGGTACCGGCCGCAGTAGCGCGAGTGCCCAGGTTGTCACGCATCTTGGCACGCATCTCGCTGACCTCGCGCTGTAACGCCGCCAGCTCGCGCTGCCGGCCGAGCACCTCGGCACGCACCCGGGAGAACTCGCCAGCCAGTCGCTGGCAGCCAACCAGCACCCGGGCGCGTACCAACGCCTGGTGCTCCCAGGTCCAGGCCTCGCTTTCCTGGTAGCGCTGGAAGGCGCCCAGGGAACTGACCAGCAGGCCCGCCGCACCGGAAGGACGCAGGCGCATGTCCACCTCGTAGAGCGCGCCGGAAGTGGTCTGGGTAGTCAGCAGATGAACGATGCGCTGCCCCAGTCGAGTGAAAAACTGCGCTCCGTCGATCGGCTTGGCGCCATCGGTCTCGGCCTGCGGGTCGCCACCGTGAATGAAAACCAGATCCAGATCCGAGCCGTGTCCGAACTCCAGGCCACCCACCTTGCCGTAGCCGACGATGATGAAATCCGGGTCGCACGGTGTGCCATCTGCGCGCAACGGCCGCCCATGACGCTGCACCGTATGCTGCCAGGCCAACGCCAGAACCTGTTCGAGAATTGCCTCAGCCAACCAGGTCAGATAGTCGGAAACCTTCATCAGCGGCAGCGTGCCGGCAATTTCCGAAGCGGCCACACGCAGACTGTGGGCCAGCTTGAAATGACGCAGCGCCTCCATCTGCTGCTCCAGATCGTCCTGCGGAATACGCACCAGCCGCTCGCGCAGCTCAGCCGCCAGCTCGGGCGCCTGCGGAGGCGAGTACAGCCTGCCCTCGTTGAGCAGTTCGTCAAGCAACAGCGGAAAGCGGGCGATCTGCTCGGCGATCCACGGACTGGCAGCGCACAGGGTCGTCAGACGCAGCAGGGCACCCGGGTTCTCGCTCAGCAGCACCAGATAGGCCGAGCGCCGCGCCACCTTCTCCACCAGCGGCAGCACCCGCTCAAGCACCAGATCCGGGTTGTCGTGCTCAATGGTCTGCGCCAATAGACGCGGCACGAAGGCGTCCAGGCGCTCACGCCCGAGGCGCTGCATGGCCCGCACCTGCGGCGAATTACGCAGGGCCAGAAGGCGCTGCCAAGCTGCCTGCGGCTCGCCAAACCCCGCCTCCTGCAACTGCAGCACAGCAGCCTCCTGGTCCAGCGCCTGCTCCCACAGCGGCAGCCATTCGGCGCCGTAGGAAGCTGCCCCGGGGCATCCGTCCTCTTCGTCCGGATCGGCAATAACCTGTTGAAAATGCCACTCGATACGACCACGCCAGTAGGTCAACCGCTTGTGAAAGGCCACCCAGTCGGCAAACCCCATAATCGCCGCCACCCGCGCCTGTTCCAGGGGATCGGCCGGAAGCATCTGCGTCTGCCGATCACCGATCCCCTGCAAGGCATGCTCGGTATAGCGCAAGAACTCGTAGCCTTCACGCAGCTCAGCGACCACCGCCGGAGGCAGGTAACTCTGCCCTTCCAGGGTCGCCAGAACCTTGAGCAGCGACCGCTGCTGCAGACTGAGATCACGGCCGCCATGGATCAACTGGAAGGCCTGGGCGATGAACTCCACTTCGCGGATGCCTCCGGCACCCAGCTTGATGTTCTCGCTCATGCCCTTGCGCCGCACCTCCTGCTGAATCAGTTGCTTCATGGCGCGCAGCGCTTCGATGGCAGAGAAATCCAGATAGCGCCTATAGACAAAGGGACGCAGCAGCTCCAACAGCTCCCGCCCGGCGGCCTGATCGCCACCAACCACCCGCGCCTTGATCATGGCATAGCGCTCCCAGTCGCGCCCTTGATCCTGGTAGTACTGCTCCAGCGCATTGAAGCTGAACACCAGCGCGCCACTGGAGCCGTAGGGGCGCAGGCGCATGTCGGTGCGGAACACGAAGCCGTCGACAGTGATCGCATCCAGCGCACGAATCAGCCGCTGCCCCAGGCGGGTGAAGAACTCCTGGTTGTCCAGCGCGCGCCTGCTTCCCTCGGTTTCCCCGCCTTCCGGATAACCGAAGATCAGGTCGATGTCCGAAGACAGGTTCAGCTCGTGGGCGCCAAGCTTGCCCATACCAAGAACCACCAAATGCTGCGGATGGCCGCTACGCCGTCCGATTGGCGTGCCGAACTGCTCGCAATGGCGGGGATAGAGCCAGTGGTAGGCAAGATCGATGCAGGCGTCAGCCAGATCCGAGAGATCGCGACAAGTCTCTGCAAGCACGGCCTGGCGACTGAAGTCGCGCCAGATGATGCGCAGCTGCTGACGGTTGCGAAAACGCCGCAGACAGCGCGCCAGAGCCTCCTCGTCGTCGCAACCGAGCAACTGTCCAGCCAACTGTTCGCGCAGCTCACCGGCGGCCAGCGAACGCTCCAGCTCGCCGGAAGCGGCGAGCGCAAAAAACATCTGCGGATCACGCTGGACCTGCTCGACGACAAAATCACTAAGCACCGCAACTCGCCGCCATGCCTCGCGGCGGCCAGGCGGCCATGCGGCCAGCTCGCCCTCGAAACCGCTTGCCAACTGTTCCAGCACGCTCTCCACCCGTTCCACCCGGGATGTCAGCGAAGGGGGTAACTCGACCGGCAACGGCTGGCTCATGGTCTATCCTTTTGACGGATTGTCAGACGCACGGTGAAACCATCGAAGCCAGCAGCCACGGGCTTGCGGCGGCCATCATCACCGCGAATTGTAGTTTTACTACTGCTGAATTGTATCCAGAGGGCTGAATCCGTCGCCAAAATGTAGTAAAACTACAAACGGCCGGACCTACCCCCGGTAAATCCAAGAATGCAACTCACCTGCTCAAAAAGCCGGTGAGCCTTAACTGGCCTCCGATTCTGGAAGCCTTTCCGCCCTGGAGCAAGCCATGCAAGACCTCGATCCGATCGAAACCCAGGAATGGCTGGACGCCCTTGAATCCGTCCTCGACCGTGAGGGTGAAGACCGTGCCCATTACCTGATGACCCGTCTGGGCGAGCTGGCCACCCGCAGCGGTGCGCAACTGCCCTACGCGATCACCACGCCGTACCGCAACACCATTCCGGTCACTCACGAAGCACGCATGCCGGGTGACCTGTTCATGGAACGCCGCATCCGCTCGCTGGTACGCTGGAACGCCCTGGCCATGGTGATGCGCACCAACCTGGACGACCCGGATCTGGGCGGCCACATTTCCAGCTTCGCTTCCTCGGCGACGCTGTATGACATCGGCTTCAACTACTTCTTCCAGGCTCCGACCGAAGAGCATGGCGGCGACCTGGTGTTCTACCAGGGCCACGCCAGCCCCGGCGTCTACGCCCGTGCTTTCATGGAAGGCCGCATCAGCGAGGAGCAGATGCAGAACTTCCGTCGCGAAGTCGACGGCAAGGGCCTGTCCTCCTATCCTCACCCTTGGCTGATGCCGGACTTCTGGCAGTTCCCCACCGTTTCCATGGGACTGGGGCCGATCCAGGCGATCTACCAGGCCCGCTTCATGAAGTACCTGGAAGCGCGCGGCTTCATCCCGGCCGGCAAGCAGAAGGTATGGTGCTTCATGGGCGACGGCGAATGCGACGAGCCGGAATCCCTCGGCGCAATCGCCCTGGCCGGCCGCGAGAAACTGGACAACCTGATCTTCGTCATCAACTGCAACCTGCAGCGTCTGGACGGCCCGGTGCGCGGCAACGGCAAGATCATCCAGGAACTCGAAGGTGTGTTCCGCGGCGCCCAGTGGAACGTCAACAAGGTAGTCTGGGGCCGCTTCTGGGATCCGCTGTTCGCCAAGGACAAGAACGGCGCCCTGCAGCGTCGCATGGACGAGGTGGTCGATGGCGAGTACCAGAACTACAAGGCCAAGGACGGGGCCTACGTGCGTGAGCACTTCTTCAACACCCCGGAACTCAAGGAGATGGTCAAGGATCTCTCCGACGAGGAGATCTGGAAGCTCAACCGTGGCGGCCACGACCCGTACAAGGTCTATGCGGCTTATCACCAGGCGGTCAATCATCAGGGCCAGCCCACCGTGATCCTGGCCAAGACCATCAAGGGCTACGGCACCGGCGCCGGCGAGGCGAAGAACACCGCACACAACACCAAGAAGGTGGATGTGGAAAGCCTGCGCCAGTTCCGCGACCGCTTCGACATTCCGGTCAAGGACGAGGATCTGGAAAAGCTGCCGTTCGTCAAACCCGAGCCGGGCAGCCCCGAGTACAAGTACCTGCACGAGCGCCGTGCGGCCCTCGGCGGCTTCGTGCCGCAGCGCCGGCAGAAGAGCTTCAGCATCCCGACCCCGCCGCTGGATACCCTCAAGGCCATCCTCGACGGCACCGGAGACCGCGAGATTTCCACCACCATGGCCTTCGTGCGCATCCTCGCGCAACTGGTCAAGGACAAGGATCTGGGCTCGCGCATCGTACCGATCATCCCGGACGAAGCCCGTACCTTCGGCATGGAAGGCATGTTCCGTCAGCTCGGCATCTACTCCTCGGTCGGCCAGCTCTACGAGCCGGTGGATAAGGACCAGGTGATGTTCTACAAAGAGGACAAGAAGGGCCAGATCCTCGAGGAAGGCATCAACGAAGCCGGTGCCATGAGTTCCTTCATCGCCGCGGGCACCTCCTATTCCATCCACAACCAGCCGATGCTGCCGTTCTACATCTTCTACTCGATGTTCGGCCTGCAGCGTATCGGCGACCTGGCCTGGGCTGCCGGCGACAGCCGCACCCGTGGCTTCCTGATCGGTGGCACCGCCGGCCGTACCACCCTCAACGGCGAAGGCCTGCAGCACGAAGACGGTCACAGCCACATCCTGGCCTCGACCATCCCCAACTGCCGCACCTATGATCCGACCTACGGCTACGAGCTGGCAGTGATCATTCGTGAAGGCATCCGCCAGATGATCGAGCAGCAGCAGGACATCTTCTACTACATAACCGTGATGAACGAGTCGTACCAGCAGCCGGCCATGCCGGAAGGGGTCGAGGAAGGCATCATCCGCGGTATGTACCTGCTCGAGGAAGACAAGAAGGAAGCCGCCCATCACGTGCAACTGCTCGGCAGCGGCACCATTCTGCGCGAAGTACGCGAGGCGGCGAAGATCCTCCGCGAGGAGTACAACATCGGCGCCGATGTATGGAGCGTCACCAGCTTCAACGAGCTGCGCCGCGACGGTCTTGCCGTGGAGCGCAGCAATCGTCTGCATCCGGGCCAGAAGCCCAAGCAGACCTACATCGAGCAGTGCCTGACTGGCCGCAAGGGGCCGGTGGTTGCGTCCACCGACTACATGAAGCTGTATGCCGAGCAGGTTCGCCAGTGGGTACCGAGCAAGGAATACAAGGTACTGGGCACCGACGGCTTCGGCCGCAGCGACAGCCGCAAGCAGCTGCGTCACTTCTTCGAGGTGGATCGCTACTGGGTCGTACTGGCTGCTCTGGAAGCCCTGGTAGACCGCGGCGAGCTGGAAGCCAAGGTACTGGCCGATGCCATCACCAAGTTCGGCATCAACCCCGACAAAGCTAACCCCCTGGACTGCTAAGGAGCGTAGCGATGAGTGAACTGATTCGCGTACCCGACCTCGGCGGTGAAGGCGAGGTCATTGAGCTGCTGGTCAAGGTCGGTGATCGCATCGAAGCCGACCAGAGCGTGCTGACTCTGGAGTCCGACAAAGCCTCCATGGAAGTACCCTCGCCCAAGGCCGGCGTGATCAAGGAACTGAAGGTCAAGATCGGCGACCGCCTGAAGGAAGGCGACGAGCTGCTGGTGCTGGAAGTCGAAGGTGCTGCGCAAGCGGCGCCTGCGCCGAAAGCCGAAGCCCCGCAAGCGGCCGCTGCACCGGCCGCTGCGCCAGCAGCAGCCGTCAGCAGTGTGCAGGACGTGCAGGTGCCGGACATCGGTTCCAGCGCCAAGGGCAAGGTCATCGAACTGATGGTCAAGGTTGGCGACCGCATCGAGGCCGACCAGAGCCTGCTGACCCTGGAGTCCGACAAGGCCTCCATGGAAATCCCCGCGCCGCAGGCCGGCGTGGTGGAGGAGCTGCTGGTCAAGCTGGATGACGAGATCGGCACCGGCGACCTGATCCTTCGCCTGCGCGTCGAAGGCGCGGTGCCCACCCAGGCCACACCTGCAGCGGCTCCAGCTCAGGCTCCGGCTGCACAAGCTGAAGCGATCCCGGCAGCCGCCACTGCCCCGGTAACGGGTGGCGTGCAGGATGTCCACGTACCGGACATCGGCTCCAGCGCCAAGGGCAAGGTCATCGAACTGATGGTCAAGGCCGGCGACAGCATCGAGGTCGACCAAAGCCTGCTGACCCTGGAGTCCGACAAGGCCTCCATGGAGATCCCCTCGCCCGCCGCCGGCGTAGTGGAAGAAGTACTGGTCAAACTGGACGATGAAATCGGCACCGGTGACCTGATCCTGCGCCTCAAGGTTGCCGGAGCCGCCCAACCGGCTGCGACTCAGGCCAGCCAGGAGGTACACCGTGTACCGGAAGGTGCCGCCCCGGCGGTAGCCGCCGAGGTACGCGCCATCGCCTCGCTGTCGGCCGCCGCTGCTGCCGTAGCTGCCGCACCGCGTCGCGAAGGCGCCCGCGTGCACGCCGGCCCGGCCGTGCGCCAGCTGGCCCGTGACTTTGGCGTCGAACTGAGCGACATCACCGGCACCGGGCCAAAAGGACGCATCCTCAAGGAGGACGTGCAGGCCTATGTCAAAGCGATGATGCACAAGGCCAAGAGCGCACCGGAAGCCGCAGCAGCCACCTCCGGCGCCGGCATCCCGCCGATCCCGACCATCGATTTCAGCAAGTTCGGTGAAGTCGAGGAAGTGCCGATGACCCGCCTGATGCAGGTCGGCGCAGCCAACCTGCATCGCAGCTGGCTCAACGTGCCGCACGTGACCCAGTTCGAGTCGGCCGACATTACGGATCTAGAAGCCTTCCGTGTAGCGCAGAAGGCCGTGGCCGAAAAGGCCGGCGTCAAGCTGACCGTACTGCCGCTGCTGCTCAAGGCCTGCGCCCACCTGCTCAAGGAGCTGCCGGACTTCAACAGTTCGCTGGCTCCGAGCGGCAAGGCGCTGATCCGCAAGAAGTACGTGCACATCGGCTTTGCTGTCGATACGCCGGACGGCCTGCTGGTGCCGGTAATCAAGAACGTCGATCAGAAGAGCCTGCTGCAGCTGGCTGGCGAAGCGGCCGAACTGGCCGACAAGGCCCGCAAGAAGAAGCTCTCGGCTGACGACATGCAGGGCGCCTGCTTCACCATCTCCAGTCTCGGTCACATTGGCGGTACCGGCTTCACGCCGATCGTCAACGCGCCGGAAGTGGCGATCCTCGGTGTCAGCAAGGCCACCATGCAGCCGGCGTGGGACGGCAAGGCTTTCCAGCCGCGCCTGATGCTGCCGCTGTCGCTGTCCTACGATCACCGGGTGATCAATGGCGCGGCCGCCGCCCGCTTCACCCAGCGTCTGTCACAACTGCTGGCTGACATCCGCACCATCCTGCTGTAACTCGTTTCGAGCACGCCACGCTCGCATCCTCAGCCCCACCCATCCGGGTGGGGTTTTTTTGCTCCTTCGCCTCTTATCATCCGTCGTGCGCGGACCATCCTGCCTGCATGTTTTGACCGACATCATGACTGCCGCCTGGTCTACCGGCATCATCCGTCAACAATCTCCATTGCGGAGCGCTGCAATGTTCTACTCGCTACTGAAGCTCGCCCATCTGACCGCAGCCGCCTTTTTCATAGGCGGCGTGTTCTTCGAAGTGATGATTCTCAGTCGCGCCACACCGGTACTGCAGGAAGCGCAGCGCGCCGACTTCTCGCAGGCGCTTGCGCGGCGCGCCCGGCAGGTCATGCACTGGGTGGTGCTGGTTCTCTATTGCGCCGGCATCGCCCTGGCCTGGCACTACCGCAGCGTACTGCAGGCACCGCTGACCAGCAGCTTCGCCCTGCTTCTGAGCCTGAAGATAGTGCTGGCGCTGAGCATCCTCGGCCACTTCCTGCTGCTGGTGGTGCTGATGCGCAGCGGCCGAATGACTGCGGCGCGCTCACGGCATCTGCACCTGAGTGTGCTGATTCACATGCTAGGAATCTTGTTCCTGGCCAAGACCATGTTCATTCTCGACCTCTAGGCAGGATGCTACCCCTTCTGCAGGTTGCGAATCAGGAAGCTCAGGGCCTTGGCCAACTCCGCAGCACCACTGTGGTCGCGCACGATACTCAGCAGCGGGCTGCCGTCGAGCGGGTTGAACAGCACACAGCGGACACCGCTCGGCGGGCATTCGTAGCGGATGAAGGGATCGGCACCATAAACCGACAGGCGCTGGTGACGCACGGCGATGGCACTGCTCGCTTCGTCACGACTTTCCTCGCGCAGAATCAGCTCGCCGGCCTCTCCGACACTGAGCTGATAGAGCCAGTCCTGGCGCCTGGTCTGGCCAACCTGGTAACCGGCGCGCAGCGCATAGGTTTCCAGCAGCGCGTTGCCGTGAGCCAGCAGCGCCCGGCGCTCGTCGTCGGCCAGGTACAGTTGCCTGAGACCGTCGAGATAGGCGCGTTGCTCGGCGCCCTGCAAAGCCCCGCGATCATCGGCGCCGGCAAGCAGTGGCTGCAGGGCCAGCAGCATCCCGCCCACCAGCATCGTCATCAGTTTTCTTGTCAGTATCCTTTGCATGATGCACCCTTGCCGAAAGCTATAGTGAAGTAGGCCTGAGCACCACTGCCCGCCCCTTCGCATCGTTTCTTGCGATACTGCAGCGGAGCAGGTGCAGATACCTAGCCTGATCAGCATACTGGAAGCACGACGCCCGATGAAAAGCCATCCCGATGCTGCCCCCTACCCGGCGGCCGAGGTTGTGACGCAGTTGCCAGTGCCTTCACGGCTCGGCATGCTGCGTTTCGAGCGTTTGAACGAACCAAGCTGGGCGCTGCTGTTCCTCGATCCGGCCTGCGAGCGCCAGCTCGGCATCAGTGCGGCCGACCTGTGCGCCCTGGTCGATGCTCCCTATGCCAGCCTGATGGAGCCGGAGGCCCGCTACCAGCTGCACGACGCCATCCAGCAGCAACTCCTGCAGCGGCCGTACTATCTGGTGCGCTACACCCTGCATACACCAAACGGCGCACTCAACATGCTGGAGCTGGGCGAACCTTTCCGCCAGCGCCACCGTCAGTTGTTGCGCGGCTACCTGCTGATCAGCGACGAGGCGCCTGCGGAGCTAGAGAACCGCCAGTTGCGCAACACCCTGCTGCAGTACCAACGGACGCAGGACGACCACCTGCAACATCTGGCCCGTTCGCGCACCCAGCAACAACTGATGGTGCGCCTGGCCCGCCACCGTTACATCTCCGAGGATCCACTCCAGGAGGCTGCCGAACTCATCACCCAGGCCGCTTGTGAGGTCTACGGTGTAGCCCGCGCCGGCATTTGGCGACTGAACGGCCAGCGCATCGAGTCGGTGTCTCTATACCGCCGCGACCTGTCCCGCCACGAGCAGCTCGCTGCGGTTGCTACCGACGACTTTCCGCTCTATCTGGAAGCCCTGCACAGCGGCCGTTCGATCGATGCCCATGATGCCTTGCACGACCTGCGCACACGCGAATTGGGCCCCAGCTATCTGGAACCGAACGGCATCACCTCATTGCTTGATGCCAGCATCCGTATCGACGGCGAGGTTGTCGGGGTTCTCTGCCTCGAACATGCCGGTGTCCCGCGTACCTGGCAGGCTGACGAAATTGCCTTCGCGGGCGAGCTGGCCGACCATTTCGCCCAGGTGCTCATCAGTCAGCAGCGGCGCAGTGCTGCCCATGCCCTGCATCTGTTCCAGCGAGCCGTCGAGCAAAGCGCCAGCGCCTTCCTCCTGGTGGATCGCCAAGGCCGGGTGGAATACGTCAACCCGAGCTTCACCGCCATCACCCTGTACAGCAGCGAGGAAGTCTGTGGCCGTCACCTATCGGATCTGCCAGCCCTTTCCAGCCTCAGCGACCTGCTATTCGACACCCAATCGAACCTGGCCGAACACAGCAGTTGGCAAGGCGAGTTTCGCAGCCGGCGCAAGAATCAGGAGCCCTACTGGGGTCACCTGTCGCTTTCCAAGGTCTATGGCGACAACGGCGAGCTGACCCATTACATCGGCATCTACGAGGACATCACCGAATCCAAGCTGGCACAGCAGCGCATCGAACGCCTGGCCTACACCGACAATCTGACCAACCTGGGCAACCGCCCGGCCTTCATCCGCAGCCTGGAGCAACGCTTCGCCTCCGGTAGCCCCACACCGATAGGCCTGTTGCTGGTAGACATCGATAACTTCAAGAGAATCAACGACAGCCTCGGCCACCAAACCGGCGACAAACTACTCTCTGCTTTGGCCCGTCGCCTGCGCAACAGCCTGGGTGAACAAGGCAGCCTGGCTCGCTTTGCCAGTAACGAATTCGCCATTTTGCTCGACGGCTGCGACCAGGCTGCCGCCCAGCACATCGCCCATCAGGTGCTGCAGACGCTGGACAGACCACTGTTTGTCGATAACCAGTTGATCAACATCACCGGTTCGGTGGGCCTGGCCATCGCGCCGCAACATGGCGATGACCCGCAAACCCTGATGAAGAACGCCGGCCTTGCCTTGCACAAGGCCAAGGCTAACGGCAAACATCAGGTACAACTGTTCACCGAAGCCCTGAACGCCGAGGCCAACTACAAGCTTTTCGTCGAGAGCAACCTGCGTCGTGCACTGACCCAGAATCAGTTGGAGGTTTTCTATCAGCCCAAGCTGTGCCTGAAAACCGGGCAGTTGCTCGGCCTGGAGGCACTGCTGCGCTGGCAGCATCCGGAAAAAGGCATGATCCGTCCGGATCAGTTCATCGGTGTGGCCGAGGAAACCGGGCTGATCATCCCCATCGGCAAATGGGTAATCCGCCAGGCCTGTCGTATGAGCCGACAGATCGCCACTATCGGTCTGGGCGACCTGCAAGTGGCCATTAACCTTTCGCCCAAGCAATTTTCGGATCCGGATCTGCTGGGCTCGATCAGCGCCATACTCGAAGAAGAAAATCTCGATCCCAGGTTGCTGGAGCTGGAGCTTACAGAGAGCCTGCTGCTGGAAGCTACCGAAAACACCCGCCACCAGCTCGCCCAGCTCAAGAGCCTGGGCCTGACCCTGGCCATGGACGACTTCGGCACCGGCTACTCGTCACTGAGCTACCTGAAGAAGTTTCCCATCGACGTGATCAAGATCGATCGCAGCTTCATCAAGGACATCCCTGAGAACCAGGACGACATGGAAATCACCTCTGCCGTGATCGCCATGGCTCACAACCTCAAGCTCAAGGTGGTGGCCGAAGGCATCGAAAGCGCCGCACAACTTGGCTTCCTTCGCCGCCAGCAGTGTGATATCGGCCAGGGTTATCTGTTCGACAAACCGATTCCCGGCCGCGAGCTGATTGACAGCCTGCGCCGCTATCCCCGCCGGCCAAAGACCAGCCAGCGAACTTAATACACGGCACGCTGCGCAGTTCACATTTCAATCACTTTCAGGAAACCGCCATGGCCCTGCGCTCCCAGATTCTCGTCAACAAACACGCCCTACCAACCGCCGAACAGGCACTGCCAGGCCGTGCCGAGCCCCTGCTAGTCGCCGACCATCACCATGTCAATGGCAATCCGATCAAGCCGCCCTTCCCCGCCGGACTGCAGCAGGCCGTATTCGGCCTGGGATGTTTCTGGGGTGCCGAGCGGCGCTTTTGGCAGCAGCCAGGAGTGTTCAGTACAGCCGTGGGTTATGCCGGCGGCCACACCCCCAACCCCACCTACGAAGAAGTCTGCTCCGGCCTGACCGGGCACACCGAAGTAGTACTGGTGGTGTTCGATCCGCAACAGACCAGTTTCGCGACACTCCTCAAGGTGTTCTGGGAAGCTCACGACCCAACCCAGGGCATGCGCCAGGGTAACGACCTGGGCACCCAGTATCGCTCGGCCCTGTACTGCAGAGACGCTGCCCAGTTGGCACTGGCTCAGGCCAGTGCAGCGCAATACCAGCAGGCATTGAACGACGCAGGGCTGGGCCAGATCACCACGGAAATACGTCTGGCACCAGACTTCTATTACGCCGAGACCTATCACCAGCAATACCTGGCGAAAAATCCTGACGGTTACTGCGGCCTGCGCGGCACCGGGATATGCCTGCCGGCCTAGGCTGCACGTACCGGGCTGTCATAACCCGGTACCGTCCGACTAGTGGGCGCGCTGCTGACCACGCAACGCAGCCACCTGACTGGCGCTGACGGCCGCAGCCTGATTGCCCCACTGACCGCGCAGGTAATTGGCCAACTCCGCCAACTGGCTGTCATCCATGCGCCAGCCGTAACCGGGCATGGCGTAGCCCATCTGCTCCTCGGTACGCGGGCTGTGTGTACCGTTGAGCAACACCTGCAACAGGCTGTTGGGATCCTGAGCGATAACGGTCGGATTGCCCGCCAGAGCCGGCACCACAAACTCCACGCCCTCGCCCTCACGGCCATGGCACACCGAACACAGGCTGGCGTAGGTGCCAGCCGCAGCCTGGCCGGCTTCACGGCTGCTGGCCGTGTTCGCCGTCTGTGAGACCGGCTGATCGGCAATCGCCACCAGGTATTCGCCAATTGCCGCGCGATCCTCGTCAGTCAGGTACTGGGTGCTGTGGCTGATCACATCGGCCATCGGGCCACTGACACTGTAGTGCGCCGAGCGCCCGGTCTTGAGCAGTTGCGCCAGGTCTTCGGCACTGAAGTGCGCCTCGCGCAGGTTGCTGGCCCACCAGCCGTCCAGGTCGGCGCCGGCAAGGAACTGCTCGCTGGCAGCGTTCTGCGCCTTTTCCTGCATGGCCCAGCCACGCGGCGTGTGGCAGGCACCGCAGTGGCCCAGTCCTTCAACCAGATAGGCACCGCGGTTGTAGGCCTCCGATTGCCCGGCCGCCGGCTCGAACGGCGCATCGTCATGGAACATCCAGCGCCAGACGTGCAGCGGCCAGCGCATCGACAGCGGCCAGGGGATATCGCTGTCCCGATTCGCGACTGGCTGAGCCGGCACCTGCTGCATAAAGTAGTCATACAGCGCGCGCATGTCCGACTCGCTCAGGCGCGCATAGCTGGTGTAAGGCATGGCCGGATACAGCGCATGACCAGAGGCGGCAACCCCCTCGCGCATCGCCCGGTTGAATTGCTCGAAGCTGTAGGCGCCGATGCCGTGTTCTTTATCGGGGGTGATATTGGTGGAGTAGATACGGCCGATGGGCGTATCGAACGGCACACCGCCGGCCATGAATTGACCGCCAGGCGCGGTATGGCACGCCGTGCAGTCACCGGCACGCGCCAGGTATTCACCGTCGGCGCCATAGCTGGCCAGCGGCAGCAGTCCCAGCAGGGCGACACTTGCTAATACCCTCATGTCACACCTCCTTGTCCGTAAATTCCTGCACCGCCCGATACGCCTGATCGATGGCCGCATGGGCATAGGGGTTCCAGTCCGAGTCTGAGTTGGCAATGGTGATCACGCCAATGGGCTGGCGCGCGGTCTCGATGATCTGATCGGCGCTTTCTTCGTCGTCAAACAGGCCGTTGTAGAAATACGAGTAACCATGGGCCCAGCGGTTGACAGTGATCTCGGCGATATCGTGCTGGTGGTCAAAACCGCCCGCCCCCAGCATGCCCTGAAGCTGCTCACGGATTTGCGCCTCGAACACCTCAAAGGGCGTGCCGAGCAGATAGGCCCGGCCCTTGCGTGCCTGATCACGGGCACTCAGGCCGCTGCCGGGCATCACCGGCACCTGAATCAGGTGCAGGCCGATGGGTTTGTCCGGATCACGCGGATGCTTGTAGCCACCCAGGTCCACCGGGTAATCGAGTTTGACCAGGCAGAACGGCGCCGTCGGGCAATAGGCCTCATGCACGCCGAGGTTCTTGAACGCCCGCCAGTTGCGGATCAGCACCTTGGCATACACCAGCGGCAGCTTGACGTTCTGCGCCAGAGCATCCTTCTGCGCCTGCGGCATCTCAGGGACTATGTACGGAATCATCATGTTGTAACCGGCCATCACCACATGCCGGGCACGGATTCTGTGCAGTTCACCGTCGCGGACATAGCCCACATCAGCCATCGGTTGGCCGTCCACATCCAGGTTGACCGCCTTGACCACTGTACTGTTCAGGCGTAGCGCCACCTTGGCCTGCGGCAAATCCAGCTTGGTGTAATCGAACTTGGCCTGTTGCACGTCTTCCATGCTGTGCCCTGGCGGTGCGACCTGCGGGATCAACTTGCGTACCATCAAACGCGTCAGCGTCGCGTTGCCATCGGGGAAGTGGAAGATATACGGGTCTTCCAGTTCGGCCTGTGCCTCCGGATCGAGCGGCGGCAGACCCATGGCGCCAAATCCCGGGAGACCACACAGGCGCGCATCGGTGCATGAGGTGGCGTCAATGCCCACGGCCTGGAAGTCGTTGGTCTGCTGCTGGAAGTAGCGAATGGCCGAGGCCGGCAGGCCGACTTTATCCTTGAGGAAGGTGGTGTAGCTGTTACGGTCGCACCAGCGCACCTTTTCCTCGACGCTCATGCCGGCCAGATAGTCCTTCGGCGACAGGTGCAGTTCGATCAGCGCCTTGCGGTCATGCTCAGAAAGCGGGAAGTCATTGATGAACTCGGCGTAACCGCGCGCGTTCATGCGATCTGGTGGGATGTCGTCAGCTACCTTGCGCGTCGGCGAACCTGGCACCAGTTTGTCCACACCGAAGTTGGCACGATCAAAAAACACCCCACGCGACAGTCCCAGATCCGGATAGAAATTCACATCGAAGCCGGCCTCAAGGCGATCCAGATCCACTCCAAGGTCACGGATCAGGGTCAGCGCCCGCTCGCTCCAGATCGAACGCGGCGATTGCAGAGATTCGCTGCCGCCATAGGCCAGCACCTCGGTGCCGTCGGCGTGGAACTCATTGCGCTTGGCATGGCCGCCAAAGTCGTCGTGGTTGTCCAGGATCAGGATGCGCGCATCATCGCCAAAGCGCTGCTGATAGAACAGCGCCGCCGCCAGGCCACTGATACCGGCGCCGACCACCACTAGGTCGTAGGTTTCCTCCAACTTGGCGGCATCCAGATCGAACTGGCGACCACCACGCCCCAGGGCGTGGGCATTTTCGAACGAGCCATCGTGGTTGCCCCGCATACCAGTTAGCGAAGGCGGGTAATACAGAGCGCGGTGTTGCAGGCTGGTCTCGGCCCGCAACAGGGAAATGGGCAACAATCCGGCAGCCACCGCAATGGCAACGCCGTTGAGAAAGTCGCGACGCGTGATATCCATTCAGCACCTCATCTGATCAGGTAGTCCCGCACCTTCTTAACGAGGGCGTGGTCAACGAGTCAGACCGGCGCGCTTGCAAGGCGTTCAGCAAGGCTTGCCGATCTGCAACCCGTACTGATCAGCATAGGCGATGATCGGTGTTATCCCTGCTCTGCAATCAGCCAGTCCAGCCGCCAGCCGCCCTGGCTCTGGCCCAGCGCCTCGGCAAGCCACGGCAGCAACTGACGCAGCTCATCCTCCAACCCCCAGGGCGGATTGCTGATGGCCAGCCCCGAGCCGGTCAGGCGACCGGCATCGTCCGGGGCATGGACATACAGCTCGGCACGCAGCATTTTCGGTGCAGCGCTGTTGTGCAGATCACGATAGAAACGCTCCAACTGGCCGATGTCCTTGATCGGATACCAGATCGCTACGATGGCCTGGCGCATGCGGCCATGAGCTTCATTCAGCGCTTCGACACAGCGCTGCAGCTCGTCAGGCTGCTCGAAGGGCGGATCAATCAGCAACAAAACGCGCTTCTCCCGTGTCGGCATCAGCGCTCTCGGCACATGCCAGCCTTCACCCCGGTGTACAGCCACGCGGCGATCGCCGCGCATGTTGTCCTTGAGCAGGAAGCCGTCCTCCGGATGTTTCTCGTTGAACTGCAGACGATCCTGTTCGCGACTAAGCAGGCGTGCCAGCTCGGGCGAGCCGGGGTAGTAGCGCAGAACGCCATCCGGATTCATTGCCCGCACCACTTCCAGATAGGCCTCCACCGCATCCGGCAACTGCGTGGCCTGCCACAAACGAGCGATGCCTTCGAGGTATTCACCGGTACGACTGGCCTCATCGGCGTGCAGGTCATAGAGGCCGACACCGGCATGGCTGTCGAGGTAGGCGAAGGGTGCATCCTTGCGCGACAGCAGGGCGATCAGGCGGGTCAGAACCAGGTGCTTGAGCACATCGGCATGGTTGCCGGCATGGAAGGCGTGGCGGTAGTTCATAAGGCTCTCCGAAACGGTCGGCAAGTTTACCAGAGCACCGGGAATCTCCCGGCGACGATTTATCCGACGTGCTGGGCGCCGGGAGAATCGTGCCCCCTATCGCTACAGCAGCAGGCTAATAACCATGTCCCAACCTGACTGAGCCGGGGCTTGCGCTTGTCTGCGTTAATGATCAGCCTGTACAGCGTTTGCCTCTGGCTGGTGGAGCACTGGAGCGCCGCCCTCTACAGCCTTACCAGCATAGTACTGTGCGGATCGCTGCTGTGGTCGTGGCGCTCTGTTAACCCCATCCGCCCCCTGAAACAGGAGCCTTGCCATGTCCCTTACCGCCCTGTTCGGCTGTGAACTGCCGCTGATTCAGGCCCCGATGGCCGGATCTCAGGATCATCGTCTGGCGGCCAGCGTATGCGTTGCCGGCGCGCTTGGCTCGATTCCTGCTGCCATGCTCAGCGCCGAGGCACTGCGCAAGGAACTGCAGGCCATGCGCTCGCTGACCGCGCGACCGTTCAATCTGAATTTCTTCTGTCATTCATTGCCACAAGCCGATGCCTCTCGCGAGTCGGCCTGGCGCCAGCTACTGACCCCCTACTACGCCGAGCTGGGACTGGATCCGACCAGTCCCCCCAGCGGCCCAGGCCGTCTGCCGTTCAATGCCGAGACGGCCGAGCTGGTAGAGGAATTCCGTCCGGCAGTGGTGAGTTTTCACTTCGGCCTACCGGAGGCGTCACTGCTGGAGCGCGTGCGTCGTAGCGGGGCAAGGATCCTATCCAGCGCCACCACCCTGAACGAAGCGCTATGGTTGCAGGAACGTGGCGTCGATGCGGTGATCGCCCAAGGCCTTGAAGCAGGAGGCCATCGCGGCCACTTTCTCGAGCACGATCTCAGCCGTCAGCTCGGCACTTTTGCCTTGCTACCGCAACTGGTCGATGTCCTGAATGTACCGGTGATCGCCGCCGGAGGCATCGGCGATGCCCGCGGCGTAGCAGCGGCCATGGCCCTCGGCGCAGCCGGCGTACAGGTGGGCACGGCCTACCTGCTGTGCCCGGAGGCCGCCACCGGCCCCCTTCATCGGGCCGCATTGCAGAGCCCGGCGGCACGCCATACGGCGCTGACCAACCTGTTCAGCGGTCGTCCTGCACGCGGCATCGTCAACCGCCTGATGCGCGAGCAGGGGCCGCTTCAGCCGCAGGCGCCAGTCTTCCCCCTGGCCACGGCAGCCATCGCCCCATTGCGAGCAGCCGCCGAGGCGCGCGGCAACAGCGATTTCTCGCCACTCTGGGCCGGTCAAAGTGCGCCACTGTGCCGACCGCTCCCCGCCGCTGAGCTGACTCGTGAACTAGCCCGTGGCTTCGCTGCCGGAGCGTCGGTGTAGCGGTGCATCACGCCAACTGATGATGCTGGGCAGACGCCCTGCCGGCTGCCTAGACTCGCTGCATCATCAGGAGGCCGCTTCATGTCCGAGACTCTGCTCAGCTCCCGCAACCTGGCGTTCGAACTCTACGAAGTACTCGACGCCGAGGCACTGACCCAGCGCCCGCGCTTCGCCGACCACAACCGAGAGACGTTCGACGCTGCGCTCGGCACTGCCCGGCAGATCGCCGAGCAACTGTTCGCCCCGCACAACCGCAGAAACGACGAGCATGAACCACAGTTCATCGACGATGCGGCGGTATTGATCGCCGAGGTGGAACCGGCCCTGCGCGCCTTCCACGAGGCCGGTTTTCTCAACGCCACCCGCGATTTCGAGCACGGCGGCATGCAACTGCCCAATCTGCTGTCGCAGGCCTGCTTCGCCCACTTCCAGGCCGCCAATATCGCCACCAGCTCTTACCCGATGCTGACGATGGGGGTGGCCAACCTGATCGAGGCATTCGGCAGTGTCGAGCAGAAGGCACGCTTTCTACAGCCAATCATCGACGGCCGCTTCTTCGGCACCATGGCCCTGACCGAACCGCACGCCGGCTCCTCGCTGTCAGACATCAGAACCCGTGCCGAGCCGCACGCCGACGGCAGCTACCGCATCCGCGGCAACAAGATATTCATCTCCGGCGGCGACCAGCCAATCTCCGAAAACATTGTGCACATGGTACTGGCCAAGCTACCGGACGCACCGCCCGGGGTGAAGGGCATCAGCCTGTTTATCGTGCCCAAGTTTCTGGTCAACCAGGACGGCTCGCTGGGCGCGCGTAACGACGTGACCCTGGCCGGACTGTTCCACAAGATGGGCTGGCGCGGCACTACCTCCACGGCGCTGAATTTCGGCGACAATGGCCGATGCGTCGGTTACCTGGTAGGCCAGCCGTACCACGGTCTGTCCTACATGTTCCAGATGATGAACGAAGCACGCATCGGCGTCGGCATGGGCGCCACCATGCTCGGCTACGCGGGCTACCTGTACTCGCTGGAGTATGCCCGCCAGCGTCCCCAGGGCCGCCAGCCGGACGGCAAGAACCCGACCAGCCCGCAGATCCCCATAGTCGAGCACGCCGACGTGCGGCGCATGCTGCTGGCGCAGAAGGCCTACGTGGAGGGCGCCTTCGACCTGGGCCTGTACGCCGCCCGGCTGTTCGATGACACCCAGACCCTGGAGACCGCCGAGGACCGCACCCGCGCCCTGGAGCTGCTCGACCTGCTCACCCCCATCGTCAAATCCTGGCCCTCGGAGTTCTGCCTCAAGGCCAACGAACTGGCCATCCAGATCCTCGGCGGCCACGGCTACACCCGCGAATACCCGGTGGAGCAGTACTACCGCGACAACCGCCTCAATCCGATCCACGAGGGCACGCACGGCATCCAGTCGCTCGACCTGCTCGGGCGCAAGGTCTCGCAGAACGGTGGCGCCGCGCTCAAGCAACTGCTCAAGCTGATCAACGACTGCTGCCAGCGCGCTAGCGAACATGAGTCGCTCACAGCCCTGCGTCAGCCACTCGAACAATTGCTGGCACGCCTGCAGGCGGTGACCCTGGCCCTGCTCGGCGACCTGATGAGCGGCAAGGTCAACCAGGGCCTGGCCAACTCGGCGCTGTACCTGAAGGTGTTCGGCCACACGGTGATCGGCTGGCGCTGGCTGGAACAGGCGATTCGCGCCGAGCAGGGCCTGGCCCGCACGGACAATGCCGAAGAACAGGCCTTCTACCGCGGCAAGCTGCAGGCGGCGCGTTACTTCCTGACCTGGGAAGTACCCAGCTGCCACCATGACCTGGCCATTCTCGAAGCGCGCGACGACACTTGCCTGGGCATGAAGGACGCCTGGTTCTGAGCCCTGGCAAACCCTGCGCAACCTAATGAAACAAGGAGGATGGTTTTTTTTGACAGCGGCGTCAGGCGTCGGGTTAGAATCGCTGGCACGCTGAATGCATATATGACCATCGCAAGGAGTTAGACATTGGACGCAGGCGCCATCAATCAGCTGTTCTTGATCGGTGCCCTGTTGGTTGCCTTCAGCATCATGGTCAGCTCGGTGTCCACCCGCGTGGGCATCCCGATTCTGGTCATCTTCCTAGGCGTCGGCATGCTTGCCGGCGTCGACGGCATTGGCGGCATCGTCTTCAACGACTATTCGCTTGCCTATCTGGTTAGCAACCTGGCACTGGCCGTAATCCTGCTCGACGGTGGTATGCGCACGCGCAAGGCCACCTTCCGCGTAGCTCTTTGGCCAGCCCTGTCGCTAGCGACCTTCGGTGTGGTGATTACCGCCGGTCTGACCGGCATTGCTGCGGCCTGGCTGTTCAACCTGAGCCTGATCGAGGGCTTGCTGATCGGCGCCATTGTCGGCTCCACTGATGCTGCCGTGGTGTTCAACCTGCTAAACGGCAAGGGACTGAACGAACGCGTAGGCTCCACTCTTGAAATCGAATCGGGCAGCAACGACCCGATGGCGATGTTCCTCACCGTCTCGCTGATCGCCATGATCTCCGCCGGCCAGACCAGCTTCAGCTGGGGAATCCTGCTCAGCCTGTTCGAGCAGTTCGGCATCGGCGTAATTCTGGGACTGGCCGGCGGCTGGCTGCTGCTGCAACTGATCAACCGTCTAAGCGTGGCGGACGGCCTCTACCCACTGCTGGCCGTCAGCGGCGGCATCATGATTTATGCCCTGTCCGGCACCATTGGCGGCAGCGGCATCCTCGCCGTCTATGTCTGCGGCCTGCTGCTGGGCAACAGCCCGATCCGTAACCGACACGGCATCCTGCATATGTTCGATGGTCTGGCCTGGCTCAGCCAACTGGGCATGTTCCTCGTGCTTGGCCTGCTGCTCACCCCGAGCGACCTGCTGCCGATTGCCGTGCCGGCACTGCTGCTGTCACTGTGGATGATCCTCTTTGCCCGCCCACTGTCGGTATTCATCGGCCTGCTGCCGTTCAAGGGTTTCAACCTGCGCGAACGCACCTTCATTTCCTGGATCGGCCTGCGCGGCGCGGTACCGGTGATCCTTGCTGTATTCCCGCTGATGGCCGGTCTGAACAACGCCCAGCTGTTCTTCAACGTGGCCTTCTTCATTGTGCTGGTCTCTCTGCTGCTGCAGGGCACCACCCTGGGCTGGGCTGCACGCAAGGCTCGGGTGGAAATTCCGCCGACGCCGTCGCCGATCTCCCGAGCCGGCCTGGGCATCCACCCGACCAGCCAGTGGGAGCTGTTCACCTACCAGTTGGGGGCGGACAAGTGGTGTATCGGCGCTCCGCTGCGCGATCTGAAGATGCCCGAAAACACCCGTATTGCCGCGCTGTTCCGGGGCCAGCAATTGCTCCACCCATCGGGCAGCACCAAGCTGGAAGCCGGCGACCGGCTCTGCGTCATCGGCCATGAGGACGACCTGCCGGCACTGAGCCAGCTGTTCAGCGAGGAACCGAAGCGCGCAAGCGACCTACGCTTCTTCGGCGACTTCCTGCTGGAAAGCGATGCCGAGCTGGAGGCAATCGCTCAGCTCTACAGTCTCGATCTGGATGATGCCGCGCCCAACCAGCGACTTGGCCAGTTCATTACCCAACTGCTCGACAGCGAGCCGGTGGTCGGCGATCAGGTGCAGTGGAATGGCCTGACCTGGACCATCGCCGAAATGGCCGGGAACCAGATCCGCAAGATTGGCGTCCGATTCACGGAAGGGCGCTGAGCCCCGCATGCCGTCGTTGCGTGCGGACAGGCAACGATGGCAAAGCCCGCGTACGGATTGACCACGCGGCAGAGACTTTTCCCGCAAGATCCCCTAGGCTTCGTTCCAGCTCCCGACGACACTCACCTTCTTGCGCGTCCATCCCATGAGCTTTCTCCGCGTTGCCCTGACCACCGCCCTGTTCATCCTGTACTGCAGCCTTGCCAGCGCCGCTGACAGTCCGCCGTCGGCTGAAACTATACGCAAGAACCTGGATGGCCTGGCCGAGCGGCAATTGTCGGAAGCGGAGAAAAACCAGGCGCAACAGGCGCTGGAGCAAAGCCTTTCTCTGTTGCAGGAACGCAGTGACAGCGAACAGCGCCTGACTCAGCTACTTGAGCAATTGCGACAGGCACCGCAACAGATCGAGCAAGCGCGTCGCGAACTGGCGCAACTGCAAGCACTTCCGGCAGTAGACATAGCCCAGGAACAGACTGACAGCTCACCGCAGGAACTGGAGCAACTACTGGCCGAACGCAGTGCCCAGCTCAACGCGTGGCAACAACAGATCATCGAAGCCAACAGCCTGGTCATCAATGCGCAGATCCGGCCGGAACGGGCGCAGACCGAGATCGCCGCCAATCAGGCGCGTACCCAGCAGATCAATACCGCGCTGAAGAGCGAACGCCTCGATGACCGACCGTTGACACCCGAGCTGCGTACCCAGCTCAACGCCGAAATGGCCATGCTGGCAGCACAGACCCGCCTGCGACGCGAGGAACTGGCTGCTAACAGCCTGCTGCAGGATCTCGGCAGCAGCCGTCGCGAGCTGCTCGATGAACGCATCCGCCGCGCCGAGCAGGAACGCCTGGCATTGCAGGAACTGATCAACGAGAAACGTCGCGCCGAGTCGCAGCAAACGGTAGAGGAACAGTCCCAGCAGGTACGTCGGACATACTCCAGCGACCTGCTGGCACAGGAGAGCGCGCATAACCTGCGCCTGTCCGACTATCTGCTGGAGGTGACCAACCGCCTCAACCAACGCACCCAGCAGAACCTGCAGACCCAGCAGCAACTGGACAACCTGGCACAGACCCGTCAGACCCTGGACGAGCAGATCAGCGTACTGGAAGGCAGCCTGCTGCTGTCAAAGATCCTCTACCAGCAGAAGGAGGCCCTGCCCCGGGTTAGCCAGGCTCGCAGCAATCTGGCCGACGAGATCGCCGATCTTCGTCTCTACCAGTTCGACCTGAACCAGCAGCGTGAGGCTATCGCTCAGCCTGAGCGCTATATCGACCAGTTGCTTGCCGAACACCCGCCGAGCGAAGCGCAGGACAGAATCCGCGTCCAGCTTCAGGCACAACTGACAACCCGGCGCGACCTGCTGGAACGACTCAACCGCAGCCTGGATGCATTACTCAGCGAGTCCATCACCCTGCAACTCAACCGTACCGAGCTGGCCGCCACCGCCGCCAGCCTGCGCACCACCCTGGATCAGCAAATGTTCTGGCTGCCGAGCAACCGACCGCTGGATCTGCACTGGCTGAGAAATGTTCCACAGCGCGCCAACCAGCAGCTGGAAGAGATTGCCTGGTCCGATGCAATCAACGATCTGTTTGCCGGGCTCGCGCACCGTCCCCAGCTGTTTCTGCCACTACTACTGCTGATCGGCCTGCTCCTGTGGCAGCGTCGCCGGCTCGGTGAAAAACTCGGCGAAATCGGTCGCGAGATCGGCCACTACCGCCTCGACAGCCAGTTGCACACGCCACTGGCTCTGCTGCTGTGCCTGCTGCAGGCACTGCCGGGCGCTCTGTTCCTCGGTCTTTGCGCCTATGCCCTGCAGGAAGACATGCGCGGGCACAACGCCAACCTGTCCAACGCACTGTTCCAGATGGCCCAGGCCTGGCTGGTGTTCTATACCCTGTACCGGATTCTGGCTCCAGGTGGCGTAGCCGAGCTGCATTTTCGCTGGGAAGCCAGCACTACCGGCTTTCTACGACGCAAGGTGCGCCACCTTGGGCTGGTGATACTGGCCCTGGTAGCCGTGGTCAGCTTCGCCGAAAACCGTCCGGCCAGCCTGGCTGATGACGCCATCGGCATTCTCGTAGTGATTCCCTGCTACGCCCTGGCCAGTTGGCTGATGCTACGCCTGTTGCTGGACAACCCAGAGCGGGAAAAACTCACCGCACTGCGCCAGGCTGCCGGCATCGCCTTCAGCCTGCTGCCACTAGCGCTGATCGTGGCGCTGCTGTTTGGCTACTACTACACCGCGCTGCGTCTCACGGATCGGCTGATCGAAACCCTCTATCTGCTGCTGATCTGGCTGTTGCTGGAAGCGTCGTTCGTTCGCGGCCTCGGCGTCGCAGCACGACGCCTGGCCTACCAGCGGGCCCAGGCCCAGCGCCTGGCGGAAAGCGAAAACCGCGATCATGGCGAGACCGAATCAGTGGTGGAGACACCGATTCTCGACATGCAGCAGGTCAACCAGCAATCACTGAGACTGATTCGCCTGGCCCTGTTCGGCATCTTCCTGGTCAGCCTGTACTGGGTGTGGGCCGATCTGATCCGGGTCTTCACCTACCTCGACAACATCACCCTCTACGAATACACCACGGCTACCGGCCTGCAGCCAATCAGCCTGCTCGACGCCCTCGGCGCGCTGATCATCGTTGGACTTACGCTGATTCTGGCGCGCAATCTGCCCGGTTTGCTGGAGGTGCTGGTTTTGTCGCGCCTGCAACTGGCGCAAGGCAGCGCCTATGCCACCACCACCCTGCTCTCCTACGTCCTGATCGGTATCGGCATAGTCACCACGCTGGCTACGCTGGGGGTCAGCTGGGACAAACTGCAATGGCTGGTTGCGGCGTTGTCGGTAGGCCTTGGCTTCGGTCTGCAGGCTATCTTCGCCAACTTCGTATCCGGACTGATCATCCTCTTCGAACGCCCGGTACGCATCGGCGATCTGGTGACCATCGGCGGCGTAACCGGCACCGTCAAGCACATCCAGATCCGCGCCACCCACATCATCGACAGTGATCGCAAGGCAGTGATCGTACCCAACCAGACCTTCATCACCAGCCAGTTGATCAACTGGACGCTGGTCGACAGTATCACCCGCCTGGTGCTGACTTTCGTGGTCAACCGCGGCGCCGACCTGGAACAGGTTCGCGAGTTGCTGCTGCAAGCCAGTCTCGACAACCCACGAGTAATGCGCGACCCCGCACCTAGCGCCCAACTGACCCAATACGGCGCCAGCAGCCTGACCTTCGAACTGAAGATCTACGTGCGCGAGCTGGGTGATCGCGGGCCGGCCACCGACGAACTGAACCGACGTGTAGACCAGTTGTTCAGCGAACATGGCATCAACGTCTCCAGCGTGCCGAAAATGGATGTCTACCTGCAGCGCCGTGACGGCAGCGACGAAACGCGCATTGAGACAACGGAACCGCACTGACCAGCCACAAAAGCCGACATCGGATGCTGGCAGTAGCGATCTATTCCTAGCACTATGCTCGGAAATCACACCCGGCCCACCAAGGACGCAAGCTGTCCGGAGTCATGCAGTGAAAACCCTCGACAATCTGCTCTTCGACAACCGCTTTGCCCGCCTGGGCGATGCCTTTTCCACCGAGGTGCTGCCCGAACCCATCGAGGCGCCACGTCTGGTGGTGGCCAGCACAGCGGCCATGGCCCTGCTCGACCTGAATCCGGCCGAGGCGCAACGTCCGGAGTTTACCGAGCTGTTCGCCGGGCACAGGCTGTGGGAGCAGGCCGAGCCTCGTGCCATGGTTTATTCAGGGCACCAGTTCGGCGGCTACACGCCGCGTCTGGGAGATGGTCGCGGGCTGCTGCTGGGCGAAGTGATCAACGAGGCAGGCGAATACTGGGATCTGCACCTGAAGGGCGCCGGCCTGACTCCCTACTCACGCATGGGCGACGGCCGCGCGGTTCTGCGTTCCTCAATCCGCGAATTTCTCGCCAGTGAACACCTTTACGCCCTTGGCATCCCCACTTCGCGCGCTCTGTGCGTCACCGCCTCGGATACCCCGGTGTGGCGCGAGAAACAGGAGCGGGCCGCCATGCTGCTGCGCCTGGCGCCGAGCCACATACGCTTCGGCCACTTCGAATATTTCTACTACAGCCGTCAGCACGAACAGCTAAGAACCCTCGGCGAGCACGTGCTGGCCTGTCATTTCCCCCACTGTCTGGAGCAGGAGGATCCCTGGCTGGCGCTGCTGCGCGAGGTAATCGAGCGAACCGCGACAATGATCGCCTACTGGCAGGCCTACGGCTTCTGCCACGGAGTGATGAATACCGACAATATGTCGATCCTCGGTATCACCTTCGACTACGGCCCCTACGCCTTTCTCGACGACTTCGATGCCAGACACATCTGCAACCACTCCGACGACAGCGGCCGCTACAGCTTCAGCAACCAGGTGCCCATCGCTCACTGGAACCTTGCCGCCCTGGCCCAGACGCTGACCCCCTTCGTCGCCCTGGAAAAGCTGCGCGAAGCGCTGGAGCTGTTCCTGCCTCTCTACCAGGCGCACTATCTCGACCTGATGCGCCGACGCCTGGGCTTCGTCTGCGCCGATGACGGCGACGAGGCACTGATCCAGAGCCTGCTGCAACTGATGCAGCAGGGCACCTCCACCGACTACACCCGCTTTTTCCGCCAGCTTGGCGAGCAGGCCCCGACCGAGGCGCTGCAGGTGATTCGCAACGACTTCGTGGATCTCGCCGGCTTCGACGCCTGGGGCCGCCAATACCTGATGCGTTGCGAGCGCGAGGGCGGCGGCCAGGACGAGCGGCGTACACGCATGCACGCGGTGAACCCGCTCTACATCCTGCGCAATTACCTGGCACAGCAGGCAATCGAGGCTGCTGAGCAGGGCGACTATGAGCCTGTGCGCGAACTGCACGCCGTGCTGTCGCGCCCGTTCGACAAACAACCGGGCATGCAGCGCTACGCCGAGCGCCCGCCGGAGTGGGGCAAGCACCTGGCCATTAGCTGCTCCTCATGAGCATCGGCGGCGCAACCTCTACTTCTGCGTCGCCCTACGTCCTCTTCCATGAGGTCTCAGGCCGGCAACGGCGTGGCCTCAGCAATAATCAAAAATAGAATATCTATCTTCTTAAACGTTCTTAGACGCTATAAGAAAAGCCCTTTATCTTTCGCCCCCTGCTTATTCCCGCCTGTTCTACCACCAACTGTCAGGCCTGCTGCCAATGAAGATTCGCGACCTTGATCTCAGCCCCAGCCCGCTCAACAACGAGCATCAGGCACTAGGTCTGCCCCCCGTCGAAGACTTCGTCAGCCATCCCGACAATCATCCGGTTCTACGTGCGGCCATGTGGTTTGCCGTGGCCACTCTGGTCAGCCTGCTGCTGTTTCTGGCCTGGCGCCTGTTCTTCGGTGACAACGGCGGCAGCAGCGGTTTGCAAATCATCGAAAACACCCTGAGTAGCCCTGTGTTCTGGAGCGCCGTAGCCGTCGGCTTTTTCGCCCAGATGATCGACGGCGCACTAGGCATGGCCTACGGCATCACCGCCACTACCTTCCTACTCGGCGCTGGTGCCTCGCCAGCGGCGGCCAGTGCCAGCGTGCACATCGCCGAAGTGTTCACCACCGGTCTCTCCGGCATCTCCCACGTCAAACTGGGCAACGTGCGCAAAGCCCTGTTTCTGCGCCTGCTGCTGCCGGGCATCCTCGGCGCCATCCTTGGCGCCATTCTGGTGACCCAGGTCGACGGGGAAATATTCAAACCGTTCATTTCCGCCTACCTGCTGATTATGGGCGGCTACATCCTCAGCAAGGCCTACCGCCAGCGCGTAATGAAAAGCCGCGAGCCGAGGCACGTGGCCAAACTGGCGGTGTTCGGCGGTTTTGTCGATGCTGCCGGCGGTGGAGGCTGGGGCCCGGTGGTGACCACCAGCCTGCTGGGCTCCGGCTCCGATCCGCGCACGACCATCGGCTCGGTGAACTTTGCCGAGTTCTTCCTGACCATCACCAGCGCCGCATCGTTCATGCTGCTGGCCGGCGACCCCGGCACCTGGATGATGGTGGCCGGGCTGGTGTTCGGCGGCATGTTCGCCGCACCGTTCGCCGCCTTGCTGTGCAAGATGCTGTCGGCACGCACCCTGCTGACCATCGTCGGCAGCCTGATTACGCTGATCAGCGCCTACAACCTGTACAGTGCGCTGACCTAAGACAAGAACCTTTCGTTCTAAGTAACGGCCCGCTTCATTGCTTCGATGCATTGACCGGGCCGTATCACTTTCTCCATCCTGCGTCTCTACTTTCTCTCACTATCAAGGAACGCAGCAGATGAAAGCCGAAACTCTGGCCCTTCATGCCGGCTACAGTCCGGATCCGACCACCAAGGCGGCAGCAGTACCGATCTACCAGACCACCTCCTACACCTTCGATGACACCCAGCATGGCGCCGATCTGTTCGACCTGAAGGTCGCCGGCAACATCTATACCCGCATCATGAACCCCACCACCGACGTGCTGGAACAGCGTGTCGCCGCCCTGGAAGGCGGGGTCGGCGCACTGGCGGTAGCCTCGGGCATGGCGGCCATCACCTACGCCATCCAGACCATCGCCGAGGCCGGCGACAACATCGTCTCGGTGGCCAAACTCTACGGTGGCACCTATAACCTGTTCGCCCATACCCTGCCGCGTCAGGGCATCGAAGTGCGTTTCGCCGCCCATGACGACATCGCCGCACTCGAAGCCCTGATCGACGGACGCACCAAGGCGGTGTTCTGCGAGTCCATCGGTAACCCGGCCGGCAATATCATCGATCTGGCCGCGCTGGCCGAGGCCGCGCATCGTCATGGCGTGCCGCTGATCGTCGACAACACCGTGGCCACGCCAATCCTCTGCCGACCATTCGAACACGGTGCCGACATCGTGGTGCACTCGCTGACCAAGTACATCGGCGGCCACGGCACCAGCATCGGCGGAATCGTTGTCGACTCCGGCAAATTCCCCTGGGCCGAGCACAAGGAGCGCTTCGCGCTGCTCAACACCCCGGATCCGTCCTACCATGGCGTTACCTACACCGAAGCCTTCGGCCCTGCCGCCTTCATCGGTCGCTGCCGCGTGGTGCCGCTGCGCAATACCGGCGCCGCACTGTCGCCGTTCAACGCCTTCCTTATTCTGCAAGGCCTGGAAACCCTGGCCCTGCGCATGGAGCGACACTGCGATAACGCTCTGAAGGTGGCAGAGTTCCTCAAGACCCATCCGCAGGTGGAGTGGGTCAAGTACGCCGGCCTGGCCGACCATCCGGAGCATGCTCTTGCAAAGCGCTATACCGGCGGCAAGCCGGCGGCGATTCTGTCCTTTGGCATCAAGGGCGGCTTCGAAGCCGGTGCGCGCTTCATCGACGCGCTCAAGCTGGTATTGCGTCTGGTGAATATCGGCGACGCCAAGTCGCTGGCCTGCCACCCGGCCTCTACCACTCACCGCCAACTGGACGACGAGGAGCTGGCCCGCGCCGGTGTATCGCGCGACATGGTGCGCCTGTCCATCGGCATCGAGCACATCGACGACATTCTTGCCGACCTGAGCCAGGCTCTGGACGCATCGCGCGGCTAAACTTGAAAAGCCCCCTGGGCGGCTCCAGATAACGCTTATCTCTCTGGAGCCGCCCATGACCGCCCCCCTGCTGATTCCCTGCCCACATTGCAACGGGCTCAACCGCATTCCCGCCGGACGTCTCGGCGATGCGCCGCGCTGCGGCCGCTGCAAGACCGAAATACTGCCTGCCGCCCCCGTTGAACTGACCCAGTCCTGCTTCTCCAGCCAGCTCAGGGGCGACCTGCCATTGCTGGTGGACGTCTGGGCCGACTGGTGCGCTCCCTGCCGCGCCTTCGCCCCGGTGTTCGCCCAGGCCGCCGGGCAACTGCGGGGCCGCTGCCGCTTGGGCAAGCTGGACAGTGAGGCCAATCCCAGCCTCGCCGGACAATTGGGCATCCGCTCCATCCCCAGCCTGATACTGTTCAAAGGCGGCGTCGAAGTGGCCCGCCAGAGCGGTGCACTGCCATTACCGCAGTTGCTGGCCTGGTTGCGCCAGCAGGGCATCTGAGCACTTCAGTCACTCAACGCGGTCGCTCGGGTCAATTGCACGGCGCGCTCCAGCGCTTAGTCTGGAGAGCATCGTCAGTAAAGGAGCCACGCCATGCCCCTGCCCGTCGAACTTGCCCGCCAGCTTACCGAAGAACAAATCGCCTTCGTCCGCCGTAGCGGTCTAAAGGCCGAGGTGCTGGAGCCAGGGTTCGTCCGCTTGTGCATGCCGCTGGAGGGCAACCGCAACCACATCGGCAGCATGTACGCCGGCGCCCTGTTCACCCTTGCCGAAATTCCCGGCGGCGCGCTGTTTCTTACCAGCTTCGACGTGCAGTGCTTCTATCCGATCGTCAAGGAAATGAACCTGCGCTTTCGCCGTCCGGCCAACGGCGACATTTGCGTCGAGGCGCGCCTGTCGACCGACGAAATCACCCGCCTGGAGGAGCTGGCCAGTCGGATCGGCAAGGCCGAATACCTGCTGGAACTGCAACTGACCGACGACAGCGGCGAAGTGGTGGCGGAAAGTCGCGGCTACTATCAATTGCGACTGCGCTAAAGCCGCTCGCAGAGAGCGCCAATCAGTCCCGGTTGAGCAGATCGTGCAGCTCGACGAACTGTCGGGTCAGCTTGTGCCGGGCATCGAGATAAATCAGCGGCATGCAGGCATGATGGGATTCGCGCATCTTCACCGAACTCATCAGGTTGACCGGCAGCACCGGCAGGCCCTCGGCGAGCAGCTCATCGAGCATCTGCTGCGGCAGAGTGGCACGCGGCTGGAACTGGTTGACCACTATGCCTTCCACCTGCAGATCGGGGTTGTGATCTTCCTTCAGCTCCTCAAGCTCAGCCAACAGGCTATAAAGGGCATTGCGGGAAAAACTGTCGCAATCGAAGGGAATCAGCACACGATCAGCAGCGATAAGCGCTGAAATCGTATAAAAATTCAGCGCCGGCGGAGTATCGAGGTAAATATGATCATAGTCCTCGGCCAATTCCCGCAGCAGCTTTCGCAGCTTATTGATCTTGTGCTTCTGCTCCAGCTTCGGTTGCAGTTCGGCCAGCTCGGCCGTGGCGGTAACCAGATGCAGATTGTCGAAGGGTGTCTCGTAGATATCCACCCGTCCCTTGCGGCCGAAGGGCCCTGAGGAGAGCGTCTGCCTGAAGAATCCGGCGATTCCAGTGGGAATTTCCTCGCCACTGAGCCCGGTGAGGTAGTGGGTCGAGTTGGCCTGGGCATCGAGGTCGATCAGCAGTGTCCGAAAACCCTGCACCGCACTGACTGCAGCCAAGTTACAGGCGATGCTGGACTTGCCCACACCACCCTTCTGGTTGAATACCACCCGTCGCATCGCACACCTCCCTGAACCCGATAGCGACGGATTCTAGGTAAAGATCGTGACAGGCGCGAGACATTCGGTCACTGACTGACCCACATCGCCAGGCGAGATCCACCCCAGAGTCTCGCCCGACCTTACTCAGGCGTGATACGGCGCCGACAGCTCGTGTACCGCCTCAAAGAAAGCGGCTGCATGGGCCGGATCGACTTCAGGCGTAATTCCATGGCCGAGGTTGAACACCTGACCACTGCCCTTGCCATAGGCGGCCAGAATACGCGCCACCTCGGCACGGATGGCCTCGGGTTTGGCGTACAGCACGGCCGGGTCCATATTGCCCTGCAGCGCCACCTTCTGGCCCACACGGGCACGCGCACTGCCAATGTCACAGGTCCAGTCCAGACCCAGCGCCTCGGCGCCGCTGTCAGCCATGGACTCCAGCCACAGGCCACCGCCTTTGGTGAACAGGATCACCGGCACGCGACGCCCCTCGTGCTCACGAATCAGTCCGTCGACGATCTGCTTCATATAACGCAGGGAGAACTCCTGGTAAGCAGCCGCCGACAGCGCGCCGCCCCAGGAATCGAAGATCTGCACGGCCTGAGCGCCGGCCTTGATCTGGCCATTGAGGTAGACGGTGATCGACTTGGCCAGCTTGTCCAGCAGCGCATGCAGCGCCTGCGGGTTGTCGTAGAGCATGGCCTTGGTCTTGCGGAAGTCGCGGCTGGAGCCCCCCTCGACCATGTAGGTCGCCAGGGTCCAGGGACTGCCGGTAAAGCCAATCAGCGGTACGCGGCCACCCAGCTCGCGACGGATGGTACGCACGGCATCCATCACATAGCCCAGATCCTTTTCTGCGTCAGGTATCGACAGCGCCTCGATATCGGCCAGCGAGTTGACAACCTTCTTGAAACGCGGACCTTCGCCAGTCTCGAAGTAAAGGCCCTGGCCCATGGCGTCGGGGATGGTGAGGATATCGGAGAACAGGATCGCCGCATCGATCTGCGGGTAGCGATCCAGCGGCTGAATGGTCACTTCACAAGCCAGCTCCGGGCTCTTCATCAGGCTGACAAAATCACCAGCCCTGGCACGCGTGGCGCGGTACTCCGGCAAATAGCGGCCGGCCTGGCGCATCATCCATACCGGGGTTACGTCCACCGGCTGCTTGAGCAGGGCACGCAGGAAACGGTCGTTCTTCAATTCGGTCATCGCAGAATCCAGGCTAGAACAGCAGCAAAATCGTGGCCGGCATTGTCTCAAAGCCATGCGCAAAAGGCACGGCGCGGGTCATTATCGCGACCCTAGGCATGACCGTAATCAACTTTATATTCCAAAAAGATAAACAAATAAAAAATTGATATAATCATATTGAATTAAAAGATTGCCGCCACCTGCACCGGCTCCTTAGAGTTTTCCCGCTAACCACAAGGAGCCTGCCATGAAGTCGTTCACTCCCGTCCGTACCTGGTTGCTGGCCGCCGTGGCCAGTCTTGGCCTGGCCAGCAGCACGCTGGCCGATACCGCACAAACCCTGCGCATCGGCTACCAGAAGTTCAACAGCGTCAACATTCTCAAAGGTACCGGCGCGCTGGAAAAGGCCCTGGCCGAGCACAATGTGAAGGTCAGCTGGCATGAATTCGCCGCCGGACCGCAACTGCTCGAAGCCCTGAGCACCGGCGCCATCGACCTGGGGCACGCCGCCGACGCGCCATCGGTATTTGCTCAGGCCAGCGGCAAACCGGTGGTCTATCTCGCCGCCGAGCAGCCCTATCCCAAAGGCATCGGGGTACTGGTCGGCAAGGATTCGGGCATCGAGCGCGTTGATCAACTCAAGGGCAAACGCGTGGCCACCGGCCGCGGCTGGAATGCTCAATACCTGCTTGCCCTGGCGCTGGAAGAGGCCGGCCTGAGCTACAAGGATATCGTCCCGGCCTATGTCAGCAGTGCCGCCGACGCCATCTCCGCCCTGCAGTCGGGCAGCGTTGAAGCTGCCACTCTGTGGGATCCGTTCCTCGCCGCTGCCGAGCTGCAACAGCCGGTGCGCAACCTGCGTGATGGCCAGGCATTAACCAACAACCGCACCTTCTACCTGAGCACGGCTGCCTTCGCCGACGCCAACCCAGATCTGCTGCGCACCTTCTTTGGCCAACTGCAGGACACCAACACCTGGGCCAACGCTCACCCCGATGAGGTTGCGGCCCTGCTCGCACCGCAACTGGGTATCGATCCGATCATCCTCAAAACCGCCACCGAGCGCCGCAACTACAGCGCCACAGCCATCACCGACGCCATCGTCGCCGAACAGCAAAAGCTGGCCGATACCTTTGTTGCCCTTGGCGTGCTGCCACGCAGCATCAAGGTTGCCGATGCCGTTTACCCCCACTCGCTGCTGCCCTGATTGGCCCTGGCCCGCCCTCAGGCGGGCCCCTGCTGGGTACGCCCGATGAGCCATCCACCGATTCGCTTTAACGCTTTCAGCATGAACAGCCCCGTGCACCAATCGCCCGGGCTGTGGCGCCACCCGCGCAACCGCTGCCGCCAATTCAACCAGTTCAGCTACTGGCTGGAGCTGGCCCAATTGCTGGAGAACGGCCGTTTCGACGCGCTGTTTCTGGCTGACACCATGGGCTTTTCCGATGTCTACCGGGGCAGTATCGACAGCGCGCTGAGCCACGGCGTGCAGGCGCCGATCCATGATCCCTTGGTGCTGGTCGCCGCCCTGGCCGCGCATACCCGCCACCTGGGCTTCGGCCTGACCTTTTCCCTGAGCTACGAACACCCGTACCCCTTTGCCCGGCGCATCTCCACTCTGGATCACTTAAGCGGTGGGCGCATCGCCTGGAACATCGTCACCGGCTACCTCAACAGCGCCGCGCAGAACAACGGTCTGCCCCGGCAACTGCCGCACGACGAGCGCTACGACCAGGCCGATGAGTACCTAGAGGTGCTGTACAAACTGTGGGAACACAGCTGGGAAGATAGCGCGGTGCTCAACGATACCGAGCGCGGCGTTTTTATAGACCCTGCCAAGGTGCATCCGATCCATCACGCCGGCACCTACTACCAGGTGCCGGGCGTGCATATCTGCGAACCCTCGCCGCAACGTACCCCTGTGCTGTTCCAGGCCGGCGCTTCTGCGCGCGGGCAGCGTTTTGCCGCCGAACACGCCGAGTGCCTGTTTATCAGCGCTCCCACCCAGGCGGCGCTGGCCAGTTATGTACGCGTTCTGCGCAGCGCCGCGCAGAACGCAGGGCGCAGCGGTCAGCTGATCTACGCCCAGGCGCTGATCATTGTCGATGCGAGCGACGAGGCGGCGCAGGCGCGCTACAACGACTACCGCCGATATGTCGACGTACCCGGCACCCTGACCTTGCTCTCCGGCTGGACCGGCATCGACTTCTCCGGCTACGCCCCGGATGCGGTAATCCGCTATCTGGAAAACGACGCCGGGCGTACCGCCCTGGGGGCCTTTACCCTGGCCGATCCCGAGCGTGAATGGACGGTGGCCGAGGCGGCCGAGTTCATCAGTCTGGGTGGGCGCGGGCCGGTACTGGTCGGCTCAGCCACCACCGTGGCCGACGCCCTGGAACAATGGCTCGACAGCACCGGCATCGATGGTTTCAACCTGACCTACGCAGTGGCCCACGACGACCTGCGGGCCGTGGTCGAATATCTGGTACCGGAGTTGCAGCGCCGTGGTCGCTACCCGCTGGAATACGCAGATGGCACCTTGCGCCACAAGCTGTTCGGTCAAGGTGACCGGCTGCCGGCCGAGCATCGCGCTCGACGCATTAACCTGCGCTGAAAGCAAAACACCCGCGACTGGCGCGGGCGTTTGCTCAACCGCTTGGCGTTAAACGCCCAGGTAGTCGAGGATGCCTTCGGCAGCAGTGCGGCCTTCGAAGATGGCCGTCACCACCAGGTCCGAGCCGCGCACCATATCGCCGCCGGCAAACACTTTCGGGTTGCTGGTCTGGTGCTTGAACTGGGCCTGAGCCGGAGCCACCACGCGGCCCTGGCTGTCAATGTTGATGCCGAATTGTTCGAACCACGGCGCCGGGCTCGGGCGGAAACCGAAGGCGATCAGCACAGCATCGGCCGGGATCACTTCCTCGGAGCCCGGGATCGGCTCGGGGCTGCGGCGACCACGGGCATCGGGCTCGCCGAGACGGGTCTCGACCACCTTGATGCCTTCCACCTTGCCGTCACCAACGATCTCGATGGGCTGGCGGTTGAAGAGGAATTTCACCCCCTCTTCCTTGGCGTTCTTCACTTCCTTGCGCGAGCCCGGCATGTTCGCTTCGTCACGGCGGTAGGCACAGGTCACGGCCTTGGCCCCCTGACGAATCGAGGTGCGGTTGCAGTCCATGGCAGTGTCGCCACCACCAAGCACCACAACCCGCTTGCCTTTCATGTCGATAAAGTCGTCTGCCGACTTCTCGAAACCGAGGTTGCGGTTGACGTTGGCGATCAGGAAATCCAGCGCGTCATGCACGCCCGGCAGATCCTCACCCGGGAAGCCGCCTTTCATGTAGGTGTAGGTGCCCATGCCCATGAACACGGCATCGAACTCGTCGAGCAGTTGCTGCATGGTCACGTCCTTGCCCACCTCGGTATTGAGACGGAACTCGATACCCATGCCGCTGAATACTTCGCGACGACGGCTCATCACGTGTTTTTCCAGCTTGAACTCGGGAATGCCGAAAGTCAGCAGACCGCCGATTTCCGGGTTCTTGTCGAACACCACCGGAGTGACGCCGTTGCGCACCAGAACGTCGGCACAGCCCAGGCCGGCTGGACCTGCGCCAATCACCGCCACGCGCTTGCCGGTTGGCTTGACCTGCGACATATCCGGGCGCCAGCCCATGGCAAAGGCGGTATCGGTGATGTACTTCTCCACCGAACCGATGGTCACCGCACCGAAGCCGTCATTCAGTGTGCAGGCACCCTCGCACAGGCGATCCTGCGGGCATACCCGGCCACAGACTTCCGGCAGGGTATTGGTTCGGTGGGAAAGCTCTGCGGCAGCCAGGATGTTGCCCTCGGACACCAACTTCAGCCAGTTGGGAATAAAGTTGTGCACCGGGCACTTCCACTCACAGTACGGGTTGCCGCAGGCCAGGCAGCGGTGCGCCTGTTCCGAAGCCTGCGCCGGCTTGAAGCTGTCGTAGATCTCGACGAATTCCTTCTTGCGCTGGCGCAGCAGCTTTTTCTTCGGGTCCTTGCGCCCGACTTCGATGAACTGGAAGTCGTTATTGAGACGTTCAGTCATTGCGTTACCTCATCAAACCACTTCGGGCGCATTCTTATTGGGGGTTGGCACGGGTGCTGGTCAGCAGGGACTTCAGGCTGGCCGCCTTGGGTTTCACCAGCCAGAACTTGCGCAGGTAGTCGTCCAGGTTTTCCAGCAGGTTCTGGCCCCATTCGCTGGCGGTTTCCTCAACGTACTCGGCCAGCACGCTTTCCAGGTGGCTGCGATAAGCCTCCATCGCCTCGTTGTTGATGCGCTGGATATCTACCAGCTCGTGGTTGACGCGGTCGTAGAACGCATTTTCCAGGTCAAGCACATAGGCGAAGCCCCCCGTCATGCCGGAGCCGAAGTTGTAACCGGTCTTGCCCAGCACACAGACGAAACCGCCGGTCATGTATTCGCAGCAGTGGTCGCCCACACCTTCTACCACCGCATGCGCACCGGAGTTGCGCACAGCGAAGCGCTCACCCGCAGTGCCGGTGGCGAACAGCTTGCCGCCGGTGGCGCCGTACAGACAGGTGTTGCCGATGATGGCACTGTCCTCAGTGGCGAATGGGCTGCCGGCCGGCGGGGTGATGACGATCTTGCCACCGGTCATGCCCTTGCCGACGTAGTCGTTGGCATCGCCTTCCAGGCGCAGGTGCAGGCCGCCGGCGTTCCACACGCCGAAGCTCTGCCCAGCAGTACCGGTAAAGCGGAAGGTGACCGGTGCGTCACTCATGCCCTGGTTGCCATGCAGGCGGGCAATCTCACCGGAAATACGCGCGCCGATGGAGCGGTCACAGTTGCCGATCTTCAGTTCGAACTCGCCACCAGTCTTGCCGCTGATGGCTTCACGGGCCAGCTCGAGCATCTGCTCAGCCAGTCGGCCCTGATCGAACGGAGGGTTCTTCTCTACCTGGCAGAACTGCGGCTTGTCTGCCGGGATGCCGGCGCCAAGCAGCGGGGTCAGATCCAGATTGCCCTGTTTGGCAGTCTCGCCCGGCAGCACTTCAAGCAGATCGGTACGGCCGATCAGCTCTTCCAGGCTACGCACTCCCAACTTGGCCAGCCACTCGCGGGTTTCTTCGGCGACGTAGGTGAAGAAGTTCATCACCATCTCGACGGTGCCGATGAAGTGATCCTTGCGCAGCTTGTCATTCTGCGTGGCCACACCCGTGGCGCAGTTGTTCAGGTGGCAGATGCGCAGGTATTTGCAGCCCAGCGCCACCATCGGAGCGGTACCAAAGCCGAAGCTTTCGGCGCCAAGGATGGCCGCCTTGACCACGTCCAGGCCGGTCTTCAGGCCGCCGTCGGTCTGCACCCGCACCTTGCCGCGCAGATCGTTGCCGCGCAGGGTCTGGTGGGTTTCGGCCAGGCCCAGTTCCCACGGCGCGCCGGCATAGCGGATGGAGGTCAGCGGCGAGGCACCGGTACCGCCGTCATAGCCGGAAATGGTGATCAGGTCGGCATAGGCCTTGGCCACGCCGGCGGCGATGGTGCCCACCCCGGCCTCGGCCACCAGCTTGACCGACACCAGCGCCTGCGGGTTGACCTGCTTGAGGTCATAAATCAGCTGCGCCAGATCCTCGATCGAGTAGATGTCATGGTGCGGTGGCGGCGAGATCAGAGTCACACCCGGCACGGCATAACGCAGTCGTGCGATCAGGCCATTGACCTTGCCGCCGGGCAGCTGGCCGCCTTCGCCGGGCTTGGCGCCCTGAGCCACCTTGATCTGCAGCACTTCGGCGTTGACCAGGTATTCCGGCGTCACGCCGAAACGGCCGGTGGCCACCTGCTTGATCTTCGAACTCTTGATGGTGCCGTAACGCGCCGGGTCTTCACCGCCCTCACCGGAGTTGGAGCGGCCACCCAGGCGGTTCATCGCCTCGGCCAGAGCCTCGTGCGCTTCCGGCGACAGCGCGCCGAGGGAAATACCGGCGGCATCGAAGCGCTTGAAGATCGATTCCAGCGGCTCGACTTCATCCAGCGGGATCGGCGCAGCCGCTTCCCGGACCTTGAGCAGGTCGCGAATCATCGACACCGGACGGGTGTCGACCAGCCTCGAATATTCCTTGAACTTCTCGTAGCTGCCCTGCTGCACGGCCTCCTGCAGGGTACGCACCACGTCCGGGTTATAGGCGTGGTACTCGCCACCATAGACGAACTTGAGCAGGCCGCCCTGCTGGATCGGCTTGCGGTTATTCCAGGCCTCGAAGGCCAGCAGCTTCTGCTCGTTTTCAAGATCAACGAAGCGGGCACCCTGGATGCGACTGGCCACACCCCTGAAGCACAACTCGGTGACCTCGTCGGCCAGACCGACGGCTTCGAACAGCTGGGCTCCCCGATAGGAAGCGATGGTGGAGATACCCATCTTCGACAGGATCTTCAGCAGGCCTTTGGCGATGCCCTTGCGGTAGTGCTTGAACACCTCGTACAGATCGCCCAGCACCTCACCAGTACGGATCAGGTCACCCAGCACTTCGTAAGCCAGGTAGGGATAGACCGCCGAAGCACCGAAACCGATCAGCACAGCGTAGTGGTGCGGATCGCGCGCGGTAGCGGTTTCCACCAGAATATTGCAGTCGCAGCGCAGCCCCTGCTCCACCAGGCGATGGTGTACCGCACCGGTTACCAGCGAAGCGTGAGCCGGAAGCTTGCCCGGGCCGATATGACGATCCGTGAGCACCAGCAGCACCTTGCCGGCGCGTACCGCCTCCTCAGCCTGATCCGCCATGTTGCGCACCGCGGCTTCCAACCCCAGCGACTCGTCATAGTTCATGTCGATAACATGTCGCTCGAAGCCTGGACGCTCCAGATTCATCAGCGAGCGCCACTTCGCCGGTGAGATCACCGGGCTGCTGAGAATCACGCGGGTAGCGTGCTCCGGCGACTCGCTGAAAATGTTGCGCTCGGCGCCAAGGCAGATCTCCAGGGACATGACAATCGACTCGCGCAGCGGATCGATCGGTGGATTGGTGACCTGGGCAAATTGCTGACGGAAGTAGTCGTAGGGCGAGCGAATACGCTGGGAGAGCACCGCCATCGGGGTGTCGTCCCCCATCGAACCGACCGCCTCCTGCCCCTGCTCGCCAAGCGGACGCAGCACCTGGTCACGCTCCTCGAAGGTGACCTGGAACATCTTCATGTACTGCTTGAGCTGATCCGGATCGTAGAAGGGCGAACCATGATCGCGGTCTTCCAGAGTCGCCTTGATCCTCTGGGCATGCTTGCGCAGCCACAGTTTGTACGGGTGGCGCGACTTCAGGCGATTGTCGATGGCATCGGTGTCCAGTACCTGGCCGGTTTCGGTGTCTACCGCCAGAATCTGGCCCGGGCCGACACGCCCTTTGGCGATCACGTCCTCGGGCTGGTAATCCCAGACACCGATTTCCGACGCCAGGGTGATGTAGCCATTTTTAGTGGTGACCCAGCGCGCCGGACGCAGACCGTTGCGATCGAGCAGGCACACGGCGTGACGGCCGTCCGTCAGCACCACACCGGCAGGCCCGTCCCAGGGCTCCATGTGCATGGAGTTGTATTCGTAGAACGCACGCAGGTCGGCGTCCATGGTTTCAACGTTCTGCCAGGCCGGCGGAATGATCATGCGCAGGCCACGGAACAGGTCGATGCCGCCGGTCACCATCAACTCCAGCATGTTGTCCATGCTCGAGGAGTCGGAACCAACACGGTTGACCAGGGGCCCCAGCTCGTCCAGATCCGGAATCAGCTCATTGGCGAACTTCAGGCGCCGGGCCTGAGCCCAGTTGCGGTTGCCGGTGATGGTGTTGATCTCGCCATTGTGCGCAAGGAAACGGAACGGCTGGGCCAGCGGCCACTTCGGCAGCGTATTGGTGGAAAAGCGCTGGTGGAAGACGCAAATGGCAGTCTTCAGGCGCTCGTCCCCCAGATCCGGATAGAAGGCGGCGAGATCCGCCGGCATCATCAGCCCCTTGTAGATGATGGTCTTGTGGGAAAAGCTGCAGATGTAGTGTTCACTGTCCTCGGCATTGGCCACCGAGGAACGGCGCCGAGCAGTGAACAGCTTGATGGCGAACTCCTGATCCGACAGTCCTTCGCCACCGATAAACACCTGCTCAATCTGGGGCAACCGCTCAAGGGCCAACTGGCCAAGTACGCGGGTATCGATTGCTACCTTGCGCCAGCCCACCAGTTGCAGACCTGCAGCAAGGATCTCTCGGTTCATGTTCTCGCGGGCCACCTCGGCCCTGGCCGGGTCCTGATTGAAGAACACCATACCCACTGCGTACTGCCCGGGCAGCTCGACGGAAAACTGTTCGCGAGCAACCGCGCGCAGAAACTCGTCTGGCTTTTGGATCAGCAGGCCACAGCCGTCACCTGTCTTACCGTCGGCGTTGATGCCGCCGCGGTGAGTCATGCAGGTGAGGGCTTCGATAGCGGTCTTGAGCAGGTGATGGCTAGCCTCACCATGCATATGGGCAATCAGGCCGAAACCGCAGTTATCCTTGAATTCCTCAGGACGATATAAACCTGCTTTCATAGGGGGACACTCTCACCAGCTCGCCTGGATATCAGGCAATTTATTTTCTAATTCAAAGGCTTAAACCCGAAAAGCGGGCACGGGCCATCTTTTTGCTCGGGCAAAAGGGAGACCATTTTACATAGCCGCCCTCAACCCCACAATTTTTATGACGAAAAAATGAATGCTTTTGTCGCAAAAGCGAAGGATGGAACTGCAGGGGAGTGGTAGCAACCCTGCAGTGGTGCCGGAGCGATGCTAGCGACTCATCTCCTGCTGAATACTGCCCAGCGTGCGCGGCCAGGGCTTTCCGGCCTGCAGCTTGGCCGGCAGATTCTTCACAGCTGCCTGCGCGGCCTCACGACTGGCAAAACTGCCATAGGTCAGCACGTACAACGGCTGCCCCTGATGAACCTTCTTGAAGTAGCGATACTCACCGCCCCCTTCACGCACCAGTGCCTGGATATTGGCCTCAGAGCGCGATCCGACTACCTGCAGAACAAAGCGCGAAGCAGGCTGCTGCGCATACCAGTTGGCGGCTGCTATCGTAATAGCCGGTTTCTGGGCCGGTACCGGTTTCTGAACTGGAGCAGGTGACGGAGTTGGCGCTGCGGGCTTGGCGACCACCTGCTCGGGCTTCTTCGCCGCAGATGCAGATGCAGATGCAGCAGCCACTGGAGCAGGCGCTGCCGGCGCAGGGGAGGCCGGCAGCTCGAAATTATCCAACTCCTCCACCGCCGCCTCTGCCAGCGGCTGACGGATCACCGTCTGTGCTTCGCCCGCCAGCGGCAATGGCAGAGGCTGGCTCTTACCGGCAAACTCGATCGCCGCTGGCGGCGCCTCGACTGCTGCAGCCGGCCTACCCTCAGCGGACGGCGCCTGCGGTACAACGGCACGCACCGGGGCTTCACTGACCGTCTGCGAATCGCGCCCCTGCATCAGCCAGGCCGCAGCGATTCCCGCCAGCACCACACCAGCCGCCAGCAGATGTTTCTTCGGCACAGTAAACGCCATGCCTCCACTACGTCCTGCAGAACGCCGGGCCAACATCTGCTCAATCAGAAGCTCACGCGCTTCGGTATTGATCAGCCCCGGCCAACCGCCTGAACGCTGGTGGATGATCTCGATCTGCTCGTCAGAAAGGATTTCGATACCCTGTCCGGCACCCTCCAGACGCTGAGCCAGATACTCGCGCACCTCATCCTCGGTGTAGGGCTGCAACTCGATGGCATGATAGGTCTCTTCGTCCCAGCCCAGAGCCTGCAGACGATCCAGCAGCCCCTGCTCGGCAAAGAGAAACACATGCGCCCGTCCCTGCGCGTCACCCGCGGCCAGACTCTGAAGATTCTGCAGCGCAGCATCGTCCAGTTGCTCCGCATCGTCCACCAGCAGGTACACCTCCTGCCCCGTCAGGGCCAACTGCCCCACCTGCGCAAGGATCGAGGGCACATCGGCCTGAGCGACGGACAACCCCTGCGCCACCTGGCGCAATAGCAGTTCGCTGCCCAGCCCATGCTGGGCTATGACCACCGTCTGTACGGCTTGCTTGTTGGTACTGGCTACCAGCGCCTGACGCAGCAGCGTCTTGCCACTACCCTGCGGCCCGGTTACTGCAAGCAGCAACTGGCTGTAACGCGCCAGATGGTGCAATTGCCCCAGCACAGGCTTGCGCTGAGCCGGAAAGAACTTGAAACCGGGTACGCGCGGGGCAAAGGGGTCATGGCTGAACTGGTAATGCGTCAGGAAGGCTTCATCGGCGTGCAGACTGGTCATGGATCACTCTTCAGGAGGTGAGCGACTGGGCCAAAGCTCGGTAGTCGCTGCGCAATGTTGCGTCAAGAATTTCACGCGGGTAGTCGGCGGTGACCACGGCCTCGCCCAGATGTCGCAACAGAACCAGACGCATCTGACCATCCAGGACCTTCTTGTCCACCGCCATATGCTCAAGGAACTGCTCCGGGCCCATGTCCTGTGGCGGCACCACCGGCAGACCGGCAGCCTGCAGAAGATGAATGCCGCGATCACGCTCGGCTGCCGACAACCAGCCCAGACGATAGGACATCTCCAGAGCCATAACCGTTCCGGCGGCCACCGCCTCACCGTGCAACCAGACGCCATAGCCCTGTTCCGTCTCGATCGCATGGCCGAAGGTATGCCCCAGATTCAGTGTCGCCCGTACTCCGGACTCACGCTCGTCCGCACCAACCACGCGGGCCTTGGCGGCACAGGAGCGCTCGATGGCGTAAGTCAGCGCACCCTGATCAAGGTTCCGCAGCGCCGACATGTTGGCTTCCAGCCATCCCAGGAACGGCTCGTCGCAGATCAGGCCGTACTTGATTACCTCGGCCAGGCCAGCCGACAACTCGCGGGCCGGCAGCGTCTCGAGGCTTGCCGTATCGATCAACACCGCCTTGGGCTGGTAGAAAGCCCCCACCATGTTCTTGCCTAGCGGATGGTTGATTCCGGTTTTGCCCCCTACCGAGGAGTCGACCTGGGACAACAGCGTCGTCGGCACCTGGATAAAATCCACCCCACGCTGGTAGCAGGCAGCGGCGAATCCGGCCATATCGCCGATCACCCCGCCCCCCAGGGCGATCACTGTAGTGCGCCGATCATGGCGCGCACTTAGCAGGCCATCAAAGATCAGCTGCAGGGTCTCCCAGTTCTTATGCGCCTCGCCATCTGGCAATACCACGGAAGTAACATTAAAACCTGCCAGACTCTGCAACAGCGTCTGCAGGTACAACGGCGCAACGGTTTCATTGGTGACAACAGCTACCTGACGCCCGGCAATATGGGCGGCCAGCAACGCGGGGCGAGCCAGCAAGCCACTCCCGATATAGATGGGATAGCTGCGCTCGCCTAGTTCAACGTGAAGAGTCTGCATGAGGCCCCCGAAATGAAAAGGGCTCTAGAATAACGCAGTTCACCCCGTGCTTTAACGGGGCGACAGGGCTTCCAGGCGCGAGAGAATTTCCTGCACGACCATTCGCGGCGGCCGCTCGTCCGTCTCGATGACGATATCAGCAATTTCCCGATAAAGCGGATCACGAAGCGCCATGAGATCACGTAACACCTGCGCCGGATTGGCCGAGCGCAGCAACGGACGGTTGCGATCACGGGCAGTGCGGTCGATCTGCTGTTCGACCGACGTATGCAGGTAGATCACCCATCCACCGTCATGCAGAGCCCGACGGTTTTCCGGACGCATCACCACACCACCACCGGTCGCCAGTACAAGGCCATTCTGCGCAGCAAGCTCGGCAATCACCGCCTGCTCCCGCTCTCGAAAGCCCTGCTCTCCCTCAACATCGAAGATCCAAGGAATGTTGGCACCGGTGCGCTGCTCAATTTCCTTATCGGAATCCTTGAAGGGCAAACGCAGTTCTTTAGCAAGCAAACGCCCGATGGTGCTTTTTCCAGCACCCATCGGGCCAACGAGGATTACGTTCCGCACTTAGATCATCGATTCACGGCAATGGCTTGGTTGTTCATGATGCGCGGAGTGAGGAATACAAGCAATTCCGCTTTTCTGTCCTGCACCAGATCACGCTTGAACACACGACCAATAAACGGCAAATCACCCAGGAACGGCACCTTGTCCACCGACTTGGACTGGGTGTTGGAATAGACGCCACCGATTACGATCGTCTCGCCATCGGCCACCAACACCTTGGCATTGACCTCGTTCTTGCTGATTGCCGGGATACCGCCAGTGGAAGAGGCTACCGAGAAGTCCGGGGCATCCTTCGTCACCTTGACCTCCATCAGTACGCGGTTGTCCGGAGTGATCTGCGGCGTTACCTCCAGCGACAGAGCAGCTTCTTTGAAGGATGTACTGGTGGCCCCACTGGAGCTGGCCTCCTGATAGGGCACCTCGGTCCCCTTGAGGATCTTTGCCGTTTCCTTATCCGAGGTGACAACCTTGGGCTGAGAAACCACCTCGCCAGCGCCGGTCTTCTCCATTGCACTGAGTTGCAGATCCAGCACTACGTTATTACTGATGAAGCCGATACCAATACCCGAGGTCGCTCCAGCCGCTCCCAGATCAACGAAAGGACTATTCAGCGGAACTTCCGGGATACCCTCAAAATGCCCCACCCGACGCGATGGAACGTAGTTCTCGTCGCCAGGCTTACCTGATGAATAAGGGTCGTCCGCCACATTCAGGTTGCCGTTCTTGCCCCAGGCGCTCCACTTGTTGCCATTACCGGCCCAGAGGTTCCCCCCCCAGCGCACGCCAAGCGCCTTGTCGTAATCGACATTCGCCTCGACGATGCGGGCCTCGATCATCACCTGGCGAACAGGGATATCGAGCTGAGTGACGATCCGGCGCAGCTCGTCGATCCGCTCCTGAGTCAGGGTGACAATCAGGCTGTTGGTGCGGTCGTCATAGATAACCGAACCACGCATGTCATCCTTAAGCGTCCCGGAAGAGCCCTCTTCGTACAGCTTGGCAATATCCGAGGCCTTGGCATAGTTCAGCTGAATGATGTCCTTGCGCAGCGGGGCAAGCTCCGCAACCTGCTTCTGTACCGCCAGTTCCTGCTGTTCCCGTGCGGCAATTTCATCCGCCGGCGCAACCATCAGCACATTGCCGATCTTGCGCTGATCAAGCCCTTTGGTCTTAAGCACCAGATCCAGCGCCTGATCCCAAGGTACGTTCTGCAGGCGCAAAGTGATATTGCCTCGTACGGTGTCACTGGCCACCAGGTTCAGGTCGGTGAAGTCGGCAATCAGCTGCAATACCGAGCGCACGTCGATGTCCTGAAAGTTCAGCGACAGCTTTTCCCCGCTGTAGGCGAAACGCTCGGACTTGCGCCTCACCGCATCTTCCTCGGTCATCGGCTTGACGCTGACCGTCAGCTTGTTCTCGGTCTGGTACACCAGATAGTCATAAAGCCCGGCCGGTTCCACTACGATACTGGCACGATCAGCCGAGGCACTTGCATTGACGAACTGCACCGGCGTTGCAAAATCCTTCACATCCAGGCGTACACGCAGCGACTCGGGCAGCTGGGTCTTGGGAAAGTCGATACGAATCTTGCCGCCCTGCTCCTGCACATCAGGATTGATGGCTGCATCCGATAGAGTAATGACGAGATTGCCTTCGCCCTGCTCGCCACGCTGGAAGTCGATATCGCTGACTACCCGGCCGCCAGCCACCACGGGCTTCGGCTTGGCAACCACCGGCGTCACACTGGCCACTGGCGCAGCGCTGGAGCTGACAGCAGCCCCCTCACCCACCACCACATACAGGGAGTTGCCCTCAACGCGGGTGTTATAGGGCGCCAGAGTGGTCAGATTGACGATCAGCCGCGTCCGGTCCTTGGCCTCGACCACGGTAACACTCCTGGCGTTGCCCATGCCGATCTCACGATTCTTGCTAGCCAACCGGCTGGTAACGCCCGGCAGATCAAGCGCAATCCGCGCCGGCTGCTCAATGGTATAGCCACGGGGAGCAGCAATTGGTTCGTCGAAGGTCAGTTTGAGCTCAACCCGATCCCCAGGCAGTGCGGCTACGTCCAGCTTTTGCAGGTCGGCCGCCAGAAGAGACGGAGACAACAGTGCGGCCAGAACACCAACACTCAGGCATGAGCGCGAGAACAAGTTATTCATTACATGCTTCCGTTGTGCAGACTGAAAGTTTCTTTTCATATATGTTCCCGCCTATCAGGAGCGCTCTTTGAGCGTTAGGCTGCGCGGCCTTTCAAGCCAACCCTCATCACCGTCCGGAACTATTTCGACCACATCAATCTTGGACTCATCAACTGCAACTACACGTCCATGATTGCGCCCCAGGTAGTCACCCACCTTGATCCTGTGTACTCCACCGGCCCCACTTACCAGCGCATAAAACCCGCCGTCATTCGATAGCGTCCCTACCATTTCGAATACTTCAATATTGAAGCCTTCAAGAAACTGCTTTACCCGATTCTCGTCAGGTCGGATCTCCGGAGCTCCCTTGGCACGGATAACGGTGTCCACTTTTACCGGTGGCTGAAAAGGACTACGCAACGATGAGGCACCATATGTGAAGGCCTCATAGGGGAGAAATTTCGGCAACGGCTCAATCGAGCCCTTGGGCCTGGCTCGAACTTCGTCCATAAAGGACTGAAGGTCAGAGAAGTCTCCCTGCGTACAACCCACCAGGCCCGTTAGACAGCAGGTCAAGAAAACGAACTTGATGGTTTTCATTTCTCAAGCCCCTTATCGTCATACCGATAAGTTTTTGCCAGTACATTCATCCGCAAAGCGGAGGAAACGCCGTCTTTTTCCATCGGTTTTATTTCAAAGTCATGCAGCGTGACGATACGAGGAAGACTGGCAACACCACTAACAAAAGTAGCGAGATCATGGTAACTACCAATAACCGTAATCTGTATTGGTAGTTCGATGTAGAACTGCTGCGCTACTTCGGGAAGCAGTTTGATTTCTTCAAACTCCAGACCACTTCCCAACCCAGTACGAGTAATATCTTCCAGCAGCCCCGGCACTTCCGTATCACTGGGCAATTGCCGTAGCAGAGCTCCGAAGGATTCCTGCATTTCCTTCATCTGCTCCTTATAGGCCTCGAGGTTCGCGGCCTGAGCAGCCTTCCTGCTGAACTCCTGCTTAAGGCTCTCCTCTTGCTGGGTTACCCGCTCGAGATCGGCCTGCAGTTCACTCAGATAGAAGTAGTAGCCGCCGCCTACGACCAAAGCAAAGACCAGCACATAGACAATGCCCTTGACCGCTGCCGGCCAGGAACCGACGTTGTTGAAATCCAGATCGTTAAGATCGAAATTCCGCAGACTTTCAATGGATTCGGCCAGGCTCATTTTTTACCACCCTCGACGACCTCTGCCGCAGGCTGAGTCTGCTGCACACTGAGTTGAAAGACGTTGGCCTGATCCACTGCACCTGCTGTTGTAGCCTTGACCTGAGTCAGGTTGGGCGCCGTCAGCCAATCAGAAGCATCCATGTTGCGCATCAGGTTGGAAACCCGGTTGTTCGACTCTGCCGCCCCCACGATGGCAATGTTCTTGCCTGTCATCTTGACACTGGTGAAATACACGCCGTCCGGCAGAGTTCGTACCAGTTGATCGAACACCCGGCCAATGATCGGACGGTTGCCCTGAAGATCCTGGATGATTTTCATCCGCTCAAGCAGTTGCTGACGCAGTGTTTTTAGCTCGCTGATCTCCTTGATACGCGCATCCAGCACGGCAATTTCCTTCTTAACGAAGTTGTTGCGTGCATTCTGGTGTTCGATAGCTCCATCAAGCAGCTGCATACCCAGAAACACCACGCCGCCAGCCAGAACCACCACCCCCATCAGGGTCACGAGAAAGCGCTGTTTGCGCTCTTCACGCAGTTGTTCGCGCCAGGGAAGCAGGTTAATCCGCGCCATCAGTCGAAACTCCTCATCGCCAGGCCACAGGCAATCATCAGCGAAGGCGCATCACTGGCCAGAGCCCCAGCGTTGACCTTGCTGCTCAGCGCCATATCGGCGAACGGGTTGGCCACCAGCGTCTGCGTACCCAGCTTCTGCTGGATCAGCCGATCCAGATCCGGCACTGATGCAGTGCCGCCGGCCAGCAGGATGTAGTCGACCTCGCTGAACTGCCCGGCCGCGAAGAAGAACTGCAGGGAACGCGCCACCTGCTGCACCACCGCCTCCTTGAACGGCTGCAAAACTTCGCTGTCGTAGTCATCCGGAAGACCCCCTTGTTTCTTGGCGAGTCCGGCCTCCTCTACCGACAGACCATAGCGACGCTGGATTTCCTCGGTCAGTTGCTTGCCGCCGAACAACTGTTCGCGGGTATAGATGGTGCGACCGTTGTGCAGCACGCTCAACGTCATCATGGTGGCACCAATATCGACCACAGCCACTGTCAGCTCGCCATGCCCCGAGCCCAGCTGAGGCTCCAGCAGGCTATAGGCGCGCTCAAGAGCGTAAGCCTCGACGTCCACCACTTTGGCGGTCAGCCCGGCCAGCGCCAGAGCGGCTTCGCGCACTTCGACGTTCTCCTTGCGACAGGCTGCCAGCAGCACTTCAACCCGCTCTGGATTGCGCGGTGCCGGGCCCTGTACCTCGAAGTCGATGGCTACTTCTTCGAGCGGATAAGGGATGTACTGATCGGCTTCGATCTTCAGCTGGTTTTCCAGCTCATCTTCAGACAGCCCGGCCTCCATCTCGATAGTCTTGGTGATAACCGCAGAACCGGCGACGGCCACAGCCGCTGTTTTAAGGCTGGTCTTGGCCTTGGCCAGTACACGAACCAGCGCCTGACCAACGCCTTCGAGCTCGGAGATGTTCTTTTCAACCACAGCATTGGGAGGAAGCGGCTCGACAGCATATGCCTCAACCCTGTAGCGGCTTCCCGAGCGACTCAATTCGAGGAGCTTGACCGAAGTCGAGCTGATATCGATCCCCAGCAGCGTATTCGCTTTCTTAGTGAAGAGCCCTAGCACGACCGTTTTCCTATTAGCATCCGCGACTTACGGACTATTTATGTATTTCTGCATTAAATATCAGTCTTGACAGAAGCGCAAATGGCTCCCCGGCAAAAAAAACGCTTATAATGTGAACAGCTTTTCCCTTTTTACCTCGACTCCTGCTTAACTCATTCTTTTATTTGGAATTCCGAACATCTTGATACGCCTGCTGAAGTTTTTCTGGTGGTCCAGCCTTGCCGTTTTTTGCGGACTATTGCTCAGTTTGAGTGGAGCCTTCCTCTACCTCAGCCCCAGCCTTCCATCCGTCGAATCGCTGCGCGAGGTGCAACTGCAAATCCCGCTGCGCGTCTACAGCCAGGATGCCAAACTGATTGCCGAATTCGGCGAAATGCGCCGCTCCCCAATCCGCTTCGACGAAATCCCCAAGGACTTCATCAGCGCTCTGCTGGCCGCCGAGGACGATAACTTCGCCAACCATTATGGCGTCGATGTCGCGAGCTTGATGCGCGCTGCCACGCAATTATTGAAAAGTGGCCAGATTCAGAGTGGTGGCAGCACCATCACCATGCAGGTGGCCAAGAACTTCTTTCTCACCAGCGAACGCAGCTTCTCGCGCAAGGCCACGGAAATTCTCCTGGCCCTGCAAATCGAGCGCGAACTGAGCAAGGACGAGATACTTGAGCTCTACGTCAACAAGATCTACCTGGGCAACCGGGCCTATGGCATCGAGGCAGCCGCACAGGTTTATTACGGCAAATCGATCCGCGATCTGAACCTGGCGCAGATGGCCATGATCGCCGGTCTGCCGAAAGCCCCATCGCGCTACAACCCACTGGTCAACCCAGCTCGGGCCAAGGAGCGTCGTGACTGGATTCTCGGCCGCCTGTACCGTCTCGGACGCATCGATCAAAGCACCTATGAAGCAGCACTGGCCGAAGTGGTCGACGCACGCCATCACGTTCAGCCACCGGAACTCAACGCCCCCTATATCGCCGAGATGGCCCGCGCGGAAATGGTCGGACGCTACGGCAGCGACGCCTATACAGAAGGTTTCAATGTCACCACCACAGTACCCAGCCATTTGCAGGAAGCAGCCAATACAGCCCTGCGCGAAGGCCTGATCAACTACGACCAGCGCCATGGTTACCGGGGGCCGGAAGCACGTTTGCAGGGAGCCAACCGGGAAACCTGGCTCAGCGAACTGAACCGTTTCCGCTCCATTGGCGGACTGGAGCCAGCCGTCGTCACTCAGGTCGAAAACAGCGGCATTCTGGTGCTACTGCGAAGCGGCGAAGAGCATGCCGTATCCTGGGACAGCATGAAATGGGCGCGCCCCTTCATCAAAACCAACAGCCTGGGGCCACGCCCGCAAAAGCCGGCTGATGTGGTGCAGATCGGCCATGTCATTCGCGTCCAACCCCAACAGGACGGCACCCTCACCTTCACCCAGATCCCGGCCGCGCAAAGCGCGCTGGTTTCGCTTGACCCCTACAGTGGCGCCATTCAGGCGCTGGTCGGCGGTTTCTCCTTCGACCAGAGCAACTATAACCGCGCTGTCCAGGCCAAGCGCCAGCCTGGCTCCAGCTTCAAGCCTTTCATCTACAGCGCAGCCCTGGATTACGGCTACACCGCCGCCACCCTGGTGAACGACGCCCCGATCGTTTTCCAGGAGGCCGGCATGGGCGAAGCCTGGCGACCGAAGAACGACAACAACACCTTCCTCGGCCCCATCCGTCTGCGCGAAGCTCTGTATCGCTCGCGCAATCTGGTCTCAATTCGCCTGCTCCAGGATCTGGGCATCGACCGCAGTCGCAGCTATATCGAGCGCTTTGGCTTTGCCCCCGAGGATCTACCCCGCAATCTGTCGCTGGCGCTGGGTACCGCCAGCCTTACCCCACTGGAGATTGCCGAAGGCTGGGCGACCTTTGCCAACGGCGGCTACAAGATCGAGCCCTACCTGATCGAACGCATCGAAGACCGCAACGGCAAACTGCTGCTGCGCGCCAATCCGGCACGCGTGCCCGGCAGTCTGCCAAATGAAGATGAAGAACTCGCCGACAGCGAAGCCGTCAGTGAGGAGCCGCGAGTAGCCGAGCAGATCATCGATGAGCGCACCGCCTACATCATGACCAGCATGCTGCAGGACGTAATCACGCGAGGTACTGGCCGCCGCGCTCTGGCCCTGGGCCGCAGCGATCTGGCCGGCAAGACCGGCACCACCAATGAGTCCAAGGACAGCTGGTTCTCCGGTTACAACGCCGACTACGTCACCACGGTCTGGGCCGGCTTCGATCAACCGGAAAGCCTTGGGCGCAACGAGTACGGCGGCACCGTGGCCCTGCCGATCTGGATGAGTTACATGGGCGCGGCACTCAAGGATCGCCCCAATCACCTGCCGAAGGAGCCCAAGGGGATACTGACCTTGCGGGTCGACCCGGTCAGCGGCCGGGCCGCCAGCCCTGGCACACCGAATGCCTACTTCGAGCTGTTCAAGAGCGAGGACACCCCACCGCCGATGAGCGAGTTCGAGCCAGGCATGGGAATTCCCAGCAGTCCGTTACCGGTCGACGACATAGCTCCCATCGACCTGTTCTAAGAGACCTGCATCACAATCAATAAAAAACCCGCCGAAGCGGGTTTTTTATTGATTGGCTCTCAGCCTTTGAATACATCATCCACCGAGCTCAGCGGGTAGTGCTTCGGATAGGGCAGCGTTGCCACACCGGAATCGATCGCCGCCTTGGCTACCGCGTCGCAAACCTGGGTGATCAGGCGCGGATCCATCGGCTTCGGAATGATGTAGTCGCGACCGAACGCCAGATCGATGCCACCGTAGGCATCGCAGACTTCCTTCGGCACCGGCAGCTTGGCCAGGTCGCGCAGGGCCAGGGCTGCAGCGATCTTCATTTCTTCGTTGATGCGAGTAGCGCGAACATCCAGCGCCCCGCGGAAGATGAAGGGGAAACCCAGCACGTTGTTGACCTGGTTCGGATAGTCGGAACGACCGGTAGCCATGATCACGTCACTACGCGTGGCATGTGCCAGCTCGGGGCTGATTTCCGGATCCGGGTTGGAGCAGGCAAAAACGATCGGATTGGCCGCCATGCGCTTGAGATCTTCCGGGCTCAGCAGGTTGGCACCAGACAAGCCGACAAACACATCAGCACCGTCCAAGGCGTCGGACAGGCTGCGTTTATCGGTTTCGCTGGCGAACACGGCCTTATACTGGTTCAGGTCATCACGGCCTGCGTGGATCACGCCCTTACGGTCGACCATGGAAATGTTCTCGATCTTCGCCCCCATGCTGACCAGCAGCTTCATGCAGGAGACAGCAGCAGCCCCGGCCCCGAGACAGACGATCTTTGCTTCTTCCAAAGTCTTACCGGCAATTTCCAGCGCGTTGAGCATGCCGGCAGCAGTTACGATGGCGGTACCGTGCTGATCATCGTGGAAAACCGGGATGTTGCACTGCTCGATCAGTGCGCGCTCGATCTCGAAGCACTCGGGAGCCTTGATATCCTCGAGATTGATGCCGCCGAAGGTAACGGAGATGCGCTTGACCGTGTCGATGAAAGCCTGCGGGCTTTCGGCGTCCACTTCGATGTCGAACACATCGATACCAGCGAAGCGCTTGAACAGCACGCCTTTGCCTTCCATGACCGGCTTGGAGGCCAGCGGGCCGAGATTCCCCAGACCGAGAATGGCAGTACCGTCGGAAATAACGGCCACCAGGTTGCCCTTGCCGGTGTAGCGGTAGGCCAGCTCGGCATCGCGGGCAATTTCACGCACAGGCTCGGCCACACCCGGGCTATAGGCCAGGGCCAGGTCACGGGCAGTCGCGGTGGGCTTGGTCAACTCGACACTCAGCTTCCCGGGGCGGGGCTGGGCATGGTATTCGAGAGCGGCATTTTTTAGATCTGACATAGTGGTATTTCCGCTTTTTAGGGCTGTTGAACGGGCAGGCGGCCGAGGATACGCAAGTTGTATACAGATATACAAGACTGTTCAGTCGCATTCCAATCACCGACCAAGCGCGGGGTTTCCAGCCTGGCATAAGGCCTGCGGCAGGCCCCAACCTCCAGGCCCAGGCGTAGAGCAGAGCTGCGCGCTTAACCCTTCGCTGCCAGCGATCCGGGAAGGCTTCTCAGGCTTGACGACGCCCCACCTGCAGCCAGAAGCCCTGGAACTGTCAGAGCACCTTCACGGCCCGGATGTCAGCATCTCCGGATGCGTCAACGGCATCATCCAGCGCGCCTGCCCCGTCTGCAGGCCGCCACGGGCGCGGCGATCGATAACCCAGCCTCGCGCCTCCACACTCTCGCCCTGCAGGGCTTTCAAAGCACGGAGATCGAAGTCGCCGAATGACTCTGGCGCAACCCGCAGCACCCGCCCGCCATCAAGATCGAGCCACAGCCCACCACGGTTCTGCTGCACCCGTACAACTCGACCGGCCAGCAGCGCGAAACCGCCGCTACGAAGCTGCCCGGCGCGCTTGACCGGATCGTTCCGCCACAAGCCGCGACGCTGCTGACGAGCCTGTTGCTCGGCAGCAGCCTGGCAGCCCACCAGCGCGGTATTGGGCGACACCGCCACCATGAAGCCCAACCCTTCACTCAGTAGCTGAGCCTCAATGTTGCGCCCCTGATGATCATAGAGATGAGCCAACGTGCGGCCGTAACGATCCTGCCGCTGCGCCCCGTAAAGCAGGCCGACCCGCCCATCGCTGGCATCAACCAGCGCCTGCAGACGGCGCCTGGCCTGCACTGCAAAGGGCTCGTCACTACGCCCCTTGCGCCCTAGCTCGGGCGTATTGATACCGATCAGACGAACGCTACGACCGTCACGCAGGCGCAGAGTGTCACCATCGACCACCTGACGTACCGCCACCTGCGGCAGATCAATGCGCGAAGGACAGAATGCCTGGACGAAATCGATCCAGGCCAGCGAAACGAAAAAGGCGCCCACAAGGGACGCCTTCTTCAGCATTACGGAATGGCGCATGGCGGCTTCCGTTGGGCTTCGACCACTTATTTGGAGCCGAATACGCCGAAACGCTGCTTGAAGCGATCGATACGGCCGCCGGTATCCAGCACTTTCTGCTTGCCGGTGTAGAAGGGGTGGCACTCGGAGCAGACGTCGATGTTTAGGTTCTTGCCAATGGTGGAGCGGGTCTTGATGACGTTGCCGCAAGAGCAGGTGGCGTCGATCTCGACGTAGTTCGGATGGATATCGGCTTTCATAGTGCTTTCCTCGGGATAATCGTGCCGCCACCCGACCCAACGTCAGGCACCGCACATAAACAGGTCGCGCATGTTACCAGACGCTTCGGTCGATGCAAGCGGCTCAAGCCGCCGACCGTCGCATGCTAAGATCGACCGCCTGACCATGGAGCCCATGCGTGCCCGAACCGATCCTGCGCCTCGCCCTGCCGTCACCCCTGCGCCGCCTGTTCGACTACCGTCCGCCGGCCGGCGCCCCCCGCAGCGCCCTGCAGCCAGGCGTGCGGCTGCGCGTGCCCTTCGGCCGACGCGAGATGATCGGTATTCTGGTGGAAACCGGCAGCCACAGCGAGGTGCCGGCAGACAAACTCAAACCGGCACTGGAGCTGCTCGATGCACACCCGCCGCTGCCGCCGGCGCTCTTTCGACTGTGCCTGTGGACGGCGCAGTACTACCAGCACAGTCTGGGCGACACCCTGAGCTGGGCGCTACCGGTGCTGCTACGCCAGGGCGAAGCTGCGGAAACCCGTCAGGAGCGCTTCTGGCTGGCCAACCCCGACGCCAGCCTCGACGACCCGCGCCTGACTCGTGCGCCACGTCAGCGCGAGGCACTCAGGGTGCTGACCCAGCATTCCCATGGGGTGCCCCATAGTCTACTGGGACAGTTGCAGCTCAACCGCGACAGCCTGCAACTTCTGCACGAAAAGGGCCTGGTGCGCGTAGAAGTCCGCCCCCCCCGGCCGCAGCCGCGTCCGAGTCACTGGCTGGCCCAGCCGGAGCTGCCGCTTAATGAGGAACAGCGTGCCGCCGTCAATGCCGTTGCTTCTGCGCGCGGGCAATACAATGCATTCCTTCTGGCCGGAGTCACCGGCAGCGGCAAGACCGAGGTCTACCTGCAGTTGATCCACCAGTGCCTGCAGGCCGGCAAGCAAGCGCTGGTGCTGATCCCGGAAATCAACCTCGGACCACAGACTTTCGAGCGCTTCGCCCGCCGCTTCAATGCCCGCATCGCCCTGTTGCACTCGGCAGTCAGCGACCGCGAGCGACTGGATGCCTGGCTGGCTGCCCGCGACGGCGAGGCTGACATCGTCATCGGTACCCGCTCGGCGCTATTTACGCCGATGAAGAATCCGGGGCTGATCATCGTCGACGAGGAACACGACGCTTCCTATAAACAGCAGGAAGGTCTGCGTTATCACGCTCGCGACCTGGCACTGGTACGCGCCCGCCAGGAGAACATCCCAATCCTGCTTGGCTCAGCCACCCCGTCACTGGAAAGCCTGCACAATGCCCACAACGGGCGTTACGCCATGCTCAGACTGACCCGCCGCGCCGGCGGCGCCAGTCAGCCACGCTTCCGGCGTCTGGACGTCAAAAGCCGACCACTGGACTCAGGCATATCTGGACCGATGCAGCAGGCTATCGCTCAGACCCTTGCAGCCGGCCAGCAAGTACTGGTGTTCCTCAACCGCCGCGGCTTTGCTCCTACGCTGCTGTGCCACGATTGCGGCTGGCTGTCGGAATGCCCGCGCTGCGACGCTCGTATGACCGTGCACCAACGCTACCGGGAGCTGCGCTGCCACCACTGCGGTCATGTCGAGCGCCAGCCGGACAGCTGCCCGAAATGCCGGCATGTGGATCTACGCCCGGTAGGCGCCGGCACCGAACGTGCGGAAGAACGTCTGGCACTCCTATTTCCGGATTACCCGGTACTGCGCATCGATCGCGACAGCACCGCACGCAAGGGCGCCATGGATCGCCTGTTCGGCACCATCAACAAGGGCGAGCCCTGCATTCTGGTAGGCACCCAGATGCTCGCCAAGGGCCACCACTTTCCGCGAGTGACTCTGGTGGCCATTCTCGATGCCGATGGCGGATTGTTCTCCGCCGACTTCCGCGCCAGCGAGCGCATGGCGCAGTTGATCGTTCAGGTGGCCGGGCGCGCCGGGCGCGCCGAGGAGCCCGGCAAGGTAATCATTCAGAGCCACCTGGCCGACCACCCGCTGCTGGTACAGCTCACCGAGCAGGGCTACTTCGCCTTCGCCGAGCAGGCTCTGTCCGAGCGTCGCGCCGCCGGTCTGCCACCATTCAGCCACATGGCGCTGCTGCGCGCCGAGGCGCACAAGCCCGGCCAGGCCGAAGCCTTCCTCGATGAGGCCTGCGCCGAAGCCGAACACCTGCTGGGCCAGCTCGGTCTGAACGGCATCGAGCTGCTCGGACCGGTGCCCGCTCCGATGGAGCGCCGCGCCGGTCGCTTTCGCGCCCAGTTGCTGCTGCAGAGCAATGCCCGCGCCAACCTGCATCGCCTGCTCACGCCCTGGCTGCAGTTTCTGGAGCAATCACCGAGCGGTCGCGCAGTACGCTGGTCGCTTGATGTGGATCCGATCGATCTGTTCTGAGACGCTCCCGGCTTTCTGCCCGGAGCCTGTGGCCTGGCAGTCACTGCTGCTCTTATAATGCGCAGTTTTCGACCAATACCCCAAGGCAACCCGAGCCGACCATGAAAGACAGCATTCGCCACCTGATCCAGCAAGCTCTCGACCGCCTCACTGCCGAAGGCACGCTGCCAGCCGGTCTGACGCCTGCCATCCAGGTGGAGAACACCAAGGACAAGAGCCACGGTGACTTCGCCAGCAATATCGCCCTGATGCTGGCCAAACCCGCCGCCATGAAACCGCGCGACCTGGCCGAAAAACTCATCGCCGCACTGCCCGCCGATGCCGGCATCGCCAAGGTGGAAATCGCCGGGCCAGGCTTTCTCAACTTCTTCCAGAGCACAGACGCCCTTGCCCAGCGCCTGGAAGACGCGCTGGCTGACGAGCGTCTCGGCGTGCGCAAGGCCGGTGCGGCCCAACGCGTGGTCATCGACCTGTCTTCGCCGAACCTGGCCAAGGAAATGCACGTCGGCCACCTGCGCTCGACCATCATCGGCGACGCGATAGCCCGGGTGCTGGAGTTTCTCGGCGACGAAGTCATCCGCCAGAACCACGTCGGCGACTGGGGCACCCAGTTCGGCATGCTGCTGGCCTTCATGGAGGAAAACCCGAGCGCTGCCGAAAGCGAGCTGGCCGATCTTGAAGGTTTCTACCGCGCCGCCAAGAAACGCTTTGACGACTCGGCCGAGTTCGCCGATCGCGCCCGTGAGCTGGTCGTCCAACTACAAGCCGGAGACGAGCAGTGCCTGAAGCTGTGGCACCGTTTCAACGACATCTCCCTGTCTCACTGCCAGAAGGTCTACGACCGCCTCGGCGTCAAGTTGGGCATGGCCGACGTCAAGGGCGAAAGCGCCTACAACGCGGATCTGCCGGACATCGTCCAGTCACTGCGCGACAAGGGCCTGCTGACCGAGGACAACGGCGCCCAGTGCGTCTTCCTCGATGAGTACAAGAATGCCGAAGGCAACCCGCTGCCCGTAATCGTGCAAAAGGCCGGCGGTGGCTACCTCTACGCGACCACGGACCTGGCGGCCATGCGTTACCGCAGTCAGGTGCTCAAGGCCGATCGTGCCCTGTACTTCGTGGACCAGCGTCAGGCCCTGCACTTCCAGATGGCCTTCGAAGTGGCACGCCGTGCCGGCTTCGTCCACGACGGCATGCAACTCGAACACATGGGCTTCGGTACCATGAACGGCGCCGACGGTCGTCCGTTCAAGACCCGAGATGGCGGCACGGTCAAACTGATCGACCTGCTCGACGAAGCCGAACAGCGCGCCTACGAGCTGGTCAAGACGCGTAATCAGGAGCGCGGCATTGAGCTGGATGAGGACGAGTTACGCACCATTGCCCGAGCCGTGGGCATCGGTGCGGTGAAGTACGCCGACCTGTCCAAGCACCGCACCAGCGACTACAGCTTCAACTTCGAGCTGATGCTGAGCTTTGAGGGCAATACCGCGCCCTATCTGCTCTATGCCTACACCCGGGTAGCCAGCCTGTTCCGCAAGCTGGGCCGCAGCCTGGATGATATCGGCGGTCAAATTCGCCTGGCGGCAGAACAGGAACAGGCCCTGGCCGCCAAGCTGGCGCAGTTCAACGAACTGCTCGGCAGCGTTGCCGACAAGGGAACACCGCACATGCTGTGCAGTTACCTGTACGACCTGGCTGGTCTGTTCTCCAGCTTCTACGAGAACTGCCCCATCCTCAACGCCGAAGACGAAGCAACCCAGCAGAGCCGTTTGCGCCTGGCCGCCCTCACCGGCCGCACCCTCAAGCAGGGCCTGGAGCTGCTCGGCCTGGAAACCCTGGAGCGGATGTAAATGGCTGCACGCAAGAAACCGGCACCCAAGCGCGGCGCCAGCCGCTATCAGCCCCCAGCGAAGAAGCCGGTGCCCGGCTGGATCTGGCTGGCCTGCGGCCTGGTGATCGGCGGTTTCTTCATGTTCCTGTTCAGCCTCGAACCCGGTCGCGACGAGATCAAGCGCGACCGCGGCGAGCAGGTACGCAACAGCACACCGGAGGTCAAGCCGAAACCCGCCGAACCGGCCAAGCCCAAGTACGACTTCTACACCCTGCTGCCGGAATCCGAGGTGATCCTGCCGCAAGCACTGGAAGAACCGGCAGCGCCACCACCGGCGAGCAAACCCGTGACTCCGGAGCAAGCAGCAAAGATCGACGAGGCCCGCGCTCTTGCCGCGCTCAATGGCGAAACCCCACCACCGCCACCGGCCGTGGTCGCCAGCGCCCCGATCACTACCCAGTTCTTCCTCCAGGCCGGATCGTTCCGCAAGCGCGAGGATGCCGACAGCCTACGCGCACAGATCATCCTGCTTGGCCAGAATGTGCGGGTGGAGACCGGCAAGGTGCGTGACGAAACCTGGCACCGGGTATTGGTGGGCCCGTTCGCCAGTCGTGAACAGTTGGCCAGCGCCCAGAAATCCCTTGCCTCAAGCGGCTTTAGCAACCTGCTGTTACAACAGCGCCAGGTACGCTGATCAACACCTGCAGCGTCGCCGCTTGAAAAACGGCGACGGCTCCCCCATCTGAGTCTTCATTCGGGCAGTTCGCCCCGCAGCGTGGAGACTCTTCCTTGACCACCATCGTTTCAGTTCGCCGCCACGGCAAGGTCGTGATGGCCGGTGACGGCCAGGTTTCCCTGGGCAACACCGTGATGAAAGGCAACGCCAAGAAGGTTCGCCGGCTCTACCACGGCCAAGTGCTGGCCGGCTTCGCCGGAGCTACCGCCGACGCCTTTACCCTGTTCGAACGCTTTGAAGGCCAGCTGGAAAAACATCAGGGCCACTTGGTGCGCGCCGCCGTCGAACTGGCCAAGGACTGGCGCACCGACCGCAGTCTGAGCCGACTGGAGGCCATGCTGGCAGTAGCCAACAAGCATGCCTCACTGATCATTACCGGCAACGGCGACGTGGTCGAGCCCGAGGAAGGCCTGATCGCCATGGGCTCCGGCGGCAACTTCGCCCAGGCCGCGGCACGCGCCCTGCTGATGAAGACCGACCTGTCCGCCCGCGAAGTGGTAGAAACCGCACTAGGCATCGCCGGCGACATTTGCGTCTTCACCAACCATCACCAGACCATCGAGGAACTGGACGCCACTCAGTAACGTCCACTGCCTCACAGCTTTTTCGATAGCGAGCCCGACTCCATGTCCATGACGCCCCGTGAGATCGTTCACGAACTCAACCGCCACATCATCGGCCAGGACGACGCCAAACGCGCCGTCGCCATTGCCCTGCGCAATCGCTGGCGGCGCATGCAGCTACCGGCCGAGCTGCGCCAGGAAGTGACGCCGAAGAACATCCTGATGATCGGCCCGACCGGTGTCGGCAAGACCGAGATCGCCCGGCGCCTGGCCAAGCTGGCCAACGCCCCGTTCATCAAGGTTGAGGCCACCAAGTTCACCGAGGTCGGCTATGTCGGTCGTGACGTCGAGTCGATCATCCGCGACCTGGCCGACGCGGCCGTGAAGATGCTGCGTGAGCAGGAAATGACTCGAGTACGCCACCGTGCCGAGGACGCTGCCGAGGAGCGCATCCTGGATGCCTTGCTGCCACCCGCACGCCAGGGCTTCGGTGACGAGCCGGTGCGCAACGAGGACTCCAACACCCGCCAGCTGTTCCGCAAGCGCCTGCGCGAAGGCCAGCTCGACGACAAGGAAATCGACATCGAGGTGGCTGACGCGCCCATGGGCGTGGAAATCATGACCCCCCCAGGTATGGAGGAGATGACCAGCCAACTCCAGAGCCTGTTTGCCAGCATCGGCAAAGGCAAGAAGAAGACCCGCAAGCTGAAGGTAGCCGACGCACTCAAGCTGGTGCGCGACGAGGAAGCCGCACGCCTGGTCAACGAGGAAGAGCTAAAGGCCCGTGCACTGGAAGCGGTGGAGCAGAACGGCATCGTCTTTATCGACGAGATCGACAAGGTTGCCAAACGTGGCAACACCGGTGGCGCCGACGTCTCCCGCGAAGGCGTGCAGCGCGATTTGCTGCCGCTGATCGAGGGCTGCACGGTCAATACCAAGCTGGGCATGGTCAAGACCGACCATATCCTGTTCATTGCCTCGGGCGCTTTCCATCTGGCCAAACCCAGCGACCTGGTGCCTGAGTTGCAAGGTCGCCTGCCAATCCGCGTCGAACTCAAGGCCCTGAGCCCGCAGGATTTCGAGCGCATCCTCAGCGAACCGCACGCTTCGCTCACCGAGCAGTACAGCGCCCTGCTCAAGACGGAAGGGCTGAACATCGAGTTCACCGAGGACGGTATCAGGCGCCTGGCGGAGATTGCCTGGCAAGTCAACGAGAAGACCGAGAACATCGGTGCCCGCCGCCTGCATACCCTGCTTGAGCGGCTGCTCGAAGAAGTTTCCTTCAGCGCCGGCGACCTGGCCGTGCAGCAGAATGGCCAGGCCATTCGCATCGATGCCGACTACGTCAACAGCCATCTTGGCGAACTGGCGCAGGATGAAGATCTGTCGCGCTACATTCTGTAACTACTGCGGCCGGATGCGCGGGCTACGTGCATCCGGCCTTCGCCCGGGAAATACCCGCCATGCCCATTCCCAGCGCCATCAAGCTGCACAAGGCCTCGAAAATTCTCGAACTGCGCTACGGTGAACAGTCCTACCGGCTGAGCGCCGAATTCCTGCGTGTCCACTCCCCCTCGGCCGAAGTTCAGGGTCACGGCAACCCGGTTCTGCAGAGCGGCAAGCTGAACGTTGGCCTGGAGCGTATCGAGCCGGCCGGCAACTATGCACTGAAACTGTGCTTCGACGACGGCCATGACAGCGGACTGTTCACCTGGGACTATCTCCATGAACTGGCCACCCGCCAGGAAACCCTGTGGGCCGATTACCTGGCCCAGCTTGCCGCCGCCGGAAAATCCCGCGACCCCAATGAATCAGTCGTACGCCTGATGCTCTGACCAAGCACAACCCGCGACGCAGAGCCATCCCCGCCCCATACCCTGCACTTCGACGCCAGTTAGAGCGCGTTTTCTAATTTATCGCGGCATACTCCCGCGCCATTGACCTGCTTGCCTAACTGTCAAAACTCGGGTAACCAAGGATCTGGCAGGTTCTCTGCATTCGTCACTGGCGAATGCAATGCGCGGATTTGATCTGTACCCGGCAACCCGAGCACTACCGGGCCCCGAGTCGTCACGCCCACCACGGGCCGGTATTTGCCTCAGGACAATGGAGCGTCGTAGATGAGTGACAAGAATAACGAAGAGCTGAAACGCCAGGCCTCGGAAAACACCCTGGGGCTCAATCCGGTTATCGGCATCCAGAGCCGGGATCTGCTCGCCTCCGCGCGCATGGTGCTGGCCCAGGCACTCAAGCAACCCTTCCACAGTGCCAAGCACGCCGCTCACTTCGGCCTGGAGCTAAAGAACGTCATGCTCGGCCAGTCCAGGCTCCAGCCCGACGAGGGGGATCGCCGCTTCAACGACCCCACCTGGAGCCAGAACCCACTCTACCGGCGCTACCTGCAAGCCTACCTAGCCTGGCGCAAGGAACTGCACGACTGGATCGAACACAGCTCGCTGTCCGAGCAGGATGCCAGTCGTGGTCATTTCGTCATCAACCTGATGACCGAGGCCATGGCGCCGACCAACAGCATGGCCAACCCGGCCGCGGTCAAACGCTTTTTCGAAACCGGCGGCAAGAGCCTGCTTGATGGCCTGTCGCATCTGGCCAAGGATCTGGTGCACAACGGTGGTCTGCCCAGCCAGGTGAACATGGCCGCCTTCGAGGTGGGCAAGAACCTCGCTACCACCGAAGGCGCGGTGGTATTCCGCAATGATGTGCTGGAACTGATCCAGTACCGGCCCATTACCGAAAAAGTGCATGAACGCCCGCTACTGGTGGTACCACCGCAAATCAACAAGTTCTACGTCTTCGATCTGTCACCAGACAAAAGCCTGGCGCGCTTCCTGTTGCGCAACCACATCCAGACCTTCATCGTCAGTTGGCGCAACCCGACCCCGACGAACCGCGAATGGGGCCTGACCACCTATATCGAGGCCCTCAAGGAGGCCATCGAGGTGGTCTGCACCATCACCGGCAGCAAGGACGTCAACACCCTCGGCGCATGTTCCGGCGGCATTACCGTAGCGGCACTGCTTGGCCATCTGGCCGCCCTCGGCACGCAGAAGATCAATGCTGTGACCCAGGTGGTCAGCGTGCTGGACTTCAGCCTCGACACCCAGATCGCACTGTTCGCCGACGAAAAGACTCTGGAAGCAGCCAAGCGCCGCTCCTACCAGGCCGGTGTACTGGAAGGTAAGGACATGGCCAAAGTGTTCGCCTGGATGCGGCCCAACGACCTGATCTGGAACTACTGGGTCAACAACTACCTGCTCGGCAACGAACCGCCGGTATTCGACATCCTCTACTGGAACAACGACACCACTCGTCTGCCAGCCGCTTTCCACGGCGAATTGGTAGAGATGTTCAAGCACAACCCGCTGCTGCGCCCCAATGCGCTGGAGGTCTGCGGCACACCCATCGACCTGAGCCAGGTCAAAACCGACATCTACTGCGTGGCCGGCACCACCGACCACATCACGCCCTGGGAGACCTGCTACAAGTCGTCACTTCTGTTCAGCGGCTGTAATGTCGAGTTCATCCTTTCCAACAGCGGGCACATTCAGAGCATCCTCAACCCGCCAGGCAACCTCAAGGCGCGCTTCTCCACCAACAGCGAACGCCCGTCCTCGCCGCGTGAGTGGCTCGAGGGCGCGACCAAGCACGCTGATTCCTGGTGGCTGCACTGGCAGAGCTGGCTCAGCGCGCGCTCGGGCGAGCAGAAGAATGCGCCACGCACGCTCGGCAGCCGCAAGTACCCGGCCGGGGAAGCCTCGCCCGGTACCTATGTGCATGAACGCTGATCGGCAGCCCCCTCGGCGGCACCTGGATGTGCCGCCGACCAGTGCCCAAGTGCCGGCTCGCCAGGCTCGTCCTGGACATCCCGGATGCGGTTCGGAAGACCGTGCCCGGCACTCAACTGCTTAGGGGCTGCCCCCATGTCGCAACCATTCGTTTTTCGCACCATCGACCTCGATGGCCAGACGCTTCGCACCGCCGTCCGCCCCGGCAATGGTCAGTTGGTGCCACTTCTGATCTTCAATGGCATCGGCGCCAACCTGGAGCTGGTGATGCCCTTTGTCGCCGCACTCGACCCGGGCCTGGAGATCATCGCCTTCGACGTGCCTGGTGTCGGCGGTTCATCCACCCCGATCACGCCCTACCGCTTCCCCGGCCTGGCCAAGCTGGCGGCACGCATGCTGGATTACCTGAACTACGGCCAGGTCAATGCCATCGGCGTATCCTGGGGCGGAGCACTGGCCCAGCAGTTCGCCCACGACTACCCCGAGCGCTGCAAGAAGCTGATCCTTGCCGCCACCTCGGCCGGAGCCGTGATGATTCCGGGTAAACCCAAAGTGCTCTGGCGCATGGCCAGTCCACGGCGCTACATCCAGCCGTCCTATGGTGTACAAATTGCGCCGGACATCTACGGCGGCGCCTTCCGCCGCGATCCAGGGCTGGCCACTGCGCATGCCAGCAAGGTTCGCTCCGGCGGCAAGCTCGGCTACTACTGGCAGCTGTTCGCCGGGCTCGGCTGGACCAGCATCCACTGGCTGCACAAAATCCGCCAGCCGACCCTGGTGATGGCTGGCGACGATGATCCGCTGATCCCGCTGATCAATATGCGCTTGCTGGCCTGGCGCATTCCCAACGCCGAGCTGCACGTCATCGACGACGGACACCTGTTCCTGGTAACCCGAGCCGAGGCTGTGGCGCCGCTCATCATGAAATTTCTTGAGGAGGAGCGGCAACGCGCGGTGATGCACCCGCCGCCCTCCACCATCCGGCCCTGACAAACAACCGGCACCTCGTACTTGTCCAATCAGCCGGTTTGAAGCTGCAGGCAGCTCTCTACGGAATTATTCAAGGAAAGGCCGGCTACACGCCCTGGTCACGCACAGGAAGCAGCACATGAAGACTCGCGAACGCATTCTGCAGACCGCCCTGCGGCTGTTCAATGAACAGGGCGAGCCCAATGTTTCAACCCTGGAGATCGCCAACGAGCTGGAGATCAGTCCGGGCAACCTCTACTACCACTTCCACGGCAAGGAGCCGCTGGTAATGGAGCTGTTCGAGCGCTTCCAGAGCGAAATGGCTCCCCTGCTTGATCCGCCGGCTGAAGCACGCCTGGAAGTGGAAGACTACTGGCTGTTCCTACATCTGATAGTCGAGCGCCTGGCGCAGTACCGTTTCCTCTTCCAGGATCTGTCGAACCTGGCCGGCCGCCTGCCAAAACTGGCCAGGGGAGTACGCCACTGGGTTAATGCACTGAAGCGCACCCTGGCGGCGCTACTGGCGCGGCTGATGGCCAATGGTCAACTAGACAGTGACACTCAGGCATTGGGTCAACTGCTGGAACAGATCACTATGACCCTGCTGTTCTCGCTCGATTACCAGCGCATCCTCGGCGAGGAGGCCGAGGTACGCCTGGTGGTGTACCAGATCATGATGCTGGTTGCGCCGCATCTCACTGAGATGGTGAGGCCCACCGTAGAACAGCTCGCCCTGCGTTATCTGCAGGGCTGAGCGGCCGCCAGCGCGACACTGGGCGGCCTGGTGTGGCTCAGGAGGCGCTTTGCTCGGCAGCTGGGGCAGTGGCCGGAACCTCTGCAGTCGGAGCAGCCTGAGTCTCTGCGACAGGAGCCTGCGGAGCAGCGGCAGGCTTGGCCACCGTACGCTTGCGGGTTGCTGGCTTCTTCTCTGTAGCCGGCTTGGCCGCAGTCGCTGCTTTGGCAGGGCTCTTCGCAGCTGCTTTGGCAGCCGTCTTCGGCGCAGCCTTGGCACCTTCAGCAGCCTTGGCCGCCGGTTTTGCAGCGGTCTTGGCAGCAGGCTTCTTCGCCGCCGGTTTGGGAGCAGCCTTGGCAGTCGTTTTCGCGGCCGGCTTGGCCACCGACTGGGCGCTCACGCCGGCAAGCTTCTCCAGCTCCCGAGTCAGGCTTTCGACCTTCTCGCTAAGCGCCTTGACCTCAACTCGGCTGGGTACGCCCAGGCGTGAGATGGCACTGTTTAGCCGCTTGTCGAAGGCCTCCTCCAGTTCGCTCCACTTGCCGATTGCCTTGTCCTTGACCTTGTCGACCTTGGAGCGTGCGCCACCAACCCCGCTCTTGACCGCCTCGACCTGCTTGTCGACCTCACTCTTGACCAGCTTTTCAGCCTTTTCGCCATCCTTGACCAGCGCATCGAACAGCTTTGTGCCGTCCTTGCTCACTTTCGAGTAAGCACCCAGGCCTGCCAGCCAGATCTGGCGCGAGTATTTCTCCACCTCGCCGACCCAGGAGCCAGCCTGTTTCTCGGTTTTCTTCTTGATAGCCATCCTGATCTCCTTATTTGGTACGCGCGACATGCTCGAGCAGGGCGCTCAACTCATCCAGCTTAGCAGAGAGCATTTCCACATCCTGCCGGGACGGAATACCGAGACGGCTCAACCCGGCAGCCACTCGTGTATCGAAGGCCCGCTCAATTCGCTCGAGTTGGACATCGACCTTACCCTTAAGCTCCGTGACATTGTTTTTTACCAGTTCGATCCGGCTATTGGCCGCTTCGACCTGTTCATCCACCCGCTTGCGGCCCTTGCCCTCGACTTGCTCCCCGGTCTTGACCAACTCACGGAAATACTCGAGCCCCTCGGCTCCCGCCTTGGCGTAGGCGCCCAGGCCGGCCAGGTAGATCTTGCGGGCATAGCCCTTCACATCACCGAGCAGCCCGTTCTTGGCCTGGCTATCGATTTCGACGTCCTTCTCCACGGCAACTTTCGACATGGTGCACCTCACGCATTCTTTCAGTTAGCGGAAACGCCCACGAAATGCAGGCTTGGGTACACCCTAAGGAGAAAAATTAGAAATCACATACTAGACCGGCATACAGCACCACCACGTATTGCGCGCGGCGACGTTGAAAGCAATCGCTTCAGGCCAGCGACTTGTCCAGTGCACGCTCGATCTCGCGCTGGATCATTCCGCCCATGGGCGACAGCAGCAAGCCCAGTTTCAGCTCCACCCGAACCGTACTGTCGCCCACCTCAATACTGCCCTCGGCACCGCTGCGACGGAATTCCAGGGTGTCACCCTGCCAGCGATAGCGCACCTCATACTCGCTGGCCAGTCGTTCGGCCAGTTGCTCGGCCTTCGTGCGTGCGGCCTCGCGGCCAAGGGAATGGGAACGTTCAACACGGATGCGAGACATGGCAACTCCTTGATCGACAACATGGCCTGCGGCATGGGGTCACGCCACTCTAGCAGTCTGTGGTGCCGACGGGCAGCCGGGCAAGACAAAGGGCCGGACCCTCTTTAGAATGGACGGTGATTTTCAGCCGGTAGAGCGATATGAGCGACCCACGCAAAGCCCAGGAGCAGGAACCCACCACCCATTTCGGCTTCCAGAGCGTGCCGGAAAGCAAGAAGGCGGAAAAGGTCGCCGAGGTATTCCACTCGGTGGCCGCCAAGTACGACCTGATGAATGATGTGCTCTCCGGCGGTCTGCACCGGCTGTGGAAGCGCTTCACCATTGAGCTGTCCGGCGTACGCCCGGGCAACCGTGTGCTGGACATCGCCGGTGGTACCGGTGACCTGACCCGCAAATTCGCCAGTCTGGTCGGACCGACCGGCGAGGTAGTACTTGCCGACATCAACGATTCGATGCTCAAGGTCGGTCGTGACCGTCTGCTGGACAAGGGCGTGGCCAGCAACGTTTCGTTCGTCCAGGCCGACGCCGAAAAGCTGCCCTTCCCGGACAACCACTTCGACGTGGTCACCATCGCCTTCGGCCTGCGCAACGTCACCCACAAGGAAGACGCCCTGCGCTCCATGCTGCGCGTGCTCAAGCCGGGCGGCCGCCTGCTGGTGCTGGAATTCTCCAAGCCGGGCAACCCGCTGCTGGCCAAGGTCTATGACACCTATTCGTTCAGCTTCATGCCGCTGGCCGGCAAGCTGATCACCAACGATGCCGACAGCTACCGTTACCTCGCCGAGTCGATCCGCATGCACCCGGATCAGGAAACGCTCAAGGCGATGATGGTCGAGGCCGGCTTCGAGCGTGTGACCTATCACAACATGACCGGCGGCATCGTCGCCCTGCACCGCGGCATCAAGCCCTAATGCTGGTCACCGGACTGCTGGCAGGCGTCGAGGCAGGACTCAACCGCGTCCTGCGCCTCGATGCCACCGCCCTGCCGCGCCTGCAGGCGCTGAGCGGCAAGGTTATCGCCGTGCATGGCAGCAACCCGGCCTTCTCGTTCTACCTGCTGCCCAGCGGGGACGGTCTACAACTGGCTGGTCAATGGCACGTCGATGCCGACTGCAGCCTCTGCGCACCAGCTGCCAGCCTGGTGCGACTGGCTGTAAGTCGCGACAAGACCAGCGTACTGCATGCCCCGGAAGTCTCACTGGACGGTGACAGCGGCGTTCTGCTGCAACTGGCAGATATCCTCCAGGATCTGGAACTGGACTGGGAATACGAACTGTCTCGCTGGCTAGGCCCGCTGGCCACGCCCCTGCTTGCCGGACATCTGCGCAGCCGGGTGAATCTGACCAGCAGCAGCGTAGCCAGCCTCCGGCAGAATCTGGCTGACTTCCTGGCAGAGGAATCTCGCAGCCTGGTGGGCCAGCGCGAAGCCGAAGCCCGCTTCAACGAACTCGATCAGCTCAAGCTCGCCCTCGACCGACTTGAGGCGCGCATCGAACACCTGAGCCAACGAGCGCCCGACGCATGAAACTACTCGCCGTTCGCCGCCTGCTGCGCATCCAGCGCGTAGTCGTTCGCTACCAACTGGATGAGCTGCTGCTGGAGCTTCCGCTACCAGCCTGGCTGCGTGCCCTTGCCTGGCTGCTGCCGTGGCGCTGGCGGCCACGCAAGCCGCTACAACTGTCGCGCGGCATGCGCCTGCGCCTGGCGCTGGAAGAACTGGGACCGATCTTCATCAAGTTCGGCCAGTTGCTGTCGACCCGGCGCGACCTGATGCCAGCGGATATCGCCGACGAGCTGGCGCGCCTGCAGGATCAGGTACCACCCTTCCCGGAAGGCCAGGCCATCGCACTGATCGAAGAACAGCTCGGCGCCAGCGTCGGCCGCCTGTTCACCCGCTTCGACAGCCATCCGCTTGCCTCGGCCTCGGTCGCCCAGGTACATGCCGCACAACTGAAAAGCGGCGAGGAAGTGGTGGTCAAGGTGGTGCGCCCGGGGCTGAAACCGGTGATCCGCCAGGATCTGGCCTGGCTGTTCCTGATTGCCCGCATCGCCGAGAAGGTCTCGGCCGACGCCCGCCGGCTACGCCCGGTGGAGGTGGTCAGCGACTACGAGAAGACCATCTACGATGAACTCGACCTGCTGCGCGAGGCCGCCAACGCCAGCCAGCTGCGACGCAACTTCGAGGGCTCGGCGCTACTCTACGTACCTCAGGTGTACTGGGACTATTGTCGCCCACAGGTACTGGTGATGGAGCGCATCTACGGCGTGCCGGTCACTGACCTGTCGACTCTGGCCGACCAGCGTACCGATATGAAACTGCTGGCCGAACGAGGTGTGGAAATTTTCTTCACCCAGGTGTTCCGCGACAGCTTCTTTCACGCCGATATGCACCCTGGCAATATTTTCGTCAGCACCCGAACGCCGTGGGACCCGCAGTACATCGCCATTGACTGCGGCATTATCGGCAGCCTCACCGACGAAGATCAGGACTATCTGGCGCGCAATCTGCTCGCCTTCTTCAAGCGTGACTACCGCAAGGTGGCGCAACTGCACATCGACTCGGGCTGGGTGCCGGCCGATACCAAAGTCAACGAGTTCGAAGCAGCGATCCGTACCGTGTGCGAACCTATCTTTGAAAAACCGCTGAAGGACATTTCCTTCGGCCAACTGCTACTGCGTCTGTTCCAGACCGCGCGTCGCTTCAACATGGAAGTGCAGCCGCAACTGGTACTGCTGCAGAAGACCCTGCTCAACATTGAGGGCCTTGGCCGCCAGCTGTACCCGGATCTGGATCTGTGGAGCACTGCACAACCCTACCTGGAACGCTGGATGCGCGAGCGCATGAGCCCACGCCACGTGCTGCGCCAATTGCAGCAGCAGGCCGAGCAGGTGCCGCATCTTTCGCAGATTGCCCGCGAAACCCTCGAGCGCCTGCACCAGTCCGGCCAGCCGCAAGCAGTAGAGCGCCACTGGCCGCTGCATTTGATCGGAGCGGCGCTGGTGGCCGGTGGAGTGCTGCAAGGGCCGGGCTACCTGCCGGATACCTGGCCAGCCTGGCTGATGCTGACCAGCGGCCTTTATCTCATCGCACGCCGATAGCCAGCTCTGTATGGCACTGGCACACTTGGCAGAGCAACTGATACGGATCACCCATGAACGACTGGCTTGACGACATTCACTGGAACGAAGACGGCCTGGTGCCCGCCATCGCCCAGGATTACCAAAGCGGCCGCATCCTGATGATGGCCTGGATGAACCGTGAATCCCTCGCCCTCACCGTAGCCGAGCAGCGTGCCATCTATTGGTCACGTTCGCGTGGCAAACTATGGCGCAAGGGCGAGGAGTCCGGCCATGTGCAGAAACTGCATGAACTGCGTCTGGACTGCGACGCCGACGTCATCGTCCTGCAGGTCGAGCAGCTCGGCGGCATTGCCTGCCACACCGGCCGGGAAAGCTGCTTCTACCGGGTGCTGGAGGACGGTACCTGGAAAACCGTCGAAGCGGTTCTGAAGGATCCGCATGCAATCTACTCCGCGGAGCACCGCCATGACTGATACTCTAAGCCGGTTGGCCGAGGTTCTCGAAGCGCGCAAGGGCGCGGCCCCCGACACCTCGTACGTCGCCAGTCTCTACCACAAGGGGCTGAACAAGATTCTGGAAAAAGTGGGTGAGGAGTCGGTGGAAACCATCCTCGCCGCCAAAGATGCCGAGCGCAGCGGTGACTGCGCCGATCTGATTTACGAAACCGCCGACCTGTGGTTCCACAGCCTGGTCATGCTCGCCGCCCTTGGCCAGCATCCGCAGGCCGTGCTCGACGAACTGGAGCGGCGTTTTGGCCTTTCCGGCCATGCGGAAAAAGCCGCACGGTCTCACGAATAACCTTCTACTACGGAGAACGCATCATGGGTCTCGGCGGAATCAGCATCTGGCAACTCCTGATCATCCTGCTCATCGTGGTCATGCTGTTTGGCACCAAGCGCCTGAAAAACCTCGGCTCGGATCTGGGCGACGCCATCAAGGGCTTTCGCAAATCGATGGACAGCGGCGAGACTGGCAAGCCTTCCGTAGAAGACAGCAAGGGCCAGACCATCGACGCCCAGGCGCGCAAGGTGGAAGAGCCGGCGAAGAAAGACTAAGGACAAACCGCCATGTTCGACATCGGTTTGAGCGAGCTGCTCCTGGTTGGCCTGGTAGCCCTGGTGGTGCTTGGTCCCGAGCGCCTGCCCGGCGCCGTACGCACGGCCGGCTTATGGATCGGCCGGCTCAAGCGCAGCTTCCAGGCAATCAAGGCCGAGGTAGAACGAGAAATCGGCGCCGACGAGATCCGTCGCCAGCTGCACAATGAGCGGATCCTTGAGCTGGAGCGAGAGATGAAGGCGATGAAGCAGGAGCTGACCGCCACTGTTAACAGCCGGCAGGAGGAACCTGTTACTCGTTCCGATGCGGAAGCTGAAACACGAGCGCCTCAAGACCAGAATCCCCAGCCATGAGTAAAACGCCGGAAACCGACCAGGAAATGCCTCTGGTCTCGCACTTGACCGAGCTACGCACGCGCCTGCTGCGCTGCGTAGTGATCGTCCTACTGATCTTCGCCGGGCTGTTCTATTTCGCCCAGGACATCTATGCCCTGGTAGCCGCCCCCTTGCGTGCCTATCTGCCGGAAGGCGCGACGATGATCGCCACAGGCGTGGCATCCCCCTTTCTCACCCCCTTTAAGCTGACGCTGATGTGCTCGCTGTTCCTCGGCATGCCGGCGATCCTGCATCAGGCCTGGGGCTTTATTGCGCCTGGACTTTACACCCACGAGAAACGCATTGCCGTGCCATTGCTGGCTTCCAGCATCCTGTTGTTCTACGCAGGCATGGCCTTTGCCTACTTCGTGGTATTCCCCATCATGTTCGGTTTCTTCGCCAGCGTGACACCCGAAGGCGTGGCGATGATGACCGACATCGGTCAGTACCTGGATTTCGTCCTGACCCTGTTCTTTGCCTTCGGCATAGCGTTCGAGATCCCCATTGCCACCTTCCTGCTGATCTGGGTCGGCATCGTCGATGTCGCCACCCTGCGTAAGAGCCGCCCCTACGTGATCGTCGGCTGCTTCGTAGTCGGCATGGTGCTGACGCCGCCGGACGTGTTCTCGCAAACCTTGCTGGCCGTACCCATGTGGCTGCTGTTCGAGGCGGGCGTACTGGCCGGTGCGCTGGTACGGCGCAAGCGCGAGCAGGAACAGTCCGCCGACTCCACAGGCCAGCCGCCCGCATCATTGCCATGAATCTGCTGCTGCTGGAGGACGCCGACTTCGTCGGCGTTGATCGCGTACGCCTCAGTGGTCGGCGTCTGAAACACCTGCATGAAGTCCACCGTGCCGAGGCTGGCGACCGCCTTCGAGTCGGCCGCCTTGGTGGGCTGATGGGCGAAGGCAGGCTGCTTGCACTGGATACCGAGCATGCCGAGCTGCAGATCAAGCTCGACCAGTCGCCGCCAGCCAAACTGCCGCTGACCCTGATCCTCGCCCTGCCGCGCCCGAAAATGCTCAAGCGCGTACTACAAACCGTTAGCGCCATGGGAGTGGCACGCCTGGTGCTGGTCAACAGCTACCGAGTGGAGAAGAGTTTCTGGCAGACGCCGTTTCTCGAACCTGAAGCGATCCGCGAACAACTGATCCTTGGCCTGGAGCAGGCGCGCGATACGCTGCTGCCCGAAGTGAGCATCGAAAAACGCTTCAAGCCCTTCGTCGAGGATCACCTGCCCAGGATGGCGGCCGGCACGCTTGGTCTGATCGGCCATCCTGGCGACTACCCGGCCTGCCCACGAGCGGTAGAAGAGCCGGTGACCCTGGCCATCGGCCCGGAAGGTGGCTGGATTCCCTACGAGGTGGAACTGTTGCGCGAAGCCGCCGGGCTGCAGCCGGTACAGCTCGGCGAACGCATTCTGCGAGTGGAAACGGCGGTGCCAGCGTTACTGGCCAGGTTGTTCTAACAGGCCGTTGAAAAACGTAGAAGAGGCAGGCAAGACAATACGGGTTCTACCCCGTTAACACGGACACTTTCGAGTAAGCTCACGCCGAGCTGAAGGAGTGTTCATGAAGCGCAAGAAATACAGCCCTGAATTCAAGCGGGAAGCCATCGAGCTGGTTCGTCGTTCAGGGGCGAGCTGCCGGCAGGTGGCCCTGGAGATTGGTGTGGTCCCCAACCTGCTCACACGCTGGGTGCGGGAGGCGCAACCAGGCACTGAGAAAGCCTTCCCTGGAACGGGAAGCCCGCGGGATGAGGAGCTTGCCCGCCTCAAGCGTGAGTTGGCCCGGGTCACCAAGGAACGTGATTTTTTAAGAGACGCGGCAGCGTACTTTGCCAAGGAGTCATCGAGCGGTACACGGTGATCCAGCGCTGCCGCAACGAGTACCCGGTACGCCTGATGTGCCGTTGCCTGAAGGTTTCCGCCAGCGGCTACTATGCCTGGCAGGATCGCGAGCCAAGCTCACGTGCTCAAGAGAATGCGCGCCTGGTGATGCGCATTCGTGAGATTCACGAAGACAGCCGTGGTGTGATCGGAGCACCACGCATGCACGAGGATCTGCGCGACGAGGGCGAAACCGTCAGCCTGAATCGCGTTGCTCGCCTGATGGCGGCTGAGCAAATTCAAGGCTGGCCACGCCGGAAGCGGCGTGGCTTTGGGAGAGTGGCCAGCAGCCGTCCAGCAGGCGTGAAAAACCTGCTGGAGCGCGACTTCACCGCGCAGGAACCAGAGCGCA
>NZ_BPLZ01000008.1 GCF_019656335.1 Pseudomonas sp. NCCP-436 | reverse complement strand
TGATTCAGTTGTTAAAGAGCGTTTCGATCAGGCCTTTCGCCTCAATCAAGGCCGCGCATTCTACAGCAGCCTTTCAATCTGTCAAGCTGTTTTTCGAAGAATTTTTTCTTTCTACTCAACCACTTGCGCTTTCGATCAGATCTTCTTCTCTCCAGCGGGAGGCGCATTCTACAGCGTTTAAATCCGCTGTCAACCACCTCTTTCACCACCTTCGATTTCCGATCGAAACACCGAGAGCAGCTCACCACCCACCGGCCGGCGCATCCTACACGCCAACTTCAGATCCGCAAACCCTTCATTCAACTTAACTTGTTGATTAACAAGAAGTTTTTGAAGCGCTTCATCGCTGAAGTGGCGCGCATTCTACAGCCCAGCGACAGAACGTCAAGCCTTAATTTCGAATCTCCTCACTCAGCCTTGAGGGTAATGCGAGCAAAGGCTTTCTTACCTGCCTGACAGACATGAGTTGCTCCGAGCCTGAACAGGAAGGCACGCTCGACCACCTGACCATCTACGCGCACACCGCCACTACCAAGCAGATCGCGAGCCATTGCGGCATTACGCACCAAACCAGCCCTGTTGAGAACGGAAGAAATTGGCATATCCTCGGCCGAGGTCAGCTGAATTTCCGGCAGATCCTCCGGCAGCTCGCCATCTTTCATTCGATTACCTGCTGAGCGATGGGCACTGGCCGCCGCTTCTTCACCGTGAAAGCGAGCAACAATTTCTTCCGCCAGCTTGATTTTGATGTCACGCGGGTTGGCGCCAGCCTCGACATCTCGACGGAATTGATTGATTTCCTCCATGGAGCGGAAACTGAGCAGCTCAAAATACCGCCACATCAGAGAGTCCGGCATAGATACCAACTTGTTGTACATAACGCCGGGAGCTTCCTGGATACCGACATAGTTGCCCAGGGACTTGGACATCTTCTTCACGCCATCAAGCCCTTCCAGCAACGGCATGGTGACAATGCACTGAGACTCCTGGCCATAGGCACGCTGCAGCTCACGCCCCATCAACAGGTTGAATTTCTGATCGGTACCACCTAGCTCGACATCCGCTTTCAGCGCCACCGAGTCGTAGCCCTGCACCAGCGGATAAAGGAATTCATGAATGGCGATCGGCTGATTGCCACTATAGCGCTTGTCAAAGTCGTCACGTTCAAGCATGCGCGCCACCGTGTACTGCGACGCCAAACGGATGAAATCGGCCGGCGAGAGCCTGTCCATCCAAGTAGAGTTGAAAGCGACCTCGGTCCTGGCCGGATCGAGAATCTTGAAGACCTGCTGCTTGTAGGTCTCGGCATTCTCCAGTACCTGTTCACGAGTCAGCGGCGGACGCGTCGCGCTCTTACCACTGGGATCACCGATCATGCCAGTGAAATCACCAATCAGGAAAATCACCTGATGACCAAGCTCCTGGAACTGGCGCAGCTTGTTAATAAGAACGGTATGACCAAGGTGCAAATCGGGTGCAGTCGGATCGAACCCGGCCTTGATCCGCAGCGGCTGCCCCCGCTTGAGTTTCTCGATCAGCTCCGCCTCAACCAGAACCTCTTCCGCGCCGCGCTTGATCAGCGCCAGCTGTTCTTCGACCGACTTCATGAAAAAACCGTAACCACTGCCAATTGAAAGGGAACCCAAAATACAAGATCACGAACTAATTACAAGTTTGCCAGAGAGCGCGTTTCGCTGACCGGCAGACACGATCAAGGGTTGCCCCACAGGACTTTTGATTATATTTTATACAGTTATCGCCCATTCCAAGAAAACGCCTCACGCCATGACGCACAAGACCCCCGAAGCTCCGCCATACCCGAAGAGCCATATCCTGGCTGCGAGTGGCGTCGCCGCACTGCTGAGCCTGGCACTCCTGGTGTTCCCTTCGCGCGAAGTCGAAGCGCAGAAAACCTTTATCGAGCTGGATCTCGGCAATGAAGCTGAGTTGGTGCTTCAGGAAAAGGACGACCTCCGACAAAAGCAACTACCTCAAGAGCTTTCCTCGCCCTTTGCCCGCATCGAGCAACCCAGCGACAGCGTCGCCAACGCAGCTCCTGCACAAAGCACTGAGCCGGCTTCCCTAGATACTATCGAAGCCCCTACGCCAACTCCTCAGCCTAACCACCACAGCATCACTGTCAGCAGTGGCGACACCCTTTCCACTGTATTTTCCAAGGTCGGCCTGAATGCCAACGACCTGCACCAAGCACTTAACAGCAGCAAGCAAGCCAAACAGTTTGGCCGCTTGCAAGTCGGCCAAGTACTGGATTTTGAACTGGATAAGGAAGGCAAGTTGAAGCAGCTGCAGACTCGCCTAAGCGATCTGGAAACCATCCGACTGGTTCGTGACGACAAGGGTTTCGACTTTCAGAGCGAGCAGATCAAGCCTGAGGTAGTGACTCGCTACAGCCATGGCGTCATCAACAGCTCTCTGTTTCTCTCCGCCAAACGCGCGGGCCTGTCCCACAACCTGACCATGGAGCTGGCAAACATCTTCGGCTATGACATCGACTTTGCAATGGACATTCGCGAAGGCGACGAATTTGAGGCGATCTACGAAGAAAAAGTGGTAAACGGCAAGAGCGTGGGCACCGGCAACATACTCTCGGCACGTTTCACCAACCGCGGAAAGACATACACGGCCGTGCGCTACACCAGCAAACAGGGCACAACCAGCTACTACAATGCCAACGGAGAAAGCATGCGCAAGGCGTTTATCCGTACGCCGGTAGACTTCGCCCGTATAAGCTCTCGCTTCTCCACTGGTCGCAAACACCCGATTCTGAACAAGATCCGCGCCCACAAGGGGGTGGACTACGCGGCTCCCCGCGGTACCCCGATCAAGGCTGCCGGCGATGGCCGTGTTACCCTGGCAGGACGTAACGGCGGTTATGGTAATACCGTGATCATCCAGCACGGCCAGCGCTACCGCACCCTCTATGCACATATGCAGGGTTTCGCCAAGGGCATTCGCAATGGCGTCAATGTCAAGCAAGGACAGATTATCGGCTATATCGGCACCACCGGCCTTTCCACTGGCCCGCACCTGCACTACGAGTTCCAGGTCAACGGGGTACATGTCGATCCACTGAGCCAGAAGCTGCCTATGGCTGACCCCATCGCCGCCAGCGAGAAAAAGCGCTTCATGCAGTTGAGCAAGCCGCTGATGGCACGAATGGATCAGGAAAAGGCCACCCTGCTGGCCGCCAACCGGCAGCAATAAGCAGTGCCTCTCTATCTTGGCGTGATGTCCGGTACCAGCCTGGACGGCCTGGACATCGCGCTGATCGAACAGGGGCAGCACACCCGCCTGCTGGCGACCTTCTACCAACCGATGCCCGAGTCACTGCGTCAGGAGCTGCTGGCGCTGTGCTCACCTGGCGATGACGAACTGGCCCGAGCCGCGCTCGCCGAACAGCGCTGGGTCGAGCTGGCCGCCATCGCCATTGCCGAACTGCTGCAACAACAAGGCCTTGAGCCCGGCCATATCCGCGCAATCGGCAGTCACGGCCAGACCATCCGTCATGAGCCTGCACGCCATTTCACTATCCAGATTGGTAACCCGGCGCTTCTCGCTGAACTGACCGGCATATGCGTGGTAGCTGACTTCCGCCGACGCGACGTGGCCGCCGGCGGCCAGGGAGCACCGCTGGTTCCTGCCTTTCACCAGGCATTGTTCGGCGACAGCAGTGGATATGTGGCAGTGCTCAATATTGGCGGTTTCAGCAACCTCAGCCTGCTTGCTCCAGGCCAAGACGTACTCGGCTTCGATAGCGGCCCGGGCAACGTACTACTCGATGCCTGGATCCAGCATTGCCAGGGCAGCCACTATGACCGCGATGGCAATTGGGCCGCCACTGGGCAGATTAACCCGGCACTACTGTCCCGCCTGCTGGAAGATCCGTTCTTTGCAACTCGCGGGCCGAAGAGTACAGGGCGTGAGCTGTTCAACCTCGACTGGCTGCTTGCTCATCTGCAGAGGCTGCCACCAATGCCCACCGAGGATGTGCAAGCCACCCTGGTTGAGCTGACTGCCTGCAGCATTACAGACGCCCTGCGCAGTGCCCAGCCCCACACCGACGAGCTGTTGGTATGCGGCGGCGGCGCCCACAATACCTGCCTGATGAAGCGTCTGGCGGCACTGCTACCGGACACCCAAGTTCGTAGTACTGCGGCTCTGGGACATGACCCGGACTGGATCGAGGCCATGGCCTTTGCCTGGCTCGCTCACTGCGCCCTCAGTAGCATTCCCGGTAACCGTCCCAGCGTTACCGGTGCACGCGGGCTGCGTGTTCTCGGCGCCATCTATCCGGCCTAGGCCTCAATGAAAACGCCGCGCAATGCGCGGCGTTCCTTCAAAGAAAAAACTTGTCCTCAGATCGAGAACGAGGACCCGCAGCCACAGGTGGTGGTAGCGTTAGGGTTCTTGATGACAAAGCGCGAGCCTTCCAGACCTTCCTGATAGTCAACCTCTGATCCCACCAGGTACTGAAAACTCATCGCATCGACCACCAGACTGACACCCTCTCGCTCAATGATGGTGTCGTCTTCGGCCACCTCCTCATCGAAGGTGAAACCGTACTGAAAACCCGAACAACCGCCGCCTGTGACGAATACGCGCAATTTCAGGCGAGGGTTGCCCTCTTCATCGACCAGGGTCTTCACCTTACTGGCAGCACCCTGGGTAAAGTGCATCGGGGCAGGGGTGAAGGTTTCGACGCTCATGCTGTACTCCCGGCGCCATGCGCCATACTGCGTTACGGCAGGCATTATCCGCTTGCCCGACGAAACCGGTCAACTATTGCTCAACATCCACCGAAGCCGGTAGTTCCAGCGGACGCCCATCATCCTTCAGCGGGCACAAACAGCCCTCGATCTGCGCGCCCATAGCCATTTCCATCAGACCGTAGTGCAGGTTGCCACGCACCCGGGCACGGGCGCCCAGTTCCAGATGATCACTGGCGAATACGTCACCACTCACTTCGCCATCAATCACTATATGGGGTGCACGTATCTCACCTTCAACCAGTCCCCCAACACTGACACGTACCAGCCCCTCGCTAGCCTGCAGATTGCCGATCACCCGACCATCAATCTGGACCGCCCCCTGAAAGCGCATATCCCCCAACAACTCGGCGCCTGCAGCAATCAGGCTGGTCTTGCCGCTGAAACGCTGCAAATTCGGCTTGGCCTTGTCTTTATTCCACATGCGTGGCTGTCTCTCCTGATTTGATCCAATCGAACCTGTGCTCCTGCGGCGCCTCACCTTTGACCTCCGCCACGACCTTCACCTGATGAGGTTCAAAGGCATCAGGCAGGCGTATCTCACCGAAGCGACCAGCCTCCGGGAAAGCCTGAAATTGCTTGAAGAAAAAGGGAATGGTCGCTTCCTCCAACTCCGTAGAGAGCACCGAGAGCGGGATACTGGCATCCTCTCCGTTCTGGCGACCCTCCACGCTGACATGCAGCAGCCCCTGCAACGGATCGTCGCCGACACCGTCCCGGCTCATCAGTACCTTGTAGCGAAAAAGCCGTGAATCATCCGTGGCCTGCAGCTCAAAGGCTCGAATCCGCAACCCTTCCCGACGACTGTCCGGGGCCAGTACCGCCTTGTAGGCAGCCAACTCCTGTTGCTGCTTGAAGATCTGATCCTCAAGCAGCTTGATGGTACGCCGCGTCTGCTCAAGGGTCTGCTGGCCGACTCGCTCACTACTGTCAAAGACCGCCAGACGCTGGCGCAACAGCTCCAGCTCCTGTTCCTGCTCAACCAGTTGCATCTGCAATGCCCGATTGTCGTCAGCGGCCGGCAATTCGACTGGCTGCGGCCAATACAGACCGAACCCGAACGCCAGCGGAATCAAAAGCCAGCCCAACAGTGCCAGCCAGAAGTGCCTGCGCTCACGCGCCGGATCGCTCAGGCGAACCTCCCAGCGCGGTGTCATACCAGCCACCTCTGTGACAGTGCCCACCTGTTACCGTTGATAGCCCAAGCGCCATCCGTTACTCGGCTCATCGCCCGCCCTCTTGAAACACCGCAAAGGTTTCGATGATAAGTTCGCATCGACCAGGCTCCAACCGCGAGGGTGACGCCAGAGCGCAGCCACTCTACTATCGGAACAGGTTTTCCGCACAAGGATCTACAATGCTCTATCTCTGGCTCAAGGCCCTGCACATCATCGCGCTGGTTTGCTGGTTCGCCGGACTCTTCTATCTACCACGCCTATTTGTTTACCACGCGATGAGCCATGACAACATCAGCCACGAACGCTTCTGTGTCATGGAGCGCAAGCTTTATCGCGGCATCATGACACCGTCGATGGTTCTCACCCTGGCGCTGGGCGCTGGCCTGCTGAGTCTCAACCCCTCCTACTATTTCAGCCAGGGCTGGCTGCACGCCAAGCTGCTTCTGGTCAGCGCGCTGGTTGTCTACCACTTGATCTGCGGTGCGCAGCTCAAACGCTTCGCTAGTGGCGAGAATCGCCACAGCCACGTGTTCTACCGCTGGTTCAACGAAGCCCCAGTACTGGCCCTGCTGGGCATTGTCATCCTGGTTGTCGTTCGCCCCTTCTGAGGAACCTGCCATGTCCTTGCCCGCCCTGCTTGAACAACGCCTGCGCCTGCCGCTGGTCGCCGCCCCCATGTTCCTGGTATCGGATCCTGCACTGGTCACGGCCTGCTGCAACAGCGGCATCGTCGGCAGTTTCCCGGCACTGAATCAGCGTGAGACTTCAGGCTTCGCGACCTGGCTCGACGAACTGAAAGCCGGTCTGAGCGAGGACGCCGCACCCTATGCCGTCAACCTGATCGTTCACCAGAGCAACCCGCGTCTGCAGGCGGATCTGGCCATTTGCGCCGAACGCCGGGTTCCCATCGTCATCACCAGTCTTGGGGCGGTGAAGGAGGTGGTCGATGCGGTACACGGCTATGGCGGACTGGTATTCCATGACGTGACTACCCGTCGCCATGCCGAGAAGGCTGCCGAGGCCGGTGTCGACGGACTGATCGCAGTGGCGGCTGGTGCTGGCGGCCATGCCGGCACCTGGAGCCCGTTCGCCCTGCTCGCCGAGATCCGCCAGTTCTTCGACAAGACCGTGCTACTGGCCGGCTGCCTCAATCATGGTCACGAGATCCTGGCCACCCAGCTACTCGGCGCAGACCTGGCCTATATGGGCACTCGCTTCATCGCCACCGTCGAGAGCGCCGCCTCACGGACCTACAAGGACATGCTGCTCAATACCCGGGCTGCCGACATCATCCACACCCCGGCGGTTTCCGGCGTGCCGGCCAGTTTCATGCGGCAGAGTCTGGAACAGGCGGGCTACGATCTGAAACGTCTGCAGGACAAAGCCAGCATCAACTACGGTGAGAAACTCAAGCCGGTGGATGACGAGGCCAAGGCCTGGAAAACCGTATGGTCGGCAGGTCAGGGAGCCGGCGACATCGACGATCTACCCACAGTGCAGACACTGGTGGCACGACTGGATCACGAATACCGCGCTGCTCTGGCTCGCACTCGGCAACTGGGAGAGCACTGGCCGCAATGAAGCGCCGCCACCTGGTAGGGCTGGGCGCACTCGCATTGCTGGGTGGCTGGACCTTGCGCCCGTCTAATCGCGGTCGTCCGCATGAGGGATATTTCGCCTCCCTCAACCGACAGCTGCAGGCTGATGGCGACGGCACTCCCGTGCTGCTGATCGACCTGGACCGGCTGGACGCCAACGCGGATCTGCTCGCCGCCCAGTTGCACGGACGCCTGGCGCTGCGTCTGGTGGTCAAATCTTTGGCCAGTCCCGGGCTGCTCGAATACCTTTCCAAACGCCTGAACAGCCAGCGCTTCATGGTTTTTCACCAACCTCAGCTCAACCAGCTGGCACGCAACTTCCCGCAAGCAGACCTGCTGCTCGGCAAGCCGTTACCCGTGCAGGCTGCCCTGGCGTTCTACCGCCAGTTGCCGCAGCACCTGGCCTTCAAACCGAGTCTCCAACTGACCTGGCTTATCGATAGTAACGAGCGCCTACAACAGTATGCTGAACTGGGCCAGGCACTGAATCAGCCACTGCGCATCGCCCTGGAGATAGACGTTGGCCTGCATCGCGGTGGTTTTGCCACGCCCGCAGCACTTGGAGAGGCCATGCTGCAACTGCGTCAGCATCCGTTTCTGCAGTTACAGGGGCTAATGGGATACGACGCCCATATTGCTCATACGCCGTTCTGGTTGTCGCAGGAACAGGCATTCGGCCAGACCAATGCCCGCTACCACGCCTTTCTGGAGTGCGCCCAGACTTTTACCGATCAGTGGCCTTCATCCCCCCTGCTCAATGGCGCAGGCAGCCTGACCTACCCTTTGCACAGCCAACTGGAAACCGTCTTAAACGAGGTAGCGGTAGGTTCCGCACTACTCAAACCTGCCGAGTTCGACACAGCACTACTGCATCGGCACCAACCTGCGCTGTGGATCGCCAGCCCACTGCTGAAAATCGAGGATGGCGCACTTCCCTACCTGCAACCCCTGCAATCACTGATTGCCGGCTGGGATCGCAATCGCCAGCAGGCCTACTACCTTTATGGTGGACGCTGGCCAGCCCAGCCAGTCTCCCCTGGCGGACTTGATTACGACCGATTCTACGGACGCAGTGCCAATCAGGAACGCTTGCTGGGCAGCACGGCCAGTAACCTACAACGGGGTGACTGGGTATTTCTGCGCCCGGCAATCAGTGAAAGGCTGCTCGGCGAGTTCAGCGAAATACGCCTGTTGCGCAAGGGCCAACTGGTCGGCCGCTGGAGCACCTGGCGTGGAGGATGAGCGACAACCCACACCGTACGCCAGGCAGCTTGTGCCCGAACCAGTTGACACTCTAGGCTAACCACTAGCCCGACCATTCCCGGAGCAGGCCGCTCCCTTTCCTTTTTCCGCCGACAAGGAAGCCCGCATGAGCTCACCACGCTACAAGATCGTCTTCGACGGCCAGTTGATGCCCGATACCACCTTGGAAACAGTCAAGGAAAACCTGACCCGTCTGTTCAAGAGCACTCCGGCACGCATCGACAGCCTGTTCAGTGGCCCCCTGGTTGTGCTCAAGCGCGATCTTAGCGACAGCCAGGCCGACCAGTACCTTGCCGCCTTGCAGAAAGCAGGTGCCCGCGTGCGCAAGGAAGTGGATCAGGTCGCCAGCCTGAGCCTGGTGCCAACCGACGAGCAATTGCAACAGTCCACGCCGACCGAACAGCCCCCCATGAACTGCCCCAAGTGTGGTCACGAGCAGCCCAGGAATAGTGAATGCACGGCCTGTGGCATCATCATCGAGAAGTACCTGGCCCGCCAGGCGCAACTAGCGGAGCAGCGACCCAGTCCGACCCCGGCCGTATCTCCCTATTCGCCACCTCAGGCCGATGTTGCCGAACACCTGCCGGAATTTGGCGAGCTGAAGGTGTTCAGTATCAGCGGTCGAATCGGCCGGCTCCGCTACCTGGGCTGGTCCATGGGACTGATGTTGCTGGCCATGCTGGCCTATGCAATCGCCATGGGCGTCATGGCCTTCCTGCCAGTGCTCGGCGGCGTCCTGATGCTCCCGATAGGGATCACAGTCTTCGCGGTCAGCGTGATGATCGGTGTACAGCGGCTGCATGACATCGGCTGGTCCGGCTGGCTCTGGCTGATTAACTTCGTGCCGCTCATCGGCTTCGTCTTTACCCTGCTGATGTTCCTGATACCCGGCACCAGCGGTGCCAACCGTTACGGCCCGCCAGCGCCACCCAACAGCCGCGGAGTCACAGTCCTGGCCTGGGGCGGCCTGCTGCTCGGCATCTTCGCCTTTATCGGCATTCTGGCCGCCATCACAGTTCCAGCCTACCAAGGCTACCTTGAGCACGCTCAGTAGCAGCAGTTTCAGGAGAAATAGCCTTGAGCGGTTACGCTCTGATAACCGGAGCCTCCAGCGGCATCGGCCTGGCCATCGCCGAGGCTCTCGCCCGCCAGGGACACAACCTGATCCTGGTAGCACGCCGGCGAGAGGCGCTAGACAGCATTGCCAGCGAGCTGACACAGCGCTTCGGTATCAAGGTGCTGTTTCGTATCTGCGATCTCAGCGAGCCGCTGCAACTCTCCGGCCTGCTGCATGAACTAGAGCACGGCCCCTGGAGTATCGATCTGCTGGTCAACAACGCCGGTCTCGGCTGTGCAGGTGCTTTTCTGCAACAGGACTGGGGGCGCGAGCAACGGCAACTGGAGGTCAATGTACTGGCCCTGACCCGTTTGTGCCACGCACTGGGCCAGCACATGGCACAGCGGGGGGGCGGTCAGATCCTCAACCTGGCCTCTCTGGCCGCTTTCCAGCCCGGCCCTTGGATGAGTAGCTACTACGCCAGCAAGGCCTATGTGCTGCACTTTTCCGAAGGTTTGCGGGAAGAATTGCGCCCCCTCGGCGTACATGTCTGCACCCTCTGTCCGGGGCCGACTCGTAGCGCGTTCTTCCGCGACGCGCAAATGGACATCTCGCGTCTGGAAAACAGCCCGCTGCTGATGAAGGCTGAGGAGGTAGCGCTGATCGCTTTGAAGGGGCTGGCGAAAAACCGCGCGATCATCATCCCCGGCTGGCGTAATCGACTGCTGACGTTTCTGCCACGCTTTACACCACGCTGGCTGGTGCGCTGGCTCAGCGGCCGGTTAACGCGCACCTATGGCGGACTCTGAACGACCTCAGCCGGCCTTCACGGTCCGTCCGTCAGCCCATTGCCGCAGAGCCGCCAGCCTCTCGCCCATCACCACTGACAACGGCGCGGTATTGCGAATCGCCTCCAACACCAGCGCCTGACTGGCAGCCTGCTGCCGGGCCTGTCCAGCGTAAAGGGCACTGACCACCGCCTGCTCGATTTCCGCTCCGGAAAAGCCTTCACTGGCCAGCGCCAGCTCAACCAGATCGAATCCGGCTGGATCCAGCTCGCGCCGCTGCAGATGAATACGAAAGATCTCGGCACGTACCTGGCTATTGGGCAAATCGACAAAGAACAGCTCGTCAAAACGTCCCTTGCGCACCAGCTCCGGAGGCAGACGATCGATGGCATTGGCGGTAGCGACCACGAATACCGGCGACTTGCGCTCGGCCATCCAGGTCAACAGCGTCCCCAGCACCCTCTGACTGACACCACCATCGTGGTCACCGGTGGCCAGGCCTTTCTCCACCTCGTCCATCCACAGCACACAGGGCGCCATTTGCTCAGCCAAACGCAATGCTTCGCGCAGGTTGCGCTCGGTTTCACCGAAGAACTTGTTGTACAGGCAAGCAAAGTCCAGACGCAGCAGCGGTAGCCCCCAAAGGCCGGCAACCGCCTTGGCCGCCAGGCTCTTGCCACCACCCTGTACCCCGACCAGCATCACCCCGCGCAGAGGGTCAGGCCCGCTGCCGGACATAAAGGCCGCCTGCCGCTCGCCCAGCCAGCGCTTGAGATTCACCAATCCACCCACATCGGCAAAGCGTGCCGTGTCGTACTCGAAACTGAGCACTCCATCGAGGTCGAGCAGACGGAACTTGATTCGGTTCAGCTCAGGCAGGTCTTCCTGGGTGATCGCCCCATCGTCGACAATCAGGTTGCGGGCCAGTGTCCGCGCCTCAACATGACTCAGCCCACGCAGGTTCTTCACCACCTGCTGCAGAGTGCGGTTATCGGTACGAACCCTTGCTCCACGATTGCGCTCACTCCAGCGCGTAGCCTCCTCCCGCACTATGGCCAGCAGTTCGTCCTCCGATGGCAGAGACAGCTGGAAACGCGCCGAGTGGCGCTGTACCTCGGGCGGCAGACGCAAGGCATGGGATACCAGGATCAGCGTTGGCCGGTAGGTCTCCTGTTGCATCGCTACTTCCTTGAGCAGACGCACCAGCTTCGGATTGTCCGAAAGGAAAGGGTGCAGGTCGCACATGGCGTAGAGATTGGGTTGTGTATCCGCCCTGACCAGCCGCAAAGCGTCTTCCGGCGCCTGTGTCGCCGTATCGATGCTCGTGCCGCCGGCAAAGCCAGGGCGCTGCAGGCCCCCGGTGATCGACCAGGTATGCAGCCCGACGCCACGACGGATCGCCAGACTGGTCAGGGTCTCCAGCACCCGCATCTCATCCCAGGACTCGATCACTACCAGCTTGACCTTCGAGTCCAGCACCAGGCCCAGATCGTGAATATCGTTCTTCAAACATTGCTCCTTGTGCAAACAGGCAGGCAATTCACTGCGCTGGACTGCCCCCCTCCCCGCACGCCTACGCGGCCAACAATGATGGCTTGGTCGGCAGACATGCGCTGGTCGTCCTTCACTTTTTATTAATCTGCGTCCATTCGGCGCAACCTTCGCCGCGCACCGGCGGCATGCAGTAAACTGCACCATTGTCTGTTCCGGAGGCCCCATGACCAGCGAACGCCACTACTCCCCCATCGACCGCCTGCTACTTCAGGCCGATGCTGCCCTGCGCACGCTGCTGCCGTTCAGTGGAGCCTCGGGCCGCCCGTCGCCGGCCGTCGTGCTGCCCGAGGCCGAACTCAGCACCGAGGAAAGCCGTCACATTGCCGGACTGATGCGTATCAACCACACCGGCGAGGTCTGCGCCCAGGCGCTGTATCAGGGCCAGGCACTGACCGCCAAGTTACCGGAAGTGCGCAGCGCCATGGAACAGGCAGCCGACGAGGAAATCGACCACCTGGCCTGGTGCGAGCAACGCATCCGTGAACTCGGCAGCCACCCCAGCGTGCTCAATCCGCTGTTCTACGGCCTCTCTTTCGGCGTCGGCGCGATCGCCGGGCTGGTCAGCGACCGAGTCAGTCTGGGCTTCGTCGCAGCCACCGAGGATCAGGTGTGCAAACACCTCGACGAGCATCTGCAGCAGATCCCCGAACACGACGCCAAGTCCCGCGCCATTCTCCAACAGATGCGCATCGACGAAGAGCAGCATGCCGACAGCGCTCTGGCCGCCGGTGGCCTGCGCTTCCCGGCACCTGTCAAGTTCGGCATGACCCTGCTATCGAAGGTCATGACCAAGAGCACCTACCGCATCTGAAAAGAACAAGGGCGCCATCGGCGCCCTTGTTCTTTTCCATATGGCGATTCAGCCCAGTTCAACGATTTCGTAATCGTGACTGATCTCAACGCCTGCACGGCCCAGCATGATCGAAGCCGAGCAGTACTTCTCGGCCGACAAATCCACCGCCCGTTTGACCTGAGCTTCCTTCAGGCCGCGCCCCTTGACCACGAAGTGCAGGTGGATTTTGGTGAATACCTTGGGCTCTTCGGAGGCGCGTTCAGCATCCAGGAATACCTCACAGCTCTCCACCGGTTGCCGTCCCTTGCGCAGGATGCTGACCACGTCGAAGTTGCTGCAGCCCCCCAGGCCGATCAGCACCATCTCCATCGGACGAATACCGAGATTACGGCCACCGGCCTCGGGCGGGCCGTCCATCACCACAGCATGGCCACTGCCGGATTCACCAAGGAACAGGGCTTCACCGGCCCACTGTACGCGCGCTTTCATCAATCCAGGCTCCCAAGGTGGAAATGTGCGGCAGATTACCACAAGCAGTAAACCTTCCGCCGACCGGCTTTTGCGCTATGGTTCCTATACGTATGTTATCCAGGTCGCAAAACACGTCCTGATAACGGACGAATTATTAAGCTGGAGCCAGAATGCTGGCACACTGGTACGGATAACCAATAAGAACTTGCCTGCGGGACAAAGGCCTTCCATTTATTTTCCGGGACTCGGGCATGGTTGCTATTACCCTTACACCAAAAATCAAGAATCTCGACAAACTGCTCGCTCACTGCCACCGCCGACGCTACACGGCAAAGAGCACCATCATCTATGCGGGTGACCGCTGTGAAACGCTCTTCTTCATCGTCAAGGGCTCGGTCACCATCCTGATCGAAGACGATGATGGTCGCGAAATGATCATCGCCTATCTCAACTCCGGGGATTTCTTCGGCGAGATGGGGCTGTTCGAGAAAGAGGGCGCGGAAAAGGAACGCAGCGCCTGGGTGCGCGCCAAGACAGAGTGCGAGGTCGCAGAGATCAGCTACGCCAAGTTCCGCGAACTGACTCAGCAGGATCCGGACATTCTCTTCGCACTGGGCAGCCAGATGGCCGAGCGCCTGCGCAACACCACGCGCAAAGTGGGCGACCTGGCCTTCCTCGACGTAACCGGACGGGTGGCCCGCACGCTGCTGGATCTGTGCAAACAGCCAGACGCCATGACGCACCCGGACGGCATGCAGATCAAGATCACCCGCCAGGAAATCGGCCGGATTGTCGGTTGCTCGCGGGAAATGGTCGGTCGCGTACTCAAGTCACTGGAAGAGCAGGGCCTGGTACACGTCAAGGGCAAGACCATGGTGGTATTTGGCACCCGCTAACTCGTCCCCTGAATGAACAAAGCCGGCATCAGCCGGCTTTGTTCATTCAGGATCAGGGAAAGAACAGTCGGGCAAGCTCGCTACCCGGATCCTCGGCACGCATGAAAGCCTCCCCCACAAGGAAGGTGAATACCTCATTGATCTGCATCAGTTCGACGTCGGCCCGATTCAGAATGCCGCTTTCGGTGACCACCAGGCGATCCCGAGGAATCCGCGGCAACAGATCCAGGGTGGTATCCAGACTGACCTCGAAAGTGTGCAGATTGCGGTTGTTGATGCCCAGCAACGGCGTATCAAGCTGCGTCAGCGCTCGCTCCAGCTCATTGCCGTCATGCACCTCAACCAGTACGTCAAGCCCCTGCTCCCGAGCCACCTGCGCCAGCTCCAGCATACGAGCGTCGTCCAGCGCGGCGACGATCAGCAGTACACAGTCGGCCCCCAGTGCCCGAGCCTCGACGATCTGGTATGGGTCGATCATGAAGTCCTTGCGGATCACCGGCAGGCTGCAAGCGGCACGCGCCTGCTGCAGGTAAAGATCGGCACCCTGAAAGAAGTCGACGTCGGTCAATACCGAGAGACAGGCCGCACCGCCAGCCTCATAGCTCTGGGCGATCTCGGCCGGCACGAAGTACTCACGGATAACCCCCTTGCTCGGTGAAGCCTTCTTGATCTCGGCAATCACGGCTGCTCGCTTCTGCTGTGCGCGCTCGGTCAAGGCACGAGCAAATCCGCGCACCGGATCGGCCTGGCGAGCCTGACGCTCAAGTTCGTCAAGCGTGATGACCGCCCGCCTTGCCGCTACCTCCTCGGCCTTGCGGGCCAGAATTTTCTCCAGAACGGTCGGCACGCTCACCCTTCATTCTCCTGTCTGAACACTGCGGTAAAGGACACCAGCTCCTGCAGCTTCTCCCAGGCCAAGCCGGAGTGCAACGCATCGTGCGCCAGCTCTACCCCCTGCTTCAGGCTCATGACCTCGTCGGCAGCGTAGAGAGCCGCCCCAGCGTTAAGCACGATCATATCCGCTGCCTTCTGGCCGCTCTCGGTCTGACGCCGACCCAAGGCATCACGGATCAGTGCCAGCGAGTCGGTGGCACCCTCAACGGTAAGGCCGATCAGACTCTGGCTCTTAATGCCGAACTCCTCAGGCTGGATATGGTACTCGCGAACCTGGCCATCCTTGAGCTCGGCAACGTAGGTCGGTGCCGCCAGGCTAATCTCGTCGAGACCATCCTGCGCATGCACCACCAGCACGTGCCTGCTACCCAGGCGCTGCAGCACCTCAGCCATGGGCCGACAGAGCGCCTGACTGAACACGCCAATTACCTGGTGACGGGCACCGGCAGGATTGGTCATAGGTCCAAGCATGTTGAAGATGGTTCTCAGCCCCAGCTCGCGACGCGGGCCAATGGCGTGCTTCATCGCACCGTGATGGGATGGAGCGAACATGAAGCCGACACCCACGCACTCCACGCAGCGCGCCACCTGCGCAGGCTCAAGTCCCAGATAAACCCCGGCAGCTTCCAGCAGGTCGGCGCTGCCACTCTTGCCGGATACGGCACGGTTGCCGTGCTTGGCTACCTTGCCGCCAGCTGCAGCAACGACGAAGGCCGCGGCGGTGGAGACGTTGAAGATATTCATGCCATCGCCGCCAGTACCGCAAGTATCAACCAGGCGTTCGGCCTCGATGCGTACCGGGGCGGCTAACTCGCGCATAACACTGGCAGCGCCAACGATCTCGTCGATGGTCTCGCTCTTCATGCGCATGCCCATGAGGAAAGCACCGATCTGCGCATCGGTACACTGGCCGGTCATGATTTCACGCATGACGGCTTGCATTTCCTCGGTAGTCAGGTCGAGCTGGGCGACGATCCGGTTGAGAGCTTCCTTTATGTTCATGGGCGCACGCCTCCAGTCTGCTTGAGGAAGTTGGCGAAAAGCTCATGCCCCTGCTCGGTCAGAATGGATTCGGGGTGGAACTGCACGCCCTCGATGTTCAGGGTTTTGTGCCGCAGGCCCATGATCTCGTCGACCGAGCCATCTTCGTGCTGGGTCCAGGCGGTGATCTCAAGACAGTCCGGCAGACTTTCGCGCCTGACAACAAGAGAATGATAGCGGGTCACTGTGAGCGGATTGTTGAGGCCGGCGAACACGCCTTTATCCTCATGAAATACCGGGCTGGTCTTACCGTGCATTACTTGACGGGCGCGCACTACCTCACCGCCATAGGCCTGACCAATGCTCTGGTGACCAAGGCAGACGCCGAGGATCGGCAGCTTGCCGGCAAAGTGCAGGATCGCCTCGATGGATATCCCTGCCTCACTTGGCGTACAGGGACCGGGAGATACAACAATACGCTCAGGCTTGAGTGCCTCGATCTCGGCGATGCTCAACTCGTCGTTGCGGATCACATGGACATCTGCACCCAGCTCACCCAAGTACTGCACCACGTTGTAGGTAAAAGAATCATAGTTATCGATCATCAGCAGCATGTCGCATCACCTCTTGCAGAACTGCCTTGGTCTCTGGGCCCCAGTCTTCGTGACACCTATGGCTGCACAAACTGAAGTGCTCTGCGGGCGCGCCGGCGTGAAGATCTGATAGCGGACAAACGAGGATTGACCGGCGAAACCGGTCTGGAGAAGGATCAGGCGCGCCAGCGCCAACGAGCCAGGGCCTTGAGGACACGCATCAGGAGGGTGCTGCTGAAAGTCACGGGAAAGTCTCTCGTTACGATGCTGCCACAGTAGCCCAGCTGCTGGCAGCACGCAACCATGAACCCTGCAAAGCAAGCCATCAGCGCAGGCGCCGGGCATAGGCAGCCAGTACGGTTCGTTCCGACTGCACGAGGTAGGCATCCAGCGCCCGCGAGGCCTCATCCGGCCGGCCGGCTTCAAGCAGTTCGAGGATATTGGCGTTCAGATCTATATAGGGCGAATGCAGAAACTCGGCATCGTTAAGCAGCCCAAACGCCAGACGCAACTCTGCAGACAGCTGCGCATAAAAGGTATTGAGGCGCTCGCTGTCAGCCAGCTCAACGATTGCCGCATGAAACGCCATGTTGGCTGTACCCACCCCACTCCAGTCGCTGGCTTCCCGACACTGCCTGGCACTCGCCATAGCACTGGCCATGCGCTTAACCGCCGGATGCTTGGGATAGGCCTGGGCAAGCGCCTGACACTCTATGAAGCGGCGTACTCGGTAGATGTCAATGATCGAGGCCATGTCGGGCACAGACACGAACACTCCTCGATTGGGCTCATGCTTGAGCAGCCCCTCCTGGGTTAGCACGCGAAAGGCTTCACGCAGGGTATTGCGTGAAATATTCAGGCTTTCGCTCAACGCAGCCTCGGACAAGCGCTGCCCAGGCACTAGCTCCCCGTCAACCAGTTTTCGGCGGATCTCGGCTGTGACGGTTTCGCCCAGAGTGCGGGGATTATCTGCAGCAGTCTTCGTCATGTATCAATCCGTTAGCGTGGTGCCGCTTGTTGGAGCGGGCCCATTAATGCCGACAGATGGTCTACCAGAGTAACCACTCAGGCAAGCCGCAAGCGTAACCTGTCGCACCAGAATGAAACATCCATGGGTATTAAGGTAACAAAATAGTGCAAATACCCCATCGATATTATATTTATTGTTGAACAATTTAACTGTCTAAGCCCGACAAAAATACCTAGATTGAATTACATGGCACAGTGCTTGCGTAAAAAAAGAACCCGCCCACCTTTCAGGAGTGCCCTATGCAATCCCAGACGCCCAGCGACTTCGCACGCTCACGTCGCTCCTCCCTGCTAGCTGCCATATTTCTGATGGCTACATCTGCCATCGGTCCCGGCTTCATCACTCAAACTGCGACTTTTACCGCAACCATGGGGGCAGCCTTCGCCTTCGGAATCCTCGCCTCGATCCTCATAGATTTCGTCGTGCAACTGAATGTGTGGCGAATTGTCACCCTTACCCGCATGCGTGCATCGGATGTTGCCAACGCGGCGATCCCCGGAAGCGGCTATCTGCTGGCAGTACTGGTGATCTTCGGCGGGTTGGTATTCAACATCGGCAATATCGCCGGATCCGGTCTTGGCCTTAACGCTCTGGCCGGGCTGAATGCCAAGTGGGGCGGCGCTCTCAGCGCATTGGTGGCGATCGGCATTTTCCTGTCACACCGAGCCGGTATCGCCGTAGATCGCATCATGATCGTACTGGGCATACTGATGATTGCCCTGACCCTTTTCGTCGCCTTTGCTTCCAACCCTCCGGTGGCTGAGGCCCTGCGCCAAACGGTGTGGCCGGACGAGGTCAACTTCGCCACCATTACCACTATCGTTGGCGGCACTGTCGGCGGCTATATCACCTATGCCGGTGCGCACCGTCTGCTGGATCGCGGCACAGTTGGCGTAGAACACATCGAGTCGGTTTCCAAGGCTGCTCTCAACGGCATTATCGTCACTGGAGTAATGCGCTACATATTGTTCCTGGCCATTCTCGGCGTGGTCGCCAGCGGCGTTGCCATCGATACTTCCGGCCATGGAGCCAACCCGGCTGCGCAGGCATTTCAGGCTGCGGCAGGCCAGTTCGGACTGCGTGCATTTGGTCTCATCCTCTGGGCTGCCGGCATCACCAGCGTAATCGGAGCAGCCTACACTTCGATGTCTTTCCTCACCGTATTCCGGCCGTCGATCAGCGAACGTGGTCGTAACCTGGCCACTGTGGTTTTTATCTCGCTGTCACTGCTGACATACCTTCTTCTGGGCACCCCGCCCGCTGCGCTATTAGTTTTTGCCGGTGGTTTCAATGGGCTGATCCTGCCTATCGGCCTGACCATATTCATCTATGTGGGCTGGCGCCGTGCGGACCTGATGGATGGCTATCACTATCCGCGCTGGCTGCTGGCACTGGGCGCCATTGTCTGCGCCCTCACTTGGTACATGGGCGCGATGTCGGTCGGCCCGATCTTCGCGTTCCTCAATGCTGCCTGATCCAAGGAAATCAACCATGCCAATCATCGATCTCAACAGCGATATGGGTGAAAGCTTCGGCCAATGGTCGATGGGCGACGACGCGGCGATGCTCGACATCGTCACCAGTGCCAACGTCGCCTGCGGCTTCCACGCGGGTGATCCCGCCGGCATCCTGCGCACTCTCAAGGCGGCAGCTGCCAGGGGCGTGACCATCGGCGCCCACGTCGCCTACCCGGACCTGGTCGGTTTCGGCCGCCGCAATATGGATATCGCTAGCGATGAACTAACCGCCGACGTGATCTATCAGATCGGCGCCCTGCAGGCCCTGGCCACTGCCGCCGGTACCTCGGTGCGCTACGTGAAACCGCATGGCGCGCTATACAACACCATCGCCCACGACAAGCGTCAGGCGCTGGCAGTGATCGAAGCGATTCGCGCCGTCGACGCGCGCCTGGTGCTGGTGGCCCTGGCCGGCTCGCCACTGATTGAGCTGGCACGTAGCGAAGGTCTGACCTGCATCGCCGAAGCCTTTGCCGACCGCGCCTACACGCCGCAAGGCACCCTGGTATCGCGCCGCGAGCCAGGCGCCGTGCTGCACGACGCCAAACAGGTGGCCCAGCGCATGTTACGCCTGGTGCAGAGCGGCGAGGTTGAGGCAGTCGATGGCAGCGTCGCCCGCATCGAAGCCGATTCCATCTGCGTGCACGGCGACAGCCCCGGCGCCGTCCAGATGGCTCGCGAAGTGCGCCAGTTGCTGGAGCACTCCGGCGTATCTCTGCAATCCTTCGCCGGGAGTACCCGATGAACGCCATCCAACGTGCCCAGCAGACCGCCATTGCCGCCGCCCGCCAGGCCCGAGCCAATTACCGCAACGGCCACATCGCGCCCACGGCAGGCATCGCGCCGGGCATGACCCAGGCCAACCTGATCGCCCTGCCCCGCGACTGGGCCTATGACTTTCTGCTATACGCCCAGCGCAACCCCAAAGCCTGCCCGGTGCTCGACGTGACTGATGCCGGCAGCCCACACACGGTATTGGCCGAAGGCGCCGACCTGTGTACCGATCTGCCGCTGTACCGAATCTGGCGTGACGGCAAGCTGGCCGAAGAAGTCAGCGATGCCACCGCCGCCTGGGCCGAACACGCCGACATGGTGACCTTCCTGATCGGCTGCAGCTTCACCTTCGAGACTGCCCTGCAGGAGGCTGGCATCGACGTACGACATATCACCGACGGCTGCAACGTGCCGATGTACCGCACCAACCGCGCCTGCCGCCCGGCGGGTCGCCTGCATGGCGAGATGGTGGTATCGATGCGCCCCATCCCGGCTGATCGCGTGGCCGAGGCAGCCGGTATTTCCGGGCGCTACCCCTCGGTACACGGTGCTCCGGTGCATATCGGCGAGCCACAGTTGCTCGGTATCAGGGATCTGCAGACGCCGGACTTCGGCGACGCAGTACGCATCGAGCCTGGTGAAATTCCGGTGTTCTGGGCCTGTGGCGTTACCCCCCAGGCTGCGCTCATGGCCTCCGGGGTCCCCTTCGCGATTACCCATTCGCCGGGTCATATGTTCATCACCGACGTGCCTGACAGCACCTATCAGGTCTAGGAGGCGGTTTTGCGTTTTCTTCCCGTAAACCTGGATGCCCTGCTCGTCGAACTGGCGAATCTCGACGAAACCCTGGCACTTTTCACCGCGCTGCAGGCCGAGCCTATTGCCGGAGTCGAGGAAATGATCCCCGCAGCGCGCACCCTGCTCATCCGCTACCGGCCCAGCGCCATCGACCGCCAGACGCTGGTCGACGCCATTGCCCAGCGCGACCTGAGTCAACGCCAAGCGCAAGATAGCCGTCGCGTGGAAATCCCCGTGTACTACAACGGCGAGGATCTCGATGAAGTTGCCGCGCTGCTTGGCATCAGCCGTGAAGAGGTGATTCAGCGTCACACCAGCGCGGATTACGAGGTGGCTTTCTGCGGCTTTGCTCCCGGTTTCGGCTACCTCACCGGTGGCGCCGGGTTTCTGGTGCCACGGCGGCCAACACCGCGTACCCGTATTCCCGCTGGTGCTGTGGCTCTGGCCGGTGAATTCAGCGGCGTCTACCCCAAAGCCAGCCCCGGCGGCTGGCAGATCATCGGCGTCACACCGTTGCAGATGTGGGATCTGGCTCGCCCGGAACCGGCGTTGCTGCGCCCGGGCTACAAGGTTCGCTTTCGTGATGCCGGCGCCCTGCCGCCAGGCGGCTTGCCGGCACCGCGCCAGCCTGAAAATACAGTTGCTGTCGGCCCCCACTATCTCGAAGTACTCAGCCCGGGCCTGCAAACGGTGCTGCAGGATCTTGGCCGTGCCGGTCATAGCGATCAGGGCGTGTCAGAGTCCGGTGCTCTGGATCGCAGCGCACTGCGCGCGGCCAATCGGGTGGTCGGCAACGACTCGGCCTGCGCCTGCCTGGAAGTGGTGCTCGGCGGCCTGAGTTTCGTCTGCCACGGCCGCACCATCATCGCCATCACCGGCGCGCAGACACCGATCAGAGTGACCAGTGCCTGCGGTCTGCAGTGGCAAGCGGACAACTACCAGCCCATCGAGCTGGATCGCGGCGACCGTGTTAGCCTCGGAGCGCCACAAGCCGGGCTGCGCAGCTACCTGGCGATTCGCGGCGGCTTCCAGGTTGATCCCGTGCTGGGGAGTCTGTCCTACGATAGCCTGGCGCAAATTGGCCCACTGCCGCTCAAGGCCGGTGACCGCCTGGGCTTCAACGAAGTCAGCGGCGGAAGCAGCGTTTCCGTGACGGAAAACCCAACCTTCGCGCTGCCTACCACTATTGACGTAGTCACCCTGGATGTGGTCATGGGCCCGCGCAGTGACTGGTTCACCGAGGCAGCCATTGAGCTGCTGAGCAACCAGCCGTGGCGCGTTACTGCGCAGTCCAACAGGGTTGGCATCCGCCTGGAAGGCGATGTAGCACTGCAGCGCTGCAAGCATGACGAACTGCCCAGCGAAGGCACTTCTGTGGGCGCTATCCAGGTTCCTGCAAACGGCCAGCCGGTTCTGTTTCTCGCCGACCATCCACTGACCGGCGGCTATCCGGTGATCGCCTCGGTTGCCAGTTACCACCTGGATCTGGCCGGACAGATACCGATCAACGCAAAGATTCGCTTCAACCCCATCCGGAAGTTTGCCGAACTGCAGGCCAACACCTCCTTTTCCACTGCCGCCGCGAAAGATATCTCATGAAAAAAGTCCTGATCGCCAACCGTGGTGAAATCGCCGTACGCATCGCTCGCGCCTGCCGCGACTATGGTGTGGCCTCCATTGCCGTGTACGCCAATAGCGACATAGACGCCCTGCACGTGCGCCTGGCCGACGAAGCCTACGCGCTGGACGGCGAGCGTCCAGCCGACAGCTACCTGAACATTGACAAACTGCTGACCATCGCCAGGCGCGCTGGTGCCGATGCCGTACATCCCGGGTACGGTTTTCTCTCCGAGCGCTCCGATTTTGCTCGTGCGGTACTGGCCGCCGGGCTGATCTGGATCGGCCCGCCCCCTGAAACCATCGATATGCTCGGCGACAAGGTTGAAGCCCGCAAACTCGCCGAGCAGGTCGGCGCACCTCTGGTAGCCGGCACCCCGGGCCCGGTGCAGAGCGCCGCCGAGGTACTGACCTTTGCCGAGCAGCACGGTTTGCCGATCGCCATCAAGGCCGCCTTTGGTGGCGGTGGACGTGGACTGAAGGTTGCCTGGCGCATGGACGAAGTGGCCGAGTTGTACGCGTCGGCAGTGCGCGAAGCCGAGGCTGCATTCGGCCGTGGCGAGTGCTTTGTCGAACAGTTCCTCGACCGCCCGCGCCATATCGAAGCCCAAGTGCTCGCCGATACTCATGGCAATGTAGTGGTGGTCGGCACCCGTGACTGCTCGCTGCAACGTCGCAACCAGAAGCTGGTGGAAGAAGCGCCGGCCCCCTTCATCACCGATGAGCAGCGCCAGCGCATTCACCAGTCCGCCCACGACATTTGCGCCAAGGCCGGTTACGTAGGTGCCGGCACAGTGGAATACCTACTCAGCGCCGATGGCACCCTGTCGTTCTTGGAAGTGAACACCCGCCTGCAGGTGGAGCACCCGGTGACCGAGGAAACCGCCGGCATAGACCTGGTCATCGAACAGTTGCGCATCGCCGAAGGCCTGCCGCTGTCCTTGCACGAGACACCGACAGCACGCGGCCACAGTTTCGAGTTCCGCATCAACGCAGAAGATGCCGGCAAGGGCTTTTTGCCCACCCCCGGCAAGATCAGCGAGTTCCGCGCACCAAACGGTCCCGGCGTGCGTCTGGACAGCGGCGTGGAGACCGGCTCTACGGTGCCCGGCACATTCGACTCGATGATGGCCAAACTGATCGTCACCGGCGCCACACGCGAGCAGGCCATTGCCCGTGCCCGCCGCGCCCTTGCCGAATTCCATATCGAAGGTATCGCTTCGGTACTGCCCTTCCACCGCGCGGTGATGAACCACGCCGATTTCACTGGCGAGCGCTTTGCCGTTCACACACGCTGGATCGAGACCGACTTCACCGAGCAGATCACCCTGGCACCGCGCACGTTGCCGGTGGCCGACGAGGCGGTGCTGCGCACCTTCATCGAGATCGACGGCAAGCGCCATGAGCTGGGCCTGCCCAGTGCGCTGCTGCAAGGCCTGGCGCCGTTGAGCAGCAATGTTCAGGCGACGTCTCAGGCCACAGCACCGGCCGACACAGAAGGTCTGGTCAGTGCACCGATCTCCGGCAACCTGCACGCCTGGCTGGTTGAGGACGGCGCCCAGGTGAAGGCCGGCGAAGTGATCGCAGTGATGGAAGCCATGAAGATGGAAACCCAGGTCACCGCCCCTACGGACGGCATCCTGCGCATCCGTGAACAGGCCGGGGGCTATCTGGATGCCGGGGCAGCGCTGGCCAAGCTGGACTAGGGCGCACAACAGCCACGTCGGGGGCGCTTAACCGACGTTCTTCTCATCCGCTACCCTGCCAGGCTATTGGTGGACGGATAAAGCGACGTCCGCCCTAGGGTTTGGGTTTAGGCGCAGCGATACCCAGCAAATCGGAAACAGGAAGGGCAGCCTAAGCTGCCCTTCCTGTTATACGCTCGGATCAGAGCGAGCCCTGTTCCGCCAAGGCCACCGCCTTGAACATCGCCAGGCGCTTGTTCAGGGTTTCTTCCCACTCCAGCGCCGGTTGCGAGTCGGCAACAATACCGGCGCCGGCCTGCACATGCAGCTCACCATCCTTGATCACTGCGGTGCGGATGGCGATGGCGGTATCCATGTTGCCGTTCCAGGCGTAATAGCCGACTGCGCCACCGTAGACGCCACGCTTGACTGGTTCGAGCTCGTCGATGATCTCCATGGCACGGATCTTCGGCGCACCGGACAGTGTGCCGGCCGGCAGGATGGCGCGCAGAGCGTCCATCGCACTAAGTTCACTGCGCAACTCACCGGTAACGTTGGAGACGATGTGCATGACGTTGGAATAGCGTTCGATGACCATCTTCTCGGTCAGCTTCACCGAGCCGACCTCCGAAACACGACCAACGTCGTTGCGCCCCAGGTCGATCAGCATCAGGTGCTCGGCGATCTCCTTGGCATCGGCCAGCAGATCCTGTTCAAGCACCAGGTCGGCCTCCTCAGTGGCGCCGCGCGGGCGGGTACCGGCGATCGGTCGCACGGTGACCAGATTGTCTTCGACCCGCACCAGCACTTCCGGCGAGCTGCCCACTACGTGGAAATCACCAAAATTGAAGAAGTACATGTAGGGCGTCGGGTTGATACAGCGCAGCGCGCGGTACAGATCGATGGGAGCAGACTTGAACGGGATAGACATGCGCTGGGATATCACCACCTGCATGCAGTCACCGGCCAGGATGTAGTCCTTGATCGCCCGAACCGCCTGCTCGAAGTCCTCACGGCTGAAGCTGGAACGAAATGCCGGCTCCTCGCCGGCAGGCCGGCTCAGATCCACGCCCAGGCGCGGCGCCATGGGCTGACGCAGCTTCTCCAGGATGGACTGCAGTTGCGCCTGACCGCGCTCAAAAGCGTCGGCTTCAGCCGGATCGGCCAGGACAATGGCGTGCATCTTGCCAGCCAGGTTGTCGAACACCACCACAGCATCGGAAACGTTGAGCAGGATATCCGGCGTGCCCAGTGCATCGGGATTTACCCCGGCAGCCAGGCGTGGCTCCACATAACGCACGCTGTCGTAGGCAAAGTAACCCACCAGGCCACCGTTAAAACGCGGCAGACTGGAGATGGTCGGTACCTTGTAACGCGCCTTGAATTCCTCGACAAAGGCCAGCGGATCCTCGCACTGGTGCCGCTCCACTTCGACCCCGTCGGTAGTGATCACCACTTCATGGCCCTGCACGCGCAGCACGGTGCGCGCCGGCAGGCCAATGATCGAGTAGCGCCCCCACTTCTCCCCCCCCTGCACCGATTCAAGCAGGTAGGAGTTGGGCGCATCGGCCAGTTTCAGATAGATCGACAGCGGCGTGTCGAAGTCGGCAATGGTTTCACAGGCGAGCGGAATGCGGTTGTAGCCTTCAGCGGCCAAACGCAGGAATTCTTCATGGTTCATGATCAGCCTCGTGGCTTGAGAGTATCGGTCGGGTGCAAACGGGCCGCACGCGGCGGCAGGACAGAATCAGGCGCGCCAGCGCCAACGGGCCAGGGCCTTGATGACTTTCATCCACAGTTTGCAGCTAACCACCACGGCTTGATCTCGACAGGCGGGCAAGAAAACGTAGGTCGCCAAGGTAGCGCAGACGCTGCCTTCAGGCAACCTCGGATAGAGCGATTCAGTCCGGCGCACCGTTGGGGTGCGCCAGCGCCTAGAGCAGCTCGGTGAGACAGTCGACCAGCAGCTCCGGGCACTCCTCGACAACCGGGCGACCGTGGTTGTAGCCGTAGCTGACGGCCACGCAGGGCACGCCGGCGGCATGAGCAGCCAGCACATCGTTGCGTGAGTCACCGACGAACACTGCCTGCTTCTGGCTCACGCCAGCCAGATGCATCACCTGCAGCAATGCCGCCGGATCCGGCTTCTGTTGCGGCAGAGTGTCGCCTCCGATGATCCAGCGGAAATAGCCACCCAGACCTACCTGCTCCAGCAGCGGTGCAACGAAACGCTCCGGCTTGTTGGTCACCACCGCCAGCTCTACCGCAGCAGTGCTGAGCGCCTCCAGCAGTTCGTGAACGCCGGGGTAGAGTGTAGTCAGCGTATGACACTCGCCGTAGATATCGAGAAAACGCGCCAGCGCCGCCTCGCTCTCGGCCTCATCGACCGCGGCGTGTTCCAGGCTACCGGCCAGGGCACGCCGCACCAGTACACGGGCACCGTTGCCAACCCACTGGCGAACCTGCTCCACACCCGCCGGAGCGCGCCCCAGCTCGACCAGCATGCGGTCCACCGCTGCGGCCAGGTCCGGCACCGAGTCGATCAGCGTGCCGTCCAGATCGAACATCACCAGGCGCGGCAGCTCACCGGCGCACAGCGCGCGCAGCGGCTTCATCCACGCACCTGGGCCAGTTCGGCGCGCATGGCATCGATCACGGCCTTGTAGTCCGGCTGGTTGAAGATGGCCGAGCCGGCGACGAAGGTGTCGGCGCCCGCCTCGGCGATCTGGCGGATGTTCTGCACGTTGACGCCGCCGTCGATCTCCAGGCGGATTTCGCGACCGCTGGCATCGATCAGCGCACGCGCTTCGCGCAGCTTGTCGAGGGTGCCGGGGATGAACTTCTGCCCGCCGAAACCGGGGTTGACGCTCATCAGCAGGACCATGTCGACCTTATCCATCACGTACTTGAGCACGTCCAGCGGGGTAGCCGGGTTGAACACCAGACCGGCTTTGGCGCCGCCACTTTTGATCAGCTGCAGGGAACGATCGATATGCTCGGAAGCTTCCGGGTGGAAGGTGATGTAGCTGGCGCCGGCCTCGATGAAGTCACCGATGATGCGATCGACCGGTTTGACCATCAGGTGCGCATCGATGGGCGCAGTGATGCCGTACTTGCGCAGTGCCGAACAGACCATCGGGCCGATGGTGAGATTGGGCACGTAGTGGTTGTCCATGACATCGAAATGCACGATGTCCGCCCCGGCGGCGAGTACGTTGTCCACTTCCTCACCCAGGCGGGCGAAATCAGCGGAAAGGATCGACGGGGCGATGGCGAAGGGTTGCATGGCGCACCTCTGAGAACCAGTTTGGGATCTCGCAAGCTAGAGCCGGGCTAGGCAAAAACAGGCGAGGAAGCGGAGTTTACTGAAGTCAATGAGCATTCCGAGCCTGTTTTTAACGACGTCTGGCCGACGCGCAGCAGATCGCAAACGGTTCGTAGTGCTGGATCACGGTGGCGCGTATTGTACCCGAGGCGGCCCCCTTCGCTACCCGCACGATGATCTCAGCGACGCGCCAGCCATTGCTCGAAGCGGCGTTCCAGTGCCTCGCCATGCTCGACCCAGAAGTCCACCCCCATGGGCAGCGCGTCGCGCATGTTGGCCGCTGCGGTAGGCAGGCGGGCCGCACGCTCGGCGGCCAGGCTCGCCACCGCCTCGCGACTCACCGGACCATACGGAATCCGTTCGGCAAAGGCCTGCTGCTGCTGCGCCTGACTGGCGAAGCGAATGAAGCGCTCGGCCTCCTCGCGATTGGCGCTACCACGCGGAATGGCCCAGTAGTCGAAGTCGTAGATGCTGCCGGCCCACACCAGCCCGACCTTGACGCCCTGCTCCTGAGCGACGCCGATGCGCCCGCTGTAGGCCGAACTCATGACCATGCCACCGTCGGCCAGGCGCCGCAGGGGCTCTTCGCCGGCCTGCCACCAGCGAATGTGCGGCCGCAGTTGCTCGAGCTTGGCGAATGCCCGCTCGACCCCGGCCTCAGTGGCCAGAAGCGCGTAGACCTCGGAGGCCGGCACGCCATCGGCGAGCAGCGCAAACTCCAGGTTGTACTTGGCCCCCTGACGCAGACCGCGTCCGCCCGGGAAGCGCTGCACGTCCCAGAAGTCCGCCCAGCTGTGGGGCGCCTGGGACAGGCGTCCGGCATCGTAGGCCAGCGCCATCGACCAGACGAAGGTACCGACCCCACAGGGCCGCAAGGCACCCGGCACCAGATCACGTGCCTCGACCTGCAACGCGTCGGACAGCGGCAGGAACAGGCCGTCCTCACAGCCGCGGTGCAATTCCGGGGACTCCACCTCCAGCACATCCCAGGTCACGTGTTCCATGGCCTGCATGCGCCGCAGCTTATCGAAGCTGCCGTTGTAGGAACCATTGACCACCAGGGTGCCACTGGCCTCGCGGAACGGGCGGAACAGCGTATCGCGCTGTGCCTCACGCACCACACCGCCGAAGGTAACCACATTGATCTGGGCTGCCGAGAGTGACTGCACGACCGTGGTACAGGCCAACATCAAAGCACCGCACAGAATCTGCTTGCACATAACGCCTCCCTCGCATGAACCACCAGCGGCTGACCGTGCCAGCCAGTCAGCCCGGCTGCTGGGTACGCAGCTTCTCGCTACGCCCGCGCAGCCACTCCAGCGTCAGCAGCAGCAGAACGGAAAAGCCGATCAGCAGCGTCGCCGCCGCCGCGATGGTGGGCGAGAGGTTTTCACGAATGCCGCTGAACATCTGCCGTGGTAGGGTTGCCTGCTCGGGGCCGGCGAGAAACAGGGTCACGACGACCTCGTCGAACGAGGTGGCGAAGGCAAACAGGGCTCCGGATATCACCCCGGGCGCGATCAGCGGCAGGGTCACCCGGCGGAAGGTGGTCAGCGGCGAGGCACCCAGGCTGGCCGCCGCGCGCACCAGGTTGTGGTTGAAGCCCTGCAGGGTCGCGGACACGGTGATGATGACGAAGGGTACGCCGAGCACCGCATGCACCAGAATCAACGACAGGTAGCTGTTACCGAGCCCCAGCGGGGCGAAGAACAGGTAGCTGGCGACACCGATGATCACCACCGGCACGATCATCGGTGAAATCAGCAGGCTCATCACCAGCGCCTTGCCGCGGAACTCGCCACGGGTCAGGCCGATCGCCGCCAGGGTGCCGAACACCATGGCCAGCAAGGTCGCGGCCGGGGCGACGATCAGGCTGTTCTTCAACGAACGCATCCAGTCGGCGGACATGAAGAACTCTTCATACCAGCGCAGTGAGAAACCCTGCAGCGGGTAGACCAGGAAGGTGCCGGAGTTGAACGACAGCGGCACGATCACCAGCACCGGCAGGATCAGAAACAGCAGCACCAGGCCGCAGAGGATGCGCAGGCCGTAGTACCAGAGACGCTCGACGGGTGACATGTAGGGGCTGAGCATGGTTTTACTCCAGTGAGCTTTTCAAGCTCCCCTCTCCCATGAATGGGAGAGGGGCATCAGATGGCCTGCTGCGCAGGCCTTTTTAGCCAAGCCTCAGCTTGCTTGCGCCAACCAGCCAGCTGTACACCACGTAGAGCACCAGGGTGGCGGCCAGCAGCAGCCCACCCAGCGCGGTGGCCATGCCCCAGTTGATGGTGGTGTTGGTGTAGAAGGCAACGAAGTAGCTGATCATCTGATCATTCGGGCTGCCCAGCAGTGCCGGGGTGATGTAGTAGCCAATCGACAGGATGAACACCAGCAGGCAACCGGCGCCGACACCGGCCAGGGTCTGCGGGAAGTACACCCGCCAGAAGCTGGCGAACGGATGGCAGCCGAGCGACACCGCGGCGCGCATGTAGCTGGGCGAGATGCCCTTCATCACGCTGTAGATCGGCAGGATCATGAACGGCAGCATGATGTGCACCATGGCCACGTACACGCCACTGCGGTTGAACACCAGTTGCAACGGCTGCTCGATGATGCCAAGCGATATCAGCGCGCTATTGATCAGGCCGCCGGACTGCAGCAGCACGATCCACGCCGCCACCCGCACCAGGATCGAGGTCCAGAACGGCAGCAGCACCAGAATCATCAGCAGGTTGCCGGAACGGGTCGGCAGGTTGGCCAGCAGGTAGGCCAGCGGATAGGCCAGTACCAGGCAGATGGCGGTGATCACCACGCTCATCCAGAAGGTACGGGCAAAGATATCCAGATAGATGGCCTGATCCGGCGTGGCCTTGGCCAGCTCACCCAGATCGTCGATGCGGTGATCGAGCGCAGCCAGCAGATAGTACGGCGTCACCGACGACGCATTGCGGCGGATCACCTGCCAGTAGGCGGGGTCGCCCCAACGCTCATCCATGTCGAGGAAGGCTTCCTGGTAGGAGGCCGGTTCCTCACGCAGCGGCAGTTTGCGCGCAGTACTGCTGACCAGACTGCGGAAGCCGGCGACTTCCATGTTCAGGCGCTTGGACAGGTCGCCCAGCGTCTGATTGCGGCGGGCGTCGGCAATATCCTCGGCGATCGCGCGATAGACAGCGTCGTCGGGCAGCCCGCGGCCATCCCAGGCGGCGATAGACTCGACCGTACGCGGCAGGCTGCCGACCACTTCCGGGTTGTCGACACTGCGCAGCAATAGCGCCCCGATGGGCACCAGGAAGGTGAGCAGGAGGAACAGCAGCAAAGGCAGGATCAACGCCTTCGACTTCAGCCGATTGAGACGCTCGGCGCGGGCCAGACGCTGCTTCAGGCTGGGCCCAGGCAAATCGCTGGCAGGTAGTACGGCGGCCATGGACAACTCCGCAAGCAAGTTAGGAATTCTGACGGCCCCGCCATGGGCGGGGCCGGGTAGGCGGGTTAACGCGCGGCCCAGGCGTTGAAACGCTGCTCCAGCTGCTCGCCGTAGTCAGCCCAGAAGGTCACGTCGATGGCCACCTGGTTGGCGATGTTCTCCGGGGCGGTCGGCATCAGACTCACGCGCTCCGGGGACAGCAGGTCGATGGCGTGCTTGTTGGCAGGACCGTAGGCGATGTTCTCGGCAAAGGTCTTCTGCGCTTCCGGGGTGAGGGTGAAGGAGAGGAATTCCTTGGCCAGCTCGATATTCTTCGCGCCGCGCGGGATGGCCCAGGAGTCGAAGTCATAGATACCGCCGTTCCATACCACCTGCAGGTTGCTCTCATCCTGCACCGCAGCGATGCGACCGTTGTAGGCCGAGCTCATCACCACATCGCCGCTCACCAGATATTGCGGCGGTTGGGCACCAGCCTCCCACCACTGAATGTGCGGCTTCAGCTCATCGAGTTTCCTGAATGCGCGGTCCTGGCCTTCCTTGGTGGCCAGCACCTTGTACACGTCCTTGACCGGCACGCCGTCCGCCATCAGAGCGAACTCCAGGGTGTACTTGGCGCCTTTGCGCAGGCCGCGCTTGCCCGGGTACTTGTTCACGTCCCAGAAATCGACCCAGCCCTGCGGGGCGCTGGCCAGCTTGTCGGCGTTGTAGGCCAGTACGGTGGACCAGACGAAGAAACCGACGCCACATGGCTGGATGGCGCCCTCGATGAAATCATCGGCATTGCCTGCCAGGCTCGGATCCAGTTCTTCGAACAGCCCCTCGTCGCAACCACGGGCGAGCTCCGGGGATTCGACTTCGACCAGGTTCCAGCTCACGCTGCGGGTGTCGACCATGGCCTTGACCCTGGCCATTTCACCGTTGTACTCACCGCCCAGGACCTTGTGGCCGGTCGCCTTCTCGAAGGGGTCATAGAACGCCTTGGTCTGCGCTACCTTGCTCGCACCGCCGAAGGAGATCGCGGTCAGGTCCACTGCCAACGCTGGCATCGCGCAGCTTATGCCGACCGCTAGTGCCGCTAGCTTCAGGGATTTCATCATTCTTATCAGCTCCTCTGTGTTACGGGGTTGGGTGAAGCACTGCGCGAAGCGGTCACTCAGACAGCAGTGGATCCAGCGCGCGGACATGCTCGACAGACCAGCCGAGCGGAACCAGATCGCCAACAGCCAGGGCCGGATCAAGCTCGGCAATCGGCTGTTTGACGTAGAAGTCGGACTGCCCGCAGACCTCCATGCGGATACGCACGTGGTCTCCGAGATAGATGAATTCGGCGATGCGCCCGGAAAAGCGGTTCGGGCAGGCCTCGCTGTGGCCGTTGAGGCGAATGCGCTCGGGGCGGATCGACAGGCTCACTGCTTCACCCACCGCCCCGACGTTGACCGCCGTGGCACGCACTTCCTCGCCGCGCGCCAGGCGCACCACGCACTCAGCGCCATCACGGCTGAGCAACGTGCCGGCCAGACGGTTGTTCTCACCAATGAACTGGGCAACAAAGGTGTTGTGCGGCGCTTCGTAGAGTTCGCGTGGCGGGGCGATCTGCTGGATCTCGCCCTGGTGGAATACCGCCACACGATCGGACATGGTCAGTGCCTCGCCCTGGTCGTGGGTCACGTACACCACCGTCACGCCGAGGCGCTCGTGCAGATGCTTGATTTCCATCTGCATGTGTTCGCGCAGTTGTTTGTCCAGCGCCCCCAGCGGCTCGTCCATCAGCACCAGTTGCGGCTCGAACACCAGCGCCCGGGCCAGTGCCACACGCTGCTGCTGACCACCGGAGAGCTGACCCGGATAGCGGTTGCGGAAAGTATCGAGCTGCACCATGGACAGCGCGCGCTTGACCCGCTCACTGATGTCGGTGCGCGACATGCCGCGCACACTGAGCGGGAAGGCCAGGTTCTCGGCCACCGTCATATGCGGGAACAACGCGTAATTCTGGAACACCATGCCGATGTCACGCTTGTGAGGCGGCAACTTGTTCAGGGAACGGCCATCGAGAAGAATTTCCCCCGCCGTAGGGGTTTCGAAACCGGCCAGCATCATCAGGCTGGTAGTCTTGCCGGAGCCGGACGGTCCGAGCAGGGTGAGAAACTCGCCCTTGCGAATATCCAGATTGAGATCCTTGACGATCAGCGTTTCGCCGTCATAGCTCTTCTGCACGCCGCGGAAGCTCACCAGTACATCGTTTGCCATCACCGCACCCTTGTTTTTGTTGCTGGCTGATGACGACAGGGTAGGTTCAGAGCTGGCGTGAAAAAATCAGGCGTGATGACGATTTCTCATCAGACTAAGAGAGATTTGCTGTAGGGATATCCCTACAAAAGCCCCGCAAACTCATCCGGCCTTACAACTGGCAGGGCATCTTCAGAGCAGGCGGTGCTCCATGGCATAGCGCACCAGATCAGCCACCGAGTTGGCGCCCAGCTTCTGCATCAGCCGCGCCTTGTGAGTACTGATGGTCTTGTTGCTGACCGCCAGATGGGCAGCGATATCGTTGACCCCCTCGCCACGCACCAGACGCTCGAACACCGAAAATTCACGCTCGGACAACTGCGCATGGGGCGGCCGCGAATCGGTCAGCCCCACCTCAAACACCATGCGGTCAGCCAACACCGGATCGATATAACGACCGCCAGCAGCCACCTTGCGGATGGCAGTAATCAGCAGCGCAGGATCGCTGTCCTTGGTGGCGTAGCCCGCCGCGCCGATCTTCAGCGCACGCGCCGCCATCTGAGCCTCGTCGTGCATCGACAGCACCAGAATCGCTGGCGGCTCGCTCAGCGCCAGAATCCGGGGAATCGCCTCCAGACCGTTGACCCCGGGCATCGAGATGTCCAACAACACCACCTCGCACGGCGTGCGCCGCAACACTTCGAGCAACTGCTCGCCGTTGCTGGCCTCGCCCGCCACTTCAAGGTCACGCGCCATGCCGATGAGCTGCTTGATGCCTTCGCGGACGATGGTGTGGTCTTCCGCCACCAGTACCCGAATCACGCATTTTCCTCCTGTTCCAGAGCCACGCGGGCACACAGGGTAGTGCCCTCGCCTGGCCGGCTGTCAATCTGTAGCTGCCCTCCCAGCATCAAGATCCGCTCCTGCATGCCGACCAGCCCAAAGGACTGGCCCGGCCGACGCCGGGCAGGGTCGAAACCGACACCGTCGTCCACCACCGACAGACACAGCATGCCGTCCTCCAGCCACAGACGAACCTCAACGCTGTCGGCGCGAGCGTGTCGCATGACATTGGTCAGGGCTTCCTGCAGGATGCGGAACAGACCGATGGCCCGGGCATCCGACAGCCGCGGCGACTGCTCCGGCACCTCCACCAGACAGGGAATCTGCATGCGTTCCTCAAAGCGCCGTACCTGCCACTCTATGGCCGAGGCGATGCCCGCTTCGAGAATGGGCGGGCGCAGTGCCGTGGCCACGTCACGCACCAATTGGAACAACTGCGCGATCAGCCGCTTCATGCTCGCCAGACGCTCGTCCAGCTCCGGAATCTGCCCGGCGCAGACCAATTCGCACATAGCCGTTTCCAGTTTGAGCACCGTCAGTACCTGGCCCAGTTCGTCGTGCACCTCACGGGCGATGCGAGCCTTTTCCTCCTCACGCACGCTCTCCAGGTGCGCCGACAACTGACGCAGCCGCGCCCGGGACTCAGCCAGTTCCAGCTCTGCCAGCTTGTTCTCGGTGATGTCCCAAAGGATACCGTCCCAGACTACCCGGCCATTGCCCAGGGAACGGGAGGTGGAACGAATGTCGGCCCAGCGCACCTCTCCTTCACGGGTAAGGATGCGCCCCTGCCAGCGCCAGTCGCACTCCGCTTCCAACGCCCGACTCTGGCTACTCTGATAGGCCGGCAGATCGTCCGGATGCACCAGGCTGCGCAACCCCCGATCCTCGCGCAGCAATTCTCTCGCCGGCCAGCCGACCATTCCCTGGCTGGCCTCACTGATATAGGCGAAATCCACGGCCTTGCCGGCAGCGGCGCGCTCCAGGCGAAACACCAGACCGGGAACGTTACCGGCAATACCCTTGAAACGCGCCTCGCTTTCCTCCAGCGCAGCACGGGCGCGGCGTCGTTCGGTGATATCGCTGAGAAACACCACCAGGTACTCGGCCTGACCATAGCGCAGAAAGCTCAGCGACACATCGGCCGGCATCAGACTGCCATCTGCACGCACGCAGTCGATTTCGACACTGGGCGAGCCGCCCTCTCGCTCCCGCACGCGTTTCCACAGATGCAGCCAGCGATCCATGTCGAGACCGGGCTCCAACAAGCCGAGCGGCTTATCCACAAGCGCTCCCGGGGCATACCCGAGCATGCTTTCGGCAGCCCGGTTGGCGTAGCGCAGGTGACTGTCCCAGTTGACCCAGAGAATGCCCACCGTGCTGTTGTCGAGGGAAAACTGGCTCAGGCGCAGCGATTCGGCGGCCTGACGGTGCAGGTCGAACTCACCGCGAGCGGCCAGTAACCGTCGCTCCAACTGTCGGGTCTGGCGGCGCTGGCGATACAGCGCGGAGGCACCGATCAACAGCAGCAACACGAGGAACAGGGTCAGCGTCTTCCAGAAACCGACGAAATCACTGGCCTGCGGATAGCGCAGCGGCATCCAGGTGTCGCGCAGCTCCTCCAGCTCACGCGCCGGCAGAGCCTCCAGCGTCTGATCGACTATGGCCGACAGCAGAGGCAGATCGCGCCGCGTGGCCAGACGCAGCAATTGCGGCAGGCCAATGTCGCCGACCACATTCAGCGCAGAAAAGCGCGGCTCACGCAGTAACTGGCTGAGACTGGCCTCATCGACCACCGCATAACTGACATTCTGGCTGAGCACCTGCTGCAACGCCGCACGCTCGGAATTGACCAGTTGCAGGCGCAGGTTGCCATGGGTGCGCTGCAGGTATTCCGCTGCCTGGCTCGACGCACGCACAGCCACCAGTTGCTCAAGCGGCAACTGGTCGATGTCCACTGCGCTGCCACTGCGTTCGCCCACCACCAGATGAGGCACCCGCAGGTAGGGCATCGAGTACTGCCAGACGCGCAAACCGGCCGGGGTCTGCTGCAGCCCCGGTGCCAGGTCCACCTCACCTGCGCTGGCCGCTCGCTCCAGCGACTCGTGATCCGCATACAGGCGCCAATCAGGGGCGACGCCCATGCCATCCAGCAGACGCTGCATCAGCTCGACATTGGCCCCGGTCAGTTGCCGATTCTGACCGCGCTGAACCCAGGGCGCCTGCTGCACCAGGCCTACGCGCAGCACGGGATGCTCCCTGAGCCAGGCACGCTGCTCGGCATCGAAAGCCGGGCGCAGCGGCATGCGTGGGTTTTCAGCCCAGGCATTGGAGATGACCAACAGCAGCAACAGGGATAGAGAGGAAAGAAGGGATTTCATGCACGGCGAATCCGCTGACGCGATCCCATACCTTACTCCAGTCTTGCCCGAGTCGCCTGACAAAAGCGGAGCGCGGCATTAGGCTCTGTAGCAGACGATCAGGAGCCTCATCGATGCGCCTTCATTCACTAGCACTGCTCGGTTTCTGCCTTCTCTCCTGCCCCGCAGCCTGGGCCGAGGAGCCGCCCGAGGACGCACCGGCCGATAGCGTCGACGCCCCCGCTGCGAACGAGCGTCCGCTGCTGCCCGAACGCAGCGTCAGCGAGGCGCAGACGCTGGAGCAACGCCTGGACAAGCGTGAACAGCAAATGCTGCAGGCTGGTGCCGAGAGCTTTCTCGCCCTGTGGCTGCCGGCCAACGTTGGCGAGCCCAGCGGTGCGGTGATCCTGTTGCCTGGCGACGTGGAAAACGCCGATGGCGCTGCCGCAGTCGGCCCGCTACGGCGCAAGTTGCCCGATGCCGGCTGGCACAGCCTGAGCATCACCCTGCCCGATCCCGACGGCGACCCGCTACCGCCACGCACCGCCGCCGTCGAAACACCCAGCCCCACTGAGGACGAAGCCACCAGCGCCGAGGCGGAAAACGCTACCGAGGGTTCACCGGAGCCGACAGCCGCACCCGCCGCTACGGCAATCAGCTCCGAGCAGCGGCGCCAGGCACACGTCGAGCGGGTCATGGCCCGCATCGAGGCGGCCATCACCTTTGCCGAACAGCAGCAGGCCAAGGAAATCGTGCTGCTGGGCCACGGCAGCGGGGCTTACTGGGCTGCGCGCTACCTGAACGAGCGCAAGCTGGACAACGTGCACAATCTGCTGATGGTCGCAGCCGAGTTGCCAGCAGGCTTCGCTCCACCATTGGACGAATTGGTGGCGCAGTTGCCAGTGGCCACCGGCGACTTCTATTACAAGGATCAGGTCACCGACCGCACTGCGGCCCTGAAACGCCTGCAGGCGAGCAAACGCGCCAAATTGCCCACCTATATCCAGGTGTCGATGAAAGCTCTGCCGGGGAATCTCGACGTGCAGCAGGAGCAGCTCTACCGCCGTCTGCGCGGCTGGCTACAACTGCATATCCGCGCGACCGGCAGCTAGCGCAAGCCTCGACGCTGGCGGATCAGCGCATAGGCCTGATGCAGCTGGCGAGTGGTTTCGGTCGCCTCGCGGATTCGTTCAGGCGAAGCGCCGGAGCCCGCCAGCTTATCCGGGTGATGGCGACTGAGCAGGCGCCGGTAGGCGCGCTTGATCTGCTCCGGTTCGCTGCTTTCGTTGATGCCCAACAGACGCAGCGCCTCCTGATAACTGCCACCCGCCGGTGCCGGTTGCTGGCTGCGACGCGGCGCATATTCCTCGCCCAGCTGCTCCACCCGCGCGCCATCCCAGCCCAGCCACTTGCCCCACAGGTGCAACAGCTCCTGCTCCTGCCCTGTCACCCGGCCATCCACCCAGGCCATGCGCCAGCAGGCGCGCAGCAGTTGTTCACCCCGCACGGACTGTCGCTGCAGCGGCTCACGCAGGCTGTCACGGGCGGTCTTGCCACGGGAGAACGCCTCAATGGCACGCTGCTGACCGGCCTCGTCGAGGGCCAACCGCTGCATTTCCGCACGGGCCTGCTGGATATGGCTCGGCAACACCCGGCCATTGCTCTTGGCCAGCCGGCCGAGCATAAGAAACAGCAAGTCCTCGTCCGCCGGCTGCGGCTGGCGGGCCAGGCGCGCGCGCAGACTGTTCCAGTCGTTCAGGCGTAGGCGACGGTCAAGCACCTGCCCAAGCAGCCCGCCCAGCAGCGCTCCCGGGATGCTCGCCAGGGCAAAACCGGCAACCGCGCCGGCCAGGGTTGCAGGCCAGATCACCTAGGGGCCTTCTGCAGCAGGCGCTCTACTTCTGCCAGGCGCTCATGAGTACCGACATCGATCCAGCAGCCGCCGAAATGCTCGCCGCTGACCATCCCCTCCTCCACGGCCTGACGCAACAGCGGGGCAAGCCTGAAGGCTTCAGCGCGGCAGCCTGCAAACAGCTCCGGATGCAGCACTGCCAGACCACTGTAGGTCAGTCTCTGGCCTGTGTCCGCAGTATCGCTGACTTGCCCTGCGGCCAGAGTGAAATCTCCCTGCGGGTGATGTGCCGGGTTATCCACCAGCACCAAGTGCGCCAGCCCGGCCAACGGACGTCGCAGGGAGGCGAAGGGGTAGTCGGTGAAGATATCGCCATTGAGCACCAGGAAGGGCTCGCCGCCCAGCAGCGGCAATGCCCGGAAGATGCCACCGCCGGTTTCCAGCGGCTCTCCTTCCGGCGAATAGGCGATGCGCAGGCCAAAGCGCGAACCATCGCCAAGATAGTCCTCGATCTGCTGCCCCAGCCAGGCATGGTTGATTACCAGCTCACGGAAGCCGGCCGCGGCCAGAGCGCGAACGTGGTATTCGATCAACGGCACACCAGCGGCACGCACCAGGGGTTTTGGGGTGTGCAGGGTCAGCGGTCGCAAGCGTTCGCCCTTGCCTGCGGCCAGAATCATCACCCTCATGCCGGCAGCGCCTCATGCTGCGGCAAGCCGGCCAGCAACTCGCCCAGATCGGCCAGCTCTGGCCGGCGCGCCAGCACCGCCTGGATGTAGGCGAAAAAGCGCGACACATCGGCCAGGTAGCGCGGCTTGCCATCGCGGTGACAGATGCGCGCGAAGATGCCGATCACCTTGAGGTGACGCTGCACCCCCATCAGATCGCTGGCGCGGAGGAACTCCGGCAGCGACGCCTGCACCGGAATACCGGTCTGCCGCGCCTGCTTCCAGTACCCGCTCAGCCAGGCCTGCACCCGCTCCTCGGGCCAACTGAGGAAGGCATCCTTGAACAGACAGGTAATGTCGTAGGTCACTGGCCCGCAGACGGCATCCTGAAAATCCAGCACACCCGGATTTGGCGTACTGTACATCAGGTTGCGCGGCATGAAGTCACGGTGCACCAGCACTTTCGGCTGCTCCAGAGCGCTTTCCACCAGCAGGTCGCAGACACACTGCCAGACTGACCGCTGCGCTGCACTGAAGGTCACCCCCAGATGGCGCTGCACGTACCACTCCGGGAACAACTGCAGCTCACGGCGCAGCAGGGCATCGTCATAATGCGGCAGATCCTCCGGCAGCGGCAGGCGCTGCAGCCGGAGCAAAGCGTCGATGGCGTCGGCAAACAGCGCATCGGCGTTGTCGGTGTTGATCACTTCGAGATAGGTCTGCCGGCCAAGGTCATCAAGCAGCAGAAAGCCCTGCTCGAGATCAGCCACCAGCACTTGCGGCACATGCACACCGGCGCCGGCCAGCAGCGACGCCACCCTGACGAAGGGCGCGCAGTTCTCTTGCGGAGGCGGAGCGTCCATCAAAATCAGGCTACGTTCACCCGCCTGCCAGCGGAAGTAACGGCGAAAGCTGGCATCACTGCTGGCCGCGCTCAACTGCGCAGGCGGCACGTGGCCCCAGCCACGCTGGTCGAACAGGTCCGGCAACTGCTGGTCGAGCCAGCTCTGTAGCTGTTGCAGGCGTACATCTTGATCAGGCATCAGGGGTCTCCGACGGCGCTAGCCGTTCCGCGGGTCATGCTTTATTATCCAGCATCTTTTTCAGCCCATCGAGAGGCGTGCGGCCCCTGGGCCGGTAGCGCGCAGGAAGCCCGGACTAACAAGATGGCAGTAAAACACCCCGCGTTCCGCAAGAAATTCCCGCTGCTGGTAAGTGGCAGCCTCCTGGCCTTACAGCCTGCCCTCAGCCTACAAAGCCATGCTGCCGAGCAGTACGACTGCCAGGCCTCGGCCACTGGTGGCTGGGCCTGTACACCAAAATCAGCCGCCAGCGCCTTGCCTCCGCGCCCACAGCACAGCGCCGGCAGCATCAGCAGCCCCGTCGGCAGTGAGAAGGCGGTCGCCGAGAAGAAAGCCGAGCCGGTGCTGGTCACCGAGAGCAAGGGCCGCGCCCTGGCCTCGCGCAGCGCCGACTACAGCCATCTGGACTGGGTGCCACGCGAGCAGTTGACTCCTGCCCAACTGGCCGAAGCCGGCCCTTACTGCGCAGGTGCCTATATCGAGCCGCAACGTCCGGGCATGGGCGACACCACACCGCTGGACGAATCGCCGATGTTCGTCTCGGCCCGGGCCTCGCGCTACGAGCAGGATCAGCAGGTCGCCACCCTGGCAGGCGAAGTGGTACTGCGCCAGTCCGGCATGCAGGTCGAGGCCAATGAGGCCAAACTGCACCAAACCGAAAATCGTGGTGAACTGATCGGCAACGTGCGTCTGCGTGACCGCGGCATGCTGGTGGTCGGCGACCGCGCCGAGCTGCAGCTCGACAACGGCGAAGCCCGTATCGACAACGCCGAGTACGTCCTGCACCAGGCTCATGTCCGTGGCAGCGCGCTCTACGCCAAGCGCGAAGAAAGCTCCATCATTCGCCTCAAAGACGGGACCTACACCCGCTGCGAACCCGGTGACAATGCCTGGCACCTGAAGGGCAACAACGTCACCCTGAATCCGGAAACCGGCTTCGGTACCGCCACCAACGTGACGCTGCGGGTCAAGAACATTCCGGTGTTCTACACGCCGTACATCTACTTCCCGATCGATGACCGTCGCCAGTCCGGCTTCCTGCCGCCGAGCTTCAGCACCTCCAGCGATACCGGCTTCTCCCTGCAGACACCCTACTATTTCAACCTGGCGCCGAACTACGACGCCACCCTGTACCCAACCTACATGACCAAGCGCGGCCTGCTGATGGAAGGTGAGTTCCGTTACCTGACCGAAAGCAGCGAAGGTCAGGTTGGCGCCGCCTATCTCGACGACCGCGAGGACGAGCGCAAACTGCAGTCCGAGTACGAGGATCAGCGCTGGCTGTACAGCTGGCAGCACAAACAGGGTCTGAACTCGCGCCTGCTCGCTGAAGTCGACTACACCGACATCAGCGACCCGTACTATTTCCAGGATCTGAATAGTGATCTGGGCATCGAACGGCAGACCTACGTCAACCAGCGCGCCGCCCTCACCTACCGTGGCGACAGCTACCGCGCCCGCCTGAATCTGCACGCCTATGAGCTGGCCAATATCACGGATCTGACGCCCTACAATCGTCTGCCGCAGCTTACCCTGGACGGCAAGCTGCCGTTCAACCCGGGCGGCCTTGAGTTCAGTTACAAGACCGAGTACGTAAAATTCGACCGAAACCTGCGCTCAGGTAGCTTCATTAATAAAGAAGGCCAGCCGGAAGGTCTCTGGTATGACGCTCGTCTGAAAGGTCTCAACCGTGCCAATGGCGAACGCCTGCATATCGAGCCGGCCGTTGCCCTGCCGCTGGATTGGACCTGGGGCTATATCAAGCCGCAGCTCAAGTACTTCCAGACCCACTACGATCTGAGCCTGGACAGCACCGGCAAGAAAAATATCGCCGATGCGGCCAACGATCCGACCAACCAGTGGTACGGCGTCAACTACAAGGACTCGCAGAATCGTGGCGTTGGCCTATTCAGCGTCGACAGCGGGCTGTACTTCGACCGCAACACCCAACTGTTCGGCCAGCAGTTCCGCCAGACCCTGGAGCCGCGCGCCTTCTACCTCTACGTACCAGAGGAAGACCAGAGCGCCATTCCGGTGTTCGACACCCGCGAACCGTCCTTCAGCTATTCCTCTCTGTGGCGTGAAAACCGTTTCAGCGGCAAAGATCGCATCGGTGACGAGAACAAGCTGTCGCTGGGCGTGACCAGCCGCTGGATCGAGCCCAACGGCTTCGAACGCCAGCGCTTCAGCATTGGCCAGGCATTCTACTTCGAGGATCGCAAGGTACAGATGCCCGGCGTGCGCTACCGCGACCGCAAGGACGCCACGGCCGATGTCTCACCCTACGCACTGGAGTACCTGTACCGCTTCAATCGCGACTGGCGCTTCAGCTCCACCTTCAACTGGGACCCGGATCAGCATCGCACCCGCTCGGGCAGCGCCATGTTCCACTACCAGCCGGAGGACAATCCGAACAAGGTGGTCAACCTGGGTTATCGCTATCGCAACGACACGCTGCGCTACGACCGCGACAGTGGCGCCTGGACCACCAATCCAGACTATGGCACTCCAGGCAGCCCCAACTACATCAAGAACTACTACAAGGTCGACCAGCATGACTTTTCCGTCATCTGGCCGCTGGTTCCGCAGTGGAGCCTGATCTCGCGCTGGCAGTACGACTACGGCCGCAACCGCACTCTGGAGGCCTTCGGCGGCTTCGAGTACGACAGCTGCTGCTGGAAACTGCGTCTGATCAACCGCTACTGGATCGACTACGACGAGGTCAGCCTGAACCCGTCGCGCAACGATGAGGCAGATCGCGGCATCTTCCTGCAGATCGTCCTCAAAGGGCTCGGCGGCGTTGTCGGCAACAAGGTGGAATCTTTCCTCGACCAAGGCATTGAAGGTTACCGTGAACGTGAAGACCAAGCTTTCTGACTGCCTGCGCCCCCTGCTGCTGGGCGCAGCACTGCTGGCGGTGACGGCTCAGGCCCAAGTCCGCCCCCTGGATCGAGTCGTGGCCATCGTCGATAACGACGTAGTCATGCAGAGCCAGCTCGATGCCCGCCTGCGGGAGGTACAGCAGACCATCGACAAACGCGGCGGCAGCCTGCCTCCGGCCGACGTACTCAGCCAGCAGGTGCTTGAGCGCCTGATCGTGGAGAACATCCAGCTGCAGATGGGCGAACGCTCTGGCATTCGCATCAGCGAAGAAGAACTCAGCCAGGCCGTGGGCACCATCGCCCAGCGCAACGGCCTGAGCCTCGAGCAGTTCCGCGAAGCACTGGCCCGCGACGGCCTGTCCTATGCCGACGCCCGCGAGCAGATCCGCCGCGAGATGATCATCAGCCGCGTGCGCCAGCGCCGGGTAGCCGAGCGCATTCAGGTCACGGATCAGGAGGTGCAGAATTTCCTGGCCTCGGACCTGGGCAAAATGCAGCTGTCGGAAGAATTCCGTCTGGCCAACATCCTCATCCCAGTCTCCGAAGGTGCTTCCTCGGGTGAAATCCAGACCGCCGAGCGCCAGGCTCGTGAAATCTACGAGCAGCTGCGCCAGGGGGCAGACTTTGCCCAGTTGGCGATTGCCCGGTCGGCCAGCGAAACCGCACTGGAAGGTGGCGAGATGGGCTGGCGCAAGGCTGGTCAGTTGCCACCACCGTTCGACAATCTGGTAAGTGCTCTGGCCCCGGGTGAAGTCACCGAACCGGTTCGCACTCCCGGCGGCTTCATCATTCTCAAGCTGATCGAAAAACGCGGCGGCGACACCCTGGTACGCGATGAAGTGCATGTCCGCCACATCCTCCTCAAACCCAGCGAGATCCGCAGCGAGGAAGATACCCGCCGCCTGGTGGAGCGCCTGTACCAGCGCATTCAGGCTGGCGAGGACTTCGCCGAGCTGGCGCGCAACTTCTCCGAGGACCCGGGTTCTGCTCTCAATGGCGGCGACCTGAACTGGATCGACCCCAATTCTCTGGTACCGGAATTCCGCGATGTGATGAGCAATACCCCCAACGGCGAGCTGTCAAAACCGTTCAAAAGCCCCTATGGCTGGCACGTACTGCAGGTGCTGGGACGTCGCGCCACTGACAGCAGCTCCGAACTTCGCCAGCAGCAGGCGGCCAACCTGCTGCGCAACCGCAAGTATGAGGAAGAGTTGCAGACCTGGCTGCGCCAGATCCGCGACGAGGCTTACGTCGAAATCAAGCTTTAAGCCCGCAGTTTCCGCCCCGGGCCATCCCCGGACGGTACTCCGCGAAGCACGGCGCCCACCCACAAGGTCGGCGCCGTTTTTCTTTCCGCACCACTGCAGCGTCACGCACCTCCCTTGCTCGGCCAGCTCGCCGACAGCGTACACTGTGCACCCCGCCCTATCGCGAGACTGCCCATGCCCGCATCACGACTCTTTGCCCTGACACCAGGTGAACCTGCCGGTATCGGCCCGGATCTCTGCCTGCTGCTGGCGCGCCAGGCACAACCCGAGGCACTGGTGGCGATTGCCAGCCGCCCTCTGCTGGCCGAACGCGCAGCGCTGCTAGGCCTTCAGATCCACCTGATCGAGGTCGGCCCCGGCGCCTGGCCGGAGACTCCGGCAGACGCCGGTTGCCTCTACGTCTGGGATACGCCGCTGACAGAAGCAGCCGAACCGGGACGACTGAATCCGGCCAATGCCGGCTACGTGCTGCAGACCCTCGAACGTGCTGCCCGGGGCTGTCTGGACGACACTTTCGCCGGCATGATCACCGCCCCGGTGCACAAGGGTGTGATCAACGAGGGCGGCATCCCCTTCTCCGGCCATACCGAATTTCTTGCCGAGCTGACCGGCACCGAGCAGGTCGTGATGATGCTGGCAACCCGTGGCCTGCGCGTGGCACTTGTCACCACCCACCTGCCACTGAGCCAGGTGCCTGCGGCCATCACCGGCGAACGTCTTGAGCGTGTTACACGCATCCTTCATGAGGATCTGCGCGACAAATTCGGCATTGCCGAGCCGCGCATACTGGTTTGCGGTCTCAACCCTCATGCAGGCGAAGGCGGCCACCTCGGGCGCGAGGAGATGGAGATCATCGAACCGGCGCTGGCGCGCCTGCGTGATGCGGGGCTGAATCTGACCGGTCCACTGCCGGCCGATACCCTGTTCACCCCCAAACACCTGGATCAGGCCGATGCGGTGCTGGCCATGTATCACGATCAGGGCCTGCCGGTGCTGAAGTTCAAGGGATTCGGCGCTGCACTGAACGTGACCCTGGGGCTGCCGATAATCCGTACCTCGGTGGATCACGGCACGGCGCTGGATCTGGCAGGCAGTGGCCAGGTGGACACCGGCAGTCTGCAGGTAGCGCTGGAAACCGCCTACCAGATGGCAGCCAACCGAAGCGTCTGAACCACCTGCGTCCGGGTGCGCCTGCAGCGTGATTCGCTGGTAAACTGCACGACTTCCCTTTATATCCGCCTCGCGCCCATGCGAGGCGTTGCCCGGAGCAGCTCATGTCCGAGTACCAACACCGTGCGCGCAAGCGCTTCGGCCAGAACTTCCTGCACGATGCAGGAGTGATCGACCGCATACTGCGCGCCATCCGCGCCCGGGAAGGCGAACGCCTGCTGGAGATCGGTCCGGGCCAGGGCGCCCTGACAGAAGGGCTGTTGGCCAGCGGTGCAGCACTGGATGTGATTGAGCTTGACCTCGACCTCATCCCCATCCTCATGACCCGCTTCGGCGACAACCCCCGCTTTCGCCTGAACCAGGGCGATGCGCTGAAGTTCGACTTTGCCCGACTCGAGGCCGTGCCACGCAGCCTACGCGTGGTTGGCAACCTGCCCTACAACATCTCCACCCCACTGATCTTCCACCTGCTGGACAACGCCCCGCTGATCCGCGACATGCACTTCATGCTGCAGAAGGAAGTTGTCGAACGACTGGCTGCCGGCCCGGGCGGTGGTGACTGGGGACGGCTGTCGATCATGGTGCAGTACCACTGCCGGGTGGAACACCTGTTCAATGTCGGCCCTGGTGCCTTCAACCCGCCACCCAAGGTGGACTCGGCCATCGTGCGTCTGGTACCACACGAGACCCTGCCGCATCCGGCCAAGGATCACCGGCTGCTTGAGCGAGTGGTGCGCGAGGCCTTCAACCAGCGCCGCAAGACCCTGCGCAACACGCTCAGACAACTGCTGCCGGGCGAAGCCATCGAGGCTGCCGGCGTCGACGGCAGCCTGCGGCCGGAACAGCTGGATCTGGCGGCCTTCGTCCGCCTGGCAGATCAGCTGGCCCTGCACCTGCAAACTGCGCGGGACTGACCCGCCCTCACCAGTACGAGTTCTCGCATGTCCGACCCCCGCTACCAGATCCTCGTCAGCGTCACTCCGCAGTACCTGGCCGCGCAATCGCAGCCAGAGCAGAGTCGCTACGCCTTCGCCTATACCGTCAGCATCCTCAACAGCGGCGAGCTTTCAGCGCAGTTGCTGTCGCGTCACTGGATCATCACCGATGGCGACGGCCAGGTTCAGGAAGTCCGCGGTGCCGGGGTAATCGGTCAGCAACCACATATCGCTCCGGGGGAAAGCCACACCTACACCAGCGGTACGGTCATGACCACACCGGTAGGCATCATGCAGGGCAGCTATCAGATGCTGGCCGAGGACGGCACACGCTTCGAGGCGCCCATCGCGCCTTTCCGCCTTGCCGTGCCGGGAGCGCTGCACTAATGGCGGTCTATGCAGTAGGCGACCTGCAGGGCTGCCTCAGACCGCTCAAATGCCTGCTTGAGCAGGTGGCTTTCGATCCGAGTCACGATCAGCTCTGGCTGGTCGGCGATCTGGTCAATCGTGGCCCGCAGTCACTGGAGACACTGCGCTTTTTGTTCTCCATCCGCCACGCGGTAACGACCGTACTGGGCAATCACGACCTGCACCTGCTGGCCGTGGCCCACAACGCCGGGCGTCTGCGCAAGGGCGATACCCTGCGCGAGATTCTCGAGGCACCGGATCGTCCACAACTGATCGACTGGCTGCGCCGGCAAAAGCTGGTGCATCACGACGCCGAACGTCAGGTGACCCTGGTGCACGCCGGCATACCCCCGCAGTGGACGCTGGCCAAGGCATTGCGCCGGGCCGCCGAAGTGGAGCAGGTACTGCGTGACGACAGCCTACTGCCGCAGTTCCTCGACGGCATGTACGGCAACGAACCGGCGCGCTGGACCAGGGATCTGCAGGGCATCGAACGCCTGCGGGTCATCACCAATTACTTCACCCGCATGCGTTTTTGCACCGCCGACGGCACTCTGGATCTGAAGAGCAAGGAAGGCGCCGGTAGCGCCCCTCCCGGTTTTGCCCCCTGGTTCAGCCACCCGCAACGCCGGATGCGCGGCGAGAAGATCATTTTCGGCCACTGGGCGGCGCTCGAAGGCAACTGCAGCGAACCCGGTCTGTACGCCCTCGACACCGGCTGTGTCTGGGGGGGCGCGATGACGCTGCTGGATGTCGACAGCGGTGCCTACTACCGCTGTACCTGTCCCAAGGAGTAGAGGCGACAGCCTCTCCAACCATCAAGCAAAGAGCCCGAACATGAGCGACTTCAAGCGTATCTCCCCGCAACAGGCACAGGTGCTGCGCGCCAGCGGCGCAGTGGTCGTCGACATCCGCGACCCTCACAGCTTTGCCAATGGGCACATCATCGGCTCGCGGCATCTGGACAACCACTCGCTGCATGACTTCATCACTCATGCCGATCTCGATGCCCCACTGATCGTCTCCTGCTACCACGGCAATTCCAGCCAGGGCGCGGCGGCCTACCTGGCCGGCCAGGGCTTCTCCGAGGTCTACAGCCTGGATGGCGGCTTCGAACTCTGGCGCACGCTCTATCCACAGGATACAGAGCAGAGTCCCGAAGAATAATTTCCCTCCCTCGGCAGGCCGCGCCCGCCCTGGCCTGCCGCCTGTTGCCGGGCCCCGGTAACATCCGGACATCGTTGCCCGCCCCTTGACCTACGGCAGAACGAACTATTCTGTTACTCAGGCCATCCCACTCAAAGTAGAGCCGGCCAACCGGCATCGGGCCATCGGTTACGACCTTTAGGGTTTCTGGGGGATTTTCCCGACTTTTCTGGAGCCGGGGCAACCCGGCACCTGCCCACCGACCCCGAGCCGGCTTACAGCATCGAGCGAGGTGAAGTCATGAGCATTTTCAGCCACTTCCAGCAACGTTTCGAGGCGACCCGTCAGGAGGAATACTCCCTGCAGGAGTACCTCGAATTGTGCAAGCAGGATCGCAGCACCTACGCCAGCGCAGCCGAGCGCCTGCTGATGGCCATCGGCGAGCCGGAGCTGGTGGACACCTCCGCCGATCCCCGTCTGTCACGCATCTTTTCCAACAAGGTGATCCGCCGCTACCCGGCCTTCGCCGACTTCCACGGCATGGAAGAATGCATCGACCAGATCGTCGCCTACTTCCGCCATGCCGCCCAGGGCCTGGAAGAGAAGAAACAGATCCTCTACCTGCTCGGCCCGGTAGGCGGCGGCAAGTCCTCACTGGCCGAGAAGCTCAAGCAGCTGATGGAGAAGGTACCGTTCTATGCCATCAAGGGCTCGCCGGTATTCGAGTCACCGCTGGGGCTGTTCAACGCCGACGAGGACGGCACCATCCTCGAGGAGGACTACGGCATCCCGCGTCGCTACCTCAGTTCGATCATGTCGCCCTGGGCCACCAAGCGTCTGCAGGAGTTCGGTGGCGACATCAGCCAGTTCCGGGTAGTCAAGCTCTACCCCTCGGTTCTGAACCAGATCGCCGTAGCCAAGACCGAGCCGGGCGACGAGAACAACCAGGACATCTCCGCCCTGGTCGGCAAGGTGGATATCCGCAAGCTGGAGGAGTTTCCGCAGAACGACGCCGACGCCTACAGCTACTCCGGCGCGCTGTGCCGCGCCAACCAGGGGCTGATGGAGTTCGTCGAGATGTTCAAGGCGCCAATCAAGGTGCTTCACCCGCTGCTGACTGCCACCCAGGAGGGCAACTACAACAGCACCGAGGGTCTTGGCGCGATTCCCTTCAACGGCATCCTCCTTGCCCACTCCAACGAGTCGGAGTGGCACACCTTCCGCAACAACAAGAACAACGAGGCCTTCATCGACCGCATCTACATCGTCAAGGTACCCTACTGCCTGCGCGTAACGGATGAAGTGAAAATCTACGACAAGCTGCTGACCAACAGCTCGCTGTCACGTGCCCACTGCGCTCCGGACACCCTGCGCATGCTCGCCCAGTTTTCCGTGCTGTCGCGGCTGAAGGAGCCGGAAAACTCCAACATCTACTCGAAGATGCGCGTCTATGACGGCGAGAACCTCAAGGACACGGACCCCAAGGCCAAGTCGATCCAGGAATACCGCGACTCCGCCGGCGTCGACGAGGGCATGAACGGTCTGTCGACCCGCTTCGCCTTCAAGATTCTCTCCAAGGTTTTCAACTTCGATCCGCACGAGATTGCCGCCAACCCGGTACACCTGCTCTACGTGCTGGAGCAGCAGATCGAACAGGAGCAATTCCCCGCCGAGCTGCGCGAGCGCTATCTGCGCTACCTCAAGGAATACCTGGCGCCGCGCTATATCGAGTTCATCGGCAAGGAAATCCAGACCGCCTACCTGGAGTCCTATAGCGAATACGGCCAGAACATCTTCGACCGCTATGTGCTGTACGCCGATTTCTGGATCCAGGATCAGGAATACCGTGACCCGGAAACTGGCGAAATTCTCAACCGTGTAGCCCTCAACGAGGAACTGGAGAAGATCGAGAAACCCGCCGGCATCAGCAATCCCAAGGACTTCCGCAACGAGATCGTCAACTTCGTGCTGCGCGCACGCGCCAACAACAACGGCAAGAACCCCAGCTGGCTCAGCTACGAGAAACTGCGTGTGGTCATCGAGAAGAAGATGTTCTCCAACACCGAGGATCTGCTCCCGGTCATCAGCTTCAATGCCAAGGGCAGCAAGGAGGAACAGCAGAAACACAATGACTTTGTCAGGCGAATGGTCGAGCGGGGCTACACCGAGAAGCAGGTACGCCTGCTGTCGGAGTGGTACCTGCGGGTTCGCAAGTCGCAGTAGATCCTGCCCGGCGCTGAACGCACGCTGGGTCATTCGCTGCCTGCCCGTAACCATGGGCAGGCAAGAACCTGTTCAAAGTCTCGCGAGCTAGAGCCATGCAAGGCAAAAACAGACGAGGACGCGGAGTTTACGAGCTGTAAATGAGCAGTCCGAGCCTGTTTTTAACACAGCAGGGCCGACGCGCAGCAGAGTTTGAACGGGGCCGAAGGAGACGTCATGAGCTACGTGATCGACCGACGCCCAAATGGCAAAAACAAGAGCACGGTGAACCGCCAGCGCTTCCTGCGGCGTTACCGTGAACACATCAAGAAAGCCGTGGAGGAAGCCGTCAGCCGGCGCTCCATCACCGATATGGAACACGGCGAGCAGATCAGTATTCCCGGCCGCGACATCGACGAGCCGGTGCTGCATCACGGCCGCGGCGGCCGGCAGACCATCATTCACCCGGGCAACCGCGAGTTCACCGCCGGCGAACGCATCCCGCGTCCGCAGGGTGGTGGTGCCGGGCGCGGCAGTGGCAATGCCAGCAACAGCGGCGAAGGGATGGACGAGTTCGTCTTTCAGATCACCCAGGAAGAGTTTCTCGACTTCATGTTCGAGGATCTGGAGCTGCCCAACCTGGTCAAGCGCCACCTCACTGGCGCCGACACCTTCAAGACGGTACGCGCCGGCATCAGCAACGAAGGCAACCCGTCGCGCATCAATATCATCCGCACCCTGCGCTCGGCCCACGCCCGGCGCATCGCCCTGTCCGGCTCCAGTCGCGCCAAATTGCGCGAGGCCAAAACCGAGCTGGAGCGGCTCAGGCGCGAGGAGCCGGACAACTTCGCCGATATCCAGGCAACTCAGGAGGAAATCGAGCGGCTCAGCGCACGCATCCATCGAGTGCCCTTCCTAGACACCTTCGACCTCAAGTACAACCTGCTGGTCAAGCAGCCAAACCCCAGTTCCAAGGCAGTGATGTTCTGCCTGATGGACGTCTCCGGCTCCATGACCCAGTCCACCAAGGACATCGCCAAACGCTTCTTCATACTTCTGTACCTGTTTCTCAGGCGCAACTACGACAAGATCGAGGTGGTGTTCATCCGCCACCACACCAGTGCCAAGGAAGTGGACGAAGAGGAGTTCTTCTACTCCCGCGAGACAGGGGGCACCATCGTCTCCAGCGCCCTGAAGCTGATGCAGGAGATCATGGCTGAGCGCTATCCGGTCAATGAGTGGAACATATACGCCGCCCAGGCCTCCGACGGCGACAACTGGAACGACGACTCTCCACTGTGCAGGGACATCCTGGTCAATCAGATCATGCCCTTCGTGCAGTACTTCACCTACGTCGAGATCACCCCACGGGAACACCAGGCACTGTGGTACGAATACGAACAGGTGGCCGCAGCCTTCGCCGACAGCTTCGCGCAGCAGCAACTGGTCTCGGCAGCGGATATCTACCCGGTGTTCCGCGAACTGTTCCAGCGCCGCCTGTCTAGCTGAGGATCCGACCATGAGCATGACGCCCGCCAAGAAGCGCCAACCGCTGTCCACCGGTTCGGAATGGACGTTCGAGCTGATCCGCGCCTACGACCGCGAGATCGCCCGCCTGGCCGAGCGCTATGCGCTGGATACCTACCCGAACCAGATCGAGGTAATCACCGCCGAGCAGATGATGGATGCCTACGCCTCCGTCGGCATGCCGCTGGGCTATCACCACTGGTCATACGGCAAGCACTTTCTCGCCACTGAGAAAGGCTACAAGCGCGGGCAGATGGGCCTAGCCTACGAGATCGTGATCAACTCCGATCCGTGCATCGCCTATCTCATGGAGGAGAACACCATGTGCATGCAGGCCCTGGTGATCGCCCATGCCTGCTATGGCCACAACAGCTTCTTCAAGGGCAACTACCTGTTCCGTACCTGGACCGACGCCAGTTCCATCATCGACTATCTGGTGTTCGCCAAACAGTACATCATGCAGTGCGAGGAGCGTTACGGCATCGATGCGGTGGAGGAGCTGCTGGACTCCTGCCACGCCCTGATGAACTACGGTGTCGACCGCTACAAGCGGCCATATCCGATTTCCGCCGAAGAGGAGCGGCGACGCCAGAAGGAGCGCGAGGAGCACCTGCAGCGGCAGATCAACGACCTCTGGCGCACCATTCCCAGGCCCTCCGAAAAAGGCCACGAGCAGGACAACAAGCGCTGGCCCGCCGAACCCCAGGAAAACATCCTTTACTTTCTGGAGAAGCACGCGCCACTGCTCGAGCCCTGGCAGCGCGAGGTGATCCGCATCGTGCGCAAGATCGCCCAGTACTTCTATCCACAGCGCCAGACCCAGGTGATGAACGAAGGCTGGGCCACTTTCTGGCACTACACCCTGATGAACGACCTGTACGACGAAGGGCTGGTCACCGACGGTTTCATGATGGAATTCCTCCAGTCGCACACCAGCGTGGTCTACCAGCCGCCGTTCGACAGCCCCTACTACAGCGGCATCAACCCCTACGCCCTGGGCTTTGCCATGTACCGCGACATCCGCCGCATCTGCGAGTCGCCTACCGAGGAAGATCACCGCTGGTTCCCGGACATTGCCGGTAGCGACTGGCTGAGCACCCTCAAGTTCGCCATGAGCAGCTTCAAGGACGAGAGCTTCATTCTGCAGTTTCTCTCGCCCAAGGTAATCCGCGACCTCAAGCTGTTCAGCATCCTCGACGACGACCAGCAGGACGATCTGCTTGTGCCGGCTATCCATGACGAGTCCGGTTACCGCACCATCCGGGAACTGCTCGCAGCGCAATACAACCTGGGCAACCGCGAACCCAACGTGCAGATCTGGAGCATCGATCGCCGTGGTGATCGCTCGCTGACCCTGCGCCACCAGCAGCACGACCGCAAGCCATTGGGCGAATCCACCGGCGAGGTACTCAAGCACTTGCACCGTCTATGGGGCTTCGACATCCACCTGCAGGTTTGCCGCGGCGACCAGTTGATCAGCACTCAACACGTTCCGCCGCGTCCGTCTGCCGATGGCGGCGACGAGGCACTTCCTCCCGGCCGCTACCTGCCGCCCATCTGAGTCTCAACCGGCAAGAACTGCCAGCCCGGATCAGACGTTCTCCGGTATCCTCTGCACTTCGTGGAGGATCAGACATGCAAATCTACAAGGTCGGCGGTGCGGTACGTGATCGCCTGCTGGGGCGCAGCGTTAGCGAAGTGGACTGGGTGGTGGTGGGCGCCAGCGCCGGGCAGATGCTTGAGCTGGGCTACCGCCCGGTGGGTACCGACTTCCCGGTGTTCCTGCATCCGCAGAGCGGCGAGGAATATGCCCTGGCCCGTACCGAGCGCAAAAGTGGCCACGGCTACGGCGGCTTTACCTTCCATGCCAGCCCCGAGGTCACCCTGGAAGAGGACTTGCGGCGGCGAGACCTGACGGTCAACGCCATGGCCGAGGATGACGCCGGCAACCTGATCGACCCTTACGGCGGCCAGCGGGATCTTGAGGCGCGTATTCTTCGCCACGTTTCCCCGGCCTTTGCCGAAGACCCCCTGCGCGTACTGCGGGTGGCCCGCTTCGCCGCCCGCTACGCTCCACTAGGTTTTACCGTCGCAGCAGAAACCCTGGCACTGATGCGTCAACTGGCCGAATCCGGCGAACTGGCGCACCTCACCCCCGAGCGCAGCTGGAAGGAAATCTCCCGCGCGCTGATGGAGCCACGGCCGGATGTGTTTATCCGGGTTCTGCGCGACTGTGGCGCACTGGCCGCCCTGTTGCCGGAACTCGATGCACTGTTCGGCGTGCCACAGCCAGCCGCGCACCACCCGGAAATCGACAGCGGCATCCACGTACTGGCCGTGCTGCAGCAGTGCGCCGAACACGAGCAGCCGCTGAACGTGCGCTGGGCCTGCCTGCTGCATGACCTCGGCAAGGGGCTGACGCCTGCGGATCAGTGGCCCCGGCATATCGCCCACGAGCAACGCGGCGTGCCGCTGATCAAGGCGGTCAACGAACGCTGCAAGCCCCCCCGCGAGTGCGCCGAACTGGCTCTGCTGGTCGGGGAATTCCACACCCATGCTCACCGCGCGCTGGAACTGCGCCCGTCAACCCTGCTGGAGCTGCTGCAACGATTTGACGTGTTCCGCCGTCCGCAGCGCTTTGCCGAATTTGTTGCAGCCTGCGAGATGGACGCTCGCGGCCGACTCGGCCTTGAGCAGCGTGATTATCCACAGGCTGCCTATCTGCTTGGCGCAGCCGAGGCTACTCGCCAGGTGCCGGTCAGGCCCCTGCTGGAAAAAGGCTTCAAGGGTGCGGAACTCGGTGAGGCACTCAACCGCGAACGTCTGAAGGCACTCAAGATCTACCGCCAGGAGCTGTCGCAGGAGTCAATCGTGCCTTCGGGGCCGGGCCTCTAGGCGGAAGGGCGCAGCAACTCCTGCGGCGTCAGCTCAAGACCCCGCCACTGGAAGGCCACCGGCCACAGTTGCTGGTCGATCTGCGCACTGCGCCACAGCTCGGCGAAGGTTCGCCCGTCCACCGGATGAGGCAGCTCCGGTGCCAACAATGACAGCGGCCAAAGCACGAAGGCGTTCTTCAGGATTTCCGCACGCGGCAGCACCAGTCCGTTGAAATGTCCTACCGTCTCGCCATACAGCAGTACGTCGATGTCCAGCGGCAGCCCCTTGCGATCCGGTGCATAGCGGCCGTTGTCAGCCTCGATGAACTTCAACCGCCGATCCAGTTCCAGTAGCGGCAGATGTGTCTCGCCGACCACCACCAGATTGAAGAAATGGCTGCTGCGTATGCCCACCGCATGGCTCTCGAACACCGGCGAACACTGCATGTGCTCAAGGATTTGCGCCAGCGCCTCAAGGCCTGCCGTCAAATGGGCCTCCCGCTCGGTATTGCTGCCAAGACCGAGGTATACCCGAGTCAGAGACATCCGCGTTCGATCTCCACGCCGACTCCACCACGCGCCGCCGGCACCGCCCCCGGCTTGGTCAGTTTCAGGCGGATCCAGGGAATGTGAAACTCCTCCATCAGCGTCTGCACCAGTCGCTCGGCAAAGGTTTCCACCAGAATGAAATGCGACTCGGCGGCAAACGCCTGGATTCGCGAGGACACACTGGCATAGTCGAGCGCCTGCGCCAGGTCGTCCCGCGCAGCGGCCGGACGGTTGTCCCAGGCCATTTGCAAGTCGAGCACCAGACACTGGCGGATGTTCCGCTCCCAGTCATAGGCACCGATCACCGTGTCGACCTCAAGCCCCTCGATAAATACTCTGTCCACCACTGTCTCCGCGCCACGACAAGGGCGCAACACCTCGTTAGAATCGGGCTACCCCATGCCCTGGAATAACCGCCATGTTCTGGCTTCTGGCAATCCTCGCCTACCTGCTCGGTTCGCTGTCCTTTGCCATCCTGCTCAGCCGCCTTGCCGGCGGGCCGGATCCACGTACCAGCGGCTCGGGCAATCCCGGCGCTACCAATATGCTGCGGGTCGCTGGCCGCAAGCTGGCCGTAATGACCCTGCTTGGCGACCTGCTCAAGGGCCTGTTGCCAGTGCTGGCCACCAAACTGCTCGACTTCAGCCTGCAGCAGCAGGCCTGGATTGGACTGGCCGCTGTAGTCGGCCACCTCTACCCGCTGTACTTCCGCTTCCGTGGCGGCAAAGGCGTGGCCACTGCCGCCGGTATGCTGCTCGGACTCTACCCACCGGCCGCGCTGCTCGCCCTGGCCACCTGGGCATTGATCTTCCTGCTCACCCGCACCAGCTCACTGGCATCACTGATCGCCACACCGCTGACTCTGCCAATGCTGGCCTGGCAGCAGCCGGCAGCATTGCTGCCGGTCTGCATGCTCACCGGGCTGATTGTCTGGCGCCACCGTAACAACCTGCAGGATCTGCTGGCTGGCCGCGAGCGCCGCTTCAAATAGCAGGCAGCGACTCCATCGGCCAGCGCGCCTGCACCTTGATCGCCAGATCCTCATGCTGCCCGGCCAACAGACGCTGGCAGCCGGCATAGGCGATCATCGCACCGTTGTCGGTACAAAAGCGCGGCCGGGCGTAGAACACCTCACCATTCAGCTCGCCAAGCATGCGCTCCAACTGCTCACGCAGGGACTTGTTGGCACTCACCCCGCCAGCGATCACCAGGCTGTTCAGACCGGTCTGCTTCAGCGCTCGACGGCACTTGATGGTGAGAGTCTCGACCACCGCCTGCTGAAAGGCCAGAGCGATGTCGCAACGGGCCTGTTCGAGGTCGTCGCCGACCTCACGGCACTGCAGCCAGGTGTTGAGAGCGAAGGTCTTCAGCCCACTGAAGCTGAAGTCCAGGCCGGGCCGATCCGTCATCGGCCGCGGGAATACGAAGCGGCCAGCAGAGCCCTGCTCGGCCAGCCGGGCGATCTCGGGGCCTCCGGGATAGTTCAGCCCCATCAGCTTGGCGGTCTTGTCGAAAGCCTCACCGGCGGCATCGTCCAGCGATTCACCGAGCAACTGATAACGGCCGATGCCGTCGACCCGCACCAGTTGGGTATGACCACCGGACACCAGCAACGCAACGAAAGGGAACGTCGGTGGTTGTTCCTCCAGCATCGGCGCCAGCAGATGCCCTTCCATGTGATGCACGCCCACCGCCGGCACACCCCAGGCAAACGCCAGGGCCTGTGCGCAGGAGGCACCGACCAGCAGCGCGCCGACCAGGCCAGGGCCGGCGGTATAGGCCAGCGCATCGATATCGCCGGGCGTGCAGCAGGCCTCATCCAGCACCTGCCGGATCAGCGGCAGCATACGCTTGACGTGATCGCGCGAAGCAAGCTCCGGCACCACCCCGCCATACACACGATGCAGATCGATCTGGCTGAACAGCGCATCGGCCAGCAGGCCGCGTTCACTGTCATAGAGCGCGACGCCGGTTTCGTCGCAGGAAGTTTCCAGTCCCAGTACGAGCATGCAGCAGCCTTGGTTCACCAGCTAGAACAGAGGGGCGCATGATAAGCCCCCCCCAACCGCCCGGCCAGCGCTTTTCGACCAGGGGGCTTTGCATTCCTCGCCTCGACCGGGTAACATCCGCAACCCTTAAAAGTCGACGCAACCCGAGCCTTCTGCCGGGAACGCGTTCACCCCGGTAATTGATGAAGGTACGACCTGGATGCCAGCCGTCAAAGTTAAAGAGAACGAACCCTTCGACGTAGCCCTGCGTCGTTTCAAGCGCTCCTGCGAAAAAGCCGGTGTACTGGCTGAAGTTCGCAGCCGTGAATTCTACGAGAAGCCGACCGCTGAGCGTAAGCGCAAGGCTGCTGCCGCTGTGAAGCGTCACGCCAAGAAAGTTCAGCGCGAGCAACGCCGCAGCGTTCGTCTGTACTGATCCCGTACAGGCAGCGCCCAAATGCCCGGCTTTGGCCGGGCATTGCATTTCCGGAACTCCGCCTCGCCGCTCGGCGAGCAGGCGGAGTTTTCTGCATTTGCAACTTCTAGCCCTGCCCTTGCGCCGGGCGCTATGCTGAGCAGCTATGGCCGGCCTGATCCCGCAATCCTTCATTGATGACCTGCTCAACCGCACCGACATCGTCGATGTGGTAAGTTCGCGCATCCAACTGAAGAAAACCGGCAAGAACTACAGCGCCTGCTGCCCTTTCCACAAGGAAAAGACCCCCTCCTTCACCGTCAGTCCCGACAAGCAGTTCTACTACTGCTTCGGCTGCGGAGCCGGCGGCAACGCCCTCGGCTTCGTAATGGATTACGACCAACTGGAGTTCCCCCAGGCAATCGAGGAACTGGCCAAGCGCGCCGGCATGGAGGTACCCCGCGAGGAAAGCGGTCGCGGCCACAAACCACGACAACCGGTCGACTCGCCACTCTACCCGCTGCTCAACGCCGCCGCCGAGCACTACCGCCAGGCTCTGAGAAACCACCCGCAGCGCAAATACGCCGTAGACTATCTCAAGCGCCGCGGCCTGAGCGGGGAAATCGCTCGCGACTTCGGCCTCGGTTTCGCCCCGCCCGGCTGGGACAACCTGCTCAAGCAACTGGGTACCGACGCCCTGCAACAGAAAGTGATGATCGATGCCGGCCTGCTGATCGAAAACGCCGAGACCGGCAGGCGCTACGACCGCTTTCGCGACCGCATCATGTTCCCCATCCGCGACAGCCGCGGACGGGTGATCGCCTTCGGCGGACGAGTGCTAGGCGATGACAAACCCAAGTACCTCAACTCACCGGAAACCCCGGTATTCCACAAGGGTCAGGAACTCTACGGCCTATATGAGGCGCGCAAGTTCAACCGCGATCTCGACGAGATCATGGTGGTCGAGGGCTACATGGATGTCATCGCGCTAGCCCAACAGGGCCTACGCAACGCGGTGGCCACCCTCGGCACCGCCACCAGCGAGGAACATCTCAAGCGCCTGTTCCGCATCGTACCCAGCGTACTGTTTTGTTTCGACGGCGATGCCGCCGGCCGCAACGCCGCCTGGCGCGCCCTGGAGGCCACCCTGCCGAACCTTCAGGACGGCCGCCGCGCACGCTTTCTGTTTCTGCCTGAGGGCGAGGATCCGGACACACTGGTACGCGCCGAGGGCACCGATGCCTTTCGCGCCCGCATCAGCCAGCACGCCCAGCCGCTGGCCGACTACTTCTTTCAGCAGCTTTGCGAGGAGGCCGACCCAAGCTCGCTGGAAGGCAAGGCACACCTTGTCACCCTGGCTTCGCCACTGATCGAGAAGATTCCCGGAGCCAACCTGCGCGCCCTGATGCGCCAGCGCCTGAGCGAGATCACCGGCCTCTCCGGCGACGCCCTCAGGCAAATGAGCAACACCCCACGTACAGCCCCGGCAGGCAGCGGCGGCCCATCGACAGTTGGCTATCCAGACTATGGCGATATACCGGACAGCGCCTATTACGACCAGGCGGCACTGCCCGAGAGCTACGACCAACATCTCTCTGCACCCCATCCACGCCCAAGCGAAGACAACCAGGGAGGCTGGAAAAAAGCTGGTGGCAAATGGAATCGCAAGGGCAAGGGCGACTTCGCCCCACGTGTCCCGCGCACTGCGGTGAGCGTCGAATCACCGCATCTGATTGCCTTGCGCACCTTGCTGCACCATCCGCACCTGGCACAAAAGGTCGAAGATGTCAGTCATTTCGCCGACGAAGAAGACACTTACGCCCAACTGCTCGTAGCCCTGGTCGGCGCCCTGCAGAAAAGCCCGCAGTTGCGCTCGCTGCAACTGATAGCTCGCTGGCACGGCACCGAACAGGGCCGTCTACTGCAAGCTCTGGCGGAAAAGGAGTGGCTGATCAGCGGCGACAACCTTGAACAGCAGTTTTTCGACACCATTACTACACTTGTAAACAACCAATCGCAGAGGCAACGAGAGAAGGCGCTCCGCAGCGTCCTTCAGAAGAGCCCCGGCGAGCTTACCGAAGAGGAAAAGGCAATGCTCAGGGAGCACTACAGTCTAGCCTCTTCCCCGAGAGGCTAGTCCCCCGACTGGCGCCTAAATGCCAAACCGAGGTATAATCCTCGGCTTGTTTTCAGCCCGCCAAGACCTTCAGTGGATAGGGTGTTATGTCCGTAAAAGCGCAGCAGCAATCTCGTTTGAAAGAATTGATCAGCCGTGGTCGCGAGCAGGGTTACCTGACGTACGCGGAGGTTAATGACCACCTGCCGGAGGATATTTCCGATCCGGAACAGGTGGAAGACATCATCCGCATGATCAACGACATGGGGATCAACGTATTCGAGAGTGCCCCGGATGCGGACGCCCTGTTGTTGGCCGAAGCCGATACTGACGAAGCGGCTGCCGAAGAAGCCGCTGCGGCCCTGGCCGCCGTTGAAACCGACATCGGTCGCACCACCGACCCGGTACGCATGTACATGCGTGAAATGGGCACTGTGGAACTGCTGACCCGCGAAGGCGAAATCGAGATCGCCAAGCGCATCGAGGAAGGCATCCGCGAGGTGATGAGCGCCATTGCTCACTTCCCTGGCACCGTCGAAGGCATCCTCGCCGAATATAACCGCGTCACTACCGAAGGCGGCCGTCTGGCCGAAGTCCTCAGCGGCTACATCGACCCGGATGACGGCAGCGTGCCGGACGAAGCCGCCGCCCCCGTCCCCCTGAAGGAAGGCGCCGCCGCCGAAGAAAGCGACGACGAGGACGAAGAGGAAGGCGCCGAAGAGGATGAAGACGAAGGTGATGGCGGCCCGGACCCTGAAGAGGCTGCGCGCCGTTTCAGTGCGGTGGCCGAGCAGCAGGAAAAGGTGCAGCAGGCCCTGAAGAAGCATGGTCGCGGTAGCAAGCAGGCTATCGAAGAGCTCAATGCCCTGGCCGAACTGTTCATGCCCATCAAGCTGGTGCCGAAGCAGTACGACACCCTGGTTGCCCAGGTACGCAGCGCCCTTGAGCGCCTGCGCGCCCAGGAACGAGCCATCATGCAACTGTGCGTACGTGACGCCCGCATGCCGCGCGCCGATTTCCTGCGCCTGTTCCCGGGCAACGAAACCGACATGAACTGGGCCAGCGACCTGGCCAAGGGCAAGGCCAAGTACGCCGAAGCCATCGGCAACCTGCAGGCCGATATCCAGCGCTGCCAACAGAAGCTGGCCGACCTGGAAGCCGAGACCAACCTCAGCCTGGCTGAGATCAAGGATATCAACCGTCGGATGTCGATCGGCGAAGCCAAGGCCCGTCGCGCCAAGAAGGAGATGGTCGAGGCCAACCTGCGCCTGGTGATCTCCATCGCCAAGAAGTACACCAACCGCGGCCTGCAGTTCCTGGATCTGATCCAGGAAGGCAACATCGGCCTGATGAAGGCGGTGGACAAGTTTGAATACCGCCGCGGCTACAAGTTCTCGACCTACGCCACCTGGTGGATCCGCCAGGCGATCACCCGCTCGATCGCCGACCAGGCACGCACCATCCGTATTCCGGTGCACATGATCGAGACCATCAACAAGCTCAATCGCATCTCCCGTCAGATGCTGCAGGAGATGGGCCGCGAGCCGACTCCGGAAGAGCTGGGCGAACGCATGGAGATGCCTGAGGACAAGATCCGCAAGGTGCTGAAAATCGCCAAGGAGCCGATCTCCATGGAGACGCCGATCGGCGACGACGAAGATTCGCATCTGGGCGACTTTATCGAGGACAGCACCATGCAGTCCCCGATCGACGTAGCCACCGTGGAAAGCCTCAAGGAAGCCACCCGCGAAGTTCTGGCCGGCCTCACCGCCCGTGAAGCCAAGGTACTGCGCATGCGCTTCGGCATCGATATGAACACGGATCACACCCTCGAGGAAGTCGGCAAGCAGTTCGACGTGACCCGCGAGCGTATCCGCCAGATCGAAGCCAAGGCCCTGCGCAAACTGCGCCACCCGACCCGAAGCGAGCATCTACGCTCCTTCCTCGACGAGTGATACCAGAACCCCCGGCTCCGCCGGGGGTTCTGCTTTTCAAGATGCTTTAACTTCCTGACTCACCACTACCCTGCTTAACGCTTGGCGCTGGCAGGAGCACGCCGGTATAATCCCGCAGCCTTCTGGGGGCCTATAGCTCAGTCGGTTAGAGCAGAGGACTCATAATCGATTAGTCGAGGCCCGAAGGAAGCGTTAGAATTTCCACCTTCGAAGCCTTGGCTTGCGAAGGTAAAATCAGAAAAAGGGCCTATAGCTCAGTTGGTTAGAGCAGCCGACTCATAATCGGTAGGTCGCAGGTTCAAGTCCTGCTGGGCCCACCATCTACCGCCAAATTGTCCCAAAGGTACAATTTCGGTACAGTCAGAAACACTGGAACTGTACCGAGGCCCCTATGGCGACACTGGTAAAGACACCCTCCGGCACCTGGAAAGCCGTCATCCGCAAGGTCGGCTTTCCAACCGCAACCAAAACCTTCCGTACCAAGCGGGATGCCGAAGACTGGGCGCGTCGTACAGAGGACGAGATGGTACGCGGTGTCTATATCCAACGCGCACCAGCCGAACGAATGACTGTAGCCGATGCCCTCAAACGCTATCTGGCAGAAGTCTCCCCAACCAAACGGCCTGCGTCCGCAGCCAGCGACGCTCGGCACTCCAAGCCGTTAATTCAGCACCTCGGCAAGTATTCCCTGGCCGCCCTCACCCCTGAGATCATCGCGAAGTATCGTGATGACCGACTGGCAGGGCTGGATAGAAAGGACGCCAAGGGAAGGCCCACCCCTAAACCCCGCTCACCGAACACGGTCCGCCTCGATCTGGCACTGCTGGGCCACATGTTCAGCACCGCGATCAAGGAATGGGGTATTGGCCTGCCAAGCAATCCGGTACAGAACATCCGCCGCCCCGCACCGCCACCCGGTCGCGAACGGCGCCTCAGTCCGGACGAAGAAACACGACTGATGCAGGCAGTCGATGCGCACAGCAACCCAATGCTCGGCTGGATCGTCCGTATCGCCCTGGAAACGGGCATGCGCTCGTCGGAGATCACCACCCTTCGCCGGAGCCAGGTCGATCTGAAACGGCGCATCGTGCGCCTTCTGGAGACAAAGAACACCCTGCCCCGCACCGTTCCCCTGACCAGTACCGCCGTAGACATATTCCGGCAGGCTCTGGCCAATCCGGTTCGCCCTATTGATACCGATCTGATTTTCTTCGGAGAGCCTGGAAAAGATAGGCAGCGAAGGCCTTACAACTTCAACAAGGTCTGGCTGAACACCAAGGAAAGTGTCGGGCTGAAAGACCTACGCTTCCACGACCTTCGCCATGAAGCGGTCAGCCGTTTTGTCGAAGGCGGCCTGAGCGATCAACAGGTAGCGGCAATTAGCGGCCACAAGTCCATGCAGATGCTGCGGCGCTACACCCACCTGCGAGCGGAGGACCTAGTAGATGAGCTAGATGCTATATCAGCGCGTAGAGCAGGTAAGCAACAGGAAGCAAAGAAACCAAGCTGACGGGTCGCCATTACAGCCAGCTAAGCGAAGAGCGCTGCACTATGTATGTAGTATGTTGTAGTAGCGTACAACATACTACATACATGACCCTGGCCGATGCTCTCGAATTTAGCCGCTAAAATCCAGCCGTCCTACGGATATCAGTGCCAGGTGCTATTGTCATCTGCGCCGCCTACCGGAAAATCGTCGAGCTCTGCGGTGTCACCTTGAAACAGCTGTGCGCGTAAACTCTTCGCCACCACCATGCGGTGCTGTTCAGCACGCAACTGCTGCTTCAGCAATTCATTTTGCTCCGTCATCCAGGGTGCCCAGTAAACCGTACCCGCAGGTGCCGCCGATCCGCTGCCGAAATACGCAGAAATCCAATCCTTGAGCGACGTGACCAACCCGTGACGAGAAAGTATTTCCCGGGTGCCTGGCATCGACATGAGGCCTTCAAGCAAGACCCGCAAAGCAGTTGATTTGATCTGCCCAAGCACATCCCAGGCACGAACAACCCGAATTGCAGTCACAAAACACTCCAGCTCCGAAACCACAGAGTCTGGCCTGCCACGAAGACACTTGGTCTGAAATGCAAAGACCCTGGCCAGGATCACATCCTCGAAGAAAAACTGACTCAACCCACCTTCGGGCCAGTCGCCTCCAGGCATCAAACGGTCAGCAATCCGGAAATCGTCAGGCGTTATGCTTCCCCACAAGGCATCCCACAAGGGCACGTTCATCGGGCCGACTTCGAATACCGTGCGGGCAGCCTGAAAAACCTCACAATTTGCGCAGAGTATGTCCGCTCTCGGAGAAATATCTCCCCGTCGATAGCGATATATGGTTGCCTGATCGATATCATCAAAAGGCATCCAGTCACACATTTCAGCGGGCGCTCTTTCCCCTGCCAAAAAGTGATACCAGGCGATTGTTTTCATGCGTTCACTTTCATGCCTGGCTGGCCTTCCACGGGAGCGATTCGACTTTTCTTTCTTTTGCGTGATATTCGGCATTTCCGCGCCTGTATTCATGATCGTGCCTTCCTTCTAATGGTGGTTACCGAAGCCCTGCGAACATTGAACTTGTTGGGCGTATTCAAAGGAGCCAACCGATGACCACCGAAGAACAACTGCTTGACCGTTATGGACCGTTGCTGTCACTGACAGAACTTTCAGAGTTACTTAAGCGTAGTCCAGATGGTCTCCGCATAGCGTTGCGAAGTCAAACCGAGTTTGCGCAGAAATGGAACGCTGCGAAACGCAAAGTAGGCCGGCGCGTCTATTTCCGTGCAAGTGATGTTGCCGAACTCATCGACGAGGCATGAGGGCGATGATGTGGATGATACCGTCATTGTTCGTCGCAAAGTCCGGTCGAATTTCACCACGCTACCCAATGAGCTTATCCGGAACCCCAATTTGTCCTGGAAAGCGCTGGGAATCCTGGTGTTCGTGCTGTCACTGCCGGACAACTTCCGGCTACGCCTGTCCCACCTGTCCAAGCAGAAAAAGTCGGGGCGAGACGCGACACGAACAGGGCTCCAGGAGCTGCAACAAGCAGGCTATCTGCGAATCAAGCGAGAGCGTGGAGAACGAGGCAAATTCAGTCACACGACCTGGCTCGTGTCCGACCAACCCGAGTACCTGGATCATGATCCACCACGTTCGGATTTTCCGACTACGGTAAATCCAACTACGGATAATCCGCATTCGGAAAACCCGACGCTAATAAATACTAAGGATAAAAAGAACTGAGGTTAGTAAAGACTCAGATTAATAAATCGGCTCGCGCCGTGATGGGAACGCCAGGAAGAAGTGATGGCCCAGACTTCAAGATTCTGTTGTGCAAATGGTCCAAAGATGAGCATGCCAGATTCGATAGTGGACATCGTTTCACAGCGAAACCCTCGCCTGGCGTTAAAACCGAATCATCGACATGCCGGCTGGGCAAAAACTGAATCCTGAAATTCATATGAGCGCTACTGAACCGCTATTTCATCGCTATTGGATCACTGTTACAGCGCTGCTACTGGTCATTACAGCGCGGTTCTATACCGATTTGTATGCAATACCGGCTGATGCAAGCCAGATGGGGCAAAAATAGCGATCAATTTGACAGTAGTGCAGTGGAAAAGTCTCGGTTGAACTGCGGGCAGGATGTGTGAAGTTAGCTAACCGTCAAGCCGGTTATCCATCTTCACTGGATCTTATTCACACCCAAGGGTGTTCAACGCTCATCCTGCTCTGCGAGGCATCGGCTGCCGCCGAAAGGGTTAAAGAGAGACAGGCAATGATGAAAGAGACGAGCCGCAAACGCCGACACCATCTTCGGGTTCCGGTACTGCCTGAAGAGAAAATCCATATCGAACAGCAGGCCAAGCAGGCCGGAATGAGTGTTGCCCGTTATTTGCGGGAGGTTGGTCAGGGCTACCAAATCAAGGGCGTCACGGATTACCAGCGGGTGCGAGAGCTTGCCCGCATAAATGGTGACCTCGGTCGTCTGGGAGGGCTGCTCAAGCTGTGGCTAACCGACGATGTGAGAACCGCAGCTTTCGGTCCGGAAACGATCCACCGCCTTCTGGCAAGGATCGAGGCCACCCAGGACCAGATGACCCTGGTAATGAGGACCATTGTTCGACCTCAGGCTGATCAGTGATTTTAGCCGCTAAAAATCGACACCGTGATTCAAACAAAAACGGCCGGGCTTCGGTGTCGCTCTGGTCAATTACCGAATAGCTCCGTGGCGCGGCTACTCGATGACGCTAGCCACTTTCAGCAAAGGTTATCGACCATGAGAACTCGCAAAATTTTAGCGGCTAAAACCGCGTTTCTGATCTCGCTCGCCATCGGCGGCGGCTCGCTACCGGCTCAGGCCGGGATTCCAGTCATTGACGGGGGCAACCTGACGCAAAACGTCATGACCGCCATCGAGTCGGTGGCACAAACGCTCAAGCAGATCGAGCAGTATCAAACCCAGCTCCAGCAGTACGAAAACCAGCTACAGAACACCATGGCCCCAGCCGCGTATATCTGGGACCAGGCTACCCGCACGATGGACAACCTGCGTTCGGCAATGAACACCCTGGATTACTACCAGACCCAGCTCGGCAGCCTGGATGCGTATCTCGGCAAGTTCCAGGACGTGGCCTTCTACCGTGGTTCGCCGTGCTTTAACGCCACCGGCGGTTGCACAGATGCCGAATGGGCAGCCATGAACGAGAATCGCCGTCTGGCGAGCGAAAGCCAGAAGCGCGCCAATGATGACCTGTTCCATACCCTGAAACAGCAGCAGGATGCGCTGCAAGCAGATGCCCGCACACTGGAACGGCTCCAGCACAGCGCACAGGGTGCGGATGGACAAATGCAGGCCCTAGGCTATGCCAACCAGCTTGCCAGCCAGCAGGCTAACCAGCTCTTGCAGATGCGTGCCATGTTGCTTGCGCAGCACCAGGTCATTGCAACACGGATGCAAGCCGAGGCCGACCTCGATGCCAAGCAACAGGCTGCCCATGCCGCTTCCACCGAATCGCGGATAGCGCCGACCAACAGTCCCAAGAACTGGCTCAAACTGGCCCGCTGACAAGGAGAAGCACCCATGAACAAATTCACTATTCCGATGCTGGCAGGCTTCCTTCTCGCCATCACTGGCTGCGACAACACCCCACCCGCCCCGACCATGCCGGAGGTGAACGATGCCAACTGCCAGATGGGAGAGATCATGAAGATCCAGGACAAGGCAACTCGGGAGACATTTGCCGGGTTGTGCTCGCGCCGGCCGGCAGGCGGTGGCATTGCCCCCACAGAACAGCCACTTAACTGGCTGGAGTTGACCGAGCCGCAAGATCGGGAGGGCAACCGATGAAGACCAAGACTAGAACAATCCTGAGCGGCGGGGTCCTGTTGCTGCATTCGAGCCTCGCCAGTGCAAACCTGACCAACCAGGGGATTCTCGACCAGGTAGTAACCGATTACGCCACCCGAGCAGCCAGTTGGCAGCACGTCATTATCGATGCTGCATCGTGGCTGTTCTGGACGCTGGTGGTGATCTCGATGGTCTGGACGTTCGGGATGATGGCCCTGCGCAAAGCCGACATTGGCGAGTTCTTCGCGGAGCTGGTCCGTTTCATCATCTTCACTGGCTTCTTCTGGTGGCTGCTGGTCAATGGGCCGGCGTTTGCCAACTCGATCATCCAATCATTGGCCAGAATCGGTGAGCAGGCGGCTGGCGTGTCCTCGGTCACGCCGTCCGGCATCGTCGATGTGGGCTTTATGATCTGGAAGCAGGCCATCAATAACCTGTCGGCCTGGTCGCCCGTCGATAGTCTGGTGGGCGCTGTATTGAGTGCCGCAATCATGCTGCTTCTGGCCCTGGTCGCCATCAACATGCTGCTGATGCTGATCGCAGCCTGGCTACTGGCCTATGCCGGCATCTTCTTCCTGGGCTTCGGCGGATCGCGTTGGACCTCAGACATGGCGATCAATTACTACAAGACCGTCCTTGGTGTGGCCGTGCAGATCATGACCATGGTGCTGCTGGTCGGCATTGGTAACGACATGCTGTCTACGTTCTACGCCAGGATGAACCAGAACGTGCTCAACTTCGAAGAGCTGGGCGTCATGCTGGTGTTCTGCATGGCGTTGCTGTTGCTGGTTAACCGGGTGCCGCCAATGGTAGGCGGGATCATCACAGGTTCCGGCATCGGATCTGCCGGCGGCATCGGCAACTTCGGTACTGGAGCTGCGGTAGGTGCCGTTATGGGGGCCGCTGGAATGGCTGCGGGTGCGGCAAGCATGGCAGGTTCTGCCGTCATGGGTGGTGCGGCAAATCTGGCGGGTGGCGGCTCAGCCATCAAGGCGGCGTTCGACAAGGCGCAAGCCTCGATATCGAGCGGGAGCGACATGCCCAGCATGGGAGGAATGTCGAACAGTAGTCCTGGCGGCACTGGTACCAACGCCGGCGGTGACGGCAATGCCGGCAGCAGCCCGTTCGCGCAGGCAGCGGGCTTTGGTGGCAATTCGGAAAGCGGCGCAAAGCGGGCTGTTAGCCTGGTGGCCGGCACGGCGGGCAACCTGGCCAAGGGCATCGGCGCTGTGGCCGCTGAGAAGATCAAAGACCGCGTTGCGGATACAGCAGGCGGTCGCCTGGCGTCATCACTTCGTGCGAGCAGCCCATCGTTCGAAGGTAACAGCCTGGCTGGCACAGCCGAGCATACGGGCCACAACAAGAGTGAGTCCTAACCCACCATCCACCAACATCGCCCCGGCATAGTCCTGATCACCATGATCGCCACACTGAATTAACATGTGGGCAATGGACGCATGCTGGGGCGTGCCATATACTTCCTGAAACCATCATGGCCCCGATTCCAGCATGAGTCTCAGGAATGTCCAACGAACAGCTTGACGACCTTACCCAGCCGCAGCGCGACCGCCTTGCCTTTGTAGAGCTGCGGGTGCGCTTCATTGGGGATATCCGCCGCCAGGATCTGGTATCGCGCTTCGGCATCCAGTCCGCCGCTGCCACGCGGGATCTGGCGGTTTACAAGGAACTGGCACCAGGCAATATCGACTACGACACCAAAGCCAAGTACTACGTACTCGGCGAGCACTTTAAACCCGTTTTTGACTTCCAGCCCGAGCGGGTCCTGGCCTGGTTGACACAGGGCTTTGGCGATGGCGAACCATCCAGGCTGAGAGCCTGGGTAGCCAGTGAGATTCCATCCAGACTCACGCATCCAGATCTGGACGTACTAGCCGCCGTCACTCGGGCCATTCACCAGGAGCGGCCCCTGGCCATCGAATATCACTCCATTTCCAGCGGCCGCACCCAGCGCGAAATCGTGCCCTTTGCCCTGATCGACAACGGGCTGCGCTGGCACGTCCGCGCCTTTGATCGCAAAACCCAGGAATTCAGGGATTTCGTCATTACACGGATAAAGCGCCCCGCGGCCCCACGAGATGCCAGCGTGCAAGCCCACGAGCGCAGCGACCAGGATATCCAGTGGACCCGCATCGTGGAACTGGAACTGGTTCCGCATCCAGCACAGCCGCGCCCTGAGATCACCAAAATGGATTACGGCATGGAGGACGGCAGCCTACGCATGAAACTGCGGGCTGCCACGGCGGGCTACATTCTGCGCAAATGGAGCGTCGATTGTTCCCCGGATCACAGCCTGCGGGGGCCTGAGTATCGCCTGTGGTTGAAAGACCACCTGGCCATTTATGGCGTCAAGAGCGCTTTGCTCGCACCCGGCTACTGCTCGTCAGAGCAGCAGCAAGCGGCCGAACTGGACTGAGGCCGCCATGCTGGAGCAGCTCGAACAACGAATTAACGAAGTAGGCGCCCTACAAACCAAGCTGGTCCTGCTGATTGGCCGCCCTGGTAGCGGCAAGAGTGCCTTGATCGGTGCATTAGCAAAGCAGCACGGCATCCGCGTGATGAACGTCGGCGCCGCCCTGGGCCGCCAGTTGGCCGCGATGTCTCAGCGGCAGCGGGCACTCCAGGCCAATGTAGTTCTGCGGGATCTGGCTGATGAACATGCCGAGGGTGACCTGCTGTTGCTCGACAATCTCGAGCTGCTGTTCGACCGCTCGCTCAAGCTGGACCCGCTGGACCTGCTCAAGCGCCACGCCCATGGCCGCCGCGTAGTCGCGGTGTGGCCTGGTGAGCTGCGCGAAGGCCGGCTCGTCTATGCCGAGATGGGGCATCCGGAATATCAGGACTACGGCCTGGATGGCCTGGTTCCATTTGAAATTGAATCGTTGGGGTAAAGGGGAAGCACATGCGCTACGGGGATCTTATTCAGTTCGAGCCGATTGAGTCGGTCATTCAGCTGCTCGACGCCAATCGGCCCACCGAGGCCAAGAAGCTCGTCGCCACCTATGTCATTTCCGATGACATGGCCGAGCGCATTGCCAAGCAGATGATCCCGCAGCTCTCCTTCGATGAGTCGGTTGACCATAAGGGTGTGCTGGTGGTCGGCAACTACGGCACCGGTAAATCGCACTTGATGTCGGTGCTGTCGCTGATCGCTGAAGACGCCGCCTATGTGCCGATGGTTCAGCACCCCAAAGTTGCCGAGGCGGCCGCCAGCATCGCAGGCAAGTTCAAGGTGCACCGCATCGAGATCTCCAGCCAGATGTCCCTGCGCGACATCATCACCCAGGAGCTGGAGATCTTCCTGGAGAAGCAGGGTGTCAGCTACGCCTTCCCGCCGGCCGACAAAGTCGTCAATAACAAAGCGGCGTTCGAGGAAATGATGGCCGCCTTTGACGAAGTACACCCTGGCAAGGGCGTGCTGTTGGTGGTCGACGAGTTCCTTGAGTTCCTGCGCTCGCGCAAGGACCACGACCTGGTGCTGGATCTGTCCTTCCTGCGCGAGATCGGCGAAGTCACCAAGCACCTGCGTTTCCGTTTCGTGGCCGGCGTGCAGGAAGCCATTTTCGACAGCAGCCGATTCCAGCATGTTGCCGATAGCCTGCGCCGTGTGAACGAGCGCTTCGCCCAGGTATTGCTGGCCCGTCAGGATGTCAGCTTCGTGGTTGCCGAGCGTCTGCTGAAAAAATCCGCTGACCAGCAGCACAAGATCCGCACCTACCTCACACCCTTCGCCAAGTTCTACCACAACATGAACGAGCGGATGGATGAATACGTGCGGCTGTTTCCGGTGCACCCGGATTACATCGGCACTTTCGAGCGCCTGATTTTTACCGAAAAACGCGGCGCATTGGTCACCCTTCGCGACCAGATCCAGGCCATCCTGGACGATGAAGTACCCACCGACCGCCCAGGCCTGATCGGCTTCGACAAATTCTGGGAAACGGTCACATCCAACTCGGTATTGCGCTCAGACCCAAACATCGGTCCGGTACTTAAGGTAGCCGAGGTGCTGGAAGAGCGAGTCCAAAAGGCATTTACTCGCCCCGCATACAAAGCGATGGCCCTGCGCGTCATCAAAGGCCTGTCGGTCCATCGTCTGACCACCGGCGGCGACATCTACGTGCCGGTGGGACCAACGGCCGAAGAACTGCGCGATGCTCTATGTCTATACCAGCCGGGCATCGAAGATCTGGGCGGCGAGCCTGCCGACGACTTGCTGACCGCCGTGCAAACCACCCTGCGCGAGATCGTCAAGACAGTGAACGGTCAATTCATCTCCAAGGCGCCCGACACCGAGCAGTACTACCTCGACCTGAAGAAAGACGTCGACTACGACGCACAAATCGAGAAGCGCGCCGAAGCCCTGTCTGACGGCGCCCTGGATCGTGCCTACTACGGCGCCCTGATGCAGTTGATGGAGCGCACCGAGGAAGACACCTACGTCACCGGCTACCGGATCTGGCAACACCAGGTGGAATGGCAGGAGCGGCGTGTCGAACGCAACGGCTACCTGTTCCTTGGCGCCCCCAACGACCGGCCGACCGCCCAGCCGGAGCGCGATTTCTACATCTACTTCATCCAGCCGTTCGAGCCCCCGCGCTTTCGCGACGACAGCCGCACGGATGAAGTGTTCTTCCGCCTGAAAGGCCTGGACGATGCCATCAAGCGCTATCTGGCCTGCTATGCCGCAGCCCAGGAGCTGGCATCCTCGGCCAGCGGTGGCGCCAAGTCGGTGTATCTGGACAAGGCCAAAGAAGCCCTGCGCGACATGAGCAAGTGGCTGCAGGACAAGCAAATGACGGCCTTCGAAGTCACCTACCAGGGCAAGACCAAAACCCTGCAGGAGTGGGCCAAGGGCGTTTCCATGCGCGACAAGCTGCGCCTGGGGCCGGATGAGCGCGCCAACTTCCGTGACATCGTCAACGTGACCTCAGGCCTGGCCCTCGGCACTCATTTTGCTGACCTGGCACCGGAGTACCCGACGTTCTCGGCGCTGGTGACCGAAGCCAACCGCAAGCAGCTCATCGGCAATGCGCTGAAGGCACTGGCCGGTGGCACCCGCACCAAGGACGCCATCGTCATCCTGGATGCCCTGGAGATGCTCGACGGCGACCGCATCGAGCCGACCCGCTCCCGTTATGCTCAGGAAGTCCTCAGCCGCCTCACCGCCAAAGGTCACGGCCAGGTTCTCAACCGCGCCGAGCTGATCAGTGGCGCCACCGACGTCGAGTTCTTTGCACCGGTACGCTTCCGCCTGGAGCCCGATCTGCTGATGGCCGTGCTGGGTGGCCTGGTGTACTCCGGTGACATCGTGCTCGCCATCACCGGCGACAAGATCGACTCCGGCAAACTCGCCCTGCTGGTCGAGCGCACCCTGGATGATCTGAAGACCTTCAAACACGTTGAAGCCCCCAAGGAGATCAACGTCGCCGTTCTTCGCTCATTGTTCGAGCTGCTGGGCCTGCCAAGCGGTTTCGCGCAGATGGCAACCCAGGGCAAGGAAGAGCCCGTCAAGGAACTGCTGGAAGCCGTTGCCAAGCTAGTCAACCGCGTGCTTACCGTGGGCACCGACCTGCAAACCCGTCTGAGCTTCTGGGGCCAGTCCCTGCTGCGTGAGGAAGAGCTGCGTGATTGGCGCAGCCGCCTGGAGGCCCTCAAGAGCTTCCTGGAGAGCCTGTCCCCCTACAACACCGTAGGCAAGCTGAAGAACCTGCGCATCACCCAGGCTGACATCGAGGCGCAGCAAAAGAACCTGGACGTGCTCTCCGCCGTTGAGAAACTGCGTGATCTGGTTGCCGAGCTGGGTAGCGTGGCTGGCTACCTGTCCCAGGCGGAAATGGTCCTGCCGAGTGACCACCCCTGGGTGCAGCAGGCACAAGCAGCCCGCAAGGACATTCTCGACAAACTCTCCCAGGACAAAAGCGCCGCCCAGGCCGCCACCTACCGCCAACAACTGGCAGCGCTCAAGAAGGACTACATCAACGCCTATGTGGCCCAGCACAGCAAGGCACGCCTCGGCGTAGCCGAGGACAAGACCAAGACCGCCCTACGCCGCGACTCGCGCATCACCACGCTGCGCGCCCTGGCGGGCATCTCGCTGATGCCTACCGGACAGCTCACCAGCTTCGAAGACAAGCTCGACAAGCTCAAAAGCTGCGCCTCGCTGGTCGAGGCCGAGCTGGCCGCCAGCCCGGTATGCCCGCACTGCGGTTTCCGGCCGGCCAACGAGCAAGCCGACCTGCTGCCGGCCGCCAACGTACTCAAAGCCCTGGATGAAGAGCTGGACCGCCTGCTCGAAGGCTGGCAGCAAACCCTGCTGGACAACCTCGACGACCCCATCATCCAAGCCAACTTCGAGTTGCTGAAGGCCAGCCAGCGCGAGCTGATTACCGCCTTCCTGGCGTCCAAAACACTGCCCGACCCAGTCACGCCGGAATTTGTGGCCACCATCCAGGAAGCGCTGTCCGGCCTGGAGAAGATCCTGGTCACTGGCGACGATATCAAACAGGCGCTGCTCGCCGGCGGCTCTCCGGCCACGCCTGAAGACCTGCGCCGTCGCTTCGAGTCATTCATGACCGAGCGGTGCAAAGGCAAGGACGCCAGCAAACTGCGGTTTGTGGTGGAGTGATGATGCGCTGGGGAACCCATCGTGTCGAAGCCTACACAAGGCTTTTGAATTCCTTGAGTGGACAGGCCATGGGCTTTACTGAGGCAGACTATGGACATTGAAACATCTGGAGCAATCAGGCTGTTCTTCCCCAACCCGTCATTGACGTTGGTGTATTTTGAAGCCGTTGCCAACGCTCTGGATGCTGGCGCAACTGACGTGAGCATTGATATTGACGTGCACGCATTTGATAAGCCAGACACACTCAAGATAACTGTTTCGGACAACGGCGACGGCTTCACCGACGAAAATTTTGAGCGCTTCAGAAAGCTACTGCGGCCCAGGGACAAGTTCCATAAAGGCATAGGTCGCTTGGTTTTTCTCAACTACTTCAATCGTGTTGAAGTGACTAGCACATGGGGAAGGTACCACAGGCACTTCATCTTCAAAGATTCTTTTGATGGCAATGCACCACTCGAAACTCTTCCAGCCGAGCAACCGGCCAAGACCACGTTGGAGTTCACTGGCTTTGCCAAGGACCGGGTTAAGTCCTACGACGACCTGAAGCCGGATGCACTAAAGCCGCTCTTGATCGAGCAGTTTTTGCCTACCTTGGACACACGCAAGCGTGACGGGAAAGCCTTCAAGATTTCTATCAACCTAAAAACCAATGAAAGCAATGCGCAGAAGGAATTCTTCCCCCACGAAACCACAATAACGGCAGACGACTTGCCGTCAATGACCAAGGTTACGATCCAGGACGATACGCTAGACGCCATCTCCAACATCGACATGTACTACCACATTGAACCGGTGACAGGTAAGGGGCGCTCACTGACCGCGTTCAGCATTGATGGACGAACGATACCAGCCAACCTGATACCACCATCGTCTTTTCCGGCAGGCTATCTATGTGTTTTTTTATTTGAGTCGGAAATATTTCACTCCAATGCGGACAGCTCAAGGCAAAAGCTTGTGCTGCCTGAAGGCATACAGGAAGCACGCCTTTACCGCGTAATGCGCAAGGAGCTTGGCAAAGTTCTTGCCGAACAGATTCCGTTAATCACAGAAAGAAACGCCAAGGTCAGAGCGAAGTTTGAGGAGCAATTCCCTCATCTACTCGGCTACTTCGAGACAGATACCGTCGGCTTGATTGACCGTGACGATGCTTTAACCATCGCACAGCAGCGTTTCTTCCGTGTTCAGAAAGAGATCCTTCAGTGCGAACATCTGAGCGAGTCAGCTTACGAGAAATCGCTTGAGCTCTCATCCCGCACCCTAACCGAATACATCTTGTACCGGGAAAAAATTATTAGCCGCATGAAAGAAATGACAGCCGATAACGCCGAGTCCGAGATCCACAACCTCATTGTCCCGAGGTTCAAAGAGTTCTCGCAGGATGCGATGCCGTCTGAGATTTATCAGAATAATGCTTGGCTGCTGGACGACAAGTTCATGGTGTTCCGAACCATTCTCAGTGAAAAGAGCATGGACACCGTCATCAATGCCATACGACTTGATGAAGAAAAGATCGGAGACACGGGACGACCTGATATCGCCATGATCTTCTCAGCGGACCCAAATGATGATGTGCCAGTAGATGTGGTAGTGGTAGAGATAAAGAAAAAGACTGACGAGGAAAAGGACAATTTCTACGCAGTCAACCAACTACTTGATCGCGCAGGAAAGCTTGTGGCGCACTGCCAAAACATCCAAAGAGTTTGGTATTACGCGATTGTGGATATCAATGACACTGCAGCTTTTCGACTCCGGCAAATGAAGTGGACGCCGCTATTCTCCAAAGGCAGGGTGTTTTATCAGGAATTTGAAACACCGCATCCAGATGGCCGCATTATTCCTACGCCCTCGTTTGTGGTTTCTTTCGATGCGATCGTAGCTGACGCGGAGTGCCGTAATCACACGTTCCTGGAGATCCTGCGAGCCGGAATGAAGCAGTATGCTGAAGATCATCGCAGGTCCAGATCTTCGGCCGATGACTGATCAGGAAGACGAATTAGCATGAATGACCGATTTCATGACAGACACTCCAAAGGAAAAAGACTAGTGGAGTCACAATGACCAGGGAAGAACTGCTGGAGCGTCTGCAGTCCATCGAATGGGACGATATCGAGTTCAAGGAGGCGGGCTGGGCCGTGCCCAAGGATGCCTTGTCATCTGTCAGTGCATTTGCCAATACCGCTGGCGGTTACCTGGTGTTTGGCGTCAAGGAAGCCAACCGGACTTTCACTGTCACCGGTGTGATCGACGCAGACAAGGTACAGAATGACTTCCTGGGTCAGGTCAGGGACCGTAACAAGGTCAGCATCTTTTTGCCGATCAACGGCACGCTCCATGCTTTGGAAGAAGGCACCGTCATCGTTTTCCACATTCCGGAGGCCGGTCGCAACGAGAAGCCGGTTTATATCGACGGCAATCCCAAAAAAGCTTATATCCGCCGTGGCGGCCGAGACGATACCTGCACGCCTGATGAGCTGATGCGGTTTATGCGCGACGCCGCTGCGGATCGCTTCGATGCCGAACCGCTCGACCTGGACATCACTCGATGCTTCGATCAGGCCACCGTTCGTTGGTATCGGGAACGCTTTACCGCAAGCAACCCCGGCAAGGACGGCGCGGATGACGACACCGCCTTTCTGCGCAGGTGGGGGTTTCTGGTAGAACGCAGTGGGAGCCTGAGGCCGACCCGAGCAGCCATTCTGGTGCTGGGTGCCGATGAATATGTGCGGCAAGTGCTACCGCGCATGAGTGTCGATCTGCAGCTCTATCGCTACACCGCCGAAGAGTACTCTCCCAGCATTCGCTGGGCCGACCGCCTCATGGTCGAAGAGAACCTGATCAAGTCCTGGCAGGCCGTTGTCGACTTCTACTTCCGGCACAGCGAGCGGCCGTTCTCAGTCGATGCCGCCACTCTGCGGCGCGATGACGACCCACCGGATTACATTTCCTTCCGTGAGGCTGCCATCAACCTGCTGATCCACCAGGACTTTGGTGATACCACACGGGTGCCGGTTATCCGCTTCTTCCGTGGACAAACCGATTTTTTCAATCCCGGTGATGCCTTCGCCTCGCGTGAGCAGTTGCTCGATCCGGGTGACAAAGAGGTTCGCAACCCGAGCATCGTCAATGCTTTCCGCCGTATTGGTCTATCCGACCAGGGTGGTACGGGGGTGGGCGCCATTTTCGAGAGCTGGCGTACCCTGGGGTTTGTCCCCCCGGTCATCGACAACAACAAGGCGGAGAAGAGCTTTCGCCTGCGGCTGTGCAAGGAAAAACTCATCTCCGAAGCCCAGATGCTGGCTCAGGCAAGCCTGGGGGTCAGCCTGTCGCAACACGAAGCGGCGGTATTCGCCTACCTGACTCGCAAAGGTCAGATCGACCTGGCTGACATCAAAGGCCTGACTGGCCTTGGCAGCGCAGCAGCCCGGGAGCTTGCCCATCGACTGGCTGTACAAGTAGTTCTGGAGGAAGCCGACAACGCCCCCAACCAGTTTGTCCTGGCCGAGCATTTGCGCGCACGGTTCGGGCAAGGAGAAGCCGAAACACCGTCGGAAAATCAGCAGGTTACTGTGACTGACCCTGATCAGGGCACGACTGAACAAGTACCTGAACAAGTCGGCCAGCCGGCTGTTGAACATGTTCAGACACTTGTTCAGTTGACCGACACCCAGTGGCAGGTCGTCAGCCACGCCGACGTGCCCCGCTCACTGGCCGAACTGATGGAGCACACCGGCTATAGCCAGCGCCCCTACTTCAAGGCCCAGCACGTCGAACCCTTACTGACCGGCGGGATTCTGCGGATGACCGTGCCGGACAAACCCCGCTCATCCAAGCAGCGCTACGTGCTGACCGAGGCGGGCATCAAACTCAGAGCCTGGCATGCCGACCAGCAGGCCACGAAACAACGGACGAATACCCATGAAAACGACTGACTCTTTGGACTTGAGATCAGAAGCCACAGCTTGCCCGGTGGAATGCCTGGGCCAAACCTTCCCCAGTGATCAGGCTCGCCGGGAGCATTATCTGGAGCTGTTGGCTGAAAAGCTGAAAGATCCGGAATTCCGCAAGCAGGAAGGCTTTCCGCAGGGCACCGATGAGGCGATCCTCGCCATGTCCGATCCGCCTTATTACACGGCCTGCCCGAACCCTTGGTTGGCCGAGTTCGTCGAGCACTACGGGAAACCTTACGATCCGCAGCAGACGTACAGCCGGGAACCCCTGGCGATTGACGTTTCGGTCGGCAAGACTGACGCCCTCTATCGGGCGCACTCCTACCACACCAAAGTGCCGCACCTGGCCATTGTGCCGTCAATTCTGCACTACACCCAGCCCGGCGATATTGTGCTGGATGGCTTCGCGGGCTCGGGCATGACCGGCGTTGCCGCCCAGTGGTGTGGAACTGCACCAGCTAGCTATCGGCACGAGATTGAGATGGCCTGGAAGCAGGAGGGCCGCAAGCCCCCCCAGTGGGGCGCACGGCGGGTTGTATTGAACGATCTCTCCCCGGCGGCAACCTTCATTGGTGCCAACTACAACATCCCTTTTGATGTTGATGCCTTTGCGAAAGCAGGCAAGCAGTTGCTCAAGGAGGTCGAGCAGGAAATCGGCTGGATGTATGAGACCTTGCACTCCGATGGCAAGACCGTAGCCCGCATCGACTATACGGTATGGAGTGAAGTGCTGAACTGTTCAGCCTGCGCGGGAGAAATTGTTTTTACAGAAGCGGCTTTGGATGAAGAAACCAAAGCAGTCGCGGATGTTTTAACCTGTCCGCATTGCGGAGCTCAGGGAAAGAAGGAGCAGATGGATCTTCGCTTCGAAACCTTTGTGGACCCCGCTACAGGAGCAACACAACGTCGCCCCAAGCGCATGCCTACAATGATCGTGTACAAGATTGGTAAGACAGTCTACACAAAGAAGCCTGACAAAACTGATCTGGCGCGCATCGAAAAAATTGCACATCTACCCATTCCCAAGGAACTGCCGGTGGACCAGTTTCCTGACTGCCAGATGACGCGAGTTGGGCGTATGAAAACAACCAACTCTACAGCAGTTCACTTTATGTTTCTGCCACGAGCGGCGCAGGCTATGGCACTTTTGTGGCACAAGGCCCAAGCAACTTCGGAGCCTCGCACAAAAAGCATGCTGCTGTTTATGGTCGAGCAAGCCATTTGGGGAATGTCTATTCTCGCAAGATATACCCCTACGCACTTCTCTCAGGTAAACCAATATCTTAGCGGTGTTTACTACGTCGCCTCTCAGCACTCAGAGTGTAGTCCTTGGTACATCCTTGATGGGAAGTTAGACCGTCTAATTAAAGCATTCCGCAAGTATTTGGCACGTCCCGCAACAGCTGCAGTTAACACTGGAACAGCAGCAAGACTGCCCTTGGCTGATAACTCTATAGATTACATCTTCACCGACCCACCCTTCGGTGAGAACATTTACTACTCGGATCTAAATTTCTTGGTTGAGTCTTGGCATGGTGTAAAAACCGACGCCAATCCAGAAGCTATCGTCGACCGCGTCCGTCAGAAAGGTCTCCCAGAATATCAGCACCTGATGTATCGCTGTTTCGCCGAATACTATCGGGTTCTCAAGCCCGGACGCTGGATGACCGTGGTGTTCTCTAACAGCAAGGCGGCAGTTTGGAACACGATCCAGGTAGCCTTGCAGCAAACAGGGTTTGTCGTCGCCGAGGTCACTGCGCTGGACAAAAAGCAGGGCAGCTTCCAGCAAGTGGTATCACCAAATACGGTGAAGCAAGATCTGGTCATTTCCGTTTACAAGCCGAATGGCGGACTTGAAGAGCGCTTGAACAAACGGGGCGCGACGGTTGATTCCGCTTGGGACTTCGTACAGACCCATCTAAGCAACCTGTCGGTTGTAAAGGCTCGCAACGGTGAGCTTGAGTTCATTGTAGAACGAGACCCACGCCGCATTTTCGACCGCATGGTCGCCTGGTTTGTGCGTCACGATGTGCCCGTGCCAATTTCCAATGACGAATTCCTAACCGGCCTGCGCAGTCGCTTCCCCGAACGCGATGGCATGGTCTTCCTGCCCGATCAAGTCGCAGAATACGACAGAAAGCGCGCCCAGGTGGCCCAGGCGCCGCAGATGGAGCTGTTCGTCTCCGACGAGCGTAGCGCCATCGACTGGTTGGCTGACTTCCTCAAGCGCCGCCCTTCGACTTATCAGGAAGTTCACCCTGAGTTCACCACTCAGCTGGGCGCTGGCTGGAAGAAGCACGAAGCCAAGCCAGAGCTGATGGCACTACTGGAAAACAATTTCCTGAAGTACGAAGGTACTGGCGATGTGCCGAGCCAGATCCATAGCTACCTCTCCACCAATCACAAGGACCTGCGTGGCCTGGAGAAGAGCGATCCGCGCCTGATCGCCAAAGCCAAAGACCGTTGGTTTGTGCCCGATCCGAACAAGGCACAGGATTTGGAGAAGAAGCGGGAAAAGGCGCTGCTCAAGGAGTTCCAGGTATATCAGGCCTTCACCGGCCGACGCCTCAAGGAGTTCCGCCTGGAAGTGCTGCGCGCCGGCTTCAAGGAGGCCTGGGGCAAGAAGGACTACCCGACCATCATCGCCGTGGCCAAGAAGATCCCCGACGAGGCGCTGCAGGAAGATGAAAAGCTGTTGCTCTGGTATGACCAGGCACTGACTCGCACCGAGGACGGCTTGTGATTCTAGCGGTGAGCCGTAACCCAGTGATCAGCACCACCCGGCATGTCTGGGTAGTGCTCGGTCGCCCCTGGGATCAAGTCGGGACCAAGTTGGGACCAAGTCGGGGTGATACCACCGGGGTAGTCGCCGGGGAAGTTACCGGGGAAGTTCGCCGATGCTGCGAAGCGAAGGTGGACGCGGCTAAGCACCATGAAACTAGACCAGTGACGAGCCTGCCGATTGGGTGCAGCCAATGACACGGCGACCAGGCGATTACAGCATTGGCGATTGGTGCTGGTTTGTCCGCCAGGCGACCCCGTGCCGTATCGTTGAACGCCAGGACGTGTGGGGCGAAGTGGCCTATCGTGTATGGCTGCCGGCCAAGAATACGGTGGTGCGTGCCCGCGCCCAGGATCTCGATGCCCTGGCAGCAGTGCGCCCGGCGGTTGAACAGATCCTGCATACGGCGGCAGCCGCAAAGCTACTGGATGCCCTGGAAGACAACCTGCTGCTGGCCCCCATCCAGTCCAGTGTGGTGCCGCTGCCCCACCAACTGTACGCGCTGAACCGGGCCATGAGCCGCGACCGCATTCGCTACCTGCTGGCGGACGAGGTGGGCCTGGGCAAGACCATCGAGGCCGGCCTTATCCTGCGCGAGCTGAAGCTGCGTGGCATGGTGCGGCGGGTGCTGGTGGTGGCCCCCAAAGGCCTGATCCGGCAATGGCAGGCGGAGATGCGTTTGCATTTCGGCGAGCACCTGCGCTTTATCGAAGCCACCGAGCTGGCCGCCTTTCGCGCCTGGCGCGCTGAGGGTACGCAGAACGACGACAACCTCTGGGCCATGCACGACCAGGTGATTGTGTCGCTGGACTCGGTCAAGCCCATTGAAGGCCGCCGTGGCTGGAGCCAGGAACAACTCAACAGCTACAACCGCGAGCGTTTCGAAGATCTGGTTTCCGCCGGCTGGGATCTGGTGATCATTGATGAGGCCCACCGCATGGGCGGCAGTACCGACCAGGTCGCCCGCTACAAGCTGGGCGCTGCGCTGGCCGAAGCAGCGCCCTACCTGTTGCTGCTGTCCGCTACGCCACATCAGGGCAAGACTGATCAGTTCTTGCGCCTGATGCAGTTGCTAGACCGCGAAGCCTTTGTTGATGAAGGCAGCATTCATCGTGACCGGGTGCAGCCTTTCGTTATCCGCACCGAAAAGCGGTCCGCCATCAATGCCGATGGCCAGCCCTTGTTCAAGCCGCGTTCCACGCGGTTGCAGGCGGTTGCCTGGCAGGCACGGCACACGGCGCAGAAGCAGCTGTATGACGCAGTCACCGACTATGTGCGCCACGGCTACAACCAGGCCATGGCCGCCAAGCAACGCCACATCGGTTTTCTGATGATCCTGATGCAACGGCTGGTGACCTCCAGCACTGCAGCCATCCGTGCCACGCTGGAGAGACGCCAGGCCTTGCTGGATGCGCCACAGCCACAGGCCAACCTGTTCGATAACGTGGACCTGGACGAATGGGCAGAGCTCGACGGGCAGTCACAACTGGACGTGGCCCTACAGGCCAGCAACTGGGAGCAGGAAAAGGCCGAAGTCGAGATGCTGCTTGATCTGGCCCGGGAAACCGAACGGCAAGGCACCGATGCCAAGGCCGAAGCGCTGCTGGAACTGATCTACAAGCTGCAACAGGAAGAGAACGACCCCGAGCTGAAGGTACTGGTGTTCACCGAGTTTGTTCCCACCCAGGCCATGCTGGCCGAGTTTCTGGAAAGCCGTGGGTTTTCCATTGTCCAGCTTAACGGCGGCATGGATCTGGAGGCGCGTACCCGCGCCCAGCAGGCTTTTTCCCGCGATGTACGAGTGCTGATCTCCACCGACGCCGGCGGTGAGGGCCTGAACCTGCAGTTCTGCCATGTGATCATCAACTTCGATATGCCCTGGAACCCGATGCGCCTGGAGCAGCGAATCGGCCGCGTTGACCGCATTGGCCAGCCCCATGTGGTGCGTGCCATCAACTTTGTACTGGAAGACACGGTAGAGCACCGGGTTCGCGAGGTGCTGGAGCAGAAGCTGGAGATCATTGCCCAGGAGTTCGGTGTCGATAAAGCCGCCGACGTGATGGACTCCGTGGAAGTCGAGCCGCTGTTTGATGAGCTGTTTGTGTATGGCTTGCAAGACCCGGAATCCATCGACAAGGAGTGCGACGCGGTCATCAACCAGGTACGCGAGAAAGTGGCCGCGAGCCGCGCTGATACGGATTTGCTGACCGATGATCACCCGCTGGAAGCGGTTGAGTCCCAGAAATGGCGGGACCACCCGGCGCAGTACTGGCTGGAGCGTGCGGTAACAACCGGCTTGCCCACCCGTGGCGGCGCAGCGGAGCAGTCAGGCCATACCTGGCGTTTAGTGTGGACGGATGGCAGTGAATCTTTCCCGGTCTGCTTCGATGCGCGAACCGCTGAGCAGAACCCGGAGATGGAATGGATCACCTTGGAAGATCCCCGAGCCCGTGCGCTGATCGGCGATCTGCCGCGCTGCGTGGCCGGCCAACCACTGCCTGTCGTACAGGTAACCGGACTGCCTGACACCGTGCAGGGCACCTGGTCGCTGTGGAGCGTGAGCCTGGCGGCTTCCAACAGCTCGGCCAACTTCACCCGGCGCCGTTTCCTGCCGGTCTTTGTTACCGATGATGGCCGCAGCTTTGTTCCCACCGCCAAGCGGATCTGGGATCTGTTGCTGACCGAAGAGGTGCGCCTGACGGCGGACCCGGACAGTGAGCACGCAGCCGCACTCTTTGAGCAATCGCTGACGGCAGCCAAAGGTCAGGGTGAGCGGCTATTCTCCGAGCTGCTGGAAGAGCACCGAACCTGGCTTGCCGAGGAACGTGAGCGCGCCCGCTATGCCTTCGAGTCGCGCTTTCAGGCCATTGGCCGAATCGGCCTGCCTGCCGTCCGCGAACACCGGCGTAAGCGTCTTGAAACCGAGCATCAGGCCCGTATGGCAGATCTGGCGGAAGCAGAAGCCTGCACGCCAGAACTGAATGCCGTGCTGATACTGCGCATTGGCTCAGCGGGAGGGGCCGCAGCATGACGTACTTATCCAGGGACAACGTCGCCCATCGCAGCACGCTGCTGGCTGATCGCATTCTGAAGGAGTTCCCGTCCGACCTGGCCCGGCTGTGGATTGTAGCGGACCCGGACAACGTGCTGCTGGACGAGCAGGTACTGGCCGGACTGCGTGAACGTGGCTTCGAGGTGCTGCCGTTTGAGGACAGTGTCGCCTTTCGTGCCGAGTACGAAGACCGCTACCGCGCTGCCTGGGAGGCTGGGGAGCCCAATGCACCCAGCGCCCTGGTTATCCAGGTGCGCGATTCCAGCACGGCGGAGCTGCCCTGGGATTACTTACGCCAGGCGCGCAAGGTTAGTCTCTCGCTCGCAGAGCTGTTTCCAAAGCTCAGCTATACGGTGCTGAGGCAGTTGGGTAGTGAGATCCTGCCGTCGCTGTTCGAGGTGCAGGCCCGCCACGCGACTCAAGCGATGGGTGAAGCTGCCACCAAAGAATTTGTGCTGACGCATATCTACAGGGTAAGCCCCCACCTGATTAGCAGACCGGAAGACTTATGGCGTGAGCTGCTGCGTCTGCACTACCGCGAGACGCTGTTGCCTCAGACCCTCGCCGAGCACATTCACCAGGTGTTGGCCGACCGACCGGTGTTTGCCAGCAGCCCGATCGCCGAGCTGTTCGCCAACAGAAGTTTTGCGCTGCGTGTGGTACAGGACGCCTGGTACCGCTACCTCAACAAACTGGGACTGATCGGCAGACGCACGGCGGAGCCGGTAGCGCCGGACTACATACCGCAGATCGACATTCCCTTCGAACATCACGACATCCGCGTCATCGTTGATTCGATGTTCCTGGACGGCACGCTGCACCCGCTGGCCATTCAGGGCGTACCGGTCAGCTTGCCGGAGTGGGCAAAAGCCGGGGTGGTGCAAGACCCCGCAGCGATGCGCAACCTGGTGCTGGAGGGCATCAAGAGCCTCAGTGAAGAGCTGCCTGGCGCCACATCGTCTCACAGGGATTGGACCCACTTTGCCCGGCGCCTAGGCGAAGTGATCTCGCGTTTCCACAGTCTGGATGCTGCGCGCGCAGAAGGCCTGAAGGCGAACATGAAGGACCTGGTGGCTCGCGCCGACAGTGCACTGCAAACCTGGGTACAGGCGCACTACGCTGACCTGCCTTCCCTGCCCGCTGCCAAGGGGCCGGTGATGGTGCATCAGGTGCCTCGCTACCTGGCGATGCGTCGAGCCAACGGTGAGGAAAAAATTGCGCTGGTCGTCTTCGACGGGTTGGCTGTCGATCAGTGGACACAAATTCGCGAAAACCTTATCCAGCATGCGCCGCGTTTGATGTTTGATGAAAACGCCTGCTTTGCCTGGCTGCCCACGCTGACGTCCATTTCCAGGCAGGCGTTATTCTCCGGCCTGCGCCCACGCGAGTTCGCCGAGCACATTGAGACAACCTCAAAAGAACCTCAGCACTGGACCCGGTTCTGGCAGGACCAGGGATTGCGTGCCAATGAGATCCTCTATCGAAAGGCGATCAAGCGCACTGATGAGCTGCCGGAGTTGCAGGAGCTGCTCTCGAATCCTGCCCTGAAAGTCGCCGGCCTGGTGGTGGATACCGTGGATGAAATCATCCACGGCGCTGTGCTCGGCAAACGCGGCGTGGCTGCGCAGATCAACAGCTGGTGTGAGTCGGGGTTTGTTGATCAGCTTTTTGCGATGCTGCTCGACCAGGGCTTCCATATCTACCTGACGGCCGACCACGGCAATGCAGAGGCCGTGGGCATTGGCCGCCCAAATCAGGGGGTTGCCTCGGAGCTGCGCGGCGAACGGGTGCGCACCTATCGCAGTGAAACCATGATTGCCGAGACAGAAACTGCGATACCGGACAGCTTTCGTCTCGATATCGCTGGCCTGCCGGCCAACTTTATGCCGCTGTTTGCAGGAGAGCGCGGAGCCTTTGTTCCAAAGGGTGACCAGGTAGTGGTCCACGGTGGCATGTCCCTGGAAGAACTTATCGTGCCCTTTGTGAAAGTGAGTTACGTCAATTGAAAACGACCAATCCGCCTGCCCCAAAAATCGGCTTCGACCGCTACATAGCGCTGGAGTGGGCGTCAGCAGCTTTACGGGTGCGTGCCGGCCTGGCTGAACCCGATGACTTGAATGCCCTGCTGGATGAGGCCGGGCTCGGCGTGGCGGCGCGCAAAAAGACACGCACCGTACTGAATCGCCTATGGCTCGAACCACGACCGGAACTGGCCAGCTTCGCTGAACGCGGTATCGCCCTCTACAAGGCCAACCCTGGCGTTCCAACCGCTGCTTTGACCTGGGGAATGGCCATCGCCAGTTACCCATTCTTCGGCAAGGTCGCTGAATTGGTGGGTCGCTTGTCCGCACTCCAGGGAGACTGCGCCTCGACAGAAGTCCATCGCCGCATGAGCGAAGTCTATGGTGAGCGGGAAGGCACCTACCGCATGACCAACATGGTCCTGCAGTCGCAAGCCAGCTGGGGTGCTATCGAGCGTGTGGAGAAAGGCAAGCGCCTGGTCCGCCTGAAACCCCTTGTACTCAACGAAGCCGAAACCATCGCCTGGCTGATTGAGGCTGCCTTGCGCTACGGCGGTAAATCGGTGTCTGTGGCGGCTCTGTCGTCCCTGGCCGTGCTCTATCCATTCGTTCTCGATCAACCGCTGGGCTATCTGGCGTCACAAAGCCCAAACCTGACGCTGCATGCCCAAGGCCCTGGCAGCCAGGTGGTCGGCTTGCGGACAGAAGACTAAGACTGGCCTCAGGCCTGATGAACACACAAAAGGAACTGACAACATGAGTACCGGTGAGGACGAAAACGTACCGCCCCAAGAGAACGGTCAATTCGAGCCGTTCTTCATCACCGAAGACGTTGAAGCAGAGCTTATCGCCGCAGGCTACGAGTTTGAGCCGCCAAACCATGTGCGCACGGCCAGCACCACCTGCCTGAGCCAGACTACAGGCTCTTCGAAGCAGTAGCCTGAGATCGAACCACGCCATCCAACTGTCAAGGAATCCTTGTCAGTTGGATCTGAGCGTTCCGAGGGCAGTAGTCAAGGAATCCTTGACTACTCAAATGGCCACCAGCGAAGCGCGCCTGACTGTACTGAAAAGCAGGCGGAATCAGTACAGTAGCGGTACACTCACCCGTTCTGGCCATCTTCGCCAAATTACGCTAACCTACTGTCACGTAAATACTTTTAGCTTTTCTGGCTTACGGTAGATTACCCCTGATTTTGCTGGGCTTGCAGCGTTGCGTGCAAACTCATAATCCTTTGGTCCACGGTTCGAGTCCGTGTGGGCCCACCATCTGCACCAATGAAAAAGCCCATCTTGTAGATGGGCTTTTTCATGTCTCGGCTTCAAACGCTGATAACGCTGCCACTTCGCCCTCCTACTCCCTTGTATGCGGCGGTTCAGCCGGCATCCATTAGACGCAGTACTGCGTGGCGGAACCGACCAGGAATGGGTCGACAGGATGTTCCACTGGATGTGCGCTTGGTCCAAAGCGCCCAACAGCAATGATCCCCAGCCCCTGCTACGCTGCAACGCCCGGCTCATGTCGTATGGGCGAAAACGACAAAACGCTGCTGCAATGGCGCTGAATATCAGCCCCATCGCGAACAGCGCTCTGTTAAGTCGGGCGCCAGGCTTACTGGCTAGGCACCCCTCACTTAAGGTGGCGTTACAGCAGCAATGCCGGCAGCCAAGTGGACAACTCTGGTACGTAGGTGGTGATGGCCAGAGTCGGCAGCCAGGCAAACAGAATCATCAGGGCTGCAGGCTTAAGCAACGACGCCGTATCGGCTCCGCTCATTTGTCCACTGAGGTACAGCAGTGGCGCCGTCGGCGGCGTGATGTTGCCCATACCGAGGTTAACACCCAGGATGGCCGCGAAATGCACCGGATCGATACCGAGTTGCTGGCTGATCGGGAACAGGATCGGGGTGCACAGCAGGACCGCACTCACGTCATCCATGATCATGGCGACAATGATCATGAACAGGTTGAGGATCAGCAGCAGGACGAGTTTGTTTTCCGTGATCTGCATCAGGAACTCAATGATCGTGCCCGGCACATCTTCCATCACGTACATGCGGCTGAGCAGCATCACGGAGAACAGCATGATCATCAGCGAACCGGTAGTGGTAGCCGACTCGATCAGCACTTCCTTGATGTCTTTGACCTTGAGCTGACGGTAGATCCACATGCCCACCGGAATGGCGTACACCACGCCCAGGGCTGCTGCCTCAGTCGGGGTCAGGATGCCACCGTAGATGGATCCCAGAATCAGCAACGGCATCAGCAGCGCAGGTACGGCGCTGTCGCGGTTGATCCAGCTGAACAGGCTCAGACGCTTGCGCGGCTGATAGGTGACATCGCTGGCTTTCTCGATGACTTTGACGTTGGGATCTTTACGCAGGTAGATCAGCGAGAAAATCGACAGCAACACGGCCAGGATCAACCCCGGTATTACGGTCGACAGGAACGCGGCCAATACCGACTGGTTGGCGATCCAGGCGTACAAAATCATGATGGCGCTAGGCGGGATGAGCATGCCCAGTACAGACGAGCTGCCGATCAGGGCAGCGGAGAACCCCTTGGGATATCCACGCTCGTCGAGCTTTTTGAACATCACGCTACCAACGCCGGCGATGGTCGCCGCACCGCTACCGGTGATGGAGCCGAACAGGGCGCAGGAGAACACCGAGACCACCGCCAGCGAACCTTTGATACCGCCAACCATGCGGTCAACGATACCGACCAGTTTGTCGGCAATGTGGCTGCGGTTGATGATGCCGCCCGCGATGATAAACAGCGGGATGGCCAGAATCACCGGGTTGCCCATCATGCTGTAACCGAACGGCATGAGGAAGTCCGGGCCATAGCCCAGGCTCATGATCAGGAAGATGGTGCTGCCGAGAAACACGAAGGGAATCGGCAGACCCAGGATGATGCCGGCGAACACTATCGCCAGTGCGATAAGAATCATGTTCTGTCCCCTAGCGCTTCATAAACAGAGAGGCAAGATCACGCAGGCAATAGCCCGCCATGCCAAAGAAAGATAAAAACAGCGCCAGCTTGCCGAACAGAACCGGGATGCCCAGGGCCGGGGTCGCGCCGCCGTTGTCCATTTCCCAGGCGATGAATTCGACCGACCACCACGCCATGGTGGAGCAAATGGCGAGCCCCAGCAGAATACGTGTCAGGCGAATCAGGAAGCCCATGACACCGTTTCTGAAAATCACGCCCAGGATGTCGGCGGTGATCTGGTTATGTGTACGACTGGCACGGACGGCGCCAATAAAAAACATCCACGCACTGAACAGACCCAGTACTTCTTCGGCCCCATTCAGGTCGTAGGAAAAGATGTAGCGGCAGGCTGCCGACAAGGTGATGGAGCACAGCACTCCGAGGGTGGCCAGCAAGACAATTTTGTCTTCGACCCAGGCGAAACACGCGCCGAACTTCTTCATAAACGTACCCTAGCGGAGGGGCGCAAGCGCCCCTCCTGAGAAAAGTTATTCAGCCAGCTTTTTCATGGTTTCTGCGCCGTAGATTTCCGCTAGTTTCGGCCAGGTCACTTCTTTAGCGTGCTTGGAATAAGCTTCCAGCTCTTCAGGCGTTACGTCCAGGATTTTCACACCGTGGTCAGCCAGCTTACGGGTGTATTCCTTCTCGACTTCCTCGTTGGCGTTCATACGCTCGGAAGCGAGGCGAACGGCAATCGACTGCAGCTCAGCGCGTTGCTCTTCAGACAGCTTGCTCCAGGCCTTCTCGCTGACCAGCCAGGCACGAACGTCGAACCAGTTGTTGATCGGCCAGTAGTATTTGATGGCGTCACGCATGGTTTCGTAGTTGAGGATCGACGAGCCACCGGTCCAGCCGTCTGCTACGCCAGTCTGCATGGCGGAGTAGGTGTCGGACCACGGGATGGAAACGCTCTTGAAGCCGGCATCTTTGATCGGCTCAGCGAATACCGCCAGCGGGGGAACGCGAATCAGCACATCGTTCTTGTCGCTGGTTGGATCCTGCAGGCCGGCGGCCGGCAGCTTGTTCATACCCAGACCGCCAAAGCCGGCCGGCTGGAAGGCCAGCAGTTTGACGCCCAGTTTATCGTTGAGCTGAGCCATTTCCTTGAACAGGTAGCTGTCGTTGGAATAGATGCGACGGGCTTCGGTCCAGTCTTTGGCCAGGTACGGAATGTACGGCAGCTCCAGCTTACGGTCGAATTGGCTCGGGATGGTGATCAGCGCCATCTCGATGCTGCCGCGGCGCAGTTCTTCGTACACCTGGGTGTAGTCACCCAGTTGGTTGGCCGGGAAGATACGGACGGTTACGTCGCCGTCGTTCTTGGCTTCAAACTCTTTCTTCAACACCTGCATGTCGCGGGTATCGTCGGTGTCGTAGCCGTATTGACCAGCCAGTTTCAGGGTCAGCGCATGGGCAGGCAGAGCCGCCAGTGCGGTAGACATCAGTGCAAAGATGCAGGCATTGAGTTTCATACTTCAACCTCTTGTCATTGTTATCGGTAAATAACCGACCGGCCCTGAAGGCCGGTATTTTTTGCAGCGTAAGGGTTTATTAAGCACGGTAAGCGAAGGCTTGAACCTCGATGAGGTAGCCACCGCTGACCAGCTGGCTGCCGACACAGGCGCGTACCGGTTTAGCCACGCCGTCCAGCCATTTTTCGTACACCTCATTCATGGCGCTGAAGTCGTCCATGTCAGCCAGCCAGATCTGAATGCGGGTCAGGTGTTCCTTGCTCGCGCCAACCTCGGCCAACAGCGCGTCGATCGCGTCGAGCGCCTGCTGGGTTTGGCCCTGGATACCTTGAGTGGTGTCGTTGGCTACTTGCCCGGCAGTCTCGATATGGGGGCCAAAGCACACTGCTTGTGACATGCGTGCCGATTCTTGATAGCGGGTAATGCTCATCAGATGTCGCCCCCTGCATTGCGGGATTCATATTTGAGTCGGATCCGGGCGCCGATAGTGCGCAGTGGATCCGGTGGCACCCAGCTGGGTTGACTGTGCGCCAGGATGAAATCCAGCTCGGGACTGGATTTCTGGTTGATGTAGTCGGCCATGTAGTAACCCAGGTAGGTACCCTTGGCCACGCCTACACCGTTACAACCGCCGACGACATACAGGCTGTCGCCGCAGTCCATGAACACCGATTGGTGATTCATGGTCATGCACAGCATGCCGCCCCAGGTGTACTGGAACACCATGTGTGTGAGTTGTGGGAAGCGTCGTTCGAACGAACGGCGATGCTGCTGCCACGCGGCCTCTAGGCCGTGCTGAGTGCTGCTCAGCTCGGGCTCGAAGTCCAGCACGTTACGGATGAAGATCCGCCGGTCATTGGTCAGACGCACGGTCGTGCCGGCCGGATGCGCCGAGGTCAGGCCCCACGGCTCTACGCCGTCGAAGCAGGCGTGGTAATCGCGGTCGCTGAGCGGCTCGGTCAGGCTGGCGTAGGTGAACACCGGAGCCAGTCGGTTTTTCACCTGGCCGAACTCTTCGCTGAACGAGTTGGTGGTCTGAATCAGGCAGCGGCTGCGGATCTCGCCACCGACGCTACGCGCCACGTGGGTCGAGCCATATTCACAGGAAATGATCGGGCTCTGCTCGAACACCCGCACATTGGCTGGCAGCGCTTTGGCCACGCCGCGCACCAGCGAAGAGGGGTTCATCAGAATGTTGTCACGGGTGTAAATCGCCCGCTGGTAGTACTCAGTGCCCAAACGACGCTTGAGCTCAGCACCCGAAATATCTTCGTATGCGAAGCTGTTGTTGCGCAGGGTCTGGGCAAAGCTGTCGAGCCCTTCGAGGTTGCTGGTTTCATGCGCGGCCATGTATTTGCCGGCGTGATGCCAGTTGCAATCGATCGAATGGCGGTCTTTGAACTCGCGCAGGCGCGAAATGGAAAAGGTGTTGAGCCGATAGAGCATCTGGTCGTGCTCAATATCCGGCTCACCGGCATCCAGGTTGTGCGGCAGGTCGATGATGAAACCCGCGTTGCGCCCCGAGGTGCCTTGACCGACGCGCAGTGCATCGACCAGCGCGATGCGGGCGTCTGGGTTCAGCTCCGCCAGGCGATGAGCGAGCGACAGGCCGGTATAACCGGCGCCGATGATGGTGATATCAGCGTGTTGGACACCCTTGAGGCGCTCACCAAACACAGCGTCTTTGCCGGGCGAGGTTTCATACCAGCCCAGTTCACCATCAATTTTGGGGAATTTTTTTATCGTCTGCATAAACCGACTCCACGTGCGTGGGTTGACATTAAGTCTTGCCAGTGGCGTCGGACAAACGATATTACGGCATACAGACATGACGATATGGAATGCACTAACCTTAAGGAACAGGCAATCCAATCGCCAAAACGCGCGCTATAGAGCTTCCTATGATTACAAACCCATCCGGTCTTCCGCCACTACATTCCCTGACCTACTTCGAATCGGTGGGGCGCCTGCTCAGTTTCACGCAGGCAGCCAACGAGCTGTGCGTAACCCAAAGCGCAGTCAGCAAACAGGTGCGCAACCTGGAAGAAAGCCTGGGTTTCCTGCTGTTTGAGCGTGCCAAAACGGGACTGCGCCTGACCCCTGCCGGCAGTGAGCTGCTGGCAGCCTCGCAACCATTGCTACTGGCGCTCAAACAAAGCGTGGCGCGCATCCGGCAGTCGCATGCCGGCAATTCGGTCAGTGTGATTTGTACACAGGCGGTGGCGCACTACTGGCTGGTGCCGCGCATCGAGCTATTCAATCAGGTCATGCCTGGCGTGACGATCAACATCACATCGAGCAATGATATGGACGCCAGTCGCTGCGCAGATTTCGACTTTGGCATTCTCTATGGGGATGGCAACTGGCCGGGACTGGAGAAGTCCAAGCTGTTTGATGAGGTCGTCTATCCCATCTATGGACCGCAATGCCCGCCGCAGGCCATCGAGAGCCCCGCAGATTTGCTCAAGTTGCGCCTGATCCAGCTAGACCCCGAGCAATGGCGCTGGATGAACTGGGCAGACTGGTTCAAGCACTTCGACTGCCCCTACTCACCGCCGCCTAACATGCTGATCTACAACCAGGTCACCTTGACCCTAAATGCCTGTACCCGCGGGCAAGGTGTGGCACTGGGCTGGGACTTCATGCTGCGGGAAATGATCGAAGCCGGACAAGTGCGGCGCCTTGGCCCGTTTCAATACCGCACCGGGCGCGCCGACTACCTTGTGCACAAGCGGAATAAACCCCTCAACCCCGTTGCCATTGCCTTCAAGGAACTGATTCTTAAAAGCCTGTAATCCGCCGGCGCAGTGACACAGAGCAGCCTCACCGGCAAGTACGCGGTTTCGGAGCCATCTGGCTAACACTCTGAGCAGCTAAGCGCCGATTACAACTACTTCATCCGCTGACTCAAGCTCACCGCCGCCGCCCTCGACAACTTCTACAACCTGGCGCAGAAGAGCGCTTCAAGGTTCCGGTCCATCCCGGCACGCAAGCCGCTGCAACCTCAAGGTGGGAAGGCGGTCGTCTGACATGGCCTTCTCCACGCAGGACAGAGTTGAAGTCCTCTCCAAGATCAACGTTACCCCGCTGGTGGAAGTGATGCTGGTGGTGTTCACTGTCCTCCACTTCGCTGCTGACCGACTCCATCCCGATCAACCTGCCGAAGACCGAAGCAGTGACCCTGGCGGCCCCAAAGGACCCGCTGGTGGTGAGCATCAAGCGCGCCGGCATCACCTGCCTGTTATCACCGCCCGTGGAATCGTTTCGTGGGGCCGTTCTTATCAGGCAGGAGAACTGCCCTTATTTATTCGCCACGAGAGACGCACATGCCCACGTTGTACATCTGACCGCGGACCTGTTCTCTGCCCTTGCAAATGGCTATTCACCATCTGACGCTGGCGCAACTCAGGCGAACCTGTTGATACTGGGCGCGCAGTTGCTAATGGCTGTGGATTCAACTGCCGAGCAACTTCATCCAGCTCGCCTTGCAAGTAATGCGAGAGATCCGTTCCCTTCGGGAAGTACTGCCGGTTGGTGTTTTCATTCATCCCTCGCTGCCAGGGCTTTTGTGGATCGCAGAAATAGACCTGGATATCAGTCTCCAGGGTGAAGCGCCTGTGAGCGGCCATCTCCGTGCCGCGATCCCACGTCAGTTTTTCTTTCCGAAAACCCGATAGTGCTCGCGATCTTTGATGGCCAATGGCCGAGGACGAACGTCACGAAGCGGAGGCGGTCTATAGTGGTGTTTGCGCTTTCATCACTGAACAGGAGTTCTCATGAGCAAGCCCTACAACGTCGCGGTGCTGGTCGGCAGCCTGCGCAAGGATTCGATCAACCGTAAGCTGGCGCTGGCTCTGGCCGAATTGGCACCGCCCGAGTTGAAACTGGAGATAGTCGAAATCGGCGACCTGCCGCTATACAACGAAGATACCGACGGCGATAACGCGCCAGCCGCCTACGGCCCCTTCCGCAGCAAGCTGAAGGCTGCCGACGCCGTGCTGTTCGTCACGCCGGAATACAACCGCTCCATCCCCGGTGCGATGAAGAATGCCATCGACGTGGGCTCTCGTCCCTACGGCCAGAGTGGTTTCAGCGGCAAGCCCGGGGCTGTGCTGAGCGCCTCGCCCGGTGCCATCGGTGGTTTTGGCGCCAACCATCACCTGCGCCAGTGCCTGGTGTTCCTTGATGTGCATGTCCTGCAACAGCCGGAAGCCTACCTGGGGGGCGCCGGCAGTTTCTTTGATACTGATGGCGCGCTCAGCGACGGCATTCGCCCCTTCCTGCAGAAGTTTATCGATGCCTTTGCGCAGTGGGTGGCTCGCCACGCCGGCTGACGACTTGCATGGAAAGGCACTGACAGCTGACGGAACGCCGATTGGCGCTCCGCTAGCATTCAGTTCGGGCTGGTCAGTCCAGGGACGGCCAGGCCAAGCTGGCATCCGGCATGATTATACGTTGCCGTGCAGTGGCGTGATCTGCATGTCGCTCGGCTGAATCATGCTCGATGCTGGCCATTTTGCTAAAGATGTGTTGAGACGCACGCCAAGACCTGCGCACACGACTTCAGGCTCGCATTACAGATGTAGATCCGGGCAACACGTCAGTACTCCTGTCGCAGTGTCAGAGCCCCGAGGATATGACGCAGCTGCGATAGGCTTTGCTTAGGTAGTAGCTGCGGAAATTGCTCTTGTTGTCCTGCTGTCCCTGGCCGAGGTGAACCGTCATCACCCGCACCACCTGGTCACTCCGACTGCACCAGGCACCACTGGCGGCAAGACACTGCATTTTGCCCAGAGCCTCGATCATGTGCAGGCAATAAAGCCGTCATTGCTGCGCCACAGTGCACTGCCGTCACTGCCAATATCCGCCAACCGACTCAGCAGGTGCTTATCGCTCAGCAGCGTCTGAGCCAACTCGCCCTCGGCCCGGCCGAAGCGGCCAAGCAGGTTGAGAAACTCGAACACTGCCGGGCCTCAGGTGTGCGGGCCTCGCGGCGAAGCGGTATTTGCGAAAACAAAAAACGCCCCCGGTAGACAGAGGCGCTGCGAAAGACTCGCAAAAGGGTGTTCAGGTCATGTGGGCGTGGCCGCCGGAAAGGTAGTCAAGTACGCGACGCAGGGTCGCGCTGGCCGACGATGAATGCGGGGCGGCATCACGGATACTGGCCAGATCCTGCACCTGCCCCGGCAGATCCAGGTCAGCGCTGTTCAGTCGAAGGCGCTCGTCCAGCCCGGCGGCATCGACCTCCAACTGGCACAACAAGCCTATGGCGCGCTCCTGCCAGACAAAGCCCTGCAAAGGCCCGGCCGGTGAGCCATACAGGGCGATGGCTCCATGCGGCAGACTGCAGGCTTCACGTTGCCAGTGCAGGGCCAGCAGACGCTGCGGCAGCATCCGTCCCAACGGCGACAGGCGCGACTGCGGATTCTTCTCCAGCTGCCACCAGCCGATATGCACGCCGTCGGCACAGGAACCGACACGCGCCCCCAGCGCCTCGGCCAACAGATGAGCGCCGAAGCCGGTACCAAAAATCCGTTTGCGGGTCATCAGTGCCCGGTGGATCAGGCGCTTTTCCTCGGCCAGCCAGGCATGCTCGCGCTCGTCGTGAACGCTCAGCGAGGCATCCAGCAGGATCAGTACCCTGAAGTCGTCCAGATCCGGCAGTTCGCTGCCGGCGTAGGGCCGGTAGCGGCTCACTTCATGTTCCTCAAGCCAACGCTCGAGGGCTGCCGGGCCGGCAGCCTTACTGTGTTGAATGACGGCGACGCGCATCAGGCGACCTCCACATGATTGTTCTCGACGGACTGCAGGGCCCGTCCCAGGCGACGCAACATCTCCTCGACATTGCCGTGACTAACGGTCAGAGCTGGCGTCAGTCGCAGGCAGTCGTCACGGGCAATGCCGATCAGCAAACCCTGTTCACACGCTGCACGCTGCACCGTTGCGGCGCTCTGGCCGATCAGCGGCAGGCCGACCAGCAGGCCGTGGCCACGCAGCGGGCCATGACCATGGCACCGAGCCAGATGAGCCAGGCCTTCACGCAGATGTCCGGCCACCTCCCGCACCTGAGCGAGGAAGCTGCCTTCGAGCACGGAATTCAGTACTGCCACCCCTGCAGCTGCCAGCAGAGCCTCACCGGAAAAGCGCGGAGCCAGCTCGGCATCGCTCTGGGAGGCAATACGGCCACGCGCCAGCAGCGCTGCCAGTGGCAGCCCTCCGGCCAGACCGTTACCCAGAATCAACAGGTCGGCGCGCACGCCGTACAGCTCCTCAGCCAGCAGAGTTCCACAACGTCCCATGCCACTGCCAGCCTCATCTAGGATCAGTACGGCGCCCTGCTCGCGGCATAGCCGCTGCGCGCCCTGCAGGTATTCCAGGGTGGCCGGCACCACTCCGGCCGCCTGTTGCACCGGCTCGATCAGCACGGCGGCGCAACGTGAATCAAGCGCTGCCGCCAGAGCGTCAAGATCATTGAACGACACCTTTAGTACGCGGCCGGCAACAGTCTCCGGCAAGGGTCCGAACGAGTTGCCCTCTACCAGTACCAGGCTGTCGGCCTCCGGGTTCTGCTCGCTCGCCCAGTGCAGCGCCAGACGTACAGCCAGGGCAGCAGCCTGGCGGGCATCGCTGCAGAAGGTTACCCGCTCGCTGCCGACAGCCTGACACAGTTGCGCGGCCAACTTGAGCTGACCACGACTGCACTGGCCACGACCGGGACTGATCAGCAATTCCGCCTGCCGGTGCAGGGCCGCCAGCAGCAGGCTCGGGCTGTGTCCAAAGCTGTTGGCGCCCTGGTCCTGATCAAAATCAAGGAAGGCTCGCCCTTCTGCATCCCACAGCCAGGAACCCTGGCCACGCACGAACAGCGGGCCACTGCGCTCCCCCATCAGGTGCAGGCGGGCCATCAGATCACGCATAGCGACGTTCCTCGCTGACCTGCGCACCCTCCAGGGGCTGGCCCGACAGACGCGCCGACCAGTCTTCCAGGCGGCCAGTCTTCAGCCGCTGCGCGACAATCTCGCGCCAGCGGGCAGACAGCGCCAGACAGCCCTGCAGTTGCTGGAGGCCCGCGCGCTCCATGGGGAAGTGATAGAAATGATGCAGTGCCTGCGCCACGCTCAGCCCCGGATAGCTACGCTGTACCAGTTGAAAGGGCAGCTCGGCACTGGCGAAGCCGGGCTTGAGCACACGATAAAACCAGCCGCAACGGCCACTGTCCTGCGCTATCTGGGGCAGATCCGCATCAGCCTGGAGACGCTTGAGTCGATAACATGGCGAGCGCGGCTGGCTGACCTGCAACAGCGCATCACCCCAGCGGAAGATGTCGCCTATGCATACCTGCTCTTCACACAGCCCGCGACTGGAGAGATTTTCGCCAAACTCAGGCAACGCCCATGCCCGTTGCGGGTACAACGCACGCCAATAGTCGTAGTGCTCCGCCGGATAGTGATGCACGGCCCGCTCAAGGCCGCCGTGAAAACGTGCATCCCCCTGTTCGTCCTGGCCCAGCCCCTGCGGCCAGAGCCAGAGACGGTGCTGCAGGCGCTGCTTGCGTTGTACGCAGCTCAAGCCACCGCCAATATCTTCGGCTTTACCTATGAAAACACCCAGAATTTCGATCTGCTGCACTGACCGCTCCGGCCACTTGGCTGTTGATCATGCTGCTAGACTAGGGCCGCACCAACCTTTTTGACATTTCGTTTTCCCTGATTAACTCATAAGATTTTCTTATGGATTTTCGCCAGCTCCGCTATTTCGTCGCGCTCTACGAGGAAGGCCATGTCGGCCGCGCAGCCGAGCGCCTGAGCATTTCCCAGCCAGCGCTTTCGCAGCAAATCCGCCAACTGGAAGGTGAGCTGGACGTCGGCCTGTTCCAGCGCAGCGGCAGGCGCCTGCTGCCGACCCTGGCTGCCCATACGCTGTACAACCATGCCGTACCCCTGCTCGACGGCATGGAGCGCGCGCGCGAGGCACTGCGCAGTTTCCGCGGACCGGGTCCACGCAGCCTGTCCATTGGCGTACTGCAGACGGTCAACGCCAGCTTGGTACCGCTGCTGCTGGAGCGGCTGCACCAGGCGCAGCCGCAACTGGTGGTCAAACTCTACGAACTGTCGGGAGTGGACATCGAACGGCGTCTGCTTAGCGGCAGCCTGGACATCGGTATCGGTTTCCTGCCACCACGTCAGCCAGGCCTGCACAGCCTGGCGCTATACGAGGACGAGCTGCAGCTGGTGGTGCCGGAGAATCATCCCCTGCGCGAATTTCGCAAGGTTTCACTTAGCCAGGCGGCGGAATTACCAATGCTGCTGCTCGGCGAAGAATTCCGCATCCGCCAGATCTGGCAGGAGCAGCTCGCACTACTTGGCCGTCGGCCACAGGTACAGGCCGAACTGAACCATATGAGCGGGATTCTCGACAGCCTGCCGCACACCACCCTGGCCAGCGTGCTGCCGGGGCGGGCGCGGCAGATGCATGCCCGTAGCGGCCTGCTATGGAAACCGCTGAGTGAGCCGCGCATTCCACTGCAGGTGGGCCTGGTTTACCGCGATGCCCAGCGCCAGCAGGCGATGATCGAATTGCTGCGCACGGCGCTGGACGGAGCCTGGGAGACCGGCTGATACGCCGCCAAACCTGGCAGGAATGTCGCTGGCCATTAGACCGAATGGTCCAGAGAATTTCTGCCATGCACACGACCACACGCGACAAACTGATCGATAGCATGATCGACGCCTTGCAACGCAAGGGCCTGCATGGCATCGGCCTGAGTAAACTGCTGGCAAGCGCCGATTTGCCCAAGGGTTGCCTCTACCACCATTTCCCGGGCGGCAAGACGGATCTGGCAGTGGCCGCCATCGAGCAGGTCGCTGAACGCGTCCAGCAGGCCTTCACCAACCTGTTCCATCGCCATCCCGAGCCACTGGAGGCACTGGCCCAATGGTTACAGAACAGCATGACACAGCTGCAGGACAGCGACTTCGAGCTCGGCTGCCCACTGGCCACCATCGCACTGGAAAGCGGCCCGCAGGATCAGGCCATCCGCGCCGCACTGGCCAGAGCCTTCGCCACCATCCGCCAGGTGCTCGAAGACCAGTTGCAGCGCCATGGCTATGCCCAGGCCGCCGGTCTGGCGTCGCTGTTCGTCGCCCTTTATGAAGGCGGTCTGCTACAGGCTCGCGTCGCCGGCGACGGAGCACCGCTGCACCAGGCCGTTACCACGCTTATCCAACTGACCCGCCAGCGTCCGGAGGCCAAATCCGCATGACCACGCCAGTTCGCCGTGAAACCCTGCCCCTGCTCGCGCTGGACGACTATCAGTTGAGCGCCAACCGTTATCACGCCGAGCAACCCCGCGCACAACTGCTGGTGGCCGGCGCCACCGGGGTACCGCAGGGCTTTTACCGGCGCTTTGCCGAACACGCCGCCAGCCGCGGCTTTACCACCCTGACGCTGGATTATCGCGGTGTCGGTCAGTCCCGCCCGGAAAGCCTGCGAGGTTTCGAGATGGAGTATCTGGACTGGGCGCGTCTCGACCTGGCTGCAGCGGTGGATCAGCACCGCCACCCCGAGCGACCGCTGTTCATGGTCGGCCATTCCTTCGGCGGCCATGCCTTCGGCCTGCTGCCCAACCATGCCGAAGTGACTGGCTTCTACACCTTCGGCACCGGTGCCGGCTGGCACGGCTGGATGCCGAAGGCCGAGCAGATCCGAGTATTGGCAATGTGGCGGCTGATCGGCCCGCTGATGACCCGCTACAAGGGCTACCTGGCCTGGAGCAAGCTGGGCATGGGCGAGGATCTGCCGCTGGGCGTCTATCGACAGTGGAAACGCTGGTGCCGTTACCCGCGCTATTTCTTCGACGACCCGCAGATGCCAGGTCTGGCCGAGCGCTTCGCTCGCGTTACCACTCCCATCGTGGCCTTGAATTCGCTGGACGACCTGTGGGCACCACCAGCCTCGCGCGACGCCTTCATGGCCGCCTACAGCAATGCTCCCTACCAGGCGCGCACGCTCGACTCCCGCGCTGAAGGGCTGGGCAACCTCGGGCACATGGGCTATTTCCGCCCGGCAGCACAACGCCTGTGGGACGAGGTGCTGGACTGGTTCGAGCAATTGCAGAAGGCTCAGCGGGCGGCCTGAGCAGCTCTCAGAATCGAGGCGAGGAAACCCAGGGCTGGTAAGTCGGTGCGGATCGTGCCGCCTGCGGTCACTGGCGGGGCATCATGCGTTCGTGCCGAACACTGAAAAAAGAAAACCCCGCGAATGCGGGGCCTTGCAAACTGTTGTCCTGACATCCTTGATCTGCACACCGTCCCGGTGGCTGTCCCGAGTGTCCCTGTTTATAGATGCGCTTCCTGCGCCAAATCCATTGAATTCAGAGTACGCCCGCCAATTGCTCTGCAACAGTAGTCATCGGCGAGACATCGTGTAAGACATGACTTACACGGAGGCAAAACGAGAAACGCTTGGCATTTCCCCGGAGCAGCTCGGCTTTGCGCCGATACTTTTCTGTGACGCACGCTTGCTAGACTGCCCGATGCTGCCAGCAGCATTTCCGCTGGCACTTCCAACAACAACAGTCGCCGACCACGGCGACAGCACAAGGGGGGTTCGAACATGCGCACACTCACCCTGCTTATCGGCTGCCTGGCCACCGGTTTCAGCCTGCCTGCTGGCGCCGGGGGGCAATACCAGCTTGGCGACGTCAAACAGGCTATCGAACAGTCCTTCTGGCAGGAGCTCTACAGTCAGGGCGGCCATACGCTGTATTGCGGCCAGCCATTCAGTCGCGGGGATGGCACCCTGAGCGCAAGCCCGATCTACAGCAGCAAGCAGCTCAAGAGCGCACTACGCTGCATCACGGATCGCCAATGCACGATCATGAACCCGCGCTACCCCTATATCACCGCCGACCTGCACAACTACTACCCGTCCCTGGCACGGGTCGAGCTGGTTCGCCGCAATGCCCAGTTCGCCGAGCTGAGCAACGACATCGACAGCCGCTTCAGCGACATCGGCTGCGAACTGAAGACCAGCTTCCAGTCGTTCGAGCCACGTGATGACGCCAAGGGCAATATCGCTCGGGCCATCTTCTATATGCACGTCGAATACGACCTGCCGATTTACGGCCCGGTAGCCATGTACAAGGCCTGGCACCGACTGGATCCACCGGACGAGCAGGAGCGCGTGCGCAACGATCGGATCGAGGCACTGCAGGGCATCCGCAACCGTTTCATCGACGATCCGGCACTGGTCGATACGGAAATCGTCGACTGAAGCCTTAGCCGCCCGTTTAGCGACGGCGCTTGTGCAGCGAGCGCAGTTTATAGCGCTCGCCCGGGTGGATCAGCCGTGCATAACTGACCAGGTGGTCGTCGGACCAGGTGCGACGGATCACGCTCAGGCAGGGCATGGCCGGATCGATCTGCAGCAGCCCGGCGGTGACGGCATCCACCAGCACGGCTTCCACCACGTGCTCGACATCAGAGATCGGGCAACTGGCCACCAGCACCTCATTGGGTGTCTGCCGGGTGAAGTCGCTGTCGAGATAGTGCGGCACCCAGCGCGGGTTGACGAAACGATCCTCCAACTGAATCGGCAGCTCGTCCTGCAGGTGCACCAGAATGCTGTGAAACACTTCCGCCCCCAGGCGCAGGCCCAGGCGCAGGGCCACCTCGTCATCGGCAGCCAGCGCCTCGCAGCGAATCACCCGATTGCTGTAGACATGCCCCCGGGCACGCACTTCACTGGCAATGTTCATCACCTCGTGCAGTGACGATTCGGCCTTGCGATCCGTAACGAAAGTCCCCAGTCCGGCCTGACGCATCAGGTAACCCTTCTGCACCAGATTCTGAATCGCCTTGTTGGCGGTCATGCGGCTGACGGAGAAATCCCGGGCCAGTTGTTCCTCTGGCGGAATCTGGTGATTGACCGGGTAGGCGCCGCTCTGGATGCGTTCGAGCAGAAACGCCTCGATGGCCTTGTAGCGTGGGGTGTTGCTGGTCACGGAAGCTCCTTGGAATGGCCCGGTCGCGACGGATGATAGCGGAGAAAACCGCGGATACATCCGTAGGGTGGAAATCCGCGCAGCGATTTACACCGGCGCCAACAGGTGGAAAAGCCTACGGCGTTTTCCACCCTACCCGCTACCTCTCCCACGCGCGGGAGAGGCAGCAGCCTACCTCAGCTCAGCGACGGCAGCAGCCCGGACGGCAGCAGCGGGGTCAGCACGCGTTCGGCCAGCAGTTCGTTGGCTTCGGCGATGTCCGGAGCGAAGAAGCGGTCCTCGACGTAGTACGGCACCCGCGCGCGCAGCGCCTGGCGCGCCTGCTCCAGCAGCGGCGTGCTCTTGAGTCCCTCACGGAAGTCCAGCCCCTGACAGGCACCAAGCCACTCGACGGCGAGGATGCCGCGAGTGTTCTCGGCCATGTCCCACAGGCGCTTGCCGGCGTTCGGTGCCATCGACACGTGGTCTTCCTGGTTGGCCGAGGTGGGCAGGCTGTCGACGCTGTGCGGGTGGGCCAGCGCCTTGTTGTCGCTGGCCAGGGCTGCGGCGGTGACCTGAGCGATCATGAAGCCGGAGTTGACCCCGCCATTGGCCACCAGGAACGGCGGCAGCTGCGACATGTGCTTGTCCATCATCAGCGAGATGCGTCGCTCGGAAAGCGAACCGATTTCGGCGATGGCCAGAGCGATATTGTCAGCGGCCATGGCCACCGGCTCGGCGTGGAAGTTGCCGCCGGAAATCACCTCGCCTTCGGCGGCGAACACCAGCGGGTTGTCGGACACGGCGTTGGCCTCGATCTGCAGCACCTCGGCGGCCTGGCGCAGCTGGGTCAGGCAGGCGCCCATCACCTGCGGCTGGCAACGCAGCGAATACGGGTCCTGCACCTTGTCGCAGGCGGCGTGGGAGCGGCCGATCTCGCTGCTGTCGCCGAGCAGATGACGGAAGGCGGCGGCCGCATCGATCTGCCCACGCTGGCCACGGGCGGCGTGAATGCGCGCATCGAACGGCGAGCGCGAACCCAGCAGCGCCTCAACGCTCAGCGCACCGCAGACGCTGGCGGCGGCGTACAGATCCTCGGCCTCGAACAGCCCGCGCAGGGCATAGGCGGTGGATACCTGGGTGCCGTTGAGCAGAGCCAGGCCCTCCTTGGCGGCCAGGGTCATCGGCTCCAGGCCGGCAATCGCCAGCGCCTCATTCGCCGGCAGCCACTGGCCCTTGTGCCGCGCCTGGCTCTCACCCAGCAGCACCAGCGACATGTGCGCCAGCGGTGCCAGATCGCCGGACGCGCCGACCGAGCCCTTCAGCGGAATGTGCGGATAGACCTCGGCATTGACCAGGGCGATCAGCGCCTCGATCACCTTGCGGCGGATGCCGGAGAAGCCGCGCGCCAGACTGTTGATCTTCAGCAGCATGATCAGACGCACCATGGCGTCACTCAGCGCCTCGCCGATACCGGCGGCATGGGACAGCACCAGCGAGCGCTGCAGCTTTTCCAGATCATCGCTGGCGATGCGGGTCGACGCCAGCAGGCCGAAGCCGGTGTTGATGCCGTAAGCCGTGCGGCCTTCGGCAATGATGTTCTCGACGCAGGCGACACTGGCCTCGATCGCCGGATAGGCGCTGGCGTCCAGGGTCAGTTGCACGGGAGCCTGGTAGGCTGCGCGCAGGTCGGCCAGGGTCAGCTGGCCGGGTTTCAGATTCAGGATGTTCATCGAGTGTCCTTCCACGGGCTTGTTCGGGGCTCACAGGCCTGGCCGGATGATGACGCAAACGGCCGGGCCCGGGTAACGGTAAATGGTCGGGCAGGAAGCGCTTCCTGCCCGGACGCTCAGCCGATCATCGGCAGTTTCAGACCCTGCTCACGGGCGCAGTCGACGGCGATCTGGTAGCCGGCGTCGGCGTGACGCATCACCCCGGTGCCCGGGTCGTTGGTCAGCACGCGGGCGATGCGTGCAGCCGCCTCGTCAGTACCGTCACAGACAATCACCACACCCGAGTGCTGGGAGAAGCCCATCCCCACGCCGCCACCATGGTGCAGCGAGACCCAGGTGGCGCCGCTGGCGGTGTTGAGCAGGGCGTTGAGCAACGGCCAGTCGGACACGGCATCGGAGCCGTCGGCCATCGCCTCGGTCTCGCGGTTGGGGCTGGCAACCGAGCCGGAGTCGAGGTGGTCACGGCCGATCACCACCGGCGCGCTCAGTTCACCCGAACGCACCATTTCGTTGAAGGCCAGGCCGAGCTTGGCGCGCAGGCCCAAACCGACCCAGCAGATACGCGCCGGCAGGCCCTGGAAGCTGATGCGCTCGCGGGCCATGTCCAGCCAGCGGTGCAGGTGGGCGTCGTCCGGGATCAGTTCCTTGACCTTGGCGTCGGTCTTGTAGATGTCCTCGGGGTCGCCGGACAGCGCCGCCCAGCGGAACGGGCCGATGCCGCGGCAGAACAACGGGCGGATGTAGGCCGGGACGAAGCCGGGGAAATCGAAGGCATTTTCCACGCCCTCTTCCTTGGCCATCTGGCGGATGTTGTTACCGTAGTCGAAGGTCGGCACGCCCATCCTCTGGAAGTCGAGCATGGCCTGCACGTGCACGGCCATCGACTGCTTGGCGGCCTTGACCACGGCTGCGGGGTCGGTCTGCGCACGGTCGCGGTACTGCTCCCAGGTCCAGCCGATCGGCAGATAGCCGTTGAGCGGGTCATGGGCACTAGTCTGGTCGGTGACCATGTCCGGACGCACGCCGCGGCGCACCAGTTCCGGCAGAATCTCGGCGGCGTTGCCGTGCAGGGCGATGGAGATGGCCTTGCCTTCGCGGGTGTACTTGGCGATGCGTGCCAGGGCGTCGTCCAGATCAGTGGCCTGCTCGTCGACATAGCGGGTCCGCAGGCGGAAGTCGATGCTCGACTGCTGGCACTCGATGTTCAGCGAGCAGGCACCGGCCAGGGTGGCGGCCAGCGGCTGGGCGCCGCCCATGCCGCCGAGGCCGGCGGTGAGTACCCAGCGGCCGGTCAGGTTACCGCCGTAGTGCTGGCGGCCGGCTTCGACGAAGGTCTCGTAGGTGCCCTGGACGATGCCCTGGCTGCCGATGTAGATCCAGCTGCCGGCGGTCATCTGGCCATACATGGCCAGGCCCTTGGCGTCCAGCTCGTTGAAGTGTTCCCAGTTGGCCCAGTGCGGCACCAGGTTGGAGTTGGCGATCAGCACCCGCGGCGCGTCACGGTGTGTGCGAAACACACCGACCGGCTTGCCGGACTGCACCAGCAGGGTCTCATCGTCGTTCAGTTCCTTGAGGGTCTCGACGATCTTGTCGTAGCACTCCCAGTTGCGCGCGGCGCGACCGATGCCACCGTAGACCACCAGTTCCCTGGGGTTCTCGGCAACGTCCGGGTCGAGGTTGTTCATCAGCATGCGCAGCGGCGCCTCGGTCAGCCAGCTCTTGGCGTTCAGCTGGGTGCCGCGCGGAGCACGGATTTCGATATCGCGGAACTTGATGGTCATGTTGCAGGCTCCTGTGAAGTTCGGATGAATGGCGGCCTAGAGCCAGCCGAGAAATTGCGCGAGATAGGCCAGGGGGATGGCCAACAGCAGGCTGAGCAGAGTCCGCTGCAGCCAGATCAGCAGCAGTTGGCCAAGGCTCAGCGGGATCCGCGTGGCCAGCACGCAGGGAATCGAGGCGGAGAGGAACAGCACGCTGCTGACCGAGACGATGGCGGTGACGAACTTCACCAGCACGTCGGCGTCCTTGAGCAGCATCGCCGGCAGGAACATCTCCGCCAGGCCGGCGGAAATGGCGCGGGCCACCTGCATGGGTTCTTCCAGGCCGAACAGCCAGGTCAGCGGGTAGAGCAGCACGCCGAGGGTGTCGAACAGCGGGGTGTACTTGGCGGCCAGCAAGCCGAGCAGGCCGACGGCGAGAATGCTCGGCAGGATCGCGGAGGTCATGCGCAGGCCATCGGCGAAGGTTTCGCGCAGCGCCGAGCCCAGCGAGGGGGCGACGCTGGCCTGCTGCATGCCGGCGCGCCACGCGCTGCCCAGACGGCTTTCACCGGGCTGCAGAGCCGGCTCGGGAGTGGCTTCCGAGGGCATCCGCGACAACGGATAGATGCGCGCGCTGATGGCGGTGACGGCGAAGGTCACCGCCATGGCGCCCCAGAAGTACAGATTCCACTGTTCCATCAGGCCAAGGGTCTTGGCGATGATCACCATGAACGGCGCGGACACGGTGGAGAAGCCGGTAGCGATGATCGCCGCTTCGCGCACGCTGTAGTGGCCCTGCTGGTACATGCGGTCGGTGATCAGCAGGCCCACCGAGTAGCTGCCGACGAAGGAGGCCACAGCGTCGATGGCCGACTTGCCCGGGGTACGCCAGATCGGCCGCATCACCGGCTGCATCAGCACGCCGATCAACTCCAGCAGGCCGAAGCCGATCAGGAACACCAGCGCCAACGAGCCCAGCGGCACGATCAGTGCCAGGCTCAGCACCAGCTTGTCGAACAAAAACGGCAGCATGTCCGGCTGGAACAGCGCGTCCGGGCCGAGGTGCAGCAGGTAGGCCACGCCGATCAGCAGGCCGGCCACCTTGAGCACGCTGAATACCCGGTGGGTCGCGCTTCTGCGCCAGCTACCGTCGAGCCAGGGCGCCAGCGCACCCCAGAGCATGAACAGCAGCGCCAGGCCGATCACCGCCGGTCGCGCATGCTGTTGCAGAGCGCTGGCGGCATGGTCAAGAAGGATGGTCGAACGGCCGGCGATGTCGAAAGGCACGAAGAACAGCACTAGCCCGATAAGGCTGTAGATGATCAGGCGCGCCAGCGCACGCGGTCGTGACAGGCCGGCGTTCAGGCAGATGGGCTCAGACATGGCGCGGCTCCTGGCCGCTCTGGCAGGTAGCAGTAAACATCGTGATTTCCTCGTCGTTGTTGTTGTCGGGAAAGCGTTGTTACAGCCTCAAAGGCTGAGCAGATGAATCAGCCGCGCCGCCGCCCTGGCAGTGCGATTGTCGATGTCATACTCGGGGTTGAGTTCGGCGAAGTCGACCAAGCGAATCTTGCCGCTGGCCTTGAGTCGCTCCAGCAGGGGCTCCAGCAGCTCCAGACGCACTCCGCGTGCTGCAGGGGCGCTGACGCCGGGAGCTTCGCAAGCCGGTAGCACATCGATGTCGAAACTCAGATGTATGACATCGCAGTCGGCGGCAAAGCCTTCCAGCTCGGCGGCGATGCTGGCCAGGGTGGACTCGCTGATCTCCCGGTCCTCGCGCACCAGTACGCCCAGCTCGGCGGCACGAGCAAACAGGGCCCGAGTGTTGCTGGCGCGGCTGATCCCCAGGCAGGCATAGCGGAATGGCCAGGCACGGGCAGCGCATTGCTCGGCGATCTGGGCGAAGGGCGTGCCGGAAGAGTGCACATTGACCGGATCGCGAAGGTCGAAATGCGCATCGAAGTTGACGATACCGATCCTTGGAGTGCTGGTCTGGTTCTCCATATGCCCGGCCAGGCCGGACCAACTGCCGAAAGCCACTTCATGGCCCCCTCCGAGCACCATCACCTGATGACCGGCGTTCAGCAGGTCACGCACGTTGTCGCTCAGCCGGGCCTGGGCCGCTTCCAGATCACCATCGGCGCAAACCACATCACCGGCATCGAAAACCTCAGCGCTGCGATGCCAGGCCAGGTTGGCCAGCGCCTTGCGCAACACCAGCGGGCCACCGGCAGCACCGACCCTACCGTGATTGCGGCGCACACCCTCGTCGCAGGCAAAGCCCAGCAGAACCAGCCCTGGCTGGCGCGCCTCGGCCAGCGGCCGGATGCGCTGGTGCCAGCGTGGGCTGTCCGGCTCCGGGTCAATGCGCCCCTGCCAGACCTCCAGGGAAAAACGATCAGCAGGCATGGGTCACCTCCCCGTTGAACACGCGCTGACGCAGGCGCCCGGCCTGCACGGCATATGCCAGTTCAGCCGGCTGCTGGATATCCCACAGACACATATCAGCCGGGGCACCAACGGCGATGCGGCCCAGTTCGGGCAGACCGAGGGCACGCGCACCATGGGCGGTCATGCCGGCCAGGGCTTCGCGCGGGGTCAGACGGAACAGGGTGCAGGCCAGGTTGGCCATTAGCGTCGGCATGCAGATCGGCGAGGTGCCGGGGTTGGCGTCGCTGGCCACGGCCATGGGTACGCCGTACTGGCGCAGCAGTTCGATAGGCGGCAACTGGGTTTCGCGCAGCACATGGAAGGCGCCGGGCAGCAGCACGGCGACCGTACCGGCCTCGGCCATGGCGCGTACGCCGGCTTCATCCAGGTATTCGACATGATCGGCGGACAGCGCACCGTAACGCGCGGCCAGGGCGCTGCCACCGAGGTTGGAAAGCTGCTCGGCATGGGCCTTGATCGCCAGACCGTAAGTCTTGGCGGCTTCGAATACTCGCTGACACTGCGCTGGGGAGAAGGCGATGCCCTCGCAGAACACGTCCACCGCATCGGCCAGGTTCCCGGCAACAGCAGCCGGGATCATCTCCTCACAGATCAGACTGATGTAGTCGTCGGCACGCCCCGCGTACTCCGGCGGCAGGGCATGGGCACCGAGCAGCGTGGTGAGTACGCGCACCGGACGCAGTTCGCCAAGACGACGGGCCACGCGCAGCATCTTCAGCTCGCTTTCGACACTCAGGCCGTAGCCGGACTTGATTTCTACCGTGGTCACACCATCGGCCAGCAGCGCATCAAGACGCGGCAGGCTGGCAGCGATCAGGTCATCCTCGCTGGCGGCACGGGTCGCTCGCACGCTACTGATGATGCCACCGCCGGCACGGGCGATTTCCTCGTAGCTGACGCCCTCCAGGCGCTGCTCGAACTCGCCTGCGCGATTGCCGGCATAAACCAGATGGGTATGGCAGTCCACCAGTCCCGGCGTCATTACGCCACCGCGCCCGGCTTCGACAGCATCCGGCACACTGGAGTCATCGAAGTCCTTCTCCGGCCACAAGCCAGCGATGCGCCCTCCTGCCACCAGCACAGCCATTTCCTCGTCCAGCTGCTTCAGGCCATCGAAAACCCGGACCTGGCGCCACAGCTGCTTCGGCATCGATTCACTCGGCATGACATACTCCGCCCGATATTTGTATATACATTATGATCCAAAACAATCTGCGTCAAGCACTGTCCGGCAATCCCACAGCCTCCCACATAGCTCACTACATTTCCGGCCTGAGCGGATACAAAGCGGCATCGGACGCGACATGAGAGCGCTTCACGTCATGTATATACATTTATTGGCATTCACCGTGAGCACGACTACTCCGCTCAACGCTCGCTGCGAACCGGAAGGTCTGCAGAGCAGCCAATATATGTTTAGGGCTTAGAGAAAAACTGGGCGGCTATCGAGTGCCCTTGCGGTATGGTGGTATCGCGCCGTCAGGCGTTTTCGCTAAAACAATTGCTTTCAAATTCGCGAACGAGACCCCGCCATGGCCAGCTACACCTTGCGCCAGCTCAAGTACTTCGTCACCACCGTGGAATGCGGCAGCGTGGCTGAAGCCTCACGAAAGCTGTATATCGCCCAGCCGTCGATATCCACGGCAATCAAAAGCCTGGAGGACAGCTTCGATCTGCAGCTGTTCATACGCCATCACGCCCAGGGAGTGTCACTGACCCCTGCCGGCGCACGCTTCTACAAAAAGGCTCAGGAACTGCTGCGTATGGCCCGCGAATTCGAGCAGAACGCTCTGGCCAACAACGATGTAGTGGCCGGGCAGATTGACATCGGCTGCTTCGAAACGGTTGCTCCACTCTACCTGCCACGACTGATTGCCGGTTTTACCGAGCTGTATCCCGGCGTAAAAATCCGTATCCGCGACGGTGAGCAACAGGAACTGGTGCAGGGCCTGACCGCCGGACGTTTCGACCTGACCATCTTCTACGAGCATGATCTGGACGCCACCATCGAGACCGAGCCGTTGATGCAGCCCCAGCGACCCTATGCCCTGCTACCGGAGAACCATCGATTCGCGCGACAGGCGCAGGTGTCGTTACGTGACCTGTGCCTGGAGCCGATGATCCTGCTCGATGTTCTGCCTAGCCGCACCTATTTCGTCAGCCTGTTTGAAGAGCTGGGACTGACGCCAAACATTGTCTTCAGCTCACCGTCCATCGAGATGGTGCGCGGCATGGTTGGCCAGGGCTTTGGCTTCTCCCTGCTGGTCACCCGCCCGCATTCGGAATGCACCTATGACGGCAAGAAAGTGGTGATGGTGGACATCGCCGAAGATGTCAGCAGCTCCGGACTGGTGGCAGCCTGGCTCAAACGGTCGCAGTTGACCAAGCCGGCTCAGCTATTCATCGACTACTGCAAGGAGCAGTTGTCGGCCATCGAGGCCCGTCAGGGCTGACCGAAACAGGGCCCTTAGCAGAGCTTAGTCCCGGGGACGGGACTCCTGCGTGCTTGCCGCCGCCCCTGCACCAGCGACGGAAAGCAAACAGCCGCGACAAAGCGCGGCTGTTTGCTTGCTGCAGGCAGGCTTAGAGCACGCCGATTTCCATAGCGGTGCGGTCGATAGCACGCTTGGTCTTTTCCACCAGCTCGTCCAGCTCGCTGCGGGTAGCCACCAGTGCCGGCGCCATGATCATGCGGCCCAGGGTGGAGCGAATGATCACACCCTCTTCGAAGCCGATGGTACGGCAACGCCAGGCCAGATCGTTCTCATTGGCAAAGCGCTTGCGGGTAGCTTTGTCCTCGGCAAATTGCAGCGCTGCCACGAAGCCGGCGCCCTGGATATCGCCGATCAACGGGTGATTGCCAAAGACCTCGCGCAGGCACTGCTGCAGGTAGGGGCCAGTCTGCTCCTTGACCTGGCTGACCACACCCTCGTCACGCAGCGCCTTGATATTGGCCAGCGCCACAGCAGCCGCCACCGGGTGGCCAGAGTAGGTCAGGCCATGGGCAAACACACCGCCCTTCTCAACCAGTACGTCGGCAATGCGTTTGCTCAGTACTAGGCCACCCATGGGTACGTAGCCGGAGGTCAGGCCCTTGGCGATGGACAGGGTGTCCGGCTCAAAACCAAAGTGCTGGTGAGCGAACCATTCACCGGTACGGCCGAAGCCACCGATAACCTCGTCAGCACACAGCAGGACATCGTACTTGCGGCAGATACGCTGAATTTCCGGCCAGTAGCTCTCCGGCGGGAAGATCATGCCACCCGCGCCCTGGAACGGCTCGGCAATAAAGCCGGCGACCTTGTCGGCGCCCAGCTCGAGGATCTTGTCCTCAAGCTGCTGGGCACAGCGGCGGCCGAACTCTTCCGGGGTCAGGTCGCCACCGTGGGCGTACCAGTATGGCTCGTCGATATGGGCCACGTCCGGAATCAGGCCGCCCATCTCGTGCATGAACTGCATACCGCCCAGCGCGGTAGCAGCCAGAGTGGAGCCGTGGTAGCCGTTCCAGCGCCCGATCATGACCTTCTTCTCGGGCTTGCCGAGAATTTGCCAGTAGCGGCGTACGGTGCGGATCAGCACTTCGTTGGATTCGGAGCCGGAGTTGGTATAAATCGCGTGGCTGTAGTGACCAGGCAGCAGGCTGAACAGGGTTTCCGACAATTCCACAACGGCCGGATGGGTGGTGTGGAAGAACATGTTGTAGTACGGCAGCTCGGCCATCTGTGCAGATGCTGCCTTGACCAGATCCTGGCGGCCGTAACCGAGGTTGGTGCACCACAGGCCGGACATGCCGTCCAGGTAACGCTTGCCGTCGTTGTCCCAGAGGTAAAGGCCTTCACCGCGGACAATTACCCGCGGGCCTTCGGCATTCAGGGCCTTCTGGTCGAGGAAGGCATGAATGTGGTGGGCAGCATCCGCTGCCTGATAGTCCTGAGTGGAGCGGGCTGGTTTGTTCGGGCTTGTCATTTCAGCAACCTCAATCATTGCAGGGTGTGTTCGGTGGCCGGGACAAGCCCGGCCGGATGTCATTGGCGCGACAGTACGGTTTCGATGGGCTCAGGCTGGAACAGCGGCTTGCGCATTACCAGCTTGATCCAGAGCACGGCGATGATGGAAACCACAGCCAGTACCACTCCCGCCGAATAGACGATCGGCATAGTCATTTCAGGCGCCGGCGACACGTAGTACAGCGACACCAGCATACCGGCGATACCAACAATCTGCGGCAGCGGGTAGAACGGCGTGCGGAACGGACGCGGCAGCTGCGGGTAGCGGCGGCGCAGGGCAATAACGTTCAGGTGACAGATGATGTAGGCCAGCAGCCAGGCGATACAGGCAGCCAGCAGCAGCAGGCTGATCGCATCCGGGTTGTCCCCCATGAAGATCACCGGCACACCGGTAATGGCAGCAACAAACAGCACTGCCACCCAGGGCGAGTTGAACTTCTTGCTGACCTTCTTCAGCTGCGGGAAAGCCTGGCCGTTGACTGCCATGCCGTAGAGCATCCGCGGAATGGCTGCCAGCGAGGTATTCACGGTGCTGCAAGTGGCCATGATGGCTGCGATCACCAGGAAGGCTTTGCCGGCCTCACCAAATACCGTCGTGGCGAACAGGTAGTGCGGCAGCGAAGCGTTGGCCAGTTCCTCTTGCGGCACATAGAACAGTGCGCCGATGCTGTACAGGGCAATGGTGACGAAGATGATGGTCAAACCCAGCATCATCCCGCGCGGCACGTTGCGCTCGGGCTGACGGGTTTCCTCCACCAGCGGGCAAACGAACTCGGCGCCAACAAAGCCCCAGATAGCCAGAGCCACCAGAGTCAGCACACCGGCCCCCAGCGGGTTCCAGTCACTGTTGATGGGACTGCTCAGTGCCGGCTCGCTGCCACTGCCAGTTACTGCGCAGAGGCCCAGAGTCAGCAGCATGACCACCATCACCAGTGCCAACGCAGACTGCAGACGGGCAAACAGGTCAATACCGAGCAGGTTGAGCACAGTGAAGATAATCAGCACGCCGTAGGCAATGCTCATATCCGGGAACACCCCCGGATAAACCTCACCGATGATCAGGTCCAGCAGCAGCAACTCAGCCGACAGGGCAAACATGGCGACCACCACGTAACCAGAGAAGGTCGCCAGGATTGCCGGGAAGTGCCCCAGCGCCACCTCGGTGTAGCTACTCAGGCTACCGGCGCGGGGAATCATCAGTGCCAGCTCCGAGAAGGAAACGGCATAGGTCAGAGCGAGGAGGAAGGCCAGGCTCAGCGGGATAAGAAAGCCCAGACCGGCAATCCCGGCCCCCTGCAGCATCAGCACCATCACTCCCTGGGAGACGACGAGGCCTACAGAGACCGCCAGCAGGGCCGAAAGGCCAAGGCGGCGACGGGAGTTACCGCCGGAGGCGGCTGTAAGGGTGGGTTGGGCAAGCGCAATATCAGGGTCATGCATGGTACTTCTCCTGCAATCTTATTGTTGTTTCAGGTCTGCAACGGGGCGCTGCTTAGCGGCGCAACTGGAACCAGGTAGTCTTCAACTGGCTGTACTTGTCGAAGGCATGCAGCGACAGATCGCGGCCAAAGCCCGACTGCTTGCAGCCACCAAAGGGAACACACACATCAAGGGCATCGACGGTATTGACCGAGACCGTGCCGGCCCGCAGTTGGCGGGCGACGCGGTGAGCACGGTGCAGATCGTCCGTCCACAGCGAGGCGGCCAGACCGTACTGGCTGGCATTGGCCAGCTCGATGGCCTCCTCTTCGCTATCGAAGGCCATTACCGCCAGCACCGGCCCGAATACTTCCTCGCGGGCCAGCTGCATGTCGGGGCTGACATGGGTGAAGATTGTCGGCTGGACGAAATTGTCGGAGCCGTTGAAGCTGCTGCGCTGACCACCACAGACCAGACGGGCGCCCTGACGTTGGGCGACATCGATAAATGCCATGATGCGCGCAGTCTGACGGGCATCGACGATGGCACCGGCGCGGCTGCCCGGATCAAGCGGATCGCCCGGCAACCACTGCTGCGCCTTGGCTACCAGGCGCTCGACGAATTCATCATGGATCTCGCGCTGAACCAGCAGACGCGAGTTTGCCGAGCACACTTCGCCCTGGTTGAAGAAAATCGCGAAGGCGGCCTTTTCCGCGGCCAGGTCCAGATCCTTACAGTCGGCGAATACCAAGTTGGCGCTCTTGCCGCCGCACTCCAGCCAGACCTGCTTGAGGTTGGACTGGGCCGAATAGGCCATGAAGTACTTGCCCACCTCGGTGGAGCCGGTGAAGGCCAGGCAATCAACGTCCGGATGCAGGCCAAGCGCCTTGCCGGCGGTTTCCCCCAGCCCCGGTACCACGTTCAGCACACCGGCTGGCAGACCTGCCTCCAGCGCCAGCTCGGCCAGACGCAGGGCCGAGAACGGCGACTGCTCGGCAGGCTTGAGGATCACCGAGTTGCCGGCGCCCAGCGCCGGAGCCAGCTTCCAGGCAGCCAGATCCAGCGGGAAGTTCCATGGCACCACCGCTGCGACCACACCTAGAGGATCGCGGGTGATGGTGGCCAGCGCATCACTGGCTGTCGGAGCCACCTGATCGTAGAGCTTGTCCAGCGCTTCGCCGTACCAGGCGAATACCTGCGCTGCACCCGGCACATCGATGTTGTAGGCATCCATGACCGGCTTGCCCATATTCAGCGAGTCGAGCAAAGCCAGTTCTTCGCGATTGGCCAGGATCAGTTCGGAAAGACGCAACAGCACCTGTTTGCGCTCGCGCGGCGTCATGCGCGCCCAGGGCCCCTGCTCGAACACCTTGCGGGCGCTGGCCACGGCCCTGTCGACATCGGCGGCATCACAGGCGGCGACCTGTGCCAGCAACTGGTTGGTAGCCGGATTGATTGAGTCGAAGGTATTGCCGCTCTGGGCGTCGACCCATTGGCCGTCGATCAGTGCCCGGGTGAGAAAGCGTTGCTCGGATGCACGCTTCTGCCAATCGCTGTGCTGCAGCATAGCCTGTGTACCTCGTCATGTTGCCGTGATCGGCTTTGTGGTTGTGATGACGATGGTGGCGCAGGCCGTGCGGAAGGAAAATTAGTAAAAATATGCTCGTAAGCCATAAAAAACATGGTCACACGGCAACAAGGATGCGCAGCGAAAAACCCGGCAAAGCCCGGGCCGCCCCAGTCTGACGGAAGAGGGCACGCAAGAACCTGCCGGTTAGTCGCCACCCGGCAACGGGCGGCGACCAATCAGCCGATGAAACGCACTGATGGCGGCGCAGACAGAGCCGCGACCGGCTCGCTGCCGGGCGCGGTAACATCCACAGTCTCAGGCGGGACGCAGCCAGTCGCCCAGACGCCGGAGCATGGTGTCACAGGCATCGAGCTGCTGGACGCTGACGAACTCGTCCGGCTTGTGGCCCTGATCCATACTGCCGGGCCCGCAGATCACTGCCGGAATCCCGGCCTGATCGAACAGGCCACCTTCGGTGCCAAATGCCACGGTTCCGAACTCGCGACTGCCACTGAGCAAGGCCAGCAACTCGGCCGCAGCACTGTGTGGATCCGTGGCCAGTCCCGGGTAGGCTGACAAGGGCTCCAGCTCAATGGCGCTGGCGCTGCTGCGCTGGCGCATTTCCGGCAACAGCTCATGCTCGGCGTAGGCCCGCAGTTCCTCGGCCACCTGCTGCGGGTCGTCGCTGGGCAGGGCACGCACCTCGAAATCGAACTGACATTCGGCCGGGACGATATTCAGCGCCCGCCCCCCCTGAATCAGCCCGGTCTGCACGGTGGAGAACGGCGGATCAAAACGTGGGTCATGGCGCTCCACTGCACTCAGGCGCTGACCGATCTCACCAAGACGGTTGATCAGCCGGGCAGCGTACTCGATGGCATTGACGCCCTGCGGTGCATAGGCCGAGTGACAGGCCGCCCCATGCACACGACAGCGCATCGCCAGCTTGCCCTTGTGGCCGAGCACCGGCTTGAGCTCGGTCGGCTCGCCGATGATGCACAGTGCCGGCGGATTGGGGCGCTGGCCGATCTTCTCCAGCAACGAGCGCACGCCGAGGCAACCGACCTCCTCGTCATAGGAAAAAGCCAGGTGCACCGGTACCCGCAGCGGGCCAGCCAGCCAGTTCGGCACAGCCGCCAGCACACAGGCGATGAAGCCCTTCATGTCGGCGCTGCCGCGTCCGTACAGGCGACCATCCCGCTCACTCAGCTCGAACGGTGGCAACGTCCAGTTCTGCCCATCGACCGGCACCACGTCAGTATGACCGGAAAGCAGCACGCCGCCTTCGCAGTCCGGGCCAAAGCGGGCATAGAGGTTGGCCTTGGTCCGCTCGGCGTTGTAGTCCAGCTCACAGGCGATACCGAGCCCCTGCAGGTAGCTGCGAATAAAACCGATCAGCTCCAGGTTGGAGTCGCGGCTGACGGTGGGGAAAGCCACCAGCCGGGCCAGCAGTTCGCGGCTGCTATTCATCGCCGGGTACGCCATAGCTGGGCGCCTTGGTCGGATCCAGTGCGCGGATTACGTAGTCCTGCATCTGCGGCCGGTAGGCCTGCCAAAGCCGCTCCAGCTCGCCGATCGGATCCTGTTCGGCCCAGTCCACACGCAGGTCGATCAAGGGCCAGGTGAGATCGTCCACCACCTTCAGCGCGGCCGAATGCACAGGCCCGGCCTCCCCGCCTTCGGACAGCGCAGCCTGCATGGCACTGAGCAGACGGTCAGCAAGTATCCCGGCACTGTTTTCGAAGGCCTGCACCATGGCATTGATGACCTGCGGGCCGGCCAGCAGGTTGCCGGCCGCCACGCATTGCTCACCCATCACGGCATTGTGCACGCCGAGCGATTCGCTGCCGGAGAACAGAGCTGCGTGCCCCTTGCTGTCGAGCACCGCCACCTGCCGGTACTGGCTGTAGCCGTTACGCCGAAGCACCTGCTGCAGCGCCGCCTCCGGTTCAAGCCCCGCCTCCAGTTCATCAAGGATCTGCGGGCCAAGCGCCGGCAGGGTGATGTTCTGACTGGAAACCGCGCCGACACCAGCCCGCAGCCATGGGCAACGGGCACCTACAGCGATGCTCGACGAACTGATGGCAATCCCCAGTTGGCCGGTCTCGGCACAGCGGCCGACGATGGAAAAGGTCATGGCAACTCCTTATGCGTTATTCGCTGTCCAGTCGTCCGGAATCACGGCGATCACATCGATTTCCATCAGCCATTGTGGCTGTGCCAGAGCACTGACAACCAGGCCGGTGGAAATCGGAAAGACGCCTTTGAGCCACTTGCCAACCTCCTGGTAGACCGGCTCACGATAGCGCGGATCGATGATGTAGGTAGTGGTCTTGACGATGTGCGACAGATCGCTGCCGGCTTCTTCCAGCAGTTGCTTTACGTTCTTCATCGCCTGCTCGGCCTGCGCACGCGGGTCGCCCAGGCCGACCAGGTTGCCTTCGAAGTCGGTACCCACCTGACCACGGACGTACACTGTATTGCCGGCGCGCACGGCCTGGCACAGGTCGTTATCCAGACTCTGGTTCGGATAGGTGGTCTTGGTGTTGAACATGCGGATGCGGGTATGAGTAGGCACGGGCTGAGATTCCTTGTTCTGGTTTCAGGTTTGCCGGGAAGGCAGGTATCCACGGATACCTGCCAGGCGTTTAGCGCTTGAACTGACGCTGACTGGCGTCCTGGTAGGACTGATACTTGCGCTGCGTGGCAATGTGATCTGCGATGTGCTTGGCGTCGTGCCACACCCCCCAGATGAAGGTGGAACCACGCCGCGACAGCCACGGCAGCCCCAGGAAATAGACTCCGGGCTCGCTGGAGACGCCGCGCTGATGGCGGGGCTTGCCATTGGCATCCAGCGCAGTGGACGGCAGCCAGTTGAAATCCACCGAGTAGCCGGTGGCCCAGATGATTGTCCGGATGTTGGCCTGTTCCAGATTCAGCTCAAGGATCGGGTTGCGCACGCACTCCGGATCCGGCAGACGCACGCGGGCTTGCGGCTCCTCCGGCAGATCCAGTCCATTGCGGGCGATATAGGCGTCGGCTGCATCGAGCAGGGCCAGGTAGTTCTCGTCGCCACGGGCGAGGTTCTCGGCCAGATCCGACTGGAAGCGCACCACGCCGTTATCGAACGAGCGGGTCAGACCGACCAGGGTGATGCCCTGCTGCGCCAGTTGACGGAAGTCCACGGTATGGCCGCCACGGGCACCGCTGACGGCGATGGTCACGTGCTCCTTGCCCGGTACCGCCGCTTCGGCGTCCCACAGGCCAAGTACGCCCAACCACCAGCAGAAATCACGATTGCGATAGCTGCGCGGCGGACGATCATGCGGGCCGACCGACAAGTACACGGTCTTGCCGGCACGCTGCAGCTCGTCGGCGATCTGTACGCCGGACGAGCCGGCACCCACCACCAGTACCGCACCCTCCCCCAGTTGCTGCGGGTTGTAGTAGGCAGCCGAGTGGATCTGGGTAATACGCTCGTCCTTCGGGGCAATGGCCGGAATCACCGGCTTCTGGAACGGGCCGGTGGCCGAAACAACGCGCAGCGCCTGGATGACCCCTTCGGAGGTCTCTACGGTGAAACCCGGACGATCGGCATTGCGTACCACCTTCTTCACTTCAACGCCGGTGCGGATCGGCGCATTGAACTTGCGCGCATAGGCCTCGAAGTAGTCGGCCACCTGATCCTTGTGGGCGAAGGCGTCCGGATCCAGCCCATCGAATTCCATGCCCGGGAAGCGGTCGTGCCAGGCCGGGCCATTGGCTACCAGCGAATCCCAGCGGCCGGTGCGCCAGGCCTCGGCAATACGGCTGCGCTCCAGCACCAGGTGCGGTACTTCCAGCTTGGTCAGGTGTTCACTCATGGCAACACCGGCCTGACCGGCGCCTACTACCAGGGTATCAATCTCGATCACTCGGGAAGTCAGATCGGCAGGATTCTGGATGGCGGTCTGATTCAAATCGTTCATCTGCGGCCTCTTCTTGTTCTACAGCAGTCGCATACAGGGTGCGATCCACGTGAATGTCGAGGCCATTCTGGGCAGAAGCCGGAAAACGCGAAATGATGATTTTTGTAGTCGCTGGCTAGGAAAAAACTGCGTAGGTCAAAAGCACCGTAATGACCGGCCTGCGGCATCATTCGGGCACTGCCAGCACGACAAAACGGCAGTCTGCGAACCATCCGGCAACAGTTTTCCAACCCATGAAACGCAAAAGCCCCGGCACCAGGCCGGGGCTTTTGCACTCAACAGACACTTCAGAACTGTTCGGCTTCCAGCAGGAACAGACTTTCACTACCAGCCTTGACCGAAGCAGTCAGCGAATGGATACGCGGCAGCAGGCGGGCAAAGTAGAAACGCGCCGTGCCCAGCTTGCTGACGTAGAAATCGTCCTGACCTTCCTTGCCCAGCGCAGCCCGGGCCATCAGCGCCCACATGTAGGCGTAGACGGTGTAACCGAACACATGCAGGTATTCCACCGAGGCAGCACCGATCTCGTTGGGATTGGTCTTGGCCTGCTCCAGCACCCAGGCAGTCAAGTCATCGAGATTGTCCACGGCGGCGCCGAGCGGGCCGGTAAATTCGGCCAGAGCGGCGTCGGCGGAGGCGATAAACGCGCGGATTTCCTCGGACAGGTGCTTGTAGTAGCTACCGCCACTACCAACCACCTTGCGCCCCACCAGATCCAGCGACTGGATGCCGTTGGTACCTTCGTAGATCTGAGTGATGCGGCAGTCGCGCACCAATTGCTCCTGGCCCCACTCACGGATGAAGCCGTGGCCACCGAAAATCTGCTGGCCATGCACCGTGGTTTCCAACCCCATGTCGGTGAGGAAAGCCTTAGCTACCGGGGTCAGCAGAGCGACCAACTCCTCGGCGCGTTTGGCAGTTGCCTTGTCCTCGCTGTACTTGGCGGTGTCCAGCTGCATGGCCACATAGCTGGAAAAGGCGCGGCCGCCCTCGTTCAGCGCCTTCATGGTCAGCAGCATGCGACGCACGTCCGGGTGCACGATGATCGGGTCGGCCGCCTTGTCCTTGGCCACCGGGCCGGTCGGCGCGCGACTCTGCAGACGCTCGCGGGCGTACTCCACGGCGCTCTGGTAGGAACGCTCACCCAGGGCCAGGCCCTGGATGCCGACGCCCAGACGCTCGTAGTTCATCATGGTGAACATGGCGTTGAGACCCTTGTTCACTTCGCCGACCAGGTAGCCAGTGGCACCGTCGAAGTTCATCACGCAGGTGGCCGAGGCCTTGATGCCCATCTTGTGCTCGATGGAGCCGCAGCCCAGGGAGTTCTTCTCGCCCAGGGAACCGTCGGCGTTGACCATCACCTTGGGCACCAGGAACAGGGAGATGCCTTTCGGGCCGGCCGGGGCATCCGGCAGCTTGGCCAGCACCAGGTGGATGATGTTCTCGGTCAGATCATGCTCGCCGCCGGTGATGAAGATCTTGGTGCCGGTGATCTTGTAGCTGCCGTCGGCCTGCGGCTCGGCCTTGGTGCGGATGATGCCCAGGTCGGTACCGGCGTGCGGCTCGGTCAGGCACATGGAACCTGCCCAGACGCCGGCGTACATGTTCGGCAGGTACTGGTTCTTCAGCTCGTCGCTGGCATGGTTGAGGATCGACAGGCAGGCGCCGGCGGTCAGCATCGGGTACAGGCCGAAGGACAGGTTGGCCGAGTTGACCATCTCCTCGACCTGGGCGCCGATGACCTTGGGCATGCCCATGCCGCCGAACTCAGGCGAGCCGCCGACACCGACCCAGCCGCCTTCGGCGTAGGTGCGGTAGGCCTCGGGGAAGCCCGCCGGGGTTTTCACCAGACCGTTATCCCAGGAGCAGCCTTCCTCATCACCGCTGCGGTTCAGCGGCGCGATGCTGCCTGCGGTGACCTTGCCGGCCTCTTCCAGAATGGCACTGGCGGTATCGACATCGACCACCTCGGCCAGGGCCGGCAGTTCGGCCCATAGCCTGGAAACTTCGAATACTTCATTGAGCACGAAGCGCATGTCGCGCAAGGGGGCTTTGTAATCGGCCATGGGACACCCTCGGAAACGGACTGACTTAAGAGATTGGAGCTTACTTCAACAACACTACAGACACATAGGGTCTTGTTTTGACCATATAGTCACACTGAGTCATAAGAATCCCCTGCCAGCACTGCCAGGCGCAGAAACGACAACGCCGCCCCGAAGGGCGGCGCTGTAACGGAGCCACTGATGAATCAGAAACCGAGCGCGAAGTGCTCTTCATCCATTTCCATCAGGTTGTCGGCACCCGAGAGCATGGCTTCGACATGCGCACGGGTACGCGGCAGGATGCGCGCGTAGTAGAAGCGGGCAGTCTGCAGCTTGGCCTTGTAGAAGGCTTCGTCACTGGTACCGGCAGCCAACTTCTCGGCAGCCAGGCGAGCCATGTCGGCCCAGAAGTAGGCCAGGCAGACGTAACCGGAGTACATCAGGTAGTCCACCGAGGCGGCCCCGACTTCCTCGCGATCCTTCATCGCCGCCATGCCGATCTTCATGGTGATCTCGCCCCACTCTTTGTTCAGTCGGGCCAGCGGCTCGACCAGGTGCTTGATGGCTTCGTTGCCTTCATTGGCCTGGCAGAACTTGTGCACGATCTTGGTGAAGCCTTTGAGCGCCTCGCCCTGGGTCATCAGCACCTTGCGGCCCAGCAGGTCGAGAGCCTGAACACCGGTAGTGCCTTCGTACATCATGGAGATACGGCAGTCACGCAGGTTCTGCTCCATACCCCACTCGCTGATGAAGCCATGACCACCGTAGATCTGCATGCCGTGGGAGGCACACTCAAAGCCCACTTCGGTCATGAAGGCCTTGGCAATCGGAGTCAGGAAGGCCAGCAGCGAGTCAGCCGCCTTGCGCTGCTCCTCGTCCTGGCTGTGCTGGACGATGTCCACCTGCTTGGCGGTGAAGTAGACCATGGCGCGGTTGCCCTCGGCGAACGCCTTCATGGTCAACAGCATACGGCGCACGTCCGGATGCACGATGATCGGATCGGCCGGCTTGTCCGGCGCCTTAGGACCGCTCAGGGAACGCATCTGCAGACGCTCGCGGGCGTACTTGATGCCGCCCTGGAAGCCGATTTCGGCATGGGCCAGGCCCTGCAGGGCAGTACCCAGACGTGCGGTGTTCATGAAGGTGAACATGCAGTTCAGGCCCTTGTTCGGCGGGCCAATCAGGAAGCCGGTGGCGCCGTCGAAGTTCATCACGCAGGTGGCGTTGCCGTGGATACCCATCTTGTGCTCGATGGAACCGCAGGACACACCGTTGCGCTCACCCACACCACCATCAGCGGTGGGCAGGAACTTGGGCACGATGAACAGCGAGATGCCCTTGGTGCCGGCAGGAGCGTCAGGCAGGCGGGCTAGCACGATGTGGACGATGTTCTCAGCCATGTCGTGCTCGCCGGCAGAGATGAAGATCTTGGTGCCGGTGACCTTGTAGCTGCCATCGGCCTGCGGCTCGGCCTTGGTGCGCAGCATGCCCAGGTCTGTCCCGCAGTGCGGTTCGGTCAGGCACATGGTGCCAGTCCACTCCCCGGATACCAGCTTGGTCAGGTAGGTGTTTTTCTGCTCTTCGGTGCCGTGGGCAGTCAGGGTGTTCATCGCACCATGGCTCAGTCCCGGGTACATGCCCCAGGCCCAGTTGGCCGAACCAATCATCTCGCTGATGGCCAGCCCCAGGGATTCCGGCAGGCCCTGACCGCCGTGCTCAACGTCGTGCGCCAGGCTCGGCCAGCCACCCTCGACGTACTTCTGGTAGGCCTCCTTGAAGCCGGTCGGGGTCTTCACGCCGGACTCGCTCCAGGTGCAGCCTTCAGTGTCACCAACGCGGTTCAGCGGTGCCAGTACCTGCTCACAGAACTTGGCGCCCTCTTCCAGAATGGCGTCGACCATGTCCGGAGTGGCGTCCTGGCAGCCGGGGAGGCTCTGGTAGTGCGCTTCGTAACCCAGCAGTTCGTCGCGGACGAAACGGATGTCACGCAAGGGGGCCTTGTAGTCAGGCATAACGGTAAACCTCTGCGGTGGATTCCTGGTGTAGTTGGGAGACCGGCTTGGCGGTCACTATCGGGATCATCCCGGCTGCCTGGCTATCTGATTTCAGCCAGACCAATCAAACAGGCGTTTGAAACATACGTTTACGACTCCCCCTTGTCAAGCACCCGCCATCTACCGCCTAGGCGAACAAATCCACATCCTGCTGTTCGGTCGGCAGCTGCTCCAGGCGGCGGTACAGATCAAGTGCCGCCGCGGGAGCTTCGACAGTGTCATCACGCTTTTTCTCGGAAGGCTGCTCGCCAGCGGCCTTCTTCTGATCCACCTCGCTCTGCTCACGGCGCTGCTCGGCCAGTTCGGCACGAGCCTGGGTTGCCTGCGCCTGAGCCCGGACTGCCATACGCAGATCCTGAGCAGACGGCTCGGCCGGAGCGAGGGCGGCGCGCAGCACTGTTTCCATCTTGCGCAGGGTCGCTTCGGGATCGCCGGGTACGGCTGCCGTATCGATGCTCACCTCTCCACCGACGGCATAGCGCTGGCCGTCCGGGCCTCGGGTGAAGTTGTAGCGCGGTGCCCCGGTATATGCGCCTCCGACGGCGGCATGCGCCTGTTCGTGGGCGCGCACCTCGCGGTCACGCTTTACCAGGGCGGCGATTTCCAGTTGTTGCTGTTGTTGCGCCCAACTGTCGGACGGCGCGCTGCCTGCGGATACGCTCGGAACGGGGAAATTACCGGGCGAATACGAGGAAGGCTCCTGTGCCGGAGCAGATGAAGGGGCAGGTTCGGCCGGAGCCTTAGGACGGGAGTGGGCCGGCTCGCCCGGCGAGACCGGCATGAATGGCGGCAGGGCGCTGCCTAGCTGCATGACCATCCTCCTGCCTGTACCTGCCACCGGCTGCAGTCAGTGCCGGAGCCGCGACGGCGTGGCAAATTCAGGCGCGAGTGTCGATCAGGGTACCCATTACCTCGTCGGCAGTTGCGATGACGCGGGCACCGGCGCTCGCCTCATGCTCGGCCAGGCGCAGAGCCTCGAGGCTCTCGGTCAAAGGCGCAGGCGACGCGACCGCATCGGTCTGGCCGGCAGATTGCGTCCGAGATGCCTGCTGAGGCGAAACGAGCGCCTGACCGGCAATCTCACCGGCGGCCTGCTCGGCACGCCGCTGGCCAGCCTGCATACCTTGCAGCCCCAAAGTCATCGCACTGGATACTTCCATTACAGGACTCCCGGACGAAGTAGTTTGATACTGATGTTCTTATTGAAGCAGAGAATGCTCAAAGCGCGTACAGGCAAATGGCTATGCTCGTGACAGTGTTTATTACCGGGACAACAGTTGCTGCAAGTGCAGGTACTGCGCCACTGAAGCCGCCGAGGTGTCTGCAAGAAAGGGAACACACCCCAGACAGGGCGCCGGCAGATGCTCCTCCAGTGTCGACAGGTTGTCTGCCAGCCGGGCTGTCTGCGGTTCGACCAGGTTGGCCACCCAGCCAGCCAGCGGCAGTCCGTCAGCGAGAATTGCCTCGGCGCTGAGCAACGCATGATTGATGCAGCCCAGACGTACGCCCACCACCAGGATGACCGGCAAGCCCAGTGCCATGGCCAGATCGGCGAGGGTTTCGCCACCGGCCAGCGGCACGCGCCAGCCGCCCGCCCCTTCCACCACGCTGAACTCCGCCCCCTTGCCCAGTAGCGCCCGTACCGGAGGCAGCAAACCGGCCACATCCAGCACGACACCCGCCTCGCGGGCTGCCAGATGGGGGGCAATAGGCGGTTCGAAGGCCATCGGGTTGACCTCGATATAGTCGAGCGGCAACGAACATTGCGCCAGCAACGCCAGCGCATCGTCATTGCGCAACCCCAGCGCTGTCTGCCTGCAACCGGAAGCCACCGGCTTGGCCGCCGCGGTACTCAGGCCAAGCTGCCGGGCAGCTTGCAGCAGACCCGCGGCTATGGTGGTCTTGCCGATTTCCGTATCGGTGCCGGTAACGAAGCAGGCGTAGGACATGACGGCTCCTGGTGAACGGAAGTGAAAGCAGCCGGATCTGAATCAGGCCTGACAGGGTTTGTGCAGCACGCCGTAAACCACCTGATAGGTAGCTGGCAGCCCCTCGGGGCAGCGGAAGCTCTCGTAGGCGGCATGCAGCGCGCGAATCCTGGCCCGCCCGGTCAGTCCACCCGGACGACCGGGGTTGAGATTGTGCGCGCCTAAATCCTTGAGCGAACGGGTCAGACTGCGCAACTCCGCGAAATACAAGGTATGCGCCCGACGCTGCAGTTGGTGCATATGCAAGCCGCTGGCAGCGCAAGCCCGGCGATACTCCTCGAAATGACGGAAGCGGTTGACGTGGACGAAGCCGTCGACTGCCTGCCAACTGTCGCGCAACTCCTGCAGGGTACCGACGCAAAGACTGCTGAAGGCCATTGTTCCGCCCGGACGCAATACCCGTCGCACTTCGCTGAGCACCTGAGGGAAGTCGCCACACCACTGCAGGGCCAGACTGGAGAACAGCAGATCGAGGCTTTCGTCCCGCAGCGGCAAGGCTTCGGCATCGCCACCGAGAAAATGTGCGCGAACGCCCTGAGCCCTGGCGTGCCGCAGCATGCCTTCGGCGATATCCAGCGCCAGCCCTTCGCCCTGGGCATAACGCTCGGCCAGGGCGCGGGTGAAATAACCCGTGCCACAACCCAGATCCAGCCAGCGGCGCGGCTGCAGCCAGTCCGGCAGATCGGCCAGCAACTGCGCACCGACCTCGCGCTGCAATTCGGCAACACCGTCATAGCTGTCCGCTGCGCGGGAAAAGGAAGCGGCTACCTGTCGCTTGTCCGGCAACAGCATCGGAACTGCTTTCAATTGCACCGTCTCAGACATGACCACACTCACCGATAAAACTGCGGATACGCGCCGCGACACTTGTGGCCTGTTCCAGCACGAAGGCATGACTGCAGCCTTCCAGCACGCTCACCTGGGCGTTTGCCGGCAGCGCCTGCAGGGCCGCTGCGGCAGCGACCGGCACCAGCGCATCCGCTCCGGCCAGCAGATGCAACTGCGGCCCGCTGAAACAGGCCAACGCCCGGCGGTTATCCAGTGCCCCCAATACCTGCAACCCTGCCAGCAAGGTTTCACCGTCAGCATCCAGCAGTCGGCTCTGCAAGCTGCGCGACAGTCCGCGCGGCTCGGCTGCCCCTTGCGTGCAGAGCAGAGCAAAGCGTCTGAGAGTAGCCGCGCTATTGACCGCGCAGCCCTGACGAAAGGCTGCAAAAGTCTCAGCCGACATGCCCGGCCAATCGTCAGCCGCCACGAAGCGGGCATTGCTGGCCAGGCTAACCAGCCCACAACAACGCGCTCCCCTTTGCACAGCCAGAGCTGTGGCCAGCATCCCCCCCAGCGACCAGCCCCCCAGCCAGCAGCCTTCCGGCAGACGCGCCTGCAATTCGGCAAGCCAGTGCACCGGATCAGCCGAGGCAAGTGTCGGCAGAGCGGCCACTTCCACCTGCAGTGTCCCGCCCAAGGCCTCGGCCAGAGCGTCGAGCACGTTGGCTGAGAGCCCCCAGCCGGGCAGCAGTATCAGTCGCTCAGACATCGCCCTGCACCTGCGGCCAGCATTCGGCCAGCGCCTCCAGCAACTGCTCCAGCTGCTCTTCGCTGTGCGCTGCGGACAAGGTCACGCGTAATCGTGCACTACCTGCCGGCACGGTCGGCGGGCGGATTGCGCCGACCAGCAGGCCGCGGGCTCTGAGCAGGGCCGAAAGCTTCAGCGCCCGGGCACTGTCCCCCACCAGAATCGGCTGGATCGGCGTCGGGCTGTCCATCAGGCTCAGGCCGATTCCGGCTGCACCCTCGCGAAAACGCCGGATCAGCCGCTGCAGATGCTCGCGCCGCCAACTTTCGTCGCGTAGCAGTTGCAGGCTTTTCAGCGTGGCACAGGCCAGTGCTGGTGACTGACTGGTGGTGTAGATGTAGGGCCGAGCGAACTGAATCAGCGTCTCTATCAATTCTTCCGAACCGGCGACAAAGGCTCCGGCAGTGCCGAAGGCCTTTCCCAGGGTGCCAACCAGCACCGGTACGTCATCCGGACCAAGACCAAAGTGCTCGACCACACCACCGCCCGTGGCGCCCAGGGTACCGAAACCATGGGCGTCGTCGACCATGACCCAGGCGTCTTTCAGCCGCGCCTCGGAACATAGTCCCGGCAACTCGGCCAGATCGCCGTCCATGCTGAATACCCCGTCGGTCACCACCAGGCAGTTGCCGCTAGCCTTGCGCAAGCGGTTGGCGAGACTTACCGCGTCGTTATGCAGATAGCGGGAAAAACGTGCTCCGGAGAGCAACCCGGCATCGAGCAGTGAGGCGTGATTGAGACGATCCTCCAGCACCGTATCGCCCTGCCCCACCAGCGCGGTTACGGCCGCCAGGTTGGCCATGTAACCGGTGGAGAACAGCAGCGCGCGCGGTCGCCCGGTAAACTCGGCCAGAGCCTGCTCCAGCTCGTGATGCGGCGCGCCATGGCCGATTACCAAGTGCGAAGCTCCGCCACCGACGCCCCAACGCTCGGCACCGGTGCGCAGAGCACGGATCACCTCGGGATGGCTGGCCAGGCCAAGGTAGTCATTGGAGCAGAAAGCCAGCAATTTCTGACCATCAACCTGCACCAGCGGACCCTGCGGCGTCTGCAGCAACGGACGCAGGCGGAACAGATCAGCGGCCCGGCGTTCGGCCAGGCGGGAAGCAAGATCGAAAGACATGAAGTGCACCAAGGGTCGGTGGATAACCGCAAGCGGGTTATCCCCCCTACGCCTCAGATCAAGCGGCGTAGGGTGGATGACGCTTCATCCATCCACCAAGGGATATCAAGCCGAGGCGGCGTTGTAGAACAGCTGCGCGTCGCGCTGCTCGATCAGCGCCTGCTCGATGGCGGCCTGATGCACCTCGTCGGCGTGCTCCTCGCGCTCCTCCGGCTTGATGCCGAGGCGCCTGAACAACTGCATGTCCTTCTCGGCCTGCGGATTGGCAGTGGTCAACAGCTTTTCGCCATAGAAGATCGAGTTGGCACCAGCCATGAAGGCCAGGGCCTGCATCTGTTCGTTCATCTGCTCGCGCCCGGCGGACAGGCGCACGTGGGATTTCGGCATCATGATGCGCGCCACGGCCAGGGTGCGGATGAAGTCGAACGGATCGACATCCTTCTCCTCGGCCAGCGGTGTACCCTTGACCTTGACCAGCATGTTGATCGGCACGCTCTCCGGGTGCTCCGGCAGGTTGGCCAGTTGAATCAGCAAGCCGGCACGGTCATCCACCGACTCGCCCATGCCGAGGATGCCGCCGGAACAGATCTTCATCCCCGCCTCGCGCACATAGGCCAGGGTCTGCAGGCGCTCGGCGTAGGTGCGGGTGGTGATGATGTTGCCGTAGAACTCCGGCGAGGTATCGAGGTTGTGGTTGTAGTAGTCCAGCCCCGCTTCGGCCAGGGCGCGGGTCTGCTCCTGGTCCAGACGGCCGAGGGTCATGCAGGTTTCCAGACCGAGCTTCTTCACGCCTTTGACCATTTCCAGCACGTAGGGCATGTCCCTGGCCGACGGATGCTTCCACGCCGCGCCCATGCAGAAGCGCGTGGAGCCGATGGCCTTGGCCTCGGCAGCGGCCTCCAGCACCTTCTGCACCTCCATCAGCTTTTCCTTGTCCAGACCGGTGTTGTAGTGACCGGACTGCGGACAGTACTTGCAGTCTTCCGGACAGGCGCCGGTCTTGATCGACAACAGGGTCGAAACCTGCACGCGGTTGGGATCGAAGTGCTGACGATGAACGCTCTGCGCCTGGAACAACAAATCGTTGAAAGGCTGATCGAACAGCGCGCGCACCTCGGCGAGCGTCCAGTCATGGCGGATGGCAGGGGCGGCGGTTGCGCTCATCGGATGTTCCTTCGACGCCTGGGGCATCTGTTGTGGTGGGTCAGGCTGAGGCCATCATAAGGAGGGCCCGCCCTCTGTCAACCTCAAGAAACAAAAAGGTTTACGTCTGTATATTTTTTAATCACAGAACTTCTGTCATAGCAGAATGCCCAATGACTGTTCTCTCCATCAGAGCGCCACACATGCAGGCAGAAGGTTTTTTTGAAGGACTCGGGCAGGTACTGGGCCGCATCATCCGCTTTGTGGTGGACACTGTCCGGCACCCTGGGGGCCATTGGCGACGCGCTGGACGCCTTTTTCCACGGGCTGGCCGACGCCATCGGCATGAGCCCCTCCATTTTCAGCTTCATTTTGCTGGCCTTCGGCCTGCTGTTTCTGCTCAATGCCGTACGCGCCCTGCTGCGCCGCTCGATCCTCGCTGCCGTTGTCTGGCTGCTACTGGGCCTGATGGTGATGGGCTGGCTGATTCGCTAAGGCATGCTAGGCTCGGATCAAACCCGTCGCTGCTCAAGGATGAGCCTGCCATGTCCGTTCTCGCCTTTCGCTCCCTATCACGCCTGCCCTGGCTGCGGCAGCAACGTCGCTGCCAGCTCTGTGACGAAGCCGCCGACCATGCGCAGAGGGATCTGTGCAGCTCCTGCGAGGCCGAATTACCCTGGCTTGGCGCGCACTGCCGGATCTGCGCACTGCCATTAGCAGCTGACGGACTGATCTGCGGCAACTGCCAGAAGCATCCCCCGACCTTTACCCGCGTCGAGGCCTGCTGGCGCTATGCTTTCCCGGTGGACAGCCTGATCAACCGTTTCAAGCACCAGGCGCGTTGGCCCTATGGTCGCTTGCTTGCCGAACTGCTGGCTGAACACCTGTTGCACGCCTATGCGGAAAACCTGCCGCGCCCTCAGGCCTTGCTGCCGGTTCCCCTGGCGCGTCTGCGGCAACGTCAGCGGGGATTCAATCAGGCTCAGATGCTGGCCGACTGGCTCGGTGCCAGACTGCAGCTGCCGGCTCACGGCAACTGGTTGCAACGGCATCAGGAAACACCGGCGCAACAGGGTCTGGATGCCGCCTCACGCAAACGCAATCTACGCCGTGCCTTCACCCTGGGCAGCACTGGCTCGCTGGCGGGCAGTCACCTGGCGCTGGTCGACGACGTAATGACCACCGGTGCCACGGCCGAAGCACTGGCGCGCCTGCTGCGCCAGGCTGGTGCGGCGCGAATTGATCTTTACTGTCTGGCGCGCACCCCGCGCCCCGGAGACATCTGACTTGACGCGCCGGGCAAGCTCGCCCACTGTGCCGCCACCCCCGTTTGTCGTTCACAGCCACATGTCATCGCTTAGCTCACTCGCCCAACTACTCGGCCAGCGCCCCAAGCGCCTGGCACTGCTGGAACAGATCGCCGTGCAGGGCTCCATCACCCGTGCAGCCCGGGCCGCCGGACTCAGCTACAAGGCAGCCTGGGACGCCATCGACGAGCTGAACAACCTCGCAGAGCAGCCCTTGGTCAGCCGTAGCGTAGGCGGCAAAGGCGGCGGTGGCGCACGGCTGACAGCGGCCGGCGAACGCCTGCTGGCCCTGCATCAACGCTTGCAGTCGATACAGACGCAGCTGCTGCAGAGTCTGGACGACGATGCCGACCTGCAACTGCTCGGCCGTCTGATGTTGCGCACCAGCGCCCGCAACCAGTTGAGCGGCCGGGTACGCGAAGTCCGCCCCCTGGGACACAATGACCTGATCGATATCGAGTTAAGCGGCGGCCCCCACCTGATAGCTCAGATCACCCATGCCAGTACCGAACAGTTGCAGCTGGCCCCCGGCAACAGCGTGGTGGCCCTGATCAAGGCCGGCTGGCTACACCTGCAGGCTCCGGAAGAGAGCGTTCCTCTTGGATTAAACCAGCTCGAAGGCCGGGTCATGCAGATCCTCAATGCTGACAACGGCCCCGTCGAAGTGCGGATCGCCATGGCCAGCGGCCAGACCCTGTGTGCGCTGGTCGATCCGCCGAGACTCAACGCCCTGAGGCTGAATACTGGCACCCTGATCCGTGCCTGCTTTTCGCCCGTCCAGGTGCTGCTTGGTACCCTGCCCTGATGACATAAGCCGCTAGACTGTAGCCCCACCCGCGCGGAGCCAGACATGAGCCACCCCTTCTCCAGCCTCACCCCGGATCTGGTACTAGACGCCGTCGAAAACCTCGGCCATCTCAGCGATGCCCGTGTGCTGGCACTCAACAGCTATGAAAACCGCGTCTACCAGGTCGGTATAGAAGGCAAGGCGCCGCTGATCGCCAAATTCTACCGGCCGGATCGCTGGAGCGACGCGGCGATTCTTGAGGAGCACGCTTTCAGTCACGAACTGGCCGAGCATGAAATCCCCGTAGTGGCGCCCCTGCGGCACGACGGAGAAACTCTTTTCGAGCAAGCCGGCTTTCGCTTCGCCCTGTTTGAGCGGCGCGGCGGCCGGGCACCGGAGCCAGGCAACCCGGATCAGCTATACCGCCTCGGGCAACTGCTCGGACGTCTGCATGCGATCGCAGCCAGCCGTCCCTTTGTCCACCGCGAAACCCTTTCAGTGCAGAGTTTCGGCCATGCCGCTCTGGCCTTTCTGCTGGACGGCGGCTTTATTCCGGCTGCTCTGCTGCCGGCCTACGAGTCCGTGGCGCGCGACCTTCTCAAGCGCCTCGACAAACTCTTCGCCCGCATCCACTACACACCTATCCGCCTGCACGGCGACTGCCATCCGGGCAATCTGCTGTGCCGTGACGACAGTATCCACATGGTCGATTTGGATGACTGCCGTATGGGGCCGGCTGTACAGGACCTGTGGATGATGCTGGCCGGTGAACGCCAAGAACGCCTGGGCCAGTTGGCCGAGCTGGTCGATGGCTATCAGGAATTCCATGACTTCGACGCCCGCGAGCTGCCGCTGATCGAAGGACTGCGGGCGCTGCGCCTGCTCCACCACAGCGCCTGGATTGCCCGGCGCTGGGACGACCCGGCCTTCCCACTGGCCTTTCCCTGGTTTGCCGGGGAACGCTACTGGGGCGAGCAGATTCTGGCCCTTCGCGAGCAGCTAGCCGCGCTCGACGAGGAGCCACTGCGACTATTCTGAAGCTTCAAGGACACCTGTACAGTTGCCGGCAACACGTAAAATCTGCGTTACAGCTTTCCGCACACCTGACGCCAGACAGTACCTGCTGCCACAGACAGCACCGGGGCCAGCCACTAGAATTTTGCAGCTTCCGTTAGCGACCCACCAAGGATCTCCGATGTCCACCGCCAATCCGCAGCGCGGCTACATCCTGGGCCTCAGTGCCTACGTCATCTGGGGCCTGTTCCCCCTCTATTTCAAGGCTATTCAAAGCGTTCCGGCACTGGAGATCATCGTCCACCGGATCCTCTGGTCGGCACTTTTCGGCGCTGCTCTGCTGCTTGTCTGGAAACACCCTGGCTGGTGGCGTGAACTACGTACCCATCCACGCCGGCTGCTGGTACTGGCCGGCAGTGGCGCGTTGATCGCCAGCAACTGGCTGGTGTATGTCTGGGCGGTGAACAACGATCGCATGCTGGAAGCCAGCCTGGGCTACTACATCAACCCACTGGTCAACGTACTGCTCGGCCTGCTGCTGCTCGGCGAGCGCCTGCGCCGCCTGCAGTGGCTGGCCGTTGCGCTGGCTGCAGTCGGCGTCATGCAGCAGGTCTGGCAGGTCGGCAGCCTGCCCTGGGTATCCCTGGTACTGGCGCTGACCTTCGCGTTCTACGGACTGATCCGTAAACAGGCCCCGGTAGCTGCGCTGCCCGGTTTGGTAGTGGAAACCTGGCTGCTACTACCGGCTGCACTGATCTGGCTGCTGCTGCACCCGGCTGCCAGCAGCACTCAGCTGAGCTTCTGGGGCACCTCTGAGGCACTGTGGCTGATCGCCGCAGGCCCGGTGACATTGATCCCGCTGGTGTGTTTCAACGCCGCGGCCCGACACCTGCCCTACACCACCCTGGGTTTCCTGCAATACATTGCCCCGACGCTGGTACTGCTGCAGGCGATCTTCCTGTTCGACGAGCACTTCGACCATACCACCCTGGTGTCCTTCTGCTTCATCTGGGCAGGCCTGGCCGTATACAGTCTGGATATCTGGCGCAGCCTGCGAAAACAGACCAATGCCTGAAGGCTGTCCGCAAATCCTCCGGCAAGAGAAGGCTGCGCCCGCCATGGCGCGACTGCGGCCTCATCCACGCACACAGATTCACTCACCTTTGTAGACAACCTATTGATTGTGCTGTTTTTTCAGCCAGACGACGGAAAGCCGCGGAACAGCTGCCAGCGCCGCGGCACTCCCCAGCTTGTCCACAGACTGATCCACGTCTGCCGTGGATATCCGGTTTCAACCCGTCCCACTACCCGCTTCATCCTGACGCAGGTTCAACTCCACCATCAAATCGTCGGCCAGACTCTCCAGCTGCGCCTGTAGCGCTTCCAGCGTCAGACTCTCCGGCACCGCCAGAAGAGCCTGGGCACTGAACAGCATTTCACCGCTCATCGGAGCCGGCGCCACATCAGTAAGCAGATTTTCCAGATTGACACCCTGCTCGGCCAGCAACCGGCTTATGTCACGCACGATGCCAGGCCGATCATTGCCCACCAGCTCCAGGCGTATTGCTCTGAACCGGCGTTGCGGCTCCCTGCCGCTGGGCGCCAGCTGTACACGGATGCCCATTGCCCCGAGTCCTTCCAGCGCACGAGCCAGACCAAAGTGCGCCGCCACCGGCACATCCACCCGCACGATGCCGGCGAACTGCCCGGCCATGCGCGCCATGCGGCTCTCCAGCCAGTTGCCGCCATGCGCTGCAACGCAGCCGGCCAGCCGCTCGACCAGCCCCGGCTGATCCTCAGCGATTACCGTCAATACGAGATGATCCATCTGTTTGCCCTCGCTTCGCATTTGTCCGGCGCCTTTCAGTTGCCCAGTGCCAGCCAGTAGGTATGGAAAACCGTGTCGCGCCGATAGCCTAGTCGCTCGTAGAGACGCTGCGCCTGATGGTTGGATGCGGCCGTCTCCAGCTGCAGGCCGCAGGCTCCACTGGCCTCGGCATGGCGCCGGGCAGCCTGCATAAGGGCCTCGCCCACACCACGACGACGGGCCGCCTCATCGACATACAGATCACTTAACAGCCAGGCCGACTTCAGTTCCAGCGAGGCATGAAAGGGATACAGCTGGACGAATCCCAGCGCTGCCCCGGCTTCGTTACAGGCAACGAACAGCCGCGAATCCCCCCGCTCCAGACGCTCGCCAAGGAACCGGGCAACCTCTGCCTCGCTGCGCACAACGCGATAGAAGCGCAGGTAGGCAGCAAACAGTGGCACCAGCGTATCGAGATCAGCAGGCGCAGCGGGATTAACGTGCATGGGATGGACTCCGGTAGTGTCTCATCCAGTATAGGCAAACGGCGCTAGTGCATATTGGCTGAACTGTCAGCCTCAATTCATTTATGCGTGTACGTTTTTACTAATTTTATGGGACAATATGACAGAATTTTGCATACATTGCGTACTAAAAGTGACCACAGCCTCTCTGCCGGTCGCAGACTGACGCACCCCCACTGCATTTTCCCAGGATCTTGATGTAGTATGCCGCGCCTCGGACTACAAGACGGCGACTCCGTCCCCGAAGCGGCTATTGAGTAAAGCTCAGAGAGTGAGGCAAGTGATGACTGAACGCGTTCAAGTCGGTGGCCTGCAGGTCGCCAAAGCCCTGTACGACTTCGTTAACAACGAAGCCATCCCCGGTACCGGCGTCGCTGCCGACAAGTTCTGGGCTGGTGCCGCTGCGGTGTTCCAGGATCTGGCACCGAAGAACCGCGCTCTACTGGCCAAGCGCGACGAACTGCAGGCGCAGATCGATGCCTGGCACCAGGCCCGCAAGGGGCAGGCCCATGACGCGGCTGCCTACAAAGCCTTCCTCCAGGAGATCGACTATCTGCTGCCGGAGCCTGCCGACTTCCAGGTAACCACCAGCAACGTCGATGACGAGATCGCCCGCCTGGCTGGCCCGCAACTGGTAGTTCCGGTGATGAACGCCCGCTTCGCCCTGAACGCCTCCAATGCCCGCTGGGGCTCGCTGTACGATGCACTGTACGGTACCGACGTGATCAGCGAGGAAGGCGGTGCCGAAAAAGGCAAGGGCTACAACAGGATTCGTGGCGACAAGGTCATTGCCTTCGCCCGCGCCTTCCTCGACGAGGCGGCGCCGCTGGCCACTGGCTCCCATGCCGATGCCACCGGCTACGCCATCGTTGGCGGCCGCCTGGTCGTCAGCCTCAAGGACGGCAGCAACAGCAGCCTGCGTGACGAAGCCCAACTGATCGGCTACCAGGGCGATGCCGCCACTCCGATCGCCGTGCTGCTCAAGCACAACGGCCTGCACTTCGAGATCCAGATCGACCCGAACAGCCCCATCGGCCAGACCGACGCTGCCGGGGTCAAGGACGTGCTGATGGAAGCCGCCCTGACCACCATCATGGACTGCGAGGACTCCGTAGCGGCAGTCGACGCCGACGACAAGGTCGTGGTCTATCGCAACTGGCTGGGCCTGATGAAAGGCGACCTGGCTGAGGAAGTGACCAAGGGCGACAAAACCTTCACCCGAACCATGAACCCGGATCGCGTCTACACCAGGGTCGACGGTTCCGAACTCACCCTGCACGGCCGATCCCTGCTCTTCGTGCGCAACGTCGGCCACCTGATGACCAACCCGGCAATCCTCGACGAGCAGGGCAACGAGCTGCCGGAAGGGATCATGGATGCGCTGTTCACCAGCCTGATCGCCATCCACAACCTCAACGGCAACACCAGCCGCAAGAACAGCCGTACCGGCAGCGTGTATATCGTCAAGCCGAAGATGCACGGCCCGGAAGAAGTGGCCTTCACCACCGAGCTGTTCGGCCGTGTCGAGGATGTGCTCGGTCTGCCGCGCAACACCCTGAAGGTCGGCATCATGGACGAGGAGCGCCGCACCACCGTCAACCTCAAGGCCTGTATCAAAGCCGCCAGCGAGCGCGTGGTATTCATCAATACCGGCTTCCTCGACCGCACCGGTGACGAGATCCACACCTCCATGGAAGCCGGCGCGGTGGTGCGCAAGGCGGCAATGAAGAGCGAGACCTGGATCGGCGCCTACGAGAACAACAACGTCGACGTCGGTCTGGCCACGGGCCTACGGGGCCGCGCACAGATCGGCAAGGGCATGTGGGCCATGCCGGATCTGATGGCAGCCATGCTTGAGCAAAAGATCGCTCACCCACTGTCTGGCGCCAACACTGCCTGGGTACCCTCGCCGACCGCCGCCACCCTGCACGCCCTGCACTACCACAAGGTCGACGTGTCTGCTCGTCAGGCCGAGCTGGCCAAGCGTGCTCCGGCCTCGGTGGACGACATCCTGACCATCCCGCTGGCCAAGGACACCAACTGGAGCGATGAGGAAATCCGCAACGAGCTGGATAACAACGCCCAGGGCATCCTTGGCTACGTGGTGCGCTGGATCGACCAGGGCGTCGGCTGCTCCAAGGTGCCGGACATCAATGACATCGGCCTGATGGAAGACCGCGCCACCCTGCGCATTTCCAGCCAGCTGCTGGCCAACTGGCTGCGCCATGGCATCGTCAGCGAGGAACAGGTGGTCGAAAGCCTCAAGCGTATGGCCCCGGTGGTCGACCGGCAGAACGCAGGCGACCCGCTGTACCGCCCCATGGCTCCGGACTTCGACAATAACGTCGCTTTCCAGGCGGCACTGGAACTGGTGATCGAAGGCACCAAGCAGCCCAACGGCTATACCGAGCCGGTACTGCACCGTCGTCGCCGCGAGTTCAAGGCGCGCAACGCTCGCTGACATATCCAGCAACCATAAAAAACCGCCCTTCGGGGCGGTTTTTTTATGGGCCAGTCAGCACGCTCGCCACTACGGGGAAAGGAATATCCTGCTAGCGCCCGGTGTCGCCGGCCGTCTGCTGCTGCGCATCGGCCGTCAGTACAATACCCTTGCCCGGCATTTCAATGGCTGACAGATCACCGTGCTCATGATGATGGAGAATCCACACCTGTCCGCCATGCAAGGTTTCGATAACTTCCGGCGCCACGCGGAAACTTCCGGACAGGCCGTCGACACACAGTCTGCCCGGGCATTGACGCCGCGTGTAGCGACGGGCCCTGAGTTGATTGTATTTGGCCCAGAACAGCAGTAGCGCAGCAATCAGCACGCCGCCCAGCAGATAGACCAGCAGGGTTTCCAGCGTACTCATCAATATCTCCGACTCGATCAGCCTTTGCTCCAGCGGAACAGCGTCCGCCATCTCGCGAATACCGGCATAAACCAGCCCCACAAAACCAATCCAGGCAATTACGGTAAGCAGTACATCCACACAACGCGGCAGCCAGTGCTGCTGGGTACGAATAAGTAATGTCATGCTGCTCAGCTCCTTTTGATGCCACGATCCGGGCTGACCCAGCGGGCCCGCTGTTGATTCTTGCCCTTGAGCATGACCTTGGGGAAGCTCACCAGAGTGGTGCACAGGGTGATCATCCAGAACGCCATCGGATACCAGATGATCCAGAACAGCGAACTGAACAGCGCCTTCTCGTAGCGCCGCTCGATCATCAGGCTGACGGCAAACTGCAACAGACACACCGTCGCCAAAACCAGGCCGGTATAGGCTGGCGGCATGATCCGCTCAACCTGCAGGTTGACCGGCAACTCGATCACATGCCCCAGTAGCCAGAACCCTATCGACATGGCGAACGTGAAGGCCCAGATGGCCGACAGGCTGAATTCCATCAGCAACGGCCACATGTAGCGATAGCGCCACTCCCAGATACTGCCGATATTTTTCAGCAGCACCTCCGCCCCCCCCTGCGCCCAGCGCAGGCGCTGCCGCCACAACCCCCGCAGGGTTTCCGGCATAAGGATCCAGCATAGGGCACGCGGTTCATAGAAGATGCTCCAGTGATCCAGCTGCAGCTTCCAGCTCACATCAATATCTTCCGTGATCATGTCCGGGCTCCAGTAATCGATACGATCCAGCGCCTTGCGCCGAAACGCGGCAATCACGCCGGATACGGTAAAGACCCGGCCGTAGACACGCTGAGTACGCTTGATCAGACCGATGATCGAAGAAAACTCACCAACCTGAATCCGGCCAATCAGCGTGGAGCGGGTACGAATACGGGGATTACCGGTCACGGCCCCCAAACGCGGATTTTCGAGCAGTGGTGCAACCAGGTAGCTAACCGCGTCCCGATCCAGCAGCGCATCGCCGTCGATACAGACGAGATATTCGCTACGTGCGGCCAGCGCGCCCATGCGCAGTGCCACGGCCTTGCCCTGATTCTGCGCCAGATGCAACACACGCAGACGCGAATCCTCTCTGGCCAGGCGATCAAGCACCTCGCCGGTGTTGTCCCGCGAACCATCATTGATGGCGATGACTTCGATGTTGGTGTACCGCTGGGCCATTGCCGCTGCAATGGTTTCCTGGGCGTTGTCGCCCTCGTTGAAACATGGAATCAGGATCGAAACCAACGGATCGCCCGGCAAGCTCGGCGGGGCGACGCTGTCATCCCGCGACCAGGGCCAATGCCGCTCCCAGTGCAGCCAGAAGTACAGGCCACCGGCAATCCACAAGGCCGACATAAACAGCGGATAAAGAAAGACAAAGTCCAGCAGCACGTCTCCGGTCAGGCTCAGAGCAACGCCAAAAGGAGCCCCCAGCACGACACACAGGATCAGCAACGCATAAATACGATCGATCATGGCAATGGGTCCCAGGCGTTGGAAATTGCAGGACGGATCTTCAGCAGGCGCGGCTGATCATTGACGAAATCGTCCGGGTAATAGCCGTAGCTACGCACACCGTTCCACTGCAGGCGGCGCATCCACTGAGCGAGCAATTCGCTGTCGACCGGTACACCGCCATCGATATTCCAGTCACGCGCCTGCAACTCGAACACCGTCCGCTCCAGTGCGCCGGGACGCGAAGCAATCCGCTGCACCAGTTGATCCAGCCATGGTTTGGAGTCCTCGACCGCCACGCCCTCCATCAACGGCATGGCCATTGGCGCCGTCCAGTCGTAGGTCTCGAGGAAGTCATCGAGGTTCTGCGCATACCAGGCCTCACTCTGTGGGTTGAGGATCGGCTGTACGAACATGTTCCGTGCCGTTTTCACCTGTGGCCCGCGAATGGCGCGAACCTTTTGCGTCAGTTCCTTGGTGAAGTCGATCAGGTAGCGACTCTTGAAACGACTCCAGCGCCACAGTGTTTCTTCGTCGCCACGCAGCTGCTGCACATCACCCGGCAACCCGGCACGCTGGTATGCCGCCAGCGCAGGCGGACTGACGTCCTCAAAGTCACTGAGCACGGCATCGTCGTGGTACAGCACCCCCTGGAAGTTGCCGTAACGGGCCAGGTCTTCGTAGATCTCGCCAATCTGCTTACGCACCTCGGGGTCGAAGGGCGACAGACGAACGTAATGCTCATCGCTGACCTCAATGCTGCCGTCCTTGTTCCAGCGCTCGACCCGCTGCAACTCTGATCCCAGCTCGAAACTCAGAACCGGCAGCCAGGCATAAACCTCTACCTTGGCGCGAGTACGCAACTGCCAGGCCACACGATTGAAAAGATCGGCGCGAACCGGCAGGTGGCGATTGGGGAAATACAACTCCCGAACCAGGCCATCACCTTGCGGATCCGCGTATGCCTGCAGGAACACGGTATTGATTCGCATGTCGGCAATACGCTGAACCAGCTCCCCCAGATTGGCATCCATCTGCTGTGGATCCGGATCGTAGACATAATCCAGATCGACATGGGCCACGCGAATCATCGGCTTGTCCTCGACAGTCATAACCTGCTGGGCAAAGCTGCTGATTTCCGGATCGTTAGCGATCAACTGGCGTGCGCCGCCATAGAGACTGTCCATACTGTCCAGGCCATCTTCGAGGGTCAGCGCCAGCTCATAGCCGTTTTCATCCAGAATGCTCAGAGCGGTGCCACTGGCTGCACCGTATGGCCACACCCAGACACGCGGCGGCCGCCCGGTGGCGGCAGCGATCTTGTCGCTGATGCGGCGAACATCGCCAGTCACCCGACTCTTGTACTCGGCATCGCTCTCATAGCGCTTGCTCTGCGGATCATAGATACGGGTAACGGCTGCCGGCTGTTGATTACCCTGCGGATTGGCCAGCGCACCGTAGTGCATGGCATTGGTATGAGCCGCGATTTCGACCAGCCCGGAGCGGGATATTTCACGCACCTGCTCCCAGGTCAGAAAGCGCCCGCGCTCAACCGGCAGTCCGCCGAAGTCGACAGTCTGGCCTTCCGGCGCATCCACCCAGATGCCAACCGGAGCCAGTACCGCCGGCCACTGATAGGCCTTGAGAATCGGCCAGACGCGCTCGTAAAAGCTGCTGTAACCATCGTCAAAGCACAGCAATAGAGCCCGCTCGGGCAAGGCCGGCCCGCCCGCGCGTGCGGCCAGAACCTGATCGATTGAAACAGCCTGATAGCCGTTGGCCTTGAGCCAGGCAAACTGCTCGATCAGCTTGGCAGTACGCACTGACATGAAAGCCTGATCAGCCGTGCCGTCCTCGACATCATGGTAGGTCAGCGCCAAGAGTTTGCCCTTGGGCCAGGGCTGTTCACCTGGCGCCAGCGGACGTTCGCTCGGCGGCGTGAACGGCGGAGCTTCGACGGCGCAGGCATTGAGCATCAGCAGCGCCAGTCCTATGAGTGCGCTACGGCAGAGAGTTACCATCCTTGAATCCTCAGAAGCGGTAGTTGAGGTCGAACAGCAGGCGAATTTCGTGTTCCCGATCGCCATCGTAGGAACGACTCAGGGCGGAGAGGCCCAAGCCGGCGTCGAATCGGTCATCCAGACTCAGACGCTGGCCGTAGCTAATCAGCGCTGCCGGATCAGTACCGTAATAACGCTGATAGATGGCACCGCCCCCCAGCTCGACATGCTGAGTCCAACGTGTTTCGTAACGTTGGTGCAGGGTGTGCTGCAGCCGTACTTTCGGCATTACCGCCAGCTCGCTCTTGGGGTTGAAATAAGGAACGTCGTCATCGCTGCTGTTGAGACTGGCCGCCAGCTCAAGCCCCCAACCGGCATTCCAGGTCGGCTGCGTGTAAAAACGCTTATAACCATCCAGCACCAGGCCGAAACGATCATTGCCATCACTGAAATTGACGGCATTGGCAGACAAGCGCCACTCCTGGCGCTCATCAGCACGCCAGCGGAGGTAGCCGCTCAGGCTGTCGGCAGTCACGTCCGAGTTCAGCGCCCGCAGAGGCGTCTGTGTCGACAAGTACTCCGCACTCCAGCCGTACTGCCAGTGGTCATCAATGTCGTGTATGCCGCTAAGACGAAAGCCCGGCTTATCCCCATGATCGAAGTCATGCCGGGAAAATTCGGCCTCCACGGTATGGTTGCGCACACGCCACTCCAGCCCAGCCCGCTGCCAGCGGTGATGGGCCGTACCCTCATCAAAATCGCCCTTGGCATAACCGGCACCGGCAAAAAGACGCCAGTCCTGAGCGATGGGAGGGCTGTAGAGCAGCGTATCGATGCCCAGGTCATGCCCGCCGGAAACTGCACTGCCAGAGCCCTGACCGCGATAAGCGGAAACACGCAATTCGGCCATTCGATGGATATCGCGCAGACGCTCAAGACGCTGCACAGGCAAGGTCTCCGGATAGCGCTCCAGAACATCGTCAGTTAGCAGATCCAGCTGTCGCCACTCCTGCAAATCCAGAGCGGCAAAGCCTTGTTCAACCTCCAGCCGGACATCACGCGGAGCCGTGCTCTCGGCTACCTTCAACTCGTCCTCCGCACGCCGCGGCCAGCCGCGCTCCAGATACAGGCCTGCCAGCGTGGTACGCAGAACCGTATTGTTGGGCGCCGTGGCCAGCATATCGCTCAGCAAGCGCTCAGCCTCTGGCAGCTCATCGACCTGAATCAGCCCCGCCGCCCTGAGCACCTGCACATCCAGCCAGTTGGCATTCGGCAGCGGCTCCGGATTGCCCTGCAGATAGCGCTGAGGCGACTGGGTCTGCGCCAGCGCTTCGGCCTGCAACCTGGCCTGTTCCAACTGCCCGCTTTCAGTACGGGCATAGAACAGGCTACGCTGATCCTCCATCCATAGCGGATGCTTGTCGGTTTCTCCGGCAACCACCTGTTCATAGAGACTCGCCGCCAGCTCGGGCTTACGCAGAAACAGCGCCGCCGAAGCGACCCAGCGCAGCGCATAGTCGGGCAGTTCAACCCCTGCACGCTGAAGCTGCTCGTACTCCTCCAGCACATCGCTCATGCGCTGCTGCGTATGCAATGCGCCGAGACGATCGATGCGCAAGCGCAAAAGGTCATCCTGCGCCTCGGGCAGCTTCTGCCATTGCCCCGAGAGTTTTTCCGCCTGTGCCAGCGCGCGCCCGGCGATCTGGTATCGCTCATGCTCGGCACGAGTAGGCAGGTCAGCCAGGCGTACCTGCTCGGCCAGTGCATCGCCTTGCAGGCTACGAATCTGTGCGGCCGTCAGTATTCCGGGATAGCGGGCCTGCAGCTCCAGTGCCTGTTGCGGCATCCCCAAACGCTGCAGGCTGAACAGGTATTCGCGTAGTACGTCCTGACGTTCCGGGGCCAGGCTCAAAGCCCGATCCAGCTCTGTGTGAGCGGCAAAACGCTGCCCATCGGCCACATAAGCGTAGGCCAGTGCCAAGCGTCGATCCGGATTCGCCGGTGCCTGCCTCAGCAATGTCTGTCCACGCTCTATCGCAGTACTCACCTGGCCTGCGTCTGCCAGGGTCATCACCTGCCCAAGGCGCAGTCCCTCATGTGCGGGATAACGCCGGATACCCTCACGGTAAGTATCCAGGGCATGCTGCCAGAGCTTCTGATTACGGTAAGCACGGGCCACTGTGGCCAGCGCATCAGCCGACAGAATGCTTTCATCGCGAATTTGCTCGTACACATCCGTGACTTCCGCATCCTCGCCAGCCCAGCCGGCAATCAGCACGTGATCGATCTGAAAACGCCCGGAAGACGGCTGCGCCTGCATCCGCAGGAAATTCAGTGCCGGCGCATAGTCACCTGCGCGGGCCTTTTCCAGCAGCACGTCGTAGGCGTCCTGTCCCTGCGCCGCCTGCGCAGCCAGAATCGAAAAACAGAAAGCAGGGAATCGGAAAAACAAAAAGCCATGCCCGCGAATCCGATCCGCGAACCTTAGTCTGGAACCTGAAAACACCGCAAACATCCTTGTGAAGGCGCCATCACTATGTGAAAGCACCTCTCACCCTAACGACACATTATTGACGTAATTCCAAATTATGCACCAAATTGAACATTTTTTTGACATCATCCTGACGAAATGCACCGACCCCCTGTAACAAGCTCAAATCATTGAACTGAAAATGGCCTTTGCCTGAACCGCCAAAGTCCGCCGCACAGGCACTCAGCAGGACTGGCGGAAGCGAAGGGACAGACTCAGGTTCCGTCCTGGATGCATTCCTGATCACACAGTGCCTCGCTCAACGCATAGACTTACGTCCAATGGAAATTCGAGTGTTTTGGGCAGAGCCTAAGCGTCATAGAAACGCTTCGGACCGGCCATGAGCTCAACGAATGCAATCAACCAGGCGGGCGTGACGGCCGTGAAACAGAACATCCATGGCACAATGGAGTTCCTGCAGAAGTTTCCGCCTTTCAACCAGATGGACATCGCCCACCTGGCCTATCTGGTGGAAAACTGCCAGCTGCGTTTCTACGACGCCGGCGAATCCATCATCAGGCCCGACGACGGCGTGGTTGAGCACTTCTATATCGTCAAGCAGGGCCGGGTGCACGGCGAGCGACCGCACTCGGCACAACGCGGCACGGAAACCACCTTCGAGATCACCGTCGGCGAATGCTTCCCGCTGGCGGCGCTGATCGGCGAGCGCGCCACCCGCACCGAACACCTGGCCGCCGAGGATACCTTTTGCCTGCTGCTGCCAAAGGCCGCCTTCGTCCGTCTGTTCGCTCTTTCCAATCCGTTGCGCGACTTTGCCCTGCGCGGTGTCAGCAGCCTGCTCGATCAGGTCAATCAGCAGGTGCAGTTGCGCGCTGTGGAAAGCCTCGGTGCCCAGTACTCGCTGGACACCCGCCTGGGCGAACTGGCCATGCGTCAGCCCATCAACTGCCCCCCGCAAACCCCTCTGTGCGACGCCGTGCGCCTGATGCACGAACAGCACGTAGGGAGCATCGTCATCGTCGATCCGCAGCGCCGGCCGCTGGGCATCTTCACCCTGCGCGACCTGCGCCGGGTGGTAGCCGACGGCGTTGACCTGAGCCAGCCGATCAGCCGGTTGATGACTCCGCGCCCCTTCTTCCTGGCACCGGGGGACAGCGCCTTCGATGCCGCCATCGCCATGACCGAACGGCATATCGCGCACGTCTGCCTGGTGGAAAACGATCAGCTCTGCGGAGTGATATCCGAACGCGACCTGTTCAGCCTGCAGCGTGTCGATCTGGTGCATCTGGCCCGCACCATCCGTCATGCCGGCAAGCTGGAAACTCTGGCCGGACTGCGCGGCGATATTCGCCTGCTGGTCGACCGCATGCTAGCCCATGGCGCCAGCTCAACGCAGATCACCCACATCATCACCCTGCTCAACGATCACACCGTGTGCCGGGTCATCGAGCTGACCCTGGAAGACATGGGCGACCCCGGCGTGCCCTTCACCTGGCTGTGCTTCGGCAGCGAGGGGCGCCGCGAACAGACCCTGCACACGGATCAGGACAACGGCATCCTGTTCGAGGCTGGCGACCACGCCGAGGCCGAGGCCATCCGCGCACGCCTGCTGCCACTGGCGGCAGAGATCAACCAGCGTCTGGCGCAATGCGGCTTCACCCTGTGCAAGGGCAACATCATGGCCGGCAACCCCGAGCTGTGCCTGTCACGCTTGGAATGGTCACGGCGCTTTCGCAACTTTGTCCTTGAAGCCACGCCGGAGAACCTGCTCGGCTCATCCATCTACTTCGACCTGCGCGCCATCTGGGGCTCGTCCGAAGGCTGTGAGCAATTGCGCCAGGAACTGCTCGAACAGGTGGCCGACAACAGCCTGTTCCAGCGCATGCTGGCCGAGAACGCTTTGCGCCAGCGACCGCCGGTCGGGCGCTTCCGGGATTTCGTGGTGGCCCGCTCCGGCCTCGACAAGGACACCCTTGATCTCAAGGTGCAGGGGCTGACGCCCTTTGTCGATGGTGCCCGCCTGTTGGCCCTGGCCCATGGCGTAAGCGCAGTCGGCACCCTCGAACGCCTGCGTGCGCTGGTCACCAGGGGCGTGATCGACACCCAGGATGGCGCCGCCTTCGAGGAGGCCTATCACTTCATCCAGCAAACCCGCATGCAACAACATCAGTTGCAGGCACGCGACAACCGCCCCTATTCCAACCGTTTGGATCCGGACAGCCTGAACCTGCTCGACCGGCGCATCCTGCGTGAGTCCTTTCGCCAGGCCCAACGCCTGCAGAGCAGCCTGGCCCTGAGGTATCAGTTATGAGCAAGTTCATCTGGTTCAGCGGTCGCGGCCCGGCCTTGACCCAGCGCCAGCTGGAGCGCCGCGCCACCCTGCCCGCCCCTGCCGCACCGGACGATCGCCCACTGCTGCAGCAGCGTTTCGTCGTGCTCGACCTGGAAACCACTGGCCTGAACCTGCGCCGCGACCAGGTACTGTCGATCGGCGCGGTGGTAATCGAGAATGGAGCCATCGACTTCGCCCAGCAGTTCGAACGCACCCTGCACCGCCCCAATCACCAGGCCAGCGCCAGCACCCTGATCCACGGCATTGCCCCCAGCGAGGTGGCACGCGGTGATGACCCGGCCGAAGCGCTGCTGGATTTCATGGAGTTCGTCGCAGACAGCCCGCTACTGGCCTTCCACGCCGAGTTCGACCGGCGCATGCTGGCTGCCGCGCTCAAGCAGAGTCTGGGCTACCGTTTGCAGCACCCTTTCTTTGACGTGGCCGAAATCGCTCCGCTGGTCTGTCCGCAAACCCAGGTACGCCACGGCAGCCTGGACGAATGGACGAGCACCTTCGGCCTGCAGGTACAGCAGCGCCACCACGCCAGCGCCGACGCGCTGGTCACCGCCGAACTGAGCCTGCTGCTGTTCAGCAAGGCCCGCCGCCATGGCATCGATACCCTGCAGGAGCTGGAGCGCCAGCTAAGCAGCCAGCGCCGGCGTCAGCAGGCTCTGTCGCTCTGAGCGCCGAGCAACCTCAGTCGATATCGCGTGCCAGCAGCGCGTAGCTCAGATCAGCCGAGACAGGCACCGGCAGATACACCCGGTGGCCGTCACCCGGAGCCAGGCCAATGCCTTCGCCCTGGGCATTTTCCAGATGCTCAAGCGTGAAGCGAAAATTGCCCTGCGGCGTCATCAACTCAACGCGGTCGCCGACTTCGAAGCGGTTTTTCACCCGGACCTCGGCCAGCTCGCCACGACGCTCGCCGGTCAGCTCGCCGACAAACTGCTGACGTTCACTACGAGAGCTGCCGTACTGGTAGTTCTGATACTCGTCATGGACGTGGCGGCGCAGAAAACCTTCGGTGTAGCCACGATTGGCCAGCGACTCCAGATCCAGCAATAGACTGCGATCGAACGGCCGACCGGCCACTGCGTCATCAATGGCACGGCGATAGACCTGTGCCGTACGCGCGCAGTAGTAGTGGCTCTTGGTACGCCCTTCGATCTTCAGCGAATGCACGCCCATGGCCACCAGCCGCGGCACATGCTGCACCGCCCGCAGATCCTTGGAGTTCATGATGTAGGTGCCGTGCTCATCCTCGAACGCCGCCATCTGCTCACCCGGGCGGTTGGCCTCTTCCAGCAGGAAGGCCTGGTCGGTGGGCGCGCCCTGGCCCAGGGTCGGCTCGACAATTCGCACGATATCGCCGGTTTCGTTTTCCGCTGCCGGCGTGGCGCGGTACTCCCAGCGGCAGGCATTGGTGCAGGTGCCCTGATTGGGGTCGCGACGGTTGATGTAGCCCGAAAGTAGGCAGCGTCCGGAGTAGGCCATGCACAGCGCGCCGTGAACGAACACCTCCAGCTCGATCTGCGGCACTGCCTGGCGAATCTCCTCGATCTCCTCCAGCGCCAGCTCGCGTGAAAGGATCACCCGGGAAAGCCCCTGGCGATGCCAGAACTCGACGCTGGCCCAGTTGACCGCGTTGGCCTGCACCGACAGGTGAATCGGCATCTGCGGGAAATGCTCGCGCACCAGCATGATCAGCCCGGGATCGGACATGATCAGCGCATCCGGCGCCATGGCAATCACCGGCTCCAGATCCTTGAGGAAGGTTCTCAGCTTGGCGTTGTGCGGGGCGATGTTCACCACCACGTAGAACTGCCTACCCTGGGCACGGGCCTCATTGATGCCGATGGCCAGGTTGGCGTGGTCAAACTCGTTGTTGCGCACGCGCAGGCTGTAGCGCGGCTGACCGGCATAGACCGCATCGGCCCCGTAGGCGAAGGCGTAGCGCATGTTCTTCAGGCTGCCGGCCGGCGACAGCAATTCGGGTCGGAAGGTCATGGAGCACCTGCTTGCAAGGCAAAAACCGGGAATTCTAGCGACAACCTGCAAGCTGTCATTGATCTGCATCTATGTCGCGCCCGCGACCATGGGCGAGCCGATGAAGCACCGCCGATCCAGCCTGCATTGCACCAGCAGCTCGCCACTGGTATCTGTATAAAAAACCAGTAACACTGTACGTCATGCCAACCCCCGATTCCCCTGAACTCTACTACCTGGCCAACTTCTGCAAGGCGCTGGACTGGCTTGACGCCCATCACCGCGACCTGATGGACGATACCGAGCAAGCCTTCATCGACCAGTTGCCAGCGCTGCCGCTGGTTTCCCAGGCTCTGCTGGTGCGGCTGGTAATGCGCAAGGGTGTGCATTTTCGCGCCGGCCGGCTGCACTATGCCGAGATCGGTGACATTTCCCAGGCAGCCGAACCTCTGCTGACGCGCGGCTGGCTGATCGAAGATGCCCTGCTCAGTTCCGACGAGCTTGGCGCCCTACTGCTAAAGGGCGAGCTGATGCAACTGTTCGCTGCAGAGCTACCCGCCGGCAACCTGAAGAAAAGCGCACTGCTGAAATGGCTGCGCGACCGATACCGCGAACCGCAGCGTTTCTCCGACTGGTGCCCGCACCTTGGCGAGCGCCTGCTGAGCCTGGCCATTGCGCCACTGTGCGAACGACTGCGACTGATGTTTTTCGGCAATCTGGGGCAGGACTGGTCCGAATTCGTTCTGGCTGACCTCGGCATCTTCCGCTATGAACAGGTGCCCATCAGCCCAGGATCGCGTGGTTTTCGCAATCGCCGCGATATCGACGACTACCTGCATCTGCGCGCCTGCCGCGAAGCCTTCGAGACAGGCGCGCCAGTGACCGAAGTGCTGCAACTGTTGGGCGATTTCCACAGTGACAGCCCACATATCGACGAGCGTCACCAGCGTCTGCTGCTGCAACTGGCCCAGCAACTGGAGCGCAGCGGCGAGCTGGCTTCAGCCCTGACGCTGTATCGCGACAGCCGCGCAGCGGGCTCGCGCCAACGGCAGATCCGCGTGCTCGAACGCCTTGGCCGTGACGCCGAAGCCCTAACGCTTTGCACAACGGTACTGGCGGCTCCGCTGAATGCCGAGGAAGCGCAACTGGCCGAACGCGCCTGCGTTCGCCTGCACCGACGCCTCGGCCTGCCGGCACCGGCCAGAGCCGCCCGCCTGGCTGAACACCGTCTGCACTTGAGCCTGCCTGCCGGCAGCGCCCCTTCCGTGGAGCTTGCGGTAGCCGCCCACCTGACGCGCCCTGAAGCACCAGTGCATTACGTGGAAAACACACTGATTTGCGGGCTGTTCGGTCTGCTCTGCTGGGAGGCGATTTTCGCCCCGCTACCCGGCGCCTTCTTTCATCCCTTCCACAGTGCGCCGGCCGACCTGTACCGCGCCGACTTCTACAGTCGTCGCGCGGTGCTGTTTGATGCCTGTCTGGCCCGCCTTGGAGACGGCAGTTACCGCGAGGCCATGCACCGCACCCACGTGGAAAAATTCGGCATTCAGTCGCCCTTCGTCTATTGGGATCTGCTCGACAGGACGCTGCTGGAACAGGCCCTGGCCTGCCTGCCCGCCAGCCATCTGGAGGCCTGGTTCCGCCGACTGCTGAGCGACATCCGCGCCAACCGCGCCGGCATGCCCGATCTGATCCAGTTCTGGCCGGACGAAGGCCGCTATCAAATGATCGAGGTAAAAGGCCCGGGCGATCGCCTGCAGGACAACCAGAAGCGCTGGCTGGCGTTCTGCGCCGAGCACGGCATGCCGGTCAGCGTCTGCTACGTGGAGTGGGCAACGTGAGCCTGCATGTCGCGGTACGCGAGCTATGCGAGTTCACCGCCAAGGAAGGCGATCTCGACCTGCGCTTCACGCCCTCACCGACGGCTGCTGAAGGCATCGCCGGACACGCCACGGTGGTGGCCCGCCGCGGCGAAGGCTACCTCGCCGAGCTACCGCTGAGCGGTGCCTATCAGGGCCTGACGCTGAGTGGTCGCGCCGACGGTTTCGACCCACAGCAATGCCTGCTGGAGGAGATCAAGACCCATCGCGGCGATGTCGCACGCATCCCGGCCAATCACCGCCTGCTGCACTGGGCACAGGTCAAGGTCTACGGCTGGCTGCTGTGCCAGGCGCTGGAGCTGGAGGAGCTGGAGCTGGCGGTGGTGTATTTCAACGTTCTCAGCCAGGAAGAAACCGTCTACCGCGAGCGCCATAGTGCCGAATCGCTGCGCCGCTTCGGCGAGCTGCAATGTCGCCGCTACCTTGAGTGGGCGCGTCAGGAGCAGGCTCACCGCCAGGCCCGCGACCAGGCGCTGACGGCGCTGCACTTTCCCTACGGCGAATTTCGCCACGGTCAGCGGCAACTGGCCGAGGCTGTGTACCGCGCCGCCCGTGATGGCGAATGCCTGATGGCCCAGGCCACCACCGGTATCGGCAAAACCCTCGGCACCCTGTTTCCACAACTCAAGGCCATGCCCGGCCAGCAGCTCGATCGCCTGTTCTTTCTCAGCGCCAAGACCCCGGGGCGGCGCCTGGCACTCGATGCCCTGCAGCAACTGCGCCGTCCAGATCCACAGATCCCTCTGCGGGTGCTGGAGCACGTGGCCCGCGACAAGGCCTGCGAACACCCGGACAAGGCCTGTCATGGCGACTCCTGCCCACTGGCCAGAGGCTTTTACGACCGCCTGCCGGTGGCGCGCAGCGCTGCGCTGAAAGAACGCTGGCTGGATCAACAGACGCTGCGCGAAATAGCGGTTGCCCACGGTGTCTGCCCCTACTACCTGAGCCAGGAGCTGTGTCGCTGGTGCGACGTCGTGGTGTGCGACTACAACTACTACTTCGACCTCGGCGCCCTGCTGCACAGCCTGACGCTGATCAACCAGTGGCGCGTCTGCCTGCTGGTGGATGAAGCGCATAACCTGGTCGAGCGCGGTCGCGGCATGTACAGCGCCGAACTGGATCAGGCACGCTTCAGGGCCATGCGCCGGGAGGCTCCGCGCAAACTCAATGCCCCTCTGGAGCGAGTCGAGCGTCACTGGAGTCAGTTGCAGCGCGAGCAGCCGTTGCCTTACCAAGTCTTTCCACAGGTGCCGGACCTGCTCCTGGCAGCGCTGAGCAAGGCGGTCAGCGCCATCACCGACCATCTGACGGATCAGCCCGAAGGCAATGCCGCCGAGTTGCTGCGCTTCTACCTCGACGCCATGCTGTTCTGCCGCCTGGCCGAAACCTTCGGCCCGCACTCGCTGTTCGATATCAGCCGCAGCGAAACCGGCAATGGCCGCAGCCATTCGACCTTGTGCATCCGCAACCTGCTGCCGGCGCCCTTCCTCGGGCCACGCTTTGCCGACGCCCACAGCAGCACACTGTTCTCTGCCACCCTGAGCCCCAGTCACTACTACCAGGATCTGCTCGGCCTGCCGGCCGAGACCCGCTGCATCGACGTTGCCTCGCCGTTTCGTGCCGAGCAACTGCGCGTGCAGGTGGTGCGCAACCTATCGACCCGCTACCGCGACCGCGAGGATTCGCTAACCCCGATCTGCCAGTTGATCGCACAGCAATATGCCGAGCGTCCCGGCAACTACCTGGCCTTTTTCAGCAGCTACCAGTATCTGGAGCAGGTGCTGCAGCAACTGCGCCACGAGCATCCGCAAATCCCGCTGTGGGCACAGTCGCGGCAAATGGACGAAGCGGCTCGCCAGGACTTTATCGAACGTTTTCAAGTCGGCGGCCGTGGTATCGGCTTCGCCGTGCTCGGCGGCATCTTCGGTGAAGGCGTGGACCTGCCCGGCGAGCGCCTCATCGGCGCCTTCGTTGTCACCCTCGGCCTGGCCCAGCTCAACCCGGTCAACGAGGAAATCCGTCAGCGCATGGACGAGCTGTTCGGCGACGGTTACGACTACACCTATCTGTTCCCGGGGCTGCAGAAGGTGGTACAGGCCGCAGGTCGGGTGATCCGCACGCCGCAGGATCAGGGCGTGCTCTACCTTATCGACGATCGTTTCTCCCGCCCGGAGATACGCCGTCTGCTACCGAGCTGGTGGCAGGTGGAACTGGTACGCCTTTCGCAGCCGATTCCCGCCCTGAACGGATAGCGGAGACTTCCGCAGGTTTCGGCGATGCGGCATCATCAGCCGCGCCCATTCTTCATGTGAGTCTCAAAAATGGCGCGTTTTTCGCTCGATCGCTATCCCGGACAAACGCGGGAACGCCGGGGCCTGGCGCTGACCGGCTGTCTGCTGCTGGTGTTCGGTCTTGTCATGGCCCTGCTCGACTCGGCCGCCGGCGCACTGATCGGCATAGGGCTCGGGCTGGCCTTGCTGCCGCCGGCGTGGCTGTTGGGCGAAGCCAGATTCGGCAAATATTGTCGGCGGCTGGCTCATCTCAGCCCTTTCGGCAGTATTTCCTAGGTGTTGTACGAAAAGTACCTGTGCTCAACGACTTTTCGGAAACAACCAGGCTCCTGACATGATGAAGGCGCCCGAATGGGCGCCTTAAGGGATGGCACTGAAGATCTTCAAACCAGACGGTTGGCTCCCACACGATCAGCACCGTCTTCAGCGATTCGATTGACACCTACACGGTCAGAACCGTCTTCAGCTACACGGTTCAGACCAACACGGTCTGCACCACCTTCCGCGATTCGGTTGACACCTACACGGTCGGAACCGTCCTCGGCAACAACAGGTGCGGGCGAAACCTGAGTGACTGACTGCGGCAGGGCAAAGGCACTGGCGGACAGGGCGGCGATAACAAGGCTGGTGAGAATTTGCTTTTTCATGATCAGGCTCCTGGATGAGACTGCTAAGTGGCTACGGAACCCATGCTATCAACATAAAATTGATAAAAAAGCGCAAAAATAAGAACAAAAGTATTGAATATATTGATAACTCTCAAGAATCCTCGGACTCGCTCTGTGATTTTCCGCTCTGAAATCGCAGTAGCCGGCGCACTCAAGCGTCAGCCTCAGGATCATAGGCTGGCAATTTCGGCGCGTTGGGAATGAACCAGGCCGAGCCCGGCGCTATGGCGCCCTCTACCTGGCCGTGGAAGCAGAAGTGAAGTGCGCTGTGGCAGGTAGTTCAGTATCTGCCGCGGCAGAAAGCGCTATCGCCGAGGTAAAGGCGAGGGCTCAAGGGATCTCGCCGCGGATGTACTGTTCCAACTGACGGATCAGGCTGGCCTGCTCGGCGATGGTTTCCTTGACCAGGTCACCAATCGACAGCAGCCCGATGAGCTCGCCCTCAGCCAGTACCGGCAGGTGACGCAGGCGTCTTTCGGTCATCAGCTCCATACAGTGCTGCAGGCTGTCCCGCGGGCCGACACAGATCACCTCGCGGGTCATGATCTCGCTGACCTTGACGTCCTGCACCGGCCGGTCAGCCAGGCCGACCTTGCGCACATAGTCGCGTTCGCTGACGATCCCCGCCAGACGCCCGCCGGAAAGTACCACCAGTGCCCCCACACCCTTCTCAGCCATGACCTGCAGCCCCACCCGCAGGGAGTCGTCGACATCAACGCTGTAAACGTAGGCGTTGGGCTTATTGCGGAGGATCTCGGCGACAGTCTTCATACGGGGTTCCTGCTGGTACGGTGAAATTGGCCTTGAGTTCTGTATAAAAAGTGCCTGCGCTGCCAGAGATGCTTCGCTCGACAACCTTTCCTACAGAACCCAGTCAGAAGGCGGCGAACTCAAGACAGACCTATAGCAGAGTTACGCCGTCTGGTCAGCCTCAATCCAGTCGGAATCGACGCGTGTTCTGTGCCAGTCCCTCGCTGCCACGGCGCAATTGTTCGGTCGCCCGGCTGACTGCCTGGGCACTGCCGAGCAGTTGCCCGGCAGCATGATCGACCTGCTGGATGTTGCCACTGACCTCGTCGGCGGTGGCCGCCTGCTGTTCGGCCGCGGTGGCGATCTGCGCCAGCCTGTCGGTAACGCGCTGCACCGAATCGACGATGGCCTGCAGATCATCGCCCATGGCCAGCACGCTGCCTATGTCGCTATCGGCCTGGGAACAGGCACTTTCCATCAGCCCCACGGACTGGCCGACGACTCGCTGCAGCTCCTCCACGGTCTGGGCGATTTCCTGGGTCGAATCCTGGGTGCGCTTGGACAGCGAGCGAACCTCATCGGCAACGACGGCAAAGCCTCGCCCTGCCTCGCCGGCGCGTGCAGCTTCGATGGCGGCGTTAAGTGCCAGCAGGTTGGTCTGCTCGGCAATTCCCTTGATTACTTCCACCACCCGATTGATCTGCTGGGTCTGCTCGCGCAACTGCTGCAGAGCCTCGGCACTATCGCCAAGGCGACTGCTGAGCTGGCGCATGCTGGCGCTGGTGCGTTCGCTACGCTGGTTGCTGCCTTGCGCCACCTCACGCGTCTGCTGCGCTTCCATGGCGGCCTGCTCGCAGCTCTGCGCCACACTCTGGGCAGTGGCAGCCATCTGCGTCGCGGCAGTAGCGATCTGGCTCATCTGCGCCTGCTGCTGCTCTACCGCTGCCAGGGCATCGCGCGCCTGCCCGGCCAGCAACTGAACCGTGTCATCAAGCTGCAGGCTTTCCCGGTTGACGCCCTGCAACGACTCGCGCATCTGCTCGACGGCAGTATTCAGCGCATGAGCAATAGCGGCCAGGTCATCACGCCCGCTGACCTCCATGCGCACGCGCAAGTCGCCGTCACGCAGCCCGCGTGCGGCCTCGATGATGTTGCTGGTACTGATGCGAATCGAGGCATTCAGACACATCAGCAGGTACATCGCCAGCAGCGCCAGCAAGACGAAGGCACCAATCACCTCGATCATGGTCAGCAGCGCCTGCTGTCGGTAATGCCCGAGGCTGCCGCCGAATTCCCGATAGAGCGCTTCCTGCAGGGACTGCAGCTGCGCATCCAGTTGATCCACGCGTTGCAGGAATTGCTCGGGCGTCAGCGTCATGGGGCTGTTCTCGAACATGTCACGGTCGATCCCGGCAAGGAAGCCATCGAAGGCATCCAGGCTGGCCTTGAACGGATCGTTCAGCTGCCGCATGGCCCGCGGCGCCTCGCGTGCCAGGGTGGTCTGCGCCTTGACCAGCTGGGCACGCTGTTCGTCCAGACTGCGCCGCAAATCGCGGATCAATACCCGGCTCTGCAGGGTGAAGTGCTGCGAAACCACTGCGCCGTGGCCTTGCGCAGCGAAGGTGCCGAGCTGCTCCAGCAGGCGCGGCATGATGTAGGTGATCTGCTCCATCATCAGATAGGTGTCGAGGCGCGGATCAAGGATCAGGTTGCTGTCGGTGGCCACCTGCTCGCGCAGGGCGATCAGGTGCAGCAGCGCCTTTTGATATCGCTCCAGCGCATCGGGCAGGGCGACCTTGGCCAACTCGTCCACCCCCAGACTGGAACGCTCACCCAGCAGGGCCTCGAAATGCTGGCGTGCCTGCTCACTGACCAGGCTGCTCTGCAACGGCTCGGCGGCTTGTCGGAGTACCTCGTCAAGCCGCTCCTCGCGTTGCTGCAGCAGGTTCAGCGCAGACTTCTCGGTGCCCTTCCAGCGGGCGGTCAGGGTGCGCTGAGCGATCAGCTCTTGTTGTACCGATGCCATGCGCTGCAGCGCCCGGGCACCTTCCATCTCTTCATCGACGGCCTTCAGCCGCGCTAGATAGTCGCTGCCAATCACCCACAGGGCATAACCCAGAGGCAACGCGAACAGCAGAAAAACCAACTGGAACTTGCGGGCAAAACTGAAACGCTGGAGCAACCGGACACCCGGCCTGAATACCCCTGTCATGGCAACACCTCAGCAACCTGTTGGACCTACTGGCCAGATACTCCTCTCGATTGCGGGGAAGCGGCCGGCATTGCGGCCTGCTCCTGCCCTGGACTTCCCGCAGCAACAAGGTGACGTACGGCAGACGGTCCACGCATCCCCTGGGTGACGTCGGAAACCTGCCGTAGCGGAAACCACAGCAAAAAACGGGCCCACTGCCATCAGCAGCCAAGAGCCAGATTCTTGCCTCTCCCAGTGTAATAGCCAATCGATATCAGGCTTTCTCGAAATGCGACAATTTGCTCAGCATTGCGGACGATACTCACCAACCGCCACACATTATCCGGCCCGCGACCGACCGGCCTTCATCCACAGCCTCGCCCGGTGGCAATCTCCCGAGGTTTGGAGCCTGCGCCCGGCTTGCTTAAGATGCCCCTTTACCGCCTGCCCTGGAGTCCACATGCGCCCACTGCTGACCGGTATCGCCACCAGCCTGCTGCTGCTCGCCAACACCTTGATCCTGATCGGCCCGATGCTGCTGATTGCCTTCGGCAAGTTCCTCCTGCCGGGCCAGAGCGCCCGTGACGCCTGCTCGCGTGGGGTGATGTGGGTGGCCGAATTCTGGGCAGAAAACTGCAAGCGCATCTTCGGCCTGCTCACGCCAACCCAATGGGACATCCGCGGCAACGCCGAGCTGCGCCGCGACCGCTCCTATCTGGTAATCAGCAACCATCAAAGCTGGGTGGACATTCCCGCGCTGGTGCAGGCCTTTAACCGTCGCACGCCCTACTTCAAGTTCTTTCTCAAGCAGGAGCTGATCTGGGTGCCCTTCCTTGGCCTGGCCTTCTGGGCCCTGGACTATCCCTTTATGAAGCGCTACTCCAGGGCCTTCCTGGAAAAGAATCCACACATGAAGGGCCGGGATCTGGAGATCACCAAAGCGGCCTGTGAAAAGTTCAAGCGCCTACCGGTAACCGTGGTCAATTACCTGGAGGGCACCCGCTTCACCCTGACCAAACAGGCCCAGCAGCAATCACCCTATCGCCACCTGCTCAAGCCCAAGGCTGGTGGCGTAGCCTTCGTACTGGCCGCCCTGGGCGAACAGATCGACGCGGTGCTGGACGTCACCCTGGTCTACCCCTCCGGACGCGTGCCGGGCTTCTGGGCACTGCTCAGCGGCCAGGTACCCAGGATCATCGTCGACATCCGCACGCGGGCACTCAACCCAGCGCTGTGGCAGGGTGACTACGAGAACGATCCGACATTCCGTCAACAGGTGCAGGAATGGGTCTCGGCGCTCTGGCAGGACAAGGATGCGCGCATTGAAGCCCTGCGCCGCGAGGCAGACTGAGCTGCTGGCCAGCTCGTTCGGATTTCCGAACAAAAATATGCCACCACTTCGGCACTCCGAACGTCCGACTATGCACTGAACATTCAACAAGAGAATAAAAAATTTATATATCAATTACTTATCAAGAATACCGAGTAAAAAACGAGGATGGCACGCAACCTGCTCTCTTCAACTGCAGAAACGCCTACGACGTTTCGTGAGCAAAGTGGCGCCACGGCGCCAACACAACAACAACATCGAGGACTCGATTGATGCGTACCCTCCACCGTGTACTGAGCGTGGCCATTGCCGCCGCCGTCCTTTCCACCCCGGTTGTAGCCGAAGAGCTGACCGGCACGCTGAAGAAGATCAAGGACACCGGCACCATCACTCTGGGCCATCGTGACTCCTCCATCCCCTTCTCCTATTACGGCGACAATTCACGCCAGCCCATCGGCTACTCCCATGACCTGCAACTGAAGGTAGTCGAGGCGCTGAAACAGGAACTGGGCATGCCGGATCTGAAGGTGCGCTACAACCTGGTTACCTCGCAAACCCGCATCCCGCTGGTGCAGAACGGCACCGTGGATCTGGAGTGCGGCTCCACCACCAACAACATCGAGCGCCAGCAGCAGGTCGACTTTTCCGTCGGCATCTTCGAGGTGGGCACCCGCCTGCTGGCCAAGAAGAGCAGCGGCATCAACGATTTCGACGACCTTAGTGGCAAGAACGTGGTGACCACTGCCGGCACTACCTCCGAGCGCCTGCTCAAGGCGATGAACGCCGAGAAGAAGATGGGTATGAACGTGATCTCGGCCAAGGATCATGGCGAGTCCTTCCTGATGCTCGAGTCAAACCGCGCCGTTGCCTTCATGATGGATGACGCCCTGCTGGCCGGAGAAATGGCCAAGGCCAAGAAGCCCGACGACTGGGCCGTGGTCGGCACCCCGCAGTCTTTTGAAATTTACGGCTGCATGCTGCGCAAGGGCGACGAAGGCTTCAAGAAAGTGGTCGACAAGGCCATCAGCGACACCTTCGCCTCCGGCGAGATCAACGACATTTATGCAAAGTGGTTCCAGCAGCCGATTCCGCCTAAAGGCCTGAACCTGAATTTCCCCATGAGCGATGAGCTGAAGAAGCTGATCGCCAACCCCACCGACAAATCTGCAGAACAGATCTGAAGGTGATGCGTCGTCACGCTCACAAGGCGTGACGACGCGGGGACTCCGGGGAAGCCAGCGGCTTCCCCCACTTAACCTCTGACAAAGCCAGGACCGTCCGCTCAAGCGGATATGGGCGACTCTTGCCTTCGTCAAAGTAGAAACTATCCACGATCTCGCGAGCTGGAGCTATGCAAGGCACCGCGCCAACGGGAGTAACAGCCAAAGGCTGGCCCGAAGGGCAAGCACCAGCGAGTAAAGCGGATGAGGAAGCGGAGTGTGCTGTAGCTCATGAGCCTGACTCACTTCGTTCGCCCCTTCGGGGTCGCACTGAAGTGGCGTCGCAAGCGACTTCCGAATCTGCTTTTAACGCAGCAGAGCCGACGCGCAGCAGATCGTTTCCTCACCAGAGGGGAAATCACAATGAATTACAACTGGGACTGGGGTATCTACTTCAAGTCCACCGGTATCGGCAGCGAGATCTACCTGGACTGGTTCATCACCGGCCTGGGCTGGACCATCGCCATTGCCCTAGCCGGCTGGCTCATCGCCCTGGCGCTGGGCTCGCTGCTCGGGGTCATGCGAACCCTGCCGAACCGCTGGTTGGCTGGCATAGCCACCGCCTACGTGGAAATTTTCCGTAACGTACCGCTGCTGGTGCAGCTATTTCTCTGGTACTTCCTGGTACCGGATCTGCTGCCCGAGCCACTGGAGCTGTGGTTCAAGCAGGATCTCAACCCCGCTACCTCGGCCTACCTCTCGGTAGTGGTGTGCCTTGGTCTGTTCACCGCCGCCCGTGTCTGCGAACAGGTGCGCACCGGTATCGAGGCACTGCCCAAAGGCCAGCTCGCTGCCAGCTACGCACTGGGATTCCGCCTGCCGCAGATCTACAAGGACATCCTCCTGCCGCAGGCCTTCCGCATCATCATCCCGCCGCTGACCAGCGAGTTTCTCAACATCTTCAAGAACTCCTCGGTAGCGTCGCTGATCGGCCTGATGGAGCTGCTGGCGCAGACCAAGCAGACCGCCGAATTCAGCGCCAACCTGTTCGAGGCCTTTACCCTGGCCACGCTGATCTACTTCACCCTGAATATGAGCCTGATGCTGCTCATGCGCATGATCGAGAAGAAGGTTGCTGTGCCGGGCCTGATTTCCGTAGGGGGCAAATGATGGACTTCAGCCAGATCATTCCCGCCCTGCCGGGGCTCTGGGACGGCATGCTGGTGACCCTGCAACTGATGGTGCTGGGCGTACTCGGCGGTGTGGTGCTGGGAACCCTGCTGGCACTGATGCGCCTGTCACACAGCAGGCTGCTGTCGAACCTCGCCGCCACCTACGTCAACTACTTCCGCTCGATCCCGCTGCTGCTGGTGATCACCTGGTTCTACTTCGCGGTGCCGTTCATCCTGCGCGAAATCACTGGCGAGGACACCCCGGTGGGGGCATTCAGCTCCTGCCTGGTGGCCTTCGTGATGTTCGAGGCGGCCTACTTCTGCGAGATCGTCCGCGCCGGCATCCAGGCCATTCCAAAGGGCCAGATAGGCGCCGCCTCGGCGCTGGGCATGACCTACGCGCAGAGCATGCGCCTGATCATCCTGCCGCAGGCGTTCCGCAAGATGACCCCACTGCTGCTGCAGCAAAGCATCATCCTGTTTCAGGACACCTCGCTGGTTTACACCGTGGGCCTGATGGACTTCCTCAACTCCGCCCGCTCACGTGGCGACATCATCGGTCAGCCCCATGAATTCCTGATCTTCGCCGGCCTGGTCTACTTCATCATCAGCTTTACCGCCTCGCGCCTGGTCAAGCTCCTGCAAAAAAGGTTAGCCGTATGATTTCCATCCAGAACGTCAACAAGTGGTACGGAGAGTTTCAGGTGCTGACCAACTGCAGCACCGAGGTGAAGAAGGGCGAGGTGGTCGTGGTGTGCGGCCCGTCCGGCTCCGGCAAGTCCACCCTGATCAAGTGCGTCAACGCGCTGGAACCGTTCCAGCAGGGCGACATCGTGGTCGACGGCACATCCATCGCTGATCCGAAGACCAACCTGCCCAAACTGCGTTCGCGCGTCGGCATGGTATTCCAGCACTTCGAACTGTTCCCGCACCTCTCCATCACCGAAAACCTGACCATCGCGCAGATCAAGGTGCTCGGTCGCAGCAAGGAAGAAGCCACCGAAAAGGGCCTCAAGCTTCTCGACCGAGTCGGCCTGCTGGCCCATGCCCACAAGCATCCGGGACAACTCTCCGGCGGCCAGCAACAGCGTGTCGCCATCGCCCGAGCACTGGCCATGGATCCGGTGGTGATGCTGTTCGACGAGCCGACCTCGGCGCTCGACCCGGAGATGGTCAACGAGGTGCTCGACGTGATGGTACAGCTCGCTCACGAAGGCATGACCATGATGTGCGTGACCCACGAGATGGGTTTCGCCCGCAAGGTGGCCGACCGGGTGATCTTCATGGATCGGGGGCAGATCGTCGAGGACTGCGCCAAGGAGGAGTTCTTCGGCGATATCAATGCCCGCTCCGAACGCGCCCAGCAGTTCCTGGCGAAAATCCTGCAGCATTGATCCCGCTGCCTGCGCCCTTCGCCTACCGCCGGGAGAAGGGCGGAGCAATCGGCTGGCCAGTGTGGGGACGACTGTGATGCAATGCCTGTCCGCCAGTTCCCGCACTGACCTGATCGTGAAACCGCGTCTGTTTCGACATCTGCTGCTGTTTCTGCTGCTGGCCCTGCTGGTACTGGGCTGCGGCTATATCGGCTATCACCTGAGCGCCCACGCCGGCATCCGCGCCCTGGCGGAAAACGGCGAGCGTCAGCTGGAACTCAACGCCCGTGCGGTAGAAAGCGAGATCACCAAATACACCTACCTGCCCAGCCTGCTGGAGCTGGAAGGCAACGTCACGCGCCTGCTGCTGGCGCCTACCGCCTACCGCCGACATCACGTCAACCGCTACCTGCAGGGCCTCAACGAGCGCAGCGGCAGCCTGGCCATCTACGTTCTCGACCCCGAGGGCCGAGTGGTGGCTACCAGCAACTGGGAAGCTGCCGACAGCTACCTTGGCGAAGATCTGTCATTCCGCCCCTATTACCAGGACGCCATTGTCGGTCGCCCCGGCCGCTTCTACGGCATCGGCAGCACCATTGGCGAGCCTGGCTACTATCTGGCCCACGGTCTGCGCCACGCTGACCGGATCATCGGCGTGGCGGTGGTCAAGGTACGCCTGGATTCGCTGGAGGCACGCTGGCAGCGGGCACATCTGGAGGCCTATATCAGCGACGAGAACGGCATCATCATCCTGGCCAGCGATCCCAGAGTGCGACTGAAGTCCGTGCGACCGCTGGACGCCGAGACCCGTGAGCGGCTGGCGCGTAGCCTGCAATACCACTGGGCGGTACTGGACGAACTGCAACTGCTGAACCGCTCACCGCTGTCCGAGGGTATCGAGCAGGTCAGCTTCGCCACCGCCGACCTGCCCGCCGACTATCTGCTGCAAACCCGTCGCCTGGAAGATACCCCCTGGCACCTGACTCTGCTCAGTCCGTTGGCCGAGCAGCGCAGCGCGGCCATGAGCCACGGCATGCTGGCAGGCGTGGCCACCGCCCTGCTGGCTTTTCTGCTGATTGCCTGGAACGAGAGACGCAAGGTGATTGCCACCCGCCTGGCGGCGCGTGAGGCGCTGCAGGCGGCCAACGATGAACTGGAGCGCAAGATTGCCGAGCGCACTGCCGATCTGCAGGCCAGCAACCAGCGGCTGCAGGCTGAAGTACGCGAACGCGAGCAGGCCGAAACCACCCTGCGCCTGGCTCAGGATGAGCTGGTTCAGGCCGGCAAGCTGGCGGTTATCGGACAGATGTCCACCAGCATCGCCCATGAACTCAACCAGCCGCTGGCTGCGTTGCGCACACTGTCGGGCAATGCCGTGCGTTTTCTCCAGCGTGGCGCGCTGGATGTCGCCAGCAGCAACCTGCAGACCATCAACGAACTGGTCGACCGCATGGGCAAGATCACCGCCAGCCTGCGTGCCTTCGCCCGCCGCACCGGTGACAGTGGAGAAGCCAGCCTGATCCAAGCAGTCGACGCCGCCCTGTTGTTGCTGCACCCGCGTCTGCAACGTACCAGCCTGACCATCCACCGCGAGTTCAGCGAAACTCGCCTGGGCATCGAACAGATCCGTCTGGAGCAGATACTGGTCAACCTCATCAGCAATGCTCTGGATGCCATGCGCGACCAGGAGGATCGCCAGCTCTGGCTAAATGGCGCGCCCGAGACCGACAGCTATCGCATGGAGGTACGCGACAACGGCCCGGGCATTGCTCCGGACGCCCGCAGCCACCTGTTCGAACCCTTCTTTACCACCAAGCCCGGCGAGCAGGGCCTGGGGCTGGGCCTGACCCTGTCGGCCAGCCTCGCCGCCGCTGCCGGCGGCAGCCTTGGCGTGCGACATCCCGAGGAAGGCGGCACAGCCTTCATCCTCACCCTGCCCTACCCACGAGAGCCGCAATCATGAGCGACAGCCTGACCGTCCTGATCGTCGAAGACGACCCCCATGTGCTGCTCGGCTGCCAGCAGGCCCTGACCCTGGAAGACATCCCCAGCATTGGCGTCAGCAGTGCCGAGGAGGCGCTGGCGCAGATCGATACGGACTTTGCCGGAATCGTCGTCAGCGACATCCGCCTGCCCGGCATGGACGGACTGGAACTGCTCACCCGTCTCAAGCAGCGCGATCCGAGCCTGCCGGTGGTACTGATTACCGGTCATGGCGATATCAGCATGGCCGTCGGCGCGATGCGCGATGGCGCCTACGACTTCATGGAAAAACCCTTTTCCCCCGAACGCCTGGTGGACGTCGCCCGACGCGCCCTGGAACAGCGCAGCCTGGCTCGTGAAGTCAGCTCTCTGCGCCGCCAACTGGCCGGACGCCAGGCTCTGGAGCAACGCATCATCGGCCGATCGCCGGCCATGCAGCAGCTGCGCGAGCTAATCAGCAATGTTGCCGACACCGATGCCAACGTACTGATCGAAGGCGAGACCGGCACCGGCAAGGAACTGGTCGCCCGCTGCCTGCACGACTTCAGCCGGCGCCAGCACAAGCAGTTCGTTGCGCTCAACTGCGGCGGCCTGCCAGAAAGCCTGTTCGAGAGCGAAATATTCGGCCATGAGGCACACGCCTTCACCGGTGCCGGCAAACGCCGTATCGGGAAAATCGAGCATGCCGATGGCGGTTCACTGTTTCTCGACGAGGTCGAGAGCATGCCGATCAATCTGCAGATCAAGCTGCTGCGCGTGCTGCAGGAACACAGCCTGGAACGTCTCGGCTCGAACCAGCCGATTGCTGTGGACTGCCGGGTGATCGCCGCCACCAAAGCGGATCTCGGCGAGCTGGGCAAGCGCGGAGAATTTCGCAGCGACCTCTACTACCGGCTCAACGTGGTGACCCTGGAACTGCCGCCGCTACGCGAGCGGCGCGAGGACATCGCTCTGCTGTTCGAGCACTTCCTGCAACTGGCGGCGCTACGTTTCGATCGCGCCGTGCCCGAACTTGACCGTCAGACCCTGGCCGCCCTGAGCGCCCATGAATGGCCGGGCAACGTGCGTGAACTGCGCAACGTGGCCGAACGTTTTGCCCTAGGCCTGCCGGTTTTCAAACGTAGCGGCCTGGCTGATGGCAACGCGCCCAGCTTCAACGAAGCAGTGGAAGCCTTCGAGCGCAGCCTGCTGGCCGCCGCCCTGGAGCGCCACGCCGGCAACCTCAGTCAAACCGCACAGGCCCTGGGTCTGGCCAAGACGACACTGTTCGACAAGGTCAAGAAATACGGCCTGCAATAGGTGCCCGGGACAGCACTCGGGGTAGCCGATAGAGCAGACAAGGATTTTTATTGAACATCCAATCAATAAAAATGAACCCAGCCGCGTTCGAAGCCTCTGATGGAAGTTGTCGAGAAAAACGTCAAAGGAGCCGACATGCCTTGCATTCCGAGCCCAAGGGGTGAACGACCCCATGCATGAGGACCAGCGCAGCACCCCGCATACCAATATCCCTGTTCTGATCGGCTCAGCCGCCTTCGTTCTGTTGTTCGGGCTGGTCAGTGTGACCCATAGCGAGACAGCCGGCGCCTGGCTGCAGGCCGCTCAGGCCTGGGCCTCGAATACCGTGGGCTGGTACTACATGCTGGCCATGACTCTGTATCTGGTGTTCGTGGTGGTCACCGCACTGTCAGGGTATGGACGCATCAAGCTCGGTGCCGATCATGACCAGCCCGAATTCAGCTACCTGTCCTGGGCCGGCATGCTGTTCGCTGCCGGCATCAGCATCACCCTGTTCTTCTTCTGCGTCTCCGAACCCCTGACGCACCTTATGCAGCCGCCAACCGGCGACCCAGGATCGCTGGAGTCGGCACGCCAGGCCATGCAATTGCTGTTTCTGCACTGGGGTCTGCATGGCTGGGGCGTGTTCGCCCTGGTGGCCATGGCCCTGGCCTACTTCGCCTACCGCCACAACCTGCCCCTGGCACTGCGCTCGGCGCTCTACCCACTGATCGGCAAGCGCATCAACGGGCCGATCGGCTACAGCGTCGACGCCTTCGCCATCATTGCAACGGTATTCGGGCTGGGGGCCGACATGGGTTTTGGCGTGCTGCACCTGAATGCCGGGCTCGACTATCTGTTCGCCATCCCCCACAACCAATGGGTTCAGGTGCTGCTGATCAGCGTGATGATGGGCGGTGCCGTGCTGGTGGCTATCGCCGGAGTGGAAAAGGGCGTCCGGGTGATGAGCGACATCAACATGCTGCTGGCCATTTCGCTGCTGCTGTTCGTGCTCTTCGCCGGCCCTACTCAGCATCTTCTGGCAATGCTGGTGCAAAATCTCGGCGACTATCTGAGCACCCTGCCGGCCAAGAGCTTCGATCTCTACGCCTGGGATACCCCCGGCACCTGGCTGGGCGACTGGACCGTATTCTACTGGGCCTGGTGGATTGCCTGGTCGCCGTTCGTGGGGCTGTTCATCGCACGTATCTCACGCGGCCGCACGATTCGTGAGTTCGTCTTCGGTGTGCTGTTCATCCCGCTCGGTTTCACCCTGGCGTGGATGTCGATTTTCGGCAACAGCGCGCTGAATCTGGCATTGAGTGGAGCGCTGGAAATGGCCGAAGGCGCCATCGTTGATCCCTCGATGGCCATCTACAACCTGCTGGCCAACTATCCCTGGAGCAAGACGGTGATTACCGTCACGGTGATGATCAGCCTGGTGTTCTTCATCACTTCGGCTGATTCGGGCACCGTGGTGCTCTCTACTTTGTCGTCCAAGGGCGGCCACGCCGATGAGGATGGCCCACGCTGGCTGCGGGTGTTCTGGGGCGCAATGACCGCGCTGATCACCATTGGACTGCTGTTCGCCGGCAGCATTGATGCGCTGAAGTCGGCCGTGGTGCTGACCTCGCTGCCGTTCTCGATAATCCTGCTGCTGATGATGTGGGGGCTGCGCAAGGCTTTCTTCCTCGAATCGCAGCGCCAGCGCGCACAACTGCTGTCACTGGCTGCTCTCGACCACCGCCCGCGCAAGGGCGGCTGGCGCCAGCGCCTGAGCCAGACGATGCATTACCCATCGCGCGACGAGGTTTACCGTTTCATGCAGGAAAAGGTCCGCCCGGCCATGGAATCGGTGGCCGAGCAGTTCCGCGAAAAGAACCTGCGGGTGGAAGCCTCCCTGGCCAATGATGCCTCCAGCCTCAGCCTGGAAGTGCATCACGACGAAGAAAAGCCCTTCGTCTACAAGGTCATCATGCGCGGCTATTTCACACCCAGCTTCGCCGTAGCCGGACTCAACACCAGGCAGCGACATAACCGCCGTTATTACCGCGCCGAAGTGCATCTGGCCGAAGGCAGTCAGGACTACGATCTGGTCGGCTACAGCCGCGAGCAAATCATCAACGACCTGATCGTCCAGTACGAGCGACACCTGCAGTTCCTGCACTACGTCCGCTGAGTCGGAAAAGACAAAGGGAGCCATAGGCTCCCTTTGTACGGGTTGCCGGATCGTTAAGCCCTATGCGGCGCTAAAGGTCTTGTGCGGGTCGATGACGAATTTCTTAGGCACCCCGGCATCAAACTCACCGTAGCCGCGCGGTGCGTCGTCAAGGCTGATGACCTGCACGCCCACCACCTCGGCGATGTTGATGCGATCCCACATGATGGCCTGCATCAGTTGACGGTTGTATTTCATCACCGGGGTCTGGCCGGTGTGGAAGCTGTGAGACTTGGCCCAGCCCAGGCCGAAACGAATGCTCAGGCTGCCCATCTTCGCTGCCGCATCCACCGCCCCCGGATCTTCCGTGACGTACAGGCCCGGAATGCCGATCTTGCCGGCCACGCGGGTGATCTGCATCAGCGAGTTGAGCACCGTCGCCGGGGCCTCCTGCTGCGCTCCGGTGTGACCGTGGCCGCGCGCCTCAAAGCCCACCGCGTCGATGGCGCAGTCCACTTCCGGTTCACCGAGCAGGTCAGCGATCTGCTCATGCAGCGGGGTGTCCTTGGACAGATCGGCAATCTCGAAGCCGACCTTCTTCGCATGCGCCAGACGCACCGGGTTAACGTCACCGACGATCACCACTGCCGCCCCCAGCAGACGCGCCGAGGCCGCTGCCGCCAAACCAACCGGGCCAGCCCCTGCCACATACACGGTGCTGCCCGGGCCAACGCCTGCGGTCACCGCGCCATGATAGCCGGTAGGCAGGATGTCGGAGAGACAGGTCAGATCACGGATTTTCTCCATGGCCTTGTCGCGATCCGGCAGTTTCAGCAGGTTGAAGTCGGCGTAGGGCACCAGCACGTATTCGGCCTGTCCACCGGTCCAGTCACCCATATCGACGTAGCCGTAGGCGCCGCCGGCGCGCGCCGGGTTGACCGTCAGGCACACGCCAGTGTGCTGCTCCTTGCACGAACGGCAGCGACCGCAGGCCACGTTAAACGGCACCGAGACCAGATCGCCGATTTGCAGGCGCTCGACATCACGCCCCTTCTCGATGACTTCACCGGTGATTTCGTGCCCCAGTACCAACCCCACCTGAGCGGTGGTACGGCCACGCACCATGTGCTGATCAGAGCCACAGATGTTGGTAGACACCACCTTGAGAATGACCCCGTGCTCGATCTTGTTGCCACGCGGGTCCTGCATTTTCGGGTAGTCGATCTTCTGCACTTCGACCTTGCCCGCACCGAGATAAACCACACCACGATTACCAGACATACTTGACTCTCCTTTCTTGTTGTTGACACAAGACGCGGCCGACGACCGCGTGGCCTTGCACTGGAGTTGCTTGAGGTCTGTAGCCGGTGGCCGCCGGTGGAATCTGGCAGAGCGGCCATCAGCCGGACGGGCGGAGGCGACTGGCGCCACGGCCCGGTTAAGGTCAGGGACTCAGTACCACCGTTCGGTTGGCGTTGAGGAACACGCGCCTCTCGATGTGGTAACCGACGGCGCGCGCTAGAGTCAGACACTCGATATCGCGGCCCTTGGCGATCAGGTCTTCCGGGTAGTGGGCGTGATCGACCACCTCCACCCCTTGGGCGATGATCGGTCCCTCATCGAGGTCGTTGTTGATGTAGTGAGCCGTGGCACCAACCATCTTCACGCCCTTCTGGTAGGCCTGGTGATAGGGCTTGGCGCCTTTGAAGCCGGGTAGCAGCGAGTGATGGATATTGATCGCCCAGCCATCGAGCCGGCGGCACAACTCCGGCGACAGCACCTGCATGTAGCGGGCAAGCACCACCAGCTCGGCGCCACTTTCCTCGATCACCTGCAGCACGCGGCGCTCCTGCGCCGGCTTGTCACTGGGATCGAGCGGGAAGTGGTGGTAGGGGATGCCATGCCATCTGGCCAGGGGTTCCAGATCCGGGTGATTGGAAATCACCGCCACCACGTCCATGGCCAGTTGGCCGATACGCTGGCGATAAAGCAGATCATTCAGGCAGTGGTCGGCCTTGGAAACCATGATCACCACCTTCGCCCGCCGGCCCGGCGGCGTCAGCTCGACCTGCATGCCGAAGGGCGCCAGACGCTCGGCCAGACCGGCACGGAACTCGGCCTCGCCGAAGTCCTCAGGCGGGCGGAACTCGACGCGGATGAAAAAGTGCGACGACAGCCGGTCATCGAACGAATGGTGTTCGGTGACGTAGCAGCGCTGCTCGAACAGAAAGCGCGTCACCGCGTCCACCGTGCCCAAGGCACTGGGGCAGTGAGCAGTGAGTATCCAGGTATCGGGAGTGCGGCTCATGATATGTGGCTCCGCTAAATAACGCCCACTCCCGTTGCCGAGAGAAGTGGCGCCGGGAGAGAACCAGACTGCCCTCTCCCAAGCCCGCTGCGACAAACGCAGAGGGCCGATTCATGTGTGCTTCAGGCTTCGACCGCCAACCCGTACTCGGCGCTGGCATCCTGCAGCCAAAGCCAGAAGTAGTCGGCGAAGCTGCGCCGCACCACCAGTTCCCAGGTGTCCTCGGCGGTGTGACGGATCGCCAGTTGCGACTTGGCGAATACCGTTGCGACCGCCTTGCCCACCGGGAAGTTGCCTGGATGCACGTCGTAACTGGTGGACTTCATCAGCAGTTCGCGCACCTTGCTGCCGCGCAGCTCCAGCAGGGTCTGCCCACCACTGACGTTAATCACCGAAATGTGCTGGCCATCGAGAGCCTCGCGCAGTCGCCGCTCAACCTCGAACTCGCTGCCACCGGGGACGATCAGCAGCCACTCATCCGGGGCCAGCCACTGCAGCGAGGTCTCGCCGTTTGACACAAGACTCAGGACGCCAGGCAGCTCCAGCCCCAAAGCCTTGTGCACGCCGCCGGAAAAGGCGGCGTCCTTGGCATCGCCGCGCAGCACCAAATGCCCGAGCAGCTTTTTCTCGCGCAGGATGATGCCAGCGCTCTTGCGGCCCTTGCCGGCCAGCTCATGCAGGCCGGCATGGTGTAGCGGCGATTGCCCGGTGATGTTCGCCGGACGCTGTTGGTAAAGGTTGTAATCAGACATTCTGGCGCTCCCCTTTCGGGTCATAGAACACATAACTGCAGATTTCGGCTTCGATCACACGGCCATCGGCCAGCGGGGCGAACACCCGCTCACCCATCCGCTTGTGACCGCCCTTGACCATGGCCATGGCAATGCTGTGGCCGAGGGTCGCGCTCATATAGCTGGAGGTAACGTGGCCGACCATCTGCATGGGGATGGGCTGTTTCGGATCGAACACCAGTTGCGCGCCCTCTGGCAGCACCTTCTTCGGGTCGATGGTTTTCAGGCCCACCAGCTGCTTGCGATCTTCACGCAGGCAGTCGGCGCGGTTCATGCCGCGCTTGCCGATCCAGGAGAAGGTCTTGGTCTTGCCGACACACCAGCCCATGCCCAGATCTTCCGGGGTGACCGAAGCATCGGTGTCCTGACCCACGATGATGAAGCCCTTCTCGGCACGCAGCACGTGCATGGTTTCGGTACCGTACGGGGTCAGGTCGAACTCCTTGCCCGCCTCGATCAGTTGCTCCCACACACCCAGGGCGTAGTTGGCCTGCACGTTGACTTCGTAGCTCAGCTCACCGGTAAACGAGATGCGGAACACCCGCGCCGGCACGCCGCCAACCAGGCCTTCCTTCCAGCTCATAAAGGGGAAGGCATCCTTGTCCAGGTCGATGTCGGTGACCTTGGCCAGCAGCTTGCGACTGTTGGGCCCGGACAGGGTCATGGTCGCCCAGTGGTCGGTGACCGAGGTGAAGTACACCTTCAGCTCCGGCCATTCGGTCTGGTGGTAGATCTCCAGCCACTCCAGCACACGTGCCGCACCGCCGGTGGTGGTGGTCATCACAAAGTGATTCTCGCCCAGGCAGGCGGTGACGCCATCGTCGAAGACCATGCCGTCTTCCTTGCACATCAGGCCGTAGCGCGCCTTGCCCACATCCAGCTTGGTCCAGGCGTTGGTATACACGCGATTCAAAAACTCGCGGGCATCCGGGCCCTGGATATCGATCTTGCCCAGGGTCGAGGCGTCGAGGATGCCGACACTGTTGCGCACCGCCAGACACTCACGGGCCACGGCGGCGTGCATGTCCTCGCCCGGTTTCGGGAAATACCACGGACGCTTCCACTGACCGACATCCTCGAACTCGGCGCCATTCTTCAGGTGCCAGGCCTGCATCGGGGTGTAACGCTTGGGCTCAAACAGCTCGCCGCAGTGGCGACCGGCTACTGCGCCGAAAGTCACCGGCGTGTAGTTGGGGCGGAACATGGTGGTGCCCATCTGCGGGATGCTGATGCCCATGGAACGGGCGGCAATGGCCAGGCCGTTGATATTGCCCAGCTTGCCCTGATCGGTGCCGAAGCCCAGCGCGGTATAGCGTTTGACATGCTCGACCGACTCGAAGCCCTCACGGGTAGCCAGTTCGATACCGGCTGCGGTCACATCGTTCTGCAGATCGACGAACTGCTTGGGTGCACGTGAAGTAGGCTTGTCATGCGGCACCTGGAACAGTGCCAGCATCGGCTCTTCCTGCAGCGCCTCGACCTTCGGCAGCTCGCCGCTGACGCTCTGGTGACCGGTTTCGGCAGCAGCCCTGGCGCCAGCCTCGAAGCCGTCGGCCAGCACGTCACACAGGGCGAACACGCCGTTGACCGCACCGGCGTCGATGCGTTGCTGGATACCGTTGCCCGGCCCGGGCACGAAGCCGAGGATGTCCTCGCGCCACTCCGGGCGCCCCCCCAGGTGCGACGCCAGATGCACCACCGGGCTGTAGCCGCCGGAACTGACGATCAGGTCGCAGTCGAGCATTTCGCCCGGACTGGTGACCCGGTGCATCTTGCTGTCGATGGCACAGATGCGCGCGCCAGAGACACGCTTGCTGCCACGCGCTTCGACCACCGCGCTGCCGGTAAGGATACGCACGCCACGGGCACGCGCCTGCTCGACCCAGGTGCCACGCGGATTGCTGCGCGCATCGGCCACCGCCACCACCTCACGGCCGGCATCGAGCCAGTCCAGCACCACGCGGTAGGCATAGTCGTTGTTGGTCGACAGCACCAGTTGCTGGCCAGGCGCCACGCCGTAGCGGCGCACGTAGGTGGACACCGCACCGGCCAGCATATTGCCCGGTACATCATTGTTGGCGTACACCAGCGGCCGCTCGTGGGCACCGCTGGCCAGTACCACGCGCCGGGCACGGACACGGTGCATGCGCTGACGCGGCTGGCCGATGGGTGCCACTTCGCCGAGGTGGTCAGTCAGACGCTGGTGAATGGTCAGGAAGTTGTGGTCGTGGTAACCGTTGACCGTGGCACGCGGCAGCAGCGTCACTTCCGGCAGCTTCTGCAGCTCGGCAATCACCTCGGCCACCCACTCGGCTGCCGGCTTGCCATCCAGGGTTTCGCGGGTATCGAGCAGGCTGCCGCCGAACTCTTCCTGCTCGTCGGCGAGGATCACCCGCGCGCCGCTGCGACCGGCCGCCAGGGCCGCGGCCAGACCGGCAGGACCGGCACCCACCACCAGCACGTCACAGTGGTGGTTCATCTGATCGTAGATATCCGGATCCACTTCGGTGGGCGCGCGCCCCAGTCCGGCTGCCTTGCGAATGTACTTCTCATAGGTCAGCCAGAGGTTCTGCGGGTACATGAAGGTCTTGTAGTAGAACCCGGGCGGCATCATGCCGCCGCCGACCTTGCCCAGAATGCCCATCAGGTCGGTGTTGACGCTCGGCCAGCCATTGGTGCTGCGAGCCACCAGACCGTTGTACAGCGCCTGCTGAGTGGCTCGCACGTTGGGGATCTGCGTCGCCTCGCACGAGCCGATCTGCAACACCGCATTGGGCTCCTCGGCACCGGCAGCGACGATGCCGCGCGGGCGCGAATACTTGAAGCTGCGACCGACAATATCGACGCCGTTGGCCAGCAGGGCCGAGGCCAAACTGTCGCCGGCATAGCCCTGGTAGCTCTGGCCGTTGAAGCTGAAGGTCAGCGGCTGGCTGCGGTCGATACGGCCGCCCCTGACAAGACGATTGACCTGGCTCATGCCGTTACTCCTTTTGCCACGGCTTGCTTGTCACCAGCCTGATCCGCGGTGATCGAGGGCTGCTCACCGACCTTGTAGGTCTCGAGGATCTCGTAGCTCACGGTATGACGGGTAACGTTGAAATACTTGCGGCAACCGGCAGCATGCACCCACAGCTCATGGTGAATGCCACGCGGGTTGTCGCGGAAGAACAGGTACTCGCCCCACTCGGCGTCAGTCAGCGACTCCGGGTCGAGCGGGCGGGCGATGTGCGCCTGTCCCTTGGGGTGGAATTCCTCTTCGGAGCGCAGTTCGCCGCAGTAAGGACAGAAGATGTGCAGCATGGCAGGTCTCCTTAGTGAGCCACGGCAGCAGCGCCGTGCTCGTCGATCAGTGCGCCGGTGTGGAAGCGGTCAATGGAGAAGGGTTTGGCCAGTGGGTGCATCTCGCCTTTGGCCAGGCTCGCGGCGAACACGTGACCCGATCCGGGAGTTGCCTTGAAGCCGCCGGTACCCCAGCCGCAGTTGAAGAACAGGTTGTCCACCGGCGTCTTGGAAATGATCGGACAGGCGTCCGGGCAGGTGTCGACGATACCGCCCCATTGGCGGTTCATACGCACTCGCGAGAGGATCGGGAACATCTCGACAATGGCCTGGAGCGTGTGCTCGATGGTGCTGTAGGAGCCACGCTGACCATAGCCGTTATAACCGTCGATGCCGGCCCCAATGACCAGGTCGCCCTTGTCCGACTGGCTGATGTAGCCATGCACGGCGTTGGACATGATCACGCTGTCGATGATCGGCTTGATCGGCTCGGAAACCAGCGCCTGCAGCGGGTGCGATTCGAGCGGCAGACGGAAGCCGGCGAGGCGGGCCATATGCCCGGAGTTGCCGGCGGTGACCACACCGACGCGCTTGGCACCGATGAAGCCCTTGGTGGTTTCCACGCCGATGCACGCGCCGTTCTGCTTGCGAAAGCCAATCACCTCGGTGTTCTGGATCAGGTCCACGCCGAGGGCGTCGGCGGCACGGGCAAAGCCCCAGGCCACGGCGTCGTGACGGGCCACGCCGCCACGGCGCTGCACGGTCGAGCCCATGATCGGGTAGCGAGTATTTTTGCTGCAGTCGAGGTAAGGAATCTCCTCGGCCACCTGCTTGGCGTCGAGCAGTTCGCCGTCGATGCCGTTGAGACGGTTCGCGCTGACGCGACGCTCGGCGTCACGCATGTCCTGCAGGGTGTGGCAGAGGTTGTAGACGCCGCGCTGGGAAAACATGACGTTGTAGTTCAGATCCTGCGACAGCCCTTCCCAGAGCTTCATGGCGTGCTCGTAAAGCTGCGCCGACTCATCCCACAGGTAGTTGGAGCGCACAATGGTGGTGTTGCGCGCGGTGTTGCCACCACCGAGCCAGCTTTTCTCCACCACTGCGACGTTCTTCACGCCAAATTCCTTGGCCAGGTAATAGGCCGTAGCCAGGCCGTGGCCACCACCACCGACGATGACTACGTCATACAGCGGCTTGGGCGTCGGGTTGCGCCACATGCGCTGCCAGTTCTCATGGTGGCTGAACGAGTGCTTGAACAGGCCGAAGCCGGAATAACGCTGCATAAGGGGTGCTCCTGAATTCTGGGTATTGCTGTCTCGTTAGGCACCATCTGAAGGGCGGCCCTTGGCCAGCCGGGGCTTGCGCATCACCCCGACTGGACGACGGGCTACCGGTACACCGGGTAGTCGGCACACAGTCCGGCGACCTGCGCGGCCACCTGCGCCTCGACATCGGCATCGCCGAGATGATCGAGGATGTCGCAGATCCATCCGGCCAGTTGCCGGCACTGCTCGACACCGAAACCACGGGTAGTCACCGCCGGGGTGCCGATGCGGATGCCGGAAGTCACGAACGGCGACTGCGGATCGTTCGGC
>NZ_BPLZ01000007.1 GCF_019656335.1 Pseudomonas sp. NCCP-436 | reverse complement strand
TCGTTGGCACGGGCCAGGATCAGGCCGCCACGCGGGCCGCGCAGGGTCTTGTGGGTGGTGGTGGTGACCACGTCGGCAAACGGAATCGGATTGGGATACAGGCCGGCAGCCACCAGACCGGCGACGTGGGCCATGTCGACGAACAGGTAGGCACCGACCTTGTCGGCGATTTCGCGGAAACGGGCAAAATCCAGCACCCGCGAGTAGGCCGAGAAGCCGGCGACGATCATCTGCGGCTTGTGTTCCACAGCCAGGCGCTCCACTTCGTCGTAGTCGATCAGGCCGTTCTCGTCGATGCCGTACTGCACGGCGTTGTACAACTTGCCCGAGGACGACACCTTGGCGCCGTGGGTGAGGTGACCGCCGTGGGCCAGGCTCATGCCGAGGATGGTGTCGCCGGCATTGAGCAGCGCGAGGTACACGGCGCTGTTGGCCGAAGAGCCGGAGTGCGGCTGGACGTTGGCGTAGTCGGCACCGAACAGCTGTCTGGCGCGCTCGATGGCCAGTTGCTCGACCTTGTCGACGTATTCGCAGCCGCCGTAATAACGCTTGCCCGGATAGCCTTCGGCGTACTTGTTGGTCAGGCCGCTGCCCTGGGCCTGCATCACGCGCTGGCTGCAGTAGTTCTCGGAGGCGATCAGCTCGATGTGATCTTCCTGACGACGCTCCTCCTGGCTGATGGCGGCGAACAACTCGTCATCGTAACCCTGAATCTGATCCTGCTTGCTGAACATCTTGATCTCCTGCAGCGCCTGCGGATGGCGGTCTTAACGGGGTGAGCGGCGGGCCGACTGGCCCTATGCAACGATGGTAGGGCCGCCCCTAGTCCCCCAAATGCCTGCCAACGCCGCGAGAGCATTCGTTTGCGACATACCTCTGTCGCAAACAGGCGCCCGCCTGAGGCGCTGCGCGTTGCGCACAATTACCGGGGATCAAGCTGTGGAAAAACGTTGAAGAAAAGGCCAGGCGCCAGCAAAACCGTGGCTTGGGGCGCGGCGTACAGTTTCTGAGCAAGACAGCTTTGACTCATACACAGAAGCGCTGGACTACCTTGTGGATAATCTGTAGCCAGATGCCTGTAGAACACATCCAGTGCGGGATGCGGGCAGCTGCTCGAAATCCGCACAGCGACCACTGCGCGGAGTGCTTCCGAGAACAAGGGAAGGGCTCACCGCAAGCCAAGGCCGGATATGCACAGAATCTGTGGATGAAACTGTGCATAGACTGTTGAGCCCAGGCCACAGGCCAGAGCTGGTCGAGCCTGGCGTCAGACGGACAGGAAAGCGGCAGACTACAGTTCGGACGTCCGATCTGCGCACAGTAACAGTGGAAACTCCTGTGCCAAATCTGTGGATATCTTTCGCCAGGCCGGAGCCTGCCTGACTCTGGCACCAGCGTGCATTATTTGTCCGGAGAAAGTGACGGGAAAATAACGAAGGCGGCGACAGAAAAGGCTGTGCAACACGCGCTTACAGCGTCGAATTGCACCTTCCGTACTGCCGCCTTGCAACGCAATTAGGAGCTGAGCTTTGTCGCACAACTGCCAGAGGCCTTCTGCAGGCGCTGCTGCATGGCAGGATCCATCGGTGACTGGCGAGTCATGGCCTGCAACTCGCTCTCACTGAACTCGGCACTGACCTTGTCAGCAGCACAGTCGCAATAAGCCTTCAGTTTTGCCTCTTGGTATCCCGTAGGTGCACCGGCCACACACTGCTGGACGAACTCGCTGCGAGCCTGGGCCGACCACTCGGCGGCGCCGGCAGACAGGACAATGGAAAACGGCAGGGCAAGGGCGAGCAGATGACGGTAGGGCATGTGAAACTCCTTCTCTGATGGCGGGAGCCGGTCTCGACCCGGCAGCCCGGCCACGCGAAATTGCGCGACCTGCCAGATAGTGAGCCCCGCGACGCCAGTCAAGTTCCCCCCGCCGGTCGAACGGCAGTCCGTTCCATGACCGGCCAGTACGCATCAACACAACAACTCGTCGCGGCTACGGACTTCTGTCATCGCCCAGCGGCGCTAAAGTGCGCCTTTGCCGGCCTATTGCCGGATCACCAGCAGAAGGAATGCGCCCATGCCCGACAACGCCCAGCAATTTGCCAGCGACAACTACTCCGGCATCTGTCCCGAAGCCTGGGCCGCCATGGCCGAGGCCAACCGTGGCCACCAGCGCGCCTACGGGGATGACGAATGGACGGCCCGCGCCGCCGACCACTTCCGCCGCCTGTTCGAGACCGACTGCGAGGTGTTCTTCGCCTTCAATGGCACTGCCGCCAACTCCCTGGCCCTGGCCTCGCTGTGCCAGAGCTATCACAGCGTGATCTGCTCGGAGACCGCCCACGTCGAGACCGACGAATGCGGCGCGCCGGAGTTCTTCTCCAACGGTTCCAAGCTGCTGCTGGCCAGAACCGAGAACGGCAAGCTGACGCCGCAGGCCATCCGCGAGATCGCCCTCAAGCGTCAGGACATCCACTACCCGAAGCCGCGCGTGGTCACCCTAACTCAGGCCACCGAAGTCGGCACCGTCTATCGCCCGGAAGAAGTGCGCGCCATCAGCCAGGTCTGCGAGGAGCTGGGCCTGCACCTGCACATGGACGGCGCGCGCTTCTCCAATGCCTGCGCCTTCCTCGGCTGCAACCCGGCCGAACTGACCTGGAAGGCCGGCGTCGACGTGCTGTGCTTCGGCGGCACCAAGAACGGCATGGCCGTGGGCGAGGCCATCATCTTCTTCAACAAGGCGTTGGCCGAAGACTTCGACTACCGCTGCAAGCAGGCCGGCCAGCTGGCCTCGAAGATGCGTTACCTGTCGGCGCCCTGGGTCGGCATCCTGCAGGATGACGCCTGGCTCAAATATGCCAACCATGCCAACCGCTGCGCGCAGATGCTGGCCACGCTGGTGGCGGACGTGCCGGGGGTCAGCCTGATGTTCCCGGTGGAGGCCAACGGCGTGTTCCTGCAACTGTCGGAACCGGCCATCGCCGCCCTGACCGCGCGCGGCTGGCGCTTCTACACCTTCATCGGCGCCGGTGGCGCACGCTTCATGTGCAGCTGGGATACCGACGAAGCCCGCGTACGCCAACTGGCCGCCGATATCCGCGAGGTGATGAGCGCCTGATCCAGACGGCGTGCGGCGATACTTCCCGCATCCGTCATCTGCAGGTCATCCGACCGGGCACCGGCACCGCGCAGACTTTGCGCACGCCCGCAGTTGCTGCTCCCGCTGCCCGGGAGCAGAATGGTTGACATGCAAACCAACTCTCCCGACTGCCCGGAAACGCGGCAGCAGATGCGCGAGCGCCTGGGCCTGCTGATCGGGGGCGTGTATCGCCAGTGGCGGCGCCAGGTCGACCTCAGTTTCAGGGACCTGGCGCTTACCGATGCCACCCGCGCGCCGCTGCTGGCGCTCTACGCACACAACCAGCCGATGCGCCAGAAGGCACTGGCCGAGGCCCTGGCGCTGGACACCTCGTCGCTGGTGCGGGTGCTCGGCCAGCTGCGCGAGCGCCAGCTGGTGCAGTGGCACCACGAGCCGCAGGATCGCCGCGCCAAATGCATCTCGCTGACCGAGGCCGGCCGGGAAATCGCCAGGAAGATACTCCAGCGCAGCCTGGAAATCGAACAGCAACTGCTCGCCGACCTCAGCGACGAGGAACGACACATCACCCGCGCCGCCCTGGAGAAGATCCTCCGGCGCTTCGCCCAGCTGTGACCCATCAGCATGCAGGATGAGCCCATGAAACGCCTCGGCACGCCCTTCTTCCGGGTCGCATTCGCCATAATCGTTGGCGGCATGAGCACAGCGCTGATCAGCCCGCTCTACCCCATCTACCAGGAGCAATGGCGCCTGCCGGTCAGCCAGATATCGCTGATCTACGTGATCTACATGCTCGGCTCGCTCACCGGTCTGCTGCTGTTCGGCCGGCTCTCCGACCTGCTCGGCTTTCGCCGGGTGATGCGCTACGGGGTGATCCTGATGCTGCTCAGCACCCTGCTGACGCTGCTGGCCTGGGACGTCCCCAGCCTGGCCACGGGACGCTATCTGGTGGGAATCGCCGCCAGCATGCTGACCATATCGGGCACCGTGGGCCTGATGCAGCTGTCGCCGGCAGAGGCACGGGCGCGGGTGTCGATGCTGACCAGCGTGCTGATCGCCTTCGGCTTCGGCCTCGGCCCGCTGCTCGGCGGCATCGTCGGCCAGTGGCTGCCGCAGCCGCTTCTGCTCGCCTATGTACCCAGCCTGCTGCTCGGCGCCCTGGCGCTGGCCGGCCTGTACGGCCTGCCGCCAGCGGCAGACGGCAAGCCGGTCACGCTGCGCCAGTGCCTGCACAACTGCCTGCCGCGCCTGACTCGGCCGGAAGCGGGGAACCGCGGGGTATTCGTCCTGGCCTGTGGCTTTCCGCTGCTGGCCTTCGGCGTATTCGGCCTGTATGCCTCGCTGGCGCCGCTGTTTCTCGAGCGCATGGTGAGCTGGCACGGGCCGATCGTCGGTGGTGCGGCGATCACCGCGATCCTCTTCACCTCGGCGGGCCTGCAGGTGCTCTGTTCACGCCTGCAGCTGTTCGTGGCCGGGGCTGCGGGAATGCTGGCCATGGCCAGCAGCAACGGACTGATGATCTTCAACTTCTCGCAAGGCTCAACGCTGCTGTTCGCCACCGGCGTGCTGCTGACGGCGCTCGGCCACGGCCTGTCGATGATGACCGGGTCGAAGATCGTCAGCCGCATCGCCCAGCCGCACAACCGCTCCGGGCTGGTGGCCACCTACTGGGTGGCCGGCTATGTCGGCGCCATCGTGCCGATGATGGGCATGGGCTGGATCGCCGATCACTGGGGCATGACGGTGGCCGTGACCGGCTTCTGCAGCTGCGTGGTGCTGGCCAGCCTGACCCTCGGCGTGCTGGTCGCGCGCCACAGCAACCTGCGGGGCAACTGAAGGTTCGCCATCAGAAATCGATGGCGACATCCCCCTTCGGCACGCTGCAGCACGACAGGATGTAGCCCTCGGCCACATCCTCGTCGGTGATGCCGCCGTTGTGCTCCATCTCCACTTCGCCTGACGTCTTCATCACCTTACAGGTGCCGCAGATGCCCATGCCGCAGGCCTTGGGAATGTGCAGGCCGAGCTTGGCCGCAGCAGCATGCACGGTTTCGCCGGGCGCCACACGGATGCTCTTGCCGGTGCTGATGAACTCCACCTGATTGAGTTCGGCCAGCGGCAACTCCGGCGCATCGGCTGCTTCGGCGGCCAGCTCCTTGACCTCGGCCCGGATCTCCGGCGGGGTCGGACCGAAGGCCTCCTCGTGATAACGCTGCATGTCGTAGCCGGCCGCTTCAAGCAGCTTGCGCACCGCAGCCATGTAGGGCGTCGGCCCGCAGCAGAAGATCTCGCGCTCGAGGAAGTCCGGCGCGATCAGCTCCAGCATCGGCTTGTTCAGGTAGCCCCGATAGCCAGCCCAGGCTTCGCCCAGGCCGTGCTTTTCGCAGATCACGTGCAGGCTGAAGTTGTTGATGCGCGCCGCCATGTGCTCCAGCTCACGCTGGTAGATGATGTCCTTCGGCGAACGGGCGCTATGCACGAAGACCATGTCGACGTTGGCGTTGGTGTCGTAGAACCAGCGCGCCATAGACATCACCGGGGTGATGCCGACACCACCGGAGAGATACAGCACCTTGTCGGACGGAAAATCGATGGCGTTGAACAGACCGACCGGCCCGTGTACCGGAAGCTCGTCACCCTCCTTGAGATTATCGTGCAGCCAGTTCGACACCTTGCCGCCAGGCACCCGCTTGATGGTGATGGAGAAGCTGTAAGGCACAGAAGGCGAACTGGAAATGGTGTAGGAACGCATGACCGGCTGACCGTCGATCTCCAGCTCCAGGGTGACGAACTGACCCGGCTTGAAGAAGAACAGCACCGGCTGATCCGCCATGAAGCAGAAGGTGCGCACGTCCCAGGTTTCCTGAATCACCTTGACGCAGCGCACCAGGTGGCGGCCATTGGTCCAGGTCTGGGTCGTTACCGGGTTTAGGAAGGCGTTAGTGCTCATGAACGGCTCTCCACACGGCCGGGTATCGGCCTATATGGAAACGATTGTGCGAAAGGCCGCAAATGGCCGTTTATCCATTCACGACATTCGCATACTTATCGCGACCTGCCAGCCGCAGCGCGGTCTGCCGCGTCGGAAACGCATCCGACCATGTCGCCCGTGGATAAGGTTTACCCATCGCCCGGGCCCACACTCCGCCTCACCAAAGCATGCATGCCCACGCAGGCAGCAGCGACTGATCGACACCTTGCGGCACTTACCGTATCAGCCACTTTTTCGGCAGGCGCAACCTGCCGGCCAATGAGGAGTCAACATGGACTGCACCCAGAATCTGAGCCTAGGCGACCCGCTGGGCCCCGTCCGCAAGGCCACTGCACAGATGCTGCACGAGCGCGACCGCACCTTCTCGCTGCCGCAGCCGTTCTACAACGATGAACGTCTGTTCCAGGTCGACATGCAGGAGATCTTCCACAAGGAGTGGCTGATCGCCGGAATGACCTGCGAAATCCCGGCCAAGGGCAACTTCCTGACCGTGCAAATCGGCAACAACCCGGTGATCGTGCTGCGTGGGGCCGAAGGCAAGATTCACGCTTTCCATAACGTCTGCCGTCACCGTGGCTCGCGCCTGTGCGTAAGCGACAAGGGCAAGGTCGCCAAGCTGGTCTGCCCGTATCACCAGTGGACCTACGAACTGGATGGTCGACTGCTGTTCGCCGGCACCGAGATGGGCGACGACTTCAATATGGCCGACTACAGCCTCAAGCCGGTGCACTGCAAAACCGCCGGCGGCTACATCTTCATCTCCCTGGCGGAAAACCCGCCTGCCATCGATGAGTTCCTGGCAACGCTTGAGCACTACATGGAACCCTACGACATGGAGAACACCAAGGTGGCGGTACAAACCACCTTGATGGAACAGGCCAACTGGAAGCTGGTGATCGAGAACAACCGCGAGTGCTACCACTGCAGCGGTTCGCACCCGGAACTGCTCAACACCCTGCTGGAGTGGGACGACGTCACCGACCCGCGTGCCACTCAGGCATTCAAGGATCAGGTCGCCGAATGCACCGCGCGCTGGGACAAGGACAAGATTCCGTACGCTCACGCCAGCTTCGGCCTGCGTAACCGCATCGTGCGTATGCCGCTGCTCAAGGGCACCGTGTCCATGACCATGGACGGCAAGCCGGGCTGTAACAAGCTGATGGGGCGCATCACCGATCCGGATCTGGGCTCGATGCGCATCCTGCACCTGCCGCACTCGTGGAACCACTGCATGGGCGATCACATGATCGTATTCACCGTGTGGCCGATCAGCGCCCAGGAAACCATGGTCATTACCAAGTGGCTGGTACACAAGGATGCCGTGGAAGGTGTCGATTACGACGTGGCCCGCCTGCGCGAAGTCTGGGATGCCACCAATGCCCAGGATCGCCGCCTGGCCGAGGAGAACCAGCGCGGCATCAACTCCACCGCCTACCAGCCGGGACCGTACTCCAAGACTTACGAGTTCGGCGTGATCAACTTCCTCGACTGGTACAGCGAACGCATGCTCAACAACCTCGGCGATACCCCCGCGCAGCTGCGTGAAGCGGCAACTCGCTAAGGCTGCCACGAGCCGGCGGCTGCGCGCCGCCGGCCTTTCCCCATTGCTTCGTCAGCTCGACTGGCCATTGGCCGGATTCCGCGTATAATCCGCGTCCCTCGCAGGAGAGAGAGGCACCGCCTCCGCCGACGGCGCAAACTCCCATAATCGCTCAGGCACCCGCACTGCGAGCCATCATCATGCCAACTGGAGAGACGCTGCCCAGAGCAGCCACCGAAGGGGCAAGCAGCCGGCACGCTGCACAAACTCTCAGGTAACAGGACAGAGGGAGAGGCACCCGAACGCAGGAATTCTGTGTGCTGCTCTACGTCTATCTGATAGCAATTACCGCCGAAGCCATGTCCGGTGCGCTTGCCGCCGGCCGCCGCAATATGGACATGTTCGGGGTTTCCCTCATCGCCTTCATCACCGCCTTAGGTGGCGGTACCGTACGCGACATCCTGCTGGCCAACTACCCGATCAACTGGACTCAACATCCGCCCTACATCTACACGGTGATCGCCGCCGGTTTGCTGACGATGCTGATCGCCCGCGTCATGCACCGCCTGAAAAACCTGTTCCTGCTGCTCGACGCCATGGGGCTGATCGCCTTCACGGTAATCGGCTGTGATGTGGCGCTGCGCCTGAACTACCCCACCGTAGTGGTGGTGATGGCCGGGATCATCACCGGCATTTTCGGCGGCATCCTGCGCGACATTCTCTGCAGCCGCACTCCACAGGTACTACGCCAGGAGCTCTACGCCAGCGTCTCGCTGCTGGTCGCTCTGCTTTACCTGGGCCTTATGCATCTGGGTGTCGATCACGACATCAACCTGCTCGCTTCCTTCAGCAGCGGCCTGGCTCTGCGCCTGGTAGCCATCCGCTGGAAACTATCGCTGCCGACCTTCTCCTACGCCGAACGCTGGTATCACTAAAGACAGCGGTTTACGCTCAGTCGCGAAAGCCCTTGGCCACCACGTACACCTCACGCGAACGCGGGCGCGAGGCAGCCGGCTTGCGCACCACCACCTTCTCGAATGAGGTGCGCACGTCACGCAGGTATTCGTCGGAACCTTCGCCCTGGAATACCTTGGCGACCAGGTTGCCGCCCGGCTTGAGCACCTGCCGCGCCATGTCCAGCACCAGCTCGACCAGGTACATCGACGAGGCCTGATCAGCGGCGGCAACACCGCTGATATTGGGTGCGATGTCAGAGATGATCAGATCAGGCTGACGGTCATCGAGCACCTCCAAGATGCGCTGGAATACCTTGTCGTCGGTGAAGTCGCCCTGGATGAAATCGACATTGTCCAGCGAATCCATCGGCAGAATGTCGCTGGCGATCACCCGCCCTTCGCTGCCCACCAGCCGCCCGGCGATCTGTGACCAGCCACCGGGCGCCGAGCCAAGATCCATCAGCAACATGCCCGGGCGGATCAGGCGATCCTTCTCGTTAAGCTCGATCAGCTTGTAGGCCGCGCGCGAACGGTAGCCGTCCTTCTGCGCCTGCTTCACATAGGGGTCATTAACGTGTTCATTCAGCCAGCGACTGCTGCTTTTCGAGCGTTTCATCGGAACCTTGCGCCAGAATCGGGTGAAGGGCAGCCCAGAACGCGGGCCAGGAACAGGCCTATGGCCGACATCAACCGCCTGAGCCACCGGCCGCAGCGTCCAGATAAGGTCATCGGCTGCCAAATTGCCGCAATTATAAGCCCATCCCCAGCCCCGGCCATACGAAATCCAGCATCCGCCCCTGACAGTACTACGGCCGGCAGGTACAATTGCCGGTTCCCCTCATTCTCCTCTGCCGGACAGACCGGCCAGGATCACGCCATGATTCGCATCACCGAACTCGCCCTGCCCCTCGATCACAGTGCCGACGAACTGCGCCAGGCCGTCGTCCGGCGCTTGCAGATCAGCGACACGGATCTGCTCGGCTTGCAGATCTTCAAGCGCAGCTACGATGCCCGCAAGAAGAACAGCGTGATCCTGTTTATCTACATCCTTGATGTTGAGGTACGTGACGAGGCTGCAGTACTGGCTCGCCTTGCCGGCGACAAGCATGTGCGCCCGGCACCGGATACACATTATTATCCGGTGGCCCAGGCTCCAGCAGGGCTGAACGAGCGGCCGATAGTGGTCGGCCTCGGACCCTGCGGGCTATTCGCTGCCCTGCTGCTGGCGCAGATGGGCTTTCGCCCCATCGTACTGGAGCGCGGCAAGGACGTGCGCCGACGCACCAAGGACACCTGGGCACTGTGGCGCAAGAAGGTGCTGACCCCCGAATCCAACGTGCAGTTCGGCGAAGGCGGAGCCGGGCTGTTCTCCGACGGCAAGCTGTACAGCCAGATCAAGGATCCGAAGTTCTACGGTCGCAAGGTCATGAGCGAGTTCGTCCGCGCTGGTGCACCGGAAGAGATCCTCTATGTCAGCAAGCCACATATCGGCACCTTCCGTCTGACCGGCGTGGTCGCCGCGATGCGCGAGGAAATCATCGCCCTGGGCGGCGAGGTACGCTTCGAGAGCAAGGTCACCGACCTGCTGATCGAAGGCGACCAGTTGCACGGCGTGGTACTGGAAAGCGGCGAACAGTTGCACAGCCGCCACGTGATCCTGGCTCTCGGACACAGCTCCCGCGACACCTTCCGCATGCTGCAACGGCGGCAGGTGCACATCGAGGCCAAGCCCTTCGCCATCGGCTTTCGCATTGAGCACCCGCAGAGCCTTATCGACCAGGCCCGTCTGGGCAAGTACGCCGGTCACCCGGCCCTTGGCGCAGCGGATTACAAACTGGTGCATCATGCCCGCAACGGCCGCGCCGTCTACAGCTTCTGCATGTGCCCGGGCGGCACCGTGGTCGCCGCCACCTCCGAGCCGCAGCGCGTGGTTACCAACGGCATGAGCCAGTATTCGCGCAACGAGCGTAATGCAAACGCCGGCATCGTGGTCGGCATCAGCCCTGAGCAGGACTTCCCGGGCGGCCCGCTGGCAGGCGTCGAGTTGCAGGAGCGTCTGGAGTCCAACGCCTTCATCCTCGGCGGCAGCGACTACTGCGCTCCGGGACAACTGGTCGGCGACTTCATACGGGGCGTACCGTCCAGCGAGTTCGGCGAGGTGCTGCCGTCCTACAAGCCAGGCGTACGCCTGGGAGACCTGGCACCCTCGCTGCCGGCGGATGTTATCGAAGCGATTCGCGAGGCGCTGCCGGCCTTCGGCAGACAGATCCGAGGCTTCGACCGCGAGGATGCGGTGCTTACCGGCATCGAAACCCGCACTTCTTCGCCAGTGCGCATCACCCGTGACAACGAGACCCTGCAAAGCCTGAACCTGCGCGGCCTGTACCCGGCCGGCGAAGGCGCCGGCTATGCCGGCGGGATTCTCTCGGCCGGGGTAGATGGCATCCGCGTCGCCGAGGCGGTGGCCAAGTCGATACTCGCCAGCCAGGCCGCCCACTGATGAAACTCGACGACATCAAAAAGCTGCAGCAGAAGAAGCACCGCGAGCAGCTCGGCCACTTCCTGGTCGAGGGCGAGCATCTGGTGCTGGAACTGCAAAAGGCCGCGCAGGACAATCCGTTGCTCACGCGCAGCGAGCTCTATGTCACCAGCACCTATGAGCACTGGCCAAGCCCGTTCCATACCCGCTTGATCAGTGAGCGGCAGATGGCGCAGATCGCCGATACCAAGACCCCGCAAGGAATCATCGCGGTCGTGCCGAATGCGGCGCTGACAGCCAGCGCGCCGGCGACGGGGGAGAAGGCGATCTACCTGCATGAGGTGCAGGACCCGGGCAACCTCGGCACCATCCTGCGCAGCCTGGCCTGGTTCGGCGGCTTCCGCTGCCTGCTCAGCCCTGGCAGCGTCGACCCGTTCAACCCCAAGGTGGTGCGGGCCAGTATGGGGGCGATTTTCCACACCCCCTTCGAACAGGATGTCAGCCTCGACGCGCTGACCCGCCGTTACCCGCGCATCGCCTGCCTCGACATGCAGGGTACGCACCTGCCGGATCCGGCCTTCGGCCATTTCGACTGCTACCTTTTCGGCAACGAGGCCCGCGGCGTGCCAGCCGAAGCCCTTCAGCAACTCGCTGCGACCCCCTTCACCATCGCCGGCAGCGGCCTGATCGACTCGCTCAACCTGGCCAGCAGCGTCACCCTCTGCGCCTACGAACTCAGCCTCCGGGCATGACGCCCCCCCTAAAAACAGAAGCCCCGCCAGATCACTCTGGCGGGGCTTTCATTTCTGCCTGAGAGAACTCAGACCTTGCTGCGCTCATAGCGCTTGCGGTCATTCTCGCTCAGCAGCTTCTTGCGCAGACGGATCGACTTCGGCGTGACTTCGACCAGTTCGTCCTCATCGATGAACTCCAGCGCCTGCTCCAGGGTGAACTTCAGCGCCGGGGTCAGCTGGATGGTCTCGTCCTTGCCGGAAGCGCGCATGTTGTCGAGCTTCTTGGCCTTGGTCGGGTTGATCACCAGATCGTTGTCACGGCTGTGGATGCCGGCCAGTTGGCCTTCGTAGACCTCGTCGCCCGGGGACAGGAACAGCTTGCCGCGATCCTGCAGGGTTTCCAGGGAGTAGGTCAGCGCGGTACCGGTGGCCATGGAGACCAGCACGCCGTTCTGACGGTTGGTCACTTCGCCGGCCTTGATCGGGCCGTAGTGGCTGAAGGTCGAGGTCAGGATGCCGGTACCCGAGGTCAGGGTCAGGAAGTTGTTGCGGAAGCCGATCAGACCACGTGCCGGAATGGTGTACTCGAGGCGGATGCGGCCCTTGCCATCAGGGATCATGTTGGTCAGGTCGCCCTTGCGCAGCCCCATCTGCTCCATCACCGGGCCCTGGTGCTGCTCCTCGATGTCGATGGTGACGCTCTCGTACGGCTCCTGCTTCTCGCCGTCCTTCTCGATGATCACCACTTCCGGACGGCCCACGGCCAGCTCGAAGCCTTCACGGCGCATGGTTTCGATCAGTACCGACAGGTGCAGCTCGCCACGCCCGGAAACCTTGAACTTCTCGGGCGAGTCGCCTTGCTCGACGCGCAGCGCCACATTGTGCAGCAGCTCCTTCTCCAGGCGCTCCTTGATGTTGCGGCTGGTGACGAACTTGCCTTCGCGGCCGGCGAACGGCGAGTCGTTGACTTGGAAGGTCATGCTCACGGTCGGCTGGTCGACGGTCAGCGGCGGCAGCGCCTCGACGGCGGCCGGATCACACAGGGTGTCGGAGATGTACAGCTCGTCCATGCCGGAAACGCAGACGATGTCACCCGCCTCGGCTTCCGGCACTTCCACACGCTGCAGACCATGGTGGCCCATGATCTTCAGGATACGACCGGTACGCTTGTTGCCTTCGGCATCGATGGCCACCACCGGGCTGTTGGCCTTGATCCGGCCGCGCTTGATGCGACCAATGCCGATCACACCGAGGAAGCTGTTGTAGTCCAGCTGGGAGATCTGCATCTGGAACGGACCCTCGGAATCCACCTCAGGGGCCGGCACATGGTCGATGATCGCCTGGAACAGAGCGTCCATGTTGTCGTCCATGTTTTCATGATCGAGACCGGCGATGCCGTTCAGAGCGCTGGCATAGACGATCGGAAAGTCCAGCTGTTCGTCGGTGGCACCGAGATTGTCGAACAGGTCGAATATCTGATCGATAACCCAGTCAGGACGCGCACCCGGACGGTCGATCTTGTTCACCACGACGATCGGACGCAGGCCGGCCTTGAACGCCTTCTGGGTCACGAAGCGGGTTTGCGGCATGGGGCCGTCCTGGGCGTCGACCACCAGCAGTACGGAGTCGACCATGGACATCACACGCTCCACCTCGCCGCCGAAGTCGGCGTGTCCGGGGGTGTCGACGATGTTGATGCGGTAGTCGCCCCACTTGATGGCGGTGTTTTTGGCCAGGATGGTAATGCCGCGCTCACGTTCCTGATCGTTGGAATCCATCACGCGCTCATTCTCGGCTTCCTTGCGATCGAGGGTGCCGGAGAGTTTCAGGAGTTTGTCGACCAGAGTGGTCTTGCCATGGTCAACGTGGGCGATGATGGCGATGTTGCGCAGATTTTCGATCACAGGTGTGGTCTCGTCGGTTGGCTCGCCCGGGCAGCGTCGGACTGTCCGGCACGAAAAAGCAAAAGATCGGTTCAGCTATTACAGGCGATGAGCGCGGCCGGTACCGCGCCGTACGTCGGGAGGGCGGTGGCGGATACTGCCGCCGTGCATGCCGGGACGCTTATGCCGGGCGATAAACGCGCACATTGGCATGCCCCTCGCTCAGCAAGTGGTGAGCATGCAGACGGCTCATGACGCCCTTGTCGCAATACAGCAGGTACTGGCGATTCTCGTCCAGCTCCTTGAACTTGTTGTTAAGCGCATAAAACGGCAACTGGCGCACCTCGATACCGTCAAGCTCCAGCGGATCGTCCTCGGCGGCATCCGGATGGCGAATATCCAGCACGATCTGCCCGGCCAGCGCCTCATGGACTTCCTCCACCTGCACGTCCTTGCCCAGCTCATCGATCACCTTGTCTATGGGCAACTGGGTAGCACGCTCCAGGGCGCGGTCGAGAATGGTCATGTCGAAATTCGACTCTTCCTTCTCGATACGGTAGCCACGGGCACGGGTCGTCGGGTTGACCGAAATGACACCGCAATATTCGGGCATATTCTTGGCGAACTCGGCGGTGCCGATACGCGTAGCCGTGTCGATGATGTCCTGCTTGTGGCTGGCGACCAGCGGGCGCAACACCAGCATATCGGTAGCCGAGTCGATCACCGTCAGGTTGGTCAGGGTCTGGCTGGAAACCTGGCTGATCGCCTCGCCGGTGACCAGCGCTTCGATCTCCAGGCGCTCGGCCACCCGGGTGGCGGCGCGCAGCATCATGCGCTTTAAGATCACGCCCATCTGGCTGTTGTCGACCCTGGACAGGATTTCGCCAACCACTTCCTCGAACGGCACACTGATAAACAGCACGCGCTGGCTGCGACCAAACTTGTTCCACAGGTAGTGGGCCACTTCCATCACACCCAGTTCATGGGCACGACCGCCGAGATTGAAGAAGCAGAAATGGGTCACCAGACCACGACGCATCATCTGGTAGGCCGCCACCGTGGAATCGAAACCGCCGCTCATCAGCACCAGGGTCTGCTCCAGCGAGCCCAGCGGGTAGCCACCGAGGCCTTCATGGCGGCTGTGCACCACGAACAGGCGCTGGTCGCGAATTTCCAGACGCACCTCGACTTCCGGGTGCTTCAGATCGATGCCGGCGGCCGCACATTCCTGACGCAGGCGGCTGCCGACATGGCGCTCTACCTCGATGGAGGTGAAAGTGTGCTTGCCGCCACGCTTGCAGCGCACGGCGAAAATCTTGCCCGGCAACTGCTCGGCGTAATGCCGTTTGACCTTCTCGGTAATGTCATCGAGGTCACCCAGCGGATATTCGTTCACTTCCAGGAACAGACCGATGCCGGGCGTACAACGCAGGCGCTCGGTCATTTCCGCCAGCAGCTTCGGATCGTCCTTGCGGGTTTCCACTTCGAGGTTGTCCCAGACCCCCGTCACCTGCAACTCGGGATCGAGATCACGCAATACGCTGCGGATGTTCTTCGCCAGCTGGCGAATAAACTGCTTGCGTACCGGCCGGCTCTTGATGGTGATTTCCGGGAAAACTTTGACGATCAGCTTCATGAAATGGACGCCCACACCAGGGGACGAAAAAACAGGGGCGCGAATTATAGCGGAAACTGCTCAACCTTTGACCAAAATCCTTAAAACACCCAGAACGCACCAAAACAATGCCTCGCACCAAAAAAGAGCACACTATTGGTGCACGCAAGACCAGATAAAAAGTCATGCCCCGTGAAAGGGCCGCATTTCAGAGCCCTCCGCCCAATTAAGGGCGCTGGCATGCAATTTGCTCCCTTGTGAGGCAGGGCACCCTGGCGGACTATCCCGCCGGGCTTCACCGCACATTCGGGGCTCGGAGAAAGAGCCTTTTCCATCTGGAGGACAACATGTCTAAGGCCGTTCAACTGATCAAAGAACACGACGTGAAGTGGGTCGACCTGCGCTTCACCGACACCAAGGGCAAGCAACACCACATGACGGTGCCCGCCCGTGATGCGCTCGACGAGGACTTCTTCGAAGCTGGCAAGATGTTCGACGGCTCGTCCATCCACGGCTGGAAAGGTATCGAAGCCTCCGACATGATCCTGATGCCGGTCGACGAAACTGCCGTACTGGATCCCTTTACCGAAGAGCCGACTCTGATTCTGGTCTGCGACGTCATCGAGCCGAGCACCATGCAGGGCTACGACCGCGACCCGCGTTCGATTGCCAAACGCGCCGAGGAGTACCTGAAGTCTACCGGCATCGGTGATACCGTATTCGTTGGCCCGGAGCCCGAGTTCTTCATTTTCGATGCGGTCAAATTCAAATCCGACATCTCCGGCTCGATGTTCAAGATCTACTCCGAGCAGGGCTCCTGGATGACCGACCAGGACGTTGAAGGCGGCAACAAGGGCCACCGTCCTGCCGCCAAGGGTGGTTATGTGCCGGTTCCGCCGGTCGATCACGATCACGAGATCCGTACCGCCATGTGCAACGCCATGGAAGAGATGGGTCTGGTCGTCGAAGTACACCACCACGAAGTGGCCACCGCTGGCCAAAACGAAATCGGCGTGAAGTTCAACACCCTGGTTGCCAAGGCTGATGAAGTTCAGACCCTGAAATACTGCGTACACAACGTGGCTGATGCCTACGGCAAAACCGCCACCTTCATGCCGAAACCGCTGTATGGCGACAACGGTTCGGGTATGCACGTGCACATGTCCATCTCCAAGGACGGCAAGAACACCTTCTCTGGTGAAGGCTATGCCGGCCTGTCCGAAACCGCGCTGTACTTCATCGGCGGCATCATCAAGCACGGCAAGGCACTGAACGCCCTGACCAACCCGTCGACCAACTCCTACAAGCGTCTGGTGCCGGGCTTCGAAGCACCGGTCATGCTGGCCTACTCGGCTCGCAACCGTTCTGCTTCGATCCGCATCCCGTACGTATCCAGCCCGAAGGCTCGCCGCATCGAGGCGCGCTTCCCGGATCCGGCTGCCAACCCCTACCTGGCCTTCGCTGCACTGCTGATGGCTGGTCTGGACGGCATCCAGAACAAGATCCACCCGGGCGATGCCGCAGACAAGAACCTGTACGACCTGCCGCCGGAAGAGTCCAAGCTGATCCCGCAGGTATGCGGCAGCCTGAAGGAAGCTCTGGAAGCGCTGGACGCCGACCGTGCGTTCCTGACCAAAGGCGGCGTTTTCTCCGACGACTTCCTCGATGCTTACATCGAGCTCAAAGCCGAAGAAGAAATCAAAGTACGTACCTTCGTACACCCGCTCGAATACGACCTGTACTACAGCGTCTAATTTGCGCAACGAAAAAGCCCGGGCAATGCCCGGGCTTTTTTTCGCCTGCTTAAATTCAGCGCATAAAGTGTGCGGCGCACAGCTTATTGCCGGCCGGATCCAGCAGGTAGGCCAGATACATCGAGCGCCCGTCGCTCGAACGCACGCCAGGCGGATCCTCGCAGGCGGTGCCGCCAGCCGCCAGACCGGCAGCATGCCAGGCCTCCACAGCCTCAGGGCTATCGGCGGCAAAGCCGATGGTACTACCGTTGCCTTTGCTGGCTGGCTTGCCGTCAAGCGGCCGGGTTAGCCCAAGCACTCCCTTGGGCGTGACATACAGGCAGCGACCTTTGCTGTCGATTACGCCTGGCTCAATGCCCAGGGTTGCCAGAATGGCATCGTAGAACGCCTTGGAGGCGGCCACGTCGTTGGCTCCCAGCATGATGTGACTGAACATGGTTGTACTACCGTACAGGTGCTATTGATCGGCCTCGGGATTGCCCCTGGGCCGACGTGAAAGCTCTACATTCAAGCGCGGCATGGCCAGCTCCAGGCCGAGTTTATCCAGTTTCTGGCGCAGCAAAAGGTTAAACGCACGCTGCACTTCCCATTGCTTGATCGGCGCGGTCTTAAAACGAAAACGCATGATCGCCTGACCGTTGTCAAAGCTCTCTATACCCTGCATCTCCAGCGGCGACCAGATATTGCGGCTGACCTCGCGGTCATCGCGCAGGTCTTTGGCTACTTCACGCACCAGAGCCTGAGCATCATTGATGGCCATGGTCGCCGGCACCGGCCAGCGGAACATGGCGTAGCCAAACTGGCGCGAGTAGTTCTTGATGGTTTTGATCTCGCTAAAGGGCACCGTATGCACCACTCCATCCAGATCGCGCAGGCGCACAGTGCGGATGGTCAGCGCCTCGACAGTGCCCAGGTGTCCCCCTACGTCCACGTAGTCATCAATCGAAAGCGAATCCTCAATGATAATGAACAGGCCAGTGATCAGATCAGCCACCAGCGACTGCGCACCAAAGCCAATGGCCAGACCGATCACCCCGGCCCCCGCCAGCAAGGGCGTGACGTTCATGCCCATGTTGGCCAGTGCCACAATCACCGCAATGATGGCAATGGTCACGAAGATCACATTGCGAATCAGCGGCAACATCGTCAACGCACGCGTGTTGCTACGACTCTTGGGCCCCAGCCCAAGCGCCGTCTGAATCGCGGTGTCGGCCAGAATCCAGACCAGCCAGGCAAACAGCAAAGTAGTGACAAAGCCGAACACCATGCGCCGTACATCACCATCGTTGCCGCTATCGAAGGTCAACAGCGACATGCCCCACACACGCAGACCGATTTCCACAAACAGCAGCAGACTGCCCATGTGCGCCAGGGTGAAGATGAACTTGCGCAGTTGGGCTACATAGGGGGCGCTGGGGCGATGGCCAACGCGACTCGGCTTGCGCTGCGCACGACTGATCAGGCCATTGGCCGTCAGGGCCATCACCGCCACTGCCGAGCACATCAACGCCTTACGCAAGGTCGACGCGCTATCGCCACCGGTCAGCACGGTCGCCACCAGCGAAATACCCACTAATATCAGCACCGGCAGGTACCAAAAGCGCCCTACCAGCTCGATCAACTCACGGGTGACACCGCCATTGAGTCGTCGCTGCAACGGCTGATTGCGGATCAGGTGAGAAACAGGTCGGCGGTAGCGCAGGGCGAACAAGCCGGTCAAAAGCGCTGCAAGGATATTGGCCAACGCGCCAATGCATTGCGCCACCGATGCCCCCAGCCCCTCCATCACTCGGCCGTCATGCATCACCGCGCCCAAGGTCGCCAGGCTGCCGATCAGCCACAGCGGATGAAACGCCCGGCGGCGCAGAATGCTCAAGGCTCGTGTGCGGTGCGGGCCGCTGAGCAGGGACAGGCAAATCACGCACAGGGCCGCGAACAGGGTGCCCCAGACAAGTACGTAGGCGGTAACCAGCGCCAGCATGCGCCCCAGCGAGCTGCTCAGCGCCACGGAAAAGTACAGCGTGATGACAAACGCTATCACCCACGGTCCGAGCTTGCGCAGGGCGAACAGCACCAGATCACGTGTCGACGGCTGCTGCGGCAACTCCTGGGACAAGCCAAAGCGCTGTTGCAGACGACTGGCCAGCCAGCGCAGCGCTACCGCCACGGCGCCCCAAACCAACAAAACCTGTGAAAAATCCAGTAGCGTTCCGGACAACTGCTGCCAACTGATCCAGCGCTCACGTACTTCTTGTGCCGCGTCCGCGAATTTCTGTCCCCACAGACTGCTGGGGCTCTTGTTGCCCTGGAACTGCTTCTCCAGCGAGCCCAGGGTTTCCCCAAGCAGTCCTATGACCCCGGGGGGCGTCGGCGCAACCTTGGCATTGGATTCGCGTAACTGCTTGAGCGAGTCCACCAGTTGCGTGCGCTGCTTGTCACTCTCCAACACGGTGATGACCTGCTTGAGCGACTGATCCAGTTGCTCGGCTGACACCGTTTGCTCCTTGTCAGCCGTAACGCTGCCAAGCCCTGGCAAAGCCGCGCTGACTGAGAGGCTCAGCAGCATCAACATACTCCCCAGTACCCGGTTAAGTCCCTTCACTTACACCCCCATCAAAATCCGCCTAACGCCCAGCGCTCGCCTCCCGGGCCAGGTGTACAAGTATGACGATGCCAATTGCAATCTGGGATTTGCCGACAGCTGCCAGAAGTCCCCGACACAACACCTGACCTGCGCCTAGCGCAAACCCCGTCCACCCTGCACCTGACGGAGCCTTCATCTGAATGGATAACCGTGCGCCATTTGTAGCCCGAGATCACAGCCATGGTGCCTCATACTTGCCAGCAACGTCCGGCAGTGCAAGGCTTAGAGCCTGGTGTCCCATTCGCGGAAGGATCGCGTCATGCGCCCGCTACTCGCCTGCCTGCTACTGACCCTGGCCCTGCCCGCCAGCGCACAGATCTACAAGTACATCGACGCCAACGGCAACACGGTGTTCACCAACCAGCCACCGGATGGTTCCGCAGCCGAAAGCGTCACCCTTCCACCCACCAACACCATGCAGGCTCCGACAACAGCCAGCGACAACCAAGGCAGCGAAACTGAAAGCAGCGAGGCGCAGGCTCCTTACAACCTGCTGCGCCTGATCGGTATTCCCGATGAGGAGGCTATACGCAGCAACAACGGCAGTTTCATCGTCAGCGTCGAGATCCAGCCACGCCTGCAACCCGGCCACCTCCTACGCCTGATCCTCGATGGCCAGCCCTACGGCCAGGCAAGCAACGTAACGAGCCTGCAAGTAACCGAAATCGGCCGCGGCGAGCACAGTCTGGCCGTGGCCGTGATGCAGGGCGAACGCATCATTCAGCAAAGCCCCAGTGAGGCTTTCAGTGTGCAGCGCATCAGCGTCAACAGTCCGGCCCGCCAGCCTGCCACGCCGCCCAAGCCCACTCCGAAACCTGCCAACTGACCATGATGCGCTCCCTGCTGCTCTGCATTCTGCTTGCCCTCGCCTGTGGCGCCACGGCCCAGGTCTATACCTACATCGATGCCGAGGGCAACCGCGTGTTCACCGACAAGCCCACCAGCCAGAATGCCGAGCGAGTCATTCTCGCACCCTCCAACAGCGTGCAACTCAACGCCCAGCCCCCGACTCCGCGCACATCGCCGCCTGCAGTCGGCAAGCCGGCAGTCCATTACCAGCTGCTGCGCATCCTGCTACCGGAGCCGGACGCTTCGGTGCATAACGGTTCTGGCGACATGATCGTCACCCTGACCAGCGAGCCCTCGCTGCTTCCAGGACACAGCTTTCGCGTACTAATCAACGGCGAGCCGCAAGGAGCCCCCAGCCGCAGCCCGGTGTTCGCCTTGCAGCACATTGATCGTGGAACCCACCAATTGGCAGCCGAGATTATCGATAGCGCCGGTCTGATCGTCGAGCGCACCCCGGCCCAGCCCTTCCACATGCACCGCATGAGCCTGGCACAGAAGCGCAAGGTCAGGCCCTGCCGGAAGGATGACTACGGCGTTCGCCCGGAGTGCCCACCGAAGGACAAACCCAAGGAAAAGGTCAGCATCCTTCCCTTCCCCTAAGAAAGCGCACCATTATGGTGCAATAATACTTTTTTACCTGACCTTACCTCCCTGTTTGGGGGCGTCACCTGAGCCATCCCACTACTCAGCAACTGCCGAAATACGGGCGGACGCAGAAAACATGCGTCTTTTCAGGGCTTCTGGTTTGTTTCTTGCATTTTCCTGCCCATTACCGGAACACACTGCCTATGACCATCAACGACGCTCTGCATCGCCTACTCCTGGACAATCTGACCACGGCAACTCTGCTGCTCAACAGCCAGTTGTGCCTGGAATACATGAATCCGGCTGCCGAAATGCTGCTGGCAGTCAGCGGTCAGCGCAGTCACGGACAGTTCATTAGCGAACTGTTCACCGAGTCGCCCGAAGCCCTGTCGTCGCTACACCAGGCGGTGGAGCAGGCACATCCTTTCAACAAGCGCGAGGCGGTGCTGACCTCGGCCACCGGCCAGACCCTGACCGTCGACTATGCCGTGACCCCGCTGTTCAACCAGGGGCAGACCTTCCTGCTGCTGGAAGTGCATCCGCGCGACCGCCTGCTGCGCATCACCAAGGAAGAAGCGCAGCTGTCCAAGCAGGAGACCACCAAACTGCTGGTGCGCGGCCTGGCCCACGAAATCAAGAACCCGCTGGGCGGCATTCGCGGTGCCGCCCAGTTGCTCTCGCGCGAGTTGCCTAACGAGGAACTGCGCGACTACACCAACGTCATCATTGAAGAGGCGGATCGTCTGCGTAATCTGGTCGACCGCATGCTGGGCTCCAACAAACTACCGACGCTGAGCCTGACCAACATCCACGAGGTACTTGAACGGGTCGCCAACCTGATTGAGGCCGAAGCCCAGGGCAGCATCGCCCTGGTGCGTGACTACGACCCAAGCATCCCGGACCTGCTGATTGACCGCGAGCAGATGATCCAGGCCGTGCTCAACATCGTGCGCAATGCCATGCAGGCCATAGCCGGACAGAAGCACAACCTGGGCCTCGGGCGTATCAGCCTGCGCAGCCGCACTCTGCGTCAGTTCACCATCGGCCATACGCGTCATCGCCTGGTGGTCAAGATCCAGATCATCGACAACGGCCCCGGCATTCCAGCGGAGCTGCAGGACACCATCTTCTACCCCATGGTCAGCGGTCGCGCCGACGGCACTGGCCTGGGTCTGGCCATCACCCAGAACATCATCAGTCAGCATCAGGGGCTGATCGAATGCGAAAGCCATCCCGGGCATACCGTGTTCTCAATCTTCCTGCCGCTGGAACAAGGAGCTAACAGCCCATGAACAGCAGTGAAACCGTCTGGATCGTCGACGACGACCGCTCCATCCGCTGGGTACTGGAAAAGGCTCTGCAACAGGAAGGCATGAGCACCCAGAGCTTCGACAGTGCCGACAGCGTCCTTTCCCGCCTGACTCGCCAGCAGCCGGACGTGATCATCTCGGATATCCGCATGCCCGGCGCCAGCGGCCTGGATCTGCTGGCAAGAATTCGCGAGCTGTACCCGCGCCTGCCGGTGATCATCATGACCGCGCATTCGGATCTCGACAGTGCCGTAGCCAGCTATCAGGGCGGCGCATTCGAGTACCTGCCCAAACCGTTCGACGTGGACGAGGCCGTCTCTCTGGTCAAGCGCGCCCTCCAGCATGCCCAGGAGCAGCAGAGTCTGGCTGCTCCCACTGCCCAGGCGCGCACACCGGAGATCATCGGCGAGGCCCCGGCCATGCAGGAGGTCTTCCGGGCCATCGGCCGCCTTTCCCAATCCAATATCACCGTACTGATCAACGGTGAGTCGGGAACGGGTAAGGAACTGGTGGCACACGCACTGCACCGCCACAGCCCGCGCGCGGCGGCACCGTTCATCGCCCTGAACATGGCGGCGATACCGAAAGACCTGATGGAGTCGGAACTATTCGGCCACGAGAAGGGAGCCTTTACCGGCGCCGCCAGTCAACGCCGCGGTCGCTTCGAACAGGCCGATGGCGGCACCCTGTTTCTCGACGAGATCGGTGACATGCCGGCCGATACGCAAACCCGCCTGCTGCGGGTACTGGCCGACGGCGAGTTCTACCGGGTCGGCGGCCACACCCCGGTCAAGGTAGACGTGCGCATCATCGCCGCCACCCACCAGAACCTCGAATCGCTGGTGCAGGCCGGGAAATTCCGCGAAGACCTGTTCCACCGCCTCAACGTCATCCGCATCCATATTCCCCGGCTGGCCGACCGCCGCGAGGACATTCCCACTCTGGCCCGGCATTTTCTCTCGCGCGCAGCCCAGGAGCTGGCGGTGGAGCCGAAGCTGCTCAAAAGCGAGACCGAGGACTACCTGAAGAACCTGCCCTGGCCGGGCAATGTGCGTCAGCTGGAGAACACCTGTCGCTGGATCACCGTCATGGCGTCCGGGCGCGAGGTACATGTCGACGACCTGCCACCGGAGCTGCTGGTGCAACCGCAGGATGCCGCGCCGGCCAGCAGTTGGGAACAGGGGCTGCGCCAATGGGCCGATCAGGCTTTGGCACGTGGTCAGTCCGGCCTGCTGGATATTGCCGTACCGACCTTTGAGCGAATCATGATCGAAACGGCGCTCAAGCATACCGCCGGCCGCCGTCGTGATGCCGCCGTGCTGCTGGGCTGGGGTCGCAATACCCTGACCCGCAAGATCAAAGAACTGGGAATGAACGTCGCAGGCGGGGACGACGAGGGCGACGAATAGCGCCCTCGTCCTGCTCAGCCACGCAGGGCGTTCTTCAGCGAGATCTGCGTGTTCATGGTCCAGAAGTCGTAGAGTACGCCAACCAGGAACAGCCCGCCGGTAAGCAGATAGAGAATTCCGGTGATCCACTTGCCCTGATACATGCGGTGCACACCGAATACACCAAGGAAGGTCAGCAGGATCCAGGCGATGTTGTAATCAATGTCTCCGGCATGGAAGCGCAGATCGGCCTCGCGATCCATTGCCGGGATCAGAAACAGATCGATGATCCAGCCGATGAACAGCAGGCCCAGGGTAAAGAACCAGATGGTGCCGGTCACCGGCTTGCCGTAATAGAAACGGTGCGAACCGAGAAACCCGAAAATCCACAGCAGGTAGCCGATCAGCTTGCTGTGGGTGTCCTGTCGTTGCATGGTCAACTCCTTGTGCGGGATACCGCCGTAAGACGCGCTATTTGACCGAAGGTTGCACGTTCTCCCGAAGGCTTCAAGCAATCAGGCCGCTTGAAGTCGACTCACGCGGCGTGTACTGTACAAAAATACAGTATCACATGGTCTCCACCATGCAGTTAATCGACAAACTCAGCATTCTCGCTGACGCCGCCAAATACGATGCTTCCTGCGCCAGCAGTGGCGCGCCCAAACGCAGCTCGCGGGGCAAGGACGGCATCGGCGCCAGCAACGGTACGGGTATCTGTCACAGCTTCACGCCGGACGGTCGCTGCGTCTCGCTGCTCAAGATTCTGCTGACCAACTTCTGCCTGTACGACTGCCAGTACTGCATCAACCGCCGCTCCAGCGATGTGCCGCGCGCACGCTTCACCCCCGAAGAGGTGGTCAGCCTGACCCTGGACTTCTACAAGCGTAACTGCGTCAGCGGACTGTTTCTCAGCTCCGGCATCATTCGCTCGGCCGACTACACCATGGAGCAACTGGTACGTGTCGCCAGACTGCTGCGCGAACAACACCAGTTCCGCGGTTACATCCACCTGAAGACCATCCCGGACGCCGCGCCAGAGCTAATCGCCGAAGCCGGCCGCTACGCCGACCGGCTCAGCGTCAACATTGAACTGCCCAGCGAAACCAGCCTGGTTCGGCTGGCGCCGGAGAAAAACGCCGGCAGCATCCGCCAGGCCATGGGACACATTCATCAGGGCGAGCAGGAGTCCCGCGAGGAAACCCGCGCACCGCGCTTCGCCCCCGCTGGCCAGAGCACCCAGATGATTGTCGGCGCCGATGCCAGCGACGACCGCACCATCCTTCACAACGCTCAGTCACTGTACCGTGACTATCGCCTGCGGCGGGTCTACTACTCGGCCTTCAGCCCCATTCCGCACAGCCCGCAAAGCGTCCCTCTCCAGGCTCCGCCACTGCTGCGTGAACATCGCCTTTACCAGGCTGACTTCCTCATGCGCGGCTACGGTTTCAACGCTGACGAGTTGCTCGCCACTCCAGGCAACCTGGCGCTGGACATCGATCCCAAACTGGCTTGGGCACTGGCCAACCGCGAGCAGTTTCCGGTCGACCTCAACCGCGCCGACGAGCAGTTGATCGCCCGCGTTCCCGGCATCGGTGTAGTCACTGCGCGACGCCTGAGCGTCCTGCGCCGCGAGCGCCGCATCCGTTTCGACGATCTGCGCCGCCTTCGCTGCGTGGTGGAGAAGGCCCGCCCTTTCATCATCACCCAGGACTACCGGCCGTCACACGGCGAACAGGAATCCAGCGTGCTGCGCCAGCAATTGCGCGACACCCCAACCCAGATGGCGCTATGGTGATGCACGGCCTGCGCTTCGACGGCAGCTTTGCCGGCTGGCGCCAGCTTGCCCGTCAGGCCTTGCTGCAAGGACTGGCGCCGCATCAGGTGCAGTGGCTGGATGAGGAGACCGCTCCCGGTCTGTTCGACCAGTATGACAATCCCGCAGCACTTCCCAGCGGTCGCCTGCGCGTCTCGCCGGAACTCCTGGCCTGGCTGGAAAGTGCCGCCCGTTATCGCGGCGAAGGCCGCTGGAGTCTGCTCTACCGGGTGCTCTGGCGCTTCGTCAAAGGTGAACGCTACGCCGTACTGGCCGGCGATCCCGACGGCAGCGAGCTGCAGCGGCGAATCAAGGCGGTGCGGCGTGAAATTCATCACATGCACGCCTTCCTGCGCTTCAGACAGGGACCGCCCGACTCGGTGGACTTCGTCGCCTGGTTCGAGCCTGCGCACGATATCCTGCCGACGGCCAGCCAGCACTTCTGCGACCGGCTCGGCCGGCACAGCTGGCTTATCGCCACGCCACGCGACGGAGTACTCTGGGATGGTCAGCAACTGCAGCATGAGCCGGCCTGCCCGGCGCTGTGGCGGCAGTGGGCACAACAGCCGGAGGAGGAGGAGAAGGATCAGGCGCTGTGGCGAACCTACTACAGCAGCATCTTCAATCCGGCCCGGCTCAATCCGCTGGCACTGCAGCAACACCTGCCGGTACGTTTCTGGAAACACCTGCCGGAAGGCCCGCTGATCCCGCAACTGGTCAGCGACGCACGCGCCGGGGCGCAGCGTGACGGCCAGGCCACGCTGCTGGCCGGGAAAAAAGGCAAACGAATTGCCGTAAAAGCCGCCACCGAGTCAGCACGTACCGTCAACGACGGGGTCAGCGGAATATCCGCCCCGGATCTTCCTCACTGATTTCCAGCGCCAGCCCCTTGGCCATGCTGGACAGGTGATCGCCGCTGGCTTCGGAACCAAGCTTGATCATCAGACGCAGATCGTTGGCCGAGTCGGCATACAGCAAGGCATCCTCGTAGGTGATCTCGCCCTGGGTATAGAGGTTGTACAGAGCCTGATCGAAGGTTTGCATGCCTTGTTCGGTAGAACGCTTCATCAGCCCCTTGAGCTCGTGCACTTCGCCCTTGCGGATCAGATCGGCAGCCAGAGGCGTGTTGATCAGCACCTCGATCACCGCACGACGACCCTTGCCATCCGGGGTCGGTACCAGTTGCTGGGCAACAATGGCCTTGAGGTTGAGCGACAGATCCATCCACACCTGATTGTGACGATCCGGCGGGAAGAAGTTGATGATGCGGTCGAGTGCCTGGTTGGCGTTGTTGGCGTGCAGGGTGGCCAGGCACAGGTGCCCGGTCTCGGCGAAGGCCACGGCGTAGTCCATGGTCTCGCGGGTTCGGATCTCACCGATCAGGATCACATCCGGCGCCTGACGCAGGGTGTTCTTCAGCGCCACTTCGAAGCTCTCGGTATCGATACCCACCTCGCGCTGGGTGACGATGCAGCTCTGGTGCTGGTGGATGTACTCGATCGGGTCCTCGATGGAGATGATATGGCCGCTGGTGTTTTTGTTACGGTAACCGATCATCGCCGCCAGCGAGGTGGACTTGCCGGTGCCGGTGGCACCAACGAACAGCACCAGACCACGCTTGGTCAGTGCCAGCTTCTTCAACACCTCAGGCAACTTGAGGTCATCAAGCGTGGGAATGTTGGTCTCGATACGACGTAGCACCATCCCCACCAGGTTACGCTGATAGAAGGCGCTGACGCGGAAACGACCGATCCCGCGGGCACTGATGGCGAAGTTGCACTCATGCTTCTCGGCAAACTCGCGACGCTGCGCTTCATTCATTACGCCCAGCACGGTTTCGCGGGTCTGCTCCGGCGACATGGCATTCTTGGTCACCGGCATGATCTTGCCGTTGACCTTCATCGAAGGCGGCACACCTGCGGTAATGAACAGATCGGAACCGCCCTTTTCCACCATCAGACGCAGCAGTTTTTCGAAATCCATACGTCGTTTTCACTCATCCGCACGCTCGATGCACTGGCGTCCCGCGTGGGATGAACGGCTGCGGGCGTGCTTCACAACCGTCATTGCGCCAACTCAGAAGTTTTCCGGGCTCTTGGCCTTTTCCCGTGCCGCATCGCGACTGATCAGCCCCTTGGACAGCAGCCCTTTGAGGCAGGCATCAAGGGTCTGCATGCCCAGCGCGCCACCGGTCTGAATCGCCGAGTACATCTGCGCCACCTTGTCTTCGCGAATCAGGTTGCGGATTGCCGGAGTGCCGATCATGATTTCGTGTGCCGCCACACGACCGCCGCCGATCTTCTTCAGCAGGGTCTGCGAGATAACCGCCTGCAGCGACTCCGACAGCATCGAGCGCACCATGGCCTTCTCTTCGGCGGGAAATACGTCGACCACCCGGTCGATGGTTTTGGCCGCGCTGGTGGTGTGCAGGGTGCCAAACACCAGGTGACCGGTTTCCGCTGCAGTCAGCGCCAGGCGAATGGTCTCCAGATCACGCATCTCACCCACCAGGATGATGTCCGGGTCCTCACGCAGCGCCGAGCGCAGAGCCTCGGAAAAGCCGTGGGTATCGCGGTGCACTTCGCGCTGGTTGACCAGACACTTCTTCGACTCGTGCACGAATTCGATCGGATCCTCGATGGTGAGGATGTGCTGATATTTGTTGTTGTTGAGGTAGTCGAGCATGGCCGCCAGAGTGGTGGACTTGCCCGAGCCGGTGGGACCGGTCACCAGTACCAGGCCACGCGGCACGTCGGTGATCTTGCGGAACACCTCGCCCATACCGAGCTCCTCCATGGTCAGAACCTTGGAGGGAATGGTACGGAACACCGCACCGGCACCGCGGTTCTGATTGAAGGCGTTGACCCGGAAGCGCGCTACGCCCGGCACCTCGAAGGAGAAGTCGGTTTCCAGGAACTCCTCGTAGTCCTTGCGCTGCTTGTCGTTCATGATGTCGTAAATCAGCGCGTGCACCTGCTTGTGATCCAGAGGCGGCAGATTGATGCGGCGCACGTCACCATCTACGCGGATCATCGGCGGCAGCCCCGCCGAGAGGTGCAAATCCGACGCGCCTTGCTTGGCGCTGAAGGCAAGCAGCTCGGTAATATCCATGGGACTCCCCATTTACAGGCAAGCAGGTAGAATGCCACGACCCCTGAAAAGGCCGGGCTTATAGAGCGCAGGTAATGTCCACGATAGCAAAGAATATTGCAAAGGTCGGTGCTCGCATCCGTGAGGCGGCGCAAGCCTCGCAGCGCAATTTCACCGAGATCGGCCTGCTGGCGGTGAGCAAAACCAAACCCGCCATCGCCATTCGCGAGGCCCATGACGCCGGGCTGCGGGACTTCGGCGAGAACTATCTGCAGGAAGCTCTCGGCAAACAAGCCGAGCTGAGCGACCTGTCGCTGGTATGGCACTTCATTGGGCCCATCCAGTCGAACAAGACTCGGCCCATCGCCGAGCATTTCGACTGGGTGCACTCGGTGGATCGACTGAAGATCGCCCAACGCCTGTCGGACCAGCGCCCCGCACATTTGCCAGCGCTGAATGTCTGCCTGCAGGTCAATGTCAGTGGCGAGGACAGCAAGTCCGGCTGCAGCCCCGAAGAGTTGCCGGAACTGGCCCGGGCAGTCGCCCTCCTGCCCAATCTCAGACTGCGCGGGCTGATGGCAATCCCCGAACCAACCGACAACATCGCTGCCCAACGTGCTGCTTTTGCCCGTCTGCGCCAACTGCGCGATGAACTGGCACTGGATCTCGACACTCTGTCCATGGGTATGAGCCACGATCTGGAAGCCGCCATTGCCGAAGGTGCCACCTGGGTACGTATCGGCACGGCCCTGTTTGGCGCCCGCGACTACGGGCAGCCCACTCCCTGACTAAAGGAACTTTCTGCAATGAGCACCCCGATCATCGCCTTCATCGGCGCCGGCAACATGGCTGCCAGCCTGATTGGCGGCCTGCGCGCCCAAGGCGTACCTGCTGACAGCATCCGTGCCAGCGAGCCGAGCAGCGAGCAACGCTCCCGCCTGGAGCAAAATCACGGCATCGCCACTTTCGCCGACAACACCGAAGCCATCCGTGGCGCCGACCTGATCGTGCTGGCTGTAAAACCGCAGGTGATGAAGGCCGTATGCCTGGATCTGGCACCGCACCTGAGTACGGATCAACTGATCGTCTCCATCGCCGCCGGAATTAGCTGCGCCAGCCTGGAAGAGTGGCTGGGCCCACGTCCGGTCGTGCGCTGCATGCCCAATACCCCGGCCCTGCTACGCCAGGGCGTCTCCGGCCTGTTCGCCAATGCCCGTGTCAGCGCTGCCCAGAAAGCTCAGGCCGAGCAACTGTTGAGCGCCGTCGGCCTGGCTCTGTGGCTGGACGAGGAAATCCAGCTCGATGCCGTGACCGCCGTATCTGGCAGCGGCCCGGCCTATTTCTTCCTGCTGATCGAAGCCATGACCAGTGCCGGCGAACAGCTCGGCTTGCCGCGCGAAACCGCTGCCCGTCTGAGCATCCAAACGGCCCTGGGCGCTGCCCGCATGGCCAGCGAAAGCGATGTAGACGCCACCGAACTGCGCCGCCGCGTCACCTCGCCAAACGGCACTACCGAAGCAGCGATTCGTACGTTCCAGGCCGGTGGCTTCGAGGCACTGGTGCAGCAAGCTCTCGACGCCGCCGCCCGACGCTCGGCGGAGCTGGCCGAACAATTGGGTCAATAAGGAGACAACAATGTCCGGACTCATCGAAGCTCTCGTTTACATCATCCAGACCCTCGGCAGCCTCTATCTGCTGGTGGTACTGCTGCGCTTCATCCTGCAGCTGGTGCGTGCCGACTTCTACAACCCGCTGAGCCAGTTCATCGTCAAGGCCACCCAGCCTCTGCTGACACCGCTGCGCCGCATCATTCCGGGCTTTGCCGGGCTGGATCTGGCATCGCTGGTGCTGGCCATCCTGGTGCAACTGCTGCTGATGGTGATCACCCTGACCCTGATCGGCTACAACGCCACCGGCTTCATCCCGCAACTACTGGTCTGGTCCGTGATCGGCGTGACCTCGCTGTTTCTCAAGGTGTTCTTTTTCGCCCTGATCATCAGCGTGATCCTCTCCTGGGTCGCCCCTGGCAGCTATAACCCGGGAGCACAACTGGTGCAGCAGATCTGCGAGCCGCTGCTGGCCCCCTTCCGCCGGCTGCTGCCGAACATGGGCGGGCTGGATATTTCGCCGATCTTTGCCTTCATTACCCTCAACCTGATCGACCGTTTCGTCATCGGCAGTCTGGCCAGCTCCACCGGCCTGCCCTCGGTCCTCAGCCCCTTCCTCTGAACATGAGTTTCTACCGCTGGGACGGAGAGGATCTGCTCCTCGACTGCCACCTGCAGCCCAAGGCGAGCAAGGACGAGTTCGCCGGGCTGCACGGCGAACGCCTAAAAATCCGCCTCACCGCCCCACCCGTGGAAGGTAAGGCCAATGCCCAGCTGCAGGCTTTCCTGGCCAAGGCCTTCGGCGTAGCCAAGAGCCAGGTAAGCCTGGAAAGCGGCGAGCTTAACCGACAGAAGCGTCTGCGCATCCGCTCGCCCGGCTGCCTGCCGCCAATCCCTGGCCTGCAGCACCCCTGACGACCGTTCGTTCGTCATCCTCGACCATGAGGCGGATCAGTACCAAGGGCCAATTGACGCCCCAGCCAAACAGCGCATAATCCGGCGGATTCCCCGTCCGCCGCGCGGCACGGCGGCACAGCCAGCAACTCTGACGGAGACAGTCAGCCTCCGTGAGACCTTGCCGACAACAAGGAGAACCAGGATGAGCATGGAACGACTCAGCCAGCAGGTCGACGCCTACGTGGCCTGGAAGCGCGGGCTGATGCGCGAGATCACGCGCTATCGCAGCTGGCTGGAGCACAACCGGCTCAGCTCCGAGGCAGTACAAGCCAAACTTGAGCGCGCTCTGCGAGTGCTACGCACCGACCAGATCACCCTGGCTTTTGTTGGCGAGTTCTCCCGCGGCAAGACCGAGCTGATCAACAGCCTGTTCTTCTCCGGCTACGGGCAGCGCATGCTGCCCTCTCAGGCCGGCCGCACCACCATGTGCCCCACCGAGCTGTTCTTCGATCCCGCGTCGGAACGCCCCTACGTGCGTCTGCTGCCGATCGAGACCCGCACAGCTTCGGCCAGCATCGCCCAGTTCAAGCGCATCCCCAGACACTGGGTGAACATCCCTCTGGACCCCGGCGACCCGGCCAACATGGCACTGGCCTTCCAGCAGGTGACCAGAACCAAGGCCATGGCAGTGGAGGAAGCAATTCAGCTCGGCTTCCACCCGGACATGCTTGAAAGCACGGATCAGTCCGGCCAGGTGCTGGTGCCGGCCTGGCGCCACGCCATGGTCAACTTCGACCATCCACTGCTGCGCCAGGGCCTGCGTATTCTCGACACCCCTGGCCTGAACGCCCTCGGCAGCGAGCCAGAACTGACCCTGTCGATGCTGCCCAGCGCCCAGGCAATCGTCTTCCTGCTGGCCGCGGACACCGGTGTGACCGCCAGTGACATGGACATCTGGCAGCAGCATATCCGTCAACTCGGTGATGACGAACAGACCAGCCTGTTCGCCGTACTGAACAAAATCGACGTGCTATGGGACGATCTGGCCGGCGAAGCCTTCGTGGGAGAGGCCATCAGCCGCATACAGAGCAGCACCGCCAGGCTGCTCGGTATCAGCGAACAGGATGTACTGCCGCTTTCAGCCAAGCAGGCGCTGCTGGCCAAGATCTCTCTGGACGAAACACTGCTGGCCCGCAGCCAACTGGTCGAACTGGAACGACTCCTGTGCGAACGCATCGTCGCGCAGAAGGAGCGACTGATCGAGGAACAGGTGGTGCGGCAGACATTGAACCTGCTGAGCAATAGCCAGCACGTACTGAATCTGCGCCTGGAACGAGTCGACGAACAGCTTGCGCTGCTCGGCAACCACCAGCACGACAGCGGCCAGTTGCTGCTTGAGCTGACCGCCAAGACCCGTGACGATCACAGCCTGCACCACAAGCGCCTGCTCGGACTGAAGACCAACCAGCGCCTGCTTCAGCGCCGGGGCGAATTGCTATGCCAGGCCGTGCGCGCAGAACGCCTCGAAGAACACCTGGTGCAGGTGCGCCGTAACCTCACCGGAAGCTGGACCACCCTTGGCATCAACCAGGCAATCCTCGACTTCTTCCACGCCATAGAAGTGGATATGCATCACCTGCAGCATGAAGCCGAGATGGCCAACAAAATGGTCGCGGCCATCTACCATAGGCACAACGAGGACAACCCGCTGGGCTCCATCGATGCCCCGCAGTTCAATATCCAGCGCCACCTGAAGGAACTGAAGGCACTGCAGGCCAAGGGCGATCAGTTCCGCCTGCAGCTCAAGACTCTGCTCACCGAACAGCGCAGCCTGACCCGGCGCTTCTTCGCCACCCTGGCTCAGGAAGTGATCGCCCTGCACAAACGCCTGCGCCAGGACGCCGAGCACTGGGCTGCCGATGCCCTGATGCCACTGATGCAGCAGACCCTTGAACACAAGCAGATGCTGGAAACCCACATGCTACGCCTCAAATCGCTGGCCCAGGAGAATCGCCAGACCCGCCAGCGAAGTGAGCAACTGGCGCGCTACCGGCAACAACTGGAACAACAACTGGCCCAGGCCGCAGAAATGCTGCGCATACTACGCCGCCCGGCACCGGTACAACGCCAGGGCAAGATTGTCAGCCTGCCGGCAGCGGCGCGTTTGCAGTAGACGCCAGGAACCTGTCTCGCCGGGGACAGGCCATCGTGGGACTGATCCGGCCTCACCCGTACCAACCTCATCCACCACTTGCGGCATGTCCGCTTGCCGCTGCCTGCCCCTCTCTTTAGACTGGCGGACTCCTCCGTTTCATTAGCAGCGCATCCATGCCCACTGCCTTTCCCGAAGATTCCGTCGGCCTGGTCAGCCCCCAGGTGTTCCGCTTCAGCGAGCCGCTGGCGCTGGCCTGTGGTCGTAGCCTGGCCGACTACGAACTGATTGTCGAAACCTACGGCGAATTGAATGCCGCGCGCAGCAACGCGGTGCTGATCTGTCATGCCCTGTCCGGCCACCATCATGCCGCCGGCTACCACAACCCTGATGATCGAAAACCCGGCTGGTGGGATAGCTGCATCGGCCCGGGCAAACCCATCGACACCCGCAAGTTTTTCGTCGTCAGCCTCAACAACCTCGGCGGCTGCAACGGCTCCACTGGCCCGAGCAGTATCAACCCGGCCACCGGCAAACCCTACGGCGCCGACTTTCCGGTAATGACCGTGGAAGACTGGGTGCACAGCCAGGCCCGCCTGGCCGATGCTCTGGGCATCGAGCAGTGGGCCGCGGTGGTCGGCGGCAGCCTTGGCGGCATGCAAGCCATGCAGTGGACCATCAGCTACCCCGAGCGCGTGCGTCACTGCCTGGCCATCGCTTCGGCGCCGAAGCTGTCGGCGCAGAACATCGCCTTCAACGAGGTGGCGCGCCAGGCGATCCTCACGGATCCGGAGTTCCACGGCGGACACTTCCACGACCGCGGCGTGGTTCCCAAGCGCGGCCTGATGCTGGCGCGCATGGTCGGTCACATCACCTACCTGTCGGACGATGCCATGGGCCAGAAATTCGGCCGCGAGCTGAAGACCGACAAGCTCAACTATGACTTCCACAGTGTCGAGTTTCAGGTGGAAAGCTACCTGCGCTACCAGGGCGAGGAGTTCTCCGGACGTTTCGACGCCAATACCTATCTGCTGATGACCAAGGCTCTGGACTACTTCGACCCGGCCGCTGCCCATGGTGGTGATCTGGCCAAGACCCTGTCAGTGGCCTCAGCGGACTTCTGCCTGATGTCCTTTACCACCGACTGGCGTTTCTCCCCCGCCCGCTCGCGGGAAATCGTCGATGCCCTGATGGCGGCGAAGAAAAACGTCTGCTACCTGGAGATCGACGCACCACAGGGCCACGATGCCTTCCTCATGCCGATCCCGCGCTATCTGCAGGCCTTCGGCAGCTACATGAAACGGATCGAGGTGTGAGCATGCGAGCGGATCTGGAAATCATCCAGGACTGGATTGCCCCGGGCAGCCGCGTGCTCGACCTGGGCTGCGGCGACGGCGAACTGCTGGCCTGGTTGCGCGACAACAAGCAGGTCTCCGGCTACGGTCTGGAGATCGACCCGGACAAGATCGCCCTGTGCATCGAGCGCGGCGTCAACGTCATCGAACAGAACCTCGACCTGGGCCTGGGCAACTTCGCCAGCAACAGCTTCGACGTGGTGGTCATGACCCAGTCGCTGCAGGCGCTGCACTATCCGGACAAGGTACTGGCCGAGATGCTGCGGGTGGGCCGGACCTGCATCATCACCTTTCCCAACTTCGGCCACTGGCGCTGCCGCTGGTATCTGACCACCAAGGGTCGTATGCCCGTATCGGATTTCCTGCCCTACACCTGGTACAACACGCCGAACATCCACTTCTGCACCTTCGAGGATTTCGAGCGTCTGTGCCATGAACAGGGGGCCCGGGTGGAAGAGCGCCTGGCAGTGGATCGCGACCACCGCCATGGCTTCGGCAGCCGCCTGTGGCCCAACCTGCTGGGCGAAATCGGCATCTACCGTATCAGCGGCGCCGACCTGCCCGCCCACCGTGTCGCGGTCTGACCCGAGGAGAACATCATGCGTCGCATCATCCCCTTCCTGATCGCCCTTTGCCTGGCCCTGCCGGCCGCCGCCGAACGCAAACAGAGCTTCGGCGAGCTGGACATACACTACAGCGTCTTCAACTCCGGCTTTATCCAGCCGGATATCGCCGCAGCCGCCGGACTGACCCGCAGCAAGACGCTCGGCGTGATCAACGTCGCCGTGCTCAAGACAGGCAAGCCCAGCACCGCGGTGGTTGGTGGCGAGGTCAAGGATCTGCTGGGCAAGAGCACGGCGCTGAATTTCCGCCAGGTACGCGAAGGCGAAGCCATCTACTACCTGGCGCAGTTCCCGTTCAAGACCCGCGAAGTGCTGAGCTTTACCCTTGACGTACGCCAGGGCGACACCCCGCACCGCATCACCTTCAACCAGGAAATGTTCCCCGATGAATGATTTCAAGGAACTGGTACTGGCCAGCCACAATGTCGGCAAGCTCAAGGAGCTGCAGGCCATGCTCGGCGACGCCGTACGCGTGCGCTCGATCGGCGAGTTCAGCCAGGTCGAACCGGAAGAAACCGGCCTGTCGTTCGTCGAGAATGCCATCCTCAAGGCGCGCAACGCTGCACGCATCTCCGGCCTGCCGGCCCTGGCCGATGACTCCGGCCTGGCAGTTGACTTCCTCGGCGGCGCGCCGGGCATCTACTCTGCGCGTTATGCCGACGGCCAGGGCGATGCAGCGAACAATGCCAAGCTGCTCCAGGCTCTCAAGGACGTGCCCGACGAGCAGCGCGACGCGAAGTTCGTCTGCGCCCTGGCACTGGTGCGACATGCCGACGACCCCCTGCCGATCCTCTGCGAGGGCCTGTGGCACGGGCGCATCCTGCACGAGGCCCGTGGCGAACACGGCTTCGGTTACGACCCGCTGTTCTGGGTACCGGAAACCCAGTGTTCCAGCGCCGAGCTGCCGGCCGAGCAGAAGAACCGCCTGAGCCACCGTGCCCGCGCCATGGCCCTGCTCAAGCAGCGCCTGGAGCTGGCATGAGCAATACCGCTGGCGGGAGTTTCCTGCTCCCGCCCCTGGCGCTGTACATCCACATTCCGTGGTGCGTGCGCAAATGCCCCTACTGCGATTTCAACTCCCATGCCGCCGGACCGGTGCTGCCCGAGGACGAATACGTCAGCGCCCTGCTCGACGACCTCGACACTGATCTGCCGCTGGTCCATGGCCGGCCGCTGGTATCGATCTTCTTCGGCGGCGGCACGCCCAGCCTGTTTTCCGATCGAGCCCTTGGCCGTCTGCTCGAAGGTGTGGAACGGCGCATTCCATTCGCAGCAGATATCGAGATCACCCTGGAGGCCAATCCGGGTACCTTTGAGCAGGCCAAGTTCAAGGGATACCGTGCACTGGGTATCAATCGCCTGTCCATTGGCGTGCAGAGCTTCCAGCATGACAAGCTCAAGGCGCTGGGACGCATCCACAACGGCGACGAGGCAATCCGCGCCGCCGACATGGCACGCGCCGCCGGCTTCGACAACTTCAACCTCGACCTGATGCACGGCCTGCCCGGACAGACTATCGAGGATGCCCTGTTCGACCTGCGCACGGCCATCAGCCAGGGGCCGACCCACCTGTCCTGGTACCAGCTGACCATGGAACCGAACACGGTGTTCTGGAGCCAGCCGCCGGAGTTACCCGAGGACGATCTGCTGTGGGAAATCCAGGAAGCCGGCCAGGCGCTGCTCGCCGCCGAGGGCTACGCCCAGTACGAAGTGTCCGCCTACGCCCGCCCTGGCCGTCAGGCACGGCACAACCTCAACTACTGGACGTTCGGCGACTTCCTCGGTATCGGCGCCGGCGCCCACGCCAAGCTGAGCAGTCCGGAGGGAAGCATCCTGCGCAGTTGGAAAACCCGCCTGCCGAAGGACTATCTCGATCCGGCCAAGTCCTACCGGGCAGGTGAACGACTGCTTACCCCAGACGAATTGCCGTTTGAATTTCTGATCAATGCGCTGCGTCTCAATGAAGGCGTGCCGGCGCAAATGTTCAGCCAGCGTACCGGTCTTCCGCTGCAGGTACTGGATACAGCGCGCCAGGCAGCCGAACAGCGCCGCCTGCTGCACCCTGACCCGTTGCACCTGCAGGCCACGCCCGAGGGACAGTTGTTCCTCAACGACCTGCTGCAGCACTTCCTGAGCTGACCCTGCGTCTATCTGCGCAACGACAGGATAGCTAGTCTTGCACCCTGCAAGCTGGCAAATGCCAGCCCTCGCACACAGGCCGTGGCGAATCCGGTAGTCTATGACGCCTGAAATCTGCAGCCCATGCTACATGGCTGCGGCTGTTCCCGGGCGTCCTCACAAGGAGCTTCAATGGATTTGCTACTGGATCTGATCGTCACCCTGTCGCGCTGGAGCCGCAGTCATCTTGGCGATATTTCCCTGGCCATCATGGCTACTCTGCTGGTGCTGTTCGGTCCGCTGATCAATGCCTGGGTACAACGCACCATCGGCAACCTGAACTTCGTCCTGCGCACCCTGTTATTCGTGATCTTCTGCGCGGTGGGCTACGGCCTGGCCATCGTGTTCCTCACGCCCTGGCTGGCCAAGGGCCTGGCGCACTTCAACAACTTCACCCTGGCGCCAGTGCTGATCCTTATCTTCGTGGTCATCGGCATCCTTGCCGACCGTAACTAGGGCGCAATCCCCCGGCGCACCCAGCCACCAAAGCCAAGCATGGCACGCGGCCGCGCAGCGACCAGGCAAGCCGAGCGCGGACGCTTGTGTCCAGAGACTAGAACGGCTTGATCGCTACCTTCAGCACACCGTCGCGCTGATTGGCGAACAAGTCATAGGCCGCAACGATGTCATCCAGAGGATATTGGTGAGTGACCAGCGGGCCGAGATCGATACGACCGGAAGACACCACGCCAAGCAGACGACGCATCCTCTCCTTGCCGCCCGGGCACAGCGAGGTGACGATGCGATGATCACCCAGCCCGGCGTGAAAGGCGCCCAGCGGGATGGTCAGATCACTGGAGTACACGCCCAGACTGGATAGCGTGCCGCCCGGTTTGAGCACCCGCAGCGCCTGCTCGAAGGTACTCTGCAGGCCCAGCGCCTCAATGGAGGCATCCACCCCGCGACCGCCGGTGAGTTTGAGGATTTCTTCCACCACGTCCACTTCGCGGAAGTTCAGAGTGACATCAGCACCCAACTGGCGGGCAATGCCAAGGCGCTCGTCAACGCCATCGATGGCAATGATTGTGCTGGCTCCGCGCAGCTTGGCCCCGGCAGTAGCGCACAAGCCAATCGGCCCCTGAGCGAACACTGCCACCACATCACCAATCCTGATATTGGCCGCCTCTGCCCCGGCAAAGCCGGTGGACATGATATCCGGGCACATCAGTACCTGTTCGTCGCTCAACCCGTCCGGCACTGGTGCCAGGTTGGCCTGGGCATCAGGCACCAGTACGTATTCGGCCTGAGTACCGTCAATGCTGTTGCCGAAGCGCCAGCCGCCCATGGGCTTATAGCCATGGCACTGACAGCCGCCATCCTGCGCCGGATAGCCGTCCTGACAGGCATAGGAGGTAAAGCTGGGGCAGATGGCGCCGGCGATGACCCGCTGGCCCTCCTGGTAGCCCTGCACATTGCTGCCCAGCTTCTCGATGATCCCTACCGGCTCATGACCAACGGTCAACCCCCTGGCCACCGGATACTCACCCTTGAGGATATGCACGTCCGTGCCACAAATTGTCGTGGTGGTAATGCGCACCAACGCATCATTGGGGCCAACCGGCGGGATCGGCTTGTCCACCAGCTCGATCCGCCCCGGCTCGATAAACACCGCTGCCTTCATCAAACTCACTGCCCTGCCCTCCTGATAGCCAAACCCGGACAGCTCAATCTAACTCAGTCTGCAGCGCAGTCATTGTCATGGATCAAGCCTTGCGCCGGCCCTCTTACTTGCCCTCACGGCGCAACGCCTGCGGCGTGAAATCGCGCGGACTCAGGTTGGCATTGAAGTCGTATATCGGCTCGTTGTTGTCCAACCCGTCGACGAAATAGCGGCCGCCCTTGAGGTCGTAGATGGCCTCTAGCGTGGAGCCAAACATCGGCACCTCGTAGTAACTGATCGAGTGGGCCTCCTGCAGGCCGATCAGCTTGCCGGCGCGGTCGTACAGGTCGACGGCGAGGATTTGCCAGCTGTCTTCGTCCAGATAAAAGCGACGCTTGCCGTAGGGGTGACTGAAGCCTTTGCGCAATTCGGCCTCCACCACCCAGACACGGTGTAGCTCGTAGCGCAGCAGCTCGGGATTGAGGTGTTTACCGAGCAGGATGTCGGCATAGGGGACACCCTGCTGATGCAGCGCGTAGCTGTTATAGGGCACCAGCATCTCGCGCTTGCCCTGCAACGTCCATTCGTAGCGATCCGGTGCACCGTTGTAGGAGTCCACCTGATCCGCCGTGGCCATGCCGTTGGTGTCGGGCTGCAGAGTATCGTAGGCAAGCATCGGCAGACGCCGCACGCGGCGCTCGCCACGGTTGAAGCGCCAGGCCTTGCGGATCGCCAGCACCTGATCGATTGTCTCCTGCACCACCAGAGCCGAACCGGCCAGCTTGGCCGGTGCCACCACCTTGTACTTGTAATAGAACAGGGTGTTGTCCAGATCCTGTGGAGTCACGCCATCCCGCCCATAGAGGAAGTAGACATCACGCTCAAGTTTGAGCAGGTTGTAGCTGCCGTTGGCGAGCACCGCCGCTTGGTTGGTGACCATGCTGATCTGGTCGCCTCGGTAGCGCATGATATGGTTCCAGATGGCTTCCTGGCCGTTCTGAGGAATCGGGAAAGGCACCCCGGAAGCCACTCCCTGCACCCCGTTGCCCCCCGAAATCAGCTCGGCATGGAGCGCATTGAAGCGCGTGGCATCGTAGATGCGCTGCGGTGCCGCGGCGCTGCGCCGAGTCGGAAAGACCTTCAGGTAAAAGTCCGGATACTGCTCCAGCAGAGCCTTGAGACCGAACGGCAGTTGCTGTTCATGCTGAACCAGGTTACCGGCATCAACCCGATAGAGCAGTTGATCGTCGGCAAAGGGATCCGGGTGGTGCATGCCGACCTGATAACCGGGCGGCGGCGTCGTCAGACCTCCGTCCCAGGCCGGAATAGTGCCGCTGGCGTTACCTGAACGCTCGCCTCCCAGCGGCATCAAATCCTGTCCCAGGCGGGCCGCCTGGCTGGCATCGACCTTGGCCTGGGCCGGCAGAACCAGGGCACTAAGCAGCAGAATGGAAACCGATCTCAACACAATGCTCTCCTTGCGGCCCCCTGACGGCGGCCCGCTTATCTCCACACGCCTGACCGACGTGCTTATCTTTGTTGTGTTTGCGGTGAGGTGCCTTCCTGGCCCGTCGGGTTTTCCCGATCTGGTTGTCTATCCTGTCGGTTCTAGTTATCAGCTTAGTCGCTATGCCGCCTGCAGGACGGCTGCAAGTATCAGACGTGGTCTCTGATCAATCCTCGCGCTGGAACTTGAGATCCCATACACCATGACCCAGTCGTTCGCCGCGACGCTCGAACTTGGTCACCGGACGCTCCTGCGGGCGCGGGACATAGGTGCCGTCGGCAGAGAGATTGCGATAGCCGGGCGCGGCGTTCATAACCTCAAGCATGTGCTCGGCGTAGTTCTCCCAGTCAGTCGCCATGTGCAGCACGCCACCCACTTTCAGCTTACGCCGCACCAGCTCGGCGAAGACCGGCTGCACGATGCGCCGCTTGTGGTGCCGCGCCTTGTGCCAGGGATCCGGAAAGAACAGCAGCACACGGTCAAGGCTGGCGTCCGCCACACAGTTGCGCAGCACCTCTAGCGCATCGCAACTGTACACGCGGATATTGTTCAGGCCCTGCGCCATCGCCCCGTTGAGCAGGGCACCAACTCCCGGCTTGTGCACCTCGACGCCGATAAAGTCGTGCTCCGGCGCGGCAGCGGCCATCTCCAGGGTCGAGTGTCCCATGCCGAAACCGATCTCAAAGGTCCGCGATGCGCTGCGACCGAATACCTGGTCAAAATCACGCAGGCCGTCCTCCAGCTCCAGGCCAAACAACGGCCAACCCTTGTCGAGGCCGCGTTGCTGGGCCTCGGTCATGCGCCCGGCGCGCATCACGAAACTCTTGATAGTACGGCGCTGGCGACCGTCTGCGGTCAGTTCGGGCTGTTGTGTGTCAGTCATGCTGTGCTCTTGAGATTGCTTGCAGTTGCGCCAATACGGTCACCGGCGGACAGGCGCTGCCAATCGCCGGCGTCGGCTTAGCCAATCAGGCCATCGAGCGGCGAAGAAGCTGTGGCGTAGAGTTTCTTCGGCATACGCCCGGCCAGGTAGGCCAGGCGCCCGGCCTCGACTGCATGCTTCATGGCGCGGGCCATCAGGATCGGATCCTGCGCATGGGCAATGGCGCTGTTGAGCAACACCGCCTCGCAGCCCAGCTCCATGGCGATGGTGGCGTCGGAGGCGGTGCCCACCCCTGCATCGACCAGTACCGGAACCTTGGCCTCTTCGAGGATGATGCGCAGGTTATACGGGTTGCAAATGCCCAGACCCGAGCCAATCAGGCCGGCCAGCGGCATCACCGCGATGCAGCCGATTTCCGCCAACTGGCGGGCGATGATGGGATCGTCACTGGTGTAGACCATCACGTCAAAGCCATCCTTTACCAGTATCTCGGCCGCCTTGATGGTCTCGATGACGTTGGGAAACAGAGTCTTCTGGTCAGCCAGCACTTCCAGCTTCACCAGGTTGTGGCCATCCAGCAGTTCGCGAGCCAAACGGCAGGTTCGCACGGCCTCACTGGCGTCGTAGCAACCGGCTGTGTTGGGCAGGATGGTGTATTGCTCGGGGCTGATGACATCGAGCAGGTTTGGCTCGTCCGGGTTCTGCCCGATATTGGTACGACGCACAGCCACGGTGACGATCTCGGCACCAGAGGCCGCGATGGCGTCACGGGTTTCGTCCATGTCGCGATACTTGCCGGTACCGACCAGCAGGCGCGACTGGAAGGTACGACCGGCCAGGGTAAAGGGCTTGTCGTTGCGAACTTGGCTCATGGGAAACTCCTCAAAGGGATCAACCGCCGCCGATGGCGTGTACCACTTCCACCTGATCGCCTTCGGCGAGCTGAGTACTGGCGTGCTGGCTACGCGGAACAATGTCCAGGTTGAGCTCTACCGCCACCCGGCGGCCGGCCAGATCGAGGCGACTCAACAACTCCGCGACGGTCTGCTGCTCGGGCAGCTCAAAGGGTTCACCATTCAACAGAATGCGCATGACGGCTCGGTCACAACTAGAAAAAGGGCCAGCATTCTAGCCCGTTAACTGATCATGACCAAGGTAAAATGGCGCCATTCATCCTCATTTCTGACGCCACGGTCAGCTCATTTTCCACGCCGCCAGCCCCAGGCACAGCCAGCCCAGCATGAAGGCCACTCCTCCTATAGGAGTAATCAGTCCCAACTTGCCAAGCCCACTGAGTGTCAGCACATACAGGCTGCCCGAGAACAGCAGAATTCCAACGGCGAACGCCGTGCCGGCCAGATTGATCAGTCGACTCGGAGCATGCAGCGCCAGCAAAGCGACACCAAACAGGGCCAGTGCATGAATCAGCTGGTAGTGGGTGCCGGTTTGAAATACCGCCAGGTATTCGGCACTCAGGCGGTGCTTCAGGCCGTGGGCGGCAAAGGCCCCCAGGGCAACACCGGACAACCCGGCCAGAGCAGACAGCAACAACCAGAAACGTGCCATGAAGCCTCCTATAACAGTTGATCGGAGGCAGTTTACTCATCGTCACAGTCCGAGTAACGGTCGTATTGTCACTGGGACGCTTCAGGCGGGGATGTTCCGCACACCCCGACATTTTTTGTTCTAATTAGCCACCACCTCCGGACTGCGAGACACCATGCTGCGCTCCCTGCCCCGCCGCCTGCTGAAACTGCTGCTCTGGCTGATGCTGAGCAGCGCCCTTCTGGTGCTTGCCCTGCGCTGGCTGCCGCCACCCGCCACGGCGCTGATGCTCGAGCGCAAGATCGAGTCCTGGAGCAGCGGCCAGTCGCTGTCTCTCAAGCGCCAGTGGCGTCCCTGGCAGGAGTTGCCGGACTCGTTGAAGATGGCGGTAATCGCCGGCGAGGATCAGAAATTCGCCGAGCACTGGGGCTTTGACGTGCAAGCCATCCGTGCAGCACTGGCGCACAACCAGAGCGGTGGCTCGCTGCGCGGTGCCAGCACACTGAGCCAGCAGGTAGCCAAAAACCTGTTCCTCTGGTCCGGCCGCAGTTGGCTGCGCAAGGGACTGGAAGCCTGGTTCACCAGCCTGATCGAGCTGCTCTGGTCGAAGGAACGCATCCTTGAGGTCTACCTCAACAGCGTCGAATGGGGCGACGGCATCTTTGGCGCCGAAGCGGCCGCACAGCACCACTTCGGCATTGGCGCGCCTTACCTCAATACCCAGCAGGCCAGCCAGTTGGCCGCCGTACTGCCCAACCCACACCGCTGGAGCGCCGGCCGCCCGGATGCCTACGTACAGCGCCGCGCAGGCTGGATCCGCCAGCAGATTCGTCAGCTCGGTGGCAGCGATTACCTCAACCGACTGAAACCGCAGACATCCGGCTAGTTGCCGCAAGACCGGCAGGGCGGCTGAGCAAGCCCCAGGCGATCAGCGACTGCCCGCTGAAATAGCAACTGACGATGATCAGCGTCGAATGTTCAAAGGGCATCACGAACTTGTTCAGACCTATCAGAGAATCCGCCAGCACGAACAGCATCGCCCCCAGCCAGAGCGCACCCGGACGCGTCTCCACCCGACCGGCACAAATCGCCATGACCAGCAGGCAGGCCAGATAGAGACCGACAGCCAGCTCCAGCCCCTGTGCTGCCGGCACCATCCAGACTGCCAGCAGCAATCCATAGACCAGCACCGGGACACTGCGTGACCAATGCCAGCGGCCACCTCGACTGAGCAGGAAAAAACCCACGGCAAAGGCGATCTGGTTGACCAGAAAAGCCAGCAGCGCCTGGATGAACAGGCCGTCCCGATTACCGTAGTCGAGAAAAAAATCTCCTGCCGACGCAGCCCCAAAGCCCAGCCCCAGACAGGCGCCTGCCGCTCCTCCCAGATGGCGCCAGACCAACACGGCGTAGATCAGCATCGGGGTCATCTTCAGCAACCAGCTCAGCGGATAGGGTTGCAGCGCGATCAGCAGGATATAGGCCAGACCCAGCAGCACAGCCAGGCCATAGAGTGGTCGCGTCATGACGATTTCCTCGCAGTGACAAAGACTCCGAATAGAGTCATCTGAGCTGCGATCATGCCCCGCGGCAATAGACTCCGAAATCCCCGTTTACACAGCGTAACCGCCGGTTTTTCGGCCATTTCGGCCGCCCTGAGGCTCGACGCCCGACATAAAAAAGCCGCATTTCCATGCGGCTTTTTCAGTGATGCTCAGCTCAGGCAGCCATACAACCCTTGAGCTTGTTCATCGCGTTTTTCTCCAGCTGTCGGATACGCTCGGCAGAAACGTTGTACTTGGCCGCCAGGTCATGCAGCGTGGCTTTTTCCTCGGCCAGCCAGCGCTGGTAGAGGATGTCACGGCTACGTTCGTCGAGGGTTTCCAGCGCCTCATGCAGGTTGCTGCTGGAGCTGTCACTCCAGTCGGCGTCCTCAAGCTGGCGGGCGGGGTCGTAACGATGATCTTCCAGATAATGGGCCGGCGCCTGGAAAGCACTGTCGTCATCGGCGTCGCTGGCCGGGTCAAAGGCCATGTCCTGACCAGTCAGACGGCTTTCCATCTCGCGCACTTCGTGCGGCTCAACACCCAGGCTTTCGGCCACGGCGGTGACTTCGTCGTTGTTCAGCCAGGCCAGACGCTTCTTCTGGCTGCGCAGATTGAAGAACAGCTTGCGCTGGGCCTTGGTGGTAGCCACCTTGACGATGCGCCAGTTCTTCAGGATGAACTCGTGAATTTCCGCCCGGATCCAGTGCACCGCAAAAGACACCAGGCGCACGCCCATTTCCGGATTGAAGCGCTTGACCGCCTTCATCAGGCCGACGTTGCCTTCCTGGATCAGATCAGCCTGCGACAGGCCATAACCCGAATAGCTACGCGCGATGTGTACCACGAAGCGCAGGTGAGCCAGCACCATCTGCCGGGCGGCCTCAAGATCTTGGTGATAGTAGAGATTTTCGGCCAGTTCACGCTCCTGCTCGGCCGTCAGCAGCGGAATGCTGTTTACGGCATGCACGTATGCTTCCAGGTTGGCACCAGGAACCAGAGCATGAACAGGCTGCAAGGAAGTGGACATTCGAATCCTCCGATTCACAAAACTCATGCAGTTAAGCACTGCACTATCTGACGCCGAGACTGTGGATAAGTTCCGTGTCAGACAGTAGACCCCAATCAATACAAGGGTTTGCGGTACACCTTCGACCGACTGCCGTGCGCTTTTAGCGCGGCGCCAGTTCACTCAGGTGCCGGGCCACCGCCAGCCAGGCTCCAATATAGCCCAACAACACGGCGCCAAGCAGCAGGTAAAAGCCGTCGGCTGACGGCACTCCACCAAGAGCGAAGTCACTGCCGTACAAACCTGCCAAACGTACTACAGCATCGTTCAGCCAATCCAGTCCGAATGCCAGCAGCAGCCAGGCAAATATGCCGGCACCGAAGCCATAGAGCGCCCCCATGTAAAGGAAGGGGCGGCGCACGTAGCCGTCGGTACCACCGACCAGCTTGATCACCTCAATCTCCGCACGCCGGTTCTCGATATGCAGGCGAATGGTATTGCCGATTACCAGCAGCAGGGCCAGAACCAGCAGCACGCTCAGGCCGAAGACGAAACGGTCGCCCAGCTTGAGAATGGCCGTCAGACGCTCCACCCAGACCAGATCAAGCTGGGCCTGCTCCACCTTGGGCAGTTCTGCCAGGCGCTGGCGCAAGGACTCCAGCTTGGCCTTGTCAACTTCCCTGGGAGTGACCAGCACTACGCCGGGCAGCGGGTTCTCCGGCAGTTCCTTGAGCGCCTGGCCAAGGCCGGACAGTTGCTGAAACTCATCCAGCGCCTGCTCGCGACTGATCCAATCGACTGCAGCGACATCATCCATCGCCGCGATCTGTTCACTGAGTGCCTGACCATCACGGTCGTTGGCGGAAAGCTCGAGAAACAGGGAAATCTGCGCCGCGCGCTGCCAGGATCCCCCCAGCCGCTCGATGTTGTCCAGCAGCAGCGACAGCCCCATCGGCAGGCTCAGCGCCACCGCCATCACCAGGCAGGTGAAGAAGCTGCCAACCGGCTGGCGACCCAGCCGACGCAGGCTATCCACCAGACTGGCACGGTGGCTTTCCAACCAGGCATGAAACAGCGTGCGGAAATCCGGGTCATCCGCCGGACGATCCACCACCTTGTTGCGCGGCGCCGCGCCGACCCGCTCGGCCGGTTGCGGCGTGGGCATCTTCGATGCGCTCATCAGGCAGCCTCCCCGTCACCGATCAGGCGACCGCGTTGCAGGGTGAGCATGCGCTGACGCATGCGTGCGATCAGCGCCAGGTCGTGGCTGGCGATCAGCACCGTGGTGCCCAGCTGATTGATGTCCTCGAACACGCCCATGATCTCGGCGGCCAGGCGCGGGTCGAGGTTACCGGTTGGCTCGTCCGCCAGCAGCAGGGCCGGACGATGGACGATGGCGCGCGCGATGCCGACGCGCTGCTGCTGCCCGGTGGACAGGTCGCCCGGCGCCTGCGCAGCCTTGTCGCTCAGGCTGACACGCTCCAGCGCTGCGCCGACGCGCTTGGCGATTTCCGGCTTGGACAAGCCGAGAATCTGCAGCGGCAAAGCGACGTTGTCGTAGACGCTGCGATCAAACAGCAACTGGTGGTTCTGGAACACCACACCGATCTGCCGGCGCAGGAAGGGAATCTGCGCCGTAGTAATGGTCGAAAGATCCTGCCCGGCCAGCAGCAGCTTGCCGCTGGTGGGACGTTCCATGGCCAGCAGCAGGCGCAACAGCGTGCTCTTACCGGCACCGGAGTGTCCGGTGACGAAGAGAAATTCGCCGGGGCGAACGCGGAAAGTCAGCTCGTGCAGCCCGACATGGCCATTGGGATAACGCTTGGCGACCTGCTCGAATCGGATCATCCGCGCTCACGCTCCTCGAAGAGTGCCTGGACGAAAGCCTGCGCCTCGAACGGGCGCAGGTCATCGATGCCCTCGCCCACGCCGATGTAGCGAATCGGCAGGCCGAACTGCTTGGCCAGGGCGAAGATGACACCGCCCTTAGCGGTGCCGTCGAGTTTGGTCAGCGCCAGGCCGGTGAGGTTCACCGTCTGGTTGAACTGCTTGGCCTGGCTGATGGCGTTCTGCCCGGTGCCGGCGTCGAGCACCAGCAGCACTTCGTGCGGAGCCGTCTCGTCCAGCTTGCCGATCACCCGACGGACCTTCTTCAGCTCTTCCATCAGGTTGTCCTTGGTGTGCAGGCGCCCGGCGGTATCGGCGATCAGCACATCGATGCCACGGGACTTGGCAGCCTGCACCGCGTCGAAGATCACCGAGGCCGAATCGGCGCCGGTGTGCTGCGCGATGACCGCGATGTTGTTGCGCTCGCCCCAGACCTGTAGCTGTTCCACGGCCGCGGCGCGGAAGGTATCGCCGGCGGCGAGCATGACCTTCTTGCCGTCTTGCTGCAGCTTCTTGGCCAGCTTGCCGATGGTGGTGGTCTTGCCGACACCATTGACGCCCACAACGAGAATTACATAAGGCTGCCTGGAAGTATCAATGACCAGTGGCTGTTCGACAGGCTTGAGCAGGGTCACCAGCTCTTCCTGCAGCGCCTTGTACAGTGCGCCGCTATCGGCCAGTTCCTTGCGCGCCACGCGCTTGGTCAGGTTGCCGATGATCGCGGTAGTGGCCTCAACGCCAACGTCGGCGGTGAGCAGACGGGTTTCCAACTCGTCGAGCAGGTCGTCATCAATGGCCTTCTTGCCGAGGAACAGGCTGGCCATACCCTCGCCGATGCTGGCGCTGGTCTTCGACAGGCTCTGCTTGAGGCGAGCGAAAAAGCTGGGCTTCTCCTGAGTGGCAGGCGCAGCCGGTGCCGGCGGCGACTCCGGCTCCACCGGCTGAGCCGGGAGGGCATCCGGGACAGGCGCCTGTACCTCGGCCTGCACGGGCTCGCCAGTCACTTCGGTTGGAGGCTCTGCGGCCAGTACAGGCTCGGGCACTACGCTGACAGACTCGACACTCTCAACGGGTGTTTCCACTGCCGGCTGCTCGACCTGCTCCGGCTCTGTCGGCGCAGCCGTGGCAGGCTTCTTGCGCCACCAACTGAACAGAGACTTCTTTTCTTCGGTCACTGGCGCGTTCTGTGGGCCGGCCTCGGCCGGCGACTTCTTGTCGTCGTTGGAACCAAACATGGGTCGCTTGCATCTCAAATGGGCGCTCGTTACAGGCTGCAAAGCCTTGACCAGCCACCCCGGAAAAGGATGGGGTATCCTAGCACCTCTTCGCCCGCCGGCGGTACGACCGCCCGGCTCATCCGACAGGTCAGACTTTCGATGAATGCCATTGCCCGCCGAACCTTCGGCCTGCTTCTCGGCGCACTTTGCGTGCCGTTGGTAGCGCTTGCCGCCCCTGCTCAACCCACCCACGAATTCAGCCTGGACAATGGCCTGAAGGTCATAGTCCGCGAAGATCACCGCGCCCCGGTAGTGGTCTCCCAGCTCTGGTACAAGGTCGGTTCCAGCTACGAGACGCCCGGTTCCACCGGTCTGTCCCACGCCCTCGAACACATGATGTTCAAGGGCAGCCGCAAGTTCGGCCCCGGTGAAGCCTCGCGCATCCTGCGTGAGCTGGGTGCCGAGGAAAACGCCTTCACCAGCGACGACTACACCGCCTACTATCAGGTTCTGGCCCGCGACCGCCTGGACGTAGCCCTGGAGCTGGAGGCCGACCGCCTGGCCGCCCTGCAACTACCGGCCGACGAGTTCGCCCGTGAAATCGAGGTCATCAAGGAAGAGCGTCGTCTGCGCACTGATGATCGTCCGGCCTCACTGGCCTACGAACGCTTCAAGGCGATGGCCTACCCGGCCAGCGGCTACGGCATTCCCACCATTGGCTGGATGGCCGACCTCGAACGCATGGATATCGAGGATCTGCGTGCCTGGTACCAGAAGTGGTACGCGCCGAACAACGCCACCCTGGTGATCGTCGGCGACGTCACTGCCGACGAGGTCCGCACCCAGGTTCAGCGCCACTTCGGCGACATTCCGCGCCGCACGGTACCGCCGGCCAAGCTGCCACTGGAACTTCCGGCAGCGGGCGAACGGCGCACCACACTCTATCTCAAGACTCAACTGCCAAGCCTGCTGATGGGCTTCAACGTGCCCGGTCTGGCCACCAGCGAAACGCCACGCCAGGTCTACGCCCTGCGCCTGGCCGCGGCCCTGCTCGATGGTGGTTACAGCGCACGCCTGTCCGCACGCCTGGAACGCGGCGAGGAACTGGTGTCCGGCGCCAGCGCCTGGTACAACGCCTTCACCCGTGGCGACAGCCTGTTCGTCCTCTCGGCGACGCCCAACGTGCAGAAGGGCAGAACCCTGGAAGAGGCCGAAGCCGGCCTCTGGCGCGAGCTGCGGGCACTGCAGCAAACGCCGCCCTCTGCCGAGGAACTGGCCCGTGTGCGCGCCCAGGTCATCGCCGGCCTGGTCTACGAACGTGACTCCATCACCAGCCAGGCCACCAGCATCGGCATGCTGGAAACCGTCGGTCTGTCCTGGCGCCTGAGCGACCAGGAACTGACCGAACTGGAGGCCGTCACCCCGGCCGACATTCAGCAGGCTGCCCGCACCTTTTTTGTCCGCGACCGCCTGAGTGTCGCCCATATTCTGCCCGAGGAGTCCCGTCATGAAGACTGAGCAACGCCGCCTGGGCCTGCTCGGCCTGGTTCTGTCCACTACCCTGGCGCTGGGCGCCTGCGCCAGTCTGTCCGACAGTGCAGTGACAGGCGATGCCGCCAAGCTGCAGTCGCTGGCTGCCCTCGACGACAAGGCGCCCACCCGCCGCACCCTGGATATCCAGACCTGGCAAACGGCCCAGGGCGCCAAGGTGCTGTTCGTCGAAGCTCATGAGCTGCCTATGTTCGACCTGCGCCTGACCTTCGCCGCCGGCAGCAGCCACGACGGTGACGTGCCAGGACTTGCCGCGTTGACCAACGCCATGCTCAACGAAGGGGTACCGGGCAAGGATGTCGGCGCCATTGCCGCCGGCTTCGAAAACCTTGGCGCCGAATTCGCCAACGGCGCCTATCGCGACATGGCCGTGGCCAGCCTGCGCAGCCTCAGTGCTCGCGAACAACGCGAACCGGCCATGGCGCTGTTCGCCGAGGTTCTGGGCAAGCCCACTTTCCCGGAGGATGCGCTGGCGCGGATCAAGAACCAGCTGCTGGCCGGCTTCGAGTACCAGAAGCAGAACCCAGGCAAGCTGGCCAGCCTGGAACTGTTCCGCCGGCTGTACGGTGAGCACCCCTATGCCCACCCCAGTGACGGTACCGAGCAGTCGGTTCCGGCCATCAGCCGCCAGCAGCTGCAGGCCTTCCATGCCCGCGCCTACACCGCCGGCAATGCGGTGATCGCTCTGGTCGGCGACCTCTCGCGCAACGAGGCCGAAGCCATCGCCGCCCAGATTTCCGCAGCCCTGCCCAAAGGCCCGGCACTGCCGAAGATCGCCCAGCCACAGACTCCCGCCCCTTCCAACAGCCATATCGAGTTTCCGTCCAACCAGACTCACCTGATGATTGCCCAACTCGGTATCGACCGCCGTGACCCGGACTACGCCGCGCTCTATCTGGGCAACCAGATCTTCGGTGGTGGCGGTTTCGGCACTCGACTGATGAGCGAGGTGCGCGAAAAGCGTGGCCTGACCTACGGTGTTTACTCCGGTTTCAGCGCCATGCAGGCGCGCGGCCCGTTCATGATCAACCTGCAGACCCGCGCCGAACTGAGCGAAGGCACCCTGGCACTGGTCAAGCAACTGCTGGCCGACTACCTGCGTGACGGCCCGACCCAGCAGGAGCTGGATAATGCCAAGCGCGAGCTGGCCGGCAGTTTCCCGCTGTCCACCGCCAGCAACGCCGATATCGTCGGACAACTTGCCTCGATGGGGTTCTATGATCTGCCGCTGAACTACCTGGACGACTTCATGCGCGATGTGCAGAACCTGACCGCCGAGCAGGTGAAAGCGGCGATGGCCAGACATCTGGCCCCCGAGGCTCTGGTGGTGGTCACCGCCGGCCCGACCGTGGCGCAACAGGAACTGCCGCCGCCCACCGAACGCCCGGCTGAACAGCCCTCGACGGTGCCACACTGATGCGTGCCCGTACACCGCCCAAAGGCCCGGCCGGAAAGCACGGCGGCCTGGGTCAGCTGCGCATCATCGGCGGTCAGTGGCGTTCACGACGCTTTACCTTCCCAGATGGCCCAGGCCTGCGCCCAACGCCGGACCGGGTACGCGAGACGCTGTTCAACTGGCTGGCGCCTTACATCGAAGGCGCCCACGTGCTCGACCCCTTCGCCGGTAGCGGCGCCCTGCTCCTTGAAGCGCTGTCGCGCGGAGCAGCCAGCGGCCTGGCCTGTGACCTCAACCCGGCATCGGTAGCCTCCCTGCGCGGACACCTGGCCACACTACGGTGCACCACTGGCGATGTCCGCCACGCCGATGCACTGCAACTGCTGGCTGGTCAGCCACTGCGCCAGTTCGATGTTGTCCTGCTCGACCCGCCATTCCACCAGAACCTGCTGCAGAGCGCCTGCCAACTGCTGGAAACCCAGGACTGGCTGGCTCCCGACGCCTGGATCTATACCGAGAGCGAAAGCGCACCTTCGAGCCTGGGACTGCCCGGCAACTGGCGCCTGCACCGCGAGAAACACACCGGTCAGGTGCATTACGCCCTGTGGCAACGCGGATGAAGGACTTAATCTACAGTCACTTGCCCTATCTGCTGCTGGGCAGCCTGGCGCTGGCGGTGCTGCTGCACGACCAGGAAATCGCTATCCGCCTGCTGCGGACGATTCCCCACGGCCCCGACACCAGCGTCACCCCGGGCCTGACCGGTCAGCGCATCGTCGCACTGCTGGTGCTGGCCTGGTGCGCCTGGCGCATACTGCGCAAGCCGAGGCGCTGAAAGCGGCGCCGGCGAACGCCTGAACTCCGTGACCGCCCCTATGTCGACAACCTTCAAACCCGCCTGGTGGCTTCCCGGCCCGCACCTGCAGACACTGTGGAATCCTCTCTGTCGCCGGCCACCCCGGCTGGAGCGGCGGCGTGAACGACTATGGCTGGACGATGGCGACTTCCTCGACCAGGACTGGCACGGCCCGCACGACGCCCATGCGCCGCTGGTGCTGGTGCTGCACGGACTGACCGGCAGCTCCGGCTCGCTCTACGTCCTCGGTCTGCAGCAGGCGCTGGCAGCCAGGGGCTGGGCCAGCGTGGCGCTGAACTGGCGCGGCTGCTCGGGCGAACCGAATCTGCTACCGCGCGGCTATCACTCTGGCGCCAGCGAAGACCTGGCCGCCGCGATCAATCACCTGCGTGCGCAACGCCCGCTGGCTCCGCTATACGCCGTTGGCTATTCGCTGGGCGGCAACGTCCTGCTCAAGTACCTGGGCGAAAGCGGCAAGCAGAGTCAGCTGCAAGGCGCCGTGGCGGTGTCGGTGCCGTTTCGTCTGGATCAGTGCGCCGACCGCATCGGCCTGGGTTTCTCCCGGGTGTACCAGGCGCACTTCATGCGCGAGATGGTCGCCTACGTGAACAACAAGCAGCGCCTGTTCAGCGAACAGGGGCAAAGCGAGCGCCTGTCGGTACTGAAACGCCTCGGCCCGCTGGACGGCATGCGCACCTTCTGGGATTTCGACGGGCGCATCACCGCGCCGCTGCACGGCTTCACCGATGCCCATGACTACTACCACCGCGCCTCAAGCCGCTTCTACCTGGGAAAAATCCGCACGCGTACGCTGATCATTCAGGCCGAAGATGACCCCTTCATCTTCCGCCACAGCCTACCGGAGCCAGGCGAACTATCGTCTGTCACCGAGTTCGAGCTGCACTCCCGCGGCGGCCATGTCGGCTTTGTCGACGGCAGCCCGCGCAGCCCCGGTTACTACCTGGAACGGCGCATCCCGGCCTGGCTCGCGGCGATCACTCAGAGGACCTGCTCCAGCGGTACATAGAGCCGCTCGCAGAGCGCCTCCAGCGCCACCCGCGCTGATGGCGTCACATAACCACTTTCCAGCGCCAGCACCTGATAAATACCGCGGCGCATGCTGTCCTGGCTGAGGTTGTCCGAATGCGTGCCGGTGCTGCAGAGAAAGCGCACCCAGGAGGTCATGATGATCCAGGCGTTAAGCGTCAGCGCCTCGGTCTGTGCCGGCGTCACCTCAAGAATGCCGGCCTCGACGAAGCCTTGGTAGATCGTCCGGGCGCCATCCAGGCAGCGCCGGGCAAAGGCCCGATAGCGTTCAGCCAGTTCCGTATCGGCATCGAGCAAGTGCTCCAGATCGCGGTGCAGGAAGCGGTAGTGCCACATGGCCGCCAGCAGCGCCTCCAGGTAGAAGGTCTTGTCCTCCATCGTCAGGGCGCGACCGACCGGCAGCCGCAGGAAGCTGTCGACCCGCTCTTCGTACTGCGCGAACAGCTCGGCGATGATCATCTGCTTGTTGCGGAAGTGGTAGTACAGGTTGCCCGGGGAGATGCCCAGATGTGCGGCAATGTGGTTGGTGGTGACATTGCGCTCGCCCTGGCCGTTGAACAGGGCCAGACTGGCTGCAACGATGCGGTCACGGGTCTTCGATGGCGCCATCACGCGGCTCGACTCAATTGCAAAAGGAAACAAAGATACAGGCGCAGCTCTCGCGGCGTTACCCCGGGGCTGCACAACTACTCACAAACGGCTGTTTGACAGATTAGAGCAATTACTCTAAAAATCCAGCTCAGCCGGCCCGACAGTGCCTGCCGCCAACCGCCCTGCCGAGGATCACGCCATGGCCGCCGACGTCGCACACCCGCTCCAAACCCCGCAGTCAGTCGAGCAGATGCAAAGCACCTTCGCCCTACAGCGCACGGCGTTCGCCGGCAATCCCATGCCTCCGGCCGAGCAGCGCATCCAGTGGCTCAAGACCCTGCGCCAGCTGCTCGTCCAGGAGAAACAGGCGCTGATCCAGGCCATCAGCGAAGACTTCAGCAATCGCTCCGCCGACGAGACCCTGCTCGCCGAGCTGATGCCCAGCCTGCACGGTATCGACTACGCCATCCGGCACATCCGCAAGTGGATGAAACCCTCGCGGCGCAGCGTTGGCATGCAGTTCATGCCGGCTTCGGCCAAGGTTATTTATCAGCCGCTGGGCGTGGTCGGCATCATCGTGCCGTGGAACTACCCCCTGTTTCTCGCCATCGGCCCGCTGACCGGGGCACTGGTCGCCGGCAACCGGGTGATGATCAAGATGAGCGAGTCCACGCCGGTTACTTCGCAGCTGGTCAAGGATCTGCTGGCACGGATCTTCCCCGAGGATCTGGTCAGCGTAGTGCTGGGCGAAGCGGAAGTCGGCATGGCCTTTTCAAAGCTGCCGTTCGATCACCTGCTGTTCACCGGTGCCACCAGCATCGGCAAGCATGTGATGCGCGCCGCCGCCGAGAACCTGACTCCGGTGACCCTGGAACTGGGCGGCAAGTCGCCTGCCATCGTTTCAGCCGAGGTGCCGCTGGCGGATGCCGCCGAGCGCATCGCCTTCGGCAAGACCCTCAACGCCGGGCAGACCTGCGTGGCACCGGACTACGTGCTGGTGCCGCGTAACCGCGTCGACGGCTTCGTCAGCGCCTATCGCGAGGCGGTGCAGCGTTTCTACCCGCAGCTCAAGGACAACCCGGACTACACCGCGATCATCAACGAGCGCCAGCTGGCCCGCCTCAACGGCTACCTGCAGGACGCCGAGGCCAAAGGCGCGCGCATCGTCGCGCTCTACCCCGAGGCGCAGGGCCGACGCCTGCCACAGAGCCTGGTGCTGGACGTCAATGACGACATGAAGCTGATGCAGGACGAGATCTTCGGCCCGCTGCTGCCGATCGTTCCCTACGATCGCATCGAAGACGCCTTCGCCTACGTCAACGCACGACCGCGGCCACTGGCGCTGTACTACTTCGGCTACGACAAGCGCGAGCAACAGCGCGTGCTGCACGAGACCCACTCCGGCGGCGTGTGCCTGAACGACACCCTGCTGCATGTCGCCCAGGACGATATGCCGTTCGGCGGCGTCGGCCCGTCGGGCATGGGCCACTACCACGGCCACGAAGGCTTCCTGACCTTCAGCAAGGCCAAGGGCGTGTTCATCAAGCAGCGCTTCAACGCCGCACGGCTGATCTACCCGCCCTATGGCAAGGCGATCCAGAAGCTGGTCTACAAGCTGTTCGTACGCTGATCAACGCGGGCAGAGCCCGCTCTACGCCTGGTGATAACAACAATGAACGACACCACCCTCAGCGCGCCGCAACTGTCGCGGCGCAGCCTGCTCAAGGTCGGCCTGCTGGGCTCGGCGCTGCTCGGCACTGCCGGGCTGACTGCCACCCTCAGCGGCTGTTCGGCCAGCACCCCGGCCAGCGGCTATCTGATCCTGCGCAGCAGCGACCTGCCATTTCTGCGTGCGCTGATCCCGGTGATGCTGGATGGCGCCGTCAGCGCCGAGCGGATGCCGCAGGCCATCGAGGGCACATTGAAGAGTCTCGACAACGGCCTGGCGCACCTGTCGCCGCAGATGCTGAAACTCACCGTGCAGCTGTTCGACGTGCTGGCCCTGCCGCTTACCCGCGGCCCGCTGACCGGCGTATGGGGCAGCTGGGACAGCGCCAGTGCCGATGACGTGCGCAATTTCCTCAGCCGCTGGCAGAACAGCAGCCTGAGCCTGCTGCGCATGGGCCACGCCTCGCTGCTGCAACTGGTGATGATGGCTTGGTACAGCCGCCAGGAAGCCTGGGCTCATTGCGGCTACCCCGGCCCACCGACCGTATGACGGCCCAACTGCAGAGAGCATCGCGGCTGAAGCCGCTCCCACGGGATACGGGCCGTTTGTGTAGGAGCGGATTTATCCGCGATGAGGACGAGCACCAAGCTCGTGACTCCAGACGGCCCTACTACAAGAAGAGAAGGTGAAATGCCTGTACCCGATCTGTTCAAGCATGGCCTGGCCAACGGGTGGAAGACCTACGACGGTTCGCGCCTGGAAAACGACCTGACGCTGGAGGCCGACGTCGCCATCGTCGGCAGCGGCGCCGGTGGCGGCACCACGGCGGAAATCCTCAGCGCTGCCGGCTACAAGGTGCTGCTGATCGAGGAAGGCCCGCTCAAGACCAGCGATGACTTCAGGATGCAGGAAGCCGAGGCCTATCCCTCGCTGTATCAGGAAGGTATCGGCCGCATGAGCAAGGATGGCGCCATCACCATCCTGCAGGGTCGGGCCGTGGGCGGCACCACGCTGATCAACTGGACCAGCAGCTTCCGTACCCCGCCGCAGACCCTGGCGCACTGGGCCGAAGTACATGGGGTGAAAGGCCATGACGTCGAGTCCATGGCGCCCTGGTTCGAGAAGATGGAGCAGCGCCTGGGCGTAGCCCCCTGGATGGTGCCGCCCAATGCCAACAACGAGGTAATCCGCACCGGCTGCGACAAGCTCGGTTATCACTGGGCGCCGATCCCGCGCAACGTGCGCGGCTGCTGGAACCTCGGCTACTGCGGCATGGGCTGCCCGACCAACGCCAAGCAGTCGATGCTGGTGACCACCATCCCCGCCACCCTCGATGCCGGCGGTGAGCTGCTCTACCTGGCGCGTGCCGACAGGCTGCTGATCGAAGGCGACAAGGTGGTCGGCATCGACTGCCTGGGCATGGACGAGCGCTGTGTGGCACCCAACGGCAAGCGCATCCGCGTCAAGGCGCGGCATTACGTGCTGGCCGGCGGCGGCATCAACACACCCGGCATCCTGCTGCGCTCCGCGGCGCCCGACCCGCACAAGCGCGTCGGCCGGCGCACTTACCTGCACCTGGTGAATTTCTCCGCGGCGCAGTTCGAACAGGTCATCAACCCGTTCTACGGTGCGCCGCAGTCGCTGTACTCCGATCATTTCCAGTGGGACGACGGCACCACCGGGCGCCTGTCCTACAAGCTGGAAGTGCCGCCGCTGCAGCCGGCGCTGACCGCCACCCTGCTCGGCGACTTCGGCCGCGAGAACGCCCTGCGCATGGAGCAGTTGCCGCACACCAACGTGATGCTCGCCCTGCTGCGTGACGGCTTCCACCCGGACTGCGCCGAAGGCCGCGTGGAACTACGTGGCGACGGCAGCCCGGTGCTCGACTACCCGATGACCGATTACACTTGGGACGGTGTGCGCCGTGCCTTCCTGACCATGGCCGAAATCCAGTTCGCCGCGGGCGCCAGGGCGGTGATGCCGACTCACGCCGATGCCCGGTTCGTCAGCACCTGGCGCGAGGCCAGGGAGATGATCGAGAACCTCGAGCTGGCGCTGTACCGCACCCGTCTGGGCAGCGCCCACGTGATGGGCGGTTGCGCCATGGGTGAAGACCCGCAACAGGCAGTGACCGACAGCCTCGGCCGCCACCACCAGCTGGAGAACCTGTCGATCCACGACGGCTCGCTGTTTCCCACCAGCATCGGCGCCAACCCGCAGCTGTCGATCTATGGGCTGACTGCAAAGCTTGCCACCCTGCTGGCCCGGCGGCTGCGGGCCTGAAACCGGCCTGCAGCTCTGGGCCGCGGCTTTTCCGGCAGATGCACAGCCCACGCTGATCCCCCTGTGCTCGCCATGCTTGGCCGGGGGGAAGCGCTGCGCTACCATCCGCGACTCTTGCCGCCTCGAACAGGACGAAGCGATGAATCGAGTGTTGTACCCGGGTACCTTCGACCCCATCACCAAAGGCCATGGCGATCTGGTCGAGCGTGCCGCACGGCTGTTCGATCACGTCATCATCGCCGTTGCCGCCAGCCCCCGGAAGAACCCGCTGTTCTCCCTGGAGCAACGCGTCGAACTGGCTCGCGAGGTCACCAAGCACCTGCCCAATGTCGAAGTGGTTGGTTTCTCCACCCTGCTCGCGCATTTCGTCAAGGAGCAAGGTGCCAATGTTTTCCTGCGTGGCCTGCGCGCGGTATCGGACTTCGAATACGAATTCCAGCTGGCCAACATGAACCGTCAGCTCGCACCGGACGTGGAAAGCCTGTTTCTCACCCCCTCGGAGAAATATTCCTTCATTTCCTCGACCCTGGTCCGAGAAATTGCCGCGCTCGGCGGCGACATCTCCCAGTTCGTCCACCCGGCGGTGGCCGAAGCCCTGAAGGCGCGTTTCTCCAAGGCCTGAACTGAACGCCAGTTGCACGGGTGCGCATGGCGCCTGTGCGGTGAATCCGGCACAATTGGCCACTTCGTTGTCCGTAACATGTCGGGTTCCGCGCCCCGACAGGAGCCGTTCCATGTCCCTGATCATCACCGACGACTGCATCAACTGCGACGTCTGCGAACCCGAGTGCCCCAACGGGGCGATTTCCCAGGGCGAGGAGATCTACGTGATCGACCCCAACCTGTGCACCGAGTGCGTCGGGCACTATGACGAACCACAGTGCCAGCAGGTCTGCCCGGTCGACTGCATTCCGCTCGACGAAAACAACGTCGAGAGCCGCGAGCAACTGATGGAAAAGTACCGCCGCATCACCGGCAAGGGCTGATTCACCCGGCTACCGGCCACGGCTGCTAAGCTTGCAGCCTCCCAGGCCAACCGGAAACACCCCATGCTGCGCCAGCTCCTGCTTGCCACCCTGCTGCTCGGTAGCAGCCTGCTGATCCAGGCAGCTCCCCAGCAGTCTGCCATCGCCACAGCCCACCCGGCTGCCACCGCCGCCGCCCGACAGATGCTGGAAGCCGGTGGCAACGCCTTTGATGCCGCCATTGCCGCCAGTGCCGCGCTGGCCGTGGTCGAACCCTATGGATCGGGCATCGGCGGCGGCGGCTTCTTCCTCCTGCGCAAAGCCGGCGAAGTGGCCGACTACGTTTTTCTCGATGCCCGCGAGCGCGCACCGCTACAGGCCGATGCCGATCTCTACGTACGCAACGGCCAGGTACAGCGCCAGCTTTCCCTGGACGGCGCACTGGCGGCGGCCATCCCCGGACTGCCAGCGGCACTGGTGGAGCTCGCCGAACGTCATGGGCGACTGCCACTGAGCAGCAGCCTGGCGCCGGCAATCCATCTGGCTGAAGCAGGGTTTGCGGTGGATTCTGTCTATCGCGAGCGAACCGGCTGGCGTCTGGCCGCCCTGCGCAATGATGCGGAAAGCGCCCGACTGTTTCTCGATGAAGGCAACATACCCGGCGAAGGGTATCTGCTGCGCCAGCCCGAGCTGGCCGCGACCCTGCAAACACTTGCCGAACACGGCCGCGCCGGTTTCTATGCCGGCCCGCTGGCTGAGCGACTGGTTGACGGCGTGCGACAGGCCGGGGGCATCTGGACGACCGAGGATCTTCTGCAGTACCAGGTGGTTCGCCGCCCCCCCTTGCACTTCACCCTGGACGATGGTCGTGAACTGATCAGCGCACCACCACCCTCAGCCGGCGGCGTGGCACTGGCACAGAGCCTGGCGATCCTCTCCCGTCTGCCCTGGCGCGAGGCCGAACCGGTACAGCGGGTGCACTATGTCGTGGAGGCCCTGCGCCGCGCCTACCGCGACCGCAGCCTGCTGGGCGATCCGGATTTTGTCGACAACCCGCTGGAGCAACTGCTGGCTCCTGCGCATCTGGCAGCCCTGGCCGCCAGTATCGACGCCTTCCACGCCACCCCCAGCAGCAGTCTGGCGCCGGCCACCCGTTGGCACGAGGGCGACCACACCACCCACTTTGCCATCCTCGACCGCGAAGGCAATGCCGTATCCGCCACCCTGTCGATCAACCTACCGTTCGGCGCCGCCTTCACTGTGCCGGGCACCGGCGTGCTGCTCAATAACGAGATGGACGACTTCGCCGCCGACGTACAGGGTACCAACGCCTATGGCCTGACCGGTAGCCCGGTCAATGCGGTCGCTGCCGGCAAACGCCCGCTGTCGTCCATGAGCCCCAGCTTCATCGAGGATGGCGACAGTTTTGCCGCCTTTGGCACACCCGGCGGCAGCCGCATTCCCAGCATGGTGTTACTGGCAATGCTCGAATACCTCGACGGTCAACCGATCGAGCGTTGGCCCGGCGTACCGCGCTATCACCACCAGTTCATGCCCGATGTACTCGAACATGAGCCGGACACGTTCAATGCGACGCAGATCACCGAACTCGAACGCCGCGGTCACAACCTAAAACGTCTGGAGCGGACTTACGGCAACCAGCAGGTGCTGTTCTGGGACAAACGCAGCGGCACGGTACAGGCGGCCAGCGATCCACGCGGCATAGGCAGCACGGCGACCGGCAACTGAGCGCTACAGCGCCCGGGAGCCCCTCAGGCAAGCTGGATCAGCCTTTCCCCGTCCTCCCCCAGGCGTCGCAGTTCTCGGAACAGCGCCTGCTCGTCGCCCAGCATCAGGACATTGCGCAAGCTCTGGAAAATACGACTGACGTAGCCCAGGTCGTTCATCAAGGAACTGGTCTGCAGGCCGTCGAGACGACCGTTGCGCACATCGGCGAACAGGCGCTGGCGGAACTGCGCATCGAAGCCCGCCGCCTGCCCGTCCAGCCATTGCAGGCGCGAGCGCCAGGCCTCCTCCGGCAGATCTGCGCGGGCCAGCTCGCGCACTTCGTGCAGGCTGAACAGCAGGTGGCGCCGCAATTCCACATAGGCCTCGCGCACAGCCGAAGGCGATGCTTCAAGGTAATGGCCGAGATTCTTCTGCAGGTGCTTGGCATCCTTGACCGCATCCACCAGTTGCAGCGCAGCCAACTGACAGCCGACCCAGAATTGCTGATGCGCCTCATCCATCGGCAGCTCCATGCGCCCCATGAAACTCAGCAGATCCGCATATACGCCCTTGATGTGGCACTGGTACAGATGATCGGCATCGAAGCCTCCGGGACCGGGCCGGGCTTGCAGCAGGCGTTCGTCGGCCCGAGCCTGTGCCAGTTGGTCCACCGGTAGGAAGAGCGCGTGACAGATCACCTCCAGACTCAAGCGCCCAAGGTGTCCCAACTCCTGCACCACCGCCACTGACGCCGACTCTACCGAGTCCAGTGCCCTTTCATTGAGGTAACGCGCCCGGGTGCGCTCCGGCTCGCTTATGGCCGCAGGCATCGCCAGCTCGGTGATCAGTACCTGCGGCTCACTACGCTCCGGCAACCAGCGAATCAGCTGCTGCGCCAGGCGCCCCTGCAACGGCCAGAACAGCAGCACGCCCATGGCGTTGAACAGGGTATGGAACATCGCCAGCTGGATCAGGCTGTTGTCGCTCAGGCCCAGCAAGCCGGCCAGCTTGAGCACCAGCCAGGTAAGCGGCTGCAACAGCACGAACGCCAACACCCCGGTGACCAGATTGAACAGCACATGAGCCAGCGCCAACCGCTGGCCACTGCGATTTCCCCCCAGCGAGCCGACGAATCCGGTGGTCACACTGCTACCGACGTTCGAGCCAATGGCGATGGCCAGGCTCTGGCCCAGTTCCAGCTGACCACCGGCCAGCGCCGCCAGGGTCAGCATCAGCGTGGCATGGCTGGACTGTAGCACCACGGTGATGGCCATGCCGATGGCGGTGAACAGCAGGGCGCCGCGCAGGCCACCTTCCTGATAGCCGGTCATGTCCAGACCGTCGCCGAAGCTGGAGAAGCCCTCCTTGATCTGATCGATGCCGAGGAAGATGAAGGCAACACCCAGCACAATCCGCCCGGCCGACTTGCTTCTGCTTCCGAAGAAACCAGCCAGCACACCGAACACCAGCAGCGGCAGAGCCAGCGGACTGAGACTGAGATTCTGCCCGGCCAGCGCCAGCAGCCAGATGCCACTGGTGGCACCAAGGTTGGCGCCAAAGAGAATGGCGATGCCCCCTGCCAGTTGGATCAACCCGGTACTGATGAAAGCAATAGTCAGCAGCGACACCAGCGTGCTGGACTGCAGTAGCAGAGTGCCACCAACCCCGAATAACAGCCCTTTAAATGGCGTCGCAGTGCTGTGCCCAAGAATCTGCTCCAGCTTGCTGCCGGCCAGCTGTCGCAGGCCCTCCTCCAGACACTGCATGCCGAACAGGAACACCGCCAGCCCCGCGCACAACTGAAGCCAGCCCTGACTGAACCAGAACGAGGCCATCAAACCCAGCACCATCAGCAACAGCATGACCCAGCGCAGGTACTTCATTGCCCCCCCTTTCATCCTAATCGGGCACTACCTGTACAGCGGCAGGCGCGCCACATCGCACCCCCGGACGCAAAACGGCCTCTCGCCCCGGGAGAGGCGAGAGGCCGCTGCAGAGCTTACCCGCGAATCAGTCGTGCTTGTAGCCGCTGCTGGTGCAACCCAAGCAACGCACGAAGGCTTCCCGCCCCGGCTCCACTACCAGAGCTTCGGCAGCTTCACCCACATTACCGCCCAAGGCAGTGAACGGCAGGCTGACCACGAAAGCCACGGCACCCACGGCAGTTGCTCCGATCAACAGCGGGCGCGCCACAACCAGATCGCCGATCATGGAAAATGCCTTGGGAGCCTCGACGGAGTAGTACGGATCGCCACTGACATTTTGCTGAGCTACGTCCGCCTGCACTGGCAGCGCCAGCAGGCCGGAGGTCAGCGCCAGGACAGCAGCGGGAGTGCGAAGCGCTTTCATGGGTCGATCCTTCAGGTGTTATTCGGGAAAGTGCCAGTAACTATAACAGCGCCTAGACACTTGTCAGCGTGACGGACATCAATCGCCGTGAAAGGCATATTCCGGTTTCTTCGGCACGAACGGCCTGAAGAATTCGAAGATTGCCGCCAGATCCGCCTTCTCGTCCCCCGTGGGATGAAAGACCGGGCCGATCACCACACGCCGGTTTCCGTAGTCCAGCGCCCCCAGAACGATGGGTACGCCTGCGCCAAGGGCGATGTGATAGAAGCCCATCTTCCAGCGCTCGACCTTCTTGCGCGTACCCTCCGGCGACAGCACCAGGATGAAGTTGTCATGCTCACGAAAGGCCTGTACCGCCTGTTCCACGGTGTTGCCCTGGCGGTCGCGACGAATCGGGATGCCGCCCCAGGCGCGCAACAGGCCACCGAACGGCCAGCGAAAGATGCTGTGCTTGCCGAACCAGCGGACATTGAGGCGCAGTACGAACTTCAGCGCGATGAACACCACAAAATCCCAGTTGGACGTATGGTGGGCACCGATAGCGACGAACTTGTTCAATGCCGGCAGTTGTCCCTCGATACGCCAGCCCATGAGTTTCAGGACGCTGCGCCCAAGCCATTCGGCGGCACGGTTGGGCGGAAGGAAATTGCCGGACATCGATGATCCTTAGTCGTGCTGGTCGTTACCCTGCTCGTCAGCGCTGGCAGCGCGGACAGTAGACGCTGGAGCGCTGACCCAGTCGGATCTCTCGCAGCGTCGAACCACAATGCTTGCAGAACTGTCCGCCACGTCCATAGACGAACAGCTCCTGCTGGAAGTAGCCGGGCTGCCCGTCACCACCGACGAAGTCCCGCAGCGTAGTGCCACCCCTCTCGATAGCCAGCGTCAGAATACGCTTGATCTCCTCAGCCAGACGTAGGTAGCGGGCCCGGGAAATGCTGCCTGCCTCGCGCCGCGGATCGATGCCGGCGGCGAACAGCGCCTCGGTAGCGTAGATATTGCCCACGCCTACGACCACCGCGTTGTCCATGATGAACGGCTTGACCGCCATGCTGCGCCCGCGCGACAGCTGATACAGCCGTTCACCATCGAAACCGTCGGCAAGCGGCTCCGGCCCGAGCCGGCTAAGCAGCTCGTGACGCAACGGATCCTCGCTCCAGAGCAGCGCGCCGAAACGCCGCGGATCGGTGTAGCGCAGCGCCAGTCCGGACTCCAGTTCGATATCCACATGCTCATGACGAGCGGCGGGCAGGCCGCTCTCGACCAGCCGCAGGCTACCGGACATACCCAAGTGAGCGATCAGGCACCCCGCCTCGGCGCGGATCAAGAGGTACTTGGCACGGCGCTCGACACACTGGATGCGCTGGCCGGACAGGCGCACGTCCAGATCCTCAGGGATTGGCCAGCGCAGGCGGCGCTCACGGACGATCACGCGGCGAACCCGAAGGCCTTCAAGATAAGGGGCGATTCCGCGGCGGGTGGTTTCGACTTCAGGTAATTCGGGCATGACGACAGTACGGGAGAAATGCGGCGAGCAACCTTAGCAGGGGACAGGCGGCCTGGCGAAGGCTCTCAGGTCGGTCCCAGGTCACGAATCGTCTCGCGCAGGTTTTCGAAGTCGTATTCGGACAGGCCGACATAGTCCAGCACCAGTGCTTCGATGCTGCTCCACTCATGATCCTCGCTCTGATTGCCCAGAATTTGATAACTGCGACAGATGTGTTCGGCCATCTTGAGAATGGCCAACAGATTCTTCAACTGAGCATCACGGCTATCGTCACTGAACACCGCCAATGCATTGTGGTGGTTGGCAATGGCCTCGCACAGGTGCATCGGCAGATTCCACGATTTGGCCGTGAAATAACCGACCACAGCATGGTTGGTATTGAGCAGGCGGTTTTCCGTATCCACCACACGCCGCTCGGGGCCAGCACTGGCATAGGACTCCTCCAGCACCTCCATGTAGTTGGGGAAGCGCTTGAGCATCAGCGGAATGCCGCAGTTGTGGAACAGCCCCAGGGTGTAGGCTTCGTCCATCAGTTCACAACCCACCCGCTTGGCCAGCGTCATACAGGTCATGGCCACGTCCTGAGTGGTATCCCAGAAGCGGTTCAGCGTGACAATGGTCTCGTCGCTCATTTCCCCGCGGATCGACAGGGCATTGACCATATTGATCACCGAGCGACTGCCGAGCAGATTGACCGCACGCTGGATCGAACCAACCTTGTTCACCAATCCAAAGTAGGGTGAATTGACGATCTTCAGCAGCGCACCGGAAAGCCCGGGATCCTGACTGATCAGTCGCGCAATGGCCTTCAGATCCGGATTGGGCATGACCTGCTCGAACTGCAGGTCAACCATGATTTGTGGCTGCGGCGGCACGCTGATGCCTTGCAGAAACTTCTGGATCTGCTCGGAAGAAAGCTCTTTGTCCATGGAGACAGAAAGGAAAAAGTGATGGAGCGCACAGTCTACCCTGCACAAGCGACTTTTTGCCTACCTGGCGAGGAGAAAACTTCGTCATCAGCCAGACCGGCGGCGAGGATTTTCCCGCGTTGTGCGCGCAGGCGGCGGGCAGCTCGTTTAAAATCCGCGTCTTTGCCTGACGGAGCCCATCATGACCTTGCCCAGCCTGCGCCTGAAAGCCCAAGCCGACCGACGCCTGCGCGCCGGCCACCTGTGGGTCTACAGCAACGAAGTCGACGTTGCCGCTACCCCGCTTCACGGTTTTGCGGCAGGCGATCAGGCAATCCTTGAGGCCGCTGGTGGCAAACCGCTGGGTGTCGTCGCCATGAGCCCGAACAACCTGATCTGCGCCCGCCTGCTATCGCGCGACAGCAAACATGTGCTGGACAAATCACTGCTGGTGCACCGCCTCAACGTCGCCCTCAGTCTGCGCGAGCGGCTGTTCGACACACCCTGCTACCGGCTGGTCTACGGCGACTCGGATCTGCTGCCAGGGCTGGTAGTAGATCGCTTCTTCGACATCCTCGTAGTGCAACTGGCTTCGGCCACCATGGAGGCTCAGCGCGACGCGGTGGTAGCGGCGCTGGTACAGGTACTCAAGCCCAGCGGCATCCTGTTCAAGAACGACTCCAGTGCACGCGACGCCGAAGGTCTTCACCGCTACGTCGAAGTTGCCTACGGCGACGTGCCCGACTGGATCGCCCTGGAAGAGAACGGCGTCAGGTTCGAGGCACCGGTACGCGAAGGACAGAAGACCGGCTGGTTCTATGACCACCGCATGAACCGTGCGCGCCTGGCGCCCTATGTCAAAGGCAAGCGGGTACTGGACCTGTTCAGCTACATCGGCGGCTGGGGCGTACAGGCTGCCGCCTTCGGCGCCAGTGAAGTTTTCTGTGTCGACTCGTCCGGCTTCGCCCTCGACGGTGTCGAACGCAACGCCGCGCTCAACGGCTTCGCCGAGAAGCTCACCTGCGTCGAAGGCGACGTATTCGCCGCGCTGAAAGAACTGAAGGCTGCCGAGGAGCGCTTCGACGTGGTGATCGCCGACCCGCCCGCCTTCATCAAGCGCAAGAAAGACATCAAGAACGGCGAGGCCGCCTACCGCCGCCTCAACGAAATGGCCATGCGCATGCTCAACAAAGACGGCATCCTGGTCAGCGCCAGTTGTTCCATGCACCTGGAAGAAGACAGTCTGCAGAACATCCTGCTGACCAGCGCCCGCCACCTCGACCGCAATATCCAATTGCTTGAACGTGGCGCCCAGGGGCCGGATCACCCGGTACACCCGGCCATCAACGAAACGCGTTACATCAAGAGCCTCACCGTTCGCCTACTGCCCAACAGCTAGCGCCGAAACAGGGCCGGCCGACACGTCATGTCCCCATGTGGTGCGTGTCGGCCGGTGCCACCCACTGCCGAAACTGTTACCTCCCCCCACACTGTCGAGGCCGGCAGCACTGCTCTCTGCGGGCGGCAAAACTGCATGGCAGAGCGCTACCAGAGGGCTTACCGAGCGGCTGGCTTGCTTATTGCTTTTGGCTATCACCATAACGGCTCGTCCACACGAAAGGACGAACCGACCAAAGAGGTGGAGCCGGGCCACGAGCTGGCGCCACCGTTTACGGCAGTTTCAGGAAAGGTGCCGGGAGGACTATGACAGTTCAGGTTGGGAACGAGGCGTTCCTGCGATTTACCAATGTAAAAAAGACCTACGATCACAAGACCCTGGTGGTCAAGGACTTCAACCTCAACGTGGCCAAGGGCGAGTTCATCACCCTGCTCGGCCCCTCCGGCTCTGGCAAGACCACCTGTCTGATGATGCTCGCCGGATTCGAAGACGTAACCAGCGGTGAAATTCTCATCAACGGCCGCAACGTCACCAGCATCGCCCCCTACGCCCGCAACATCGGCATGGTCTTCCAGCAGTACGCACTGTTCCCGCACATGACCATCCGCGAGAACCTCGCCTACCCGCTGAAAATCCGCAAGATGTCCAGGGACGCGATCCGCGCCAAGGTGGACGAATACCTGGCGCTGATCGAGTTGCAGGACTTCGGCGGCCGCTACCCCGCCCAGCTCTCCGGAGGCCAGCGCCAGCGCGTGGCACTGGCACGTGCGCTGATCTTCGCTCCGGACATCGTACTGATGGACGAGCCGCTCGGCGCCCTGGACAAAAAACTGCGCGAGCAGATGCAGTTCGAGATCAAGCGTCTGCACGAGCAACTCGGTTTCACCGTGATCTACGTCACCCACGACCAGACCGAAGCCCTAACCATGAGCGATCGCATCGCCGTGTTCAACAACGGCGTGGTGCAGCAGTGCGCGCCGCCCCATGTCCTCTACGAGCGCCCGGCCAACCTGTTCGTCGCCGATTTCATCGGCGAGAGCAACAAACTGCCGGGAGTAATCGAAAGCGTCGACGCGGATCGTGTCACCGTACGCCTGCTCGACGGCGGCCTGGTCACCACACTGAAAGCCAACTGCACCGAGGTTGGCCAGCCCACTACCGTTTCCGTGCGCCCCGAAAAGCTCAACTTCACGGATCGCCACGGCTCCGCCGGCAATCAGGTGCTGGCGCGCTTCGTTACCCGCCACTACGTGGGCGAGTACATCCGTTACCACTTCGAAACCGCTAGCGGCAACGAGCTGGTGGTTAAGAGCCTGAACGACAGTTCAGCGCCGCAACTCAGCACTCAGGAAGAGGTCGCCCTGACCTGGCTGGCGGAAGACAGCCAGGCCCTGGATCGATCGTAAGTTCGGACTCACGACAAGTAGAAGCAAACGGAGCACAACAATGGCCAGATCACTGACTACCAGCATTTCCACCTTCGCCCTGGTGGCGGCCCTGGGGCTTTCTGCGGGCACAGTCAACGCCCAGGACAGCCTCACCGTCGTTTCCTGGGGCGGCTCCTACGGCGCCGCGCAGAAGAAGCACGTCGTCGACCCGTACCAGGCCGATACCGGGGTCAAGGTACTGTTTGAGGATTATTCCGGCGGTGTCGCCGAAATCAAGGCTCAAGTCGAGTCCGGCAACATCCAGTGGGACGTGGTCGACTTCGAAGTAATCGACCTTGAACGTGCCTGTTCCGAAGGTCTGCTGGAAACCCTCGACCACGGCGTGCTGCCGGCCGGCATCGACGGTACTCCTGCGGCAAAAGACTTCATTCCCGAAGCACTGGCCAGCGAATGTGCGGTGGGCAACATCGTCTGGTCCGTAGTGTTCGCCTATAACGAAGGCACCATCGGCGGCACCAAGGCCGAAGCCATTGGCGACTTCTTCGACCTGGAGAAAATCCCGGGCAAGCGGGCCATGCGCAAACGCCCGCAGGTGAACATGGAATGGGCTCTGATGGCCGACGGCGTGGCCCCGGAAGAGGTCTACGAAGTACTCGGCACTCCGGAAGGTCAGCAGCGCGCCTTCGCCAAGCTCGACAGCATCAAGAAGGACATCGTCTGGTTCGACTCCTGGTCGCAGGCCCCGCAACTGCTCAATGACGGTGGCGCAGTGCTGGTGCAGTCAGCCAACGGCCGCTTCTATGACGCCATCGTGCAGGAGAAGAAACCCTTCACCATCGTCTGGGACGGCCACGTCTACGACCTCGACGCCTGGGCCATCGTCAAGGGTTCGCCGAAAAAGGAACTGGCGATGGAATTCATCAAGTACGCCACCGGTTCCAAACCGCTGGCCGGCATGCCCGATGTCGCCTACGGCCCGACCCGCAAGTCCTCCATGCCGCTGACCGACCCGAGCGCTGCACCGCATCTGCCGACCGCCCATCTGGACAAAGGTATCCAGGCCGGCTCCGAGTTCTGGGCCGACTATGGCGAGTCGCTGGGTGAAAAATTCAACGAGTGGCTGTTGAAGTGACGCAGTCGCCGCCTCGCCCCACGGGCGAGGCGGCCAAGGAGATACAATGCCCGCCCGCAGTGCCCTGATGCATTCCATGACCGCCGGCGAAGCCCGTCAGGCCGCGGCGGCACACCGACGCAAGCGGCTGCTGGCCTTCGCCTTCGTGGCGCCGCTGCTGCTGTTCATCATGCTGACCTTCGTGGCCCCGATTGCCACCATGCTGTGGCGCAGCGTGCACCACCCGACGGTGGCCGAACTGATTCCACTGACGCTGGTCGAGCTCGAACGCTGGGACGACCACCGCCAATTGCCGGACGAACAGACCCTGCAAGTCTTCGCAGGCGAGCTTCACGCCCTCAACGAACAGCGCCTGTCCGGCAAGCTGGCCGAGGAGTTCAACCGCGCCTATGCCGGCATGTCCAGCGTGGTCAAGTCCAGCGCCCGACGCATCGGCCGGCTGGATAGCGAAAGCCTGGCCAGCCAGGGCGTGAAAACCCTGCTCGACGCTCACCGCAACTGGAGCGATCCGGCGCTCTGGTACGCCATCGAACGCGCCGGCAAGGTCTACACCTACGACTACTACCTGACCGCCCTGGATCTTGAGCTACACCCGGATGAGGGCATCCAGGTACGCCAGGATACGCAGATCTACCTGCAGCTGTACTCCAAGACACTCAACATGGCGCTGGTCATCACCCTGCTCTGCGCCCTGCTTGGCTACCCACTGGCCTACTATCTGGCCGGTCTGCCGGCGAATCGCGCCAACCTGTTGCTGGTACTGGTACTGCTGCCGTTCTGGACATCGCTGCTGGTGCGCACCACCTCGTGGATCGCACTGCTGCAGACCAACGGGGTGATCAACTCCTTCCTGATGGGCATCGGCCTGACCGATCAGCCCTTCGAGATGCTCTACACCTCGTTCGCCACCGTGGTGGCGATGACCCACATTCTCCTGCCATTCATGGTGCTGCCGCTGTACAGCGTGATGCGCGGCATCGACCCGAGCTACCTGCGCGCAGCACTAAGCCTGGGAGACAAACCGATTCCGGCGTTCATCCGCATCTACTTCCCGATGACCCTGCCGGGCCTCAGCGCCGGCGCACTGCTGGTGTTCATCATCTCGGTTGGCTACTACATCACTCCGGCACTGGTCGGCGGTACCGACGGACAGATGATCAGCAACATCATTGCCTTCCACATGCAGCGCTCGAACAACTGGGAACTGGCCGCCGCACTCGGTTCGTTACTACTGGCGCTGATCCTGCTGCTGTACTGGGTCTACGACCGCTTCGTCGGTGCCAGCAACATCAAGTTGGGATGATCAAACGATGAAGATTCCAGCCTACTACGGCTTCTGGCACCACCTCGGCAACTGGCTGCTCAAGACCAGTTCCTGGCTGGTACTGCTGTTTTTGATCCTGCCGATCCTGGTGATCGTGCCGCTATCGTTCAACGCCGAGCCTTTCTTCAGCTTCACCGAAGGCATGCTCACCCTGGATCCGGAGGCCTATTCACTTCGCTGGTACCGCGAAATCCTCAACGATCCCAAATGGATACTGGCGATCCAGAACAGCTTCATTATCGGCGTATTCTCCACCCTGCTGGCCACAGTGCTGGGCACCATCGCAGCCGTCGGCCTGGCGCGCAGCGAGATGCCACTGCGGCGCTTTATCACCGCCCTGCTGCTGTCGCCGATGATCGTGCCACTGATCATCACCGCTGCCGGGATGTTCTTCTTCTACTCGGATCTCGGCCTGGCCGGCGGCTACCTTGGCGTGATCCTGGCGCACGCCGCGCTGGGTACGCCCTTCGTCATCATCACCGTCACCGCCACCCTGACCGGCTTCGACTACAGCCTGGCGCGCGCGGCGCTGAATCTCGGTGCCACGCCGATCAGGGTGTTCTTCGATGTGATCATGCCGCTGATCCGCCCGGGGGTGATTTCCGGCGCGCTGTTCGCCTTTATCACCTCCTTCGACGAAGTGGTGGTCATCCTGTTCATGGCCGGGCCGCAGCAGCGCACCATTCCGCGGCAGATGTTCTCGGGTCTGCGCGAACAGATCAATCCGAGCATCCTCGCGGTGGCCACCCTGCTGATCCTGTTCAGCATTATTTTGCTGGTCACCATCGAACTGCTGCGCCGCCGTACCGAGCGCCTGCGCGGTGTGGACATTCCGGACTGAAACCAGGCGAGACGGGGTGCCCTTTCGCAAGCGCACCCCGTCGGATTAGAATCGCCTCTTGCTGCCCCATCCCCAGGCAGAGCACTGAGCCGACCGAGCCAGCGGTGATCCCGTCCGGCCACACGGTCCTACAGCCCGGCACTTGAACTGACGTTTGCCAGCGGCCCGTGGCGCGCTCATCCTATGCCTAATATTCGCGGGCCGTCCCATGCGCCCGTGCCGTGATCAGCTCCGCAGGACCACCGCCATGCCCGATTACCGCTCGAAAACCTCCACCCACGGCCGCAACATGGCCGGCGCCCGCGCCCTGTGGCGTGCCACCGGGATGAAGGACGAAGACTTCAAAAAGCCGATCATCGCCATCGCCAACTCCTTTACCCAGTTCGTGCCCGGCCACGTGCACCTCAAGGATCTGGGCCAGCTGGTTGCTCGTGAAATTGAAAAAGCTGGCGGCGTGGCCAAGGAATTCAACACCATCGCCGTAGACGACGGCATCGCCATGGGTCACGACGGCATGCTCTATTCGCTGCCATCGCGTGAAATCATCGCCGACTCGGTCGAGTACATGGTCAACGCCCACTGCGCCGACGCCATCGTCTGCATCAGTAACTGCGACAAGATCACCCCCGGCATGCTGATGGCCGCCCTGCGCCTGAATATCCCGGTGGTGTTTGTCTCCGGTGGCCCGATGGAAGCCGGCAAAACCAAACTGGCCGCCCACGGACTGGACCTGGTCGACGCCATGGTGGTCGCCGCAGACGATTCCTGCTCGGACGAAAAAGTCGCCGAATACGAGCGCAGCGCCTGCCCGACCTGCGGCAGCTGCTCGGGCATGTTCACCGCCAACTCGATGAACTGCCTGACCGAAGCCCTGGGCCTGTCCCTGCCGGGCAACGGCTCGACGCTGGCCACCCACAGCGACCGCGAGCAGCTGTTCCTGCGCGCCGGCCGTCTGGCCGTTGAACTGTGCCGCCGCTACTACGGCGAAGGTGACCAGTCGGTTCTGCCGCGCTCGATTGCCAACTTCAAGGCCTTTGAAAACGCCATGACCCTGGACATCGCCATGGGCGGCTCGACCAACACCATCCTGCACCTGCTGGCCGCGGCCCAGGAGGCCGAAGTGCCGTTCGACCTGCGCGACATCGATCGCCTGTCGCGCAAAGTGCCGCAGCTGTGCAAAGTCGCGCCGAACATCCAGAAGTACCACATGGAAGACGTGCACCGCGCCGGCGGCATCATGTCCATCCTCGGCGAGCTGGCCCGTGGCGGCCTGCTGCACACCGACGTGCCCACCGTGCACAGCAAAACCATGGCCGACGCCATCGCCCAGTGGGACATCACCCAGACTGACGATGAAGCGGTGCACACCTTCTTCAAAGCTGGCCCTGCCGGCATTCCGACCCAGACCGCCTTCAGCCAGAGCACCCGCTGGCCGAGTCTCGATCTGGATCGTGCCGAAGGCTGCATCCGCTCGGTCGAGCATGCCTACTCCAAAGAAGGCGGCCTGGCCGTGCTCTACGGCAATATCGCCCTGGATGGCTGCGTAGTGAAAACCGCTGGCGTGGATGAGTCGATCCTGGTGTTCGAAGGCACCGCCAAGGTCTATGAAAGCCAGGACAGCGCGGTCAAAGGCATCCTCGGCGACGAGGTCAAGCCTGGCGACGTGGTGATCATCCGCTACGAAGGTCCGAAAGGCGGCCCGGGCATGCAGGAAATGCTCTACCCGACCAGCTACCTGAAATCCAAGGGCCTGGGCAAACAATGCGCTCTGCTCACCGACGGCCGCTTCAGCGGCGGCACCTCGGGCCTGTCCATCGGCCACGCTTCGCCGGAGGCTGCTGCCGGGGGCGCCATCGGCCTGGTGCAGGATGGCGACCGCATCCTCATTGATATCCCCAACCGCAGCATCAACCTGCTGGTCAGCGATGAAGAACTGACCGCCCGCCGTGCCGAACAGGATCGCAAGGGCTGGAAACCGGCTCAGCCCCGTGCCCGCCGCGTGACCACCGCACTGAAGGCCTACGCTCTGCTGGCCACCAGCGCCGACAAGGGAGCAGTGCGCAACAAGGCGCTGCTGGACGGCTAACCGTCTGCAGCCTACCCTGCAAGCCCGGCCATGCGCCGGGCTTGTCGCTTGTTGAGGAGCGCCCCCATGACACGCCGAACCATCGGCCTGATCGCCGATACTCACGGCCTGCTGCGCGCCGAGGCGCTGGCGGCACTGCGCGGCGTCGACCAACTGATCCATGCCGGCGACATTGGCGGACCGCAGATCCTCGCCGAACTCGAACGCCTCGCTCCCCTGTCGGTGGTACGTGGCAACAACGACAAGGGCATCTGGGCCGAGGCCATCCCCGAGCGCCTGACCCTGCGTCTCGGCGCTGTCGCCATCCATGTACTGCATGACCTCAAGCAGCTCAACCTGGATCCGGCAACCGAGGGTATCTCCGTGGTTGTAGCCGGCCACTCCCACAAGCCGCTGCACGAATACCGCAACGGTGCGCTCTACCTCAACCCGGGTAGCGCCGGCCCACGGCGCTTCCGCCTGCCGATTGGCGTGGCGCGGCTAAAGATCGACGGCGACAAGGCGCAGGCAGAACTGCTGGAACTACAAGTCTGAAAGCCGTGTCAGTGCAGTTTTCGCCTGTGACGACCTTGAAATCCACCAGTCGTGAGTCCATTTACCCTTTTGTGACCCTTGCCATGCCTGATGGAGAACACCATGACCCTGGACGAGCTCAACGCCCTGCCCGGCGTGACCGCCAAGCCTGACGCTGCTACCAGCGACTTCGCCTTCAACCACACCATGATCCGCGTGAAGGATCTGACCAAGTCGCTGGACTTCTACACCCGCGTACTGGGCTTCACCCTGATCGAGAAGAAAGACTTCAACGAAGCCAAGTTCAGCCTGTACTTCCTGGCTCTGATCAAGGATCGCTCGCAGATTCCGGCTGACCCGCAAGAGCGTCACATCTGGCGTTCGCGCCTGCACGGCGTGCTGGAGCTGACCCACAACCACGGCACCGAAAACGACCCGGATTTTGCCTACCACCACGGCAACAGCGAGCCGCGCGGCTTCGGTCACCTGTGCATCTCGGTGCCGGATATCCGCGCCGCCTGCGCCCGCTTCGAAGAGCTGGGTGTGCCCTTCCAGAAGCGCCTGACCGACGGCAGCATGAAGGACATCGCGTTTATCAAAGACCCGGACGGCTACTGGGTGGAAATCATCCAGCCGACCCCGGTGATCTGACAAAAAGGGCCGCTTAAGCGGCCCTTTTTTCATTGCCCGGCAGGGGGATCGTCACGGCGGATCAGTCCCGCCGCTTCCTGCTGCTCAATCCCCACCGCGTTATGCGTGCCTCGGGTCTGCTCGTTCATCTGGTAGATCTGGCTGGCCGAGCGCAAATCCACCTCGTTGATCCCGGCAATCGCCTCGCGGCTTTCGAAGAACTCATCGAGTTCACCGAGCACCGCCTGCAGGGTGTCGTCAGCCTTTTCCAATGCCAGGATATAGCGCTCCTGCTCAAGGTTCAGGCTGCCGGACTGGGCAAAGGTGCAGGTGTGCAGATTGCTCAGCAGGAACCACGGGGTGATGGTCGAGCGCACCACGGTGTTTTCCGAGCGGGTGCTGTCGTAGATGCTCTGGCCGGTGGACAGGCGCGATTCGGTGTAGGTGCCCTCAACCGACAGATCCAGCAGCAGCGAACGGAACTGCAACTCGGCCCAGAACACGTTGCTCATGCGCGAGATGATCAAGCCGAACAGCAACAGCAGCACCGGGTAAGCGAGATTGAGCAGCACGCCGGGCTGCGCGGAAGCCTTGGCCAGATCACCGATCAGCAATACCAGCCACACCGCGCTGGCCACCAGCAGGCTCTGGCCAATGGCGGTGGCGACAATGCGCACCGTGCGAAACGTCGCCGGCCATTCAATCGGCTGGAGAATCGGCTGGGTTTCCACCAGCGCGGTGCCGGCAAACGCGCCCTTGTCGCGACCGCCCTCTTCCATCATCGACGGCTCGAACTTGCGGTACACGCGGTTGGGGATTTCCTGATACCGGCGGTTGGCCAGAATGTGCGCCTCAAGACGGATAAACAGCTCGCGCGGCACCAGATTGCGCTGCCAGTTATCGCGGTGCTCGGACACTTCCGTCACCGGCGCTACGCCGCGCAAACGATGCAGCAGCAGGTACAGCCCCAGGCCACTGGCCAGAAGCGACAGGCCCAGCGTGGTGAACAGAATCGGCGCCGGGTTTACCGCCAGCGCCGGAATATGCAGCACGTTGTTGTGCACAAACACCAGCGCCACCGGCAGCAAAATGGCCAGGGCAATGATCACGCCGATACGCGCCAGGCTGATGTTCAGCCCGGTGCGGCTGTAGTGCACCAGCGGGTTACGCATGCTGAACCACAGCTTGACCAGATAAGCGGCCAGCAACACGCCGAGCCAGGCCATCACCGGCGTGCCTTCAATGCGCGCAAGGCCGGTGGCGCCGGCAAACCAGGCCAGGGCAAACACCAGCAACATAAAGGTGGTCATGGCCAGGCCAAAGGCGATGTTTTCCGCCAGTCCGCGATAGGTCGGCGGCAGGAAAATCAAACGCGGAATCAGCGTATGAACCAAGCGTGCGAACAAACTTTGCGGCTCGGCAAAGGTGGTGTTCTTGCGGCCCATGAGCATCGCGTGCAGCTCATCGGCGTTGTACGCCAGACGGTGGCGGGCATCGGGTTCGGCCTGATTCAGCGCCAGACTGGCCGGCACGTTACGCCCCACATAAAAGCGAAACACCTTGAGCAGGCCCGCGCCCAAAGCTGTCAGTCCCCAGATCAGCAGCACAATGCCAAAGCTTGCATGCAGCCAGCCTTCGACCTCACGCTGCTGCGCCACCAACCCTGCCACGCGCAGCAACCCGTAAATCCCAAGTGCTGCAATCAACGCACCACGCACCGCCGTAATTGCACCTTCAAAACGGAAGGGGTTACGGATGCCCAGTGTCTGTGAACCGTAATCAAACGCCATGCCTGCTCCTTACCTGGCAAGTGAACTGCACATCGACAGCCGCGCCAGATTACAGGGCAATTGGCAGGTAGCAAGCCTGCACCCGATTGCTGACGCGCCTATCCACAGGCAATGCCCCCCCGATGCACGCACAACACGCTGCAAAGCTGACCAATCGATCATGGGGTAAACTGCGCGCTTTTTAACGCGAACCCGCCGCCATGACCGAACCCGAACCGCGCAACGACCTGCTCTACGGCCCCAACGACAAACCCCGCCCATTCGCCGCTCTGCTCGCTGCCCTGCAGCACCTGCTGGCGATCATCGTCCCCATCGTCACGCCAGGCCTTCTGATCTGCCAGGCACTGGGGGTGTCGGCGCGCGACACCAATATCGTGGTGTCCATGAGCCTAGTGATCTCCGGCATCGCCACTTTTGTCCAATGCAAACGCTTTGGCCCATTCGGTGCGGGCTTGCTGATCGTGCAGGGCACCAGCTTTAACTTCGTCGGCCCGCTGATCGCCGGCGGCGTGCTGTTGGTTGACCAGGGCATGCCAGTGGAAAGCGTGATGGCCTCGATCTTCGGCGTGGTGATCGCCGGCTCGTTTATCGAGATGGGCGTCTCGCGCGTTCTTCCCTTCGTCAAACGCCTGATCAGCCCGCTGGTCACCGGCATCGTGGTACTGATGATCGGCCTGACGCTGATTAAGGTCGGCCTGATCAGCATGGGCGGCGGCTATGCGGCCATGGGCAACGGCACCTTCGCCAACGGCGAAAATCTGCTGCTCTCGGGCGTGGTGCTGGCTGCGATCATCGTGCTCAACCGCCTGCCCTTTGTGTGGCTGCGCAGCTGCGCGATCATTATTGCCCTGGGAATCGGCTACACGCTGGCCGCCTACCTGGGCCGGCTGGATTTCTCCGGCATGGACGGCGCCAATCTGGTGGAAGTGCCGATGCCGCTGCACTTCGGCCTGGCCTTCTCCTGGAGCCTGTTTGTGCCGCTGGTGGTGATCTATCTGGTGACCTCGCTGGAAGCCATCGGCGACATCACTGCCACCAGCAAACTGTCGCGCCAACCGGTGGAAGGCCCACAGTGGATGCAGAGCATCAAGGGCGGCGTACTGGTCAACGGCGCCAACTCGCTGCTGGCCGGTCTGTTCAACACCTTCCCCAGCTCGGTGTTCGCGCAGAACAACGGCATCATCCAGCTCACCGGCATCGCCAGCCGCCATGTCGGCCTGTGGATTGCCGCCATGCTGGTGATCCTCGGCCTGTTCCCGGCCGTGGCTGGCGTGCTGCAAGCAGTGCCGGAGCCGGTTCTGGGCGGCGCAGCCCTGGTGATGTTCGGCGCCGTAGCCGCTGCCGGCATCAATATCCTTGCCGGCATCGAGCTGGACCGCCGTGCGCTGTTGATTATTTCCGTGTCGCTGGCCCTGGGCCTCGGCTTCTCGCAGGTCCCGGAATTTCTCGCCCACCTGCCCGCCGGCCTGCACAGCGTGCTGGAGTCTGGAGTGGCCACCGGCGGCATCTGCGCCCTGCTGATGAACTGGTTCCTGCCAGAGCCAGCAACACAGGAGACAGGCGGCTAAATCCGGCAGTCTGCGTGCACATTTAAGGCAATGCCTGCATCGATTAAAAATGCCAACGCCCCGAGCCACTCGGAGCGTTAGCCTGGTCTCTCGCCAGAGGGTTTCACGGGCTTTGAGCCACGCCCCTTGCGGACATATCAGAAGTCGTAACGGGCACTCAGCGTCATATTGCGCGGCTCACCCCAGGTGTAGTTGGTGAAGTAGGGGGAGATATCGTAGTACTTCTTGTCCAGCACGTTGTTGAGGTTCAGCGTGGCGGAAAGATCCTTGGTGATCTGATAGCGTGCCATCAGATCCACCAGCCAGTAGGCCTCCTGAGCAAAATCCCGAGCGCCGCCTGGCAAGGTGAAATTGCGCCAACTGCGGCTCTGCCAGCGCGCTCCGCCGCCCAGAGTCAGGTCATTCAGGCGGTAGCTGCTGTACAAGCTGAAGCTGTCCTCCGGCGCCACCGTGTTGATTTTCTCGCCGTCGAGACGGGCAATCTTGTGGGTGTAACCTGCCTGCAACTGCCAGCCGGGCGAAAGCTCGCCGGAGATCTCCGCCTCGTAACCACGGGTACGCACACCCTGCTCCGCACGCCAGGCGGTCTCAATGGTGCCATCGATGAAACCGTCAGCGACGCCGTAGTTGTCCTGATGTATCTCGAAGTAAGCCAGACTGGTGTTCAGTCGACCACCGAAGAACTCGCCCTTGACGCCTGTCTCGTAGCTGTCACCTTCCAGCGGGGCCAGCGTCGAACCCTGACGGTCACGTAACGTCTGCGGCTTAAAGATGCTGGTATAGCTGGCATAAAGCGAGAAGTTCCGATTCAGGTCGTAGATCAGCCCGGCATAGGGGATCAGCACGCCTGTCTCCGTCATGTCATCGCGATCACCCCGGCTGCGGTAGTCGGCCACGCGACTACCGAGGATCAGCTTCCAGTCGTCATGCAGATCAAGGCGCGTAGCCAGGTACATTCCATTCTCGCGCACCACGGTGTTTTCCCGTGTCGGCGCATTCCAGTTCGGCTCCGGTACCTGACCGTTCCAGTCGTAGAAGTCAGGCACGGTACCACCGAAGAATCCATGGTCCTTGCGATCCGTCTCGCGGCGCGCCAGGCTGCTGCCCACCACCAGTTCATGCTCGCGACCAAAGAGTTGGAAGGGTCCGCTGAGGTAACCGTCGAGAGCGTTGCTGACTGTCTCACCCACGTATTTGCCTTGCCAGAGGGACACGCCACTACCGCTGAGCGAATCCGGCTGACCGGAGCTGGCCGAGCCCAGAGCAGCGTGGTAGCCGTTGATCTGGTGATTGAGCTGCAACTTGCCGACCCAGCCACCGGAGAAGTTGTGCTCCAGCGTGGCAAACAGGGTACGCGTATATTGCTCCCAGGCACTCCAGCGAGTCCCCGGATTGAACGAGCGGGAAACCTTGTTGAAATGACCGTCGCTGGTAAAGATTGGAATTGAGCCCCAGCTGGAACCTTTCGGATCGTTGTCCTGGTAGTCGGCCCCGACAGTCAGCAGGGTATCGGGACTCAGGTCGAACTCCAGCGAGCCAAAGTACGCCGTGGTTTTTCGACTGTAACGGTCGTAGAACGCATGACGATCCTGATAAGCCGCCACTGCGCGGCCACGAATGCTGCCATCGTCATTGAGCGGCCCGGAGACATCCAGCTCGCTGCGATAGTCATCCCAGGAGCCGATACCGGCCGTGACATGACCACGGAAGTCATAGGTCGGTCGCTTGCGGATCAGGTTGATGGTAGCGCCGGGATCACCGCTGCCGGTCAGCAGACCGGTCGCCCCCTTGAGCACCTCAACACGATCGTAGATCGCCACATCGCTGAGCGTGTTGCCGGCCGAGTAGGCAGTATCACGCATCATCGGGATACCGTCGTACTGGAAATTGTTGATCTCGAAACCACGCGCGGAATAAACCGTACGCTCGCTGTCGATGGTGGTAATGCTGACACCCGGGGTATGCCGCATCACGTCGTCGATGCTGGTCAGACCAAAGTCATCCATTTTCTGCCGAGTCACCACGCTGATTGACTGCGGAGTCTCGCGCGGCGTCAGTACCAGACGCGTAGCCGTAGCAATGGTACCGGGAGTGTAGGAGGCCGACTGCTCCGTGATGGTACCCAACTGATTGCTGGTAACCGAGACGGCCTCCAGCTCCAGCACATCAGCGGCGTCCTGCTGGGCCTCGGCGACAAGGGTGGTTAAAGAAACGGCCAGCGCCAACAGTCCGGGCGATGCGCGGTCGAGCATGATGAACTTCCCCCATGGTGGCCCGAAGCGGGCGAGGGGAATAATATTGTAAAGAAATTGTATGTCAACGCTAATAATAATAAATCTTAATAGCGTCTTCAGGAGGTACGCTGCCAGATTTCGAAGCGATAGGCCGGCGCCTCACCTTCGGCCGGATGCGCCTCTTCGGCACTGCGTTGCCACTGCTCTTCGTCGAACAGCGGGAACCAGGCATCCCCTTCAGGCTCCAGCTCCACGCGGGTCAGATAAAGCCGGCTGGCCTGTTCCAGGCTCTGCTCATAAAGCTGCGCGCCACCTATCAGCATCAGCTCATCGACGCCCTGTTGGCGCGCCCAGGCTTCAGCACGTTCGATAGCTGCCTCGAGACTGGCGAAAACTTCAGCCCCCTCCAGACACAGGCCGGCCTGGCGGCTGACCACCAGATTGAGCCGTCCCGGCAGCGGCCGGCCGAGCGAGTCCCAGGTCTTGCGCCCCATGATCACCGGTTTGCCCAGGGTCATCGCCTTGAAATGCTTGAGATCCGCCGGCAGACGCCAGGGCAGTTGATTGTCGCGACCGATCACGCGGTTTTGCGCGAGGGCGGCGATAAGACAAAGAGACAGGTTCGTTTTCATGGCGGCGAGGATAGCAGAAGCGCAGCCCTCTGCCTGCGCCCGCCCGCACATCGACTGTTCGCAGCGACGCTGCACAGAGGTTATCCTCAAGCGCATATCCGGATGACGAGACACCGCGTGAACGACGCCCGCCTAACCTCTTTCCAGCGCCTCTGGCTCAGCGAGACAATCCGTTTGCGCGAAGAACAAGCTGGCCCGCTTGAGGATGACGAAGCCAATCGCCTGGCCCGTGTGGCCGGTGGCAGCCTGGCCGAACGCATCGGACAGCGAGCGCTGTTGCTGGCGCGTCGCGACGGCCAGTATCAGGCCCTGCTGCACTGGCTGCAGGGTGCTCGCCTGGCCGGTCTGCTACTGGCTCTACTGGCCCTCTGCAGTGGCGCCGGCCTGGCGCTGGCGGCCCTCGGCGACGGTCGCCAACCGGTCAATGTGTTCTGGGCACTGGGCAGCCTGCTGGGACCGAATTTGCTGATGCTGACCGCCTGGCTAATTGGTCTGCTACTGAGCCGCGACAATCCGGGTGCCCTCGGACGCCTGTGGTTGTGGCTAAGCGAGAAGCTGGCCCGCAACGCCAGTGCAGTGCAACTGGCACCGGCTCTGCTGCTGATGCTGCAACGCAGGCGCCTGACTCGCTGGGGATTGGGCCTGATGGTCAACGCGCTGTGGACGCTGGCACTGCTCGCTGCCCTGAGCACCCTGCTGCTGCTGCTCGCCACGCGCCGTTACGGCTTTGTCTGGGAAACTACCATCCTCGGTGGCGACGCCTTCATCGCCCTGACTCAAACTCTCGGCGCCCTGCCCGCACTGCTCGGTTTCAGCCTGCCGGACGCCGAGCTGATCCGTGCCAGCGGCGATACAGCCCTGTCCAGCGAGGCCGCCCGACAACACTGGGCTGGCTGGCTGGTCGGCGTCGTGCTGGTCTACGGTCTGCTGCCACGTCTATTGCTGACGCTGTTGTGCCTGTGGCGCTGGCAGAGCGGCAAGAGCACATTGCAGCTGGATCCCGAACTGCCCAGCTACAACCTATTGCGCCCGCGCCTACTGCCGGACAGCGAGCGTCTGGGCGTATGCGATCTGGCACCCTCGGTCTTGCACCAGCCGCAGGCCGGTAGCGCCGGCCAGCCCGGCAGCGGCAGTGTGCTGGTGGGTGTGGAGCTGGACGCCGGACGTCCCTGGCCACCACTTAAGCTGACGTCCTCGGTCAGCGACGCCGGCATTATCGACAGTCGCGAACAACGCCGCCGCCTGCTCGAACAACTAGCCTGTTTCCCGCCCGAGCGCCTGGCCATAGCCTGCGACCCGCGCCGTTCGCCGGATCGCGGCACCCTGGCGCTGCTCGCAGAGCTGGCACGCTCGGCTGCGGCCACCCGTATCTGGCTGATGCCGCCAGCCCCTGGAGAAAGTCTCGACAGCGCACGCCTCGCTGACTGGCATCAGGCCCTCGATAGGCTGCAACTGGCTTATGACGATGCCGCCCCGTTGAGCTGGCTGGAGAACGGCCATGACTGAGCCACTGAAACTGGCCCTGGTCGGCCATACCAACGTCGGAAAAACCTCGCTGCTGCGCACCCTGACGCGCGATGTCGGCTTCGGTGAAGTTTCCCCGCGTGCCAGCACCACGCGCCATGTTGAAGGTGCGCGACTGTCGGTGGACGGCGCGCCGCAGCTCGAACTGTACGACACTCCCGGTCTGGAAGACGCCATCGCCCTACTCGATTACCTCGAACGCCTGGATCGACCCGGCGAGCGTCTGGACGGCCCGGCGCGTCTTGAGCGATTTCTGGCCGGCAGCGAAGCACGCCAGCGCTACGAGCAGGAGGCCAAGGTACTGCGCCAGTTGCTGGCATCCGACGCCGGACTCTACGTAATCGACGTACGCGAGCCGGTATTGGCCAAATACCGTGACGAACTGGAAGTGCTGAGCATGTGCGGTCGCCCGCTACTGCCGGTACTCAATTTCGTCGCCAGCGACAACCACCGCGAAGGCGAATGGCGCGAGGCGTTGGCGCGTCTGGGCCTGCATGCACTGGTGGCGTTCGACAGCGTGGCACCACCCGAGGATGGCGAGCGCCGCCTGTACGAGAGCCTGGCGCTGATGATCGAGCGCGCCCGTCCGCAGCTTGAGCGACTGATCGATGATCACGAGGCACAGCGCCAGGCACGCCGCCAGACCGGCCAGCGACTGATCGCCGAGCTGCTGATCGACTGCGCCGCTTGTCGTCGTAGCGTCGCAGCCCAGTCACAACTGGAACAGCAGGCCATGTTCGAGCTGCGCGATGCCATCCGCCAGCGCGAGCAACGTTGCGTCGAAGCCCTATTGCGCCTGTACGCCTTCCGCCCGGACGATGCCCACGCCAGCGACCTACCGCTACTGGACGGCCGCTGGGGCGATGACCTGTTCAACCCGGAAACCCTCAGGCAGTTGGGGATCAAGGTCGGTGGCGGCATGGCCGCCGGTGCCGCCACCGGAGTCGGCGTGGATCTTCTGGTCGGCGGACTCACACTCGGGGCCGCAGCAGCGGTGGGCGCGGTAATTGGTGGAACAGCCCAGACCCTGCGCAACTACGGCCAGCGACTGAAGAGCAAACTCAAGGGTCAGCGCGAGCTGACAGTCGACGATGCCGTACTGCGCCTGCTTGCCCTGCGCCAGCAGCAACTGCTGGCCGCACTGGACAGTCGCGGTCATGCCGCCATGGAAGCCATCACCCTGAGCGCGCCGCAGGAGGCGCTATGGCGCCAGGGTCGACTACCCACAGCCCTGAGCATGGCCCGCGCCCATCCGGAGTGGTCATCGCTCAACCCACACTCACGCCTGCAGGATGCCGAGCGCACCGAACAACTGGAACAGTTGCGCACCGAGCTTGCCGCACTGCGGCCTGCTACAGAAAGTTCCAAAAAGTAAAGCGTTGGGCTCAAAGCCTACCCTGCTTCCCTGACCTCAAACCGCCACCGGCGCCTTGATATGCGGGTGGGCCTGATAGCCGACCAGCTCAAAATCCTCAAAGCGGAAGGCCAGCAAATCCTTCACCTGCGGGTTGAGCTTCATGGTCGGCAACGGCAGCGGCTCACGCGAGAGCTGCAGGTCAGCCTGCTCAAGGTGGTTGGCGTACAGGTGACAGTCGCCGCCAGTCCAGATGAACTCGCCCGGCTGCAAACCACAGACCTGCGCAACCATCATGGTCAGCAGCGCGTAGCTGGCGATATTGAAAGGTACACCGAGGAAGATATCCGCCGAGCGCTGATACAGCTGGCAGCTCAGCTTGCCATCGGCCACATAGAACTGAAACAGCGCATGACACGGTGGCAGGGCCATCTGATCCACCAGCGCCGGGTTCCAGGCCGAAACAATCAGCCGGCGCGAGTCAGGGGTCTTCTTGATCATCTCGATCAGCTTGCTGATCTGGTCAATCGACTCGCCGTTCGGCGCCGGCCAGCTGCGCCACTGGTAGCCATACACCGGACCGAGGTCGCCGTTTTCATCGGCCCACTCGTCCCAGATGCTGACACCGTTGTCCTTGAGGTACTTGATGTTGGTATCGCCCCGCAGGAACCACAGCAGCTCATGGATGATCGAGCGCAGGTGGCACTTCTTGGTGGTGACGATGGGGAAACCATCGGCCAGGTCGAAGCGCATCTGGTAACCGAACACGCTGTAGGTGCCGGTGCCGGTACGGTCTTCCTTGAAGGTGCCGTGCTCACGCACCTGACGCATCAGGTCGAGGTACTGTTTCATCAGACAGCTCCTTGAACGCACTGGCGCTTGTAGGCATAGGCGATCAAGCCGATGCCGCCGAGGATCATCGGCAGGCAGAGAATCTGCCCCATGGTCAGCCAGCCGAAGGCCAGATAGCCGAGCTGGGCGTCCGGCACGCGGACGAATTCGACGATAAAGCGGAACACGCCGTAACAGGCAGCGAACAGTCCGGACACGGCCATGGTCGGACGCGGCTTGCGCGAATAGAACCAGAGGATGGTAAACAGCGCGACACCCTCAAGGGCGAACTGATAGAGCTGCGAGGGATGACGCGCCAACTGCTGCGGATCAGTCGGGAAGATCATCGCCCAGGGCAGATCCGTGGCCTTGCCCCACAACTCGGCGTTGATGAAGTTGCCGACCCGGCCGGCTCCCAGCCCGATCGGAACAAGGGGTGCGATAAAGTCCATCAACTCGAAGAAGCTCTTGCCGTTACGCTTGCCGAACCACCAGGTCGACAACATCACCCCGATCAGACCGCCATGGAAGGACATACCGCCCTCCCAAACCCGCAGGATCTTCACCGGCTCGGCGATATAGGCCGCCAGGTCGTAAAACAATACGTAGCCGAGCCGCCCGCCGAGGATCACTCCCATGGCCACCCAGAACACCAGATCCGAAAGCTTCTCCTTGCTCCAGGCTGCATCGAAACGATTCAGCCGGCGCGAAGCCAGCCACCAAGCGCCGCCGATACCAACCAGATACATCAGGCCATACCAGTGGATTTTCAGCGGGCCGAGGGACAGCGCCACTGGATCGATCTGCGGGTAAGGCAGCATTGGCTACTCCTTAAACGAGAAAATTCAGGCCCACGCTCAGCAGCAGCAGGGCAAACAGCCGCTTGAGCAGGCGCGGCGACAGCCGATGAGCCAGACGCGCCCCGATACGGGCGAAAAACATGCTGGTCAGCGCAATCCCCAACAACGCCGGAAGATAAACGAAGCCCAGACTCCATGAGGGCAGCAGCGGATTGTTCCAACCGGTCCAGATAAAACCCAAGGCTCCAGCAATGGCAATGGGCAAACCGCATGCCGCCGAGGTGGCCACTGCCTGCGGCATCGGCACACTGCGCCAGACCAGAAATGGCACGGTGAGCGAACCGCCACCGATGCCGAAAATGGCCGAAGCCCAGCCAATCACCCCACCTGCAGCCGTCAACCCGGGTTTGCCTGGGACATCACGACTGGCACGAGGTTTCAGATCGAACGCCATCTGTAGCGCGATAAGGACGGCGAAGGTGCCGATGATCTTCTGCAGCCACGGCCCATCAATGGATGCCGCCGTCAGCGCCCCGAGCAGTGTGCCAAACAGTATCCCCAGCGCCAGCCAGCGAAACAGCGGCCAACGCACTGCCCCCTTGCGGTGATGCTCCAGGGTGGAATTGATCGAGGTAAAGACGATGGTAGCCAGCGAGGTTCCCACCGCCAGATGCGTCAGCACCTCCGGCGCAATACCCTGCGAGGCGAAGCTCAGCACCAGTACCGGGACGATGATCAGACCACCACCAACACCGAACAGTCCGGCCAGCACGCCGGCCGCCGCGCCAAGCACCAGGTACAGCAGCAGCTCCATCACCATTCTCCCGAAAACAAACCGGCATGTTAGCGGAAAAGCCCTGTCTGCGGCAGTCGCGCCGACCTCTGCAGTGTCTCGCAGCCAGCCGATACGCCCACGGTTGCCCTAAGCCTGCCGCCTCGCTAGCCTGCAGCAGAATCCTAACCCGGTGGATCCCATGTGCCTGATCGTCTTTGCCTGGCGCCCGAACACACCAGTCCCGCTGCGCCTCGCCGCCAATCGTGACGAATTCTATTCTCGCGCCAGCGCGCCATTGGCTGAATGGGCCGATGCACCGGGTCTGTTCGGCGGGCGCGATCTGGAAGCAGGCGGCACCTGGCTGGGAATAACCCGAAGCGGGCGCTTCGCTGCTCTGACCAATATTCGCGATACGTCCCAACCGCTGCGCTCGCGTTCACGCGGCGAGCTGACCAGCACCTTCCTGCGCGGCGACTGCACACCACAGACCTACCTGCAGCAGGTCATGGAAGACGCGCAGCAATACGCCGGTTTCAACCTTCTGCTCGGTGACAGCCGACAGCTATGGCATTTCAACTCACAGGAAGGTCAGCCCCGACAACTGAACAGTGGTGTCTACGGCCTGGCCAACGCCAGCCTCGACACCCCCTGGCCGAAGCTGCTGCAGGCTCGTGACGCACTGGCCCGGGCAATCGACGCCGAGGACGAGCAACTACTGGAGATCATGGCCGACGGTCGCCAGCCATCGGCGCACCTACTACCGAACACCGGCCTGGACGAGGAAACCGAGCGCCTGCTGTCGAGCGTATTCATCGTCAGCCCGACCTACGGCACCCGCGCCAGCACGCTGCTGACCCTGCATCAGGACGGCAGCTGGCAGATTCGCGAACGCAGTTTCGGCCGCAACGGGGTGTGGCTCGGCGAAGTTCAGCTGTGCAGTAGCCCGCTCTGATCAGGCCTGAATGTTGGAGGCAGGGTTGATGACCCGCCCCAGCCCCAGGTTACGCAGCGCCAGATGCAGAGTACTGTAGATCAGGTGCGGGTTGTCCATGGCCACCACCTGGCTCAACAGCTCGCAGGCCTTGCTGCGGGTGATCTGGCGCAACAGCCATTTCACCTTGGGCAGGTTGGTGGCGTTCATCGACAACGAGTCGAACCCCATCGCCAGCAGCAGCACAGCGGCCGCCGGATCACCGGCCATTTCACCGCAGATACTCACTGGTTTGCCCTCGGCATGGGCATCCTCGACCACCCTCTGCAGCGCATGCAGCACCGCCGGGTGGAGGAAATCGTAGAGATCGGCCACACGTGGATTGTTGCGGTCAACCGCCAGCAGGTACTGGGTCAGGTCGTTGGAGCCGACCGAAAGGAAGTCCACCTGACGTGCCAGGTCGCGGGTCTGATAGACCGCGGCGGGTATCTCGATCATCACTCCGATCGGCGGCAGCGGCACGTCGGTGCCTTCATCACGCACCTCGCCCCAGGCTCGATGGATCAGGTGCAACGCTTCTTCCAGCTCCTGAATCCCGCTGATCATCGGCAGCAGGATGCGCAGGTTGTTCAGCCCTTCGCTGGCCTTGAGCATGGCGCGTACCTGCACCAGGAAGATTTCCGGGTGGTCAAGGGTCACGCGGATGCCGCGCCAACCAAGGAAGGGGTTATCCTCCTTGATCGGGAAGTAGGTCAGCGCCTTGTCACCACCGATATCCAGGGTACGCATGGTCACCGGCAGCGGATGGAAGGCCTGCAGCTGTTCGCGATAGGTGGCAAGTTGCTCCTTCTCGCTGGGAAAGCGCTCATTGACCATGAACGGCACTTCCGTGCGGTACAGCCCCACGCCCTCGGCGCCACGCTGCTGGGCCCGGGCTACATCGGCAAGCAGGCCAGTGTTGACCCACAACGGCATACGGTGGCCGTCCAGCGTCTCGCAGGGCAGTTCACGCAGCGCATCCAGCCCCTCGGTGAGCTGACGCTCCTCCTCGACCACCTCGGCGTACTGCTTGGTCAAAAGTTCGCTGGGGTTGGTGAATACCTCACCGTGGTAACCGTCGACAATCAGACGGATGCCGTCGATCTTCGAATAAGGCAGATCGACCACCCCCATCACCGTGGGAATACCCATGGCGCGGGCAAAGATCGCCACATGCGAGTTGCCGGAACCGGTCACCGATACCAGGCCGGCCAGCTTGCCTTCCGGCACCTCGCCGAGCATGGCCGGCGACAGTTCCTCACTGACCAGGATGGTGTCATCCGGGTAGACCAGAGTGGTCTTGCGCTCCTCCTGCAGGTAGGCAAGCAGACGGCGGCCAAGGTCGCGCACATCACTGGCACGTTCGCGCAGGTAGGCGTCGTCCATCAGTTCGAAGCGACCGACATGGTCGAGCACCACCTGGCGCAACGCGCCCTGGGCCCACTGTCCGGTGCGGATGATCTTGCGCACCTCGTTACCCAGAGCGGCGTCGTCGAGCATCATCAGGTAGACCTCGAACAGCGCCAGCTCTTCCTTGCGCAACTGGGTGGCAAGCTTCTGCGCAAGTTCCTGCATATCCTCACGCACCCAGCCCAGAGCCTTGTCGAACAGCGCCAGCTCGGCCTCGATATCGTCGATCGTGCGATCCGGTACCACGTTCAGATCAGCCGGCGGCAACACCACCACCGCGGTGCCCACGGCAACACCCGGCGCCCCGGGTACACCGATGAACTTGGCCTCGCTAACGCCCTTGCCTTGCCGGCCAAGGCCACGGATGGAGCCGGTGGCCTCGGCATGGGCAATCACCCCGGCAAGCTGCGCACTCATGGTGACCAGAAAGGCTTCTTCGCCCTCGTCGAACTGGCGGCGCTCCTTCTGCTGCACGACGAGCACGCCCATCACGCGGCGGTGGTGGATGATCGGCGCCCCCAGGAACGAGGCGTAGCGTTCCTCACCGGTCTCTGCGAAGTAGCGATAGCGTGGATGGCTGGCGGCGTCCTCAAGGTTGAGCGGTTCTTCGCGGCTCCCGACCAGACCCACCAGGCCCTCGCTGGGGGCCATGCTGACCTTGCCGATAGAACGCTTGTTGAGGCCGTCGGTGGCCATCAGAACAAAACGGTTGCTCTCCGGGTCGAGCAGATAGACCGAGCAGACCTGACTGCCCATGGCCTCCTTCACCCGCTGCACGATAATCGTCAGTGCCGCCTTGAGATCCTTGGCGGCGTTCACTTCCTGGACGATCTTGCGCAGGGTATTGAGCATGCTCGATAGGGTATCCCGGGTTCAGTCACGCACCACGAGGCGCGGAGCAAGTTCCTTGAGTGCGCGACGGTAAACCTCGCGCTTGAATGTGACTACCTGGCCCAGCGGGTACCAGTAACTGACCCAGCGCCAGCCGTCGAATTCCGGCTTGCCGGTAAGATCCATGCGTACCCGATCCTCAGAGCCGGTCAGACGCAGAAGAAACCACTTCTGCTTCTGGCCGATGCACAGCGGCTGGCTGTGCGTACGCACCAGACGCTGCGGCAGGCGATAACGCAGCCAGCCACGGGTGCAGGCGAGAATCTTCACGTCGCGCTCTTCGAGCCCGACCTCTTCGTTGAGTTCGCGATATAGCGCCTCTTCCGGCGTTTCATGATCATTGATGCCGCCCTGCGGGAACTGCCAGGCGTCCTGGTTGATACGCCGGGCCCACAGCACCTGGCCGACATCGTTGGTCAGGATGATGCCGACATTGGGTCGAAAACCATCGGGATCAATCACGGCATGCAACCTCGTAGACACAAGTTCCGGCATTGTTCCACAAAGCCAAGCACAGCAGCAACGCGGCTTTTACTGTAGTGGGAAAGGCGGATCAAAGCGGCTATTCTGGCGCGCCTTCCTCATAGCTGATACAGGTGAAGAACCGTGCGCTTGGCCCTTTTCGACCTCGACAACACCCTGCTTGCCGGCGACAGCGACCATAGCTGGGGCGACTTCGTCTGCCAACGCGGTCTCGTCGATGCCGACGAATACCAGGCCCGCAACGATGCCTTCTATGCCGACTACTGCGCCGGCAGGCTGGATGTAGTGGCCTACCAAAACTTCAGCCAGGCGATCCTCGGCCGGCACGACATGGCGCAACTGACGCAATGGCATCGCGAGTTCATGGCAGAGGTGATAGAACCGATCATCCTGGCCAAGGGCGAGGCCCTGTTGGCCCAGCATCGCGAGGCTGGCGACAAGCTGGTGATCATCACCGCCACCAACCGCTTCGTCACCGCACCGATTGCCGAACGCCTGGGTGTGGAGACGCTGATTGCCACCGAGTGCGGCATGGCCGACGGGCGCTATACCGGGCAGATCACTGGCATCCCCTGCTACCAGGCCGGCAAGGTGACCCGCCTGAACCAGTGGCTGGCCGAAACGGGACACAACCTCGATGGCGCGTACTTTTATAGCGACTCGCGCAACGACCTGCCGCTACTCGAGGCAGTGAGCAACCCGGTCGCGGTCGACCCGGACGAGGTGTTGCGTGCCACTGCTGCCGAGCGCGGCTGGCCGATAATCAGCCTGCGATAATGCGCACTATGCCGGCTTGGCTCCCATCAAGGCCATGATCGCCAGCAGCAGCACGGCGATCAGGATGGCGTAGATCAGGCACAGGCGCTTGAGCGCCACAGATGCAGGCGCCTCACCCAGCGCACGCCAGGCCGAGAGGCGCCCGACCAGCAGCAGGCCAGCCAGCAGCATCAGCAGAAAGAGGACATTGCCCAGCAGCAGCCAAGTCTGGTCAAGCGGCCAGCCGGCGGTATCGACCAGCCAGAAGCCGCTCAGTGGCAGGCTCAGCGCCAGCACGGCGAAGGCCGGCAGGCTGTAACGCAGAGTGACTCGCAGCTTGCGTGCCAGCACCGAGGCGTCACCACTACGCTGCGCCCTGAACAGCATGAATCCATGAGCGATCAGCCCCAGCAGCAGAAGTACGCCAGGGGCGCTGTGGAGAATGCGTACCAGCAGGTAGTGTTCCATCAGGCTTTCCTCAATCAGACAGGCTTTACATATACACAAACGCCGGACGCTGCAGGCGCCCGGCGTGTCGGCCATCAGCCCAGGAACAGGCGATAGGCCGGGTTGTCACTTTCATCCCAGTAGGGATAGCCAATCGCCTCCAGCGCTGCCGGCACCAACTGACGCTCATCGTCCGGCACCTGCAGTGCGGCCAGCACGCGACCATCGGCAGCGCCGTGGTTGCGGTAGTGGAACATGGAGATGTTCCAGCGCCCGCCGAGTTTCTGCAGGAAGTTGAACAGCGCCCCCGGCCGCTCCGGGAACTCGAAGCGCAGCACCATCTCGTTGCTGACGCCGACCGCATGGCCGCCGACCATATGGCGGATATGCAGCTTGGCCAGCTCGTTGTCGGTCAGATCCAGCACCGGGAAGCCCTGCGCTCGCAGGCCATCGACCAGCGCCTGGCGCGGGTCGTTTTCCGGGTGGGTCTGCACCCCAACGAAAATATGCGCCTCGCGACCAGTGTTGTAGCGGTAGTTGAACTCGGTGATCTGACGCTTGCCCAGAGCCTCGCAGAAGGCCTTGAAGCTGCCCGGCTGCTCGGGGATGGTCACAGCGATGATGGCCTCGCGCTTCTCGCCCAGCTCGGCACGCTCGGCCACATGGCGCAGGCGGTCGAAATTGACATTGGCGCCGGAGTCGATGCCCACCAGCACCTGTCCCTGCAGGCCCTCACGCTCTACGTATCGTTTGATACCGGCCACGGCCAGAGCACCGGCCGGCTCGGTGATCGAGCGAGTATCGTCATAGATGTCCTTGATCGCCGCGCAGATCTCGTCAGTGCTGACGGTGATGACCTCATCCACGTAGTTCCGGCAGATCTCGAAGGTGTGCTCACCGATCTGCGCCACGGCCACACCGTCGGCAAACAGCCCGACACTCGGCAGCACCACACGCTCACCGGCGGCCATGGCCTGTTGCAGGCAGTTGGAATCGTCCGGCTCGACACCGATGACCTTGATCTCGGGGCGCAGGTATTTGACGTACGCGGCGATGCCGGCGATCAGCCCACCTCCGCCGACCGGCACGAAGATGGCGTCGAGGCGGCCCTGATGCTGGCGCAGAACCTCCATGGCCACGGTGCCCTGGCCGGCGATTACCAACGGATCGTCATAGGGGTGGATATAGGTGTAACCCTTTTCCTTGACCAGTTTCAGCGAATGGGCCAACGCCTCGGGAAAGGCATCGCCGTGCAAAACAGCCTTGCCGCCACGCGAACGCACGCCCTGCACCTTCAGCTCCGGGGTGGTGCGCGGCATGACGATGGTCGCCTTCACCCCCAGATGCCTGGCCGCCAGCGCCACGCCCTGAGCATGGTTGCCGGCCGAGGCGGTAACCACGCCACGGGACAGTTCTTCGGGGGACAACTGAGCCAGCTTGTTGTAGGCGCCACGAATCTTGAACGAGTACACCGGCTGCAGATCCTCGCGCTTGAGCAGAATCTGGTTGCCCAGTCGCTCGCTGAGCTGACGGGCCGGTTGCAGCGGGGTTTCCTCGGCAACGTCGTAGACGCGCGAGGTCAGGATCTTCTTCACGTACTGTTCAAGCATGGCGGTTTCGCAGGTGTTGAGGCGGGAGGTAGCTGACGAGTCTACCGCAGCCCCGCCGCAGCCGACCACATGAAAGGAGGGGTTTTGCCGGCCGCCCCGGGCTTGGCGCTATAATTCCGTCTCCGACCTTCCCACCCTCCAGGCATATCCCCCGTGATGAACCAGGATCAATTGAAACAGGCCGTGGCCCAGGCCGCTGTCGACACCATCCTCCCCAACCTCGACAGCAAGAGCATCATCGGTGTCGGCACCGGCTCCACTGCCAACTTCTTCATCGATGCCCTAGCCCGGCACAAGATGGAGTTCGACGGTGCCGTAGCCAGCTCCGAAGCTACCGCAGCGCGCCTGAAGGCACACGGCATCCCGGTCTACGACCTCAACAGCGTCAGTGATCTGGAGTTCTACATCGACGGCGCCGACGAGAGCGACGAGCACCTGAACCTGATCAAGGGCGGCGGCGCCGCACTGACCCGCGAGAAGATCGTCGCGGCGGTAGCCAGGACCTTTATCTGCATTGCCGATGCCAGCAAGCTGGTACCGGTGCTGGGCGCCTTCCCGCTGCCGGTGGAAGTCATCCCCATGGCACGCAGCCACGTGGCCCGAGAGCTGGTCAAGCTGGGCGGCGACCCGGTGTACCGCGAGGGCGTGGTGACCGACAACGGCAACATCATCCTCGACGTGCACAACATGTCGATCACCAACCCGGTGAAGCTGGAAGCCGACATCAACGCCATCGTCGGCGTAGTGACCAATGGTTTGTTCGCCGCCCGCCCGGCTGACCTGCTGCTGCTCGGCACTACCGAGGGTGTTTGCCGCCTGAGCCGCTGAGGGCAGCCTTTAGCCCGCCGCCTGCTGTCGCTGATGTCGCCAGTGCTGGATTTGCTGCTCGATATTCCAGGCGATGAGCTGCTCGAACAGGCTGCGGGTAAAGCCTTCGTCAAACCCGGCCTCGGCGGCCCAGCGGCTGCGCTCGGCCAGCATGGCCGCAACCCGCTGCGGAGCCGGGATGGATTGCTCGTCCGGCTTGAAGCGGGCCGCCGCCCTGACATAGTTCAGGCGCTGACACATGGCGTCGAAAATCTGCCGGTCGTAAAGATCGATGGCGGCCCGGATGTCCTCCAGGCTGCTGCAGTCTTGCGGGGCTTTGATTGTGCTCATGGATGTTTTCCGTAATGGCTCAAAAGTCGAGGGCTCGCGGTTCAGACTGCATACACCTGGATCGGTTGCAACTGCTCGCGGCGGTCGGCGATCAGAGCATCAAACAAGGGGTCGAAGGCAGCCGGCTCACGGTGATGGGGCATGGCAATCAGGTGCGCCTCATGCCCCGACGCAGCCAGGCCAAAGGCCTGTACCAACGGTTCGGAGGGGCGCGGGAACACCACGGTGACCGAATTGGCGTGGCGCCAGGCAGCGATGCCAGCCTGCCGCAAGCGGCTCACTGCGTACTCGGCCATATGCAGGCAGTGCTGCACACGGCGACACCACTGCTCATGAGTCCGACTGCGCAGTCCTGCCCAGAGAATCAAGGGACTATGGCCGTTGCGCGAGCCACTGATGGTGCGATCACGCGCGGCGATGTAGTCCACCTCCACGGAGATGCGCTCCACATGGCGCCGCCGGGCCAGCACTATGCCGCAGGGTATCGGCGAGCCGATCATCTTGTGCCCGGACACGCTGATCGAATCGATGCCGTCGGCGAATGTATGGGGCTGGGGGCTGCCGACGAAGGGCAGGATCATGCCGCTGAGCGCGGCGTCGGCATGCAGATAGTAGTCGTCACGGGCAAAGCCGGCGAGCGCCAGACGCTGACGGATGTCGGCGATATCGTCCACGGCGCCGCGCAGGGTAGTACCGATATTGGCAAAGATGATCGGCGCTGAACCCCGGTTGGCGGCAATCCGCTGCAGCAGGTCGTTGCAATCGATCTCGCCGCTGGGCAGCGAGGCCACTACCTGACTCCTCATTTTCAGCAGGCGGGCGATCTTCATCACCGAGTAGTGACTGTCACGCGAATAGTAGAGAGTGCCATTGGGAAACAGCTCACGAGCCAGGTAGCAAGCGAACATGTTGCCTTCGGTGCCGCCATTGGTGACGTATCCCCAACTATCCTGCACGGCGATCCGGTACAGCCCGGCAAAGTGACTCATCACCTCGCGCTCGAAGGCGAAGGTATTCAGCAGATAGTTGCCGGGCTCGCTCCAGTCGCCGCAGTTGTTGATCGAAAAACGCAGGAAACGCTCCAGCTGCGAGTAGTCGAAATCCGCCGACTCCGGGTAGCTGATGTTGAAATACTGATGCTGCAGGCAGTACTGCCAGAAGCTGTTCAGCTTCATCTGATCGGTGGCCGAAAGGATCATGGTTGACTCCATATGCGTGGGAAAAGCAATGCAGCCCGACCTAACCGGCCGTCTGACGGGTTTCCAGAAGACTCTGCCAGTGCTGCAGGGTGGGTGTGCGCGCCAGCTCCTCGAAGCTGACGGCGATGCCACGAGCCTTAAGCTCCGCCGCCAGATTCATCACCCGCAGGGAGTCGAGGCCGTAGAAGATCAGGTTCTCCGCCGGATCCAGCTCCTCGCCGTCCTCCACCAGCTGGCGCACCCGCTCAGCCAGCCATTCGCGGTTGGCCTCCAGCGCCAGTTGCCGGCGCAACTGCTGCTTGTCGATCTTGCCCACGGCGGTATGCGGCATGGCGTCCAGCAGACGGATACGATCCGGCAGCTTGTATTCGGCGATGCCCAGCTCCAGCAGATGGCGGCGCAGCATCGGAGCCTTCAGAGCGTTAGCGGAGGCGACGATAAAGGCGCAGCTCCGTTCGCCGAGGCGCTCGTCAGGCATGGCCACCAGAGCGGCCTGGCTGACTTGCGGATGCTGCAGCAGCAGGTGCTCGACCTCCTCCGCGGCGATCTTCTCGCCACCACGGTTGATCTGATCCTTGACCCGCCCCACTACCTGCAGGAAACCGTCGGCAGTGCGCCGCACCAGATCACCCGACAGATAGAAACCCTCGGCATCAAAGGCCCGGGCGTTCTGCTCCGGACTGGCGTAATAGCCACAGAAGGTGTACGGGCCGCGGGTGGCGAGCATTCCGCTCACGCCGTCGGGCAATGGCTGGCCGTTCTCGTCGAGAATGCGGATCTCATCGTCGGCACAGATCGGCCGGCCCTGAGTGGTGAAAATCTGTTCCGGCGGATCGTCCAGGCGGGTATAGCTGATCAGTCCTTCGGCCATGCCGAACACCTGCTGCAGACGACAGCCCAGCACCTGCGGCACGCGCCGCGCCAGCGCTTCGGCGAAACTGGCGCCACCTACCTGCAACACCTCCAGCGAGCGCAGCGCTTCGCGATCGCCGGCCGCCGCCTCCAGCCACAGGACGACGGCGCTGGGCACCAGTGCGGCGACGTTGACGCCATGCCGGGCAATCAGCGGGAAACACAGCTGCGGGTCCGGCGAGGCGGCCAATACCACGCAGCCACCGGCATGGAATACGCCCAACGCGCCCGGCGAACTGAGCACGAAGTTGTGCGCCGCCGGCAAGGCGCAGAGAAAGCGCGTTCGTTCACTCAAGGCACAGACCTCGGCGCAGCGCCTAGCGTTGAAGCAGTAGTCGTCATGGGTGCGCGGAATCAGTTTCGGTGTACCCGTGCTGCCACCGGACAGCTGAAACAGCGCCACCTCGTCCGGCTGACCAGGACGACAGGCGAGCGCCTGCCGTGCCGGGGCCTGCATCCAGTCCTCGAGACGCTCGCCCAGTGCGCTCTCACCCAACAGCAACACGCGCTCTGGCGCCTGTCCGGCATCGCGCAGCCCCTGCAGCCAACTGTCGTCACGCAGCACCTCATGGCTGGCCGAGGCTATCAGCAGGCGCGGACGAATCTGCCCGACATAGTGGCCCAGCTCCAGCTGGCGGTGGCTGTACAGCGCATTGAGCGGCACGATACCGGCCTTCAGCAGAGCGAACAGGACAATGTAGAACTCGGCGACATTGGGCAACTGCACCAGCGCCGTATCACCACGGCGCATGCCGCCGGCCAGCAGGCGGCTGGCCAGGTTGCCGGATAGCTGGTCAAGCAGGGCATAGCTGAAGATGCGCTCACCGCAAATGATCGCCGGCGCCTCCGGTCGCTCATGAGCCTGGATTTCCAGAATCCGGCTCAACGGCTGGCCAATCCAGTAGCCCAGCTCCCGGTAACGGCGGGCACGCGGCTCCGGCCAGCGAGTAAATTCGATGCTCATGTCAGTCCCTACTAGTGGCGGGTGAATCGGTGGGCAGACCGAAGGCCCGCAGCATGGTGCCGAGCTTGGTCTGCACCTCGTTCCATTCGTTTTCCGGGCGGGATGCCTCGACGATGCCGGCACCGGCAAACAGCCGGACGCGATTGCGCTGGATCGAGCCGCAGCGGATGGTCACCACCCATTCGCCGTTGCCTTCGGCATCGCACCAGCCCACCATGCCGGTGAACAGGCCACGCTCGAATGGCTCGACGAAGCGGATCAACTGACGCGCGCGCTCGGTAGGAAAACCGCATACCGCAGGCGTCGGATGCAGCCGACAGGCCAGCTGCAGGGCTGACAGCCTGTCATCCGGCAACTCGCCCTCGATGCGACTGGACAGGTGCCACAGCGCCGCGGTGCTGATCAGCGAAGGCCGCTCCGGCACCTGCAAACGGCTGCACATGCCCTGCAGCCGCGCACGGATGTCCTCCACCACCAGGCTGTGCTCGTAGTGATCCTTCTCCGAAGCCGCCAGCCAGGCGGCATTGGCCTGATCCTCACGGGCCTCGGCACTGCGCCGCACCGAGCCGGCCAGCGGATTGGAAACGAACTGCCGGCCGTGCTTGCGGATCAGCAATTCAGGGCTGACCCCAAGCAATACCCCACCGTCGGCCTGCGGTACGCAGAAGTGATAACCGCTGCGGTTCTGCCGCCTTAGCCGCTGCTGCACGACCGACACATCCACGTCTTCGGCAAAGCTCAGCTCGCGCTGCACCGAAAGCACAGCCTTGCGCACATCACTGTGCTGAAAATTGACGATGGCGTGCTCGACCGCGCGCTTGAAATCAGCTTCCCCTGGAACATTGCGCTGTTCCAGCAACACCGGCAGCGGCTCGTCCGTCTCGGCCGGTGCGGCCAGCGGCCGCCATTCGACGCATTGCGGCACGTAGAGGCAGGACGGCTGGCTGGTATCGAAGGGAATGGCCCCTACCACCATGGGCTGGCGCTGGCCGTGGCGAACTGCCCGCTCCAGGGCCTGCTCGATGCTGTGCAGCAAGGGACTGCCGGCTGACTGGGCGCCGGCTGCCGGGGCGTCAATGCGCTGCATCGGCCCCCGGGCGATAAGTTCGAGATCACCTGAGGCGAAGGAGAAGGTTTGGCAGTCGCCATCCCCTTCCTGTTCGGGTGATCCATACACCAGCTGACGAGCCGTTCTCATGAGACATGTCTCCGTGGCGATTGAGCGGGACGGTAAAAAACACTTGAAATATAATGATTCTCATTTCTAATACTAGAAAAACGGATACCACACGGACTTGTCAACCAGGCCATGGCGTCAATGAGAGCACTTACCACTATGCAAGCCGCCTGCTGGATGGGGCGCGAAGAACATGCGCAACTGGGAGGCGTAGCGGCCCACCTGTATGCAGAATTCGACCGCAGCGGAATCGATGCAGGGCGTTTGCAACAGGCGCTGGATCGTCTTTATGCCCTGCATCCCATGCTGCGGATGCAGATCAGCGCCGAAGGAGGCCAGCGCATTGCTCCAGCTCCGCCAGCCGCACCGCTGGAGATCGAGGATCTGCGTAACACTGACACCGCCAGCGTGCAGCAAAGACTGGAGGAGATCCGCCAGCAGTGGACGCACCAGCGACTGGATCCGAGCCGTGGTCAGGTAGCCCGCTGGTGTCTGAGCCTGCTACCGGAAGGTCGCAGCCGCCTGCACCTGGACTGCGACATGATGGCCGTCGATCCGTCCAGCTTTCGCCTCCTGGTCGAGGATCTGGCGCGGCTCTACGAAGATCCGCAAACATCGATTCCGGCCCCTGCGGATTTCTTTGCATGGCTGGATCGGGCGCACAGCGATCCCGCTCTACAGGCAGAGCAGGCCGAAGCCCGCCAGTGGTGGCGCCAGCGTCTGCCTCAGCTTGCACCTGCACCCTCCCTACCGCTGACCAGCGGTGTCCTGAAACCCTGCACCCGGCGACTTCACGCCCGGCTCTCGCTGAGCAAGCGGCAGGCTCTGCGGCAACTGGCCCGGCAACAGCGCCTGAGCTTTTCCGTTCTGCTGCTGGGATTGTTTGCCGAGAGCCTGGCCCGGCATACCGGCGACCGCCGCTTTCGTCTTAACCTGCCATGTTTCTGGCGACCGCCCCTGCTTGCCGGCACCCAGGAAATCGTCGGCGAGTTTGCCAACGTGCTGATTGTCAACGTCGATTTGCAGCAGGCTGGCTCGCTGGCGCAGCTGTGCCATGAGCTGGCTGGCGAAACACGGCAACTGATCGCCCACAGTGCCTACTCCGGGGTCAGCGTGATGCGCGACCTGTCGCGCCTGAAAGGCTCGCCGCAACTGGCTCCGGTAGTGTTCACGGCCGCACTGGATCTGCCCGGGGAAGAGCTGTTTTCCGCACGTGTCCGGCAGCAACTGGGCGAACCGGGCTGGATCGTCTCGCAAGGCCCCCAGGTGGCACTGGATGCCCAACTTGCCAGCGTCCATGATGGACTGCTGATCAACTGGGACGTCCGCCTTGACGCCCTGCCGCTAGCCTGGGTCGAAAGCCTGTTCGATGATTTCGTCGCACAGTTGCAACAACTGGCGAAACAACCGCAGATGCTGGAACAGCCACTGCAGCCGGCCCAGTCTCTGAATGCCCTGCAGCAGGCCTACCTGTTCGGCCGTAGCGAGCAGATGGCACTGGGCGGCGTGGCCATGCAGGAGTTTCGCGAGTACCGCGGCCGTTTCGATCCGCAACTGCTGCGCCAGCGCCTGACCACGCTGGTGCAGCGCCATCCGTCCCTGCGCACGCGGATCGACGCGCAGCGCAACCGGCAGTACCTCAGCGCGGCAGCGCGGCTCAACCTCGATGAGGTCGACCTGCGCCATCTAAGCCGGGACGCCGCCCTCGCCGAACTGGACAGACGACGCGAAACCTATGCCCATACGCTGTCCGACCTGCATCACGCGCCTTGGAACCTGACCCTGTTTCAACTGGCCGATGAGGAACTGGTCGTCTTTGTCCGCTTCGATGCGCTGATCCTCGATGGCCGCGCCATCGCCGCCCTGCTGGTAGAGCTGTTCGACGGTCAGCCGGCAAGGCTACCGCCCCCGGCGGATGCTGCGCCGGCCAGCGAAACTGCCCGCGAAGCGGCCGCCGCCTACTGGCAGAACAAGCTGGCGACGGTCAGCGGGGCGCCACGTCTGCCCTGGAAGAAACCGCTAGAGCAATTGGCCACGGCACGCTTTGCACGCCGCAGCCTGCGCGTGGCACAACCGGTGTTCAATGCGGCCTGCCGCCTCGGCGCCCGTCAGCAGCTGTTTCGCAATACCACGCTGATGGCCCTGTTACTGGAAGTACTGTCACGCTGGCTGGACGAAGGTGAGCTGTGCGTGGCCGTGCCCGTAGCCATTCCCAGCGCCGGCGAATTGGCCAATCGATCCAGCTTTATCGCAGTGAACTGGCAGCCACAACGGGGCAGCTTCGCCGAACGCGCTGCCCGGTTGCAGGGCGACGTGCTCGAAGGGCTGGAGCATCTGGACTTTTCCGGGGTCGACCTGGGACGCCTGCTGCTCGAACACAACGGCCCGGGGCCGGCATTGCCGGTGGTCATTACCAACGGCCTTTCCTGGCCGGCACTGTCCGCCGACAACTCAATGCGCCTGTGCGGCGGACTGACTCAGACCCCCCAGGTTGCACTGGATCTGCGCTTTTCGACGGATACCAGCGGCGACCTGTTGCTCGACCTCGACTATGCCCGGCCGGCCCTGGATGACGAAATGATCGACGAGTTGCTGAGTGCCATCGATCAGGCGCTGAAACAGCTGGCCGGTGCCGCCACCTTTGCACTGGACGGTGCCGCGCTGATCGACCGTCGCCACTATCGTTTCAACAGTCCTCCGGAACAGGCCAATGACTACGCATTTCTCAGCCGGATCGCCGCCAATCTGTTCGCCGCCGAGAATCCGCATCCAGCCCTGATCTGTAACAACCAGCAGTTGAGCTATAGCGAGCTGGGCCAGCGCGTGGCACGCATCATGGGCGCGCTGCAGGGTCGCGGACTGCGCCCGGGCAGCGTGCTCGCCAACTGCCTGCCGCGCAGCCCGGAGCATGTCCAATTGACCCTGGCATGCGCCCTGAGCGGTATCGTCTGGGTGCCGATTGATGCCACGGCACCGGATGAGCGACGCCATTACCTGCTGAACAACTGCCAGCCAGATCTGGTGGTGGCAAACGACACGACTGCCCCAGACTGGACAAGCACCTCCTTCCAGGAACTGCTGAACAGTCCGCCACGCCTGCCGGAGCTGGCAACCCTGGATGAACTGTCGCTCAGCGACACACCTGCCTATTACCTGTACACCTCCGGCACCACCGGCCGGCCCAAGTGTGTGGTGCTGGGCAACCGCGCCACGGCCAACGTGATCGGCAGCACTTTGCACAACTGGAAGGTGACGGCCGACGACGTGTTCATCTCGGTGACGCCACTGCATCACGACATGTCGGTGTTCGACCTGTTCGGCTGCCTGAGTGCGGGAGCCACACTGGTATTGCCGGGCCCCGGCGAAGACAAGGACGCGGTTAGCTGGAACCGTCTGCTGGCCGAACACCGGGTCAGTCTCTGGTGCTCGGTGCCGGCCATTCTGGAGATGTTGCTGGCCTGTCGCGGCGAACACTCCCTGGGCAGCCTGCGCCTGATCGCCCAGGGCGGCGACTACATCAAGCCGGCGGTAGTCGACGAATTGCGCCGGCTGCTGCCGGATGCCCGCCTGATATCCCTGGGCGGCCCGACGGAGACCACCATCTGGAGCATCTGGCACGAGATCACTGCTGCCGACGGCAAGGCCATCCCCTATGGCCGACCACTGCCCGGCAACCGCTACCTGCTGCTCGACGAATCCGGCCGACATAGCCCGCCCGGAGTCGTGGGACGCATCCACACTGCCGGCGCGAATCTGGCACTGGGCTATCTACAGGACGGCTGTCTGCTGCAGACCGACTTCGTCACCGTAGAGGACGACCAGGGCCAGCCGACACGCGCCTTCCGCACCGGCGACTGCGGTTTCTACCGACGCGACGGCATACTGATGTTCGCCCGCCGGGTGGGCGGTTACGTGAAGATCCGTGGCGTGCGGGTGTCCCTGCCGGACGTGGAAATGGCCCTGCTTGAGCACCCGGATCTGCTGCACGTGCTGGTGGTCGACTACGGCGATGCCAGGCAGGGCGATGCCGCCCTCGGCGCGCTCTACGTCAGCCGCAGAGCTGATGTCCCAAGCGTCGCCCAACTCCGCGAGCATGCCAGCCGGCGCCTGGCGCCGAGTCACGTACCATCACGCTTCCTGCCGGTACAGGCCCTGCCACTGAGCGCCAATGGCAAGCCGGACCGCAATCGCGCCCGCCAACTACTGAGTGCCCGAACCGACGCAGAAATCACAACACCGGTCGCAGGCGTCTCGCCCAGAGTCAGGCAACTGCTGACGATCTACCTTGAGGCACTGGGACTGCCGCCCTCGGCCTGCACCGATCCGAGCGTTGAATTCGTCAGCCTGGGGCTACGCCCCAGTCACCTGAAAACCATCTCCGCGCGCCTGCGCGAAACCTTCGCCGCCGACGTACCACCTGCGCAACTGCTGCGCTGGCGCAATGCCGCGGACGTGGAAACCCATCTTCAGCATTACCTCGGAAATCAATTCGGATGATCGATCAACCCACTCTGGACGTTGCCGGCATTGGCATTGGCCCCTTCAACCTCGGACTGGCCGCTCTGCTGTCCGGTCATGACAACATCCGCGCGCTGTTCCTCGAGCGCAAGACGCAGTTCCGCTGGCACGAGGGCCTGCTGCTGCCAGGAACCACTCTGCAGGTACCGTTTCTCGCAGATCTGGTGACCATGGCCGACCCAACCCACCGGCTGAGCTACCTGAACTACCTCCATCAGCATGACCGGCTCTACCCCTTCTACTACTACGACACTTTCCTGATCCCACGCCGCGAGTACGACCACTACTGTCGCTGGGCGTCACAAAAACTGCCGAGCTGCCAATTCGGCGAAGAGGTCAGTGATGTCACCTATGACAGCAGAGCCGACTGCTTCAGGATCCACAGCCGTTCGCCAGCCGGCCTGCTGCGCCAATACAGCGCCCGCGATCTGGTGGTCGGCGTCGGCACCGCGCCCCAGCTGCCGAAATGGGCCGAAGTGGACACCCCGGCGCCAGTGCTGCATGCCGCACACTTTGCCTATTACCGCGAACAACTGGCCCGCTGCCAGCGGGTGGTGGTAGTCGGTTCCGGACAGAGCGCTGCCGAATGTGTGCTGGCTCTGCTTGCCGAGCTAAGCCCCGAACGGGTGGACACCGGTGCCTCGATCCTCTGGCTGACCCGCTCGGCGGGCTTCCATCCCATGGAGTTCTCCAAACTTGGCCAGGAATGCTTCACTCCGGCCTACATGGACTACTTCCACAGTCTGCCGCGCGAACGGCGCCGCGAACTGGTCAAGGGCCAGGCGCTGCTCTACAAGGGCATCAGCTTCAGCACCATCGCCGATGTCTTCGACCAGCTCTACGAGCGCTCCATCGGTGGCCGCGACCCTGGCCTCAAACTCTTTTCAAGCTGCGATGTGGAAAATCTGCAAGTCGCCGCAGACGGCACCCTGTGCCTGCACTTCCGCCATCGCCAGCTGCAGCGGGACGGAACCCTGCAGGCCGATGCACTGATCGCTGCCACTGGCTACCAGCATGTCTGGCCAGCCTGGTTCGAGCGACTCAAGGGTACGCTGCTGGAAGTTGATGAGCACGGCGACTGCCTGGTGGAGACGAACTTTCAGGCCCGCCGCCGAGTTCCAGGCAAGGCAAGGGTCTTCGTACAGAACGCGGAGATTTTCCAGCACGGTGTCGGCTCACCGGATCTTGGCCTGGCCGCCATGCGCAACATCAGCATAATCAACCAGTTGCTGGGCCATGAGCATTACCGACGCCCGCAGCGCTCTGCCTTCCAGCACTACGGTATGCCGCCTCAACAGCCTGCCGATGCAGCCTTGCCGGATGAAAATCAGCTTCTGACAGGGTGTCTGGAAAAACACCGCTGAGCCTGTACCAGATCAGCACAGCCACATCACATTGATGACTCACCGCAGCCCCTGCACCGACCGGCACAGGGGCTGAGCGGTTCATGCCGCAATGTCGGACAGGCTCAGTGCAGCCGCACCCGGCTGGGCAAGACGGGTGATTAGCGCGTCGAGCAGTTCACGCAAGCAAGCCATCTGCCCCGGCGTGTAACGGTCACGTCGATAGGTCACGACCAGACGCAGCCGCCGCTCACCGTCGAGCTGGTTCTCCATGATCTCGAACTGCAGCCCGAACATCGACTCGCTCTTGTCCGGGTCGATCTGCCGGTAACGCACGGAACTGCCGTCGGCCGCCTCAAGAGCGCCATTGAGCGCATTGTTGGCGTGGATCTGCACATACACATCGAACAGCAAGCCATCGGCCGCCGTCATGCCCAGCGCCTGCTGGATCTGCTCCAGCGGCACCGTGGCCCAGGCCATGGAATCGCTGATGGTACGGGTAACCTGAGCGATCAGCTCGCCCACCGTCTGCCCGGCGCTGAACTGCACCCGGTGCGCCACCATAGTGGTGAAATAGCCTACGGTCCCGAAGTACGCCGGATCGCTGCGACCGGAGGCTGAGGTGCCGATCAGCAATTCATCCAGCCCAGCCAGTTGCCGCAGCGACAGGGCAATAGCAGCGTAGAGCACGCCGAACAGTGAGGCGTGCTGCTGACGGGCAAGGCTGTGCAGGGCATCGGCGACACCTTCGCCGGGCATGATGTCGAACCAGGCGGCAGCACGCTCGGCCACTGGCTGCGCGTGCGGCTCACCGCTATCCGGCAGGATCAGCCCGCGACGCGCCGCCTGCAGGTGCTGTACCCAGTGAGCCAGGTGTTGCCGGTCGATACCGGCAGACTGCTGCAAAGCGGCGAAACTGTGGAAGGACGGCACCGGAGCAGCCCACTGCGGCGCCCTGCCGGCAGTCCGCGCGCGATAGGCCTGTGCCAGCTCCTTCATCATGACGTTCAGCGACCACTCGTCGATGGCCATATGGTGAATCAGCATCGACAGAACCTGCTGATCGCTGCCCGGCTCACGCAGAAAGCGCACCCGCACCGGCAACTCGCGAGTCAGATCAAAGCGCCAGGCGGCCTCACTGGCCAGGCTGGCCCGTGTGCTTTCCGCACTGCTCCAGAACCACTTGAAACGCGACAGCTGACAGACCGGCACCACCCGCTGGCGCCCCTCACCCTGCTCGAAATGATAGGTACTGCGCAGGCTGGCGTGGCGAACGAGAAGATCTCCGAAGGCCTGCCCGAAACAGTGCTCGTCCACCGGATCAAGAAAGCGCAAGGCAAACGGCAGGTTGAACACCGTACCGAAATCAAAGGCCTGGTAGGCACGTCCCAGCGAGGCCTGAGCCAGTGCCAGCGGAGCGTCCTCCATGGTTTCGGCGACCAGCTCATCGCGCTCCTGACTGGCAGTGCGCCGCACCCGGGCGGCCAGGCTCGCGGCGCTGGAGGCGCTGAAGAAGTCACCAAGGCTCAGTTCAAAGCCGTACTGACTGCGCAGCCTGCCGATAATCATGGTAGCCAGCATGGAGTGGCCACCATGATCGAAGAAGTCGTCTGCAGCCGTCAGATGCGGCTCGCCCAGGGCTTCGCGGAAAGCCTCCAGCAGAATCCCGCAGATCTCGTCCCCTGCCCCGCTTTGCAGCGGAGCCGGCAAAGCCAGAGATGAACCACCGGCAATGCTGCTGAGAAGACTGCCCAGCAGGTAACTGCCGGCATAGGCCCACAAGCCCTGACCAGTTTCCAAACTCAGCCACAGGCTGCCATCAGGCCAGGCCTGCAGACTCAGCTGCAGATCCGCGCGCAGCTCGGCACTCGGCAGCGCCAGCGGCCCGACGAACAGTGCCTGCATCGACTCGCTGGCAGCCGGCAGCCAGTGCACGGCAACCTCCGGCAGGCTGGCTTGCCCTGTATCGCTTTGCGCAGCGGCGCTGTACAGCAGATCTTCGGGGCCGCTTTGCTCATTCAACACAATCGCCTGACAGCAGCCCTGCCGATGCAACATCAGCTTGAGTGCCTCATGTCCGCCCAGCCGGGCTACGAAGCGGGCGAACTGCTGGCTGATCGACGCCAGCTCCAACTCTGTCCCCGACATCGGCAGCCGCGCCTGCCAGCGCAGAGCCAGGCGTTCGTCCTCAGACAATGGAGCGTCCCAGAACGGGCCACTGATCGTCAGTTCTGTCCGGCCCTGGCGCCGCAACCCCGGCAACGGCGAGAAGGCCGTCGGCTCTGCCAGCAGCGTCTGCCCGGCCTCCGGCAGCGCCGCCAAAGGCCGACCGGCAGCGGCCGCTGCAAGTCGCTCGCCCAGCAGCGCCGTCTCACACCCCAGGATGCGATGCAATTGCATCACCAGGTACAGATCGTCTCCGGCTTCCACCAGCCAGACCTTGAACGGAGGCTCATTGGCTGCGCACCAGGGACGCAACTGATGCTCGAGCAATTGCTCCACGGCCTGTCGCACGTCCACCGCGTGCAACCACTGCAGGCAATCCTGCCAGTTCGTACCGACCTGCCTGTGCAACTCGCCGTCCTCACTGAAACGGTAGCGGGCATTGAGCTGCGGCAACGCCTCCAGCAGCCGCCTTACCGCCTCGATGATCTGCGGCAACTGTTCGCGACCGCGCAGCCGCCAGCCCTCGAGGGTCTGCAGGACGCGCTCAGGCTGCTGCTCCTGTAGCAACCAGATGTGCTCTTCGGTCGCCGAAGGGCTGTGCGGATGAGTGTCCTTCATGGATGTCTCCCAGGTTGTCGAACATGCGGATCAGCGCTCACAGGCGCCCATTTCTCCTCGCAAAGGCTGTCCGGCAGCTGTCTCCGGGAAAAACCAGCGCAAGCAAGATTGAATATCCAATGATAATGATTATTATTAGCCAGGTATTGCAAGAAGTTTCCACAGCTCTAAACAGAGAGGTTGGAGTGGACAGGACTTCATCAAGAAAAGCTTTCGCGCAGTTCTATGCCGAACATCACAACTGGCTGTGCAGCCTGCTGCGTCGCAGACTGGGCAACAGCATGGATGCCGCTGACCTGGCCCACGACATCTACCTGCACATGTTCCGCAAAGGGCAGCTGCCGCAAGCCTGCGACAGCCGCCGGCACCTGACCCGCATGGCCCGCTGCAAGCTGATCGACCTGTATCGCCGGCGCACCCTTGAGTCCGACTACCTGGGCGAGCTGAGCCAGCGTGAGGAGCCGCACACCGCCTCGGAAGAGACTCGAGCCCTGGCCAGCGAAGCCCTGGAACAGCTCTCGTCGACTCTTTCCCGTCAACCGGTCAAGGCCCGCCAGGCGCTGCTGCTGCATCGACTGGAAGGCAAGGCTTACCGGGATATCGCTACGGAACTGAACGTCTCGGTCTCTTCGGTTGAGAAGTATCTGGCAGCGGTACTCAAGAGCTGCCGACAGGCGGCTTGCGACACCCGGAGCGAAAGCAACTGAAAAAGCATTGAGGTTTTTTCCGCCCCGTTCGGAAAACAACAGGATTGGCGCCGCACTTCCGTCGACGCCGCGCAGAGCGAGAGAACCGATGACAGCCGCAGAGGATACCGAACACCCGGGCAAGGCAATTGCCAGACTGCTGCGACCGGTTCACGGTCAACTGCTGCTGGCCACCCTGCTGGCAGCACTCGGCGGCATGCTGATGCTGCTGCCACTGGCCGCCATCGCCCGTCTGGCCGAAACGCCGCAGGAGACCACCACCCTGCTGGCAATCGGTCTCGGCGGTCTGTTTGCCGGCCTGCTGCTGTGGGCGCTGGGCGAAACCGTGGCTCACCAGGCGGACAATCGCATCACCGGCCAGTTGCGCCTAGCCATTGTCCAGCGGCTGGCACAGGTACCGCTGGGCTGGTTCACCAAGCGCAGCTCCGGCGAAGTCAAACAGGCCATCCAAGACGATATCGGTGCCCTGCACGGGCTGGTCGCACACTTCTTCACCACGCTGGGACGGGCAGCGGGCACGGTACTGCTTGCCCTGATCTATCTGACGCTGACGGACTGGCGGATGACGCTGGTGGCGCTGTTGCCGTTTCTGCTGTTTTTCCTCTTTTTCCGTCGGGCCCTGCGCGCCAGCGCCGCCAATCTCGATACCTTTGGCCAGGGCATGCTGCGTATCAACACGGCGCTGGGCGAGTACGTCCGCGGCCTGCCGGTGGTCAAGGCATTCGCTGCCGAGCAGCGCAGCGCCATCTCCTATCACCGGGCGGTAGACGACTTCGCCTGCGCCTTCGACGACTTCACCCGGCCGCTGGCCGGCAGCATGGCCAACGCTAATGCCCTGCTGGCACCCGCCACGGTGCTGGGTGTGGTGCTGGCCGGCGGCGCCCTGCTCGTCAGCCTCGGCTGGGTCGAACCCCTGCAGGTGCTGCCCTTTGCCCTGGTGGCGCCCGGGTTGTGCGCCCCGCTGCTGCTGCTCAAGTACATCAGCCACGACCTCAACCACGCCGGAGCCGCCGCGCAACGGGTTGAGGCACTGCTGCACACTCCACGCCTGGAAAGTGGTTCGGCAGTGCCTGCCGATTGCTGCGTCCGTTTCGAGCAGGTTGGCTATGCCTATCAACCTGGCGCACCAGTGCTGGAGGACATCAGCCTGGAACTGCAGCCCGGGACGATAACCGCCGTAGTAGGCAGCTCCGGCTCCGGCAAGTCGACCCTGGCGCGCCTGCTGCTGCGCTTCTTCGATCCGGACGCAGGGCGCATCACCCTTGGCGCAGTGGATCTGCGCGACATGCCGACCAGCCAGCTCTACCGTATGGTCGGTTTTGTCCTTCAGGAGGTGCAACTGATCCACGCCAGCGTGCGCGACAACATTGCCCTCGGCCGGCCACAGGCCAGCCAGGAGGAGATCGAAGCGGCAGCGCGCCTGGCCGGGCTGCACGAGCGCATCCTGGCCCTGCCAAACGGATACGCCACCTTACTGGGCGAGCAGGCCGAACTTTCCGGTGGCGAGCGCCAGCGCCTGAGCATTGCCCGTGCACTGCTCAGCAATCCACCAGTGCTGGTTCTGGACGAGCCGACCGCAGCAGCCGATGCCGACAGTGAGGCGCAACTGCAACAGGCGCTGTCGGACTTCTCCCGCGGCCGGACGCTACTGGTCATTGCCCACCGCCTGGATACCATCCAGCATGCCGACCAGATCATCGTGCTGGATCGGGGACGGATCCTGGAACAGGGTCGGCATGACCAGTTGCTGGCCCTCGGCGGCCACTATGCGCGGCTCTGGGCCCGGGGCGGCTACCAGCAGGACGGAGGACTTCCGGCATGCTGAAAACCTTCGTCCGCCTACTCGGAGATCAGCTACCGGCGCTGCACCGCTACCTCATCCTCACCCTGGCCTATGCCGCGCTCTGCGCACTGACCCTGCTCAGCGTACTGCCCATACTGAGCGCCCTGCTGGAGCAGCGCCTGGACAGCGCCGGCTACTGGCTGCTGTTGCTGCTGGCAGAGCTGCTGCTGTGCCGGGCGCTACGCCTGCGTGTGGAAAAATCCGGCGTCCGCGTCGGTATCGCCGTGTTGCAGAATGGCCGGCACCTGCTTGGCACTCACCTGGCCAGCCTGCCGCCGGGCTGGTTCAGCGCCAGCAACAGCGCCCGCGTTGGCCATCTCGCGGCGCAAGGCATGATGGAGCTGGCGCAACTGCCGGCCCACGTCTTCACCCCTCTGCTCTGCGGTCTGCTGACACCCTTGATACTGCTACCGGCTCTTCTGCTGCTGGATCTGCGCCTGGGCCTGATCGCCACACTGGCCCTGCCACTGCTGGCCCTGGTGTTCAGCGTCAGCGCCCGGATCGGTCTGCGCGCCGACCTGGCCTACCGCAGCCGCACCGCCGAGGCCAGTCAGCGCATGCTGGAGTTCGCCCAGGCCCAGGCGACGCTACGCGCGTTCAACGGCGAAGGCGGCGGCAGCCGGCCACTGGAGCAGGCAATCAACCAGCAACAGTCCTCGGCACAGCGGATGATCCGTCTGTCCGCTCTCTCGGTGCTGTTCAACAGCGCAGCCGTGCAGAGCTGTTTCGCCATCCTGTTGGCCGTCGCGCTGTTGCTGCCCGGCTCCGAGCTGCAGAACCCGCAGGCACAGGTTCTGGCCCTGCTGTTGTGCCTGCGCTTCGTCGAACCGCTGCTCGATGTGGCCGGCTACAGCGAAGTGCTGCGTGCAGCCCACAACCAATTGCAGCAGGTTCGCGCGGTGCTGAACCAGACTCCGCTGGTGGAGCCGGAAACTCCGCAGATGCCGGCTGACGCCTCGGTGGAACTGGAAAATGTCAGCTTCCGCTACCAGGGCGAGCAACACGACGCGCTGCGTGCAATCAGCTTGCGCGTGGAGGCAGGCAGTATGACTGCACTGGTGGGCGCCTCCGGCTCCGGCAAGACCACTCTGCTGCGACTGATAGCCCGCTTCTTCGACACGAACCAGGGCTGCGTACGCATCGGCACGGTAGACGTGCGCCAACTGGGCAGCCGCCAGCTGGCACGCCAGATCAGTCAGATATTCCAGGACAACTACCTGTTTCAGGGCAGCATTGCCGAAAACATTCGCCTGGGCAGCCCCGAGGCCAGTGACGAGGAGCTGCAGGAAGCCATCGACCTTGCCGGCGTGCGGGAGATTGTCGAACGCCTGCCCGAAGGTCTGCAGACACAGGTTGGAGAAGCTGGCGTGCGCCTTTCCGGTGGCGAGCGGCAGCGCATCTGCATCGCCCGCGCCCTGCTGAAGGATGCGCCGATCCTGCTGGTGGACGAAGCCACCGCCGCACTCGACGCAGAAAACCAGGCCGCTATTGGCGCCATGCTGCAACGTCTGCGCGGTTCGCGCACCCTGATTGTAATCGCCCACCAGCTTTCTACCGTGGCTCAGGCCGATCAGATCCTGGTGCTGGAAGACGGCGCCCTGGTCGAAGCCGGCAGCCATCAGCAGCTGATCGAGCGCAACGGCATCTACGCAAGGCTGCTCGTCAGCCGCCAGGCCGCGCAGGGCTGGCGCATCGGCGCGGCAGCGGATAACCGGGGCAGACCTTGAGAACTCTTCCACTGACGGCACTGCTGCTGGTGCTTTGCATATTGTCGCTGTGCGTCGGCGTCAAGCCGGTGAGCTGGGCTCAGTTGTGGGCGCTGTCCGATGATGCCTGGCTGACCCTGAGTGCCAGCCGCCTGCCACGCCTGGCGGCACTTCTGCTGACCGGCGTGGGACTGGCCATGTGCGGCGTGATCCTGCAGCAGATCGTGCGTAACCGCTTCGTCGAGCCGGCTACCTGCGGCGGCCTGGATGCCGCACGACTGGGCCTGCTGATCGCCACCACCGCCATGCCCACACTCGGCAGCGGCAGCCGCCTGATGGTCGCCACGCTTTTCAGCCTGACCGCCAGCCTGGTGTTCATCCTGATCATCCGCCGCATCCGTCTGCGCAACGCCATCCTGGTGCCGGTGATTGGGCTGATGTTCGGCAGCGTACTGAGTGCTCTGGCGGAGTTCTACGCCTACCGCCACAACATCCTGCAAAGCATGCAGGGCTGGATGCTTGGGGACTTCTCGAAAATCGTTCAGGGAAACTACGAGATCATCTACCTGATCCTGCCGGTAGTACTGCTCACCTATTTCTACGCTCATCGCTTCACGCTGCTGGGCATGGGCGAGGACATGTCGACCAGCCTCGGGCTGAACTACACCGCCACCGCAACACTGGGGCTGCTGCTGGTGTCGCTGAGCGTGGCAGTAACCGTGATCACGGTCGGCGCGATTCCTTTCGTCGGTCTGGTGATTCCCAACCTGGTGGCACTGTTCCACGGCGACAATCTGGCCCGCAGCCTGCCTCGAGTGGCGCTGGCCGGCGCCATCATGCTGCTGGCCTGCGACATTCTTGGCCGCCTGCTGATCTATCCGTTCGAGGTTCCCATCGGCCTGACCGCCGGCAGCCTGGGCGGCCTGGCCTTCCTGCTGCTGATCCTGTGGAAGTGCAAATGAGCGCGCAACGCAACTTCCTGATCGCCGGCCTGCTGGCGCTGGCACTGAGCCTGATCTTTCTGCTGTACGGCTCGGGGCTGGATACCGCCTACGTGATTCCCAGACGCCTGTTGCGCCTGGGCAGCATCGTCCTGGCCGGCCTGTGCATCGGCCTGTCCTCGGTGATTTTCCAGAGTCTGCTCGGCAACCGCATCCTGACTCCGGCGATCATGGGCTACGAGGCGGTCTATCTGATGTTTCAGGCACTACTGATCCTGCTGCTGGGCAGCGCCAGCCTGATCACCCTGAACGCGCCGGCAAACGCTGCCGTATCCATCATGTTGATGCTCGGCTACTCCTGGGCACTGCATCACTGGCTGCTGCGCGCCGGACGCAGCCATCTGTATCTGCTGCTGGTCGGGCTGGTGCTGTCGATGGTGCTGAGCACCTTCACCCAATTCATCCAACTGCGCATCAGTCCGGGCGAGTTCTCCATCATGCAGAGCTTCAGTCAGGCCGGTTTCAACCGCGTGCCCCCCCTGCAACTGCTGTGTTCGGCGCTGCTGGTACTTGGCGTGTGCCTGATCGTGCTGCGCCAGCTCAGCATTCTCGACGTGCTGGCCCTTGGCCGCGAGCAGGCGCTTTCGCTGGGCGTCGATCACCAGCGCGGCATGCGCCTGCAACTGGCCCTGATCGCCGTACTGGTGGCGGTATCCACCAGCCTGGTTGGGCCAACCGCCTTCATGGGGGTGTTTATCGCCAACACGAGCTACATGCTGGCCGGCAGCATGCGCCACCGAGTCACCCTGCCACTGTCCTGCGTACTTTCCATCACTCTGTTCCTCATCGCCCAGTTGCTGGTGGAACACCTGTTCAACTACCGAACGACGGTGGGAATCCTCGTCAACCTGGTGTGCGGCACCTACTTCCTGGTTCTGATGCTTCGCCCTCGAGACTCCACATGATCACCCTGCGCAACATTCACAAGGCCTATGGCGGCAAAACAGTACTGAGCGACGTCAGCGTCGAGTTCCCGGCCCGCCGCATCACCTCTCTGATCGGTCCCAATGGAGCCGGCAAGAGCACTCTGCTGATGCTGGCCGCCCGGCTTATCGAGGCCAACGGCGGCGAACTGCTGCTGGAAGGGCGACCCGCTGCCAGCCTGTCGATCCGCGACTACGCCAAACGTGTAGCCACCCTGCGCCAGACGCCGGACTTCAACCTGCGCCTGACCGTCGACGAGCTGGTCGCCTTCGGCCGCTTTCCCTACAGCCAGGGCGCACTGACCCGTCACGACCACCAGGTAATCGAACAGGCCATCGACTTCCTTGGCCTGCAGGCACTGCGCGGCGCCTACCTTGACGAGCTCAGCGGCGGTCAGCGGCAGATGGCGTTCCTGGCCATGACCATCGCCCAGCAGACCGATTACCTGCTGCTCGACGAACCGCTGAACAACCTCGATATGAAGCACGCGGTAAACATCATGCAGGCACTGCGCCGCTTGTGCGACGAACAGGGACGTACGGTGATCCTGGTAGTGCACGACATCAACTTCGCCGCCAACTACTCCGACCACATAGTGGCAATGAAGGGTGGCGCGGTGTTCTGCCAGGGGCCGGTATCCGAGGTGGTCACCCGGGAACACCTGCAGCAGTTGTACGGCATCGATTTCAGCATCATGCGCCACGCGCGCGGGCTGCTCTGCGACTACTTCAATCCACCCGCTTCGGGAGAAACACCATGAGCCGACTGTTCCCCCCACGCCTTCCCACCCTGCTGCTGACGGCAGTGATCGCCTCCGGCCTGCAGGGTTGCGACCAGCCCGCCGAACCACCGGCAGGCGCAAGCAGCAAGCCTACGGGGCAGGCCGACTACCCGCCCATTCGCATCAGTCACCAGCTCGGCACCACCCTGATAGAGCAGCGACCGCAGCGCGTGGTGGCCTTCGACATGGGCGAGATCGACAGTCTGGATCAACTCGGGGCCCCGCTGGTAGGCATTGCCAAGGACTATGTGGCCGACTTTCTGGCTCATTACCGCGACGACCCGGCGGTGGCCGACCTGGGCGCCACTGTGCAGCCGAACCTGGAACGACTGCATGCAGCGAAGCCGGATCTGATCCTGATTTCCGCGCTACAGGCCCGGGACTACGAGGAAATGTCGAAAATAGCGCCGACCCTGCACTTCGACATGGACTTCAGCAACCGCAACGGCGACATCCTTACTCAGGCCAAGGAACACCTGCTGACCCTCGGACGCATCTTCGGCAAGGAACAGTTGGCCCAACAGAAAGTCGCCGAGATGGACGCACGCATCGAGCAAGTACGCCGTGTCACCGCGGGACGCCCCGAGCGCGCCCTGCTGGTCATGCACAACAACGGAGCCTTCAGCTCTTACGGCGTGGCCTCGCGTTACGGCTACATTTTCGACACCCTCGGGGTCAACCCGGCCGATAGCAGTGTCTCCTCCAGTCTGCACGGCCAGACCATCTCCAACGAGTTCATCCAGCAGACCGATCCGGACATTCTCTACATCATCGACCGCACCGCAGTGATGGAGCGCCGCCCAGCACTGAACCGGGAAACCCTGGACAATCCGCTGCTGCGCCAGACCCGTGCCTGGAAGAATGACCGGGTGATCTTTGCCGACTCGCAAACCTGGTACCTGTGCACGGCCAGCTACACCTGCCTGAACCGCATAGCCGACGATCTGCTGAAAGGCTATGAATAGCGGCAGGACAAATCAAAAATAATTCTCAATAGCATTGAGGAAATGGCGTTCTGCTTCGGAAAGACTTGCGAAGGTTCCATTTATCCATCTGCTTGCAAGGAAACCAGCATGTCGGAACGCTGCCAACGATCCTCCCTCTCACCCAGGCACCAACACCTCCTCCCCCGCCAGGCCCTACGGGCTGCCATACAGGCAGCCCTGCTGGTCGGTCTTGGCGGCGGCGGTCTGAGCGCACTGGCCGCGGAAACTCAAGTCCAGGCGACTGGCGGTGACAGTCTGCAATTGCCGGATACCATGGTGCAGGGCAGCATGGACTCGGCTGGCAACCTGCCGCCCGCCTATGCCGGGGGACAGGTTGCAACCGGCAGCCGGGTCGGGCTGATGGGAACCAAGGACTTCACCGAAACCCCGTTCAGCACCATCAGCTACACCGAAGAATTCATGCTTAACCAGCAGGCCCAGGACATTGCCACGGTTATCGGCAAAACCGACCCCTCGGTGAACATCGCCTCCAAGCGCAACATCTTCGAGACCTTCATCATCCGTGGTTTCCCCACCACGTCTAACGACATCACCTATAACGGTCTGGTCGGCATGGCACCGAACATGCGCAGCTCCACCGAGATGGCCGAACGCATCGAAGTACTGAAAGGGCCATCGGCTCTGCTCAACGGCATGCCGCCGGATGGCAGCGTGGCCGGCAGCATCAACATGGTTCCCAAGCGGGCGGGCAGCGACCCGCTGACCCGACTGACCACCACCTTCGAGTCGGATGGCCTGTTCGGCGGCCATGTCGATATCGGTCGGCGCTTCGGTGACAACCAGGAATTCGGCATCCGCTACAACGGCGTCTATCGCGACGGTGATACTGCCGTGGACAATCAGGATCAGCGAATGGAACTGTCCTCGCTGGGGCTCGACTGGCGCGGCGAACGGGCTCGTCTATCGCTGGACATGTACCGACAGCGTGAACTGTTGCACGGCGTCAACTACTTCGGCATTTCCTCGATTGCACCGACGGTGAACCGCCTGCCCAGCCCGAAAAAAGGCGATCACGGTCTGGCCCCGGACTGGGCCTATACCCGCAACGATACCGATACCTTCCTGCTGCGCGGCGAGGTGGACCTCAATGACAAGCTGACCGCCTACGCCGCCTGGGGGCAGCGTGATGGCGGCTACAACGCCTTGATCCTGCGTGACACACTGCTCAACGACGCCGGCGACATCAACGTGACCGCCGTGCGCTCAATCCGCGATGGCACCCAGAAATCCGGCGAGGTCGGCCTCAAGGGGCAATTCGACACCGGCCCGGTAAACCACGCCTGGTCACTGGCGGCGACCCACTACGAATCGGAGTGGAGCTTCCGCGATGCCATGCTGCCGAACTTTGTCACAGTCAACTACAACCGTCCCGATTTCGGCTCTAAACCGAACTTCCCGGGGCATGGGCCAATTACCCAGTACACCGAGGCGCAGCTACAGAGCGTGGCCCTGCTCGACACCCTGTCGTTCTGGGACGACCGGATTCAGTGGACTGTCGGCGCGCGCCGGCAGAACGTGGAGAGCGCCAACCTGACCGGTGCCCGGGTCAAGACCTCCAAGTACGACGAACACCGGCTGTCTCCCGCCACGGCTCTGCTGTTCAAGGTCACCGACGAGCTGTCACTGTACGGCAACTACATCGAGGGCCTGAGCCAGGGCGGCACCGCGCCGCTGACTGCGAACAACGCCGGTGAAGTGGTGAGCCCGTACGTGACCAAGCAGTACGAAGTCGGCGCCAAGTGGGATCTGGGTCAGTTCGCCACCAGCGTCGCGCTGTTCCAGATCGAGAAACCCAGTGCCTATGTGGATCCGGTCAGCAATGTCTACGGCACCTACGGCGAGCAGCGCAACCGCGGTATCGAGTGGAGCTTCTTTGGCGAGACCAGCCCCGAATTGCGCCTGATGGGCGGCGTTTCCTATACCAAGGCGCAGATGACCAAGGCGCTGAACCGGAACATCGAAGGCAATCAGATCTCCGGCATTCCCAGGCTGATCGCCAAACTGGGCGCCGAGTACGACCTGCAGGCCGTTCCCGGCCTGACCCTGACCGCTGCCGCCAGCTACACCGGCGAGCGCTACGTCACCGAGGATCAGCGTCTGCAACTGCCGTCGCATACTCTCTACGATCTGGGCGCCCGCTATAGCACCGAGGTGGCTGCCCGCCCGGTCACCCTGCGCGCAACATTGCAAAATGCCACCAACAAGGCCTACTGGCTGGGCTCAACCCAGGGCGGTGACGGCCTCTCCGGCGGCTTGGGCGCACCTCGCACTCTGCAGTTGTCGGCCACCATCGACTTCTGATTCGGCCAGTGCTTGCGGCCGCAGGCGTGACGCTGTCCCGCACTGCGGCCGTTTACGAACCAATAGCGACCGGCGCCGCCACGGCCAGCCTCACTTGCGCAACAGTCGCAGACCATTGAACACCACCATCAGGCTAACGCCCATGTCGGCGAATACCGCCATCCACATGGTCGCCTGCCCGGCCAGTGTCAGGCCAAGGAATACCGCCTTGATGCCCAGCGCCAGAGTGATGTTCTGCAGCAGGATGGCATGGGTCTGCCGCGACAACCGGACGAAGGCGGGAATCTTGCGCAGATCATCGTCCATCAGCGCGACATCGGCCGTTTCGATGGCGGCGTCGGTTCCCGCCGCCCCCATGGCAAAGCCGATCTCGGCCCGTGCCAGCGCCGGCGCATCGTTGATCCCGTCACCCACCATACCCACTACCTGTCCCTTCGCCTGAGCCGCCTCGATCCAGGCCAGCTTGTCTGCCGGCAGCAGGTCACCGTGAGCCTCGTCAACACCCGCCTGCCCGGCAATGGCCGCAGCGGTATGGACATTGTCGCCGCTCAACATACAGGTACGCACGCCCAGCCCATGCAACTCGGCAACCGCTTCACGGCTGCTCTGGCGCAGGGTGTCGGCCACGGCGAACAGCATCAGCGGACGCTGCTCGTCACACAGCACCACCACACTCTTGCCCTCGCGCTCCAATGTTTCCAGGCGTTGTTCAAGCGCCTCCGAACACAAGCCCAGTTCCTCCACCAGCCGGTGATTACCCAGGTGCAGCAGGCGGCCAGCGACACGCCCGCGAGTACCGCGGCCAGGCAGTGCCTCGAAAGCCTCGACCTCGCTCAGCACCAGCCCCTGCTCTGCAGCCCGGCGAGCCAGTGCCCGGGATACCGGATGGTCAGATCGTGCCGCCAGGCTGGCAGCCCAGCCAGCGGCCTGCGTCGCGTCGGCGTCCGTCAGCGCCAGGCAATCGGTCTGCACTGGTCGACCGTGGGTCAGGGTGCCGGTCTTGTCCAATGCCAGCAGCTTCAGATGGCGGCCGCTCTCCAGATGCACGCCACCCTTGATCAGAATGCCCTTGCGCGCCGCCGAAGCCAGGCCACTGACGATGGTCACAGGGGTGGAGATCACCAGAGCGCAGGGACAGGCCACCACCAGCAGCACCAGCGCCCGGTAGAGCCAGTCGAACCAGCCACTGCCGAGCAGCAATGGCGGCAGCACGGCAATCAGCAGCGCACAAACGAACACCACCGGGGTGTAGATGCGCGAGAAGCGGTCGACGAAGCGCTGGGTCGGCGCACGCGAGCCCTGCGCCTCCTCTACCGCGCGGATAATCCGCGCCAGCGTGGTGTCACGCGCCGCCGCAGTGACACGAAACTCCAGCGAGCCGGCTTCGTTGATGGTACCGGCGAAAACCGGATCACCCGTGCGCTTCTCCACTGGCAGGCTCTCCCCGGTAATCGGAGCCTGATTCACCGTCGACTCACCGGAAACCACCTCGCCATCGAGACTGATGCGCTCACCCGGGCGCACCCGGATCCGCGCCCCGAAGGCAACAGACTGCACATCAACCTCCTGCCAGCTGCCATCGTCCTGCTGCACAGTAGCGCGCAGCGGAGCCAGCTCCATCAGCCCGGCAATCGCATTACGCGCCCGCTCCAGCGAGCACGCCTCAATCCGCTCGGCCAGACTGAACAGCACCATCACCATGGCGGCTTCCGGCCACTGGCCGATCAGCACCGCACCGGTAACGGCAATACTCATCAACGCATTGATGTTGAGATTGCGATTCTTCAGTGCGATCCAGCCCTTGCGATAGGTAGACAATCCGCACAAGGCGATGGCCGCCAGCGCAGGCAGCGCCTTCAGCCATTCGGGGCCGAGCCCGATGAAGTGGATCAGCTCGGAACTCAGTGCCAGCACACCGGCCAGCAGCAACAGCCACCAGCCAGGCTGCCGTGCGGACTCTTCGGGTACCGCCGCAGCACTGCCTTCACTTTCCAGCTGCGGGGTAAAACCCAGCTCACGAATTGCCGCCAGCACCTGCTCAAGCGCACCCTCAGCGTGACTGACGGTCAGTATCCGCTGCAGCAGGTTGAAGCGCAGGCCGGCTACTTCCGGCAGGCGGCTCAGGGCATCACGAATCAGCCGTTCCTCGGTCGGGCAATCCATCTGCTCAATACGAATCCGACTGGTCAGCGCGCCGTTCAGAGGCTCCTGTGCCTCGTTCCGAGGCGTGTGCACCGGCTCGTGGCCGTGTGATTTCCCGATGTGATTGCAGCAGCTCATGGACAGTCTCCGTCAGGTAACTGTTGCCGAGTAGACACCCTGTAGTCACTATAGGGTCAAGCCCCAAGGAGTACGCGAAATGAAAATCGGCGAACTGGCGAAAAAGGCCGACTGCCAGGTAGAGACCATCCGCTATTACGAGCGGGAGGGTCTGCTGCCGGCGCCCGCGCGCAGCGAAGGAAATTATCGCCTGTACAGCAGCGAGCACCTGGAACGGCTGGTGTTTATCCGCAACTGCCGCACGCTGGACATGACCCTGGAAGAAATCCGCCGACTGCTGGCCTTGCGCGACCTGCCACAGGAAAGCTGCGCCGGTGTCGACGGTCTGGTGGACGAGCATATTGAGCACGTCGAGGCCCGCATCGCCAGTCTGCAGGCTCTGCGCCGGCAGCTCTGCGAGCTACGTGAGCGCTGCCGTGGCGGCCAGGAGTCCGAAGCCTGCGGCATTCTCCGCCAGCTCAATGCCAGCGGCGGAGTGCAAGCTCTGCCGGACGACGGCCACAGCCATGTAGGGAGGAGCCATTCGCACTGATGGACTAGAGTTTTCCAAGGATCACTTCGGCATTGCGCCGCAGCCTTGGGAGAAATTACACATATGCCTGGAAAATTCGAACTGAAAAAAGCCAAAGACGGCCAGTTCCACTTCAACCTGCTGGCCAGCAACGGCCAGGTGATTCTCGCCAGCGAGATGTACAAGGCCAAGACCTCGGCGCTGGACGGTATCGAATCAGTGCGCCGGAACGCCCAGCGCGAAGGCGCCTTCGAGATCAAAGCCGCCAGCAACGACAAACACTACTTCGTGCTCAAGGCCACCAATGGCCAGGTAATCGGCCAGAGCCAGATGTACGCCAGTGCCGCCAATTGCCGAAACGGTGTGGAGTCAGTGATAAACCATGCCACCGACGCCACACTGACGGATCTGAGTAGCTAACGAACAGATTTGCGGAACGAATAGAACAGATTCGGCTCACTGATCAGATAAAGGTTGCCCCTGCCATCGCTGGCCAGCCCCTCAGCCTGCGGCACACTGCGTTGCAGGCCGTGCTGGCCGGCCAGCAACGACAGGGTGCTGATCGGCTTGCCATCGCTATCCAGCTCGATCACCAGCCGCGACTCGTCCGACAGCACCAGCAGATGGCCGGTGACATCGTCAAAGTCCAGACTCGAAACGTCACGCACGAACAACCGCGAGTCACGCTTGGGATCCGTGTTGATCTGCAAGGTCAGCGGCTTATCGTCAGCGGTATGGGGAAAGCCCAGCACTTCGAAGATCCGCACCGGGTCGCGCTCCTTAGCCACCAGCAGCCGCTGGCGGGCCGGGTCATAGGCCAGCCCCTCGAACCCCTTGTTGCCATTGAGGCCCATACCCAGCGACAGTTGCTGGGCATGGGCCGCATCCAGCACCCGGGTGTTATCGTCGATACGCACCTTGACCAGGCGCTGCTCGCGCTCGTCAGCGATCACGAACACTCCCGGCGCAATGTATTCGATGGCCTCCGGATCACCGAAGCCCTGCAGATCGATGATCCGCAGCAGCTCGCCTTCCAGACTCAGTTCGAGCACCCGGGCCGGCTTATTGGCCACGCTAAACAGACTTTTCCTGTCGGGATCATACGTCAGAGCCGATACATCGCGAATGCCCTCGATCGGTCTGGCATCAATGACCACCTGGTAATCACCCAGCCATAGCGAACGCTCGCTCCACGCCTCGCTGTTCTGCCAGGCCTGCAGCGCGAACCAGCCACGCTCGAAAAGACGGTACTGCTGGGCCAACAGGCTGCTTGCCAGCAATACGAAGAGCAACAGACAGAGCCAGGGATTGAGTGAAAGCAGGCGGCGCATGAAAAGTTCTCGAACAGACGTAAACCAGCCCGCCACATTCAAATGTGGCGGACAGCGAAGCATCAGCACGGGTCAGTTGATCAGCTCAACACGATCCACATCGACTTCAAGCTGGTTGACATCCTTGTCAACCTCACCGGTCAGACGCACCTTGGTATTCTCCGAAACGCTCTGGCCCGGCCAGTCTTCATCGTCGATCTCGACCTGGATGGTGCCAGTGGCATCACGGAATTCATAACGCTCATCTCCCAGGCGCTTGACGATCTGCCCTTCCAACACCACCTGGGCGTCATCGGCAGCTTCCAGTGCGCCAGCTACAGTAGTGACCTGCGGTGTAGCGCCCGGACCGGTGTAGCCGGCAGCGAAGGCACCAGCGCTGATAAGGGGCAGGAACATCAGAGCGAAAGCGGTACGTTTCATGACGTGAACCTCGTAGTTCGTAAGTGACAGGTTCAGATTAGTAGCGCTAGCTGAAGCCAGACTGAATGACAGCTTAAGCGAAGCTGAAAGCTGGTCGCGGCCCCGGCACAGGCTGCAATGGCGCATGCCACAGGACTGCTGCAACACCGCCCAGGCCTGGACCCGCCCGGCACGCGCCAGCTGTTGTCGTGACGACTAGAGCACGCAACTGGTAAAGCGGCTGTGGCCAACCAGTTCCAGCACCAGTTCATCCCCCTTGTTCAGGGCTCCAACGCCGACCGGCGTGCCGGTCAGGATCACGTCACCGGGCTGCAGAGCAAAATGTCCGGCCATATGCCGGATCATCGGCACGATGGGGTTGAGCATGTCACGACTATTGCCGTCCTGGCGAAGCTCACCATTAATGCTCAGACGAATGCCGATATCTGCCAGATCCTCAATTGCATCACCCGGCACGAAGGGAGCCAGCACACAGGCGCCGTCGAAGCTCTTGGCAATCTCCCAGGGATAGCCCTTTTCCTTGAGTTTGGCCTGCACGTCACGCAGGGTCAGATCGAGGGCCGGGGCGAAGCCGCTGATGGCATCGAGCACTTCCTCGGCGTCCGGATGACGCGACAGCGGCTTGCCAATCAGTACCGCAATTTCCGCCTCGTAATGCACCGCGCCGCGGTCATCCGGAATGAGAAACCCCTTCTCAATGGGCACCACGCAGGAACCGGGCTTGATGAACAGCAGCGGCTCGGTGGGAACCGGGTTGTTCAGTTCCCGGGCGTGCTCGGCATAATTGCGACCTATGCAGACCACCTTGCCAAGGGGAAAGTGGACGGTGGTACCGTCGACGTACTGGTGCTGGTAACTCATCACCGACTCCTGTGTTGTTCGTATTGTGGACATCGTGGCTTGTGGCCGATGCCGTACCTTAACCGACACAGGGCCGGATACAAAAACGCCCGCTGTCAGGCGGGCGCTTGCAATGCTCAGGCAAAGATCTTGCCGGGGTTCATGATCCCGTTCGGATCGAACACAGCCTTGATGGCCTTCATACAGGCGATCTCCGCCGCGCTGCGGCTGTAGTGCAGGTAGTCGCGCTTGGTCATGCCCACGCCATGCTCGGCACTGATCGAACCGTTGTACTTCTGCACCGTCTCGAACACCCACTGGTTGACCACGGCGCACTTGGCAAAGAACTCATCCTTGCTCATGGCCTCGGGCTTCAAGATGTTCAGGTGCAGATTCCCGTCACCGATATGACCGAACCAGACCACCTCGAAATCCGGGTAGTTGGCCTCGACGATGGCGTCGATGTCCTTGAGGAAGGCCGGTACCTGACCGACAGTGACCGAAATGTCGTTCTTGTACGGCGTCCAGTGACTGATGGTCTCGGAGATGTACTCGCGCAGCTTCCAGAGGTTTTCCAGCTGTTGCTGGCTCTGACTCATCACACCGTCAAGCACCCAGCCCTGTTCCACACAGTGCTCAAAGGTAGCCAGCGCCGCCTCGGCGACTTCCTCGGTGGTGGCCTCGAACTCCAGTAGCGCGTAGAACGGGCACTCGGTTTCAAAGGGTGCCGGAACGTCGCCGCGCGCCAGCACCTTGGCCAGAGCCTTGTCGGAAAAGAATTCGAAGGCGGTCAAATCCAGCTTGCTCTGGAAGGCGTGCAGCACTGGCATGATCGAATCGAAGTCCGGGGTGCCAAGCACCATGGCGGTAAGGTTTTTCGGCGCACGATCCAGGCGCATGGTCGCTTCGACGACAAAGCCCAGGGTGCCTTCAGCGCCGATAAACAGCTGACGCAGATCGTAGCCAGTAGCGTTCTTGATCAGATCACGATTCAGCTCCAGCAACTCGCCAGTGCCGGTCACCACTTTCAGGCCAGCCACCCAGTTGCGGGTCATGCCGTAGCGAATAACCTTGATTCCGCCGGCATTGGTGCCGATATTGCCGCCAATCTGACTGGACCCACTGGAAGCGAAGTCCACCGGGTAGTACAACCCATGCTCCTCGGCAAACAGCTGCAGCTGCTTGGTCACCACACCCGGCTGGCACACCACGGTGCGGTCGAACTCGTTGAAGGCCAGGATCTGGTTCATGTAGTCGAACGCCACCACCACCTCGCCATTGGCCGCTACAGCGGCGGCGGACAGGCCGGTACGTCCACCCGACGGCACCAGAGCGATCTTGTGGGTATTGGCCCAGCGTACGATGGCCTGCACCTGTTCAATGCTCTTGGGAAACACAATCGCCGATGGTGCCGGGGCGAAGTGCTTGGTCCAGTCCTTGCCGTAGGCCTCCAGTGAATCGGCATCGGTCAGCACCTTGCCGGGTTCAACCAGGGTCTTCAGCTCTTCGATCTGGGCAGGGGTGGTCATCTACGGAACTCTCAAAGGATTCATGGTCGCCCTGAGAACCATTCAGGTCGCAACCGAGCATTGAAAAAGGAGAACATGCTAGCATACGCACCCCGTTATTCGCGCCCCCAGGGCGCCTTCGGGCACCGGCCGGCCTTGTCGCCAGCCCTTCTCCTGACACCATTAGTGGGACCACAGGTACTCCGATGAGCAAGACCTCTCTCGACAAGAGCAAGATTAAGTTCCTTCTTCTCGAAGGTGTGCACCAGAACGCCGTAGACACGCTCAAGGCGGCCGGCTACAGCAACATCGAGTACCTCAAGACCGCGCTGTCAGGCGATGAGCTGAAAGAAAAGATCGCCGATGCTCATTTCATCGGCATCCGCTCGCGCACCCAGCTGACCGCCGATGTTTTTGACTGTGCCAAGAAACTGGTTGCCGTTGGCTGCTTCTGCATCGGCACCAACCAGGTGGATCTGGAGGCAGCCCGCGAGCGCGGCATCGCCGTATTCAACGCCCCCTACTCCAACACCCGCTCGGTAGCCGAACTGGTGCTGGCCGAGGCCATCCTGCTGCTGCGCGGCATTCCGGAGAAGAACGCCTCCTGCCATCGTGGTGGCTGGATCAAGTCGGCGGCCAACTCCTTCGAAATCCGTGGCAAGAAGCTGGGCATCATCGGTTATGGATCCATCGGCACGCAGTTGTCGGTTCTGGCCGAAGCCCTGGGTATGCAGGTTTACTTCTACGACACCGTGACCAAACTGCCGCTGGGTAACGCACAGCAGGTCGGCGATCTGTACGAACTGCTGGGCCTGGCCGATATCGTCTCGCTGCACGTACCGGAGTTGCCGTCGACTCAGTGGATGATCGGCGAGAAGGAAATCCGCGCCATGAAGAAGGGCGCCATCCTGATCAACGCTGCCCGTGGCACCGTTGTGCGTCTGGAAGCCCTGGCCGAGGCGATCAAGGACGAGCACCTGATCGGCGCCGCCATCGACGTGTTCCCGGTCGAGCCCAAATCCAACGACGAAGAATTCGAAAGCCCGCTGCGCGGTCTGGATCGCGTGATCCTGACTCCGCACATCGGTGGTTCGACCGCCGAAGCGCAGGCCAACATCGGCCTGGAAGTGGCCGAAAAACTGGTCAAGTACAGCGACAACGGCACCTCGGTGTCCTCGGTCAACTTCCCGGAAGTGGCCCTGCCGGCACACCCGGGCAAGCACCGTCTGCTGCACATCCACCGCAACATCCCGGGTGTAATGAGCGACATCAACAAGGTGTTCGCCGACAACGGCATCAACATCTCCGGCCAGTTCCTGCAGACCAACGACAAGGTCGGCTACGTGGTAATCGATGTCGATGCCGCCTACTCGGATCTGGCCCTGGAGAAACTGCAACAGGTGCCGGGCACCATCCGCAGCCGCGTATTGTTCTAAACACGGAGCATGGAAAAGGGAGGCTTAAGCCTCCCTTTTTTGTGCGCGCCCCTTTACTTGACGGTCACGGTGATCTTCTTCGACAACACCGGCGGCTCATGGGGAATATGGTACTGATCGCCCATCAGCAGCTGCAAGGTGTGCTTGCCCGGCTTGAGGGTCAACCGGGTCTGCGTCTGCCCGCCACCGAAATGAATGATATGGTCGTTGGCCGGTAGCGGCTGGCCCATTGCCGGCAATGACTCCACATCTATCAGCAGGTGGTGATGGCCGGTATCCGGATGAACAACACCTGCCGGCGCCACACCCATGCCCTTGAGGCCGAACTGGACGGTGAAGGTCGGATCAACCGTGGCACCATCCTGAGGCGAGATGATATAGACCTCCGCATCCTTGGGCGAAGGCGTGCGGGGCACATCTGCCCAGCTCAGAGCACTGACAGACAGCAGTACGGCGCCGGCCAGCAGAGAGTGAAGTGTCTTGTTCATATAATCAGTCTCGCTCGGGTGAATAACTCACTCCATAGACATCGACCAATGAAAATCGTTACTGCTCAACGCTCAAGATTCGCCAGCCAGGCAGCAGCCTGATCCAACTGACCTTCGTGAAACACCTTGATACCGTGGCGTCTGAGCAGCGCTGCAGTAACCCCCTCACCCTCCACGCGGGTACCACTGAAGCTGCCGTCATAGGTCTGCTCGTTGCCACATGAAGGGCTACGCGCCTTGAGCACCGCCATGCGGATATTGTGTTGCCGCACCAGCGCCAGCGCCTGGCTGGCACCTTCGACGAAGGCAGCAGTGACATCCTGCCCGTCATTGGTCAGAACCGGCAGCTGCCCGTCAAGCACGGCCGCACCACGGCCGTCGCGAATTTCCGCCGGAGGACGCGGTGTCGGCAGACCGCCGGCAACTTCCGGGCACAATCCGACGATTCGCCCCTCGGCCTGCCAGCGCTGCAACTCGCTGAACGGCCCGTGGGTGCCGCCGTCATAGCGCACTCGCTGCCCCAGCAGGCAACGGCTGACCAGAATCTTTTCCATCATTTGTTTCCTCGGCCAGACATCGGCTCGGAGAATCGCGCAGCACTCAGAGCGGCGTATCGCCGCGACGCCGGAACCAGCCGGTCAGCGACAATCGCTCACGGTTTGCCGGCAGCACCTCATGCGGCATTTCAGCCGAGAGGAACAGCACCAAAGTACCGGCTTGTGGCAACACCTCATGCTCACCGCCATCATTGAGGTACAGACGCAACGCGCCGCCCTGTGCAGCCTGCCAGTCTTCATTGAGATAGAACACCGCCGACACCGTCCGCCGGTCATCGTCACGAAAGCGATCGAGATGACGCTGATAGAAAGCCCCCGGCTCATAGCAGGCGAAGTGACTCTCGAAGTCCTCCAGCCCCAGGTAGAGGTTGCAATTGAGCGCCAGGCGCAATTCATCCATCAGTTGCAGGTACTGATCGCAGGCGGCGTGCTGACCAGGCTCCAGCCACTGAATGCGGTCACCACGAATGCCCTCCTGCACCTGCTGCGAGCTGCCACGGCCGATGCCGGCGGGGCTTAACTGCCCGCCATACGCCCGCCGCAGGCACTCGGCGGCCAGCTCCCGGGTCAACGCCGGCGGAGCGAACAGCGTCTGCTGCGCCCAGCCACGACCGGCCAGATCATCGATCAGACTGGAAAAGGAATCGTTTTCAGAAGATGTGTTCATGCCGGCGATTGTAGCAAGTCGCCGGGAACACCGGGCAGCCTTGCGCTGTCGCAGTCTGCAGGCAGCAAGGATGTGTCACGAGCGGCTCGACAAGCTCTGGCGCGCCGCTGAAAATAGCCGGCCGCAGGCAACTGCGGCCAGCCCGGATAGTTTGCCAAGGAGCCTTCAATGCGTTTTCTGTTAGCCCTGCTGCTATTTGGCCTGACCCTGTCAGTGTCGGCCGAAGACTACCTGAAACTGTACCAGGCAGCCGGCTGGCCACAACAACGCGAACACTTCACTCAAGCGCTCGATGCAGCTCAGCAGCGCTATCGCCACACACTGCCGCCCGCCATGTACCAGGCCCTGGTGGACAACAGCAACCGGCGCTTCGCCAGCACCGCAATTGACCAGCGCGCCTTGCGCAGCCTGCGCCAGCAGTTGAAGGATCCGCAACCGGCGCTGGCCTTCTTCCGCTCTGAGTTGGGCCAGCGGGTGGTCGCGGCAGAACAGTTGGCTACCCGCCAGGATCAGCTGGCCAAATACGCCGATGGTCTGCCGCGCATCGAAGCCGAGGCCACCCGTCGCCTGCTGATCCGCCATCTGGCGCAGGCCCTGCCAGCCAAGGAAGCGGGAGCAGAAGTCAGCCTCGCGCTGGCCAGCGTGGCCGCCGACAGCCTCAGCCAGATGATTCCGGGCCTGCCTGGCGGCGATCTGGCGCGCGGTCTGCTTGAAAGTCAGCGACAGCGTCTGATGGAGCAGATCGAACCGGATCTGGACAACACCCTGCTCTATGTCTATCGCGAGCTGAGCGACCCGGAGCTGGAACAATTCGTTGAGTTCGCCCGCTCCGAAGGCGGTCAGGCCTATTACCGAGCAACCCTGGCAGCCCTGCGAGCCGGGCTGGCAGTGGGCGCCAGCAGTGCGGACCTGGAGCCACCGGCTTCGAGCATCTGAAACGCTACTGCGCTATTCCAGATACTGCCGCAGGAACTCAAAGTAACGCCGGCGCAACGCCTCGTTCTCGTTGGCCAGATGATGACGGGCCTCGCCCAGGCGCAGGATCTGTGGCAGGCGAAACTTGTCCTGCAGCACCGCCAGATTGTGCTGCCAGTCCACCGTCATGTCCGCCTCGCCCTGCACGATCAGCGGGCTGTGCGCACTCGGCGCGGCCGCCTCGATGCGCGGCACCCACTGCGCCAGCGCGCCGACCCAGGCGGTGGGCAGGGTGCGCGGCTGCAGCGGGTCGAGCTTGTGGACGAACTCGATGAAGCCGGCATCGCTGGAGTTTTCGCTGAAACGCCGCGGAATTTCCCGCACGAACGGTCTGAGCAGGCGGTAGCTGAGCTTCGACCAGCCCCAGGCGCGCGGCCGCACCAGCGGCGCCAGCAGAATGCTCTGCCCCAGTTCCGGACGCTTGCCATCATGCAGCAGGTAGTCCAGCAGAATCGCCCCGCCGGTGCTCTGTCCGCACAGATGCCAGGGTTGCGGCAACCCCAGTGCCGCAGCCTGATCGAACAGTCCGGCGAGCACCTGCTGATATTCGGAGAAATCATCGATGCTGGCGCGCACGCCGCTGGACAGGCCATGCCCCGGCAGATCGCAGGCCAGCACGGCGAAGTTCATGCTCAATGCCCAGTCGACCACGTGCCGGTACAGGCCCATATGGTCGTAGTAGCCATGCAGCAGCAGCAGGCTGCCGCGCGGCTGCGGCGGTGCCCACAGCTGCACGGCGATCTGATAGCCCGCTGCCGTGAAGCTGCCCAGGCGGTTGTCCAGACCGGCGAAGCGCTGGGTCAGATCCAGCCCGTAGAAGCGGCGGTAGGCCTGCAGTACCGGCAGCTCCAGACGCGCTGCGGCTAGGGGTCGCAGCAGGGAGCGTAGCTGATCGGGCTGAAAGGGCGCAGGCATCGGGCTTTCCGTGGTCGGCAAGGGAGGCGTGAAACATCAGCGCCGGGTTTATTGCAGTCATGACGATATTCAGTCGGCCGACGCATCGTGGCAAGCTACGTCCCTGTTTTCAATCCGTCACCTCCCCATGCCTCGTTTGCCTGCCAAGAAACTGCTCGTCGCACTGCTAGTCCTCGCCTGCCTGGGCAGCCTGCTGCTGGCCTATAGCTGGTTCGAGAGCCGGTACCTGCGGCCTTTCGACGAGCGCGCGGCGTTCTTCTCCGGTGCTGCACTGCGTCTGCCGCCTGAGCTGGCTGCCCGTGAATCAATCCGTCTGGTGCATTTCTGGGATCCGGCCTGCCCGTGCAACGTCGGTAACCAGCAACACCTGGCCGAGCTGATCGAGCGCTACGCCGGCAGGGTCGAATTCCACGTAGTGCAAAAGCCGGGCAGCCATGGCCGCCTGCCCGATGAACTGTCTGCACTGCACCCGCTTAAGGCGCTACCGGGTAGCGAGGGCCTACCGGCCAGTCCGGCGGTGGCTATCTGGGATCGCGATGGCCGACTGGCCTACTTCGGCCCCTACAGCGAAGGGCTGGTGTGCAATTCAAGCAATAGTTTCATCGAACCCGTGCTCGACGCCCTGATCGCCGGCCGACCGGTCAATGCCGGCAACACCCTGGCCGTAGGCTGTTTCTGCGACTGGGGCGACAGCGACTGAAAGCCTCAGGCGCGTCCGCGCGGCGTACCGCCCTGCCAGCGGCGAAACGCTCGGTAGAACGGCGACAGCTCGGCAAAGCCGCAGGCCCGCGCTACCTCACGCACGCCCTGCCCCTGCTCTAGCAGTCGCAAGGCCCGCAACCGGCGCACCTCGTCATGCAACTTGCGAAAGCTGCTGCCCTGCTCGGCCAGACTACGCTGCAGAGCACTGCGGTTGCAGCCCAGCGCCCGGGCACAGTCCTCCAGCGAACAGGGCGCCTGCCCCAAACAGGTCTCCAGCCAGTAGCGCACCCGCGCCAGCAACCTGTTTTCCACCAGCCCGGCCAGTTGTCGCTCCGCTTCCTCGGTCAGCACCTGGAACAGTCTCGGACTGGCACTGCGCGAAGGGCGCGACAGCGCCGCTCGCGGCAAAATCAGCGCGTCGCGAGGCTGCCCGAAGCGCGGCTCGACACCCAGCAGGCGCCGGTGCTCGCCGAGCCGGCGTGGCGCCGGGTGGCGGAACTCCACCCCCAGCAGCGGCAGGTCGCCGCCGGCCTCTGCCAGCATCTTCCTCAGCAACAGCGCCAGACACTCCATCTGCTGACGCAGCGAGCCAACACCCCGATAGTTCAGATCGATCACCAACCGCGCCTGCTCACCCACCTCCTCAAGACGCGCGGCAAAACCGCCGGAAAGGATGTGCTGGAAACGCACGAAGGCCTGCAGCCCCTGGCGCAAATCCGACGCTGCCAGCAGCAGGTAACCGACCACGTCCATCGGACGCGGCTGCATTACCTCACCCAAATGCAGCCCAATATCGACATCAGCGGTAATCTGCGGCAGCGCCTGCCAGAAACGCGGGGCATTGTCATGATCCTCGCGCGCCTCCAGCAACGGCGCCGCCAGAGGGACACCGGCATAGGCGCGGCGGTAGATATCGGTAGGATCGAAGCCCAAAGCCGCCAGCGCCTCGTAGAGCAGGCGACGCAGAGTTGAGGAATGCGTCAGAGGTACGAAGGCGATGTCGTCCATGTCGGCTCCGGTCGACCCTAAATTGACCATAGAATTTCAGCCTTGATGCATTCGGTCAATGCCGATCTGCCCGCGTCTTAGCACAATGCAGCCGGATATCCGGACACTTCCGTCGACCGGATTCGCGCCCCCACTACAAGAAGGAACGCCAGATGAAACGCTCCCTGACCGCCCTTGCCCTGATCCTGGCCACTACCGGCGGAGCCTTGAGCTGGTACCTGTATTCCAAGCAGCCGCTGCGCGATGGCGAGCTGGTGCTCGAAGGCCTGCAGGCGCCTGTCACCGTGGACTACGACGAGCGCGGAGTACCGCATATTCGCGCCGACAACGAGGCCGACATGCAGCGTGCGCTGGGTTTCGTCCACGCCCAGGATCGACTGTTCCAGATGGAGATGCTACGACGCCTGGCACGCGGCGAGCTGGCCGAGGTACTGGGAGAGAAACTGGTCGACACGGATCGCCTGTTTCGTACTCTGGAGATCCGCCAGCATGCCGACCGCTATGCCGCCCGGCTTGACCCCAGCAGCCCATCCGCGCAAGCGTTGCAGCACTATCTGGAAGGCATCAATCAGTTTCAGGCCAGCCGCCCGCTGCCGCCGGAATTCGCCCTGCTGGGCATCGAACCGCGCCCCTTCACCGCCGCCGACACACTCAGCGTTGCCGGCTACATGGCCTACAGTTTTGCTGCAGCCTTTCGTACCGAGCCGGTGCTGACCCATGTGCGCGACCGCCTGGGTGCCGATTATCTGAAGATCTTCGATCTCGATTGGCACCCCGAAGGGGTGGTTGGCACGCCGCTGGCCGCAGGTGACTGGAAGGATCTGGCCGCCCTCGCCCGCCTCAGCGACAGCGCCCTGGCCGACAGCGGCCTGCCGCAATTCGAGGGCAGCAATGCCTGGGCCGTATCCGGCAGCCGGACTGCCAGCGGCAAGCCATTACTGGCCGGTGACCCGCACATCCGCTTCTCGCTGCCTGCTGTCTGGTACGAGGCCCACCTGCAGGCGCCAGGCTATGAAATGTACGGCTATCACCAGGCATTGATCCCCAGCGCAATGCTCGGTCACAACCGCGACTTCGCCTGGAGCCTGACCATGTTCCAGAACGACGATCTCGACCTGATCGCCGAACGGGTCAACCCGGACAACCCCAACCAGGTCTGGTACAAAGACCGCTGGGTAGACCTTGAACAACGCAACGAAACCATCCGGGTCAAGGGTGGCGAACCGGTACAACTTACCCTGCGCCGCTCGCCCCATGGCCCGATCATCAATGACGCCCTGGGCCAGACCAGCGGCAGCACACCCATCGCCATGTGGTGGGCCTTCCTGGAAACCGACAACCCGCTGCTCGAAGCCTTCTACCAGCTCGGTCGTGCCGACACCCTGGACAAGGCCCGTGCCGCCGCCGAGAAGATCGAGGCTCCCGGGCTCAACGTCGTGTGGGCCAATGCAACCGGCGACATCGGCTGGTGGGCCTCGGCACGCCTGCCTATGCGCCCAGACGGAGTCAACCCGGCCTTCATCCTCGACGGTGCCGGCAACGAGGCTGATAAACCCGGCTTCCACCCCTTCAGCGCCAACCCGCAGGAAGAAAACCCGCCGCGCGGCTACATCGTCTCGGCCAATTACCAGCCCGTACCAGCCAGTGGCATCGTGATTCCCGGTTACTACAACCTGCCGGATCGCGGCCAGCGGCTGGATCAGCGCTTGAGCGACGCCACGGTGAAATGGGATCGATACAACAGCCAGGCGCTGCAACTCGATCCGGGCACCGGCTACGGCCCGCGCCTGCTGGCACCGATTCTGGACGAGCTGCGTGCGGCCGCCGCCGACGAGCAGGAACGCACACTGGTGGAGCAACTGGCAGCCTGGAACGGCGACCACGGGCTCGACTCGGTAGCCGCCACCCTGTTCAACCAGTTGACCTATCAGTTGGCTCACGAGGCGATGGCTGATGAACTGGGCGAGGTATTCTTCGACAGCCTGCTGCAAACCCGCGCGCTGGACAGTGCCCTGCCGCGCCTTACCGCCAGTGCAGATTCGCCCTGGTGGCAGCGCAACGGCAGCGAACAACCGGTGGATCGCGCCGCGGTAGTGGCTGCGGCCTGGCAGGCCAGCCTGGCACACCTGCGCAAAGAGTTGGGTGACAACCCGCAAGACTGGCAGTGGGGACGTGCCCACACCCTGACCCACGCCCATCCGCTGGGTGTTCAGCAGCCACTGGCCTGGCTGCTGAATGCCGGGCCTTTCGCCGCCCCAGGCGGTCATGAGATGCCGAACAACCTCTCACACCGGGTTGGCCCAGCGCCCTGGAACGTGGTTTACGGCCCTTCGACCCGCCGCCTGATCGATCTGGCCGATGCCAGCACAGCCCTCGGCGGCATTCCGGTCGGGCAGAGCGGCGTACCCTTCGACCGGCACTACGCCGACCAGGCTGCGGACCATGTAGCCGGTCAGTACCAGCCTCAGCACCTGAGCGAGGCCGACGTAGCAGCCCACCGCCAGAGCACCCTGCGCCTGCAACCGCGCTAGCCGCGTAAATGCACCATCCGGTGCCGGCCGTGCCCCTTGATGGCGCACAAAGGCCGGTGCCGGCCGGCTTCGCCTACCGAACCGACCGCGCCAGGGCTCGAAATAACGGTTTGACGGAAAAAACAAACTTGGCACGCCTCCTGCTTATAGCCATGTACCACCAGTTTCGGGGGCCTTGGTACAGGCAGGCCGGGGATTCCCCTCTTTTATTCCGCTGCGGGTCTGCGCCGGTATCGCATCGGCCAGACCCGATGACAGCCTCCCAATCGTCGTAGAGATACGCTCTTCTACTCTTGTCCGACATCAGGCGACAGGAACTGCAAAGTCAGTTGCAAGCGCCAGCGCCCGTCCTCCTTATTCAGCTGCCAGTCCCCATACAAGGGCCGACTCGCCAACAACAGCAGACGCAAATCCCTTCCGTCACGCCGGATACGCCAGCTGACCGGAACGCCATCGAGTACCAGACGCCCGGCACGCTCGCGCCCGTAGGCATCGGCAAAACGGTAGATCAGGGCGCCATCAAGATGCTCGGCACTAGCCTGCGGCTCACGGTTGAACCACAACTGCAGCGTCCGCTCGCTGGCCTGGGCCTCTTCGATGTACAGCGGCGGCGTCTCGAACAGGCGCCCGAGCAACACTCCCAGCAGGAAGGCGATTAACGCCAGCGAGGCGAGAAAACGCCGGAGAAGCCGGGGCCGGGGATCCTCGACCGGCGTAGAATGTCCCTCATCCTCGTGTACGGAGCCCTGCATGTTCCACGTCATCCTCTTCCAACCGGAAATCCCGCCCAATACCGGCAACATTATCAGGCTGTGCGCCAATAGCGGCTGCCAGCTCCACCTGATCGAGCCCCTGGGCTTCGAACTGGACGACAAGCGTCTGCGCCGCGCCGGGCTCGACTACCACGAGTACGCCACACTGCGCCGTCACGCCGACCTGCAAGGCTGCCTGGAAAGCCTCGGCCAGCCGCGCCTGTTCGCCTTTACCACCAAGGGCTCGCAGCCCTTCCACGAGGTGTCCTACCAGCCCGGCGATGCCTTTCTGTTCGGCCCGGAGAGCCGTGGTCTGCCCGAGGACGTACGCGCGGAGCTGCCACCGGAACGGCGCGTACGCCTGCCCATGCGTCCTGGCTGCCGCAGCCTGAACCTGTCCAACAGTGTGGCGGTGACAGTGTACGAAGCATGGCGGCAGAACGATTTTGCCGGCGCTGCCAACTAAAAGTTTCACGCACAAAAAAGCGCCCCGCAGGGCGCTTTTCGGCAGAGCCAGGCGTCAGTGCGCGACCTGGGTCTGTTCGGCCTGCTGCATGCGCTGCAGCTCCTGGGCATAAAGCGCATCGAAGTTCACCGGCGAGAGCATCAGAGCCGGGAAGGAGCCGCGAATCACCAGGCTGTCCAGCGCCTCACGGGCGTAGGGGAACAGGATGTTCGGGCAAAAGGCACCAAGGGTGTGGCTCATGGAAGCCGGATCCAGGCCCTTGATCAGGAAGATACCGGCTTGCTGTACCTCAGCGATGAAGGCCACGTCCTCGCCGTTCTTCACGGTCACAGACAGGGTCAGCACCACTTCATGGAAGTCGCCGTCCAGCTCCTTCTGACGGGTATTGAGATCCAGACCGACGCTGGGCGTCCACTCCTGGCGGAAGATTTCCGGGCTCTTCGGCGCTTCGAAGGAGAGATCCTTGACGTAAATGCGCTGCAGGGAGAATTGCGGGGTTTGCGGCTCGGCAGCGGCGGCGCCGCTGTTGGCTTGCTCGGTCATGGCGTTTGCCTTCCTTAACAACGTTGCGGTTTCAAGCGGGCCTCTGCAGCAATGCGTCGAGCTTGCCGGCGCGCTCCAGGGCATAGAGATCGTCACAGCCACCCACATGGGTGTCGCCGATCCAGATTTGCGGCACCGAAGTGCGGCCGGCCTTGCGGGTCATCTCGGCCCGCACCTGAGGCTGGCCGTCGACACGGATTTCCTCGTAGATCACCCCCTTGCTCGCCAGCAATTGCTTGGCGCGGATGCAGTAGGGGCACCAGTCGCTGGAATAGATGACCACTGCGGCCATATCACTTTACCAGAGGCAGGTTGTCGCCACGCCAGGTGGCAATGCCGCCAGACAGCTTGGCGGTTGTATAGCCGGCCTTCTTCAGCTCGCGGGCGATGCTGCCGGCATGCTGCCCCAGGGCGTCTACCACCACGATGGTCTTGGATCGGTGCTTTTCCAGCTCGGCCATACGGGCCTTCAGCTTGTCGTAGGGAATGTGCAGCGAATCGACGATATGTCCGGCAGAGAAGTCTTTCTGAGCACGCACATCGAGCACCACGCCCTTATCGCTGTTGACCAGCGCGGTCAGCTCACGGCTGGACAGGCTCTGCCCACCCTTGCGCAGCTCGGTGACGATCAGAAGCACCAGCAGAATGACGAACAATCCACTCAGTACATAGTGGTTAATGACGAATTCAATCAGGTTGGCGAACATCTGTAAGATCCAGGACGGTAAAATGCCGGCCAGTATACACAGGCCCAAAGATCGGCCAAAGCCTGTCCGACAGTGACTCGGCAAAGGCTTGTCCGTAGAATGCACGGCCTTGTTTCCCGCCCATCGACCCAGAGCGAGCCAACCTTCATGAGCGCCACGCCCAAACCCTTGGTTCTGATCATCCTCGACGGCTTCGGTCACAGCGACAAACCCGAGTACAACGCCATCCACGCCGCCAGTACGCCGGTCTACGATCGCCTGCGCGCCACCTACCCGCACGGTCTGATCTCCGGCAGCGGCATGGACGTCGGCCTGCCGGACGGACAGATGGGCAACTCCGAAGTCGGCCACATGAACCTCGGCGCCGGTCGCGTGGTGTACCAGGACTTCACCCGCGTGACCAAAGCCATCCGCGATGGCGAGTTCTTCGACAACGCGGTCATCACCGAAGCCGTAGACACGGCCGTGGCCACCGGCAAGGCGGTACACATTCTCGGCCTGCTCTCCGACGGAGGCGTGCACAGCCATCAGGATCACATCGTGGCGATGGCCGAGCTGGCAGCCCGCCGCGGGGCCGAGAAAATCTACCTGCATGCCTTCCTCGACGGTCGCGACACCCCGCCGAAAAGTGCCCTGCCCTCCATCGAACTGCTCGACACTGCTTTCGCCCGTCTCGGCAAGGGCCGCATTGCCAGCCTCACCGGCCGCTACTTCGCCATGGATCGCGACAACCGCTGGGATCGCGTCGAACAGGCCTATCACCTGATCGTCAACGGCCAGGCCGAATTCAACGCCGCCGGAGCCGTGGAAGGTCTACAGGCTGCCTATGAACGCGGCGAGAGCGACGAATTCGTCAAGGCCACCAGCATCGGTGCAGCGGTGCAGGTCGAGGACGGCGATGCCGTAGTATTCATGAACTTCCGCGCGGATCGCGCCCGCGAGCTGACCCGCGCCTTCGTCGAGCCCGACTTCAAGGAATTCGAGCGCAAGCGCGCCCCGCAGGTCAACTTCGTCATGCTCACCCAGTACGCCGCCAGCATCGATGCTCCGGCAGCTTTCGCCCCGGAAGCGCTGACCAACGTGCTTGGCGAATACCTGGCGAAAAACGGCAAAACCCAACTGCGCATCGCCGAGACCGAGAAGTACGCTCACGTCACCTTCTTCTTCTCCGGCGGCCGCGAAGAGCCGTTCGAGGGAGAGGAACGCATTCTCATCCCGTCGCCGGATGTGGCCACCTACGACCTCAAGCCGGAAATGAGCGCCCCCGAAGTTACCGACAGGATCGTCGATGCCATCGAGAACCAGCGCTACGACGTGATCATCGTCAACTACGCCAACGGCGATATGGTCGGCCATACCGGCGTTTTCGAGGCTGCGGTCAAGGCCGTGGAAACCCTCGACAACTGCCTCGGCCGCATCACCGATGCTCTGGGAAAGGTCGGTGGCGAGGCTCTGATCACTGCCGATCATGGCAACGTCGAGCAGATGGAAGACGAATGCACCGGCCAGGCGCACACCGCCCATACCTGCGAGCCGGTGCCGTTCATCTATGTCGGCAAGCGCCCGGCACGCATCCGCGAAGGCGGCGTGCTGGCCGACGTGGCACCTACTCTGCTCAAGCTGATGGGGCTGGAGCAGCCGAGCGAGATGACCGGTCGCAGCATTGTCGAGTTCAACTGAAGCGAGCCAGCCGTCGCCAAAAGAGTGACGGAACCCGACGAAAACAGGAAACGCCCCGCGCCCGAAGGCCTGGGGCGTTTTTTTTGCCTGGCGGCGCGGGCATACTAGGCCTCAATTCGCCTTGCGGTGTCACCTCGCCCATGCTTCGCATCCTTGCCCTGATCCTGCTCAGCAGTCTGATTGCTCCGACCTACGCCGATTCGCGCGCCGAAACCCAGCGCCAGCTGGAGGCCGCGCGCCAGGACGTGGCCGAACTGAAAAAGCTGCTGGAAAAGCTGCAGCAGGAAAAGTCCAGCGTGCAGCAGCAGCTGAAAAAGACCGAAACCGAAATGGGCAACCTCGAAAGCCAGGTCAAGGAGCTTCAGCGCGAACTCAAGAGCAGCGAGGAAGAACTGCAACGCCTGGATCAGGAGAAAAAAAAACTCCAGAGCGCACGCACTGAGCAGCAGCGACTGATTGCCATCCAGGCTCGTGCCGCCTACCAAAGTGGCCGCCAGGAATACGTCAAGCTGTTGCTGAACCAGCAGAACCCCGAAAAATTCTCGCGAACCCTCACCTACTACGACTACCTGAGCCAGGCCCGTCTGGAACAACTGGCCACCTTCAACGAGACGCTGCGTCAACTGGCCAACGTCGAGCAGGAGATCAGCCACCACCAGTCGCAACTGGCCATTCAGAAGGCCGGGCTCGACCAGCGCCATGCCGAGCTGGCCCAGGCGCGCAAGGAGCGCCAACAGGCACTGGCCAAGCTCAACGGCGAGTACGCCAGCCGCGACCAGCGACTCAAGGCCCGTCAGCAGGAACAGGCGGAGCTGGCCCGAGTACTTAAAACCATCGAGGAAACCCTGGCCCGCCAGGCCCGTGAGGCCGAAGAAGCACGTCAGCGTCAGCTCGCCGCACAGCGCTCGCAGCAGACCCGCCCGAATACCGGCGAAGGCCAGCAGGTCAGCTCCGGCGCGGTCTACGGCGGGCCATTTGCCAGCGCTCGGGGCAAACTGCCCTGGCCGGTGGATGGCCGACTGGTAGCACGTTACGGAACCCCACGCGGCGGCGACGCTCGTACTAAGTGGGACGGCGTTCTTATCGGAGCAACCGCCGGCAGCCAGGTACGAGCCGTACACGGTGGCCGGGTGGTATTTGCCGACTGGTTGCGCGGTGCCGGACTACTGTTGATTCTCGATCACGGCAACGGTTATCTGAGCCTCTACGGTCACAACCAGAGCCTGCTCAAGAACGCCGGTGATCTGGTCAGTGCCGGAGAGGCCATTGCCACCGTGGGCAACAGTGGCGGCCAGGATACTGCGGCCCTGTACTTCGCCATCCGCCAGAATGGCCGCCCGACAGATCCCGCGCAGTGGTGCCGAACACAGGGCTGATGTCACGGATGCAGAGCAAACGAGCAGTTCGATCCGCTTTGCAGACGAGGCCGCCGATGCCCGACAGGCGCGCTCCACTTTGGTAGGCGCCCCATCCATTTAGGAGTTGCTTGACATGCCTCAACGCTTTCGCCTTACCCTCCTGGCTTTGGCCCTCGGTCTGCTGCCCGGCCTTCCTGCCGTGCACGCCGACGAGGCACTGGCCGCGCCGGCGGCGAGCGAGCAGGCGCCACTGCCTCTGGATGACCTGCGTACCTTCGCCGAGGTGATGGATCGCATTCGCGCCGCCTATGTCGAGCCGGTCAGCGACAAGACCCTGCTGGAGAACGCCATCAAGGGCATGCTCAGCAACCTCGACCCGCACTCAGCCTACCTCGAGCCACAGGCCTATCTGGAGCTGCAGGAAAGCACCAGCGGGGAATTCGGCGGGCTGGGCATCGAGGTCGGCATGGAGGACGGTTTCATCAAGGTGGTCTCGCCGATCGATGACACCCCGGCCTCCACGGCCGGCATCCTGCCGGGCGACCTGATCGTCAAGATAGACGGCCAGCCGACCAAGGGACTGTCGATGATGGAAGCCGTGGACAAAATGCGCGGCAAGGCTGGCAGCAAAATCGAGCTGACCCTGGTGCGCGACGGCGGCCGGCCATTCGACCTGACCCTGACTCGCGCGGTAATCAAGGTACGCAGCGTTAAAAGCCAGATGCTTGAGGACGGCTACGGCTACCTGCGCATCTCGCAATTCCAGGTCAACACCGGCGAAGAAGTCGGCAAGGCTCTGAACAAACTGCGCCAGGAAAACGGCAATCGGAAGCTGCTCGGACTGGTGATGGATCTGCGCAACAACCCGGGTGGCGTGCTGCAGGCGGCAGTGGAGGTGGCTGACCATTTTCTTAAAAGCGGCCTGATCGTTTACACCAAGGGTCGCCTGGCCAACTCCGAGCTGCGCTTCAACGCCGATCCGGCCGATGCCAGCGAAGGGGTACCGCTGGTGGTACTAATCAACGGTGGCAGCGCCTCGGCCTCGGAAATCGTTGCCGGCGCCCTGCAGGATCACAAGCGCGCGGTACTGATGGGCACCGACAGTTTCGGCAAGGGCTCGGTACAGACCGTGCTGCCACTCAATAATGACCGCGCCCTGAAGCTGACCACCGCACTGTACTTTACTCCCAGCGGCCGCTCGATCCAGGCTCAGGGCATCATCCCGGACATCGAAGTGGCCCGCGCCAAACTCACCCGCGAGCAGGACGCCGAAGGCATCAAGGAGGCGGATCTGCAAGGTCATCTGGGCAATGGTAACGGCGGTTCAGAACGACCTAGCAAGGCCAGCAAGGTAACTACCGGACAACGCCCGCAGGACGATGACTACCAGTTGAGTCAGGCACTCAACCTGCTCAAGGGCCTGAACGTCACCCGTGGAGACTGAGCACGCAAGAGGGCGGTCGGGCGCGCCGGCGGCGCAACATCGACCGTCATCCGGAGTTACAGGTAGCTTTCGGTAATATCGTCGATGAAGCCTTCGCGGCGCATGTCGTCGAGCGCCTTCTGCAGGCGTTCGACCACTTCATCCGGCGTGTCCTTATTCAGCGCCAGATAAAGTTCAGCGTCATTGAAGCGCAGCACCGTGGAGAGCCCGGTAACCCCCTCCTGCTTGGCCAGATAGCGGCCGACTGGATCCGTGGTAGCCCACAGGTCGATCTGCCCGCGCACCAGCTTTTTCACGTTCTCCTGATCGCGCAGCGCGTTGATCGGCGCCAACCCCTGGCTTTCCAGATGCTGACTGACCGCGTCGTTCTTGTAGGCGCCGACGCGGAACTTGGCAGCTTCCTGCAGACTCGAAATGCGGATGTCATTTCCCGGCGCAGCCAGCAATACCCAACCGCTCTTCGCCAGCGGCCCAACCCACTTGAACAGCGGTTGCCGCTCGGGAGTAAAGGTGGTGGAGAACAGGCCATAGTTGGGCTTGTCCAGAGTCAGGCGATAGAGCCGATCCCAGGGAAAGCGCAGGGTCAGGGTGTAATCGATGCCAGCGCGCTTGAACATCTCGCGCACGATGTCGGCGCTGATACCATCGATGCTGTCGTCGCGGGCGAAGTTCTTGTCGTCCACCGCCATATTGAAGGGGGGGAAGTTCTCGGTCAGCAGCACCACCTTGTAATCGACCGGCAACTGCGCGTGAGCCAACCCGGAGAGGAGAAACAAGGCTACAAACAGGCTTTTCTTGAAAATATTCAGCATAAGACGTTCCGCTCGCATGATTTGTGATTATGGCTAGCGACATCCGTGCATGGTTCGAACCCTGTAATTGGCACTCGAAACCCTGCCGTCCATGGCATGCGTCCGGCTTTTGGCCGGACGCATGGTTCTTCACTTATAGATAGTTGTTCAGAATATCTTCGACGAAGCCCTCACTGCGCATCTTATCCAGCGCACTTTGCAGCCTGCCGACAATCTCGTCCGGCACCTCCCGGTTCAGCGCCAGATAAAGCTCTGCACTGTCGAAACGCAATACTGTCTTCAGACCGGAAATGCCCTCCTGCCTGGCCAGGTAGCGCCCGGCAGGATCGCCCGTGGCCCACAGGTCAATCTGACCGGCCTGCAGCTTGCGGGCGTTCTCCTGGTCACGCAGCGAGGTGCTGTGCTCCACGCCTTTTTCCACCAGGTACTCGGCGATGGCATCGCCCTTGTAGGCGCCGATGCGGTAACGCTTGGCGTCATCCAGGCTGGCCAGACTGATCTGGCTGTCGCCCCTGGCCAGCATCACCCAATCATCGGGACCGATAGGGCCAACCCATCTAAACAGTTCCTCACGCTCGGGCAGACGGGCTGTGACAAACACTCCGTAGCCCGGTTTCTCCAGCGCCAGCTTGTAGATGCGATCCCAGGGAAAACGCAGGGTCAGGTTGTACTTGACCCCGGCCCGGCGAAACATCTCACGGACAATATCCACGGCGATGCCGTCGATATTGTCTTCCTGTGCGAAGTTCTTGCCGTTAATCGCCATGTTGTAGGGAGGAAAGTTTTCGGTCAGCAGCACTACCGTGTAGTCGGAACTCACTTCGGCACGTGCAGCGCCGGCCAGTAACGCAAGGGTTCCACCCAGCGCGAGTAACAGGCGTTTGAGCATGACGTTTCTCTTTTTGTTAAAGGCAGACCCCATGAGCATACTCGCCATCTTCGCCCTGGCCCAGCGCTTAGCGGCACTATGCCTTAATAGCGGGCTTCGATGCCCTTCAGTGCCCCTTCGTCGCGCAGTTTATCCAGAGTGCGCTGCAGCTTTTGCACTAGTTCGTCCGGTGTTTGCCGGTTAAGTGCAAGGTATAGATCGGCCGCATACAAATGCTGTACCACCTTGAGGTTTTCCATACCTTCCTGGCGTGCCAGGAAGCGACCGGCCTGATTGGAGGCAACCCACAGATCGATCTGGCCGCGCTCCAGCTTGCGCACATTCTCGGTATCGCGCAGCGAAGTCTGTACCTCCAACCCACGATCCAGCAGGAACTGAGTCTTGGCGTCACCCTTATAGCCGCCGATGCGGTAACGTCGTGCATCCTCAAGCGAGGTCAGACGGATGTCGCTATCCCCCCTGGCAAACAGCACCCAGTCGTTCTGCGCAATCGGCCCCACCCATTTGAACAGTTTTTCACGCTCCGGCGTGCGGGCAGTGGAGAACAGCCCGTAACCCGGCTCATCCAGGGTCTGCTGGTAGACCCGCTGCCATGGGAAACGCAGGATCAGCTGGCATTTGATCTGCGCACGCTCGCATACAGCCCGCAGAATGTCGGAACTCACGCCCGTCACGTTGGCGTCACGGGCGAAGTTGTTGCCGCTGACCGACATGTTGAATGGCGGCAGGTTTTCCGTCAGCAGCACCAGCGATTCCGCACGAACAAGACTGAAGCTGCTGCACAGTGCCAGGAAAGTCACGAATCGAAGCAGGAACATGAAATCTCCGTATTGAACATGCTCGGAACGCTCGCTCTTATGTTGAGGGCGAAAAACGAGTGGGAGGGAAACCAGAGGTAATCCTAGCCGAACTGCGGATCATTTGCCGTCGACTCGCCCGCAGCCTGAAGCCGCAGACGAGTCCATTCCTGACACTGGGACAGCAGGGTCTAGCGCACAACGATGCCGCGACTGGCCAGATAGGCCTTGGCTTCGGGCACTGTGTACTCACCGAAGTGAAAGATGCTGGCAGCCAGAACCGCATCTGCCTTGCCCTCGATAATGCCATCGGCCAGGTGCTGCAGATTGCCAACACCGCCAGAGGCGATCACCGGAATGCGTACGGACTCGCTTATGGCGCGAGTCACACCCAGGTCATAACCGCTCTTCACACCGTCCTGATCCATGCTGGTCAGCAGGATCTCGCCAGCTCCGAGGTCTTCCATCTTTTTTGCCCAGGCCACGGCATCCAGGCCGGTAGGCTTGCGCCCGCCGTGGGTGAAGATCTCCCAGCGCCCCGGCGCCACACGCTTGGCATCGATGGCTACGACAATGCACTGCGAACCGAAGCGCGCGGCGGCCTCACCGACGAACTCCGGATTGAACACCGCAGCGGTATTGATCGACACCTTGTCGGCACCGGCATTGAGCAGGTTGCGGATGTCCTGCACGGTGCGCACGCCACCGCCGACAGTCAGCGGAATGAACACTTGGCTGGCCATGCGCTCGACAGTGTGCAGGGTGGTGTCACGACCGTCGACGCTGGCGGTGATGTCAAGGAAGGTGATTTCGTCAGCGCCCTGCTCATCGTAACGACGAGCGATTTCAACCGGGTCGCCGGCATCACGGATATTCTCGAATTTGACGCCCTTAACCACGCGGCCGTTGTCCACGTCCAGGCAAGGAATGATGCGTTTGGCCAGTGCCATATCGGTGCTCTCGCAGTTCTTTAGGGTGGGCAATGCTCTGTCTGCTCACCATCGACTGGTGGAAAACGCTTTGCGGTTTTCCACCCAACGCCTGACTTAACCCTTGAAGTTGTCGCAGAAGCTCTGCGCCTCGGCCACATCCAGAGTGCCTTCATAGATGGCGCGGCCAGTGATGGCGCCGATGATGCCGGGGCTACGGGCCAGCAGCAGCTTCTCGATATCACCCAGATTGTGGATACCGCCGGAGGCAATCACCGGGATGCGGCTGGCCGCGGCCAGTGTGGCGGTGGCTTCGACGTTGCAGCCCTGCATCATGCCGTCCTTGGCGATATCGGTATAAACGATGGCCGAGACACCGTCGGCTTCGAAGCGCCTGGCCAGGTCGGTCGCCTGCACACTGGACACTTCCGCCCAGCCATCGGTGGCGACGAAACCATCCTTGGCATCCAGACCGACGATCACCCTGCCCGGGAAGGCCTTGCACGCCTCCGTGACGAACTCGGGTTCTTTAACGGCCTTGGTACCGATAATCACGTAGCTGACCCCGGCACGCACGTAGTGCTCGATGGTCTCCAGGGTGCGGATGCCGCCGCCGATCTGGATCGGCAGAGTTGGGTAGCGCCTGGCGATGGCGGTGACCACTTCACCGTTGACCGGCTGACCTTCGAAGGCACCATTCAGATCCACCAGGTGCAGACGACGGCAGCCGCCTTCGACCCACCTGGCCGCCATGCTCACCGGATCATCGGAGAACACCGTGGAGTCTTCCATGCGGCCCTGACGCAGGCGCACGCAGGCGCCGTCTTTAAGATCGATAGCGGGGATAATCAGCATCGGTAGAACCTGCTCAAATCGTGGAATCGGAAAATCCGTGGGGTCAGCTCTTCTCGAGCGCCCATAGGTCACTCTCGATGCTTTCGAACCTGTTCTTCAGGTGCTCCTGCACATCGAGAATGGCCTTGTTGTAGTAATGAGGTGCCAGCTCACGGGTTACCAGATCGAGCAGCTCCTGCACCTCGAAGGTGCCCAGACGCAGCTCGTAACGCTCATCGAGAAAGCGCTGCAACAGCAACAGCGCAGCCCGTTCCTGAACAGGCTCCAGCGCCAGGCTTGGCCCCTTGGAGCACGCCATTACCAGCGGCCATCCCAGGCAATGAAGTTCTGCAGCAACTGCAAGCCGTGGCGATGACTCTTTTCCGGATGGAACTGCACGGCAAAGCGCGAACCATCGGCCAGTACTGCGGCGAAATCCTTGCCATAGTGCCCCCGACCAACCACCTGCTGCGAACGGGCCGCCTCGACGTAGTAGCTATGCACGAAATAGAAGCGGGCACGATCCGGAATGTCGTGCCACAGAGGGTGATGATGGATCTGGGCGACTTCATTCCAGCCCATGTGCGGCACCTTCAGAGGCTCGCCATCCTCGCTCAGATCCTTGCCGAAAAAGCGCACCTGTCCCGGGAACAGGCCGATACAATCGACCCCGTCATTCTCCTCACTGCGTTCGAGCAACGCCTGCATGCCAACGCAGATACCGAGGAACGGACGATCCACGCTGACTTCACGCACCAGTTCGTCGAAGCCCAGCCGCCTGATCTCGGCCATACAGTCGCGGATCGCGCCAACGCCCGGAAACACTACGCGATCGGCCTCGCGGATCACCCGAGCATCGCTGGTAACCAGCACCCGGCCGGCTCCGACATGCTCCAGTGCCTTGGCCACCGAGTGCAGGTTGCCCATCCCATAGTCGATAACGGCAACGGTTTGCATCACAGGCATCCCTTGGTCGACGGCATCTGTCCGGCCATGCGCGGATCCATCTCCAGCGCCATGCGCAGTGCACGACCGAAAGCCTTGAACACGGTCTCGATCTGATGATGGGTGTTGCTGCCGCGCAGGTTGTCGATGTGCAGGGTGACCTGAGCGTGGTTGACGAAACCCTGGAAGAACTCCTGGAACAGGTCGACGTCAAAGCCGCCGACGGTGGCGCGGGTGTATGGCACGTTCATGGTCAGCCCGGGCCGGCCGGAAAAGTCGATCACCACACGCGACAGTGCTTCGTCCAGCGGAACATAGGAGTGGCCATAGCGGGTCATGCCTTTCTTGTCGCCAACGGCTCTGGCAAAAGCCTGACCGAGAGTGATACCGACATCCTCCACTGTGTGGTGGTCATCGATATGCAGGTCGCCCTTGCAGTAGATATCCAGATCGATCAGCCCGTGACGGGCGATCTGGTCAAGCATGTGTTCGAAAAACGGCACGCCAGTGTCGAACTTGGCCTTGCCGGTGCCATCCAGATTGATCGAGACCTTGATCTGGGTCTCCAGAGTGTTGCGTTCGACGGACGCCGTACGTTCGGCCATCACCAGCTCCACGAAATAGCCAGGGGGAAAAGGCTCGCATTATAGGCGTGACGGGCGATGAAGGGCTACCGAAGCGCTCGGCCCAACAGACAGCGGACACCTACAGGACACTTAATAAAAAGAAAGACCCGCTGCCGACAGGCAACGGGTCCCTGCGCAGCTCTGCAAAACACTCGGAAAAAGTGCTCGCAAACAGCGACTCAGAACAACACCAAGGTCTTCTGCAGGGTGACCCACACCCCCCAGGCCAGAGGAATGCCGACCACCAGCCAGGCCGCCACCACCCAAGGCCGGCTGGACGGATTCGCCGCCCACTGCAACTCGCTCTCCGCTGGCACAGAGCGCTCTCCATGCGCGCACTCGGCCGCCAGTTCAGCCTCACTCATGAAATACTTCGGCGCAACCGGGCGCACCAGCGCGTTGCAGATGAAACCCAACGCGAGCAGACCGGAAAGGATGTACAGAGTCATGTCATAGGCCGCAGCCTTCTCCACCCCCAGGCTCAGTTGGTACTCACGCAGGTAGTTGACCAGTACCGGGCCCAGCACCCCTGCAGCTGCCCAGGCAGTCAGCAGGCGACCATGGATCGCCCCGACCATCTGCGTACCAAACAGATCGGCCAGATAGGCCGGCACCGTAGCGAAGCCACCACCATACATCGACAGAATCACGCAGAACGCCAGCACGAACAGCGCCAGACTACCCAGCTGGCCGAGCATCGGCACCGCGGCATAGAGCAACAGCCCCAGCCCGAAGAACACGAAGTAGGTGCCCTTGCGACCGATAAAATCCGAGCAGGAAGCCCAGAAGAAGCGCCCTCCGATGTTGAACAGGCTGAGCAGACCGGTGAAGCCGGCAGCAATCGCGGCGATCTCGCCCAACTGCGCCGGGCTCAGTTCGTTGAACGCCAGATCCACACCAATCAAGCGACCGGCGAACACTTCCTGCAGCAGCGGCGAAGCCATGCCGATGATGCCGATGCCGGCCGAGACATTCAGGCACAGCACCGCCCAGACCAGCCAGAACTGCGGGGTTTTCCAGGCCGTGTTCACATGCACATGACCACGGGTGATCATGCCGCCGGTACTGGCCGACGACGCAGCCCAGCCGGCAGGCTTCCAGCCACTGGGTGGCACACGATAGGACAGCGCACCACCGATCATGAATACGAAATAGATCAGCGCCATCGCCACGAAGCTCTGCCATACCCCTGCGTCTCCGTCAGTAGCAAAATGGCTCATCAGCAGAGTCGCCAGCGGCGCACCGACCATTGCCCCACCGCCGAAGCCCATGATCGCCATGCCGGTGGCCATTCCACGACGATCCGGGAACCACTTGATCAACGTCGACACCGGAGAAATGTACCCCAGCCCCAGACCGATACCACCAATTACCCCGGAGCCCAGCCACATCAGCCAGATCTGGTGGCTGTATACGCCCAGCGCCGAGATCAGCAGACCGCCGCACCAGCAAAGGGCCGATACCACACCGGCCTTGCGCGGCCCGGCATGCTCCAGCCAACCACCCCAGACGGCAGCCGAACAGCCGAGAAAAACGAAGAACAGGGTATAAATCCAGCCCAGCATGGAAATCGGCCAGTCACAGTGGCTGGCGAATATCTGCTCAAAGAACCCTATGTCCGGAGCACAGGCAGCGCCGACGGACTGGGACAATGGCAGCCAGAAAACGGAAAAACCGTAGGCCATGCCAATGCAGAGGTGAATGGCGAGGGCCGCCGGCGGCACCAGCCAGCGATTGAAACCAGGACGCGCAATGATGCGCTCCCTAGACAGGAATGCCGGCCGCGTGGCGGCGCCGTCCAGTACGAAGGCGTCAGTCATGAGAAATATCTCTTGTTATGGGTTCGTGCAAACAAGGGCGACCGCGAAAGCCAACCGCAGCCATAGACGGGCAAAGACTAGCAATGCAGCGATAAAAAACACCAAAAAATCAGTATTTTTTTAGTTTTTATCTGGATTTTCTCTTATTTTTAGCAATAAACAAAAGACTCGATCTATCACTCGATAGAGCACATCGATCCACCTACGACTTTCGTCCCATGCAGAGGATGAATTGCTCGGGAAGTCTTCCCGAGAACAGAGAAACCTTGTCGAAAGAAACAGGGAACCGCATTACCGGACATGCATCCAACCCCCTGCCGGGCCGGTGGACAGAGGCGTCAGACTGCTGCCGCAAGACGCTATAATCGCCCTCTTGCGCCCGCTGTCGTCCTGCAACCAAACAAGGAACCGTCCATGAAAGCGCTAGGCAAGATTCTCGGCCTGTTCATCCTCGGCCTGCTGCTGATCATCGTGGCGCTGCTGTTCGCCCTGACACACCTGTTCGATCCCAACGACTATAAGGACGAGATCCGCCAGGTTGCCCGCGACAAGGCCAATCTGGAGCTGCAACTGCGCGGCGACATCGGCTGGAGCCTGTTTCCCTGGCTGGGTCTGGAACTGACCGATGCTACCCTGGCCAGCGCCGACAGCCCCGACACCCCCTTCGCCGACCTGCGCCTGCTCGGTCTGTCGGTTCGGGTACTGCCGCTGCTGCGCAAGGAAGTGCAGATGAGCGACATCCGCATCGACGGCCTCAACCTCAGCCTGCAGCGTGACGAACAGGGCCGCGGCAACTGGGAAGGTATCGGCCGCCCGGCACAGGCCAGCACCGCACAGCCAGCACCCGGCGAATCGACGCCGCGTGACAACATGCCGCCAGACCAGTCGAGCGAAAAACCCGCCAGCCAGCCGCTGAAGATGGACATCGACAGCCTGACGCTGAGCAATTCGCGCATCGACTACAGCGATGCACAGAAGGGCCAGCAGTTCACTCTCGAAAACATCGAGCTGAAGACCGGCGCCATCCGTGAAGGCAGCAGCATTCCGCTCAGCTTCAGCGCCTTCTTCGGCACCAACCAGCCACTGCTGCGTGCCCGCAGCGAACTCCAAGGCCAGTTGCGCTTCGATCGCCAGCTCGGTCGCTATCAGCTGGAAGATCTGCGCCTGAGCGGTGAGGCCTCTGGCGAGCCGCTCAAGGGCAAGACCCTCAACTTCTCTGCCCAGGGCCAACTGCTGGTGGATCTGGCCGCCAACATTGCCGAGTGGAACAACCTGAAGCTGTCGGCGAACCAACTGCGCGCCCTCGGCGAACTGAAGGTCCGCGAACTGGACAAGGAACCGCAGATATCCGGCGGCCTGTCCATTGCCAGCATCAACCTGCGCGAATTTCTCCAGGGCATCGGTATCGAACTGCCGCCCATGCGCAACGCGCAAAGCCTCGCCCAGTTCGAGCTGTCCAGCCGGCTGAACGGCTCACTCAACGGCATGATGTTCGAAGAACTGCGGATGCAACTCGACGACACCACCCTCAGCGGCCAGCTCGGCATTACGGATCTGGCACACCAGGCACTGCGCGCCGAACTCAAGGCCGATCGCCTCGACCTCAACCGCTACCTGCCCCCCAAGGATAAGGACGGCCCCGCCGAGGCACGCCGGGCCGAAGTACGGGAAAGCGTTGCCAGCGCCGGCTCCAGCGGTACCACGCCACTGCCCAACGCCCCCACTCAGCAGGCCTGGAATGACGCCCAAGTGCTGCCCGTGGACCGGCTGCGCAAGCTTGATCTGGAAGCCGTGTTGAGCATCGGTCAGTTGCAGTACGAGCAGTACCCGCTGCAGGATCTGCATCTGAAGGCCAAAGGCCGCGCCGGACTGATCACCCTTGAGGAAGCACGCGGCAAGTTGCACGGCGGCAGCTTCAACAGCAAGGGACGGATCGACGTACGCCAGGCCGAACCACAACTGACTCTGGAGCAACGCGTCAGCCGCCTGCCCGTCGAGCCACTGCTTAAGCAGGAGAACCAGCCCGCGCCGGTTCGTGGCCTGCTGGATCTGGATGCCCGCTTCGAAACCCGCGGCAACAGCCAGAAAGCCTGGATCGAGACACTCAATGGCGACGCCGGCTTCGTCCTCAATGACGGTGTACTGCCGGATGCCAACCTTGAGCAGCAGCTCTGTCGCGGCATCGCCACACTCAACCGCAAGCCTCTGAGCAATCCACCCTCAGGCCGCGACACCCCTTTCCGCACACTCAAGGGCAGCCTCAGTGTCCGTAACGGCATAGCCCACACCCCGGACCTACTGGTACAGATCCCCGGATTGTCAGTGGCCGGCAGCGGCGACCTCGACCTACGCGTACTTGGCCTGGACTACCGCATCGGCGTCACTCTCGAAGGCGACAGCCGCGAAATGCCGGATCCAGCCTGCCAGATCAACGAACGCTACGTCGGCATCGAGTGGCCGCTGCGCTGCCGCGGCCCGCTGGAGCTGGGCGCCAAGGCCTGCCGCCTGGATCAGGATGGTCTCGGCAAGATTGCCGCACGCCTGGCCGGCAACAAGCTGACTGAGAAGCTGGAGAAGAAGCTCGGCGACAAGGTCAGTCCGGATCTGAAAGACGCGCTCAAGGGTCTGTTCAACCGATGACTCCCGAGCAGTTCAACAGCGCCGTGCTAGCCTGGTACGACCAGCACGGCCGCAAGGATCTGCCCTGGCAGCAGAACATCACGCCCTATCGCGTCTGGGTCTCGGAAATCATGCTGCAGCAGACCCAGGTCAGCACCGTACTCGGCTATTTCGACCGTTTCATGGCCACCCTGCCGAGCGTAAAAGACCTGGCCGCAGCCCCCGAAGATGAAGTGCTGCACCTGTGGACGGGGCTGGGCTACTACACCCGCGCCCGCAACCTGCAGAAGACCGCGCAAATCATCATGCGCGAGCATGGCGGCGAATTTCCGCGCAGCGTCGAGGCCCTCAGCGAACTGCCGGGCATCGGCCGCTCCACCGCCGGAGCCATCGCCAGCCTGAGCATGGGCCTGCGCGCTCCGATCCTCGACGGCAACGTCAAGCGCGTGCTGGCACGCTATGCCGCACAGGAAGGCTATCCAGGCGAACCGAAGGTGGCCCGCCAGCTATGGGAACTGGCCGAACGCCTGACGCCGCACGATCGGGTCGGCCACTACACCCAGGCGATGATGGATCTTGGCGCCACCCTCTGCACCCGCAGCAAACCAAGCTGCCTGCTCTGCCCAGTGCGTAGCGGCTGCCAGGCCCATCTTCAGGGCCGGGAGACCAGCTATCCGATGCCCAAACCGCGCAAGGCACTACCGCAAAGACGCACGCTAATGCCCCTGCTGGTCAACGCCAGCGGCGAGATCCTGCTCTACCGTCGCCCGGCCAGCGGCCTGTGGGGCGGCCTATGGAGCCTGCCGGAACTGGACAGCCTCGACCGGCTGAGCGAGCTGGGCCACCAGCAGCAACTGCAGCTCGGCCGGCCCCGCGCGCTACCACGCCTGGTGCACACCTTCAGCCACTTTCAACTGAGCATCGAGCCTTGGCTGATACCGGCCAGCGAACAGCCGCAGCGCGTGGCCGAGGCCGACTGGCTCTGGTATAACCTCGCCACCCCGCCGCGCCTGGGCCTGGCAGCCCCGGTGAAAAAGCTACTGAAACGCGCGGCCCAAGCCATTACTGCTGGAGAACCGACATGACCCGTACTGTGATGTGCCGCAAGTACAAACAGGAACTGCCCGGCCTGGATCGCGCGCCCTACCCCGGCCCGAAAGGCGAGGACATTTTCAACAACGTTTCCCGCCAGGCCTGGGACGAATGGCAGAAGCACCAGACCATGCTGATCAACGAGCGTCGTCTGAACATGATGAACGCCGAAGATCGCAAGTTCCTGCAGAGCGAAATGGACAAATTCCTCTCCGGCGAGGACTACGCCAAAGCCGAAGGCTACGTGCCGCCGGAGGCCTGAAGCCGCCGTGCGGCCCCGCCGTGACGCTAAACGCCCGATATATTTAAATTTTTTCCAACTCGCGCTTGACACTGATCCATCAAAACCGTCTAATAGCGCCCCGTTGGCCCAGGTAGCTCAGTTGGTAGAGCAGGGGATTGAAAATCCCCGTGTCGGCGGTTCGATTCCGTCCCTGGGCACCATGAATACCCCTATAAAAAGCCTCAGCCATGCGCTGGGGCTTTTTTGTTTCAGTCCTTCGTCATTCCATACGGCAATATTGCGCCTTCGCGACAACCTGCTGCGACCAAGCGACGCAACCGCCGCAAGCCGGGCAAACGGCTTGGCGCTCAATGAAACGCTATGCTAGGTTGGCCGCCAGCCAGGCCGGCAGAAGGTCGCCGGAGCGCATACGAAGAAGAAGAGGATCCAACCCCATGGCCCAGGCGACGCCCGCGCTGGAAATACGCAACCTGCACAAACGCTACGGCGATCTGGAGGTGCTCAAGGGCATCTCACTGACGGCCAGAGACGGCGACGTCATCTCCATTCTCGGCTCCTCCGGCTCCGGCAAGTCCACCTTCCTGCGCTGCATCAACCTGCTGGAAAACCCGCACGAGGGGCAGATTTTCGTCGCCGGCGAAGAGCTCAAGCTCAAGGCGGCCAAGAATGGCGAGCTGATCGCTGCGGACAACCGCCAGATCAACCGCATGCGCAGCGAGATCGGCTTCGTCTTCCAGAACTTCAACCTCTGGCCACACATGAGCGTGCTCGACAACATTATCGAAGCACCACGCCGCGTACTGGGCCAGAGCAAGGCTGAAGCCATCGAGGTAGCTGAAGCCCTGCTGGCCAAGGTCGGTATTGCCGACAAGCGCCATGTCTATCCCAACCAACTGTCCGGCGGCCAGCAGCAGCGCGCAGCCATTGCCCGGACTCTGGCCATGCAGCCAAAGGTAATCCTGTTCGATGAGCCGACCTCGGCGCTCGACCCGGAAATGGTACAAGAAGTGCTTAATGTGATTCGCGCGCTCGCCGAAGAGGGGCGTACCATGCTGCTGGTAACACACGAGATGAGTTTTGCTCGCCAGGTTTCCAGCGAGGTGGTGTTTCTCCACCAGGGCCTGGTAGAGGAACAGGGCCCACCCGCTCAGGTATTCGATAACCCGACCTCGGCACGCTGTAAACAATTCATGTCCAGCAATCGCTAATACGGAGCAACACGCATGCAGAACTATAAGAAGATCCTGCTGGCCGCAGCCGCTACCCTGGCTTTCGGCACCAGCGCTGTCGCAGCTGACAAACTGAAACTCGGTACCGAAGGCGCCTACCCTCCCTTCAACCTGATCGATGCCAGCGGCCAGGTCACCGGCTTCGACGTAGAAATCGGTCAGGCGCTGTGTGCCAAGATGGCCGTCGAGTGCGAAGTGGTCACTTCCGACTGGGACGGCATCATCCCGGCCCTGAACGCCAAGAAGTTCGACTTCCTGATCGCCTCCATGTCGATCACCGAAGAACGCCAGGCCGCCGTGGACTTCACCGAGCCCTACTACACCAACAAACTGCAGTTCATCGCACCCAAGTCGGCCGACTTCAAAACCGACGAAGCCAGCCTCAAGGGCAAGGTGATCGGCGCCCAACGCGCCACCATCGCCGGCACCTGGCTGGAAGACAACCTGGGCAAGGTAGTCGACATCAAGCTCTACGACACTCAGGAAAACGCCTACCTCGACCTGTCCTCGGGTCGCCTCGATGGCGTACTGGCTGACACCTTCGTCAACTGGGAGTGGCTCAAGAGTGACGCCGGCAAGGACTTCGAGTTCAAGGGGGAGCCGGTATTCGACAACGACAAGATCGGCATCGCCGTGCGCAAGGGCGATCCGCTGCGCGAGAAGCTGAATGCTGCTCTGCAGGCCATCATCGAAGACGGCACCTACAAGCAGATCAACGACAAGTACTTCCCGTTCAGCATCTACTGATGACCTGAAGACGTTGCGCCGCCTCCTGCGGCGGCGCAATCGCTCGAGCCCTCCGATGATTCTCGATCTCCATGGATTCGGCCCCGCCCTGGCGGCCGGCACTCTGATGACCATCAAACTGGCGCTCTCGGCGCTGGCGGTGGGCCTGGTGCTTGGTCTGCTCGGCGCTCTGGCCAAGACTTCGCCGTACAAGCTGCTACAGTGGCTCGGCGGCAGTTATTCCACTCTGGTGCGCGGCGTGCCCGAGCTGCTATGGGTACTGCTGATCTACTTCGGCACCGTCGGCCTGATGCGCAGCCTGGCTGACCTGCTTGGCGTTGAAAGCCTGGAGCTTTCCGCCTTCGCCGCCGGCACCATTGCCCTGGGCCTGTGCTTTGGCGCCTACGCCACCGAAGTGTTCCGTGGCGCCATCCTGGCCATTCCCAAGGGGCACCGCGAGGCCGGCCTGGCACTGGGCCTGTCCCGCCCGCGCATTCTCTGGAAGCTGATCCTGCCGCAGATGTGGCGCATCGCCCTGCCCGGCCTCGGCAACCTGTTCATGATCCTGATGAAAGACACCGCCCTGGTCTCGGTCATTGGCCTGGAAGAGATCATGCGCCGCTCGCAGATCGCCGTGACCGCCAGCAAGGAGCCCTTCACCTTCTACATGGTCGCCGCCTTCATCTATCTGGGCCTGACCATCCTCGCCATGATCGGCCTGTACTTCCTTGAGAAGCGCGCCAGCCGAGGCTTCATCCGGAGCGCATCATGAACTGGGAAGTCATCATCAAATGGCTGCCGCGCCTGGCCGAAGGGGCCATGTTGACCCTGGAGCTGGTGGCCATCGCCGTGCTCGCCGGGCTGATTCTCGCCTTGCCCATAGGCATCGCCCGCGCATCCAGGCACTGGTACGTACGCGCTCTGCCCTACGGCTACATCTTCTTCTTCCGTGGTACGCCGCTGCTGGTGCAGTTGTTTCTGCTCTACTACGGTCTATCGCAGTTCGAAAGTGTACGCCAGAGCGCACTGTGGACCGGCACGACCCTGGCCCACAGCTTCTCACTCGGCGACTGGAGCTGGGACTTCAGCCTCCGCATCAAGGGCCTGCGCGATCCGTTCGTCTGCGCCGTGGTCACCATGACCCTGCACACCGCGGCCTATATCGCCGAGATCCTGCGCGGCGCCATCCAGGCCGTACCGCCCGGCGAGATCGAAGCAGCCCGGGCATTGGGCATGTCGCGCGCCCAGGCGATGTTCTACATCATCCTGCCGCGAGCTGCGCGCATCGGCCTGCCGGCCTACAGCAACGAAGTGATCCTGATGCTCAAGGCCAGCTCGCTGGCCAGCACCGTCACCCTGCTGGAGCTGACCGGGATGGCACGCACCATCATCGCGCGCACCTACCTGCCGGTGGAGATCTTCTTCGCCGCCGGGCTGTTCTACCTGGTGATCGCGTTCGTGCTGGTTCGCGCCTTCCGCCTGCTTGAACGCTGGCTGCGCGTCGACGCCTGCCAGGGCCGCTGACCATCCTCCCGGCCGCCGGCAACGGCGGCCGGCCTCGCCGCTCTGAAAACATGTCCACCGCTTTTCTCTGTTCCGACGAGTTGCTGGAGCGCTTCCAGGCACTGGATCAATTTCTCCACGCTCACCAACACCTCTGGCGCCCGCGCCCGTTCCAGCACCTGAGCCTGCCCTGGGAAGCCGAATTTCCGGAGCTGGCCAATTGGCTGCGCAGCCGCACGCTGGAACAGGCCAAGGAAAGCGATGCCTGCCTGGCAAATCTGGCAGCACCGGAGCCTTTTCCCGAACTGGCCCGCCAGGCCTTTCACCTTGCCGCCCTCGGCGAGCTGCCCTGCAGCAGCGCCCTGACACACCCGGACAGCTTCAGCGTCGACGTGCCCGGACGCAAACTGGCGCAAATTCAGGCCTTCGCCAGCCACCTGCCCTTCGCCCGCCAACCCCGTCACTGGGTCGACTGGTGCTCAGGCAAGGGGCATCTCGGCCGCTGGCTGACGCAGGCACAGCAGCGCCTGACCTGCCTGGAGTACGACCCGGCACTGGTCGAATCCGGCAACCAGCTCAGCCTTCGTCTGGGCGTCGATGCCGAACACCTGCAACAGGACGTATTGGCCGCAGACAGCGACCGCCACCTCGACGCGACACGCACACCGGTCGCCCTGCATGCCTGCGGCGACCTGCACGTACGCCTGCTACAACTGGCCAGTAGTCGCGGCTGCACGCAGCTGGCGGTCGCCCCCTGCTGCTACAACCGCATCGCCAGCACGCACTACCAGCCACTTTCTGCCGCAGCCCAGGCCTCACAACTGCTACTTAGCCGCGACGACCTCGCCCTGCCCCTGTGCGAAACCGTCACCGCAGGCGCCCGAGTACGCCGCTTGCGCGACCGTTCGATGGCCTGGCGACTAGCCTTCGACCTGCTACAGCGCCAACTGCGTAATATCGACCAGTACCTGCCGACCCCCTCGCTACCCGGTCACTGGTTCGACAAGCCCTTCCCGCAGTTCTGCGAGGATCTCGCCAACCTGCGAAACCTGCCATCGCCTGGCTCCCAGGACTGGCAGGATCTGGAAGCACGCGGCTGGCAACGCCTGGCCGAAGTACGCAACCTGGAACTGCTGCGCAACCTGTTCCGCCGACCGCTGGAACTCTGGCTGCTGCTCGATCGGGCTCTTTACCTGATGGAACAGGGCTACAGCGTCAGGCTCGGCAGCTTCTGCGACTACCGACTGAGTCCACGCAACCTGCTTCTGCTGGCCGAACGCCCCTGAGTTGCCCACACAAGCTGTGGATAAGTCTGTTGAGCCTTTCTGGGCAAATGCCGCAAACGCCCAGCCAAAGCGCCCTGCGAACAGCTGACCAATTTTCAGCCAATTTCATAAATTCAATAAAAACAAAGACTTGCAATAAAACGTGAGTTACAGCACAACACCGACGCAACAATTGCGCAGATCGCCCCATCTTTGTGCATAAACAAGACACTTACAGCGCCAGATGCACTCATCACGAGCCTTTCAGCCTATCTGGCACCGAACACACGGGTTTACACCGCTCGCGCAATCGCTATAATGGCGCCCCACTCTACGCCGGTATAGCTCAGCTGGTAGAGCAACTGACTTGTAATCAGTAGGTCCCGAGTTCGACTCTTGGTGCCGGCACCATACAAATAAAGGCCCACAGCGATGTGGGCCTTTTTTGTTTCTACCCCGGGGTTACATTCCGCTAGACGCATTCCATCGCACCAGCACCTCCCGCCTGCCGTTTTTACCTGCTGTCATATCCCTCCGAGTCAGCAACCAAGGTCGGGTTCTACCCTACTTCCACGGATCGTCTGAACAGAGCCGTGACTCCACCTCGTCGAGAACTCCAGGCGTTCACTCGTCAGGCTGCCGGCCAAACCGGCAGCCCTCGCCAAGCCCGCCCCGGTTCAGGACGCGCCAGTGCCCTGCTCCGGTAGAGGCCAGTCCTCGAAAGGCATCTGCAGGTCGCGTTCGAGGATTTCCCAGATCACCAGTTGCGGCGGTGTATGGCGGAATGCCGGGCTGCCGAAGTAGGCCTTGGCGGCGCCGGAGAATTCGCCGCCGTCGCGGGCGAAGTTGCCCAGGCTGGTGCCCAGCGCGGCCTCGAGGAAGGGGGCGAAGTTGGATTCGCGGGAGAAGGAGGTGCCGATCAGCGCTATGTTGGGCAACTGGCTGTCACCGAACAGGTCGTCCTCGCTGAGGGCGTCATCCGCTGCCTCGGCGGCGCTGAACTGTGAATCGCTGACCCTCTCCTGAGCCGGCTGCAGAGTCGCCGGCAGCCAGTCCAGACCGGCCAGGCGCACCAGATCCCCGGGGCGAATCCGTTCCGGTCCGACGCTGCGTGTCCACTGCCTGACCGGGGAGGGTTCGATTCCCAGCGCTCTGACCTCGCGAGCCACCCGCTGCGCCGCCTGCGAGGCGCCGGCCTCGCTCCAGTGGGTGTCGGTGCGCAGGAACGCCGCGTTGCCCAGCGGGGCGAGGGTGTCGGTCAGGTTCAGCACCGGCACACCGGCCGCCTGCACCGCCTGCTGCCACTGCGCCAGGCGACCGGCCAGCTGCGGCGAGCGTCCCAGACTGCACAGCTGCTCACTGACGATACGGCTCTTGTCCGGCACCAGCACCAGCAGCAGGCGGATGTTGCGTTCACCCAGCCAGGCGTGCACGGCGCGCACCTTTTCCACCCGTGCCGCGGCGCTGGCCTCGGACTGCGGGTGGATCTTCAACTCGTCGGCAAGGAACAGCCAGCCCGGGCAGCCCGGGCGCACCCGCGGCCCGGTGTCGCCGATCAGCAGCCAACTGGCAGCCCGTTCCAGGTCGGCGGCACGCTGGGCGAAAGGCACCTTGGCCAGCTCACGGGCAATGCGATGGGTGATCTCGCCTTCACGTATATCGGCCCAGCTCACCTGCTCGGGCAGCAACTGGACGCGACCGCTGACGAACATCGCCCACAGGCTGAACAGCAGACCGGCGAGCAGGAACAGGGCCATGATCACGCCTGCCAACGGGCTGAGCCGCTTCATCATGGCGCTGGGCATGACCGGTGCGAGGGAAGCGTCTTTCTTCGGCATGCGCAGGCCCTCAGAACTGGAAGTACAGGAACGGCACGGTTTCCCGGCTGGCGATCAGGGCGAACGACAGCAGGAAACCACAGACCGGCCATAGCGCACCGACGGCGCGGAACAGCCAAAGCTCACCGAAGCGAGACTCGGCACGCGCCTGGCACAGCGGCAGCAACAGGCAGGCGACGCCCAGCGCTGCGGCGATACCATGGGCCGGACGCAGGGTGGCAGCCATGGCGTCACCCAGGGCGAAGGCGTGCAGACCAAACTGGCCGGCGTACATGTCCAGGGCGGTGGCGAAATCCGGCGAGCGGAACAGCGTCCAGGCCAGACAGACGAACAGCAACGTCACCACATGAGCCAGCGGCGCCGGAAGATCCGGCAGGCCGTTGCGCGACCAGGCGCGATCAACACACAACGCAATGCCGTGGGCGGCGCCCCAGAGCACGTAGTTCCAGCTGTCGCCGCCATGCCACAGGCCGCCGATGGCCATGATCAGAAACAGGTTGCGATAGGTCTTCCACAGCCCCCGGCGGTTGCCGCCCAGGCCGATGTACAGATAGTCACGCAGCCAGCTCGACAGCGAGATGTGCCAGCGCCGCCAGAAATCCTGGATGTTGCGCGCCCAGTACGGATGGTTGAAGTTCTCCGGGAAGTGGAAGCCCAGCATCAGCCCCAGGCCGATGGCCATTGCGCTGTAGCCGGCAAAGTCAAAAAACAGCTGCAGCGAGTAGGCCAGGCAGCCGATCCAGGCGTCGACGAAGGACGGATTCTGCTGAGCGAAGGCCACCGCCACCAGCGGGGACAGGCTGTCGGCGACCAGCACCTTCATGCTCATGCCGATCATGAAACGGCGCGAACCGAGGGCAAAGTTCTGCGCGTTGAAGTAGCGCTGATTCAGCTCCTGACGCACCCAGTCGTAGCGAATGATCGGTCCGGCGATGGAGTGCCCGAACATTGCCAGGTAGGTGGCAAAGTTAGTGAAACGCCGCTCTACCGGAACCACATGCCGGTGCACATCGACCAGGTAGGAAATCACCTGCAGCACGATGAACGAAAGGCCCGCGGGCAGCGCTACCTTCTGCCACTCGAACGGCAGCGCCCCATAGCGGGTGATCAGTTGGTTGAAGGTGGCGGCCAGGATGTTGGCGTATTTGTACCAGCACAGCACCAGCACGTTGATGGTGATCAGCACCACCAGCAGGCGAATACGCTGGCGCGAGTCCTCACGGGTATGTTCGACCAGCAGCCCGCCAATCCAGCCGATCACCGTCAGGACGATGTGCAGCAGCAGGAACGCCGGGCTCAGCCAGCCATAGAAGAACCAGCTGCCGAGCAGCAGCACATGGTTGCGCCCCCCGGGCCTGGCCAGGGCGTAGGCCAGCATGAATGCCGGCAGGAACAGGATGAGGAACTCCAGAGAGGCGAATACCATGATTGCGTCATCAGTTGGCCAGATTGTCCTGCGCCTGGTGGAGCGTTGGCCCTTTGGCCGAAGGCACCAGCAGCAGGGTGTAGCGTTGGCCGGCGGCCAGTTCGCCAAGATCCAGCGGCTCGCCCACCGGCTCGCCGGCACAGCTGAGCTGCACCGCCAGCTTCACCGGGTTGATCGAACGGCGCTGCAGGCTGCCTTCGGCTACGTCGGTGAAAATCGCGACGCTGCGCCCCGCCACCTGTACGCCGGCCGCGGCACAGCGGCCATCAAGGTTGTAGAAGGCCAGCGAGGCCTTCAGTGCATTGAAGTCATCAGGCTGCTCGCGCACCGTCAGCAGGCGCAGCCCCTGCTCTGCATCGGCAACACCCACCACGGTGGCAAACTCACCCGGCTCGACCCTGATATCCAGCGCTTGCTCGTGGCTGCCCAACGTCAGGCTGCCCTGCACCGGCTTGCCGGCCGGAACTGTGAGAAAGTCGGAGGCCCGACCCGGCTCAACCCCCAGGCTGGCCTGGGAGCCAGCGGCACGCAACGCCAGTTGCTCGCTGCCGGCATTGAAGAAGCGCAGGAAGGCGGCATCCTCGCTCGGCCCTGTGGGATAGAGCGGGATCTCGGCGGCTTGAGCGCTAGCGGCGAGCAGCAGTGCGGCCGCGCCCACAACTTGGTGCAGTCTGCTCATCACTTTTCCCCCCGCAGGCTGGCCGCTGGCAGTTTGCTGATGGCCTCGGCAATGGCGTTGCCCCAGGCCTTATAGCCAGCAACGGTGAAATGCTGGCCGTCGGTGGTTATCCATTGACCAGGCTTGGACATCTGCAGCGAATCGACATAAGTACAAGGCGCCACGTTGGTAGCCAGGAACTGCGACATCAGCTGGGTACGCTGGTCGTTCTTCTTGTACATGCCGCCAACCTTGCCCCAGGCTGGGCCAACCCATACGCAACGGGTGCCGGTCTCGGCAATGGCCTTGGTCAGCCCGGTAACGCTCTGCCAGGCCCAGGCCTTGGGAAAGGCCGGCTTGTCATAGGAGGCCATGGTGTCGCCGATCACCAGCACCACTACGTCCGGCTTGTGGGTAGCGATCAGTTCCTTGATCGGCGTGGTAGTGGCACTGCTGGCCCTGACCTGGAGCTTTCCGGTATTGATCTGCTCGGCACCGCAGTCGACCTTCTTGACTACCAGCCAGTCAGCAGCACTGGCACCACAGGCGCCAATGGAGTGCACCTTGGCGCCCTTGGCAACCAGAGCGGCATTGAGGGGTTCGGTCAGATGGTTGGCAAGACTCATGTGACTCTCGCCCAGAATCAGCAGGCTCAGTCCTGCAAGAACGGAAGATGACATCGATAGCGGCTCCTCGGCTAGATCAACTCAAATGGACGGACAGCGCGGTCTACCTGCTGCCTTTGCGCACGTCTTCCAGCGCTGTGCTGATTGCCGCCCCCCAGAGCTTGTAGCCCTGCTCGGTCAGATGCTGCCCATCAGTGGTCGCCCATTGGCCGGGCTTGGAAAACTTCAACGAGTCGATGTAACTGCAAGGCGCCACATTGGCCGACAGGAAGGTCGACATCTGCTTCACCTTGGCGTAGGTCTTGCCATATTTGCCGCCCTCGGTTCCCCAGTTCGGCCCGACCCAGGCGCACTGGGTGCCGGTCTCGGCAATTGCCTTGGTCAGGCTGGAGGTCTGCTGCCAGACCCAGGCCTTGGGAAACGACGGTTTGTCATAGCCGGCCATGGTGTCACCGATGACGATCAGCACCAGATCCGGCTTGTCCTTGGCGATCAGCTCCTTGATCGGTGTGGTCGTGACATTGCCACGCAGGGATACCGCCGCCTCCTTGCCGCGTCGCTCCGCAGCGCCACAGGCACCGCCTGGCGAGGCCTTCAGCCAGTCACCGGCATTAGCACCGCAGATGCCAATGGAGTGGACATTGGCACCCTTGCGGATCAGGTCGTCATGCAGCCCGCCGATCAGATAGTAGGGAGTGGCCATATGGCTATCGCCGATGATCAGGATGGTCAGGCCAGCAAGCAAAGAGGAAGCCATGGGAAACCTTCAGTTAGCGTAGGGAGATTGATAAGGGGAAACCGGCAGCGCCATCGGCCCGGTCATGTCCTCAAGCATGTAGCGCAGATACAAACCACCGCTCCACTGGCGATAGTCCTGGGCGTTGTCGACACCCAGTTGCCCGCCAAGGAAGAACTGATTGCCCAGTCGATACTCCGCGTTGCCGGCCAGGCTGTAGCCGATGCCGGTATCGCTTGAGCCGGATATACGGGTCGGGATAAAGATGCCCAACCCTGCAGCCGTCCTGGAGGTTTGCTCGAGGGCGGCCTGCATATCACTATCGTTCGGGTGATAGTCGGCAGACTCCTGCTTGATGTGCTGAACGCCGAGGGAACCGCGCAACGCATAGGTCCAGCGATCGCCGCGATGCGACCAACTCACCGGCACACCCAGGGAATAGAAGCCCTGCGGACTGAAGTAGCCACCGCTGCCGTAGGTGAAATGCCCCTGGTTGTTGTCGTAGCTGATGCCAGTCAGGCTCAGCCCGGCGGTAAGCATGCTGTTCTCGTCGTTGAGCAGATACCAGTAGACGCCACCACCCAGTTCGGCACGCGTGTTGGACTTGACGTTATGGCCACGCAAGGCATGCAGGGCACCATAGCCATAAGCGCCGATATCGCCATCGTCATAGCTGATCTGTGCACGCCCGCCATTGGCTGTCACACCGCCCCACTCCAGCCCGCTGCGTGCATCTTTGGCTCCGGCAAAGGAAGTCAGGCTGTCAGTCACCATGCGTCGTGACAGTGTCACGCCGTAACGCGCGTGGTCGGTTCCGGCGATCGGACGATCCAGGCTAACGCCACCGATTACGGTGCTATAGAGAAAGCCCATGGGGCTGACGCCGATATCGGCCTTCAAACCATTGGCCTTGCTCTCCCAGGCGGCGGCCAGACCCACGCCACTGTCGCGCTGGCGGCCGACCGCCCCCGTGACGCCGCTGAGTGCACTGCCGATCCGGCTGTTGACCATCGCCAGCTCCCGCTCATGCTCAGCCTGCTCATCGGCTGTAAGCGTGCTGACGTCGACCCGCTCCAACGCATTACGCACATCGGCGATATCTGCAATTTCAGATGCGGCTCCGAGGGCTCCACCGCCAAAGCGTGTCTTGGCATTGTCATCGATGCTGCCAGCATTCAGGTGTACCGGCGTCACCCGCAGTGCCACTCGGCTATCGCCGGCCGGAAAATTAATTTCCAGCGGAGCCTGCACGTCGGTGAGCCTGCTCAATCCGGACTCGCTGTCGTTGCTGCGCACAGTCAGCCCCTGAACCGCATAAGGGCTGCGCTCCTCACGGATTTCATCCAGCGCCCGGGCAGCCACGCTCATGCCCGCTCGAGGATCATGCGGCCTGCGTGGATCGGAAAGTGCGAAGGGATTATCTGCCGACGTATCAGCGACCTGCTCCGAATCGAGACTGAAAAGCCTGCGGTATTCGCCACCCAGCGGCAGTGCCTGGTCACCTCCGCTGGCAGGAGCAGGAATGCCATTACCCAGTGACGACTCACGCATGCTCTGCACGGGCGTCGGTATGGCTTCTGGCGCCGCGGCCAACGAGCCAACCCCCGAGAAAGGGTTGGCCGTTTTCGTACCGGAAGGTTCGGCCACGGCAAAAGCCGGCGTTTGCTGGCGCTTTTCCTGCGCTACGACTCGACTCAGCAACTTGGCGGCGGTACCGCTGCGTCCCAGCGAGCGATAGACCTGCGCTGCCGAGGTGAGGATTTCCGCATCCTGTGGAGCCAGCTCAACGGCCTTTTCCAATGCCGCCTCGGCATAGGCATTCTCGCGGGCCTGGGCAGCCATTTCAGCGGCACCTACCTGTAGCCGGGCATCGTTGGGATTACGCTGCACCAACGGCTTGTACAGCGACAACGCCTTGGCAGAATCACCATTGGCGCTGTACATGCGCGCCAGTGCGCCTACCACCAGAGGATCCTGTGGTCGCTGGGCAAGCGCCGGTGCCAGGGTATCGTACGCCGCAGCCAACTCTCCACGTTCACGCAACTGCTCGGCCTGGCGTACACGATAGTGGAACAGCAAATCGTCGTATTGCTTGCGCTCATCGAGCGTCATGCGGCTACCCTGCAGATCACGCAGGATACCAGCGACTTCCACATCCTGCTCCGCCTGCAGCAATACCCCGGCATAACTCAAGGTCAGCCCCACATCCCGGCGCGGACTGCGCGCCAACAGGTCACGCATGATGTCCATGGCACGCTGCGGGTCGCCGGCACTGGCGTAGGCCAAGGCCAAGGCGGAGAGACGGCCCGGCTGTGTCCCGGCCGAGGGCTCCATTCGCTTGAGGAAAACACGAGCCTCGGCACGCTGCCCGGTGCGGCTTAGTTCAGCGATACGTTCCAGCTGCAGGTTGAAATCGACTTCACTGACGAGACGGTTGACCTCGGCCGTACGCGCCTCACGCGAAATGCGCGCCAGCGTCGCTTGCGCCTTGGCCCATTCACCGAGCTGAACCGAAAGCAGTGCACTGGTGTAAAGCGCATCCGGATCATCAGGTTTGCTTACCAGCAAGCCATCGACCAGGCTACGCGCTTCGTCGACCGCTCCCAGATCCACATACAGACGCGCCAGCGACAAACGCGCCCAGGGATTGTTCGGATCATCACGCAGGGCCGATTCGAGCGCCTCACGCATGCCTTGCACATCACCCCGAGCCTCGGCATCGCGAGCGCGCATCATCGACTGCTCGGCGCGCAGTTGAGCCAGCCCGCCCCACTTCTCGCGCTCAGCCGGCGACAGCTCTTCGAGCAGACGCAGAGCCTCATCCGGCTTGTCCTGCTTAGCCAAAACCTGGGCAAGACCACGCAGGGCACGAGGCTCCTTGGGTTTCTGCGACAGAACCTGGCGATAGCCCTTTTCAGCCTGCGCTGTTTCACCCTGCTGCAATTGCAGATCAGCCAGCATCAGCAGCGCTTCGTTGTCACGGGGCTTGAGACGCTGCGCCTCAGCCAATTGCTGGCGAGCATCCGTTATCCGTTGGCGTGCCACGCTTTCACGAGCACGCTGGAGCAATGCCCAGTAGCGCACATCATTCAGCGCAGTACGCCAGGCGCGTCCGCCAGGCTGTTGCGACGCTTTGGCCAGCAGCATCTCGGCGTCCTCCAGACGCTCCTGGCGCTGCCGCACAACACCCAGACCACCCAATGCATCGGCATCGTTCGGGTGGTTTTTCAAATGCCCGGCAAATTCACGCTCTGCGGCTTCGAACTCTCCCTTTTCCAGAGCCCGGAACCCCCGTTCCAGAGCCGGAGCACGCGTCCAGCCCGCCTTACCGCTAGCGGCGGCCTGGCTGCGCCCCCGGGCCAGCAGGCCACGAATCTCTTCATCATCCGGATGGCTGCGCAGAAACTGTTCGAACAAGGGTTGCTGCGCCTTGTTCGGTGGCCCGATCCAGGTCAGCGCCAGACGCCAACTCTCACTGGCATCACCGCCGATGTCTTCTCGCTGGGCCAGTCGGGCCAGCGCACCAATACCTTCGGCACGAGTGCTCTCGTAACGCGCCATATGCTTGGCCAGGAACAACGCAACATAGGGATCATCCGGGTATTCGCGCTGCAGGCGCTCCAGACCACCACGTGCTTCATTCCAGAATTGCTCGACATAGGCAAGGTTGTTGTAGACCTCAACCCCAATCTGTCCTTGTCCGGGCTTGCCTCCCAGTGCCTGACGATAGACCTGGGCCGCGCGCGCGCGATCACCCTCCTCCACCAGCAGGCGCGCCTCCTCCAGCAACTTGAGGTTGGCCGGCTCGGTCAGACGAATATCCTGTTCCAGCAGCAAGGCCTGGCGCGGCAGAGGCGATTGTGCCTGCAAGCGTTGCAGATATGTTCTGGCTTCCGGCAGTCGCCCGGCCTTTAACGCAATCAGCCCCAGCCCATAGAGTGCATCCGGTTGCTGGGAGTCGATCAGCAGAACCTTGTTCCACACCTCGGCCGCACGCTCCGACCTGTCCTGCCCCTGCCAGAAGTAGCCCTGCTGGATAAGCAAGGTACGAGCGTCATCGGACTGTGCCTGGACCTCCGCGCAGGTCAAGGCAGCCAGCAGTGCCAGGGTCAGCGGGCGATAATGGAACATGAGGACTCCCAATACGGCTGCAGACGACCGTCTTCATCAAAACGATAGATGTTGTCGGCCCAGCCCAGGCCGAACATGCTCAACATGTAGTCGTAGTAGAGGGGCGGCGCGGCAGCGCCCGCTTGCCACTGCACCAACGCCTCGTTGGCACGCTGATACTGAAGCTCTGCCAGCCAGGGTTGTTTTCTGGCCATAAAGAAGGGCACCAGAGCCCCCGAAAAACCCGTCGGGCTATGACCCTCGACAGTCCCAGTGCGTACATCGACCTTCTCCGGAGGCAGGCCGGTGGAGGCAGTCGCACGCGCCATTCCGCTCAGGCTGTCGAGCAGATCCGCTGCCAGTGGGTCACGCGGGTCGGTCATTCCGGCCCAGAGATAGACACGAATGGCGTCATAACTGCCCGTATCGCCCTTCATCGGATCGCTGGTAAACAACCCGGCGGTCTCCGAGACGGCTCGATAACCGACCCAGTCAGCGGCAAAGCCATGCGAGCCGCTTTCACGCACCAGCGTAACGGTCTGCCCGGCAATGTCCTTCCAGGGGCCACCCGGATCCACCGCTGCCAGACGACGCAACAAAGGCAAAGGCTGATAACTGGGATTGATTCGCCAGAGATGACCTATGTGCGAGAAGCCGATCGGCCCGGGCAACAACACTGCCCCAAGCCCGGGCAAGTTCGTGACTTCCTGCTTCTTGACCTGTTCCAGCAGCCCCAGGGCGTCCGCCTTGTAAGCCGGCCTACCCCACAGTCGATCCGCTTCGAGCAGGGCATAGACAAACCAGAGATCGGCATCGGATGCCGAATTGGCGTCCTGTACCTGCCAACGCCCATCCTTGCCCTGGCCCCAGTGCCAGGCAGGCAGGATGCTGTGCGGGTCATTACCCGCCAGATTCTCGCGACTCCAGCGCCAGATTCTGTCGAAACGCTCCCGGTCATTGGCCACTAGGGCAAAGAACAGCGCATAGGACTGACCTTCGGAAGTGGTGTGATTCTTCTCCAGGCTCGACTCCAATACACGCCCGTCCGGCTGAATCCAGCGTGTGGCAAAGTGCTGCCAGTGCGCCCACTCCACCGCACAGCCAGCAGCCTGCAATGCACCACTGGCGGCAAACAGCAGTGCACCGGCACACAGACTCAGGAGACGACGGGCCATGCTTCAGTTCACCTTGAGGCGAGCACGTGCACGTGCACGCAGACTGACAAAGAGCAGCAGACTGGCCAGCAGCACCCCAAGCGCGGTAGCCAGCAGCATCAGTCCCAAATGACGCGACAACAGCCATTGCAGATAGCGGAACCAGCCCAGCTCGCCAACAAAATACTGTTCCTCCGCTACCAACGAGTGGATGCGCTTGCCGTTGACCACCGCCAGACTACCCTGGACTGACTGCTCGAAATCTTCGCCACCGCGCAGCGCCGCGGTGACCTCACGCCAGCCCTCCTCGCCCCGGGCAGCCACCACCACCACGCTGCGACCACTGCTGACCGGCGACTCGAAGCCGGCCAGGTAGTTGTTCACACTGCCGCTGCCGAGCGTCAGGCTGTTGCGAGCCTGGCGCAGGTTGGCGCGCGAGTCGCCAGCAAACCACGTGCGCACCTGATGAACCAGATCCGAGAATTCAAAACGTGCCTGACCGTCCAGTGCCGCCGGCAGGTACTGCGCCCAGCGCTGCAACAGCGGCTGACTGGCAGCAGAGCCGAAAACCAGCAGGTCGCGGTCGCGCAACTGCTCGTCAGCCTCACCAGACACCACGCTGACCCCGGTAGCCGGCAGCCCGGTGGACTCGCCGAAGCGACCGAGAATCTCCAGCATGGCGGAAATCTCGGCGCCTCCAGCATCAAGCGGCATCACCAGCGCGGTTTCCGAGAGGTCGGCCATGCGGGTGAAGGGGAAACCGCTGTTCTGGAATACCCCCAGGTTGGGCATGGCGATGAAATGGCGATAGCCGCTGATGTCGATGGTCGAATCCGGCTCGATGGTGCCACGCATGTTGTCGATGATGATGTCGCGACATTCGCCCTGCTTGATGTAGTCGTACATAAAGCGCAGTTGCAACGCAGACTGCACCGGCAGGCTGTCCAGCGGCAGAAGCAGGTGCGTCTCACGCAGCAGACTATCGTCCCCACCCAGACGCGCCATCGTGCTCTGCTCATCTTGCAACTTCTCCAGAGAAGGCAGCGGCAGCGACTTGAGGAACTTGCCGCTGACACTGACCAGCAGCGATGAGTTGGTCGACTGCTGCTGCGGCGTGTAGCGGTATTTCAGATGCAGCGGCACGCCCTTCTCGCGCCAGTTGAACAGATCCGGCGGCAGACGCAACGGCACGCTGATGGTGCCCGGGTCGTAGCCGGACACACTCATACGCCGCAACTCGAGCAGTTCGCCAAGTTGTACCGGGCGATCGCTGGGCAGCCAGTTGGGCGCATCGTAGGGCTTGCGCGGCTGCAGCACGACCAGTTGATCGATTCGCGCACTGGTCCCGCTGAGCGCACGACTGCCACTGACCAGGGCGTGGGCAGCCTGCTTGAGTTGCTGACTGTCACGCCCGGCAATCACCAGCAGCTTGCCGTAGGGATCGTTCGGGTTGCTCTGCACGCTCAGGGTCGGGTAGTCCACCGGCTCGCTGTCGAGACCGGTCAGGCGGTGCTCCCCCACCAGCATCACCACGGCACTGCCCTGCTGCGGCAGCTCATCGATGCTCACTGGAAAACGCGCACCGCGATAACTGGCCAAGGCGCCAAACCAGGATGCCACCGCCCCCGCCGCTTCCAGCGTATGGCTGTCGCGTGGCCCGCCAAATACGAACGGCAACTCCAGCTCGCGGCGGTCACGCGGATCGAAGAACGGCAGCGGCAGCAGCGCCAGATCATTGGCCAGAATCAGGGGCGTTGTGCTGAGATCCAGACGGCTTTCGTTGCTTACTTTGGCCCACAGGCTCGAGTGCAGCGGATCCTCGCACTGCATGGTGTAGTGGCCAATCAGCTGCAACGTCAGGCGGTTGAACTCGGTGATCAGATGCGGCGGAATCTGTACCAGCTCTTGCTGCAGGCTACCCGCACCTTCACGCGGCAACGGCAGGCTGGCGGCGAGCTGGTCGTTAACCATCACGTTGAGCTGCGACAGCTCAGGAATCAGTGCAGGCGAATAACTGTATTCAAGATTGAGTCTCGCACCTGTCACCACCTGATCAGCGCGAATATCGAAGCTCACACTGTCGCTGCCTTCGATACCGCGCAGATTCATGACGTAATTGGCGCCGAGCTGCCGGAGTGTCGCGCTGTAGCTCGGCTCGAACTCTACCTGGGCAGTGTCATCGGATATCTCGGCTATCGGTTCTTCCGAGTCCGCTTGCACGTACGCGCTGACCGCCAGCGCCAGAACGGAAGACAAGGCGAAAAGCGCCCGAGTGATCGATGAGCCGGAGTGAAAGGAGATCATGTTTTCCTCGGTTGTGTGCTTTCCAGGTCAGTGGTAGCGCGTGCCAGACGTCGCAACTCGTCGAACGTGGCGCTTGCCAACTGACGGATACCTCGCCAGCCGATAGTGCTGACTTCCGCCAGTGAGCCCAGAGGAGTGTCGACACTCCCCTGCCCCCAGGTGGAAGCCCAGGTATCAGCGCGAGAAAATGTCATACGTGTCAGCTCGAACTGCTGCCGCAGGTCAAGATTGATGAAATTCAGACCCAGCGTGCTGTCCTTGCTGAACACCACTCGTGCCGGCAAGGTGCACGCCTCACGACCGCGGTTGAGCGAGACCCTTAATGTCTGACCGTGAGCAACGGCCAGTCCTTCCGGCAACCGAACCCCCATGCCGCGCTGAGAGAAGTCGTTGGTTTCACAATCGACGCTGGAGCCGTCAGGAAAATGCAGGGTCACCGGCAAATGGGCAAACACCCGCGGCTCGGCACGAATCTGCCGCGTCTCACTGGCCACCGCCACGGCAGCCGAACAAATGATCAGGTTATACAGCGTCCAGCTCAGATTGATCAGCACAGTCGTGCTATCGGCATCACCATCGAATGCCAGCCGCCACAGGCCGATCAGAGTGCCGAGCAGATTAAGCACCAGCACTACGATATAGGGCCGCGCCATCTTCCAGTCGAAGTAGCCTTTGTCGATGCGCCCGCCCTTGGCCGTCACGTTGAACTTGCCCAGCTTCGGGTTGATCATCGCCAGCAACACCGGGGGCATGATGTACCAGGCCAGTACCGTCTCGTAGACTTCGTTCCAGAACGAGTGGCGAAAACGCCCCTGGATAGTGGAGTTGGTCAGGCTGGCGATCAGGATATGCGGCAATGCATAAGCGACGATCAGCATCGCCTGGGCCTGGAAAATCTGCGCACCGAATACCAGGTAGGCCAGCGGGGCAGTGAGAAACACCAGCCTCGGCAGCCCGTAGAAGAAGTGCAACATGGCATTGAGGTAGCAGAGCCGCTGACCGAACGACAGACCGCGCCCCAGCAGCGGGTTGTCTGTCCGGAAGATCTGTGCCATGCCGCGGGCCCAGCGAATGCGCTGGCCGATATGCCCGGAAAGACTCTCGGTGGCCAGTCCGGCGGCCTGCGGCAACGCCAGGTAGGCAGTGTTGTAACCGCGACGGTTGAGCTTCAGCGCGGTATGCGCATCCTCGGTCACGGTCTCCACAGCGATACCGCCGACCTCTTCCAGCGGAGCGCGACGGATAATCGCGCAGGAACCGCAGAAGAAGGTAGCGTTCCACAGGTCGTTACCGTCTTGTACCAGGCCGTAGAACAGCTCGCCCTCGTTGGGCACGCTGCGAAAGGTATTGAGGTTTTTCTCGAACGGATCCGGAGAGAAAAAGAAGTGCGGCGTTTGCAACAGCGCCAGCTTCGGATCCTTGAGGAACCAGCCCATGCCCAATTGCAGAAAGGAGCGGGTCGGTACGTGGTCGGCGTCAAAGATGGCGATGTACTCGCCCCTGGTTATCTTCAGCGCATTGTTGAGATTGCCGGCCTTGGCATGCTTGTTGTCGTTACGGGTGATGTAGCCTACCCCGGCCTGCTGACAGAACCGCCGGAATTCATCCCGGCGGCCATCATCAAGCACATAGATGTTGAGTTTGTCGCGCGGCCAGTCGATGGCCTGAGCCGCCAGCACGGTCAGGCGGATGATGTCCAGCGGCTCGTTGTAGGTGGGAATGTAGAGATCGACGCTTGGCCACTGCCGGGGGTCTTCGGGTAGCGGATAAGGTCTGCGTTGCAATGGCCAGGCCGTTTGCACGTAACCAAGCAGCAGAACCAGCAAAGCATACAGTTCGGCAGCGACCAGACCATAGCCGAAGGCCATGTCCAGGAGACTTTCGAAGCCAAGCGAGGAAGTCAGCCGCCAGTACATGTAGCGCAGCGAGGCAATCACGGACATGACGATCAGTGCCAGAATCGCCAGACGTCCGGCCCGGCGCCGCAATATCAGCGTGGCGCACAGACACAAAGCGCAGAAAATCATCTGCGCCTCGAGCTCAAGCGGTGCCGCCACTACCATCAGCAGCAGGGCAACAGCGAGCAGCCCGAGGATCGCGGAACACCAGCGGTTCGCCAGCAAGTCCGGCACTATGCCCCCCTTAGGCCTCATCTAGCGGGCGCACGCAGCGGGTGCGTTGACCAGACGGGCAATCAGCGCATTGGCGTTCTCGAGGATATCGCCAGTGCCGCGTCCCTGCGGGTCATACTCCAGTACGTTACGGTTGTAGGCCAGAGCATCACCGATCGCCGGATCGTGATGCACCACACCAAGGATCTGCGAGCCAAGCAGTTCGTGAAGCACACGGGCAATATCGCGGCTCAAAGCCCGGGAGCTGTCAACCTGATTGATCAGATAGGAAGTGCCGACAAAGCCCTTTCGGTTTCCAGCATAGGTTTTGATCAGCCGGTCGATCTGCGGCAGCGCGGTGTAGGACGCTGCGTCAGCCATGCTGACCACCAATGCGGCATTGGCAAACGAGAGAAGCTGGCGCAGGTATACGGATGAGCCAGGAGGTGTGTCCACCAGGATCACACTGCCCTCCTCCAGACGCAGAGCGGCCAGACGCTGCTTAAGCCACTCCGGGTTCACCGCCAGATGCTCCTCGAAGGACTGCTGCTGAACATCGTCGACTTCGCCATAGGGCAACACCAGCACGCCACTATCGCTGGGCATGGCGCAATCGCGCCAGTCTTCAGCCAGCGCGATGCCATTGCCCGACTGCGCAGCAGCCTCGGCAGCCGGCTTGAAGTGATGACGCAGACCGTTCTGTGGATCCAGATCCAGCGTCACGACAGTGCGTCCAGCCTGCTGCAGAGCCACCGCCAGGTTTGCCGACAGCGTCGTCTTGCCGACGCCACCCTTGGCCGAGACAATCGCCACCACATGTACATGATCCAGTGTCGGCACTGCCTCATGCTCGCTAGCGGGACTGATGGATTCACCACTGAGTCGGCTTAACAGCCCCTGCAGGCCGGCCAGCGACCACACACCCTCATCGCCAGTGCGTGCAGCGGTCGGCGCGACTTCAACCCGCTCGCCACGTTCACGAGCGACCGGAGCAGCGCCAGGCGCATCGTGAGGCTGGGCATCCTGTTGACCGTCATCCGTGCTTTCGCGCTCAGCTACCTGATTCCCGGCTGGCGTATCGGCCGCAAAATGCAGGTCATCGTGAGTCATCTCCTGATAGCGCTCAGGACGACCGCCAAACCATTTGAACAGACCACTGATATCACTCGATACACTCATAGTTCAGCTACTGGTGTTAGGCTCACGGACTGAGCAGTCAATTTTAAAGCGTCAAAATAAAGTCAAAATGCGCCTTAGAATTATACATGTGTCAATATGTCAAGCACAGTCCCAATGATGTCAAGATGATACCTTTGATGCCACTAACCCAACTTTCTTCTCAACGAAAGCCATCAAACTGAAATAGATATCTTCTCTGGAAATAAATAGGCTGAAGTTGAAATAGCCATCCTGCTGCGCCAGCACGGTGATTGCGCTCGGCGCAACTATCATTTCGGACTCCATATCACGAGTGCTTCATATATGAGTCTTCCTGGACGACGCCACTAGCGGAATACAAGGCATGCGCATACTGATCACCGGGGGAGCCGGCTTTATCGGCTCGGCACTGATTCGTCACCTGATCCGCCACAGCAGGCACGAGGTACTCAACCTCGACAAACTGACCTATGCCGGCAACCTGGAGTCGCTCCAACCAGTCGCTGACAGCCCGCACTACCAGTTTGTCCACGCCGACATTGTCGATAGCGACTGCGTAACCCAGGTCCTGGAGCGCTTCCAGCCCGATGCCATCATGCACTTGGCAGCCGAGTCCCATGTCGACCGCTCCATCGACGGCCCGGCAGCCTTTATCCAGACCAACATCGTCGGCACCTATAGCCTGCTGGACTGCGTGCGTCGCTACTGGCTGAATCTGGAGCCTGCACGCAAGACCGCATTTCGCTTTCATCACATATCCACCGATGAGGTGTATGGCGACCTGCACGCAAGCCAGGCACTGTTCACTGAGAGCACGCCTTACGCTCCCAGCTCCCCCTACTCGGCAAGTAAAGCCGCGTCCGATCACCTGGTACGCGCCTGGCACCGCACTTACGGTCTGCCCGTGCTGGTCACCAACTGCTCGAACAACTACGGCCCCTACCACTTCCCGGAAAAGCTCATTCCGCTGATGATCCTCAGCGCTCTGGAGGGCCGACCACTGCCTGTGTACGGAGATGGCCTGCAGATACGTGACTGGCTGTATGTGGAGGATCATGCCCGCGCCCTGATTCGCGTACTGGAGCACGGCCAGCCTGGCGAGACCTACAATATCGGCGGACACAACGAGCAGCGGAACATCGACGTGGTGCATGCCATCTGCGATTTGCTGGAAGAGCTGGCACCGCACAAACCGGCAGGAGTAAGCCGCTACCAGGATCTGATCACCCATGTGCGCGATCGCCCCGGTCATGACCTGCGCTATGCCATAGATGCCAGCAAGATCGAGCGTGAACTGGGCTGGGCACCGCAGGAAACCTTCGCCAGCGGTCTGCGCAAGACCGTGCAGTGGTATCTGGACAACCTCGACTGGTGTCGCCGCGTGCAGGATGGCAGCTATCAGGGCCAGCGGCTTGGCGCACCACTGTAAGGAATAGCAATGAAAGGCATCATCCTCGCCGGCGGTTCCGGCACCCGGCTACACCCGATCACTCTCGGCATATCCAAGCAGTTGCTGCCGATCTACGACAAGCCGATGATCTACTACCCGCTCTCGGTGCTGATGCTGGCCGGCATTCGCGAGATCCTGGTCATCTCCACCCCGCAAGATCTGCCCAACTTCCGCAAGATGCTCGGTGATGGCAGTCAGTTCGGCCTGGATCTGCAGTATGCCGAGCAGCCCTCGCCCGACGGGCTGGCTCAGGCTTTTCTGATCGGAGAGCAGTTCATCGGCAGCGATCCGGTCTGCCTGATCCTCGGCGACAACATCTTCCACGGCCAGCACTTCACCGAGAAGCTGCTGCGAGCTGCCCGCCAGACTTCCGGCGCCACCATCTTCGGTTACTGGGTCAACGATCCGGAGCGCTTTGGCGTGGTCGAATTCGACGCGGACGGCAACGCGCTGTCGATCGAGGAAAAACCAAGCAAGCCTAAGTCCAGCTTTGCCGTGACCGGACTTTATTTCTACGACAATGACGTGGTCGAGATCGCCCGCTCGGTGAAGCCCTCGGCCCGTGGTGAACTGGAGATCACCGACGTCAACAACGCCTACCTGGCCCGTGGCGACCTGCGCGTGGAGCGCTTCGGCCGCGGCTTCGCCTGGCTCGATACCGGCACTCACGACAGCCTGATCGACGCCTCGCAGTACGTGCAGATGATCGAGAAGCGCCAGGGACTGAAGGTCGCCTGTCTGGAGGAGATCGCCTACCAGCAAGGCTGGATCGATCGCACGCGCCTGCTTGAACAGGCCCGGGCACTGGGCAAGACTGGCTACGGCCAGTACCTGTACAATCTGGCAGAGGAACCCCTATGAAGGTGCTGCCCACAGAACTGCCCGATGTCCTGATACTCGAACCTCAGGTGTTCGGCGACGAGCGCGGCTTTCTCTTCGAGAGCTTCAACGCCCGGCGCTTCAGCGAAGCCACCGGCCTGAGCCGTGAGTTCGTTCAGGATAACCACTCCCGCTCCAGTCGCGGCGTGCTGCGCGGCCTGCACTACCAGCTGCAACAGCCGCAGGGCAAGCTGGTACGCGTAGTGACCGGCGAGGTCTTCGACGTAGCCGTGGATCTACGTCGCAGCTCACCCGGTTACGGCCGCTGGGTGGGCGTGCATCTGTCAGCGGAGAATCGTCGTCAGGTCTGGATTCCGGAAGGATTTGCCCATGGTTTCCTGGTGCTCAGCGAACATGCCGAATTCCTCTACAAAACCACTGACTACTATGCCCCCGAGCATGAACGCTGCATCCGCTGGGATGATCCGCAACTGGCCATCGACTGGCCGCTGGCCGGCCTGACACCGCAGTTGTCGGCCAAGGATCGGCTCGGCCTGCCGCTGGCCGATGCCGAGACCTATGCATGAGGATTCTCCTCTTTGGGCACAGCGGACAGGTCGGACGTGAACTGCAGCGGGCCTTGCGCGGGCATGAACTGATCTGCCCGGAGAGGTCGACATTCGATCTGGCCCGACCAGACAGCCTGCGCCCGTTGATTGTCCGCGAACGCCCGGATCTGCTGATCAACGCCGCTGCCTACACGGCTGTCGACCGGGCTGAGCAGGAGGCACAACTGGCCTTTGCCATCAATGCTGAAGCTCCCGCCGTCATGGCGGCGGCCTGCGCCGAATTGGGTATTGCGCTGATCCACTATTCGACCGACTACGTGTTCGACGGCCACAAGCCAGCCCCGTACCTGGAAAGCGACACTCCAAACCCTCTGAACATCTATGGTGCCAGCAAGCTGGCCGGCGAACGCGCCATCGCCAGCAGCGGCTGTGAGCACCTGATCCTGCGAACCAGCTGGGTCTACGCCCGTCACGGCCACAACTTTCTGCTGACCATGCAACGACTGCTGCAGGAGCGCGAGCAGGTGCGCGTGGTTGACGACCAGATCGGCGCACCGACCTGGGCCGGCAGCATCGCCCAGGCCAGCACAGAACTAATCACGGCATGGCAACAGGGTAACCGCCGCAGCGGCCTTTATCACCTGACCTGTCACGGCGAAACCAGTTGGTTCGGCTTTGCCCGGGCCATCGGCGAGCGCCTGCGCGCTGCCGGCCGGCCTTGCGCGGAGATCCTGCCAATTCCTAGCAGTGATTACCCCACACCGGCCCGCCGGCCACTCAACTCGCGGCTGGATGGCCGCTGCTTGGCACACGACTGGAATCTGCGCCTGCCGCACTGGGAAGAGGCACTGGACGCCTGCCTCGGCTAGCGCCGCAGCGGAAAATCGCGCCGCAGGGAACGCGCCTGCGGACGGAAAGTGCATAATGACGCGGTCATTCCGATGCGGCTTTCCATGAGCACGACGCCCGTTTCCCCACACAGTCCCCGCTGGCGCAGCCTGCTGCTGCTGGCCCTGCTGCTGGCGCCCCTGCTCTGGCCAGTGCACTTCCTGGCCGAGCGCTACTACCGCGAGGTGCTGCTGGAACAGAACCGGCAAACCCTCGACCTGTACGTGGCCAACCTGCTCGGCACCCTGCGCCGCTATGAGGTACTGCCACAAATTCTCGGCGACCTGCCCGGACTGCGCGCCGCCCTCTACGCACCGGCCGACGATCTGATTATCGAGCGCGCCAATCACCTGCTGGCGCGCGTACGAGAGCAAACCGGCGCCGACGTGATCTACCTGATGAACCCCGAGGGCCTGACCCTGGCCGCTTCGAACTGGGACAAGCCCGACAGTTTCGTCGCCGGCAACTTCGCCTTCCGCCCTTATTTCCGTGAAGCTCTGGCTGGCCGCCTGGGGCGCTTTTTCGGCCTCGGCACCACCTCCGGCAAGCGTGGCTATTACTTCGGCTACCCAGTGCGCGAGAACGAACGCAACATCGGCGCACTGGTGGTCAAGGTGGATCTCGACCACACCGAAACGCTCTGGGGCAATACCCCGGAGCAGCTGCTGGTCACCGACACCAATGGCGTGGTGATCCTTACCTCACGTCCGGAGTGGCGCTTCCACGCCAGTCGCCCCCTGGACGCTGTAGAACGCGCCGCCATCGCCGCCAACCAGCCCTACCCTACTCAGACACCACCAAGCCTCAGACTCTCGCCCGACGACTGGCTGACACAAAGCCGGGCACTGGAGGAAACCGGCTGGACTGTCAGCATCCTCGCCCCACGCCTACTTATTGACCGCCCGGTGCGCAGCGCCGTAGCAGTAGGCGCTGCCGCCCTCTTGGTACTACTGTTGCTGCTCGGTCTGCTGATGCAGCGGCGCCGCCACTACCTCGAGCGCATCGCCCTCGACAGCCGTGCCAAGGCCGAACTGGAACAGCGCGTAACCGAGCGTACTCACGATCTGGAACTGCTCAACAGCCGCCTCAAGCTGGAAGTACTGGAACGCGAGCATGCCCAGCAGGAGCTGGTACGCGCCCAGGACGAACTGGTGCAGGCCGGCAAACTCTCGGCCCTCGGCACCATGAGTGCCAGCATCAGCCACGAGCTCAACCAGCCGCTGGCTGCCATCCGCAGTTACGCCGAAAACGCCAGCACGCTGCTCGACCACCAGCGCAACGACGACGCCCGCGCCAATCTCAGACTGATCAGTGAGTTGACCGAGCGCATGGCCTCGATAATCGCACACCTGCGTGCCTTCGCCCGCCGCGACCGCCACGCCCCCGAACGGGTAGCCCTGCAGCCGGCGCTGGACGATGCCCTCGCACTGCTGGCCAAGCGCCGCCGCGCCATGGATGTCGAACTGATCCGCGACCTGCCCGACGCCACTCTCTGGGTACAGGCCGGAGAAACCCGCCTGCGCCAGGTCCTCAGCAACCTGCTCGGCAATGCCCTCGATGCCCTGGCCGACCGTGCACCACCACGGCGTCTGTGGATCAGCGTGCAAAGCAACGCGGAGCACCTCGAACTGCTGCTGCGCGACAACGGCCCCGGTTTTTCCGCAGAATCGCTAGCACGCGCGTGCGAGCCCTTCTTCACCACCAAGACCAGCGCGCAGGGTCTGGGCCTTGGCTTGGCCATTTGCGAAAGTCTGATGCGAGCGCTTGACGGTGAACTGCGGCTGGCCAACCACCCGGATGGTGGTGCGCTGATTACCCTGCGCATGCGCCTGACCAGCCCCGGCATCAACCTGCAACCTCCGGAGGATCCTTCGCCATGACCAGCGACAACGCCATCGACAGCCGCATTCAGGTTGTGCTGATCGACGACGATCCTCACCTGCGCCAGGCGCTCAGCCAGACCCTCGATCTGGCCGGTCTCAGGGTACTTAGCCTGGAAGACGCCCAGGGCCTGGCCCGACGCATTCCGAACGACTGGCCCGGGGTGGTGGTCAGCGATATTCGAATGCCCGGTATAGATGGCATGGAGTTGCTCAAGCAATTGCAGGAGCATGACACCGAGTTGCCGGTTCTGCTGATCACCGGTCACGGTGACGTACCGCTGGCAGTACAGGCGATGCGCGCTGGCGCCTACGACTTTCTGGAAAAGCCGTTTGCCAACGACGCGCTACTCGACAGCGTGCGGCGCGCCTTGGAGGTACGCCGTCTGGTACTGGACAACCGCAGCCTGCGCCTTGCACTGGCCGATCGACAGCAACTGGCAGCCCGCCTGGTCGGCCAGTCCCCGGCCATGCAGCGCCTGCGCGAACAGATCGGTGCGCTGGCCGGGATCAGTACCGACGTCTTGATCCTCGGTGAAACCGGCGCCGGCAAGGAGGTGGTGGCGCGTGCGCTACACGACCTCTCCAGCCGTCGCAACGGTCCGTTCGTCGCCATCAATGCCGGAGCGTTGGCCGAGTCAGTGGTCGAAAGCGAACTCTTCGGCCACGAGGCCGGCGCCTTTACCGGCGCTCAGAAGCGCCGCATCGGCAAGTTCGAGTTCGCCAATGGCGGCACCCTGTTTCTCGACGAAATCGAGAGCATGAGCCTGGATGTACAGGTCAAGCTGCTGCGTCTGCTGCAGGAACGAGTGGTCGAACGCCTCGGCGGCAACCAATTGATCCCGCTGGATATTCGCGTCATTGCGGCAACCAAGGAAGACCTGCGCCAGGCCGCCGATGAAGGCCGCTTCCGCGCTGACTTGTACTACCGGCTCAATGTCGCCCCGCTGAGCATTCCTCCACTGCGCGAACGCGGTGAGGATGCACTGCTGCTGTTCCAGTATTTCAGCGAAAACGCTGCTGGCCGCCACGGCCTGCCGGTACGCGAGCTGCAACCGGGCCAACGCGCCCTGCTGCTGCGCCACCCGTGGCCCGGCAACGTGCGTGAGCTGCAAAATGCTGCCGAGCGCTTCGCCCTCGGACTGGATCTGGCCCTGGACAACGCCACGCCGGAACTGCCACCAGGCAGCGGCGGCCTGAGCGAGCAGGTGGAAGCCTTTGAACGTGCCCTGATCGCAGCCGAACTTGCCCGCCCGCACAGCTCGCTACGCAGCCTGGCAGAGGCGCTGGGGCTGCCACGCAAGACCCTGCACGACAAGCTGCGCAAGCACGGACTGAACTTCTCCGGAGCTGGCGGAAGCTCGCCAGAGGACCTTGAATGACTGGCGAGAAACCGCCAAGAGTTCTCCCTGCCACACTCTGCCCGGTCATTTACCTGCGCACGAGAATCCCCAATTTAGAGCATCTGCGCACTTTTTCCGGGCAGATTCCGCGCCTTGGCACATCGGTTGCTCTAGCTGCCGGGTAAGCGAACCTTACAAGTACAAGTTCAGGCCACGCGACAGGTAACCCGACGTCCTTCCACCAGGAGCCTAAACCTGCTCTTGTGCGTTCGTAAATGGCGCCTTCTGCGCCAGGCCAAACCACAACAAGAGGAAGTAAGCGCATGTTCAAAATGACTGCCAAGGCGCTGGCTTGCGCGCTATCGCTGAGCATTGCCGGACTGGCACAGGCTGCCGATCCGATCGTTATCAAGTTCTCCCACGTCGTGGCCGAGCACACCCCAAAGGGGCAAGGTGCCATGCTGTTCAAGAAACTGGTGGAAGAGCGCCTGCCCGGAAAGGTGAGCGTACAGGTCTACCCGAACTCCTCGCTGTTTGGTGACGGTAAGGAAATGGAAGCACTGCTGCTGGGTGACGTCCAGCTGATCGCCCCGTCGCTGGCCAAGTTCGAGCACTACACCAAACAGATCCAGCTCTTCGACCTGCCGTTCCTGTTCGATGACATTCATGCGGTTGACCGTTTCCAGCAAAGTCCTGAAGGCCAGGCCCTGCTCAAGTCCATGGAAGACAAAGGCATCACCGGCTTAGGCTACTGGCACAACGGCATGAAGCAACTGTCGGCCAACAAGAAACTGGTCGAGCCGAAGGATGCCCGCGGCCTGAAGTTCCGCGTACAGGCTTCTGCCGTACTGGACGAGCAGTTCAAGGCTCTGCGCGCTGCGCCGCGCAAGATGAGCTTCGCCGAGGTCTACCAGGGCCTGCAGACCGGCGTGGTCAATGGTGCCGAGAACCCCTACTCGAACATCTACAGCCAGAAGATGCACGAAGTGCAGAAGTTCATCACCGAGACCGATCACGGCGTGCTGGACTACATGGTGATCACCAACACCAAATTCTGGAACGGCCTGCCGAACGACATCCGCACCGAACTGGAAGCCATTCTGGCCGAGGTATCCGTCGAGGTGAACAAGCAGGCCGAAAGCCTGAACCAGAACGACAAGAAGCGTATTCTGGAAGCCGGTACCACCGAGATCCTTACCCTCACCCCCGAGCAACGCAGTCAGTGGCGTGAAGCCATGCGTCCGGTCTGGAAGAAGTTCGAGGACGAAATCGGCGCCGATCTGATCAAAGCGGCAGAGCGCGCCAACGAAGCTAACTGATGCAACCTGTCACGGAGCGTTCGACGAGCGCTCCGTGCGTCTGCTCTCCCATTCGTCACTCGTTCCACTGACGGAGAAATCCTTATGCACGCCGTCGTTCGTGTCTGGAACCAGCTAGAGGAAATCCTCGTGGCCATCCTGCTTGCAGGCATGACACTGGTGACCTTCACCTATGTGCTGGTCAACAACCTCTATGCGGTGTTCTACTCGCTCGCCGATACGTTCCCGTTCGCTGAAGGCGCCCTTTTCGCCATCGGCGACGGCATCCTGTTCGTTTCCCAGGAAATGACTTGGAGCATCGCCCTGTCCAAGGCCATGTTCGGCTGGCTGATCTTTATCGGCCTGGCCTGGGGCGTGCGCATCGGTGCGCACATTGGTGTCGACCTTCTGGTGCGTAACTTCGCCCCCAGCGTGCAGAAAGCCATTGCCCTGGTGGCAGTGGCCATCTGCCTGGGCTACTGCGCGCTGATGGCCTACTCCAGTGAGCAGTGGGTCGCGACCCTCTACAGCATTGGCACCGGTGCCGAGGACCTGGACCGCTTTGGCGTATCGCAGTGGCAGATCGTGATGATCGTACCGATCGGCTTTGCCCTGATGTTCCTGCGTTTCCTGCAACTGTTCGTGCGCATCCTGCGCAATGAGCAACTGGGTCTGGGCGGCCACGGCGAAGCCGAAGACGCGCTCAAACTCGCCCAAGAAACCCAGGCGGAGGCCAAGTAATGACCATCGCATTCCTGTTTATCGCCCTGTTTGTGCTGATGTTTATCGGCATTCCCGTGGCGGTGTCCCTGGGTTTGTCCGGGGCCATGACCATTTTGCTGTTCAGTAATGACTCGGTGCGTTCGCTGGCAATCAAGCTGTTCGAAACCAGCGAGCACTACACCCTGATGGCCATTCCGTTCTTCCTGCTGGCCGGTGCCTTTATGACCACCGGCGGTGTGGCCCATCGTCTGATCGACTTTGCCAACGCCTGCGTCGGCCACATCAAAGGCGGGTTGGCAATTGCCGCGATCCTGGCGTGCATGCTGTTTGCCGCCCTGTGCGGTTCCTCGCCGGCCACGGTCGCGGCGGTCGGCTCGATCGTGATCGCCGGTATGGTGCGTTCCGGCTACAAGCAGGAGTTCGCTGCGGGCATCGTGTGTAACGCCGGCACCCTGGGCATCCTGATTCCGCCGTCGATTGTGATGGTGGTGTATGCCACCGCCACCGAGTCCTCGGTCGGCAAGCTGTTTATGGCCGGTGTTGTACCGGGCCTGCTGCTGGGCGTGTTCCTGATGGTGACCATCTACATCATCGCCCACATCAAGGACATGCCGTCGCTGCCGCGTGCTTCGTTCAAGGAAGTGCTGCGTACCGGTCAGCGCGCCGTCTGGGGCCTGCTGCTGATCGTGATCATCCTCGGCGGCATCTACTCGGGCATGTTCACCCCGACTGAGGCAGCGGCCGTAGCCGCAGTGTATGCGGCCTTTGTGGCGATCTTTATCCACAAGGACATGACCATCCGCCAGTGCCCGAAGGTCATCATCGAAGCCGGCAAGCTCAGCGTGGTGCTGATGTTTATCATCGCCAACGCCATGCTGTTCGCGCACGTGCTGACCACTGAGCAGATCCCGCAGTCGATCACCAGCTGGGTGGTGGAACAGGGCTTCTCGCCGATCGAGTTCCTGATCGTGGTGAACATCGTGCTGCTGGTGGCCGGCACCTTTATGGAGCCGTCGGCGATCATCCTGATCCTCGCGCCGATCCTGTTCCCGATTGCCATGCAGCTGGGCATCGACCCGATCCACCTGGGCATCATCATGGTGGTAAACATGGAAATCGGCCTGATCACCCCGCCTACCGGGCTGAACCTGTTCGTAACCTCGGCGGTGACCGGCATGCCACTGACCCGCACCATCAAGGCGGTATCGCCTTGGCTGCTGGTGATGCTGGCATTCCTGATCCTGGTTACCTACGTGCCGTTCATCTCGCTGGGTCTGCCGAACTTCCTCGGCATGTAGGCCCGACAACTTGCTGCTTTGGTACTTCGATGTACCTCCTCCACCCGGCCTTTGGCCGGGTTTTTTTTGCCCCGTGATCAACTGCCTGGGGATTGCATGAGCGATCATGCGCAGACTGCCGAGCATTCCTCTGCTAACTCTCCAATGGCAGGCTGGTGGTGGACTTGATCTCGGACAAGGCCACCGTGGAGTTGACCTCCTGGATTCCCGGAACCAGCGACAGCTTTTCGAAGAAGAAACGTTCATAAGCCTCGATGTCACGGGTGACGATGCGCAGCATGAAATCCACCGAGCCCATTAGCACGTGACACTCCAGCACCTCCGGGAAACGGCGCATGGCCTCGGCGAACTCGGTGAGGTTGGAGCGCCCGTGGGCGTTGAGCTTGACCTGAGCGAACACCTGTGTATGCAGGCCGATGCGCTTGCGATCGAGCAGGGTTACCTGACGGCGGATTACCCCTTCCTCCTTGAGCCGCTGGATACGCCGCCAGCAGGGCGACTGCGACAGCCCCACACGCTCAGCGATCTCCCCGGTAGACAGGCCGGCATCCTCCTGCAGCAAAGCCAGAATGCGCCGGTCATACGAATCCAGGACAACGGACATAAAAAATCCCCAATCAGCAATATAAAGGGAAAGATTATCTACGAAACTGGCTGAACAAAAGAAAACAAGGCAGAACTTTTGCCACCGAAAGAAGGAAACTGGAGTCAGCTCCGACTACGAGATACCGTCATGCCCAACGCCACCTCCCGAACCTGCCCGGCCGTACGCCGCGATCCCTGGCAGGACTGCCCGCAATCAGGTGTCGAATATCGCCTGCGCGCCGAGGCGCAAGCCGATGTGCTCTGTCGCCTACTCGGGCTGTTTGCCCAGTTGCAGCTGGTACCCGGACAGATGCAGGTACAGTGTCGTGATGGTGACATGGACGTACGCCTGCAACTGGACGGGCTATCGCTGCACCGCGCCAACTTGCTGGCGGAAAAGCTCCGAGCTCTGGTCTGCGTCTGGCAAGTGGACTGGCGCCACCTCAATCACAATGCGGAAACAGCGATCCTGCGCACTGGCTAGCAGATCACGCTGCACGCTTCGCCCCGACGGCGCTTTTCGGGCATCCTAGACGCTGACGTGAAGCCGATTCGACCACTGGCCGCTCGGCACGCTGCACGATGTATCAGCAGGTAGTTCAGCCAAGGAGCCCGCATGTCTGCTTTTGCCGCCAACGCCCCCGACCGCGTGCTGGATCTTGGAGAGTTGCTGCGCGAACTGGTCGCCCAGGGTCGGGTTGATCAGGATGTGGCCGAGCAGTGCCTGGCCATACGACGCAGTACGTCGAACAACGCCCAGCACCCACTGGAGTTTCTCGCCGCGCAGCAGCTGGACGATCTCAAGCGACCGGGCAAAAAGCTGGATTTGGAAACTCTGACGGTCTGGCTGGCCGAGTTCGCCGGACAGCCGTACCTGCGTATCGACCCACTGAAGATCGACGTGGCCGCCATCACCCCGCTGATGTCCTACGCCTTTGCCCAGCGGCACAAGATCCTCGCCGTAGCGGTGGACAGTGAGAGTGTCACCGTCGCCAGCAGCCAGCCGCTGGTACGCAGTTGGGAAGCCAACCTGGTACACGTGCTCAAGCGACCGATCAGGCGCGTGGTGGCCAACCCGGCCGACATCCAGCGCTTCACCACCGAGTTCTACCGCCTGGCCCGTTCGGTCAGCGGGGCCAACGCCAACGACCAGAGAATCAGCGGTGTCGGCAACTTCGAGCAGTTGCTGAGCCTCGGTGCGCAGGATCAGGAACCGGACGCCAACGACGCGCATATCGTCAACATCGTCGACTGGCTGTTCCAGTATGCCTTCCAGCAGCGCGCCAGCGACATCCACATCGAACCACGCCGCGAGCAGGGCACCGTACGCTTTCGCATCGACGGCGTGCTGCACAATGTCTACCAGTTCCCGGCCCAGGTCACCATGGCGGTGGTCAGCCGGCTGAAGAACCTCGGGCGGATGAACATCGCCGAAAAGCGCAAGCCGCAGGACGGCCGGGTCAAAACCAAGACCCCGGACGGCAATGAGGTGGAACTGCGCCTGTCGACCCTGCCCACCGCCTTCGGCGAGAAGATGGTGATGCGTATCTTCGACCCCGAGGTGCTGCTCAAGAGCCCGGATCAACTCGGCTTTTCACCCGACGATCTGCGGCGCTGGGAATCCATGACCTGTCAGCCCAACGGCATCATTCTGGTTACCGGCCCCACAGGCTCGGGCAAGACCACCACGCTCTACACCACGCTCAAGCAACTGGCCACGCCGGAGGTGAACGTCTGCACCATCGAGGACCCCATCGAGATGATCGAGGGCGCCTTCAATCAGATGCAGGTGCAGCACAACATCGACCTTACCTTCGCCAGCGGCGTACGTGCGCTGATGCGACAAGACCCGGACATCATCATGATCGGCGAGATCCGCGATCTGGAAACCGCCGAGATGGCCATCCAGGCGGCACTAACCGGGCACCTGGTGCTGTCGACCCTGCACACCAACGATGCTCCCAGCGCCATTACCCGCCTGCTGGAGCTGGGCGTACCGCATTACCTGCTCAAAGCCACGATCCTCGGCGTCATGGCCCAACGCCTGGTGCGCACCCTTTGCCCGCACTGCAAGCAGCCGGTGCAGCTCGACGAGGATACCTGGAAGGATCTGACCCGCCCCTGGCAAGCGCCACTGCCAAGCCAGGCACATCATGCCGTAGGCTGCCTGGAATGCCGCGAGACCGGTTACCGCGGCCGGGCCGGTGTCTACGAGATCATGCTGCTTAACGACAGTATCAAGCCACTGATTACCGCCGACACCGATCTCAACGCCCTGCGCCGCACCGCCTTCAAGGACGGCATGCGCAGCTTGCGCCTGTCTGGAGCGCAGAAGGTCGCTGCCGGCCTGACCACCATCGAGGAGGTACTGCGCGTCACGCCGCAGAGCGAACAACGCTGAACAAAACCGCTGCGACACAATCATTTTTCCACCTTGCGAAGGGGTCGGCGGCAACGCACCGACAACTGTGCTTAGATGGAAGATGTCAGACAATGGAGTTGATGCAATGCAGCGCGTAAGGAGATCTGTCATTGGGACGAGCGTGGAGAGCTGCGCCCGCCCATGATTGCTTACCTGAACCATCTGTCCTTCTGGCACTGGCTGGCTCTAGCTACCCTGTTGCTGGTTTTCGAGGTATTCGGCGCCGCTGGCTACCTGTTGTGGATCAGCCTGATAGCCGTGGCTGTCGGTCTGTTGAGCATGCTGCTGCCGGATCTCGCCTGGTTCTGGCAACTGCTGCTGTTCGTCACACTTGCAACGCTGTCCTCGCTGCTCTGGCGGCACCTGCAGCGACGCGCAAACCGCAATCGCCACTGAGCCGGCCTGAACATCGCTGGCTCGGAACCCTTCGGCGCTTTTTCACTCCTAAAAGAGCGGGCTTCTTTCATGCGGGTGCGGCCTGCACGATTCCGGCCCAGCACAACCCAGCGGAGTATCCCCATGCCTTTACCCAGCCGAGCCATTCTGGCAGTCAGCGCCTGCCTAATCATTCAAACTGCAACGGCCGATGGTCTGCTGCGCGATATCCTGTCCTCGGGCGCGACCACCGCATCCACCTACCTGACCGTCAAGGATCGCAAGCTCGTCGGGAGCACCGAGGAAGATGTCGTCAGCTTCGTCGCCAGCGCTGGCGAGATCCGCGGCCCGCACCTGGAGGCCGTCCTACGACAACTGCGCAGCGAACACCCGGAGCTGCAAGCGCAGGACGACCTGACTCTGGCCAGCGCCATCATGGCCACCGCCACCACAGCCGAACCCTCACACCGAACACTCAATAAACGCTCATAAAAAATGCCCGCCTCCTGCGGAGACGGGCACTTTTCCAGGTTCCGCGAGCCGGAACCGCTGGCTCCGGATTACAGCAGTGGCAGGGTGTAGCTGACGATCAGACGGTGCTGATCAGTGTCAGCCTGGCTGGCCAGGTCGCTGCGCAGTACGCCGTAGCGCCAGCCCAGACCCAGACCTTTCAGCGCGCCGTCCTGGAACACGTAGTCCACGGCCACGTCACGCTCCCACTCCTTCGCCTCGCTGCCACCAGCCACCTTGATGCTGGTGCCCTTGAGGTAGGCTGCCGACGCCTTCAGACCCGGCACACCGACGCTGGCGAAGTCGTAGCTGTACTGGCCGAAAGTGGTGCGCTCACCGGCACGGGTGAAGTTGGTTACCAAGCGATCGGTCAGCAGATACACGCTGGCACCGGCCGAACCTTCGATACCGCCCTGGTTGAGCTGGACGAAGTTGCTGTCGTCGGAAACGCGCTGGTAACCCAGCAGCAACGCATGGCCGCCCAGGCTGTAGGTGAAGGCTGCACTCCAGGTGTTGTTGTCGATCTTGCCGTCACCATTCTTGGTGTAGCCACCAACCCCGTAGCCTGCTTCCTTGCCGTTCTTGCCGTCGGAGGAAGTGCGGAAGTAGCGCAGATCCGTCTTCAGCGAACCTTCGCCCAGGCCCAGGTTGTGGGTCAGACCGGCAAAGTGCTGCTTGTAGTAGTCCTCAAGGTTCGCGTAGTAGTACTGCGCGGTCAGATCCTTGTTGACCTTCCAGTCGCCGCCAGCGAAGTAGAACTTGTTGCTCGCTTCGCTACCGCCATTGACCGACAGACCGGTGCTGTTGCTCGAAGCACGGCCCACGGCGCGCTCGATCTGACCAGCGGTCAGAGTCAGGTTGTCGATTTCGTTGGAGGTGATCTGGCCACCTTCGAACAGCTGCGGCAGCAGGCGGCCGTCGTTGGATACCAGGATCGGCAGTTTCGGCGTCAGGGTACCGATGCGCGCCTCGGTCTTGGAGAAACGAACCTTGCCGGTCAGCCCGGCCTTGCTGAACTCGTCGACAGCGCTGCCATCGCTTTCCAGCGGGAACAGAGCACCCGGAGTACGGTCACGACCGGCCTTGGTGGCACGACCACCACCATCCAGACGCACGCCCAAGAGGCCGACGGCGTCAACGCCGAAACCCACGGTGCCTTCGGTGAAGCCCGACTGGTAGTTGAGAATGAAGCCCTGCCCCCACTCGCTGGCCTCGCCATTGTTGTTGGCGGTGTTGACGGTGTTGTTGTCGAAGTAGAAGTTGCGCAGGGTCAGGCTGGCCTTGCTGTCGCCGATGAAGTCGGCAACGGCTGCCTGGCTCAGGCCCAGGGTGCTGGCGGCTACAGCCAGTGCCAGGGAGGTCTTTTTCATTAGTGGTTCTCCAATGTTTTTGATGTGACGCATCGTCTACGAGTACGGCATCGGCGCCAGGGCCGACTCGTGACGAACTGGATGAACGCTCGGGCGCGCAAACTCAGCGGCACCAGCAACGGACAAAAGTCAGTAAGGGAATAACAACGGGAAAACCGGTGGGACGGGCAGGCAGGAACAGGCAGCTCGGATCATGGTCGGCACTCGCATCGTTGTTATTGTGCCCGGCAGGCATGGCCAACTCGGGCTAGGCCAAGCCAGAGCAGGTTGCATGCCAGAACCCGAACCCAGGCGGGAAAGCCCTCTAAAAAGGAGGTTACAAACAGATGATGAATACATTGCAAGTCAGTGACACCCTCTAGACAGGCGATTTATCGCCGAACAGAGAGTCGTAAAAGGCGGAATTCCGCCAACTCAGTTCACCACAATGCGATTCTTGCCCTGTTTCTTGGCCTCATACATGGCAAGGTCGGCCCGCGCATAAAGCGTATCGAGCTGACTGTCGCTGCGCCGTAACATGGTCAGTCCCTGGCTGACAGTAATACCGACCTTCGCTCCGTCATACTGGAAATTCAGCCGTTGCACCTCGCGCTGCAGACGCTCGGCCACCTGCAGCGCCACTGCCTGATCGCAACCGGGAAACAGCGCGGCAAACTCCTCGCCGCCAATACGACCGAACAGGTCTCCGCGACGCAAGGCGCCGGCAGCGCAGTGCGCCAGACGCTGTAATACCTGGTCACCCGCCTGATGGCCGTAGCTGTCGTTGATCTTCTTGAAGTCGTCCAGATCCAGCAGCAGGAACGCCAGCGGCGTCCCCGTCCGGCAGGCCAACTGGAACTCCTGGCAAGCACATTCGAAGAAATGCCGACGGTTGCTGACCTGAGTCAGCACGTCGGTAGCAGCCAGACGCTGTAACTCACCCTCCAGATGCTTCTTCTCGGTGATGTCCTCAGCAATACCAACGATCACCCGACTCGATTCATTGCCCGGTTGCGGGCTGACAAAACACTTGTCGCTTAGCCAGCGCAGCTGGCCGTCAGCACGAATGATGCGGTACTCGCGCGACTCGACCGCACCAGTATCCAGCACCGATGCCAGACTCTGTGCGGCGTAGTCGAGATCGTCTGGATAAATACTGTTGCGCCACTCGCTATAGTCAGCAAGCAGAAGCGCCGCCGAACGGCCGAAAATGCGCTCATAGCCCGGACTGACGTAGATTACCCGCTGCTGCGGCCAGTCCAGCGCCCAGAGAACTGCGTTGACACTTGCAAGCAGGCTGCTGAACAGTTGCTCACGCTCGCCGAGCCGCGCTACCTCGGCGCGGCAGTGCAACAACGCAAGAGTCAGTTCCTCCAGTTCGGATACTGCCTGCTCATCTGCTGCAACAGCCATCTGGCCCCTCGCATTCGCCTGTAAAGTGAAGCTATTGCGAGGATTGGACAAATACAAAGGCCCGCCGGTTCGACAAGGCCTTTGCAGGTGAACAGCCAGCTCAGAGAGCTACGCCGGAGGGACGCAGCGAGTAGGTCTTGAGCTGCCCGGCGAAATCGCGCAGCGACTGGATGCCGCTGGCTTCGGCCTCATGCACCCACTGTTTGATGGCTTCGAGCATGTCATGCCCGTTGCTGCTGGTGCGGGCCCAGATCTGCTGAAGGGCCAGGCGCTTTTCGTAGATCACCTGCAGTACCTGACTCTGCGCCAGCAGATCGGCAATGCGGGCCTGATGTTTTTCCTCCAGCAGACTCGGCTCACGGCTAAGCAGACGCTTGGCCCGGCGAAACAGGTGACGCACCGAGGCGTCGGCCTTGGCAACTTCCTGCTTGACCAATGGCGCGATAACCAGTTTGCGGTACTGCGCCATGATCTGAAACCGGTTGTTGAGGATGGCCATTGCGGTATCCATATCAAGACTGCTCTTACCCTCAACCCGGTGGGCGATCGGCGCCACACGCTGCACCTTGGCCAGACCGAAGAAGCTGAACAGCCTGATCCAGGCCCAACCCATGTCGAACTCCCAACTCTTCACCGAGAGTTTGGCGGAGTTGGGATAGGTATGGTGGTTGTTATGCAGTTCCTCACCGCCAATAAGGATGCCCCAGGGCAGCAGGTTGGTAGCCGCATCACGGCACTCGAAGTTGCGATAGCCCACCGCATGGCCCAGGCCGTTGATAACCCCGGCAGCCCAGAACGGAATCCACATCATCTGGACGGCCCATACGGTGATGCCCAGTACCCCGAACAGCAACACGTCGATCAGGGCCATCAACACGATGCCGGCATAGGGATGGCGACTGTAGACATTTCGCTCGATCCAGTCGTCCGGGCAGTTCTTGCCGTAGATACGCAGGGTTTCCTGATTCTTCGCCTCCTCCCGGTACAGTTCGGCCCCCTTGCGCAACACGGTGCCAAGGCCCTTGATCACGGGGCTGTGGGGATCGTCCTTGGTTTCGCACTTGGCGTGGTGCTTGCGATGGATAGCCGTCCATTCACGGGTGTTCTGGCCAGTGCTCAACCACAGCCAGAAGCGGAAGAAATGCTTGAGTGCAGGGTGCAACTCCAGCGCCCGGTGCGCCGAATAACGGTGAAGATAAATAGTGACGCTGACGATGGTCACATGAGTCATCAGCAGGGTGACAGCTACCAGCTGCCAAACCGAAAGATCGAGAATACCGTCGTACCACATGGGCGCAATTGCCTCTTGAGAATAGAATCGGGCTTGTCCTGAACGAACGAACCCTGAATCATTATCCCTGACCAAAGGCAGAAAACCAGTTGGTCTTTTAGATAAGAGGGTCAATCCCTCTATACTGCCTCACATCCACTGGAAACTAGCAGCCCGCTCATGACTACCGATCCTGCCGCTTTGCGCCTGACCGTGGGCTATGTGCTGCTGTCCAGCCTGTGGATTTTCTTCAGTCATGAGGTGCCGCCAGCGCTCGGCTTTTCCGTCAAGCTGCAGGAGTACTTGCACCTGTTAACGGCACTTCTGTTCATACTGCTGACAGGCACACTGCTCTACCTGATCCTTTACCGTCACACCAAGAATCACCATCAGTCCCAGTTTCTGCTTGCCAACAACGAGGAACGCCTGCGACTGGCGCTGGATGCCACTCGTGACGGCCTTTGGGACTGGGACATAGCCAGGCGCCAGGTATTTTTCTCCGACAGCTATGCAGCCCTGCTCGGACTCACCCCCAAACAACTGGGCAACACCCGCGAAGCCTGGGCCAGCCGGCTGCACCCGGATGATCGCTGGCTTGCCACAACGGCTCTCGACGAGGATCTGCAAGACGGCTACTACGAAAACGTCTACCGCATGCGTCATGCCGACGGCAGTTACCGCTGGGTTCACTCGCGCGGTCGTCTAATACGTGATGCTCATGGCCGTCCGCAGCGCCTGATCGGTATTGCCAGCGATATTTCCCGCCAACGCGCCATCGAGGATAGCCTGCGCCAGGCCGCCGCAGTTTTCGATGCCACCCAGGAAGGCGTGCTGGTCACCGATGCTCGACAACGGATCATCCATGCCAACCCGGCGTTCTGTCGCATCACTGGCTACAGCCTCGAGGAAGTGCTGGGACAAAATCCCAGCCGACTCAAGTCGGGCCGTCACGACACCACCTTCTACCAGAATCTTTGGAATACCCTGCAAACCCACGGCAGCTGGAGCGGCGAGATCTGGAACCGGCGCAAAAGCGGCGAAATATACCCACAGTGGCAGTCGATCCGCGTCATCCGAGACGACAAGGACAACATCACCCACTACGTGGCGGTGTTCTCCGACATTTCCGCACTCAAGCGCTCGCAACGCGAGCTCAACTACCTGGCGCACCATGACGCGTTAACCGGACTGCCCAACCGCCTGCTGTTCACCGAGCGCATTACTCACGCTCTGGCCCGCAGCCGAAGCGAGCAGCTGCGCGGCGCCGTGCTGCTGATCGATCTCGACCACTTCAAGCACATCAACGAGAGCCTCGGCCACAATGTTGGCGACCTACTGCTCAAGAGCGTTGGCGAGCGCCTGCAGCAGTGCCTGCCTGACGGAGGCACCCTTGCCCGTCTCGGCGGTGACGAATACGGCCTGCTCTACGAGCACTGCAACGATGCAGGGCAGGCCGCAGAGCTGGCCCAGCGGCTGCTGCGCAGTCTGGCCCCCCCCTTCCGCCTCGACGACCACGAACTCTACATCGCCGCCAGCATCGGCATAAGTCTGTTCCCGGACGATACCGAATGCGTCGAGCAGATCCTGCGCAACGCCGACTCGGCGCTGTTCAAGGCCAAGAGCAGTGGCCGGGAAGGCTATGCCTTCTACGTGCAGGCACTGACCGACTACGCCCGCCAGCGGGTAGAGCTGGCCAGCAGCCTGCGTCACGCACTCGACAACCAGGAGCTGCGCGTTTACTACCAGCCTCTGCACGACCTGCGCAGCAATCGTCTGGTAGGTATGGAAGCGCTTATACGCTGGCTACACCCGCAGCGTGGCCTGATCCCTCCGGGCGAATTCATTCCCATCGCTGAAGACAGCGGCCTGATCAGCGCCATCGACACCTGGGTACTGGATCAGGCCTGCCGACAGATGAAGCGCTGGAGCGGGCAGGCAGACGCACCGAGCTTTGTTGCAGTAAATATCTCCAGTCGGCTGTTCGGCCGGGGCGAGCTGGAGCAAAAGGTCGCCCAGGTGCTGGAGCAAACCGGACTGCGCGCGGACCAACTTGAGCTGGAGGTCACTGAAAGCGCAGTGATGGAAGATCCGGCGACAGCCCAGAATCTGCTTACCCGTCTGCGTGCCCTGGGCGTTCGCCTGGCCATCGACGATTTCGGCACTGGCTATAGCTCACTGGCTCGCCTCAAGCGCCTGCCGGTCAACAAACTGAAACTCGATCAGAGCTTTGTCCGCGGCCTGCCAGATTCCCGCGAGGACGCGGCGATTGCCCGGGCAGTGATTGCCCTGGGCCACAGCCTGGATCTGATGGTACTGGCCGAGGGCATCGAGACCGCCGAACAGGCCGGCTTCCTTCGCGAACTGGGTTGCGACTTCGGTCAGGGCTATTATTTCGGCCGCCCCCTGCCGGCTCCCGAAGAACAAACGGGCAGCACTTGCGGACAGCCTCCGGAGCCTGAGCAGAACAGCGTGAGAAGCTGAACATGCGCGTACTGATACTGGAAGACGATCCCTGGATGACGGATCTGCTCAAACAGATAGTGCAGAATCTGCGAAGTGATGCGCGAATCGACTGCCAGAGTCTGGTGGCCGATGCTGTCGACGCCTGGCAACGCGAACCCGCGCAACTGGTAATCGCCGACTGGAACCTGCCGGACGGCCCGGGCACCCAACTGCTGGAGCGGATACGCCAGACCGATACTCAGGTGCCACTGGTGATGGTGACTGCCCGCGCCGACCGTAACAGCGTGCTGGGCGTGCGCCGACTGGGCATCAGCGCCTTCATCAGCAAGCCTTTCCAGGTGCCGAAGATTCTCGCCAGTCTGGAGCCGCTGCTGAAACAGAGCCAAGCGCAGGCAGCGTCCGTGCCGGCGACCGGCGACTTTCTCCAGCACCTGGCCACAGTAGACGGCGAACAGCTTGACCTGCCACTGCTACGCCCGCTCAATCCCAATGCCCGTGAACTGCGCCAACTCGGCGAGCACTGGCAGAACGAACCGGCCGTGCACGCCCGTCTGATTGCCGCCGCCCACAGTTCCATCTACAACCCCAGCGGCCTGGCCTGCACCAGCCTGGGTGAGGCGTTGCAGCGCCTGGGCCCGGGCACTGCCCTCAGCCTGCTGCAGGGACTGGCCCTGCGCCCACTCGCTACTCTGCGTGACGAACCGCTGCAGCATCTGGCCGAAGAATACTTCCTGCAGGCACTGCGCCTACGCCAGCGGGTCACTGAGCTGGCCGCACGTAGCCGAATCGATCCGGCGCCACTGCAAAGTGCCGCGCTGTTGTTGCACATGGGCGAACTGAGCGTGCTACAGCAGGCGCAGGAGTGGTTCAGCCGGCACACCCTACTGGACGAATCCACCGTGCGCGAGGCTTTGCACAGCTACAGCGGTCAGTTCGCCAGCCGACTCAAGGCTCACTGGCGCCTGCCTGGGCCACTGCGTGATCTGATCGGTGCCTGCTACACCCTTGCGGTTGGCAACACCCGGCGTGAGCCGATTCTCATGCGCCTGGCCAGCGCCGAACTGCAGCACACCGATACCCAGGAGCTGCAACGCCTGCGCCGACTGGCGGGAATCGACGAGGCTGGCACGCCGTGATCCATCTGCAGCGGCCGCTTTCGGTACGCTGGATCGTCGTTGCCGGCAGCCTCTGTCTGGCCCTGCTGTTTGGCCTGCTCGGAGGCCAGGCGATGAACGAACGCCACGCCCTCTGGCAGCTACAGTTGAACAAGCAGTCCTCGGCTCAGCACCTGGCCTGGCAGAGCGTGCACAGCAGCATGCGTGAGCGCGCCCTGCTACTGGCCCAGACGATTGCCGATGACACTCATCTCGGCGCGCTGCTACTGCAGGCTGGCTCCGTTCCGGCAAGCGAAACGGAGCGTCTGAACGAGATTCGCCGCCAGCTCTACGATTTTCTCGCGCCGCGCTGGCGCAGGCTGCAACCCCACCAGCCGTTCCAGCTTCGACTGTCACTGCCGGGTGAAGCAGGAATATTTCTGCGGCTTCATGCTCCCGAGCGTTTCGGCGACCGACCGCAGGCCATGGAGCGTGATGTGCTACAGGGTGCCGGTAGCCTGGCCGGCTTCCAACTGGAGGACGATCAGCTCCTCATACGAGCTGTCGCTCCAGTGACAGGCAGCGATCTGCAACCGGCCGGCAGCGTCAGCGTGACCCTCAATCTGCTCGACGAGCTGCCCCGCCTGGACCAGAACCTTGCCAGCGGTATCGCCCTGCTGCGCAGCTCTGCTTCACAGGATGAGCCACCGGCAAGTGCAGACTGGCAGATCATCAGTCAATCGCGACCGCAGGCGCAGCACTGGCTGGACACGGGCAAGCTGCTGACGACAGGCACTTTCGACAGCCCCCTGCTACTGAACGACAACGGCCACCACTTCCTCCTCAGCCACCTGCTGCTCAGTGAGGACGACAACGGGCGTGCCGGCATCCTGATCTGGCGCGACATCTGCGAGTTATACAGCCTGCACCGGAAAAAGGATTACTGGCTGATGGGCAAGTGGCTACTGGCCTGGATCGGCGCCGAAGCCATGCTGCTGATCCTGCTTCTGGCCACCCGCCGCAGCACCCAGCGCCTGATGCAACGTCAGCAGAGTGCCCTTCGCGCACTGAATGAAATATCCGCACTGACCGGCCTGAGCAGTCAGGAACAACTGCGTCGCGCGTTGCGCATCGGAGCCGACTACTTCCACCTGCCCCATGGGCTGATCAGCCTGCTCGAAGGCAAGCAGTACCGGGTACAGGTCTCAACCGATAGCGCGCTGCAAGATGGTCAGCCACTGGCACTGGACGAAAGCTTTTGCGACCTGACACTGCAAGGCAACGAACTACTCGCCATCGAGCACGTCGCCGTTTCGCCCTGGAAGGATCATCCGGCACGCACACGCAGCGAAGTGGCAAGCTACATCGGCATTCCAGTGCGGATTGGCGAACACCAGAGCGCCATCCTGTCGTTCTTCGGCCCGCAACCGCGCCAGCAATCGTTCAACGCCAACGAGCGTGAGTTTGTCCACCTGTTTGCCCGCTGGGTCGGCGCCATCCTTGAGCGCCGGAAGCAGGAGCAGGCCCGCCAGAACCTACTACAGCGTCTGGCCAGCATCATCGAAGGCACCAATGTCGGCACCTGGGAATGGAACGTGCAAAGCGGCGCCATGGTCTTCAACGAGCGCTGGGCCCAGATGCTCGGCTATCAATTGGAGGAGCTGCAACCCACCAGCATCGATACCTGGCGCAGGCTGTGTCACCCACAAGATCTTGTCGCCAGCGAACGCCTGCTGCAACGCCACTTCGCCGGCAAGGTGACGCACTACAGCAAACAGGTGCGCCTGCGCCACCGTGACGGGCACTGGGTCTGGGTACAGATACGTGGCAGCCTGTCGCAGCGCGACGAGCAGGGCCGCCCCCTCTTGATGTATGGAACCAACACCGATATCAGCGAAGCGCGGGAACGGGAGAACGCCATCGTCGAGGCGCGTACCTTTCTGCAGACCGTGCTCAACTCCGCCACCGGGGTATCGATCATCGCCACCGATCTGGAAGGTCGCATTACCCTGTTCAACTCCGGCGCCGAGCGCCTGCTGGGCTACCGTAGCGAGGAAGTCGTAGGTCGGCTCACCCCCGATGCCTTCCACTGCCCCGAGGAGATTGCCGCACGCGCCGAGAGATTGCGTCGCAGCACTGGTCTGACTCTGACGGGCATCGAGCTGTTTTCCTACGGCACTCACAACGGCGAACCGGAAACCGGTCAATGGACCTACTTGCACAAGGACGGCAGCCGACGCCTGGTCAACCTCACCACCAATGCCATCTTCGACGCCGAAGGACAGATTACCGGTTTCCTCGGCATAGCCAGCGACATCAGTGCTCTGCACCAGACCACCCTGGCCCTGCAACACAGCGAGAGCCGCTTCCGCGGGTTAGTGGCCAACCTGCCCGGCGTGGTCTATCGCTGCGCCAACGACCAGCACTGGAGCATGAGCTACATCAGCGACGGCATCCTCAGCCTCAGCGGCTATCCGCCGAGCGACTTCATCGACAACCGGGTGCGCAGTTTCGCCAGCGTCATCCACCCGGACGACCGCCAACTCTCCGCCTCGATCAACGCCTGTATCGAACGCCAGGGAGTGTTCGAACGTACCTACCGTATTCAGCATGCCGACGGCCACAGTGTCTGGGTTCGCGAAAAAGGCCGTGCCGAGTACGACGCCGAAGGCCAAGTGCTATGGCTCGACGGATTCATCTGGGACATCAGCGAACGCAAGGTCATGGAGGACGAACTGCGCGAGAGCGAGCACTACCTGCGCACCCTGCTGGACAACGTCATTGACGCCATCATCACGTTCGATGAAAAAGGCCATATCGAGACCTTCAACCGGGCTGCCGAAAGAATCTTCGGCCATCGCCAGGCCGATGTCGCCGGTCACAGCGTTGCCTGCCTGCTGGCCGAGCCCGCCACTGTGCTACCACTGCCCAGGCAGATCACCGGCCAGACGCGTGAGCTTGAGGGGCTACGCAGCAACGGCGAACGTTTCCCGGCGGAAGTGGCGGTTTCGCACATCAGTCACCAGGGCCAGGCGCGCTTTATTGTGGTGATTCGCGACATTGCCGAGCGCAAGCGCATCGAACGCATGAAGAGCGAGTTCGTCGCCACCGTCAGCCACGAGTTGCGCACCCCGCTGACCGCTATCGCTGGTTCGCTGGGACTGATCAACGGCGGCGTGCTGGGTGAGGTGCCGCCGACCATGCGCCAGATGCTGGATATCGCTCAGGCCAACAGCCAGCGCCTGAGCGAACTGATCAACGATCTGCTGGACATGGAAAAACTGGTAGCCGGCAAGATGCATTTCGAGCTGCACTCCAGAAATCTCGGGCCACTGCTGGAACAGGCGCTGCTGCACAATCAGCCCTATGCAGATCAGCACCAGGTGCGCCTGAAGCTGGAGATCATCAGCGACCTGCCGGTGCGCGTCGATGCTCAGCGCCTGGCTCAGGTCATGGCCAACCTGCTGTCCAACGCCGCCAAGTTCTCCCCGCCAGGCAGCACGGTACAGGTGCGCCTGGAGACCTGCGGCCGGCAACAGCGCGTCAGTGTACAGGACCAAGGCCCGGGTATTCCGCTCGAGTTTCAGTCACGGCTATTTGGCAAATTCTCCCAGGCCGATTCTGGCGACGCCCGCCAGCGCGGCGGCACCGGCCTGGGTCTGGCCATCTGCAAGGAGATCGTCGAACGCATGGACGGCGAGATCGGCTTTCTGTCGCCACCGGGCGAAGGCGCCACGTTCTGGTTCCAGCTGCCAGTGGACGAGGCGGCGCCATGCTGAAGCCCCCGCACTGGCCTGCTACCATCCAGGTGAGTCACACTGCCATCATTGGTAACCGACCGCGGAGGCAGCCCATGGCTGAACTCAGACGCATCCTGCATATCGAGGACGATCCGTCCATCCAGGCTGTAGCCAGGCTGTCTTTGGAGGCTGTAGGAGGATTCCAGGTGCTGACTTGTAGCAGCGGTGCCGAAGCCCTGGAACAAGTCGAGGCCTTTGCTCCGGATTTCATCCTGCTGGACGTGATGATGCCCGGCATGGACGGCATGCAAACCCTGGAACGGCTGCGAGAGAGGATCAATATCCGGCAAATCCCGGTGGCCTTCATGACAGCCAAGGCGCACCCTGCGGAAATCGACCACTACCTCAGCCTGGGCGCCAGTGACGTACTGATCAAACCATTCGATCCGATGCAGCTGGCCGGCGAGGTAAAACGGGTCTGGGAGCAGCACAATGGACGCTAAAAGCCCTCTTCCTGCGGCTTTGCAGGAAAAACTGAATCAGCTCGTCGAGCAATTCGCCAGCCACCTGGCCGAAGAACTGCCGCGCCTGCGGCAACTGGCCGAGCGGCTGCCCGCAAGCGACGCAACCCAGCGCCGACAGCAGATGGAGCAATTGCGTGCCGCCCTGCATCGCCTAGCCGGCAGTGCCGGCACCTTCGGTTTCGCTCAGCTCAGTCAGCGAACCCGCGAGCAGGAACTGCAACTGCAGCACTGGCTGCAGAGTGACCTTCTGCAACCGGCAGAGCTTGCCACCTTCGTCGAAGCCATAAGCCAGCTTACTGCTCATACGAACACATCTACTGCCGTGCAAACGTTCCAGAACCCCTGACCTGACCACTCGCATCGGGCACAAGAGGAAGGACTGAAAACGCTCAGCCCCTCATGCTTCCGCACGCTGCAGCAAGCGGCGTTGGCGCCACTCCATGAAACTCTTGAGCAGCAGCGTCAGCAGTGCCATGCAGGCCAGCAGACCAGCGGCAGTGAAGGCCGCGGCCGGCTTGTAGTCATTATTGAGCTGATCGACCAGAAGCGGCAGGGTCAGGGTCTGGTTGATGATGGTGCCGGAAACCACCGATACCGCGCCGAACTCGCCCACCGCACGGGCGTTGGTCACCACCACGCCGTAGAGCAGCGCCCATTTGATCTTCGGCAGGCTGATGCGGCGGAAGATCTGCCAGCCACTGGCGCCCAGACACATGGCAGCGGTTTCCTCGTCCTGGCCCTGGGCCTGCATCACCGGAATCAGGATGCGCGCCACATAGGGCGCAGTGACAAATACCGTGACCATGACGATACCCGGCCAGGCGAACATCAGCTGCATGCCGTTATCGTAGAACCAGCGGCCGATGAAGCTCTCCAGACCGTAGACCACCAGATAGCAGAGACCAGCCACCACCGGCGACACCGCGTAGGGAATGTCGATCAGCGTAGTCAGCAGCTTGCGTCCGCGAAAGTCGTAATGGGTCACGCACCAGGCCAGGCAGATGCCGAAGCACAGGTTCAGCGGCACGGTGATCACCGCCACCAGCAGCGTCAGGCCGATGGCGTGGAGCATGTAGTCCTCGCTCAGATTGCTCCACAACAGTTCCAGGCCGCCGCCCAGCGCCTTGGTGAAGATCAGGGCCAGCGGCATCAGCAGCAACATAACCACTACCGCCAGACCGAGTACTACCAGCGCCCACTGGCGCCAATCCTGAGGTTTTTTCATCGACCTTGCCGTTGCCATGCGAACAGACGCCCCTGCACGACCTGCAGGAGGAACAGAAGAATCAGCGACGCCAGCAGGATCACCGAGGCAATGGCCGCCGCCGCCGGATAATTGAACTCCTGCAGACGGACGAAGATCATCAGCGAACTGACTTCCGTCTGGTAGGGGATGTTGCCGGCGATCATGATCACCGCGCCGAACTCGCCGAGACTGCGCACGAACGACTGCGAACCGCCGGTAACCAGCGCTGGAATCAGTGTCGGCAGGATCACCTTGCGGAAGGTCTGCAGTCGGCTGGCACCGAGGGTGCGCGCGGCCTCTTCGTACTCCGAACCGAGATCCTGCAGCACCGGCTGCACCGTGCGCACCACGAAGGGAATGCTGGTGAACACCATCGCCACCACGATGCCGGCGTAGGCATAGGCCACCTTGAAACCCAGCCACTGGCCGATCCAGCCATTGGGCACCAATAGCGCAGCGAGGGTCAGGCCGGCCACCGAGGTGGGCAAGGCGAATGGCAGGTCGACCAGCGCATCGACAATGCGCCGCCCGGGGAAGTCGTAACGGGTGATGATCCAAGCCAGCAGCAGGCCGATCACCAGTACCGCCAGGGTCGAGTAGAACGCCGCCGAGATGGTCACCTTGTAGGTCTGCACCACACGCGGATCGCTAATGGCGAACCAGTACTGCGACCAGCTCATGTCGCTGACGTACAGCAGCAGTGCCGACAACGGCAGCAGGATCACCAGCGACAGATACAGCACACTGACGCCGAAGCTCAGGCCAAAACCCGGCAGCAGCGGCGTTTGCAGGAAGAACAGCGTTGGTTTACTCACGAAGAAGCCCGGCTCTACAAATGCAGTTGGCCGCCAATAAGGCGGCCAACGGACCAGAAACTCAATAGCCCACGACGAATACAGCCCATGTGAGATCTCGCGAGCTAGAGCCCTGCAAGGCAAAAACAGGCGAGGGAGCGGAGTGTACTTTTGTACATGAGCATCCCGAGCCTGTTTTTAACGCCGCAGGGCCGACGCGCAGCAGATCGTTGACGAGCGCTCAGCGGCCCTCGGCCAGCAACTGGTCAAGAATACCACCGTTGTCGAAATGCTTGGCGGTGATATCGTCCCAGCTGCCCAGTACCTCGTTCGGGTTGATCAGGCGTACCGGTGCAAACTGCGCCTTGGTGGCTTCAACCACTTCCGGATGGTGCACACGGTAGTTGTAGCGGGTCAGCAGTTGCTGGATGTCCTTGCTGTACTGGAATTCGAGGAAGGACTTGGCCTGCTCACGAGTGCCACGCTCGTCGGCTACCTTGTCGACGATGGCGACCGGGAATTCGGCCAGCACGCTGACTTCCGGCACCACGATTTCCAGGTTGGCGGACTTGAACTCGTCGCCATTGGCGATGTTGATCACTTCCGATTCGAAGGTCAGCAGCACGTCGCCCTGGCCGTTCTGAGCGAAAGCCACGGTGGCGCCACGGCCGCCGGTAGGGAAGTTCTCGACGTTCTTCAGCACTTTGCCGACGAAGGCTTTCACCTTCTCCTGATCGCCGTTGAATTTCTCGTTGGCGAACAGCCAGGCGCCCAGGTAGCTGTAGCGGGCGTTACCGGAGGTCTTCGGGTTGGGGAATACCAGTTTCACGTCATCGCGAATCAGGTCGTCCCAGCCCTTGATGTTCTTCGGATTGCCTTCGCGCACCAGGAAGGCGGTGGTGCTGTAGTACGGCGAGGCGTTGTTGGGGAACTGCTTGGCCCAGTCATCACGCAACAGGCCGCGCTTGGCCAGGATGTCCACGTCGGAAACCTGGTTGAAGGTGACTACGTCGACCTTCTTGCCCTGGATGATGTCCTGCGCCTGACGCGAGCTGCCGGCGAAGGACTGGATGATCTTCACTTCCTTACCGCTCTGCTGCTTCCAGTGCTCGACAAACAACGGATTGATCTCGCCAAACAGTTCACGGGCAATGTCATAGGAGGCATTGTGGAACGGGGTGTCCGCAGCAGCATGAGTTAGCGATGTAGTCAGCAGCGTGGCGCTGGCCACGCTGGCCAGGAAAATCTTCTTGAGCATGAACGGCTTCCTTCTCGGGGTCCGGGCCTGCAGGCAGGCTATGTGATGGCGCGATTGTGGCGCACATCTCATATTCCTGAAAAATATCTTTTTATTATCTTCTTATAATCAATTTATTTTTGACGAACGAAAACACCCCGTTGCCATAAGGCAACAGGGTGATCGTTGGCCGTTTCCAACTGTCGGGAAGCTGCCAGGCGGTCTGCCGGAAGCCTCATTTGCCCTGGCTGCAACGGGTACAGCCAGACCAGACGACAGGATCAGAGCTTGGCGATGGAGACTTCGGTGGATTTGACGAAAGCAATCACCTCGCTGCCGACCTGCAGCTCCAGCTCACGTACGGAACGGGTAGTGATGACCGAGGTGACAATGCCGGCAGCGGTCTGTACGTCGATTTCAGACAGTACGTCGCCGATGACGATTTCCTTGATGGTGCCCTTGAACTGGTTACGGACGTTGATGGCCTTGATGCTCATGTTTGCTCTCCTGAGACTGACGGTTTTTTGCTGTGAATAGGGTCTAAAGTGCCCAGCGCAGTTGCGTGGGCAAGGGCGATACGGGCTCCGGGGGTAACGGCTGCTGCGGCTGGGCCAGCACACGATCGAGCACGCGGGCTTCCAGTGCCGCCAGTTGCGCCGAGCCATGCCGACGCGGACGCTCCAGGTGAACCTCAAGATCAAGACCGATCTGGCCGTCCTCGATCAGAATCACCCGATCAGCGACGGTCACTGCCTCGGCCACGTCGTGGGTAACCAGCAGCACGGTGAAGCCATGCTGCTGCCACAGGCGCTCGATCAGTTGCTGCATTTCAATACGGGTCAGTGCATCCAGCGCGCCGAGCGGCTCGTCGAGCAGCAGCAGGCGCGGACGGTGGATAAGTGCACGAGCCAGCGCCACTCGCTGTTTCTGTCCGCCGGACAGCGCCGCTGGCCACTCATTGGCGCGATCGGCCAGACCGACCGCCGCCAGCGCTTCCTCGGCCTGCTTGCGCCAGTCACCGGACAGCCCCAGGCCGACGTTGTCGATCACCCGCTTCCACGGCAGCAGGCGCGAGTCCTGGAACATCAGGCGGATGTCCTCGCGTACCGCGTTGAGCGACCCAGTGCCGGCCAGCAACTGGCCACCGCTGGGCTGATCCAGGCCGGCCAGCAGGCGCAGCAGGGTGCTCTTGCCGCAGCCGCTGCGACCGACCACGGCGACGAACTGTCCGGCGGGAATGTGCAGGTCGATGCCCTTGAGCACCTGGCGCTCGCCAAAGGATTTCTCGATCTTCTCGATCGCCAGCGGAATGCCCTGACGGATATTCTGCAGCGCGGTCATTGCCCACCTGCCTTGGCCTGATAGGCCGGATGCCAGCGCAGCCAGACGCGTTCCAGGCCACGGGCGGCGACATCGGCCAGCTTGCCGAGCACCGCGTAGAGCAGGATCGCCAGTACCACCACGTCGGTCTGCAGGAATTCGCGGGCGTTCATCGCCAGGTAGCCGATGCCGCTGCTGGCCGAGATGGTCTCAGCAACAATCAGGGTCAGCCACATGAAGCCCAAGGCGAAGCGCACGCCGACCAGGATCGACGGCAGCGCGCCGGGCAGGATCACCTGACGGAACAGGGCGAAGCCGGACAGTCCATAGCTGCGCGCCATTTCCACCAATGCCGGATCGACGTTGCGGATGCCGTGGTAGGTGTTGAGGTAGATGGGGAACAGGGTGCCGAGGGCGACGAGGAAGATCTTCGCGGCCTCGTCGATGCCGAACCAGAGGATCACCAGCGGGATCAGCGCCAGATGCGGCACGTTGCGGATCATCTGTACCGAGCTGTCGAGAAAGCGCTCACCCCATTTCGACAGTCCGGTAACAAAGCCCAGCAGCAGGCCGATACCACCGCCGATGGCGAAGCCGATACCGGCGCGCTGGCCGCTGATCGCCAGGTGCTGCCAGATTTCGCCGGAGGACAGCAGCTCCCAGCCGGCGGCCAGCACGGCGCTGGGCGCCGGCAGGATGCGGCTGGACAGCCAGCCACTGGCAACCGCCAGCTGCCAGACGGCCAGCAGCCCCAGCGGCAAGGCCCAGGGCGCAGCGCGCAGGGCCAGTTTGTGAAGGGTCGTGTTGCTCATGGTTGCCTCGAAAACCTTGTGTAGCGTCTGTATTCCCCAGACCCGCGCTTGCCTCAACTCGCCGAAGCCGCCTTCGGCAGAATGTCGCTGGAGATCATTTCGCCGAACGGGCTGACGTAGCCGCGGCTCTCCGGGCGCTCGGGCTGGGCCACGTCCAGGTGCGGGAACAGCAGCTCGGCGACCCGGTAGGACTCCTCCAGATGCGGGTAGCCGGAGAAGATGAAGGTGTCGATGCCCAGATCCGCGTATTCCTTCACTCGCGCCGCCACGGTCGGGCCGTCGCCGACCAGCGCGGTGCCGGCACCGCCGCGCACCAGGCCGACTCCGGCCCAGAGATTCGGCGACACTTCCAGGTTGTCCTTCTTGCCGCCGTGCAGGGCGGCCATGCGCTGCTGGCCCACCGAATCAAAGCGCGCCAGCGACGCCTGGGCGCGGTCGATGGTGTCCTGGTCCAGATGGCTGATCAGGCGATCCGCCGCGACCCAGGCTTCCTCATTGGTTTCGCGCACGATCACGTGCAGGCGGATGCCGAAGCGCACGCTGCGACCCTGGCGGGCGGCCTTCTCGCGGACCCGGGCGATCTTCTCGGCCACCGCAGCCGGCGGTTCGCCCCAGGTCAGGTACAGCTCGACCTGCTCAGCGGCCAGATCCTGCGCCGCGTCGGAAGAGCCGCCGAAATACAGCGGCGGACGCGGTTGCTGAATCGGTGGGTAGAGCAGCTTGGCGCCCTTCACCTGGATGTGCTTGCCGTCGTAGTCGACGGTTTCGCCTTCCAGCACGCGACGCCAGATACGGGTGAATTCGACGGAAGCCTCGTAGCGTTCGGCATGCGATAGGTGCAGGCCGTCGCCGGCCAGCTCGTCCGGGTCACCGCCGGTGACCAGGTTGAACAGCGCGCGGCCGCCCGACAGACGATCCAGGGTCGCCGCCTGGCGCGCGGCCACGGTCGGCGAAATGATCCCCGGGCGCAGGGCGACAAGGAACTTGAGGTTCTGCGTCACCGGAATCAGCGAAGCCGCCACCAGCCAGGAGTCCTCGCAGGAACGCCCGGTGGGGATCAGCACGCCACCGAAGCCGAGACGATCAGCGGCCTGGGCAATCTGGGTGAGATAGCCATGATCGACGGCACGGGCGCCTTCAGCGGTGCCCAGGTACTTGCCGTCACCATGGGTAGGCAGGAACCAGAAGATATTGAGGCTCATGGAGTTGTCTCCTTTCCGGAAATCGTCATAGTCCGGATCAATCCGGGAAATTCGGCCCCCCCAACCCTCGGCTCGACGAGCGAGGGGTTGGGTACGCGGGCTAGGGTCTTACTGGGCCTGGGCCAGCTTGGCGGGCGGAGTCCAGATCACGTCCTTGATCGTCAGCTTCCTGGGGATCAGCTTGAGATCGGTGAAGGTGTCCGCGATCTTCTGCTGCGCCTCGACCACGTCCGGGGTGATGAACCTGGCCCCGTAACCCTGGCGCTCGACGGCGCTGTAGGTGATCTCGCGGGACAGGCCCAGCAGTGGCGCGACCTGGTCGGTGGCCTCGTCCAGGTTGTTCTTGACCCACTCACCCACACCGCGGATCTCGTCGATCAGGATGCCGACCACTTCGGGGTTCTTTTCGGCATAGGGACGGGTCGCCAGGTAGAACTGGTGGTTGTCCACCAGGCCGCTGCCGTCACGCAGGCTGCGCGCCTGCAGCTGCTGCTCGGCGGCGGACTGGAACGGGTCCCAGATCACCCAGGCATCGACGCTGCCACGCTCGAAAGCGGCGCGGGCATCGGCCGGCGGCAGGTAGACCGGGGTGATGTCGCTGTACTTGAGGCCGGCATCTTCCAGGGCGCGCACCAGCAGGTAATGCACGTTGGAGCCCTTGTTCAGGGCGACCTTCTTGCCCTTGAGTTCGGCCACCGATTTGATCGACGAATCCTTCGGCACGAGGATCGCCTCGCCGGTCGGTGCTGGCGGTTCATGAGCGACGTAAAGCAGATCGGCGCCAGCCGCCTGAGCGAACACTGGCGGGGTCTCACCGGTGACGCCGAAATCCACGGAGCCGACGTTGAGGCCTTCGAGCAACTGCGGGCCGCCCGGGAATTCGGTCCATTTGACGTCCACGCCGCGTTCGGCCAGGCGTTTTTCCAGGGTGCCCTTGGCCTTGAGCAGCACCAGGGTGCCGTATTTCTGATAGCCGATACGCAGTGTCTCGGCCTGAGCTTGAGTGATGGCGCCGAAGGAAATGGCCGCGGCAAACAGGGCGACCAGGCTTCGACGCAAAGTGATGGTGCGCATGGCCCTCTCCTTTGCAGTGATGTCTTGGTTGGCTACCTGCTTGCCCGTTGACGGGCGAGTAAGGCGGGGTATTACGGGTGGATCAGATGCTCCAGCGGGCGTTTACCAGCCGGTCGTTCAATACGTTCGGATCGATCGGTTTCGGCCGCCGCGCCAATACGGCAGTCAGTTGTTCCAGCGCGTCGTCGAGGCGTTCGCGCAGCTCGTCATCAATCTGCGCGGGCCTGTCCCCTTCCGGATAGGCGATCTGCTTGTCCACGGCGAATACGCCGGAGAGCATTTCCTGCGCCTTGAGCGCGGCCAGCACCGGCTTGAGCGCGTAATCCACAGCCAGCAGATGCGCCGGGCTGCCACCGCTGGCCAGAGGCAGTACCACCTTGTGCGCCAGGGCACGTTCGGGCAGCAGGTCCAGCAGCACCTTCAAGGCGCCGGTGAACGACGCCTTGTACACCGGCGTGCCGACCACCAGACCATCGGCGCTGGCCACCACAGCCTGCAGATGCTGCACGGCCGGGCTGTCGAAGCGTGCATGCAGCAGGTCCTCGGCCGGGAAGTCGCGCACGCGCAGCAGGCTCACTTCCACCTGCTGCGCCTCCAGGCGCTGACGCACGTAATCCAGCAGCAGTTCGGTGCGCGAGCGCAGCGAGGGGCTGCCGGACAGCAAGACAACGTGCATGGCCGCTCCTCAGCGATTCGGCTGCGGGGTCAGACGCAGGTAAGGCTTAACCACGCGATAACCTTTCGGGAAGCGCTCGGCGATCTCGGCCTCATCCTTCAGCGAGGGAACAATGACCACCTCGTCGCCGTCCACCCAGTTGGCCGGCGTGGCGACCTTGTAGTTGTCGGTCAGCTGCAGCGAATCGACTACCCGCAGGATCTCGTTGAAGTTGCGCCCGGTGCTGGCCGGGTAGGTGATGGTCAGGCGCACCTTCTTGTTCGGGTCGATGATGAACAGCGAACGCACGGTCAGGGTATCATTGGCGTTCGGATGGATCAGGTCGTAGAGATCGGAGACCTTGCGATCGGCATCGGCGATGATCGGGAAGTTGACCGCAGTGTTCTGCGTCTCGTTGATGTCGTCGATCCACTTGATGTGCGAGTCGACCGGATCGACGGACAGGGCGATGGCCTTGACGCCGCGCTTGGCGAATTCGTCCTTGAGCTTGGCAGTGAAACCCAGTTCGGTGGTGCACACCGGCGTGAAGTCGGCCGGGTGGGAGAAGAGGATGCCCCAGCTGTCGCCCAGCCACTCGTGGAAACGAATGCGGCCTTCGCTGGAATCCTGTTCGAAGTCGGGGGCGATATCGCCCAGACGGATACTCATGATCGTGCTCCTTGGCAGTAGCTTGTTGCGTGGCGCTCACTATGCTCAGGAACAAAGAGAAACAAAAAGAATAAATAATGATTTATTTATAACTGAAACACCTTTAAAGAAAGACCGTCATGACCATACCAAGCCTGCACAAGGTTCCCGGAGAACAGGCGCCGATGGCGCTGCTGCTGGAAGCCGACCCCAGCACCACCGTCATCGCGGGTTATCTGCAGGAGGGCCATTGCGTGGTCGCGCGCCTGAACGACGCGATCATCGGCGTCTACGTGATCAAGGCCCTGCACGCCAGCACCTGGGAACTGATGAACATCGCCGTGGCGCCCGAACACCAGGGCCAGGGCATCGGCGGCCTGCTGCTGCGCCATGCCATCGACCAGGCCCGTCAGCTTGGCGCACAGCGCCTGGAACTGGGCACCGGCAGCTTCGGCCACCAACTGACCTTCTACCAGCGCGCCGGCTTTCGCGTGGTAGCAGTAGAGCCGGACTACTTTCTGCAGCACTATCCCGAACCGCTGTACGAGAACGGCCTGCAGCATCGCGATCGCCTGCGTCTGGCGCTGACGCTATAACGCCAGATACGCCGCCAGGCCGAGCGACGCACAGGCCGTCAGTGTCTCGATCACCCCGCGCTTGAAGATCAACAACGCCACGCCCGCACCGAGGGTGATCAACGCCGACACCCCGTCGAACGCCCCGGCAAAACCCTGCGGCCAGAGCACGTGATAACCGAAAAACAGCGCCAGGTTGAGGATCACCCCCACCACGGCGGCGGTGATCCCGGTCAGCGGCGCAGTGAACTTCATCTGGCCATGGGTCGATTCCACCAGCGGCCCGCCGGCGAGGATGAACAGGAACGACGGCAGGAAGGTGAACCAGGTAACCAGCACCGCCGCCAGCGCGCCACTGGCGAAGGCCGATTCGCCGCCGAACACCGGCTGGCCATAGGCACCGACGAAGGCAACGAAGGCTACCAGCATGATCAGCGGCCCCGGCGTGGTTTCGCCCAATGCCAGGCCATCGATCATCTGCCGCGGCGTCAACCAGCCGAAGTGGTCGATGGCGCCCTGGTACACGTAGGGCAGCACCGCATAGGCTCCGCCGAAGGTGAGCAGCGCCGCCTTGGTGAAGAACCAGCCCATCTGAGGCAACGTGCCCTGCCAGCCGAACGCCAGAGTCAGCAGGCCCATCGGCAGCAGCCAGAGCAGCGCGCCGACCAGCAGGATCAGCGCCAGCCGACCGGAGCGAAAATGCGTATGCGCCAGACGCGTCTCGTCATCGATCAGCGCGGGCACATGCGCCCCACCCGCCTCGCCATGCCCGGCGCCAACCGCGAAGTGCTGCGGCGCCAGTCGCCCGCCGATGTAGCCGACCAGCGCCGCCCCCAGCACGATCAGCGGGAACGGCAGCTGCAGGGCGAAAATGGCCACGAATGCCGCCGCCGCGATGGCCCACAGCCAGGCATTCTTCAACACCCGCCCGCCGATGCGCCAGGCCGCCTGCAGCACGATGGCCGTCACCGCCGGCTTGATACCATAGAAGATCCCCGCCACCAGCGGCACATCGCCGAACACCAGATAGACCCAGGACAGCGCGATCAGGATCAACAGCGACGGCAGCACGAACAGCGCTCCGGCGATCACCCCGCCCCAGGTGCGGTGCATCAGCCAGCCGATATAGGTGGCCAGCTGCTGCGCCTCCGGCCCGGGCAGCAACATGCAGTAGTTCAGCGCATGCAGAAAGCGCCGCTCGGACAGCCAGCGGCGCTTCTCCACCAACTCCTGATGCATGATCGAAATCTGCCCGGCCGGCCCACCGAAACTGATCAACCCCAGCTTCAACCAGAACCAGAAGGCCTGCAGCAGACTGACCGGCGCGGGACGTTCAGACGAGTCAGGCATCGAAGGCTCCAACGGCTAAAAATCGACCGGCCACTATAGCCACGAAAGATGACAGCGGCGCGTCACCGCACGAAAAATCACCAGCCCCACGCAGCCCTTGCCCCACCTGGCCTGGACAAGTTTTCCCGCATCTTATCCACAATGCTTTCCCCAGATTTTGTGCACGACACCCGGCGACACGCCCTGACTCTGCCGCACTGTTGAAAACCTGAGCCAAGTAATTGATTAAAAGCGATATTCCTTCTGGCGATAACTCCAGCAAAGCATCATTGGGTAAAAAATGAACGGCCTTCCGTGGCCCGCTTGAATGCTAAGCGTAGAGCGCTTTTGCAAAGGTTATCCACAGCGGTGTTCACAGAATTTGTGGGTAGGTTTGGAAGGCCTGTCCTGCTCCCAAGTACATCCCACAAAAGCCCCCCGGATTCCATCCGGGCTACAAACAGCCGTCGCGTGCGATACGCACAAAAAATCGGGCCTTGCGGCCCGAAAAAGTACTCCACCTTGAAGAGTTCGTTTACAGCGCGTGCGACTGGTACAGCTCGGTCAGCGCTTCGCCACGCAGATAGGCCAGTTCGGCCGAGCGGCGGTCGCGAGGGCGGGCCAGAGGCACGGCCAGTTCGCGTTGCAGGCGGCTTGGCGTGCCGCCGAGGATCAGCACGCGGTCGCTGAGGTAGAAGGCTTCGTCGAGGTCATGGGTGACCAGCAGCACGGCGATCTCATAGCGGGCGGCCAGCTCCACCACCAGATCCTGCAGTTTCATGCGGGTGAAGGCGTCCACCGCGCTGAAGGGCTCATCCAGCAGCAGCACCTGCGGTTTGCCGTACAGCGCGCGGGCGATGGCCACGCGCTGGGCCTGGCCGCCGGAGAGGTGCTTGGGTAGCGCGTCGCCCCGTCCGTGCAGGCCGACATCGCGCAGCAGTTGTTCAACCCACTGATCATCAGCCACCCAGCCATCGGCGAAGCCGACGTTCTGGGCCACGCTGAGCCAGGGCATCAGCCGGGGTTCCTGGAACACCACGCCGATGCCGCTACCGCGACCGAAGTTGAGCAGCGGGTTGAGTTCCAGCCCGCCCTGATAGTCCTGATCCAGCCCGGCGGAGATACGCAGCAAGGTACTCTTGCCGCAGCCCGAGGGGCCGAGCAGGCTGACCACTTCACCAGCAGCCAGGCTCAGGCTGACGTCTTCGAGCACACGCACGTCAGCGAAGGCCTTGTGGATGTTCTGCAGTTTCAACAGCGCACTCATGCTCCGCCCTCCCCGCCCTGAAAGCTGTCGCGCCAGCGCAGGGCTCGGGTTTCCCAGGCCTTGAGCAGGCTGTCGCTGAGTTTGCCGAGCAGCGCCAGCAGCAGGATGGCGGCGATCACCAGATCCGGCCGCGAGGTTTCCCGGCCATCGCTGAGCAGATAGCCAAGGCCTCGGGTGGCGGCGATCAGTTCGGCGGCGACGAGGAACATCCAGCTCAGGCTGAGCGCGCCGCGCAGGCCGGTGAACAGGCTAGGCAGCGCAGCGGGCAGGAGAATCCGGCACACCAGTGCCAGCGGCGACAAGCCGTAGAGCCGGCCGACTTCCACCAGTTTGCGGTCGATATTGCGAATGCCGGCGAGCAGCGCCAGGTACACCGGGAAGAAGGCGCCGAGGGCGATCAGCACGATCTTCGGCGTTTCGTCGATGCCCAGCCAGAGCAGCAACAGCGGCACCCAGGCCAGGCTGGGAATCGCCCGCAGCGCCTGGAAGGTCGGCTCCAGATAGGCTTCGGCGCGGCGGCTCAAGCCCACCCAGGTGCCAATGACGATGGCCAGCGCGGCGCCGATGGCAAAACCGGCGCCGACGCGCAGCAGGCTGGCGTTCAGGTGCCGCCATAGCTCGCCGCTCTGCGCCAGCAGGTACAGCGTTTGCGCCACCTGGCTCGGCGCAGGCATCTGGTGCGCGGGCAATACGCCGCTGCGCACCAGGGTTTCCAGCAGGGCCAGCAGCAGCAGGGGCACCACCCAACCGCGCAGGTCGGTCAGTGCCGGCCGCCAGCCTGGAAGCCGTTCAGCCCAGCGACCGATGACGAGATTGAGCGCGCCCATCGGTCAGTTCCCCGCCCTGGCCAGGTTGCTGCCGATCACCTGAGCGGCCAGTTGCGGCTGAATCAGTTGGTCGACCACCTGGGCGACGTCGGTACCCGGACGCACCAGTTGCTCGTCGAGCAGGATCGGCGCGGCGGCTTTCAGCGCCTTGATGTGTTCGGCGCCCGGCTGCGGGTTGCTGAAGTCGGTGCGCGACAGTTGCAGCCTAGCCACTTCCAGCGGCAGCTTGGCTTCGTCGGCGAGCAACTGAGCCAGGTCATCGGGGTTGGCGATGGCCCACTGGCGCGCCTGCTCGTAGGCGGCGATCACCTGCTGGATCAGCTCGGGCTGCTCCTTGGCGAACTTCTCGGTGACGCTGAGCACGCTATAGCTGTTGAAGTCGCGGTTGCGGTACAGCAGGCGCGAACCGGCCTGCAGCTCGCTGGCCGCCATCAGCGGGTCGAGCCCGGCCCAGGCCTGCACGTCGCCGCGCTCCAGGGCGACGCGGCCGTCCGGGTGCTGCAGGTGGACGATTTCCACGGCGTTCTTGTCCAGCCCGGCCTTCTGCAGGCTTTGCAGGAGGAACAGGAAAGGGTCGGTGCCCTTGGTGGCGGCGACCTTCTTGCCCTTGAGGTCGGCCAGCGACTGGATGGGCGAGTCCTTGGGCACCACCAGCGCTGTCCACTCCGGGCGGCTGGCGACGTAGACGGTGTTGATCGGCGCGCCGTTGGCGCGGCTGAGCACGGCGGCCAGGCCGGCAGTGGAAGCGAAATCGGTGCTACCGCCGTTGAGGTATTCCAGCGAGCGGTTGCTGCCCTGGCTGAATACCCATTTGACGGCGATGCCCTGCGGCGCGAGGGCTTTTTCCAGCAAGCCCTGCTGCTTGAGCACCAGGCTGGTGGGGGCGTAGTAGGCGTAGTCCAGGCGGACTTCCTTCGGTGGTGCGGCGTGCACGCTGGCCGGCAGCCAGGCGGCAATCAGGGCCGCCAGGCCGGTACGCAAGAGGTTCTTCTTCATGGTCATCTCCTTCGGGTAAAGCGCCTTCCGGCCCGTTGGCGGGCCGGTCAGGAGATGGCAACAGGGGGGTTACAGCAGTGGCAGGGTGTAGCTGACGATCAGACGGTGCTGATCAGTGTCGGCCTGGCTGGCCAGGTCGCTGCGCAGTACGCCGTAGCGCCAGCCCAGACCCAGACCTTTCAGCGCGCCGTCCTGGAACACGTAGTCCACGGCCACGTCACGCTCCCACTCCTTCGCCTCGCTGCCACCAGCCACCTTGATGCTGGTGCCCTTGAGGTAGGCTGCCGACGCCTTCAGACCCGGCACACCGACGCTGGCGAAGTCGTAGCTGTACTGGCCGAAAGTGGTGCGCTCACCGGCACGGGTGAAGTTGGTTACCAAGCGATCGGTCAGCAGATACACGCTGGCACCGGCCGAACCTTCGATACCGCCCTGGTTGAGCTGGACGAAGTTGCTGTCGTCGGAAACGCGCTGGTAACCCAGCAGCAACGCATGGCCGCCCAGGCTGTAGGTGAAGGCTGCACTCCAGGTGTTGTTGTCGATCTTGCCGTCACCATTCTTGGTGTAGCCACCAACCCCGTAGCCTGCTTCCTTGCCGTTCTTGCCGTCGGAGGAAGTGCGGAAGTAGCGCAGATCCGTCTTCAGCGAACCTTCGCCCAGGCCCAGGTTGTGGGTCAGACCGGCAAAGTGCTGCTTGTAGTAGTCCTCAAGGTTCGCGTAGTAGTACTGCGCGGTCAGATCCTTGTTGACCTTCCAGTCGCCGCCAGCGAAGTAGAACTTGTTGCTCGCTTCGCTACCGCCATTGACCGACAGACCGGTGCTGTTGCTCGAAGCACGGCCCACGGCGCGCTCGATCTGACCAGCGGTCAGAGTCAGGTTGTCGATTTCGTTGGAGGTGATCTGGCCACCTTCGAACAGCTGCGGCAGCAGGCGGCCGTCGTTGGATACCAGGATCGGCAGTTTCGGCGTCAGGGTACCGATGCGCGCCTCGGTCTTGGAGAAACGAACCTTGCCGGTCAGCCCGGCCTTGCTGAACTCGTCGACAGCGCTGCCATCGCTTTCCAGCGGGAACAGAGCACCCGGAGTACGGTCACGACCGGCCTTGGTGGCACGACCACCACCATCCAGACGCACGCCCAAGAGGCCGACGGCGTCAACGCCGAAACCCACGGTGCCTTCGGTGAAGCCCGACTGGTAGTTGAGAATGAAGCCCTGCCCCCACTCGCTGGCCTCGCCATTGTTGTTGGCGGTGTTGACGGTGTTGTTGTCGAAGTAGAAGTTGCGCAGGGTCAGGCTGGCCTTGCTGTCGCCGATGAAGTCGGCAACGGCTGCCTGGCTCAGGCCCAGGGTGCTGGCGGCTACAGCCAGTGCCAGGGAGGT
>NZ_BPLZ01000006.1 GCF_019656335.1 Pseudomonas sp. NCCP-436 | reverse complement strand
TTACCGAGCCATCGACCGGGCTGGTGTTGGTGAAGTACTGGCCGCTGAGCGGGGCGACGAACTCACCGCCGATGTAGTTGCCATAGCGCGGCTTGAGGGTAACGAGGGAGCCTGGGGTACCCGGTTTGGCGTAGATCATGGGTTCTGTCCTCTGTTGTTATAGGCGTGAGGCTGCGGCATCCCGGCCGCCAGTGACGGCCGGGAGCGGGGCAGGGTCAGCTGTTCTGGGGCATCTCGCCACGCGCCAGGCGTGCGTTGATGTCCGCGATCACCGCCGGCAGTTCGGCGATGGTGTCGATCAGGTAGTGCGGACGAGCGCCTTCGAACATGGCGGCGATGCGGGCGCGCTCCTGCTCGAGTTTTTCCTGGGGCAGAGCCTTGTACTCGTCGTAGGTCAGCCCCAGAGCGTTGCCGGAGCAGGTCAGGGCAACGGTCCACATACCGGCGCTACGGCCTTCGAGGATGCCCGGCCAGGTGTCGTCGACCTTGACGCAAGCAGCGACATCGCTGATGCCGAGGGCGATGACGTTGGCCAGTGACTGTGCCGGATGGGGACGGCCGTTGGGCACCTCATCGGTGGCGACCACGTGGTCGGGCTTGTAGCCGTTGCGCTCGGCCAGCTCGACGACCTTGCTCATGACCACGGCGGGGTAGCCGGAGCAGGTACCGATCTTCAGGCCTTCTTCGCGCAGTTGGGCGATGACGTCGAGGGCGCCCGGGATCAGCGCCGAGTGTTCGGCAATTTTTTCGATCTGCAGGGGCATGAAGCGCTCGTAGATGGCGGTGACATCGTCATCGGTCGGAGTGCGGCCGAACTTGGCGCGGTAGCGCTCGGCGATTTCCGGGATGTCGCAGAGTGTGCGGATGTGATCCCACTTGCCCATGCCCATGGGGCCGCGAGCTTCGGCGAGGCTGACCTGTACACCGAACTCGGCGAATGCCTCAACGAAGATCTGGGTCGGGGCGAAGGAACCGAAATCGACGACGGTGCCGGCCCAGTCGAGGATCACGGCTTGCAGTTGGCTGGGTTGCTGGTAGTTCATGTGGATAACTCCGTTCAATGGTATTGGGGTAGAGGGCTTCAGGCCTTGACGCGTACGTCGCTGACCGAGCCAGAGGCTGCGGACGGGTTTTGGGGTTGGGGGGTGTTATCGGGACGCTTGTTCCAGTACGGGATCATCATCACCGTGGCGACCAAGGCGGTGCCGGTGAAGACGATGAACACGGTCTCGGTGTCGAAGTAGCCGGGCAGCAGGCCGCCGAGGATGGCGCCGATCGAGCCGCAGCCGTTGACGAAGCCCGCAGCGGTACCGGCGGTACCCTTGCCGAAGTCGATCGCGGCCGCACCGCTGATCATGGCGTCCGGGCCGTAGAGAGTCAGGCCCATCATGAACAGCAGGCCGACAACCAGATAAACATTGCCACTGGCCATGGTCGGCACGAACAGGGCCAGGCACGCTGCCAGTGCCAGCAGACTGACGATGCAGGCGGGGAAGCGACGAGCGCCGAATACCTTGTCCGAGATCAGGCCGAGGATGATCGGACCAATCAGACCGGCCACTTCAAAGGAGGTCGGCACGATGGCCGAGGCGACCTTGCCGATTTCCGGCATGCGCTCGTAAACCATCACCGGGCCCCAGAACAGGATCGCGTAGCGCGCCGGTTTGAGCAGGAAGTAGGCCAGACCGAGGATCAGTACGGTGCGGTTGCCGATGATGGTTTTCAGGCATTCGATGAAGCTGGCCCGCTTGCCGTTGGCGTCGGTTTGCGGGGTATCCGGGGTTTCACCTTCCACGGGCGGCAGTCCGACGTCGGCCGGGGTGTTGCGCTGGAAGATGAAGAACAGCACGGCCACACCCAGCACGACGATGGCGCTGGAAATGAAGGCCGCCTTCCAGTTGCCGTATATCTGATAGGCCCACCAGCCGGCGAAGGGCGAGGCCACCAGGCCACCAAAGGCGTAGCAACTGCTCCACAGGCCGAGAATACGGCCGCGTTCGCGGGTGGCGAAGAAGCTGCCGATGTTCTTGCACAGGCCGGACCAGCCGGTGGACTGCGCCAGACCCTGAACGATCATGCAGGTGACGAAGATCGGCAAGGTGGCAAAGGTACCCATCAGCAGAGCAGCCAGTGCGGAAATGATCAGGCCTCCCAGCACTACGACGCGCGGGCCGAAGCGGTCGGCGAGGATACCCCAGGTGAACTGACCAACCGCGTAGGCGCCCAGGTAGAGGGCGTCGAGGTTGGCCATGGTGGCCCGATCAAGTTCGAAGTTTGGATCGTCCTCAATACCCAGCTTGGCAACCGAGAACGCCTTGCGGGTGAAGTAGAAGGCGGCGTATGCAATCCAGGTGATGGCGAAGATCTGCCATCTCCAGCGGAACAGGGAGCCAGGGCCGAACAAGGAAAAACCTTGAGACTGATTCACGCTACTAATCTCCGATATGAAGGTGCTGGCAGTTCGTCGACTGCCTGTTTTGTTCTTGTCAAAGCACTTCAGTCGCCATCAGGCGTTTTGTGCCCCGCATGCAAGCACGCGGGGCAGACGGTGCATCCATGCACCGCCTTGCGGGCTCAGGCTGCAGGGCTGCAGTCGTCGACGCCCATTACTTCCAGGCTTTCGCGGATGGCTTCCAGCAACTGACCGACGATGTGGGTGTCGATCTGACCGATACAGCCGATGCGGAAACTCTCGGCGATGGTCAGCTTGCCGGGGTAGATCACAAACTGGCGGGCCTTCAGTTCATCGTAAAAACGCTTGAACTCGAAGTTCGGGTGTGCCGGGCAGAAGAAGGTGGTGATGATCGGCGACAGCCAGTTGTCTTCCAACAGGGTTTTGAAGCCCATGGCGCGCATGCCAGCGACCAGTTTGTCGCGGTTGCTGGTGTAGCGTGCCAGACGACCGGCTACACCACCTTCAGCGGCATGTTGCTCGAGAGCCTTGTGGAACGCCACCACGCTGTGAGTCGGTGGGGTAAAGCGCCACTGTCCGGTGCGCTCCATGTAGCGCCACTGCTCCAGCAGATCCAAGCTCAGTGAGTGCGCGCGACCGGTGGCCTGTTCCAGCAGAGCGCGACGGATAATGACGAAGCCGAAGCCGGGAATGCCTTCGATGCACTTGTTGGCCGAAGAAACCAGCACGTCGAACGGTACCTGATCCACGGTTACCGGAACCGCGCCGAAGGAACTCATGGCATCAACAATCAGGCCCTTGCCGCGTGCTTTAACTACGGCGGCGATTTCGCGCAGCGGGTTGAGGATGCCGGAGCTGGTCTCGCAGTGAACGAGGAATACGTCGGTGATTTCCGGGTGAGCGTCGAGCAGTTCGGCCACTTCCTCCGGTTGCGGCGGCAGGTAGTCACCCTTGTCCAGAGTCAGGTAGTCGCGACCCAGATAGTCGAGGGTCTGCGCAGCCCGCTTGCCGTAGGCACCGTTCATCAGCAGCAGAGCCTTGCCATTGCGGGCGATGGCGGTGGCCAGGGCGGCCTCGACGGAGAAGGTGCCGCTGCCCTGCAGGGGGACGCAGGTGTAGCTGTCGTCCTGCACGCCGGCCATGGCGACCAGTTGCTTGCGGACTTCGGCGGTAACACGGTTGAAGTCGGCATCCCACGAGCCCCAGTCACGCAGCATGGCTTCCTTGGTGGCCATGGAAGTGGTCAGCGGGCCAGGCGTCAGCAGATAGGGTTCACCCAGGGCGGGGGCGGGGATGGCTTGCAGGAGTTCAGCTTTGCTCATGTCGGGTCTCCAGAGCTGTTGGGGATGTGGCGATGTGCCGCGCTGGAGATGATCAAACCAAGCTGCATTGAATAAATAAAATCGATTTATAGTATTTCAGAAATAAGTTCTTGTTATTAGTGAGGTGGTCATGGCGGTATCCAACGCTCAATTGCGCGCCTTTCACGCTGTTGCCGTATATGGCAGTTTCACCAAGGCGGCTGAGCACCTGTTTCTAAGCCAGCCAGCGATATCTGACCAGGTACGCAAGCTGGAAGAGCACTACGGAGTTCTGCTGTTTCAGCGCAACAAGCGTTCGGTGCAGCTAACTGAACTGGGCGAACAGTTGCTGGGAATCACCCAGCGTCTCTATGCGGTAGTGGCCGAGGCGCAGGAGCTGCTAGCCAGCTCGCAGGCCCTGCGCAAGGGGCGGCTGATCCTGGCGGTCGATTCGCCTCTGCACGTGTTGCCCTATATCGCCAGATTCAACGAACTTTATCCGGGGATTCAATTCAATCTGGTCACGGGCAACACCGACGAAGCCCTGGCGCGGTTGTTTGAGTACAAGGCCGACTTCGCCGTACTGGGGCGTCCGGTGGAGGATGATCGGCTGGTTTCCCATGTGCTCAGCCGTGCGCCGCTGGTGGCCTTCGTCGCTCCCAGCCACCCCTGGGCACAGCGCAAGTCCATCACCCTGTCTGATCTCGATGGCACGCCGCTGGTGCTGCGTGAGCGTGGCTCTATGACCCGCCAACTGATTGAAGAGGAAATGAACGAGGCAGGACTGCGGATCACCCCGTCGATCGAGGTGGAGGGACGCGAGGCGGTGTTCGAACTGGTGGCCGCAGGCCTGGGGGTCGGCATCGTCTCGGCGGCGGAGCTGGGCGTCGGGCACAGGCTCCATGTGCTGCCGATCAGTGATGGAACGCGCAGCATGACCGAGACGCTGGTGTGCCTGCGTGACCAACGTGATCGGCGCATCGTGGTGACCTTTCTCGATCTGGTGCGGTCTGACGCCGGCAGCCAAGGCAGCACCGGCGGGATTGCGCCGGCGGGACAAGGCTCCTAAGCTGCCTCGAGTTTTTACCGGCTCCCTGCGGGCCCGTTGCAGAGGTTATTCATGCATATCCACATTCTCGGCATCTGCGGCACTTTCATGGGCTCGCTGGCCGTTCTGGCCAAGGAGTTGGGACACCGCGTCACCGGTTCCGACGCCAACGTCTACCCGCCCATGAGCACCCAGCTCGAAGCCCAGGGCATCGAGTTGATGCAGGGCTACGAGCCGGCGCACCTGCAGCCCGCACCGGATCTGGTGGTGATCGGCAATGCCATGAGTCGCGGCAATCCTGCAGTGGAATATGTGCTCGACCGGGGGCTGCCCTATGTCTCCGGCCCGCAGTGGCTGGCCGACCACGTGCTGCAGGGACGCTGGGTGCTGGCGGTGGCCGGCACTCACGGCAAGACCAGCAGCTCCAGCATGTTGGCCTGGGTTCTGGAGTATGCCGGCATGGCGCCGGGTTTTTTGATCGGTGGCGTTCCGCAGAACTTTGGGATTTCGGCGCGCTTGGGTGACACGCCGTTCTTCGTGGTCGAGGCCGATGAGTACGACAGTGCTTTCTTCGACAAGCGCAGCAAGTTCGTTCACTACCGTCCGCGAACCACCATTCTCAATAATCTTGAGTTTGATCATGCGGATATCTTTCCGGATCTTGCGGCGATTGAACGGCAGTTTCACCATCTTGTGCGTACCGTGCCGGGCTCTGGCCTGATCATCCATCCGGCTGCCGAAACGGCGCTGGTCAGGGTCATCGAAATGGGCTGTTGGACCCCGGTGCAAACCACAGGCGAGGGTGGCCAGTGGCAGGCGCGCCTGCTCAGTGCCGATGGCTCGCGCTTCGAGGTGAGCTTCGAGGGCAAGATCGAGGGTGTGGTGGACTGGCAACTGACCGGCCGGCACAACGTCGCCAATGCTCTGGCGGTGCTGGCGGCAGCGCGCCATGTGGGCGTGCTGCCGGCGCTGGGCATCGAGGCGCTGGGCAAATTCATCAATGCCAAGCGGCGCATGGAAAAGGTCGCCGAGGTGAACGGCGTGACCATCTTCGATGATTTCGCCCACCACCCGACCGCCATCGCCACTACTCTGGACGGCCTGCGCAAGCGTGTCGGTGACGACACCCAGGTGATCGCCGTCATCGAACCGCGTTCCAATTCGATGAAGCTCGGTGCCCATCGCGACGGTCTGGCTGAATCCGCCGAACAGGCCGATGCGGTGTTCTGGTATGCGCCGCCGAATCTGGGTTGGGATCTGGCCGCCACCGTGGCGCAGGCGCGCAACCCGACGCGCGTGTGCGATTCGCTGGAGTCGATCATCGAGGGTGTGAAGGCCTTGGCGCGCCCCGGCACCCAGGTGGTGGTGATGAGCAACGGCGGTTTCGGTGGCCTGCATGGCAAGCTGGCCGAGGCTCTGGAGGGATAGATGTCGGGACCGGAACGCATAACGCTGGCGATGACCGGCGCCTCAGGCGCGCAATACGGTCTGCGCCTGCTCGATTGCCTGGTGCAGGAAGAGCGTGAGGTGCACTTTCTGATCTCCAAGGCCGCACAGCTAGTGATGGCCACCGAGACCGACGTGGCACTGCCGGCCAAGCCGCAGGCGATGGCGCAGTTTCTCACCGAGTACACCGGCGCTGCACCCGGGCAGATCCGCGTCTACGGCAAGGAGGACTGGATGGCTCCGGTGGCCTCCGGCTCCGGGGCGCCGGCGGCGATGGTGGTGGTGCCGTGCAGCACCGGCACGCTGTCGGCGATTGCCAGCGGTGCCTGCAACAACCTGATCGAACGTGCCGCCGACGTGGCACTGAAGGAGCGGCGCCAACTGATTCTGGTGCCTCGCGAAGCGCCCTATTCGAGCATCCATCTGGAGAACATGCTCAAACTGTCGAACCTGGGCGTGACCATTCTGCCGGCATCGCCCGGTTTCTATCATCAGCCGCAGACGCTGGATGATCTGGTGGATTTCGTGGTGGCGCGGATTCTCAACTGCCTGAATATTCCCCAGGACATGCTGCCACGCTGGGGCGAGCATCATTTGGTGTCGGATGACTAAGAAAACCCGCCTGTTTGTATGCGCCGTACTGCTGTTGAGCCAGGGCGGCTGCGCCACTGTGCGCACCTTGGATGCGGCCAAGCCCGGTGCGCCGGTGGTCTACGCTGGTACGCGGCTGGACTGGTATGCGCTCACTGATGGCTGTTGCCCAATGGATCACTTCGGCGCTGAGGCACCGCGCTATCCGGGGCTCGATCTGCCTGGCAGCGTGCTGCTCGATACCCTGTTGCTGCCCCTGTCGCTGCCTGCGGCAATAGGGGCCAGCGTGCGCATTTCCGGCGGCAGTTGAAGGCCGTCTCAGCCGGCTTCGGCCTCGGCGGTTACCTCCTGGCAGACATCGATCCATTGAGCGTCGACCAGTTCGGCCATGCGCAGCGGGGTGATGCGCACTGCGCTGTGAATGTCGCCGGCGGCGGGTATTACTTCATCGAAGGCCAGCAGTGAGCGGTCGCAATAAACGCTCAGCGGGGTGGCCAGGCCGAACGGGCAGACGCCGCCGACCGGATGCCCGGTCAGGGCCATCACGGTTTCGGCATCGAGCATCTTGGCCTTGGTGCCGAAGCATTCTTTCATCTTGCGGTTGTCGATTCGGGCATCGCCACGGGCGACGATTAGCACCTCACGCTCGCCGATGCGAAAGGCCAGAGTCTTGGCGATCTGCCCTGGAGCGACGCCGTGAGCGGCTGCGGCCAGTGCCACGGTGGCGGTGCTGGTTTCCAGCTCGATGATGGTGATGTCCGGCGCCTTGTCGGCAAGAAAGGCGCGCACGGATGCCAGGCTCATGTAATGACTCCCGATCTGTGGTAACTGGAGTGGCCCGAAGCACTTCGGGCCACTGAGAAAAATGCCGATGCTGTCGCCACAGTCCGTGCAGCGTCAAGCGCCGGCATTAGCCGGCCAGGGCGCGAACTGTCGGATATTGCTCGCTGAGGCAGTAGCGACCCTTGTCGTCCCGGGCCACGCGGCCCATGGCGGTGGTCGGGTCATGGGTGAACACCAGGCGGCCGCCGCGCTCCAGCAAGTCCGCCAGCAGTGCCTGCTTTTCCTCAATCAGGCCTTCGGGGAAGCGGTCGTAGCCCATGGTGATTGGCAGGTGAACCCAGGGCGCACCGGGGATCAGGTCGCCCGGGAAGACCACCGGGCCGCCCGGCATGGCGACTTCCGGCAGCAGCTGGCCCGGGGTGTGGCCGTCGCTCCAGTGCAGGCGCCAGTCCGGGCCGAGCAGCTCGCAGTGGCTGCCTTCGTCGATCAGCTCCAGACGGCCGCTGGCCTCCAGCAGGTCGAGCAACTCCGGAATATAGGAGGCACGGTCACGGGCGTGCGGCTGGCGCGCACGTAGCCATTGACGACGGCCGGTGAGGAAACGGGCGCTGGGAAACAGCAGGCGCGCCGGCTGGCCTTCTTCCCAGGCCGCGAGCAGGCCACCGGCATGATCGAAGTGCAGGTGGGTCAGCACCACGATATCGATGTCGGCATCGCTCAGGCCGAGCTTTGCCAGCTCGTCGAGCAGTACGTGATGGTCTTCCTGCACGCCGAAGCGCTGCTTCATCTCGGGGCTGAAGAAGGCGCCGATGCCGGTTTCCACCAGGATGTTGCGTTCATCCTCCTGCACCAGCAGGGCGCGGCAGCCGAGGTCGATGCGGTTCAGCTCGTCGGCCGGCATCCAGCGCTGCCAGAGCGCCTTGGGCGCGTTGCCGAACATGGCGCCACCATCGAGTTTCTGGCTGTTGCCGGTCAGGGTGGTCAGGGTTCGCATGGGGTCTCTCTTGTTCTTGTCAGTGAAGGAAAGGGGCGGGGGATCGGCAGCTGCGATCCACCCGGGTTGGCGATTGTTTCAGCGTTCGACCGCCAGCGCCACGCCCTGGCCGCCGCCGATGCACAGCGTGGCCAGGCCGCGGCGAGCGTCGCGGCGCTGCATTTCGTGGAGCAGGCTGACCAGGATGCGGCAGCCGGAGGCACCGATGGGGTGGCCGAGGGCGACGGCACCGCCGTTGACGTTGACCTTGGCGCTGTCCCAGTGCAGTTCGCGGCCGACGGCAATGGCCTGGGCGGCGAAGGCTTCGTTGGCCTCGATCAGGTCCAGCTGCTCCAGGCTCCAGCCAGCACGCTCCAGCGCCTTGCAGCTGGCGAACACCGGGCCGATGCCCATCACCGCCGGGTCTACCCCGGCGCTGGCGTGAGCAGCGATGCGCGCGAGCACCGGCAGTTGCAGTTCGGCGGCCTTCTCGGCGCTCATCAGCAGTACGGCAGCGGCGCCGTCGTTGAGGGTCGAGGCGTTGCCGGCGGTCACCGTACCCTCACCCTTGAATGCCGGACGCAGCTTGGCCAGGCTTTCCAGGCTGGTGCCGGCGCGTGGTTGTTCGTCCTGGGCAAAACGCAGCGGCTCGGCGCCGCGCTGGGGAATTTCCAACGGGACGATCTCGTCGTCGAAACGACCGGCCTCGATGGCGGCCTGGGCGCGCTGCTGCGAGCGCAGGGCGAAGGCGTCCTGCTCGGCGCGTGACACGCCGTACTGTTCGGCCAGGTTCTCCGCGGTGATGCCCATGTGGTAGTCGTTGAAGGCGTCCCACAGGCCGTCCTGAATCATCGTATCGACCAGTTGTGCATGGCCCATGCGCAGGCCGCTGCGTGCGCCCGGCATGACGTAGGGCGACAGGCTCATGTTCTCCTGGCCACCGGCGATGACGATCTCGGCATCGCCGCCGCGAATGGCCTGGGCGCCGAGGATGACCGCCTTGAGGCCGGAGCCGCAGACCTTGTTCAGAGTCATGGCCGGCACGGTGTGCGGCAGACCGGCGAGCAGTACGCTCTGCCGCGCCGGGTTCTGCCCGCTGCCGGCGGTGAGCACCTGGCCGAGGATCACCTCGTCGACCTGTTCGCCCTCGATGCCGGTACGAGCCAGCAGTTCGCGGATCACGGTCGCACCCAGCTGCGGTGCGGGAATACGGCTCAACGAGCCCTGGAAGCTGCCGATGGCGGTACGGCAGGCGGCGACTATCACAACTTCACGCATAACATTTCCTCGCCGATGTCCGGCGCATGCTTGGGTCGCGCGACCCACTACGGGAATAAAAAAGCGCGGCGCCGAGGCAGCCGCGCAACACGCTCAACAGTTGCTGAATCTGTTCTTGGTCTTGCGAGTCGGGGCCGACGCGCAGCTGACCATGCGCAGGTTCTCAGAATTGCTCGGCGGCCAGGCCATACAGCGGCTGGCTACCGGCACGGATGCTCGCTTCCAGGCTTAGAGTGCGTGGCAGCAGGCGGGTGAAGAAGAACTCGGCGGTGGCGAGCTTGCCGCCGTAGAAGGCTTCATCCTCTGCCTGCTTGTTCTGCGCCACCGCCGCCATGCGTGCCCACATGTAGGCGTAGGCGACGTAGCCGAACAGGTGCAGGTACTCCACCGAGGCTGCGCCGACTGCGTTGGGCTCAGTCTTGGCCTGCTCCAGCAGCCAGCCGCTGACGGCTTCCAGACGCTCCAGCGCCTCAAGCAGCAGGGCGCCGTAGGTGGCTTCGTGATCATGGGCGAAGGCGCGCACCTCGGCGGCGAACAGGCGCAGCGCGGCACCGCCGTTGGCCACCACCTTGCGCCCGAGCAGGTCGAGGGCCTGGATGCCGTTGGTGCCTTCGTAGATCTGTGCGATGCGCACGTCGCGCACCAGTTGCTCCTGGCCCCATTCGCGGATGTAGCCGTGGCCGCCGAACACCTGCTGGCCATGCACGCAACTTTCCAGGCCGGTGTCGGTGAAGAAGGCCTTGGCCACAGGAGTGAGCAGGGCGACCAGTGCCTCGGCATTCTGCCGCTCGTCGGTATCGTCGGCGTACTTGGCCAGATCCAGCTGCTGGCCGACATAGCAGGCGAACGCGCGGCCGCCTTCGGTCATGGCCTTCATGGTCAGCAGCATGCGGCGCACGTCCGGGTGCACGATGATCGGATCCGCCAGCTTGTCCTTGGCTACCGGGCCGGTTGGTGCGCGGCTTTGCAGACGATCACGGGCGTAGGCCACAGCCGACTGATAGGACGCTTCGGCGCAGCCGATGCCCTGGATGCCGATGGACAGGCGTTCGTAGTTCATCATGGTGAACATCGCCGCCAGGCCGCGGTTGACCTCGCCGATCAGGTAGCCGGTGGCGCCGTCGAAGTTCATCACGCAGGTCGCCGAGGCCTTGATGCCCATCTTGTGCTCGATCGAGCCGCAGCTGACGGCGTTGCGTTCGCCGAGACTGCCGTCGGCACCCACCATCACCTTGGGCACCAGGAACAGCGAGATGCCCTTGGGACCTGCCGGGGCGTCCGGTAGTTTGGCCAGCACCAGATGGATGATGTTCTCGGTCAGATCCTGCTCGCCGCCGGTGATGAAGATCTTGCTGCCGGTGACCTTGTAGCTGCCGTCGGCCTGAGGCTCGGCGCGGGTTCTGATGATGCCCAGGTCGGTGCCGGCATGGGCCTCGGTCAGGCACATCGAGCCGGCCCAGCGGCCTTCGTACATCGGCGGCAGGTAGGTGGACTTCAGTTCCTCGCTGGCATGGGCGTCGATGGCCAGGCAGGCACCGGAACTCAGCGCCGAGTACAGCGCAAAGCTGGAGCCCGCGGCGTAGAGCATTTCCTCGAAGGCCACGGCGAGCATCTTGGGCATGCCCATGCCACCGTACTCCGGGTTGCCGGACAGGCCCACCCAGCCGCCTTCGGTGTAGGTGGCGTAGGCCTCCTTGAAACCCTGCGGGGTGGTAACCACGCCGTCATGCCACTGTGCGCCTTCCTCGTCGCCGCTGCGGTTGAGCGGAGCGATCAGGCCGCCGGTGACCTTGGCCGCCTCTTCGAGGATGGCGTCGGCGGTGTCGGCGTCCACCGTTTCCGCCAGGGCCGGCAGGCGTGCCCACAGGTTGGGGGCCTGGAACACCTCATGGAGGACGAAGCGCATGTCGCGCAGCGGGGCGTTGAACTCGGGCATGGTGCAACCTCGACAGCTGAGGCGCCGCGACAGGCACGGCGCTGGGTGAACGGATGAACTCAGTCGGCTTCGGCCGCTTCGTTCGGTTTGTCCTTGATGCTGGTGAATTTAAGCAGATGGGTGCGCTCGACCAGGATGTACAGCGCGGCACCGGCGGCCAGGCCCCAGCCCGCGCCGTAGACGGCAAGCACTACCCCCATGGTGCCGGCGATGCCGCGCTCGGTGTTGTTGTTGAGCTGCTCGAACCCGACCATCAAGCAGATGTAACCGGTGAGGATCAGGGTCAGTGACAGGGCGATCGGCAGTACCGGCTGGAAGAAACTGACCAGCGGCAGCATGAACAGGGCGGCGAAACCGGTGATCCAGAAGGTGCCGGCGCCGCTGTAGATGGAATCCATTGCCTTGCGCCCGTACTTGTAGCGCTCGGCCATGGTTGCCGCCACTGCCGTCCACAGCGGGCCGGCCAGGCCCGGGTAGGGCGCGAAGAAGGCGTGCAGGGCGTTGCGGATGGCGGTTACCAGGTGTACACGGTCGACGTTGTTTTCGATCACTTCGTCGGTACGCAGTTCATCGGCGCGCTGCATCAGCGACTGGCCGACGATGATGTCACCGAAGGCGATCACGTAAGCGATCACCGCGGTGGGAACGGCCAGCAGGAAGACATCCAGGCCGGGGAAACCGACGTTGAACGGCAGGTAGTTCCACATCTCGCCGAAGGCCGGCGCAGTGATGCCCCACTTCACGTCCGGCATCTTGTACTCGCCCACACCGATGCCGATGAAAATGGCGATCAGCATGCCCGGCACCATGCCGTAGTTGACGATCTTGCGGGCGAAGGGCACGCGCTCGGTCAGCCCCTTGAACGACACCGAGAACATCAGGTACAGGCAGATCAGGCTGCCCAGCACCAGGGAGATCGGGGTGTTGGCCAGGCGGCCGCCGGCGCTGATCTCGCCCATCAGTGCCGCGATACCGGCACCGATGATGATGCCGCCCTTCATCGAGTTGGGAATCAGCCGTACCAGGGCACTGCCCAGGCGGGTGACGCCAAGCACGAGGAAGATCACGAAGACCAGGAACTGCAGGGCGAACAATGCCTGGATCGCCTGCGGGCCGGGCTCGTAGTTGCCGAGAAACAGCAGTACCACGGGGATGCCGGGGGTGATCCAGCCGGGTACGAAAGGTACGCCGAGCAGCGCCGGCAGCATGAAACCGATGCCGCACACCACCACGTAGGCCAGGGCCACGTCATAGGGCAGGCCGAGATACTTTTCCAGCAGCGGGATCATCGCCAGGCTGACCACGAACATGATCAGCGCCTGCAGCATCTCCGCGGTTTCCCAGCGGTAATGCACGAAGGGCAGGCGCACCTTGAACGGGCCGAAGGGCCAGTGCGGTTGTTCGTCGCCGTCACGGCGCTTGAAAATTTGCATGAGGGATCTCCGTCGGCCGCCTGGGCCGTTTCTTGTTGTTGTGAAAACGGTTCATTCGGCTCTCCCCCGCGAGTGGGGGAGAGCGAGAGGAGGTGTCGTTACAGAGCCTTGGCCATGTCGCGCAGGACGAACTTCTGGATCTTGCCGGTGCTGGTCTTCGGCAGTTGGGTGAAGACCACGGTCTTGGGTACCTTGAACCCGGCCAGGTGTTCACGGCAGAAGGTCATGATCTCGCTGTCGCTGACCTGCTGACCGCTCTTCAGGGTGATGAAGGCGCAGGGCGTCTCGCCCCATTTCTCGTCCGGGCGGGCGACTACGGCGGCTTCCAGCACGGCAGGGTGGCGATAGAGCACGCCTTCGACCTCGATGGTGGAGATGTTCTCGCCGCCGGAAATGATGATGTCCTTGAGGCGGTCGCGGATTTCCACGTAGCCGTCCGGATGGCACACGGCCAGGTCGCCGGTATGGAACCAGCCGCCCTCGAAGGCTTCGGCGGTGGCGCTGGGGTTCTTCAGGTAGCCTTTCATCACAGTGTTGCCGCGCATGAAGATCTCGCCGATGGTCTGGCCATCGCGTGGTACCGGCTCGAGGGTTTTCGGGTCGGCGACCATCACCCCTTCCAGAGTCGGGTAGCGCACGCCCTGGCGGGCCTTGATGGTGGCGCGTTCCTCCAACGGCAGTTCGTCCCATTCGGCGTGCCAGGCGCACAGGGTCACCGGGCCGTAGACTTCGGTGAGACCGTAGACGTGAGTGACGTGGATGCCCATTTCCTCCACCGCGCCGATTACCTTGGCCGGTGGCGCGGCGCCAGCGACCATGGCCTTGACCGGGTGGTCGATGGCAGCCTTGGCTTCTGGCGGCATGTTGACCAGCGCATTGAGCACGATGGGCGCGCCGCACAGGTGAGTGACTTGCTCGTCGCGAATCAGGTTGAGGATCTTTGCCGGGTCGACGCGGCGCAGGAACACGTGCACGCCGGCCAGCGCGGTCACCGTCCAGGGATAGCACCAGCCGTTGCAGTGGAACATCGGCAGGGTCCACAGGTAGACCGGGTGGTTGCCCATGTTCCAGGTCATCTGGTTGCCCAGCGAGTTCAGGTAGGCGCCACGGTGGTGATAGACCACACCCTTGGGATTGCCGGTGGTGCCGGAGGTGTAGTTGAGGCTGATGGCCTGCCATTCGTCTTCCGGCCACTGCCAGGCGAACTCGGGGTCGCCCTCGGCGAGGAAGGCTTCGTAATCCAGGTCGCTGACCGGCTGGCCTTCGCCGTACTCGGGGTCATCGACGTCGATCACCAGTGGCGGGTGGTCGAGCATGCCGATGGCGGCGTGAATGACATCGAAGAACTCGCGGTCGGCGATCACCACCTTGGCTTCGCCGTGCTGCAGCATGAAGGCGATGGCCTCGGCGTCCAGGCGCACGTTGAGGGTGTTGAGCACCGCGCCGATCATCGGTACACCGAAATGCGCTTCGAGCATGGCCGGGATATTTGGCAGCATCACTGCCACCGTGTCGCCCTTGCCGATGCCGCGGCCGGCCAGTGCCGAGGCCAGGCGGCGGCAGCGCGCGTAGGTCTCGGCCCAGTTGCGGCGGATCGAACCATGCACCACGGCCGGGTAGTGCGGATATACCGCCGCGGTACGCTCGATGAAGCTCAGCGGGCTGAGGGCAACGTGGTTGACGGCGGCGCGGCCGAGGCCCTGTTCGTAGATCGACATGGCGGATACACCTTTGGCTGATTGTTAGCTCTGGTAATACCGGTAATGATGTGGGCTTTACCGGATTGCTCGGGACGGATTTATAGGATCTTTTCCTGGATTATGGAAATAGCACCAAGGTTTTATAGAATAATTACTATATGAAAGCCGATGACCTGTCCCTTTCGGCTGCAGCCCTGCAGTCCTGGCTGCGTGTCCAGCGCGAGGCGCCGCCGCTCGCGGCGCGTGCCACGGCGTTGCGCGGTGCCCTGCTGGGCTGTCCGCAGGTACGTCAGGTCTGGTACCTGGCCTGGCAGCCGAGCAGTTGTACCTATGCCCAGGAAGACGACGGGCCAAGTCTGCCGCCCGGGCAGGGCGATCCACTGCAAGCCAGTGACCAGGCACTGATCGAGGCGCTGGAGGCACGGCCCTGTCTAAGTTTCGAGGTGCTGCGCCAGTTGCCCTGCTGGCTGGCCGGGCGGTTGCGCCGGGCGGCGCTGCACCACGGCCAGGCGCTGGCGCTGGAACTGCAGCCCGGCCAGCCCGGGCTGCTGCTGCTGCAGGTGGATGAGGCCGCCGGGCTGGAGTGGCTGCCCTGGCTGCGCGAACTGCTGGAGCAGATGATCCGCCTGGCCAGCGGGCTGGCGCGCACGGCGCCGCTGTTGTCGGACGATCCACTGCCGGCTGTGCTGCTCGATGCTGAGGCCCGGCCGTTGGATAGCAACGTCGCCCTGCAGTCCTTGCTGGGCCAGCGCTCGCTGGCCCAGCTTGGCGAGCTGCTGCCGGTCAATCACCTGCCGCTGATTCGCGCCTGTCTGCAGCAGAACCGCGCCATCGAGTCGGTGGAAACTCAGGACGGTGAGCGCGTACTGGTCTGGAGTTTTATCCCGGATCAGGCCGACAGGCGCGTGCTGGCCCGTTGCCGCGAGGCTACCCGGGAGATCCGCGAGAGCCGCGAGGCGGCGCGGGCTCAGCGGTTGTACCGGCTGATTACCGAGAACACCACGGATCTGATTTCCAGACATACCCCTGACGGGGTTTTCCTCGATGCCTCGCCGGCCAGCTGGACGCTGCTCGGCTACTGGCCGGAAGAACTACGCGGAGTGTCCGTGACCAGTCTGCTGCACCCGCAGGAGTCAGGCCTGCAGATTCGCCAGGCGGCCGAGGCGCTGGAGCAGGACGGCTACCACACCATGAGCTTCCGTATTCGCCATCGCGAAGGCCACTACCTGTGGTTCGAGACGGCCAGCCGGGCGATCCGCGAGACCTATACCGGCGCGGTGGTGGAGGTGGTCAGCGTTTCGCGTGACATTACGGCGCGGATCCAGGCAGAGGAAAACAAGCGCCGTCTGGCCGAGGTGGTGGAAGCCAATACGGATCTGGTGCTGTTTGTCGAGCCGGGTGGGCGCCTGACCCATCTCAATCCCTCTGCCCGCCGGGCGCTGGGCATTGCTTCGGAGCAGGTGCTGCCGGAGCTGGGCTGCTTGCTGCTGAGTGAGGACCTGGCGCGTTTGGAGCGTGAAGGCTGGACGCGTGCCGACGAGTGCGGAGTGTGGAGCAGCGAGGCGCGCCTGCTGCCGCTGAGCGGTGGTTCGTTGCCGGTGTCGCTGGTGCTGCTGGCGCACCGTGGCGCGGGGGAGGAGCGCTACTATTCGCTGGTGGCACGCGACATGACCGAACGCGAGCTGCGCGAGGCGCAGCAGCGCAGGCATCAGGACGAACTGGCACATACTGCTCGGCTGGTGACGCTGGGCGAACTGGCCTCGGGCATTGCTCACGAGATCAATCAGCCGCTGGCTGCGGTGGTCAACTATGCCAGTGCCAGTCAGCGCTACCTGCAGCAGGCGGCCAGTGATACGGCGGCGCTGGACAAAGTCAGCCAGGGGCTGGCGCGCATTACCGAGCACGCCAACCATGCCTCGGAGGTGATCAAGCGGTTGCGTGCTTTCCTGCGCAAGGGCCAGCGGCGCATGCAGGCGCTGAATCTGGCCGAGGTGGCGCGTGAGGCGGTGCGACTGTGCCAGTGGGAGGCTGGAGCGACGCAGGTGGCCGTGCTCGACCTGCTGCCGGACGATTTGCCGCCGGTCTATGCGGATCGGGTATTGCTTGAGCAGGTGCTGCTCAATCTGCTGCGCAATGCCATCGACGCCAACCGTGAAGTCCATGCCGGGTCTGCTTCGCAGATTCGTCTGGAGGTCCGCGAGCACGTCGGGAGTCTTGCAATACGGGTGATTGATCAGGGGCCCGGGGTCAGCGAGGAGCATCTGGGCAAGCTGTTCACTCCGTTCTACACCAGCAAGGCCGAGGGGCTGGGGCTGGGCCTGTCGATGAGCCGCAGCATCATCGAGGGGTTTGGCGGGGCACTGGAGGCCAGTCCGGCGGCCGGTGGCGGCTTGTGTCTGGAATGCCGTCTGCCGTTGGGGCGTGGGGAAGAGGCCGAGGGCGAAGCTGGCCAAACATAACGACAAGAGGAGCTACAAGCAGATGCGACAACTGGTTTACGTGGTCGATGACGATCAGGGCATGCTCGAATCGACCCTCTGGCTGCTGGAGTCGGTGGGGCTGACCGGCGTGCCCTTCACCAATGGCCGCGATTTTCTCGAAGCCTGTGATCCACGGGCCCACGCCTGTGTTCTGCTCGATGTGCGCATGCCCGGTATGGGCGGGCTGAACGTGCAGGAGGCCATGCGTGCCCGTGGCATTGAGCTGCCGGTGATCTTCGTCAGTGGGCATGCCGATGTGCCTATTGTGGTCAGGGCGTTCAAGGCCGGCGCGGTGGATTTTATCGAGAAGCCCTACAACGAGCAGTTGCTGCTCGACAGCGTTCAGCAGGCGCTGGAGCAGCGACCGCGTTCGGGCCGTCATGACCCGCGATTGGCCGAGGTGCAGACGCGACTGAAGCAGCTTACTCCACGCGAGCGTGACGTGCTGTTGCCACTGGTGCGTGGCTACACCAATCGCGAGGTGGCCGAGCAACTGGCTATCAGCGTGAAGACGGTCGATCTGTATCGCTCGCGGGTGATGAAGCGGATGCAGGCCGAAACCCTGCCGGAGCTGGTGGGCATGGTGATTGCCGCCGGACTGGTCGATCCTCTGGCGCTGCGCGCCGGCAGCTGAGCTGTCCGGGCGGCGTAGCTTCAGATTGCAGCGTCGTCTTCCTCGTCGAGGTTGTCGCCGCAGAAGGCGGCAAAGCATCTGAGCAGGTGCGAACTCCCGGCATCGGCGAGCAGCCAGGCGTCGCTTTGCGCATCATGGCTGGCCGCCTGCACGGCCGCCAGGCTGAATTGCCAGCGCCGTGGCGTGCGGCCGTCGATGCATTCGATCCACAGTACCGGTTGTTGCGCATCAGCCTGCGGATCGCTCAGCAGCGCACTGTCCAGCTCGAACTGCCAGGCATGCAGGCCGTCGATCTCGAGCATGTCCGCATTGTTCAGTGCTTCGATCAGGGTGCTCATGCTCTACCTCCCCAGGCGCCGCAGTTCGGCGGATTCGACGATACGCACGCCGTTGCCGGTTTCCAGTGCCAGGCGCCACAGTGCCCGCGCCAGGACACTGGCCTCGATGGCACGGTAGCGTCCCGGCAGACAGCGCAGCAGCGGAGCGGCCAGACGTTCGCCGAGGCGGAATTCGCGCCGCGCACCGAGCAGCAGCGACGGTCGGGCAATGGTCAGCTGTGGCCAGTCCATGGCGCGTAGGGAAACTTCCGTCTCGCCCTTGACGCGGTTGTAGAAAACCGAGGACTGCGGATTGGCACCAAGGGCGCTGATCAGGATCAGGTGGCGGGCTCCCAGTTCACGGGCGCGGTGGGCGAAGGCCAGTATCAGGTCGTGATCGACACGACGGAAGGCGGTCTGCGAACCTGCTTGGCGCAAGGTGCTGCCGAGGCAGCAGAAGACCGTATCCAGCGGGCCGTTCAACGCCGGCAGCAGTGTCTCCAGTTCGCCCACCGGGTTTTCCAGGTGCGGATGATCTGCCAGTTGCCGTCGACTGGGAGCCAGTACGCGAGTCACGGTGGGTTCGTTGAGGAGGCGGTCGAGCAGGTACTCACCGGTCAGGCCGGTGGCACCAGCGATAAGGATGTGTTGCGGAGTCTGGTGCATTCAGTCGTCTCGTATCTGTGAACGGGTCGGATGCAGCCCCTGCTGGCCTGAGCTTAGCCCTTTCAGCGGGCCTCGGTCACGTTCTCCAGTGCCCGTTTGGCCTGACTTTCGCGCAGGCTCCGCCAGTGCTCGAGAACCCCGCGTGGAGCCCAGATCTGCGGTTCGGAGGCTTCGAAACCGTCGCTTTGTTCTCGTTCGGCGACTCGCTCGCTGGCGAGCTCGAAGGCGCGCTCAAGGTTGTCGGTCTCGCCCAGGGCCTCAGCAAACAGGGCACGGCCGAAATAGGTGAAGTCGTTTTCCTCGCTGCAACCGAAGGACACTCGATCGGCACGCGCGGCAGTCATTACCAGGGTCTTGTCGTCCTTCAGTGGCGGGATGAAGCCGCCGGAATAGCAGGCCGAGATCACCACTACCTTGTTGCGATCACGCAAAGGCTGCAGCAGGGCGGCCAGCTCGGTGGCCGGCAGATCCGCCAGTTGCAGGCGTGGCAGGTCGAGGTTGAGTTCGTGACGGTGCGAGCCGTGGCTGGTCAGGTAAATGAAGATCAGGTCTTCCGCGCCGCTGCGCTCGGCCAGAGCCTGTATGACGCGCGTTAGGTTCTCGCGGGTGGCCAGTGGCCGATCGGCAAGATGGTCGCGGTGGTTGATCAGGCTGATGCTGCCGTGGGCGCCGAAGCGCTCGCGCATCAGTTGGGCGACGTACTCGGCCTCGCGCATGAACACGCTCTGCCTGCCGTCGCCGGCCAGCGTCAGGGCATAGAGTTCGCGTTCGGCGGTGGAGGCGGGCAGGGCGGCAATGGCTTCGTCAAGCAGACGGCCCTGCAGCAGCAGACCCAGTTCCAGGCTGTCCGGCACGGACCGGCCCTGCTCGTCGCGCACCAGGCGGCCGCGCTGCCAGATGCCGCTCTGGCGGCTGCCGTCGGCCAGGGTCAGGGTGCCCTTGCCATGGTATTCCCCCATGGCAAAGCTGCCCTGGTAGACACTGCCATCGGTCAGGGTCAGCAGACCTTCGCCTTCGTAGCGCCAGTCTTCGAACTGGCCGAGGTAGCGACTGCCATCGCTGCGCTGGTGCTCGCCATTGCCCTGCAATGCCCCTGCGACAAATTCCCCGGTCCAGATATCGCCGTCGGCGCTCTGGTAGCGACCTTTGCCGTGAAACTCGTCATTAGCTAACTCGCCGTTGTAGCTGTCGCCGTCGGCTCCGCTGTAGTTGCCCTGGCCGTTGAGCGCGCCCTCGCTGAATTCGCCACTGTAGCGGTTGCCGTAAGCGTCGGTGCGTACGCCCGGGCCATGGGGAACGCCTTTGGCGAACTGGCCCTGGAAGCTGCTGCCATCGGTCAGCTCCAGTTTGCCCAGTCCGTCGAACAGATCATTGGCAAAGCCGCCCTGATAACGCAGGCCGTTCTGTTCTAGCTGGCCCTCGCCATTGAAGCGGTTCTGCACGAATTCGCCGCTATAGCGGCTGCCGTCGGTGTAGGTCAGGGTGCCCTGGCCGTGGAACATGCCCTGCCGGAATTCGCCCTGATAATGCTCGCCGGCAGGCCCTTGCCATTCGCCCGGACCTTCGTAGAGGCCGTCCTTGAACTGGCCTGAGAACCAGCTGCCGTTGGCATATTCGAGGCGTCCGGGGCCCTGTAGCAGGCCATCGACGATCTCGCCGTGATAGCGGGCGCCGTCAGGCAGGATGGCATCGGGCGGTGTCAGCTGGCGAACCTCGTCGCAGGCGACGAGCAGGAAACTCAGGCAGAGGGGCGCTAGGCGCAGGGCAGGCGAGATCATCAGGGCATCCGGGTCGGGACATAGGCGGTCAGTATGCCGCAAGCGCAGACGGCGGCGCGGATGCGCCGCACAGTTGCGGGTGTTGCGACCTGTTATCGCCGCTGGCGCGGCAGGTCGTCAACCGGAGGGCGGATCAGATGAAGCAGAGGGTCAGCGGCTCGGCGATGTAGGCCGGTTTCTCCTGGCCTTCGATCTCCAGCACGGCGCGGGCCTTGAGCAGCCACTGGCCCGGGTTCTTCTCTGTCGCTTCGGTAAGGCTGAGTGCCAGGCGAACGCGCGAGTTGACCTTGACCGGCTGGATGAAACGCACACTGTCCAGACCGTAGTTGACGGCCATCTTCAGGTCGTCGGGCAGCACCATGATGTCCTGGATCAGCATCGGGATCAGCGACAGGGTGAGGAAACCGTGCGCGATGGTGGTGCCGAAAGGAGTCAGCTTGGCCTTTTCCGGATCGACGTGGATGAACTGGTGGTCGCCGGTGCAGTCGGCGAACTGATTAATGCGTTGCTGATCGATGGTCAGCCACTCGGATTTGCCGAGCTCCTTGCCAACATAGTCCTTGAGTTGCGCTACGGGTACTGACGGCATGGTTCCTCCTGGAGGATGCGTGTGTTGTTATTATGGTCTGCCTGTTCCGGCGGCTGCTCGCGGAGTCAGGCAGGCGGCCGTTGCGCGCTAGGTCCGCATGCGGGCGGCAACGGGGCAAGCTCGTACCATGGTACTGAATGGCACGTCATGAAAAGGCAAGAGCCGGGCTGGCATGCTTATAATGGCCGGGATGCCCTCAAGGATGCCCGTTATCCCCTGTCCCGGGGCGATGATGGCTCCTGCCTGTTTTCTCGGAGACTTCAATCATGCTGCTTCGCGGCCTGTCCTGGCTGGTGCTGTGCCAGTTACTCGGTACTGCTCTCAACGCACTGCTGCTGCCCATGCTGCCAGGGCCGATCATCGGCATGCTGCTGCTATTTGCCTTTCTTCTGCTACGTGGTGAGGTGGGCGAGTCGCTTAATGAAGCCTCCACCAGCCTGCTTCGCTATTTGCCGCTGATTCTGGTGCCTCCGGCCGTGGGGGTGATGGCTTATGCGTCCGATATCGCTGCCGATTTCTGGGCGGTGGTCGGCGCGCTGGTTCTCTCACTGCTGTTTTCCGTGGCCCTGTCCGGCTGGTTGATGCAGCGCCTGATCGATCGCCAGCAATCGCGGGAGGACGCATGAATCTCGACTGGGCAGGCGCCTGGCAGGCGCTGACGCATCACCCACTGTTCGGCATCGGTATTACTTTGGGGGGCTATCAGTTGGCCATGGCTGCCTACGAGCGCACTCGCTGGGTGTTTCTGCAGCCGGTGCTGGTGTCAATGCTGGCTGTGATAGGAATCTTGCTGCTATGCGGACTGAGTTTTGCCGAGTACCGCCGCAGTGTCGAGGCGCTGACCCTGCTGCTCGGGCCAGCCACGGTGGCACTGGCCGTGCCGCTTTATCTCAATATGCGGCGTATCCGCCAACTGCTCTGGCCGATTCTGATAACCCTCGGCGTGGCCGGGACTATGGCCACCGTGCTGGGTTTTGGTCTGGCCTGGCTGTTTGGGGCCGAGTCGCTGATGATTCGCAGTATGGCGCCGAAGTCGGTGACCTCGCCCATCGCCATGCTGGTAGCCGACCAGATTGGCGGGATTGCCGCGCTGGCCGCGGTGTTCGTGATGCTTACCGGGGTAATTGGAGCTATCATTGGCCCGTCGCTGTTGCGCCTGTGTCGTGTCCGTCACCCGGCAGCGCAGGGTATGGCGCTAGGTATTACCGCTCATGCGGTGGGTACGGCGCGGGCGTTGCAGGAGAGCGACGAATGCGGTGCCTTTGCCGCCCTGGCCATGAGCCTGATGGGGGTGATTACCGCCGTGTTGCTGCCGCTGGCCTTCGTTCTGCTGGTTTAGCCCCGGCTGGAAAAGTGTCTGGCCTCGCCTCCGGCCGCCGGGGGCGAAGTCTGTGGTTGCCGCGGCTGGGAAGCAGCGGGCGGGGCTGGCACACTGCAGGCGGAGTTCCTGCTGAAGGCGTGCGACCATGATGCTGCCCCTGTTTCCTCTCAACACGGTTCTGTTCCCGGGCTGTCTGCTCGATTTGCAGATCTTCGAGGCCCGCTATCTGGACATGATCAGTCGCTGCATGAAGCAGGATAGCGGCTTTGGCGTAGTGTGCATTGTCGAGGGTGAGGAGGTCGGCACTGCAGCCAGCCGCTTTGCTGCTGTGGGCTGCGAAGCGCGGGTGTGTGACTTCCAGCAGCGGCCCAATGGCTTGCTGGGTATCAGGGTCGAGGGCAGACGGCGCTTTCGGGTCGGGCGAGCGCAGGTGTTGCCGGATCAACTGACTATTGCCGAGGTGCAGTGGCTCGACGAGGGTGAGGATCGTCCGCTGCTCGGAGAGCATGCCGAACTGGCGGCACTGCTCGCCGCGCTGGCGCAGCATCCGCTGGTGACAGGCCTGGGGATGTCCGGTTTGGCTGCCAGCCAGTCGCAACTGGCCAATCAGCTTGCCTACCTGCTGCCATTCGAGGCCCAGCAGAAGCAGCAGTTGCTGCAGCTCGACGATCCTCGGCAGCGTCTGGAACGCCTGCGGGCTCTGCTCGACGGCCTGCAGCAGGAGTTTCAGTAGCTATAGCGCAGCAGCGCGGCGGAAAACTGCCAGGTGGCCATGACCCCGAGCAGCGCCAGGCAGGCTGGCAGCACCAGCCACCAGACCCGGGCGGGCAGAGGTTGTAGCGGCGCGGCGCGTTGGCACAGTGTCAGGCATAAGGCGCAGCCAGTGCTTGCCAGCAGAGCGCCGGCAATGATGTCGGTGGGCCAGTGGACGCCCAGGTAAACGCGCGACAGGGCAATGGCCAGCGCCGGCAGGCTGGCGATCACTAGCCAGGCCAGGCGGGTGCGTGCGGCGCTCCCGCGTCCGGCCAGTATCCCCAGCACCAGGAAGAAGGCGAAGGCCGCCGAGCTGTGGCCGCTGGGCATGCTGTAGCTCTCCAGCGGCTGGAGCAGTATCTCCGGGCGGGGGCGCTCCAGCAGATGCTTAAGGGCAGTTGTGACGCAGGCAGCCAGCAGCAGGCTGCTTCCGGCCAATATCCCGGCTTGCCATTGGCGGCAGGCCAGCAGCAGCGCCACCAGCAGCACCCCGGCGGCCAGTTGCAGATTAAAATCGCCAAAGCGGGTGATGAATACGGCGACCGGATCGAGGGGCGCCTGACGTTCTGACTGTAGCAGAGCCATCAAGCCCTGATCGAAGCTGTCCAGTTGGCTGAATCCGGCCAGCAGTGCGGCCAGCGTCATGGCACCCAGCAAAGTGGCCAGGGCGCTGCTCCAGCGCCGCTCGTGCAGACTGGCCTGGATCACCAGCAACAGGCATGTCGCCAGCACGCCGCAGACAATTCCGGCGGCACTCCAGAAGCCTTCCGGCAATGGCAGGCGCAGTGCTGCTCCAGTGGCCCAGCCAGGCAGCAGATAGGCCACGGCCCAGCCGGCAGCGGCCAGCAGGCTGACCAGCATGAAGCGCAGCAGCGGCATGTCGAGCATGCCTGCCACCATTGGCAGCATTGGGCGTAGCGGGCCGATGTAGCGCCCAATCAGCAGGCTCATCACTCCGTAGCGTTGGAAATAGCGCTCTGCCGTCACCAGCCATTGCGGATGCTCGCGTAGTAGCGGTAGTCGCCGGATGTTCTGATGGAAGCACCGCCCCAGCCCGTAGGACAGTGCATCGCCAAGCAGCCCGCCGGCATAGCCCAGCAATAGCACCTGCCACAGTGGCACGGCACCGCTGCCGGCCAGAACCGCCAGGCTGAACAGCAACAGGACACCGGGCACCACAATTCCGGCCACGGCCAGGCATTCCAGGCAGGCGCTCAGGAAAATGGCCAGAGCCAGCCAGTGCGGGTTGCCCTGCAGCCACAGGGTGAGTCCGTCGAACCAGTGCATCATGCTTGCGAGGGCTCCGCTGTCAGCATTCGATAATCACGACCTTCGACCTGGCCGCGACGCAATGGGTTGCGTGTGCAGTGACGGGTGTAGTCGGCATCGACGAAACGGTAAGGCAGATGCTCGTCGCGGCCTTTAGGAATTCCCAGGCGTGCGCACTGGATGATGGCCGCAGGCTGTTCGCCAACGTCCTCGACGAACAGGCGCTTGAGGTCGAAGCGTTGCGCATCCCAGTCCCGTACTTTCAGGCCCAGAGCCCGGCACAGCAGGGTCTGGCCAGCGCACAGGCGCTCGGCTGGCCTGGGTTGGCCGTGGCCGTCCGGATTGTTGCGCTGCATCGTGGCCAGGGCTTCGGGGCCGCTGTGCGCGTCCAGCCAGGGGTAGGCGGATTTGATCAGAACTGCGTTGCCCGGACCATGGGCGCTGAAGTTCAGGGAGTCGCCACCACGGGCGTAGTACATGTAGATATGGCCGCCGTCGGCGAACAGCGCACGGCGCTTTTCGGTGTAGCCGAGTGAGGCATGACTGCCCTTGTCGACCAGATAGTAGGCTTCGGTCTCGATGATGCGGGCGCTGAGCCAGAGTCCGCCGAAGCGGTGGCGGATCACCTTGCCGAGCAGTTCGCGCGCCAGTGTCTGGGCATCGCGGTTGAAAAAGGCGTCAGGCAGTGGTCGAGCTCCGGGCCAGGGTAGATCCGGAGCAAGGGCGACAGGCATGGTTGGTTGCATGGTCTTTCAGCTTGATTCGGAGGCGCGAGCATATCAGTCGGGGCTCTGTAGCTGCATTCGGAGCTAGGCCGCCAGACGCCGCTGGGCGTGGCTCTGCGAGCCGGCTATAATCAGCCCCTTTTTCCATTTCCCAGATCTACTCCGCCATGACCGAGTCCGTGCACGATTACATGTCCCGCCTGGGCCAGGCCGCCCGTCAGGCTTCGCGGGTACTTGCCCGGGCCAGCACCGCGCAGAAGAACCGCGCATTGCTGGCCGCCGCTCAAGCCCTCGACGCCGCCCGCGCCGAGCTGGCTACCGCCAACGAACAGGACCTGGCCGCTGCGCGCGCCAATGGCCTGGCGCCGGCCATGATCGACCGGTTGGCGCTGACTCCGAAGGTGATCGACGGCATGATCGAGGGCCTGCGCCAGGTAGCCACGCTGCCTGACCCGATTGGCGAGATCCAGGACATGCGCTACCTGCCTTCCGGTATCCAGGTGGGCCGTATGCGCGTACCGCTTGGGGTGATCGGCATCATCTACGAATCGCGGCCGAACGTGACCATCGAGGCGGCCAGCCTGTGCCTGAAATCCGGTAACGCCACCATCCTGCGCGGCGGCTCCGAGGCCATCCATTCCAATCAGGCGATTGCCCGCTGCATTCGTCAGGGGCTGGCGGAGGCCGGCTTGCCGGACGCCAGCGTGCAGGTCGTGGAAACCACGGATCGCGCCGCGGTGGGTGAGTTGATCAGCATGCCGGAGTTCGTCGACGTAATTGTGCCGCGCGGTGGCAAGGGGCTGATCGAACGTATCAGCCGCGATGCCAAGGTGCCGGTGATCAAGCATCTGGATGGCGTCTGCCACGTCTATGTGGATATTGCGGCTGACCTCGACAAGGCTATTCGCGTTTGCGATAACGCCAAGACCCAGCGCTATTCGCCGTGCAACGCCATGGAAACCTTGCTGGTGCACCAGGCTATTGCCGAGCGTCTGCTGCCGCCGCTGGCTGCCATCTATCGCGAGAAGGGCGTGGAGCTGCGTGGCGATGCGGCTACCCGTGCGCTGCTGGGTAGTGATGTGCTGGAGGCGAGCGAGGACGACTGGTACGCCGAGTACAACGCGCCGATCCTGGCGATTCGTATCGTCGACTCGCTGGACGCGGCGATCGAGCATATCAATCACTATGGTTCGCAGCACACCGACTCGATCATCACCGAGAGCCTCACGGATGCGCGGCGCTTTCTCACCGAGGTGGACTCCGCCTCGGTCATGGTCAACGCCTCGACGCGCTTTGCCGATGGCTTCGAGTACGGCCTGGGGGCGGAGATCGGTATCTCCACCGACAAGCTGCATGCGCGTGGCCCGGTTGGCCTGGAGGGGCTGACCAGCCAGAAGTACGTAGTATTCGGCGACGGACATATCCGCACCTAGATGAAGCATAGCGACGCCTCTGGCGCCCGAACCCCGTACGCCCGGCGCATTGGCCTGTTGGGCGGAACCTTCAATCCGGTGCATAACGGCCACCTGCGTGCAGCGCTTGAGGTGGCCGAGTTAATGGTGCTGGACGAGCTGCGGCTGGTTCCCAGTGCGCGGCCGCCGCACCGCGAGATGCCGCAGGTCAGTGCCGAGCAGCGACTGGCCATGGTCAAGCTGGCGGTGGCCGATGAATCACGGCTGTCGGTGGACGACCGAGAGCTGCGACGCGACCGGCCGTCCTACACCATCGACACCCTGGAGTCGCTGCGTGCAGAGTTGAGTGCGAGCGATCAGGTATTTCTGCTGCTGGGCTGGGATGCCTTCTGTGGTCTGCCGAGCTGGCATCGCTGGCAGGCGCTGCTGGAACACTGTCATCTGCTGGTGTTGCAGCGGCCGGATGCCGGCAGCGAGGCGCCGGAGGCGCTGCGCGATCTACTGGCGGCACGTAGTGTCAGCGACCCGCTGAGCCTGGCCGGGCCTGGCGGACAGATCAGTTTCATTTGGCAGACACCGCTGGCGATTTCCGCTACGCAGATCCGCCAGTTGCTGGCCACCGGCCGCTCGGCGCGCTACCTGCTGCCGGACGCGGTGCTGGCCTATATTCAGGCGCATCGGCTTTATGCCGTGCCCGAAGCTTGAAGCGCGGCGCTCGAAGGCGCAGCGTCCACCCTATATGAGGCAAATGAGTCGAACATGAGTAAACAGAAAATGCCCAGCGCTGAGCTGGTCAAGATTGCCGTTGCGGCACTGGAAGAAATCAAGGCGACGGATATCACCGTCATCGACGTCAAGGAAAAGACCAGCATCACCGATTTCATGGTTATTGCCAGCGGCAGCTCCGGCCGACAGGTCAAGGCTCTGGTGGACAACGTGCTGGAAAAGGTCAAGGAACAGGGCGTGCGGCCGATTGGCAGTGAAGGTCTGGATGCCGGTGAGTGGGCGCTGCTCGACCTGGGCGACGTGGTGGTGCACGTGATGCTGCCGGCCACTCGCCAGTTCTACGATCTCGAGCGCCTGTGGCAGGGCGCCGAGCAGAGCCGCGCCCAGCACAGCGCCGAGTAAGGTTCGCTCATGCGCATCAGGCTGATTGCCGTCGGCTCGCGCATGCCGCGCTGGGTCGAGGAGGGCTGGCAGGAGTATGTCAAGCGCCTGCCGCCGGAGCTGCCGCTGGAGCTGGTGGAAATCCCGCTGCAGACGCGCGGCAAGAATGCCGACGTTGCCCGGTTAATCCGCCAGGAAGGCGAGGCCATGTTGAGCAAGGTGCAGCCGGGCGAACGCATTGTCACTCTGGAGGTCAATGGCAGGCCATGGAGCACCGAGCAACTGGCTGCCGAACTGGATCGCTGGCGCCTGGAGGCGCGCAACGTCAACCTCATGGTCGGCGGGCCGGAAGGGTTGGCCCCGGAAGTCTGCGCGCGCAGCGAGCAGCGTTGGTCGCTGTCGCCTCTGACCTTGCCGCATCCGTTGGTTCGAGTGTTGCTGGGCGAACAAATCTACCGTGCCTGGACCGTGTTGTCCGGCCATCCCTACCACAAGTGAAGTAGGCACTGCCTGGCGATGCCCCACCAGCCGATTCGCATCAAGGACCACGAGAAAGACGCGCGCGTAGTGCGCGGCCGTGTGCTGATTGGGGTGATGCTCATTGTGCTGCTGATCTGCGTACTGATTGCGCGCATGTACTACCTGCAGGTGATCCAGTACGAGCATCACAGCACCCTGGCGGAGAACAACCGCATTCATGTGCAGCCGCTGCCGCCGACCCGTGGTCTGATCTTCGACCGCAACGGGGTGATCATCGCCGACAACCGGCCCAGTTTCAGTCTGACGGTGACTCGTGAGCGTGCCGGAGACTGGCTCAGCGTGCTTGATACCGTGGTCGAAGTGCTGGAACTGAGCGCTGACGAACGCGAGTTGTTCGAGCGCCGCGTGCGTCAGGGGCGCCGGCCATTTGAGCCGGTGCCGATCCTGTTCGAGCTGAGCGAGGAGCAGATCGCCCGTGTGGCGGTCAACCAGTTCCGCCTGCCAGGTGTGGAGGTGGCAGCACAATTGGTACGCCACTATCCGCAGAGGGAGCATTTCGCTCATTCGGTCGGTTATGTCGGACGTATCAACGAACAGGAGCTGAAGCGCCTGGATCCGACCGACTATGCCGGCACCCACCACATCGGCAAGACCGGTATTGAGCGTTTCTACGAGGATGAGTTGCACGGCGAGGTAGGCTACGAGGAGGTCGAGACCAATGCTCGTGGGCGGGTGCTGCGGGTGCTCAACCGCATTGATCCGAAACCGGGCAAGGACATTGTTCTGAGTCTCGATGTACGCCTGCAGGAGGCCGCAGAGAGTGCCTTGGGTGGTCGACGTGGGGCGGTGGTGGCCATTGACCCGAACACTGGCGAGGTGCTGGCGATGGTCAGCCAACCGAGCTTCGACCCCAATCCCTTCGTTACAGGGATCAGCTTCAAGGCTTACGGCGAGTTGCGTGATTCCATCGATCAGCCGCTGTACAACCGGGTACTGCGCGGGCTTTATCCGCCAGGCTCGACGATCAAGCCGATGGTGGCTGTGGCAGGCCTGGATGCCGGCGTAGTCACACCCACCTCGCGGGTGTTCGACCCGGGCTTCTACCAACTGCCCAACCACAGTCACAAGTACCGCAACTGGAACCGCAATGGCGACGGCTGGGTGGATCTGAACCTGGCGATTGCCCGTTCCAACGACACCTATTTTTACGATCTGGCGCACAAAATGGGCGTGGATCGTTTGCACGAGTACATGAGCCGCTTCGGTCTCGGCCAGCGCGTGGCGCTGGACATGTTCGAGGAGACCGCCGGGCTGATGCCTTCGCGCGAATGGAAGCGGGCCCGTTACCGCCAGCCCTGGTACCCGGGCGAGACGTTGATTCTCGGCATCGGTCAGGGCTACATGCAAACTACGCCACTGCAGCTGGCTCAGGCCACGACACTGATGGCCACCCGTGGCAAGTGGATTCGCCCGCATCTGGCCAAGAGTATCGATGGTCGCCGTCCGGTGGACGAGAATCCGCTGCCGGATATCGTGCTGCGTGATCCGAAGTTTTGGGACTACGGTATCCGCGCTATGGAGGAAGTCATGCACGGTGCTCGCGGTACGGCACGCAAGGTGGGTGAGGAGGCGGCCTACCGTATTGCCGGCAAGAGTGGTACGGCGCAGGTGGTGGCCATCAGGCAGGGCGAGAAGTATGACCGCAACAAGCTGCAGGAGCGTCATCGCGATCATGCCCTGTTCGTTGCTTTTGCTCCGGTGGAAAACCCGCAGATCGCGGTGGCGGTGATGGTGGAAAACGGCGAGTCTGGTTCCGGGGTCGCCGCACCGGTGGTCAAGCAGGTGATGGATGCCTGGCTGCTGGATGACAACGGGCAGCTCAAGGCCCAATTCGCCAGTTCACCTGCCAATGCCGAGGTTACCCAGCGATGAAGAGCAATTTCGACCGGGTGCTGTCCGACGAGGATGTGCTGCGCCGCCGTGCCAGTCTGCTGCAGCGTCTGCACCTCGATGGCTGGCTGCTGCTGTTGCTGCTCATGCTCGGCGCCGGCGGTTTGTTCATCCTCTATTCGGCCAGTGGCAAGAATGTGGATCTGCTGCTCAAGCAGGCCTCCTCTTTCGGTATCGGCATGGCCGCTGTGGTGGTGATTGCCCAGCTCGATCCACGTTTTATGGCGCGTTGGGTGCCGCTGGCCTATGTGATCGGCGTCGCTTTGCTGGGGGTGGTTGAGGTAATGGGGCACACGGCGATGGGGGCCACGCGCTGGATCAACATTCCCGGGGTGATCCGCTTTCAGCCCTCGGAACTGATGAAAATCATCATGCCGATGACCATTGCCTGGTACCTGTCCCGGCACAGCCTGCCGCCGAGGTTCAAGCATGTGCTGATCAGTCTGGCGATGATCGGCGTGCCTTTCGTGCTGATCGTCAAGCAGCCGGATCTGGGCACTTCGCTGCTGATTCTTGCTTCTGGCGCCTTCGTTGTTTTTATGGCCGGGCTGCAGTGGCGCTGGATTGCTGGCGCGGCGGCTGCGGTGGTGCCGATTGCCGTGGGCATGTGGTACTTCGTCATGCATGACTACCAGAAGCGCCGGGTGCTGACTTTCCTCAATCCGGAAAGTGACCCTCTGGGTGCGGGCTGGAACATCATTCAGTCGAAAGCTGCCATCGGTTCCGGCGGAGTGCTGGGCAAGGGCTGGCTGCTGGGTACTCAGTCGCACCTGGACTTTTTGCCGGAAAGCCATACGGACTTTATCATCGCCGTGCTGGCTGAAGAGTTCGGGCTGGTTGGTGTCTGTTTGTTGCTGTTGTTGTATTTGCTGTTGCTCGCGCGTGGTTTGGTAATTACCGTCCAGGCTCAGTCGCTGTTTGGCAAGCTGCTGGCCGGAGCGCTGACCATGACCTTTTTCGTCTATGTCTTTGTCAATATCGGGATGGTCAGTGGGTTGCTGCCAGTCGTAGGGGTGCCGTTGCCGTTCATCAGCTATGGGGGTACTCATCTGGTGACGCTGTTGGCCGGCTTTGGAGTTTTGATGGCGATCCATACCCATAGAAAGTGGATCGCCCAGGTTTGATCGGGAGTTTTGAATCGATGCATGCATTGCGCAGTTGGGCGGCTCGAACGCTGCTGGGGATTGGCCTGGCCGGTGCGTTGGGTACCGCTGCCCAGGCCGTGGCGGCCGACTATCAGGGGGCGCCGCAGGTGGCCGAGTTCATCGACGAACTGACCCGCGACTACGGCTTTGCCAGCGAGCAGTTGCAAGGGCTGTTTGCTGAAGTGGAGCGCAAGCAGGCGATTCTCGACGCCATTTCGCGTCCGGCGGAAAAGGTCAAACCGTGGAAGGATTACCGGCCGATCTTTATCACCGACAAGCGCATCAGCCAGGGAGTGGAATTCTGGAGCCGCAACCAGGCTGCGCTGGAGAAGGCCGAGGCCGAATATGGTGTGGCACCTCAGTTCATTGTCGCCATCATCGGTGTGGAAACCTTTTATGGCGGCAATACCGGTAGCTGGCGGGTAATGGATGCCTTGTCGACCCTGGCTTTCGACTATCCGCCGCGTGCGCCGTTCTTCCGCAAGGAGCTGCGCGAGTTTCTGCTGTTGGCCCGTGAGGAACAGGTCGACCCGCTCTCGCTCAAGGGTTCTTATGCCGGCGCCATGGGACTGCCGCAGTTCATGCCCAGCAGCTTCCGGGCCTATGCCGTGGATTTCGACGGCGATGGACGCATCAATATCTGGAGCAACCCGACCGATGCCATTGGCAGCGTCGCCAGCTATTTCAAACGCCACGGCTGGCAAGCAGGCGGCCAGGTGGCCAGTCGTGCCGAAGTCAGCGGCGAGCGGGTCGATGAAGGGCTGACCCAGGGGCTTGATCCGGTAAAGAGCGTTGCTGAGCTGCGTGAGCTGGGCTGGCGCAGTGCCGATGTACTGGCCGATGAGACACCGGTCACGGCGTTTCGTCTGGAAGGTGCTGAAGGTGACGAATACTGGTTCGGTCTGCCCAACTTTTTCACCATCACCCGTTACAATCGCAGCGTGATGTACGCCATGGCCGTCAATCAGCTGGCCGAGGCGCTGGTCGAAGCACGGGGTAAGCAATGACTGTGTCCAAACTCATGCCGCTGGCTGCCCTCCTGGGTGCCACCCTGCTGCTGGTGAGCTGTTCCAGCAATCGCCCGGCGCAAAGTACCGTTGCGCCTAACCAGGGCGGCTCGATCTCCGGTCCAAGCGATTTCAGCCGGCCGCACCAGGATGGCGCGCCCTGGTGGGATGTGGACGTGTCGAAGATTCCGGATGCCATCCCCATGCCGCACTACGGGCCGGTCAAGGCCAGTCCCTACGTGGTGTTCGGCAAGCAGTACTATCCGATTCAGGATGCCCGTCGCTATGTCGCGGTGGGCCCGGCCTCCTGGTACGGTACCAAGTTCCATGGCCAGGCCACTGCCAACGGTGAAACCTACGATCTGTACGGTATGACCGCTGCACACAAGACTCTGCCGTTACCCAGCTACGTACGGGTGACCAATCTGGAGAATGGCAAGAGCGTGATTCTGCGGGTCAACGACCGTGGGCCGTTCTACTCTGATCGCATAATTGACCTGTCCTTTGCGGCGGCCAAGAAGCTTGGTTATGCCGAGAAGGGAACCGCACAGGTGCGGGTCGAGGGTATTGATCCGCACGAATGGTGGGCTCAGCAGGGGCGGCCAGTGCCGATGGTGCTGGCCAATGCGCAGCCAGCCAAGGCGATGGTCGCCGAGCCGGTGGCCAAGGCGATACCACAGGTGGTCGAACAGTACTCGCCGCCGCCCGAGCAGCATGCCGCGGCCATCCTGCCGGTACAGGTGGACGTAAAAAAAAACGATTCACTCGCAGCCTCTGGCCTGTATCTCCAGGTGGGAGCCTTCGCCAATCCGGACGCTGCGGAGCTGCTCCGGGCCAAGCTGAGCCAGACTACCAGTGTCCCGGTATTCGTCAGCTCAGTGGTACGCAACCAGCAGATCCTGCATCGCGTACGTCTCGGGCCGCTGAGCAATCAGGGCGAGGCTGAGCAGCTGCAGAGCAGCGTCCGCCTGGCTAACCTGGGGCAGCCGACTCTGGTACAGGGTGACTAACTGGCAACTTAAGCGTTTTTTACCGGACTAACTTCCTGGCCTGCTCGGGCAGGCCAGTCGATGACCCTGAGGGGTCGCTCAACTCAAGCAACACATTTTCGAGAGACGGATGAACATCACCAGCTTCGCGCAACGTGCTTTCTTCTTCCTGGGTCTGTTGACTGCTCCGCTCGTCGGAGCCAGCCAGCAAGTGATCCCCGCGCCGCCGCAACTGGCGGCGACATCCTATGTGCTGATGGACGCGGCCAGCGGCCAGGTGCTGGTGGAAAGTAACGGTGACCAGCGTCTGCCACCGGCCAGCCTGACCAAGCTGATGACCGCCTATATCGCCACGCAGGAGATCAATCGCGGCCAGATCAAGGAAACCGACATGGTGCGCGTCAGCGAGAAGGCCTGGCGCATGGGCGGCTCGAAGATGTTCATCGAGGTTGGCAAGGAAGTCTCGGTGAACGACCTGCTGCACGGCATCATCATCCAGTCCGGCAACGATGCCAGTGTCGCCATTGCCGAGCACATCGCTGGTAGCGAGGACGCCTTTGCCGACATGATGAACACCCATGCCCGGCGCCTGGGGATGACCAACACGTTCTTCGTCAACTCCACCGGCTGGCCGGATCCGGATCACTACTCCTCGGCACATGACATGGCCAAGCTGGCTCGCGCAATCATCTTCGATGATCAGGAGCACTACGCCATCTACAAGCAGAAGGAGTTCCTCTGGAACGGTATCAAGCAGCCCAATCGCAACCTGCTGCTGTGGCGCGACAGTACCGTTGACGGGCTGAAGACCGGTCATACCGAGGAGGCCGGTTACTGCCTGGTGGCCTCTGCCGTGCGTGACGGCCAGCGACTGATCGCCTCGGTGTTCGGTACCGTTAGTGAGCAGGCGCGGGCGGCCGAGGTGCAGAAGCTGCTGACCTATGGTTTCCGCTTCTTCGAGAGTCGCACCTTCTACCAGAAGGGCGCTGAACTGGCTCAGGCAATCGTTTGGAAGGGCCAGGCTTCGCAGGTCAAGGCCGGTCTGGCCGAGGATTTGACCCTGACCATGCCCAAGGGGCAGTTGGAGAAATTGCAGGCGAGCATGGTGCTGGAGCCGCAACTGGTGGCGCCTATCCAGCAGGGCGACGTGATTGGCAAGGTCGAGGTTCGACTCGGTGACGAGGTGGTGCGCAGTACTGACCTGGTTGCGCTGGAAACTGTCGAGGAGGGCGGCCTGCTGCGCCGTCTGTGGGACAGCATCCGCCTGTTCTTCTACGGCCTGTTCAACTAGAGAGCCACGACACGAGCCGGCCGCTTGCCATGGGCGGCCACCGGAGGACGGGCCGTGGGCCCGCATGAGATATGAGTGATAGCGACATTCAAGCGCCGAAGATCGAGTTTCCCTGCGATCGCTACCCGATCAAGGTGATCGGTACTGCTGGCGAGGGCTTTTCCGAGCTGGTCATCGAAGTAATCCGCCGCCACGCCCCGGATCTGGACAGCTCTACCCTGATGATGCGTGACAGCCGCAACGGCAACTTTTTGTCGGTACAGGTACTGATCACCGCCACCGGGGTTGAACAGTTGCAGGCCATCCATGCTGACCTGCGTGCCACCGGGCGCGTGCATATGGTGCTCTAGTGGCGTCGCTGATCGTTCGCCATCTGGGCCTGGTCGACTACCAGCCGACGCTGGAAGCCATGCGTCGGCTGACCCGTGAGCGTGATGAGCAGACGCCGGACGAGATCTGGTTGCTGCAGCATCCGCAGGTGTTCACCCAGGGCCAGGCCGGCAAGGCCGAGCATCTGCTGGCGCCGGGCGATATTCCGGTGGTGCAGGTCGAGCGCGGCGGCCAGGTGACCTACCACGGCCCCGGCCAGCTGGTGGCCTATCTGATGCTCGATTTGCGCCGCCTGGATCTGGGCGTGCGCGAGCTGGTCACCGCGATGGAGCAGAGTCTGGTCGATCTGCTGGCTGGTTACGGCATCGTTGCAGCACCCAAGGCCGATGCTCCAGGGGTCTATGTCAATGGCGACAAAATCGCCTCGCTGGGACTGCGGGTCAGCCGCGGCTGTTCCTTCCATGGCCTGGCGCTGAACGTAGACATGGACATGACCCCCTTCCTGCGCATCAATCCTTGCGGCTACGCCGGGCTGAAGATGGTACAGATGAAGGATTTGCTGAACAGTCCGGTCTCGCTGGACGAGGTGGCTCAGCGCCTTGAGCAGGCGTTGCGGAATCGCCTGGGTTACAGCGCCGGTTGAGGCGCAAATGAAGAGCCCCGCCGGAGCGGGGCTCTGTGCAATGGTTACTTCTTCAGACCGTAGCTCTCGTCGAGCATGCCCGGGCCATCGCTTTTCGGCGCATAGTCTTTGGGCATCTCGTAGTTCTTTGGCGGAGTCAGGCGCTCGCGCTTTTCTCCTGTATCAACGCTATTGAGCGTGGCCAGCAGACGCTGTCGGGTCAGTTCGTCCAGGGCCAGACGGTTGGCGCCGTCTGACAGGTGCTCCTGGACCTCCTGGTAGCTCTGGGTGAGCTTCTTCACCAGGCTGGCGGTGGTATTGAAGTGAGTTACCACTTCGTTCTGGTAGGCCTCGAAGCGTGCCTGCATTTCGTCCATCTGCCGCTGGCTGCGTCCCGGTGCTGCATTGGGTGCCAGTCGGGCGAGGAGAAAGCCCACGGCGATGCCGACCACCAGGGTCAGGGCGGGTATCAACCAGGCAGTAAGTGTCTGTTCCACGAGTCCTTCCTCTCAAAACGGCTTTGCTTTACGTTAGCGGCTTGAGCCTGCGCTGTATACGGTCCGGAGTGATTCGGCGCCGGCAGCACCCGGCTGCGAATGCGCACAATCGGCTCGGAATGGAGGTTTACACCGCGTAAACTCCCTTTCCTCGCTTTGCCATCGGGCTGCCGGTTGGGCTGCCCTTGGCGGCGCAGGATTTTCTGTGTTCACGTCTGCTTTGCAGGCAGTCTGCTAGACGAGTCGACCCGTTACGGGGTCACGGAGTTCAGTGTTGCTCAGTCGCGAAACCCCCGTTTTCATTCCAGGTCCACAGGGCCAGCTGGAAGCCCTCCATCTCGAAGTGCCGGCCGCCCGTGGTGTGGCGCTGGTTTGTCATCCCAATCCGGTGCAGGGCGGAACCATGCTCAACAAGGTGGTCTCAACCCTGCAGCGCACCGCGCGCGACTGCGGTTATCACACCTTGCGCTTCAACTATCGCGGTGTGGGTGCCAGTGCCGGTAGTCATGACATGGGCAATGGCGAGGTGGATGACGCCGAGGCGGTGGCCGACTGGTTGCGGGAGCGCTATCCGGACTTGCCCGTAACCCTGCTTGGTTTTTCCTTCGGTGGTTTCGTTGCCGCCGCGTTGGGCGGCCGGCTGGAGGCCCGAGAGCGGGTTCCGCAGGCTCTGTTCATGGTGGCACCTGCCGTGCACAGGCTGACTGCAGACAATCCGCCGGCCAGCCGCTGTCCGCTAGTTGTGATTCAGCCGGAAGACGACGAAGTGATCGAAGCTCAGGCCGTTTACGACTGGTCGGCCGGCCTCGGGCGTGCCCACGAGCTGCTGAAAGTGGCAGAATGCGGCCACTTTTTTCATGGCCGGCTGACGGATCTGAAAGAACTTCTGCTGCCGCGCCTGTAAGTTTCCGATCCTTTGCGTACGAATTCAGGCAAACCTCATGACAACCCGTATTCTTACCGGTATCACCACTACTGGCACTCCGCATCTGGGCAACTACGCCGGTGCCATCCGTCCGGCCATTGCTGCCAGCCGCGATCCGCAGGCTGACTCTTTCTACTTTCTGGCCGATTACCACGCGCTGATCAAGTGCGACGACCCGGCGCGTATCCAGCGCTCGCGCATGGAGATCGCTGCCACCTGGCTGGCCTTGGGGCTGGATACCGACAAGGCGACCTTCTATCGCCAGTCCGATATCCCCGAGATTCCCGAGCTGTGCTGGCTGCTTACCTGTGTCGCCGGCAAGGGCCTGCTCAACCGTGCCCACGCCTACAAGGCTTCGGTGGACAAGAACGTCGAGGTCGGTGAAGACCCGGACGCGGGTGTCACCATGGGCCTGTTCAGCTATCCGGTGCTGATGGCTGCTGACATCCTGATGTTCAATGCGCAGAAGGTGCCGGTTGGTCGTGACCAGATCCAGCACGTAGAGATGGCCCGCGACATCGGCCAGCGCTTCAATCACCTGTTCGGCAAGGGGCGTGAGCTGTTCGTCCTGCCCGAGGCGGTGATCGAGGAAAACGTGGCTACACTGCCGGGCCTCGACGGCCGCAAGATGAGCAAGAGCTACGACAACACCATCCCGCTGTTTGGCAGCAGCAAGCAGCTCAAGGATGCAGTCGCGCGGATCGTCACCGATTCGCGTGCGCCGGGCGAGCCGAAAGACGCCGACAGCTCGCACCTGTTCAGCCTCTACCAGGCCTTCGCAACTCCGGAGCAGCAGGCAGGGTTCCGAGCTGATCTGGAGGGCGGATTGGCCTGGGGCGAAGCGAAGAACCGTCTGTACCAGTTGCTTGAAGACACCCTGGGTGAGGCGCGTGAGCGCTACAACACGCTGATTGCCAAACCGGCCGACCTGGAGGACATCCTCCTCGCCGGTGCCGCCAAGGCGCGCAGGATTGCCACGCCTTTCCTTGGTGAGCTGCGTGAGGCAGTGGGCCTGCGCTCGTTCCGTGAGCAGGTGCAGGTGGCCGGTAGCGAGAAGAAAAAGGCAGCCAAGAGTGCGCGCTTCGTCAGTTTTCGCGATGAAGACGGCAGCTTCCGTTTCCGGCTGCTGGACGCCAGTGGCGAGCAGTTGCTGCTGTCGAAATCCTTTGCCGATGGAAAAACCGCTGGTCAGGCCAGCAAGCGCCTGCAGTCTGGTGAAACGCTGGATGTGCGCAGTGAGGGACTGGGTTTCACGGTCTGGATTGATAACCAGGCAGTCGCCTCCAGTCCCGAGTTTGCCGATGCGATGGCACTGGAGGTGGCCATCGCTCGTCTGCGCGAAACGCTGGCTGTGCAGGACTGACCCGTGGTTCCCGCCGGACGAGCATCCGTCCGGCGTGCCCCGATTGCCATTCAGCGGGGGCGTCGCTAAAGTGTCGCCCCCGTTTTTAGTTGCCCGGCTAACGAATCATGACTCCTCTCGAGCGCTATCAGGCCGACCTCAAGCGGCCGGAATTCTTCCATGATGCGGCCCAGGAAAACGCCGTTCGCCATCTGCAGCGTCTGTATGACGATCTGCTCGCGCGCGAGCGGGGCAAGTCCGGGCTGCTGGGCAAGCTGTTCGGCAAGAAGCCGCAGGAGCCGGTCAAGGGCCTGTACTTCTGGGGTGGCGTAGGCCGTGGCAAGACCTATCTGGTCGATACTTTCTTCGATGCGCTTCCCTTCGAGCAGAAGATGCGTACGCACTTCCACCGCTTCATGAAGCGCGTGCACGAGGAGATGAAGACTCTCAAGGGAGAGAAGAACCCGCTGACCATTATTGCCCGGCGCTTTGCCGACGAGGCGCGGGTGATCTGTTTCGACGAGTTCTTCGTATCCGACATCACCGATGCGATGATCCTTGCCACCTTGCTGGAGGAGCTGTTCAACAACGGCGTCTCGTTGGTGGCCACCTCCAACATCGTGCCGGACGGTCTTTACAAGGACGGCCTGCAGCGCGCCCGCTTCCTGCCGGCGATTGCTCTGCTCAAGCAGCACACCGAGATCGTCAACGTCGATAGCGGCATTGACTATCGTTTGCGTGCGCTGGAGCAGGCCGAGCTTTATTACACGCCGTTGGGCCCGGAAGCCGATGCCAGTCTGGAAAAGAGCTTCCGCAGTCTGCTGCCGGAGAAGGTCGTTATTCGTGATAACGATGTGCTGCTGATCGAGAATCGCGAGATTCGAGCGCGCAAGGTGGCCAGTGACGTGGCTTGGTTCGAGTTCCGCGAGCTTTGTGATGGGCCGCGCAGCCAGAACGATTACATCGAGCTGGGTAAGATCTTCGGTGCAGTGATGCTCTCCAATGTCGAGCAGATGGGCGTGGCCAAGGATGATATGGCGCGGCGCTTTATCAACCTGGTGGACGAGTTCTACGATCGCAACGTCAAGCTGATCATTTCCGCCGAAGTGGAACTCAAGGATCTCTACAGCGGCGGGCGGCTGAACTTCGAGTTTCAGCGAACCCTCAGCCGTCTGCTTGAGATGCAGTCGCACGAGTTCCTCGCCCGGCCGCACCGTCCCTGACGGCGGCGCGGCAGTGCGGCCGTTTCAGGCGCCGCTGTCCTTGTGGCGGAACTGGCGACGATACTGGTTGGGTGACAGTTCGGTGTGCTGGCGGAACAGCCGGGCGAAGAAGCTGGCATCGTCATAACCCACTTCGTAGCTGATTGTCTTGATGCTTTTGCGGGTGGACGAAAGCAGGCTCTTGGCCGTTTCAATGCGCAGTCGTTGCAGGTAGTGCAGCGGTTTGTCGCCAGTAGCGGCCTGGAAGCGGCGCATGAAGTTGCGAATGCTCATGCCATGCTCGCGGGCTACGTCCTCGAAGCGGAATTTATCGGCGTAGTGCTCCTCCAGCCACTGCTGGATCTGCAGTATGGCAACGTCCTGATGCAGTTTTTGTCCGCCGAAACCAAGGCGCCCGGGGGTGTAGCTGCGCTGCACCTCGTAGAGGATGTCGCGGGCCACGCCCTGTGCCACGCCGGCGCCGCAATAGCGCTCTATCAGGTAGATGTAGAGATCGCACGCCGAGGTGACGCCGCCGGCGCAGTAGAGGTTGTCGGCGTCGGAGATGTGCTTGTCCTGATTCAGGTTTACGCGCGGAAAGCGCTCGGCGAACTCCTGGAAGAAACGCCAGTAGGTGGTCGCCTCCTTGCCGTCCAGCAGGCCGGCTTCGGCCATCCAGAATACCCCGGTGGCTTCACCGCAGATGGCCGTACCGGCGGCGTGACGCTCGCGCAGCCAGTCCAGAATCTGCGGATGGCGCCGGCTTAAGGTGTCGAAGTCGTCCCAGAAGGGCGGCAGGATGATTACGTCACAGGGCTCCAGTGCGGCATCGACTGGAACCCGGACCGTGCTGAAGCTGTTCACGGGCTGTCCGTCAGGGCTGACCAGAAGGATCTCGAAAGGGGGTTCGTGGCCGAGCCCCTGTTGTCTGGCATAGCGGATGCCTGCCATGTGAAAGAAATCCTTGGCTTGCATCAGGGTGGAAGCAAAGACACCGTCGGTAGCGAGAATGCTGACGCGTCGCAGGGGGGCGCTGGGCTGGGGGATCACCATAGGTATTGTTCTTATTCAAGGCTAAGTGGTCATGCAGCGGCTGGATCGTCTTATTTTTTGGCGCTTGTGTCCAGTGTGACCAAGCGTTTGCTTGGCTAAAGTCAGGGCCTGACTTTTTTGGCCTGACACAGGTAGCGCCATGATCCCCAGAACCCTATTCAGTTCCGATCACGAGTTGTTTCGCGACAGTGTGCGCAAGTTCTTCGAGCAGGAGGCGGTGCCTTACCACGCTCAGTGGGAGAAGGATGGCCACATCGATCGTGCCCTGTGGAACAAGGCAGGCGAAGCGGGGCTGCTCTGCTCGCACATTCCCGAGGAATACGGCGGTATGGGCGCCGACTTCCTCTACAGTACCGTGGTCATCGAGGAGCAGGCGCGTCTGGGGCTGACCGGGGTCGGCTTTTCCCTGCATTCCGACATCGTTGCGCCCTACATCCTCCATTACGGCTCGGAAGAGCAGAAGCGCCACTATCTACCCAGGCTGGTCAGTGGCGAGCTGGTTACTGCCATCGCCATGACCGAGCCGGGCACCGGTTCCGATTTGCAGGGGGTGAAGACCACCGCCGTGCTGGATGGCGACGAGTATGTGATCAACGGTTCCAAGACCTTTATCACCAACGGCTGGCTGGCCGACCTGGTGATAGTCGTGGCCAAGACCGATCCCAGGGCCGGCGCCAAGGGCATCAGTTTGTTCCTGGTGGAAGCCGGCACGCCGGGCTTTTCCAAGGGCAAGCGTCTGGAAAAGGTCGGCATGAAAGCTCAGGATACCTCCGAGCTGTTTTTCCAGGATGTACGTATTCCCAAGGCCAATTTGCTCGGCAGAGAGGGCATGGGCTTCGTCTACCTGATGCAGGAACTGCCGCAGGAGCGTCTGACCGTGGGGGTCGCGGCACTGGCATCGGCCGAGGCAGCGTTGAAGTGGACGCTCGATTACACCCGCGAACGCAAGGCTTTCGGGCGTGCTGTGGCGGACTTCCAGAACACCCGTTTCAAGCTGGCGGAAATGGCTACTGAAATCCAGGTTGGCCGGGTATTCGTCGACCGCTGTCTGGATCTGCATCTGAACAAAAAACTCGATGTGCCGACTGCGGCAATGCTCAAGTACTGGGGAACCGACCTGCAGTGCAAGGTGATCGACGAATGCGTACAGCTGCATGGCGGCTACGGCTTTATGTGGGAGTACCCTATCGCTCGAGCCTGGGCCGACTCGCGGGTGCAGCGTATTTATGCCGGCACCAACGAGATCATGAAGGAAATCATCAGCCGCTCGCTGTAAGCACGACTGCTGCGAAAGAAAAGCCCGGTATCTACCGGGCTTTCTCGTTCAGGGGGCCGGGTTCGGCTGCGCCTTGTGAATCGCCTCGATGCCGGCGAGCACCTCTTCAGAGAGCTTCAGCTCGGCGCTGGCCAGGTTGCTGTTCAGTTGTTCCAGGCTGGTGGCTCCGATGATGTTGCTGGTCACGAAGGGCTGCGCGGTAACAAAGGCCAGTGCCATCTGAGCCGGATCCAGGCCGTGTTCTCGGGCCAGGCTGACGTAGCGAGAGCAGGCCGCCTCCGCCTGCGGGTTGGTATAGCGGGAGAAGCGGCTGAACAGGGTAATGCGGGCGCTGGCCGGGCGGGCGCCGTCTTCGTACTTGCCGCTGAGCATGCCGAAGGCCAGTGGCGAGTAGGCCAGCAGGCCGCATTGCTCACGGATCGCCACTTCCGCCAGGCCCACCTCAAATGTGCGATTGAGCAGGTTGTAAGGATTCTGGATCGAGACTGCCCGCGGCCAGCCGCGGCTTTCAGCCAATTGCAGGAACTTCATGGTGCCCCAGGGCGTTTCGTTGGACAGGCCGATGTGACGGATCTTGCCGGCGCGCACCTGCTCGTCGAGCACTTCCAGGGTTTCCTCCAGCGGGGTGAACTCCGTCTCCTGGTGGCGGTAGCCGAGCTGGCCGAAGAAGTTGGTTGGACGCTCCGGCCAGTGCAGCTGGTAGAGGTCAATCCAGTCGGTCTGCAGGCGCTTGAGGCTGGCGTCCAGTGCGGCGACGATGTGCTTGCGGTCGAACTTCAGCTGTCCATCGCGGATGTGACTGATGCCGTTGCCGGGGCCGGCGACCTTGCTCGCCAGGATCCAGTCAGCACGGTCACCGTGTTGGCGGAAGTAGTTGCCGATGATTTGCTCGGTGCGGCTGTATGTTTCGGCGCGAGGTGGTACCGGGTACATCTCGGCGGTGTCGATGAAATTGATCCCGCCGGCCTTGGCGCGCTGAATTTGGGCGAAGCCCTCGGCCTCGCTGTTCTGTTCTCCCCAGGTCATGCTGCCCAGGCACAGGGCGCTGACTTTCAGGTCGGTGCGGCCGAGCTGACGGTATCGCATTGAATACTCCTCGTTGACTGCAGGTGAAGGGTTCACATCAAAGCAGGTTGCTATTTTCGCTGCAATCGGCATAATTTCGCAGCTCTCGACGCGGGAATGCCTAGCTCGCCAAGAGAGAAGGTGGGGATGCCTAGTCCACCGAACCCTCCGCCGTAGCGGACGCGCTGACCCGAGCCCCCGATAGCGTCTGTTTCCGGCCGTCTTTGACTTGTCAAAGCAAGCACCATTCAGTAAGATCCGCCGTCTTATTTTCAGGGCGGCCCCTGAGGCTATAGCGAATGAAGACTTTTACTGCAAAACCGGAAACTGTTAAGCGCGACTGGTATGTCGTCGACGCTGCAGGCCAGACCCTGGGTCGTCTGGCCACCGAGATCGCAAGCCGTCTGCGCGGCAAGCACAAGCCCGAGTACACCCCTCACGTCGATACCGGCGACTACATCGTCGTCATCAATGCCGAGCAGGTTCGTGTCACTGGCGCCAAGTCTAGCGACAAGAAGTACTACTCCCACTCCGGTTTCCCGGGCGGCATCAAGGAAATCAGCTTCGAGAAGCTGATCGCTCGTGCCCCTGAGCGTGTGATCGAGACCGCGGTTAAAGGCATGCTGCCGAAGAATCCGCTGGGTCGCGACATGTACCGCAAGCTGAAGGTGTACAAGGGTGCTACTCACCCGCACACTGCCCAGCAGCCCCAAGAACTGAAGATTTAACGGAATAGTTCACTATGTCGGCGACTCAAAATTACGGCACTGGCCGTCGTAAGACCGCAACCGCTCGCGTATTCCTGCGTCCGGGTACCGGTAACATCTCCATCAATAATCGCAGCCTGGACAACTTCTTCGGTCGCGAAACTGCTCGCATGGTCGTACGTCAGCCGCTGGAGCTGACCGAGACTGTCGAGAAGTTCGACATCTTCGTCACCGTTGCCGGTGGTGGTGTCAGTGGTCAGGCCGGTGCCATCCGTCACGGCATCACCCGCGCTCTGATCGAGTATGACGAAACTCTGCGCAGCCCGTTGCGTAAGGCCGGTTACGTCACTCGTGACGCCCGTGAAGTCGAGCGTAAGAAGGTTGGTCTGCGCAAGGCGCGCAAGCGTCCGCAGTACTCCAAGCGTTAATTTCGACTACGCTTGCAAAGGCGCCCAGTTTCCTCACGGAGCTGGGCGTTTTTTATGGTGGCGCGGAAGTTGTGCGACAACGTGCCGCAGCTGCGCAAGGCGCGTGCGACAAGGGTTTCGCCGAAGGGGTGGCGGGTAATTACCTTGTCAGAAAAGGGGCTTTTCTTTACCATTTGGCGAATTTTTTGCGCGGCCCGATTTTTATTTAGTAGAGGCCTGAACAACAGGCCACAAAGCTGATGGGAGACGACTGAATGAGCAATGACGGCGTGAATGCAGGCCGGCGTCGCTTTCTGGTTGCAGCCACCTCTGTGGTGGGTGCGGCAGGAGCGGTAGGTGCTGCGACTCCGTTCGTGGGGTCATGGTTCCCCAGTGCCAAGGCCAAGGCGGCCGGGGCACCGGTGAAGGTGAACGTCAGCAAGATCGAGGCGGGTCAGCAGATGGTTGCTGAGTGGCGCGGTCAGCCGGTATTCATCGTGCGCCGTACCGAGGAGATTCTGGCGAACCTGAGCAAGATAGAAGGTAGCGTGGCCGATCCCGAGTCAGCCGCGTCCGTGCAGCCGGAATACGTCGACAAGAAGACTCGTTCGATCAAGCCGGAATTGCTGGTGCTGGTTGGTCTGTGCACTCACCTGGGTTGCGCACCGTCCTTCCGTCCGGAAGTGGCGCCGGCCGACCTAGGCCCGGACTGGGTCGGCGGCTATTTCTGTCCCTGCCACGGTTCCCGTTACGACCTCGCAGGCCGCGTGTACAAGGCGCAGCCGGCTCCGCTGAATCTGCCGGTGCCGCCGCACAGCTACGAGACGGATGATGTGATCATCATCGGTGTGGACCAGGAGAACGCCTGATGAGCAAATTCATGGAATGGGTGGATGCGCGCTTCCCGGCCACCAAGATGTGGGAAGACCATCTCTCCAAATACTATGCACCGAAGAACTTCAACTTCTTCTACTTCTTCGGCTCGCTGGCCCTGCTGGTGCTGGTCAACCAGATCCTTACCGGCATTTGGCTGACCATGAGCTTCGAGCCGTCCGCCGAAGGCGCCTTCGCTTCCGTCGAGTACATCATGCGTGACGTCGAATACGGCTGGATCCTGCGCTACCTGCATTCCACCGGTGCTTCCGCGTTCTTCATCGTGGTGTACCTGCATATGTTCCGCGGCCTGCTCTACGGCTCCTACCAGAAGCCCCGCGAGCTGGTGTGGATCTTCGGCATGCTGATCTACCTGTGCCTGATGGCGGAAGCCTTCATGGGTTACCTGCTGCCCTGGGGGCAGATGTCCTACTGGGGTGCCCAGGTGATCATTTCGCTGTTCGGTGCCATCCCGGTGATCGGTGATGACCTGACCCAGTGGATCCGTGGTGACTACCTGATTTCCGGGATTACCCTGAACCGCTTCTTTGCCCTGCACGTGATCGCTCTGCCGATCGTTCTGCTCGGCCTGGTTGTGCTGCATATTCTCGCGCTGCACGAAGTCGGTTCGAACAACCCGGACGGCGTCGAGATCAAGAAGAATAAGGACGAGAACGGCGTTCCGCTGGATGGCATTCCGTTCCACCCGTACTACACCGTTAAAGATATCGTCGGTGTCGTGGTCTTCCTGTTCGTGTTCTGCTTCGTGGTGTTCTTCTTCCCTGAGATGGGCGGTTACTTCCTCGAGAAGCCGAACTTCGAAGCAGCCAACCCGTTCAAGACCCCTGAGCACATCGCTCCGGTTTGGTACTTCACCCCCTTCTACGCAATTCTGCGTGCGGTACCGGACAAGCTGCTCGGCGTTATCGCCATGGGCGCCGCCATCGCCGTGCTGTTCGTGCTGCCATGGCTCGACCGTAGCCCGGTCAAGTCGATGCGTTACAAGGGATGGCTGAGCAAGATCTGGCTGCTGGTATTCTGCATCTCCTTCGTCATCCTCGGCGTACTGGGCGTGCTGTCTCCGACCCCGGGTCGTACCCTGCTGTCGCAGATCTGCACAATCCTGTACTTCGCGTATTTCATCCTGATGCCGTTCTACACCAGGATGGAGAAGACCAAACCGGTTCCGGAAAGGGTGACTGGCTGATGAAAAAGCTCTTCGCTGCATTTGTATTCGCTGCGCTGCCGGCGCTGTCCATGGGGGCTGCCAGTGACTATCCGCTGGACAAGGTCGATATCGATCTGACCGACAAGGCTGCCATGCAGGACGGTCTGCGTACCTTCGCCAACTACTGCATGGGTTGCCACTCGGCCCAGTACCAGCGTTATGAGCGTGTTGCCGACGACCTCGGCATCCCGCACGAGGTCATGCTGGAGAACGTCGTATTCAATGATTCGAAGATCGGCGACCACATGAAGATCGGCATGACGCCGAATGACGCCAAGGCCTGGTTTGGTGCTGCTCCGCCCGACCTGACCCTGGTGGCGCGTGTTCGCGGTACCGACTGGTTGTACACCTACCTGCGTACTTTCTACGAAGATGAGAAGCGTCCGCTGGGTGCCAACAACAAGCTGTTCCCGAACGTCGGTATGCCCAACGTGCTGGTCGGCCTGCAGGGCCGTCAGGTGATCGGCTGCAAGCAGGTGCAAGTGGTTGAAGACGGCAAGAAGCAGTATGACCCGCTGACTGGTGCGGCGATTACCGCTGAGTCGTGCGATCAGCTCACCGTTGTGCCGAACACTGGCAAGCTGAGCGAGGCTGAGTTTGACGAGAAGGTGAAGAACCTGGTGACCTTCCTCGCTTATTCGGCCAACCCGGTCAAGCTGGAATCTCAGCGCATCGGTACCTACGTGCTGCTGTACCTGGCCTTCTTCTTCGTGTTCGCCTACCTGCTCAAACGCGAGTACTGGAAGGACGTTCACTGAGTCGTTCCGTAACCTGCGCACCCTTTAGGGCGCGCAGGTGCTTCTACCCTGCCATTTCGTTGCCGCTCCAGCGGAGTTACGGCAGCGGCATCTGAAAATTGCTGCGGCAATTTTTCGTGTTTCTGAAAAGCCGAAAGCGAGGAGGATCGCCATGGCGGTGACCAATCGGTTGACCTGCTATTCCGACCCCGCCGATCACTATTCCCATCGTGTGCGCATGGTGTTGGCCGAGAAGGGCGTCAGTGTCGAGATAATCGACATCGAGGCCGGGCAGTGTCCGCCGAAGCTGGCCGAGCTCAATCCCTACGGCAGCCTGCCTACTCTGGTTGATCGAGACCTGGTTCTGTACGAACCGGGCGTGGTGATGGAGTACCTGGACGAGCGCTATCCGCATCCGCCGTTGCTGCCGGTCTATCCGGTGGCGCGTGCCAACAGCCGTCTGCTGATGCATCGCATCCAGCGCGACTGGTGTGTTCTGGTTGACCGGATTCTTGAGCCGCGCAGCAAGGAGAGCGAGCGTCAGCAAGCACGTAAGGAGCTTCGCGAGAGCCTGAGTGGCGTCTCGCCGCTATTTGCCGAAAAGCCGTTCTTCCTCAGTGATGAGCTGAGCCTGTTGGACTGTTGCTTATTGCCCATCCTTTGGCGCCTGCCGTTGCTGCAGATTGAGTTGCCGCGTCAGGCCAGGCCGTTGCTTGAGTATATGGATCGGCAGTTTTCTCGTGCCAACTTCCAGGCGAGCTTGTCTGCAGCCGAGCGCATCATGCGCTGAATTTTGGAGAATGCCATGAATTCCAGTCGTCCCTATCTCGTTCGTGCCCTCTATGAATGGATTGTCGATAACGATTGCACTCCGCACTTGCTGGTTAATGCCGAATATCCGGGCGTACAGGTACCGGCCGGGTTTGCCAGTGATGGCCAGATCGTGCTGAACGCATCGCCCAGCGCGGTGCGTCATCTGCATATGGACAATCAGGCGGTGAGCTTTGAGGGGCGTTTTGGCGGCGTGGCCCACAGTCTGTACATCCCTGCCGAAGCCATCATGGCTATCTATGCGAGGGAAAACGGCCAGGGCATGGTTTTCGACATGGAGCCGCCCCTTGCCGGCGGGTCGCAAGAGTCCGGTCCGGAGGATGACGGCCCAGGTGGTAACGAGCCGCCACGCCCCAGTGGCCGGCCCAGCCTCAAGGTGGTCAAATAAGGCTCGTGGAGTACAGGTTGTGAACGAAAAACGGGCGCCATTGGCGCCCGTTTTTTATTTCGCAGTTGGCTTCAGTTGGTGTATTCGAAAAGTCGTACGACCTTCTGCACCCCGGATACGCCCTGAACGACGCGAGTGGCGGCGTTGGCTTCCTCACGGCTGATCACGCCGAGCATGTAGACGATGCCGTTTTCGGTGATGACCTTGATGCGAGTGCTCGGCACATTGCTGTCAGCGAGCATCTGGGTTTTGATCTTGGTAGTCAGCAGCGAGTCGTTGCTGCGTGCCAGTAGTGAGGAGGGCTGCTGCACCTGCAGTTCGTTGTAGATCCGCTTCACGCCTTGCACGCGGCGGGCGGTCTGAGCGGCTAGATCCTTCAGTTCGCTGCGTGGTGTCTGGCCGGCCAGCAGGATGACGCCGTTGTAGCTGGTAACGACAATTCGGGAGGTCGGGCTGGACAGATCTGCATGAGCCTTGCTGATCTGCGAGGCAACATCCGGGCCGAGGAACTGGTCGTCGATCTTGTTGCCGATGCTGCGGTTACCGCAGCCGGCCAGGCTCAGCATCAGGGTCAGGATGGTTAGAATTAGGGCGCTGCGCTTCATTCTTCACTCCCAAACAGTTGGCTGTCGATCAGGTCGCACAGGCAGTGGATGACCAGCAGGTGGACTTCCTGGATGCGTGCGGTGATTTTGGACGGTACGCGAATCTCTACATCTTCCGGCAGCAGCAGCGAGGCCATGCCGCCGCCGTCGCGGCCGGTGAGGGCTACTACGGTCATCTCGCGGTCGTGGGCGGCCTGGATGGCCTGGATGACGTTGGCCGAGTTGCCGCTGGTGGAGATCGCCAGCAGCACGTCGCCAGGTTGGCCGAGTGCCCGGATTTGCTTGGAGAACACCTCGTTGTAGCTGTAGTCATTGGCGATCGAGGTGATGGTCGAGCTGTCAGTGGTCAGGGCGATGGCCGGCAGGCTGGGTCGTTCACGCTCGAAACGGTTGAGCAGCTCCGAGGAAAAGTGCTGAGCATCGCCGGCCGAGCCGCCGTTCCCGCAGGCGAGGATTTTCCCTTCATTGAGCAGCGCCTGAACCATCACCATGCTGGCATGCTCGATGTAGGGGGGCAGGACTTCCATTGCCTGCTGCTTGGTTTCGATGCTGGCTTGGTAGAGCTGGCGGATTCGGAATTGCATGTCCATCGGATAAACCTTGAATGTGGTGCGATCGTCAGGCGTCGAAGGCGTTCTGGATCCAGTCGAGGTGAGCGCTGCCGGTTTGGATGGCAACGACGTCGAAGCGGCAGGAGTGACGTGCCCAGCGAGGCTGTTGCTGGAGAAAGAGCTCTGCGGCCCGGATCAGCTTGCCGCGCTTGCGCGCATCGACACTCTCCAGAGCCCCGCCCCAGGCGCTGTGACGGCGGGCGCGGACTTCGACGAATACTACTGTATCGCCGTCGAGCATGACCAGATCGAGCTCGCCCAGGCGACATCTCCAGTTCTGTTCGATCAGGCGCAGGCCATTATGTTCCAGATGTAGCCGTGCCGCTTGTTCGGCGGCGCGGCCCTGGTCGTTATGACTGCTCAAAATGTGTCGTCGGGAAGCCGTTGGATCCGCCCACCACGGAACTCAGCCCAGGGCAGTTGCCGTTCGATGCGCTGAGCAGGATTCAGGCTGAGATTGCCTGACAGGCCTTCGATGCGCGACTCCGGCAATGCCTTGAGCTGGGTCAGGCGCGGTGCCAGGCGGTAGGCATCTACACCCATGGCATAGAGCCGGCCAAGACTGCCACCGGCCTGCGGCCATTGCTGGCTGACTGCCTGGCGCAGCGGGGCATGGTTGTCCAGTAGCCAGGGAGTTTCGCAAAAGCGGATACCTTCCAGATCCTGATACTGAGCGTGGCTATGGTTGCCGGTAAACAGATGCGAGGTGGCATAGACTGGAACGTCACCAGCGTACTGGAAGGCCAGTGTCGGCTTGATTTGCTGGGCCTGTTGCGGCGTCGCGGCGAGGAATATGAAGTCGATGTCCTGGCGGCGTGCCGGCTGGGCTTCGATGCCGGTGCCGAGGGTGGCCTGCAGGCGTTGGGCGCGGGCTTCGCTCTCGCGCAACTTGAATAGCTCGCCAATCTGTCGGGCCAGCTCTACTGGCTGATCGATGTGTTCGGCGGCGATCAGCGTGCCGCCTTGAGCCTGCCAGTGCTGACGGAAGGCTTCCAGTACGCGGTCGCCCCATTCGCCGCGCGGCACCAGAGCGACAGCGCGGCGCATGCCGTCGGCCCAGGCGCGGCGAGCCGCTTCGCGGGCTTCGTCTTCAGCAGCCAGGCCGAACTGGAACAGCTGGGCCGGGCCTTCGCCGCCAACATCGCTGTAGTTCAGCGCCAAGGTGGTGATTGGCAACTGCTCGCGGTCGCTGAGCTGCTTGACCAGCGGCTTTTCCAGTGGGCCGACTACCAGCTGTACGCCGTCGGCCTGCGCCTGCTGGTAGAAAGCGTCCAGTGAGCCGATACGGGAGCTGTCATAGAGACTGATCTGGGGTGTCTGCTGATAGTTTTGCTGTGCTTCGTAATGAGCTGCCAGAAAGCCGTCACGCAGGGCACGGGCTACGCTGGCGAGTTGGCCTTCCTGAGGTAGCAGCAGGGCGATGTGGGTCAGCGGCTGGCTGGCCAGTTCACGCAGTTTGATCAGCGCTTCGGGAAGTTGTACGGCGGCTGGGTGCTGTGGATTACGGCTAATCCACTGGTCGATGGCCGTCTGCTGCTGCTCAAGAGTGGCGCTGCCTTTTGTGATGCGGGCCAGTTCCAGCCAGCCGGCGAGATCGTTGTCGAGGCTGCTCGGGGTGTCCTGAGCTGGCAGTCGGGTCGCCAGAGTCCAGATGCTCTCATGGTTGTCGTGGGCCGTCTCGCCGCTGAGCAGTGGTGCAATAAATACGCGTTCGCGTATGGCAGCCAGTAGCTGGCCGTTGGCCTCCAGAACGCGTGCGTGTACCAACTGGGTGCGCGCCTGCTGTTCCAGGGGTAGTTCGCCCAGGCGTTCGAAACTAGGATGTTGCAGCGCTTTCAGAGCGCTTCTCGGTTGCTGGCGAGCCATGGCCAGTTCGGCCTGTAGGGTGCTGGCAAAGATCTGCTGCGCCGGTTGCAGGCTGGTAATGTCGACCAGCTCGAGGATGCGCGCAGAGCGGGCGATGTCCTGCTGCTGATAGGCCTGATCAGCGGCGGAAAGGCGCAACAGGGCGGCCTGCTCCGGCTTGCTCGAGTCGGCCTGCTGGAGCATCTGCTCGATGCTGGCCTGTGGCGTGCGCGGCAGTTGGCCCAAGGTGTTGGTCGGCGAGTTGGCGCAAGCGGCGAGCAGGCCGGCCAGAACAAGGGCGGAAAGTGGGCGCAGGCTGGCGATCATCGGGTCATCCTGATACGTAAGCAAAAACGAGTTGGGATTGTACCCAAGGGGCGACATCCATGCGATGCCGCCTGGCATTAACCGGCTAGAATGAGCGCTCTTTCAATAAGTGAGGTGTTTCCCGTGACTCAGCCCGCTGCCGACAGTGTTCGCTCTGGCATTCTTTATGTGGTGGCGACGCCCATTGGCAATCTGGACGACATCAGTGCCCGGGCCTTGCGGGTGCTGCGAGACGTAGCGCTGATCGCTGCCGAGGATACTCGTCACTCCTCCCGGCTGTTGCAGCACTTTGGTATCACGACGCCGCTGGCAGCCTGTCATGAGCATAATGAGCGTGAGCAGGGAGGACGCTTTCTGGCTCGCCTGGCGGTGGGTGAGGATGTGGCGCTGATTTCCGATGCCGGAACGCCGCTGATTTCAGATCCGGGTTTCCATCTGGTGCGCCAGGCGCGGTCTGCCGGTTATTCGGTGGTGCCGGTGCCCGGGGCCTGTGCGTTGATTGCGGCGCTGTCGGCTGCGGGGCTGCCGTCGGATCGTTTCGTCTTCGAGGGCTTTCTGCCGGCTAAGGCAGCGGCGCGTCGGGGGCGTCTGGAGCAGGTTCGTGAGGAGGCACGTACGCTGATCTTCTACGAGGCGCCGCACCGCATCCTCGAATGCCTGCGGGATATGCGAGAGGTGTTCGGCGGCGCACGCCAGGCTGTGTTGGCTCGTGAGTTGACCAAGACCTTCGAGACCCTTAAGGGACTACCGCTCGATGAGCTTTGTGCCTGGGTGGCTGCCGATGCCAATCAGCAGAAGGGCGAGTGCGTGGTGCTGGTGGCCGGCTGGCAGGCACCGGAAGGTGAAGAAACCGTCAATGTTGAGGCGCTGCGCGTGCTTGATCTGTTGCTGGCGGAAATGCCTCTCAAGCGAGCGGCGGCGCTGGCGGCGGAGATCACCGGTGTGCGCAAGAACCTGCTCTACCAAGTGGCACTGGAGCGCAAGGGTTAGTCGTTCGGCTTGCAGCTTGCCATCACCCTCGGTACCCTTGCCGGCGGAGAGTCGATCGGACAGTCGCTGCCTTCTTTGATGAAGGGGGAGGAAAGTCCGGGCTCCATAGGGCGGAGTGCCAGGTAACGCCTGGGAGGCGTGAGCCTACGGAAAGTGCCACAGAAAACAACCGCCTAAGCGCTTCGGCGCCGGTAAGGGTGAAAAGGTGCGGTAAGAGCGCACCGCACGGCTGGTAACAGTCCGTGGCTAGGTAAACCCCACTCGGAGCAAGACCAAATAGGGTTCCATCGGCGTGGCCCGCGCTGGAACCGGGTAGGTTGCTAAAGGCGTGCAGTGATGTACGTCGTAGAGGAATGACTGTCCTCGACAGAACCCGGCTTACAGATCGACTCTCCTTCCTTTTCGCTTCTGCTTCTTCTAATTCCCGCTCGTCTGATACTGAAAAATTCTTACTCTTAAGAAATTACTTTAAGTTCGAACTTCAGCTGTTTGGAGTGGCTGGTATTTGCCTGTCATTTATCCGGTTCGACGTCCTTTTTTCCTTCCTCTTTGTTGGCTAAATCTCCGTCCTGTAAGGATTTTTCCGTTCTGGCGCGCCTTGACGGTGGGGTACGCGCATTCCTATAGTGTGCGCAGGTGGTAAAAAGTGGATTGAAGTGGGTTTTTATGGGTGCGGTAAGCTAGTTACAGGGGAAGTGCAACCGTGTTTCGCGGAGCTAACGCCATTAGTCTCGACGCCAAGGGGCGCCTCGCGATGCCGAGTCGGTATCGCGATGAGCTCGTTTCGCGTTTTGGCGGCCAGCTCATCGTCACCATCGATATCAATGACCCCTGTTTGAACATCTATCCCCTCAGCGAGTGGGAGCGGATTGAAGAGCGACTCAGTGCCCTTGCTTCTCTTGACGAGAAAAACCGCATCCTCCAGCGCCTGCTGGTGGGCAATGCGGTGGATCTGGAGATGGATGGCAGTGCGCGGATACTGATCCCTTCCCGCCTGCGCGAGCATGTCAGGCTGGACAAGCACGCGATGCTTGTCGGTCACCTGAACAAATTCCAGCTCTGGGATGAGCAGACCTGGAACGATCAAGCAGCAAACGACCTGGCCGCCATCAAGCAGCCGGGAGCTCTTTCCGATGAACTTCGTAGTCTGATTCTGTAAACCATGACCGATAGCAGCTTTCGCCATGTCACCGTGCTGCTCGACGAGGCTGTCGAGGGTCTCGCCGTGCGCGAGGGCGGCTGCTACGTCGATGGTACCTTTGGCCGTGGCGGGCACAGTCGGTTGATCTTGCAGAGACTTGGGCCAGAGGGGCGGTTGCTGGGGTTCGATAAAGATCCTCTGGCGATAGCCACTGGGGAAGCGCTGGCGGCCGAAGACGGCCGCTTTGTCGTTGTGCAGCGCAGTTTTGCGGAACTTGCCGAGGAGCTTGTTGTCCGCGGCTTGGCTGGCTCGGTCTCGGGGGTTCTGCTGGATTTGGGCGTTTCCTCGCCTCAGCTCGATGATCCCGAGCGCGGCTTCAGCTTCCTCAACGATGGTCCGCTGGACATGCGCATGAACCCGGATGCCGGGCAGAGCGCGGCGCAGTGGATTGCCACGGCGGAGGAAGAGGAAATCGCCCGCGTGCTAAAGGATTACGGCGAAGAACGCTTTGCCCGTCGCATGGCGCGCGCCGTGGTGCAGCGCCGTGTCGAGCAGCCCTTCACCCGCACGGCCGATCTGGCGCAGGTGCTGGCTGCGGCCAATCCTGCCTGGGAGAAGGGCAAGAACCCGGCTACCCGGGCATTTCAGGGCATTCGCATCCACATTAACAACGAACTGGGTGACCTTGAGCGTGGTCTGGCTGCTGCTCTTGAAGTACTGGAGGTGGGCGGTCGTCTGGTGGTGATCAGTTTCCATTCGCTCGAAGACCGCATCGTCAAGCAGTTCATGAAGCGTCAGGCCAAGGGCGAGGCGGACAAGCTGCCGCGTGACTTGCCTATTATCCCCAAGGCCTTCGAGCCGCGTCTGAAACTGATCGGTAAGCCGGTCTATGCCAGCGAAGCCGAGGTTCGCGCCAATCCGCGCTCGCGCAGCGCGGTAATGCGTATTGCGGAGAAGCTGCGATGAGTCGGTTGAACCGCAGTATGCCGGCCGGCAGCTTCCTGCTGCTTGTGCTGTTTATCTTCATTCTGTCGTCGGCGCTGGCAGTGTCCTACAGCGCACACTGGAATCGCCAGTTGCTCAATGAGCTGTATGCGGAGCTCAGCGTGCGTGACAAGGCGCAAGCCGAGTGGGGACGGCTTATCCTGGAGCAGAGCACCTGGACCGCGCACAACCGCATCGAGGTGCTGGCCACCGAGCAGTTGAAGATGCACATCCCTGATCCCGCCGCCGTGCGCATGGTGCAGCCATGATCGGGCTTGAAGGCGCGCTCTATCCCTGGCGTTTCCGTCTGGTGCTGGCGTTGCTGGCGCTGATGGTTGGTGTCATCGCCTGGCGCATGCTTGATCTGCAGGTGCTCGACCATGACTTTCTCAAGGCCCATGGTGATGCGCGCAGTGTGCGACATATCCCGATTCCGGCACATCGTGGTTTGATCACGGATCGCAATGGCGAGCCGCTGGCCGTCAGTACGCCGGTTACTACCCTGTGGGCCAATGGCAAGGAGCTGCAGGCAGGACGCGAACACTGGCCGGCGCTGGCCGCTGCGCTGGGGCAGGAACCGGCCGGTTTTGCTGCACGCCTTGAACAGAACAAGGAGCGCGAGTTCATGTATCTGGTGCGCGGTCTTACCCCGGAAAAGGGGCAGAGCGTGCTGGATCTGAAGGTGCCTGGGGTCTACGCGATGGAGGAGTTCCGTCGTTTCTACCCGGCGGGCGAGGTGGCTGCACATGTGGTCGGCTTCACCGATATCGACGATCGTGGCCGCGAGGGCATGGAGCTGGCCTACGAGGAATGGCTGGCCGGTATTCCCGGCAAGCGCCAGGTACTCAAGGATCGGCGCGGCAAGTTGATCAAGGATGTGCAGGTCACGCAGAACGCCAAAGCCGGCAAGTCGCTGGCGTTGTCCATTGACTTGCGGTTGCAGTATCTCGCCCACCGAGAGCTGCGCAATGCCTTGCTTGAGAACGATGCCAAGGCTGGCAGTCTGGTGATGGTTGATGTGAAAACCGGCGAAGTGCTGGCGATGGTCAATCACCCCACTTACAACCCGAACAATCGTCGCAATCTGACTCCGGCGGCAATGCGTAACCGGGCCATGATCGATGTGTTCGAGCCCGGCTCTACCATCAAGCCGCTGAGCATGGCGGCAGCACTGGAAACCGGCCGCTGGAAATCCAGTGACGTGGTGCAGGTGGGCAACGGCAGCCTGCAGATCGGCCGCTACACCATCCGCGATGTCTCCCGTACTCAGGGGGCGGCTCTGGATCTGACCGGCATTCTGATCAACTCCAGTAACGTCGGGATGAGCAAGATCGCCTTCGACGTGGGGGGGGAAACGTTGTACCAGGTCATGAGCAAACTTGGCTTTGGTCGCGACACCGGCCTGGGTTTTCCTGGCGAGCGGGTCGGCAACCTGCCAAATCACCGGCAGTGGCGTCAGGCCGAGACAGCCACGCTGTCCTACGGTTACGGCTTGTCGGTCACTGCAGTGCAGTTGGCTCATGCCTATGCGGCCCTGGCAAACGGCGGCGACATGGTGCCGCTGTCGATGATTCGTGTGGACGCGCGCCCGGATGCCATGCAGGTGGTCTCGCCCGAGGTGGCGAAGACCCTACAGGGCATGCTGCAACAGGTGGTCGAAGCGCCGCGAGGTGTGTTTCGCGCCCAGGTGCCGGGCTATCACGTGGCCGGCAAGAGCGGTACTGCGCGCAAGACCAATACCGGGGCCAAGGGGTATCAGAGCAACTCCTACCGCTCGCTATTCGCCGGTTTTGCCCCGGCGCAGGATCCGCGTGTGGCTCTGGTCGTGGTGATCGACGAGCCGGGCAAGGGTGCCTACTACGGCGGACTGATTTCTGCTCCGGTGTTTAGCCGGGTGATGGCTGGCACGCTGCGTCTGATGAACATCGCACCGGACAACCTGCCGCCAGCCGAGCAGAAGACCGTGGCTCTTGGTTCGGGAGGTCGACGCTGATGCCCATGCCTCTGAATCAGTTGCTGCCGCTGGCTGAAAGCCCGGTGCTGATCCGCGAACTGACTCTCGACAGTCGCAAGGTGCGCCCGGGCGATCTGTTCCTGGCTGTGCCCGGGGTTCAGCAGGACGGTCGCAATCATATTGCCGATGCCATTGCCCGTGGTGCGGCTGCAGTGGCCTACGAGGCAGATGGCGCACCATCGCTGACTGCCGGAGAGGCTCTGCTGGTTCCTGTGCGCGGCTTGGTCGGGCAGTTGTCGGCGATTGCTGGGCGCTTCTATGGCGAGCCGAGTCGTGGCGTACGCCTGCTAGGCGTAACAGGCACCAACGGCAAGACCAGTGTCAGTCAACTGCTAGCGCAGGCTCTGGATCTGCTCGGTGAGCGGTGCGGTATTGTCGGCACCCTGGGCAACGGCTTTTATGGTGCCCTGGAGCAGGGGCGGCACACCACGCCGGATCCAGTTGGTTTGCAGGCAACCCTGGCGGGGCTGAGGCAGGCCGGTGCCCGCGCTGTGGCCATGGAGGTGTCCTCCCACGGGCTGGATCAGGGGCGCGTGGCGGCTCTGGACTTCGACGTAGCGATATTCACCAACCTGTCGCGTGACCATCTCGACTACCACGGCAGCATGGAGGCCTATGCCGAGGCCAAGGCCAGGTTGTTCGCCTGGCCGGATTTGCGCTGCCGGGTGATCAATCTTGACGATCCGTTCGGTCGTAAGCTGGCTGATAGGCCTCATCCGTCGCGCCTGATCGGCTACAGCCTGGATGATACCAACGCCTTCCTTTATTGCTGTGAGGCGCGTTTCGACGATCACGGTGTGCAGGCGCGTCTGATTACGCCACGCGGTGAGGGGGTACTGCGTAGCAGCCTGTTGGGCCGCTTCAACCTGAGCAACCTACTGGCGGTGGTCGGTGCGTTGTTGGGCATGGGCTACGCGCTGGACGAGATTCTCAGGGTGCTGCCGCAGTTGCAGGGGCCGATCGGCCGCATGCAGCGCCTGGGCGGCGGCGACAAGCCTCTGGTGGTGGTGGACTACGCGCACACGCCGGATGCTCTGGAGAAGGTGCTTGGAGCCCTGCGTCCGCACGTGACCGGGCGCCTGCTGTGTCTGTTCGGCTGTGGTGGCGACCGCGACCGCGGCAAGCGCCCGCTGATGGCGGCCGTAGCCGAGCGCCTGGCCGATGTGGTGTGGGTGACCGATGACAACCCGCGTGGCGAGAAGCCGGCACATATTCAAGACGAAATTCGCAGTGGCTTTGTCGCGCCGGAGCAGGTGATGTTTGTGCTCGGCCGCGGACAGGCTATTGCCGGCCTTATCAGGCAGGCGGCTGCCGGTGACGTGGTGGTGTTGGCTGGCAAGGGGCATGAGGACTATCAGGAAATCCACGGTGAGCGCCTGCCGTTTTCCGATCTGATTGAAGCGAGCAAGGCCCTGGCGGCCTGGGAGACAGCTCATGCTTAAACCCTGGTTGCTGAGTGAAGTCGCTGCCGACCTGAGCGCCCGCCTGATTGGCGCGGATGTAGCCTTCTCCGCTGTTGCCACCGACAGTCGCAGCATTGCCGCCGGTCAACTGTTCGTGGCGTTGACCGGGCCGCGTTTTGACGGTCATGACTATCTGGCCGAGGTTGCAGCCAAAGGCGCGGTGGCGGCACTGGTGGAGCGTGAGGTGGAGAATGTCCCGCTGCCACAACTGCTGGTGCTCGACACTCGGCTCGCGTTGGGCCAGCTTGGGGCGCTGAATCGTCAGGCCTTTCCCGGCCCGCTGGCGGCAGTAACGGGCTCCAGCGGCAAGACCAGCGTCAAGGAGATGCTGGCTTCCATTCTGCGTGCCGGCCTGAATGGCCCGGTACTGGCCACTCGAGGCAATCTCAATAACGATCTTGGGGTGCCCCTGACGTTGCTGGAGCTGGCTGCAGAGCACCGTGCCGGAGTGATCGAGCTGGGCGCCAACCATATCGGTGAGATCGCCTATACCGTCAGCCTGACGCGGCCACAGGTGGCCATCATCACCAATGCCGGCAACGCCCACGTTGGCGAGTTTGGCAGTCCGGAGCGGATCGTCGAGGCCAAGGGTGAGATCCTCGAGGGGCTGTGCCGGGACGGCGTGGCTGTGCTTAATCTCGAAGATCGCGCGTTTCCCGTCTGGCAGCAGCGGGCTGCCGGGCGAAAGATCCTCAGTTTCGCCTTGCGCGATGTCCGTGCCGATTTCCATGCCAGCGAACTGACTCGCGATCAGCGCGGCTGCCTGGGTTTCACCTTGCACAGTCCGCAGGGCAGTGCACGCATCCAGCTGAACTTGCTGGGCGAGCACAATGTAGCCAATGCTCTGGCCGCCTGTGCCGCCGCGCATGCCCTGGGCGTACCGGTGCAGGCCATGGTGCGTGGTTTGGAGATGGTGCAGCCGGTCAAGGGGCGTGCCGTGGCCCAGATGACGACGGGCGGCGTGCGGGTGATCGACGACAGTTACAACGCCAACCCCGTATCCATGTGTGCGGCGGTGGATATTCTCGTCGGTTTCTCCGGTCGTACCGTGCTGGTGCTTGGCGACATGGGTGAGCTGGGCGAGTGGGCCGAACAGGGGCATCGCGATGTCGGCCGCTATGCTGCCGGCCGGGTCGATGCGCTGTACGCAGTGGGGCCGCTGATGCGCCATGCGGTGGAGGCGTTCGGCGACAAGGGGCGTCATTTTGCCGATCAGGCTGCTCTGATCGAGGCGCTGCGTGTCGAACAGACTGGTAGCACATTACTAATCAAGGGTTCACGCAGCGCAGCCATGGACAAGGTCGTGGCGGCGCTGTGCGGCGTATCTGGGGAGAATCACTAATGCTGCTGCTGCTGGCGGAGTACCTGCAACAGTTCTACAAGGGCTTTGCCGTCTTTCAGTACCTGACCCTGCGCGGCATTCTTGGCGTGCTTACCGCGCTGGCGCTGGCGCTGGCGCTGGGGCCCTGGATGATCCGCACGCTGCAGGTTCGGCAGATCGGCCAGGCCGTGCGCAACGATGGCCCGCAATCGCACCTGTCGAAGAAGGGCACGCCGACCATGGGCGGTGCGCTGATTCTTACCTCCATCGCCATCAGCACGCTGCTTTGGGCAGATCTGTCCAATCGCTACGTCTGGGTGGTGCTGGCCGTGACCCTGCTGTTCGGTGCCATCGGCTGGGTCGACGACTATCGCAAGGTGATCGAAAAGAACTCGCGGGGCTTGCCGAGCCGCTGGAAGTATTTCTGGCAGTCGGTATTCGGCCTGGGCGCGGCCTTCTTCCTTTATATGACGGCGCAGAATCCGGTAGAAACAACCCTGATCGTGCCGCTGCTCAAGGATGTCAGCATCCCGCTGGGCATCGGCTTCGTGGTGCTGAGCTACTTCGTCATCGTCGGTTCGAGCAATGCGGTGAACCTTACCGACGGCCTGGACGGCCTGGCCATTCTGCCGACCGTGATGGTCGGCGGGGCCTTGGGGATCTTCTGCTACCTGTCGGGTCACGTGAATTTTGCCGAGTACCTGCTGATCCCCTATGTGCCGGGAGCCGGTGAGCTGATTGTGTTCTGCGCTGCGTTGGTCGGGGCCGGTCTGGGCTTTCTGTGGTTCAACACCTACCCGGCGCAGGTGTTCATGGGGGACGTAGGTGCGTTGGCGCTGGGGGCTGCACTGGGAACCATCGCGGTGATAGTTCGCCAGGAGATCGTGCTGTTCATCATGGGCGGCATTTTCGTGGTTGAGACGCTGTCGGTAATCATCCAGGTCGCCAGCTTCAAGCTGACCGGCAAGCGCGTATTCCGTATGGCACCGATTCATCACCATTTTGAACTCAAGGGCTGGCCCGAGCCGCGAGTGATCGTCCGCTTCTGGATCATCACCGTGATTCTCGTGCTGATCGGCCTGGCCACCCTGAAACTGAGGTAATTGAGCGTGTCGTTGATCGCTTCCGACCAGTTCCGCATCGTTGTCGGCCTCGGCAAGAGCGGTATGTCCCTGGTGCGCTTTCTGGCGCAGCAGGGCGTGCGCTTTGCCGTGGCCGATACGCGCGCGAACCCGCCGGAGCTGGAAACGCTCAAGCGTGACTACCCGCAGGTGGAAGTCCGTTGCGGCGAACTGGACGTGGATTTTCTCTGCCGCGCCTCGGAGCTCTACGTGAGCCCGGGTCTGGCCATCGCCGCCCCGGCGCTGGCCGAGGCCGCCGCGCGTGGTGTGAAGCTGTCCGGCGACATCGACCTGTTTGCCCGTCATGCCAAGGCGCCGATCGTCGCCATCACCGGCTCCAATGCCAAGAGCACCGTCACCACCCTGGTCGGTGAGATGGCAGCAGCGGCCGGCAAGCGCGTCGCCGTGGGCGGCAATCTCGGTACCCCGGCGCTGGACCTGCTGGCGGATGATGTCGAACTGTACGTGCTGGAGCTGTCCAGCTTCCAGCTGGAGACCACCGACCAGCTCAATGCCGAAGTGGCCACCTGTCTCAACGTCAGCGAAGACCATATGGACCGTTACAGCGGCCTGCCGGCCTATCACCTGGCCAAGCACCGGATCTTCCGTGGTGCCCGACAGGTGGTGATCAACCGTGATGACGTGCTGTCGCGTCCGCTGATCGCCGATCAGGTGACCTGCTGGGAATTCGGTCTGGGCAAACCCGACTTCAAGCGCTTCGGCCTGCTCGAAGAGAACGGCGAGAAGTGCCTGGCGTTTCGTTTCGACGCGTTGCTGCCGGTGAGCCAACTGAAGATCCGTGGTGCACACAACCAGTCCAACGCCCTGGCGGCGCTGGCGCTCGGTCATGCCGTCGGCCTGCCGATGGACGCCATGCTGGCCACCTTGCGCCAGTTCGCCGGCTTGCCGCACCGCTGCCAGTGGGTCGGTGAGCGCGCCGGAGTGAATTACTACGACGATTCCAAGGCCACCAACGTGGGTGCTGCGCTGGCGGCCATCGAAGGCCTGGGCGCGGACATCGCTGGCAAGCTGGTGCTGATCGCCGGCGGTGATGGCAAGGGCGCCGATTTCTCCGCGCTAAAGGCGCCAGTTGCGCGCTTCTGCCGCGCTGTGGTGCTGTTGGGCCGTGATGCCGAACTGATCGCCGCATCCCTGGGCGACGCTATAGCGCTGCTGCGAGTTGGCACATTGGATGAAGCCGTGCTGCGCTGTGCCGAGCTGGCCGAAGCCGGTGATGCAGTACTGTTGTCGCCGGCCTGTGCCAGTCTCGACATGTTCAAGAACTTCGAGGAGCGCGGGCAACTGTTTGCCCGGGCGGTGGAGGGACTGGCCTGATGCTGAGCTTCCTCCGTGTCCGTCCCTCCCCGCTACTGGGGCGCGGCCTCGATGTCGATTTCCCGATGCTGGCCGGCTGCCTGGCGCTGCTTGGTCTGGGGCTGGTGATGATCGCTTCGGCATCTTCTGAAGTGGCGGCGGCGCAGTCGGGTAACCCGCTCTATCACATGGTGCGCCATCTGGTTTACCTGGCTGTCGGCTTGGGCGCGGCAGGTGTGGTGCTGATGATTCCGATGAGCTTCTGGCAGCGCTATGGCTGGATGATGCTTCTGGCGGCCTTTGGTCTGTTGGTGCTGGTGCTGATCCCGGGCATCGGACGCGAGGTCAACGGTGCGCGGCGCTGGATCGGCTTCGGCGCATTCAACGTACAACCGTCGGAAATCGCCAAGGTGTTCGTGGTGGTCTATCTGGCCGGCTATCTGGTGCGCCGTCAGGAAGAGGTGCGCGAGAGCTGGGCCGGTTTCTTCAAGCCGTTCGTGGTGCTGCTGCCGATGGCCGGTCTGCTGCTGCTGGAGCCGGATTTCGGTGCCACCGTGGTGATGATGGGCTCGGCCATGGCCATGCTGTTCCTCGGTGGTGTCGGCCTGCTGCGCTTCGGCCTGATGGTGGCGTTGGCGGTGGGGGCGGTGTTCGTCCTGGTGCAGACTCAGGAGTATCGCCTGCAGCGGCTGATCACCTTTACCGACCCCTGGGCCGACCAGTATGGCTCGGGCTACCAGTTGACCCAGGCGCTGATCGCCTTCGGCCGTGGCGAGTGGTTCGGCGTCGGCCTGGGCAACAGCGTGCAGAAACAGTTCTACCTGCCGGAAGCACACACCGACTTCGTCTTCTCGGTACTGGCCGAGGAGCTGGGGCTGGTTGGTGCGCTGCTGACTCTGGCGCTGTTCGTCTTTGTTTGCGTGCGTGGCTTGTACATCGGTCTGTGGGCGGAGAAGGCCAGGCAGTATTTCGCCGCTTATGTGGCCTACGGCCTGTCGTTCCTGTGGATCGGCCAGTTCCTCATCAATATTGGCGTGAATACCGGTTTGCTGCCGACCAAGGGGCTGACCCTGCCGTTCCTCAGTTATGGCGGTTCGTCGCTGGTGATCTGCTGCGTCAGCCTGGCGCTTCTGCTGCGTATCGAGTGGGAGCGACGCAACGTGCTGGGCAGCGAGGATGTGGCATTCAGCGAGGACGATTTCGCCGAATTGGAGCAGGAGGTATCCCATGCGCGGTAACGTGCTGATCATGGCCGGCGGTACCGGCGGGCACGTGTTCCCGGCCCTAGCCTGCGCCCGTGAGTTCCGGGCGCGCGGTTATAGCGTGCACTGGCTGGGCACTCCGCGCGGTATTGAGAACGAGTTGGTGCCGCAGGCAGGTCTGCCGCTGCACCTGATTGATGTCAGCGGCCTGCGAGGCAAGGGCAAGCTGTCTCTGCTCAAGGCTCCGTTCCAGTTGCTGCGTGCACTGTGGCAGGCGTGCCGCATAGTGCGCCGTCTGCAGCCAGTGTGCGTACTGGGCATGGGCGGCTATGTCACCGGGCCTGGCGGTTTGGCGGCGCGTCTGGCCGGTGTGCCGCTGGTGATCCACGAGCAGAACGCCGTGGCCGGCACTGCCAACCGCCTGCTTTCGCACATTGCCACGCGCATCTGCGAGGCATTTCCGAACACCTTCAAGGCCTCCGATAAGCGTCGTACCACCGGCAATCCGGTGCGCGAGGAATTGTTCCTGGAAACTCCGCGCGAGCCGCTGGCCGGTCGCCGGCCGAAGTTGCTGGTACTCGGCGGCAGCCTTGGCGCCGAGCCTCTGAACAAGTTGCTGCCCGCCGCGTTGGCAAAACTGCCGGAGGCACTGCGGCCGCAGGTGTTCCATCAGGCTGGCCGGCAACATGCCGAACTTGCTATGGAGCGTTATCGAGAGGTCGCGGTCGAAGCGCAGGTTGCGCCCTTTATCCAGGACATGGCCCGGGCCTACGGCTGGGCCGACCTGGTTATCTGCCGTGCTGGTGCGCTGACTATCAGCGAGCTTGCCGCCGCAGGTCTGCCGTCGTTTCTCGTGCCCTTGCCGCATGCCATCGATGATCACCAGACCCGCAATGCCGAGTTTCTGGCGAAGGAGGGCGCGGCTGTCCTTCTTCCACAACATGCTACTGACGCGGACAGGCTTGCCGCGCAGCTTTCCGAGGTTTTGATGCAGCAGGAAAAAATTACCGCCATGGGCGCTACCGCGCGTCGTCTGGCCAAGCCCGATGCCACCCGCACGGTGGTCGATACTTGCCAGGAGGTGATGCGTGGCTAAGTCGCCTGCTGCAGTCAAGGCCGAGGTGCGGCGCATGCGCCGTATCCGCCGCATCCACTTCGTCGGCATCGGTGGTGTGGGTATGTGCGGTATCGCTGAGGTGTTGCTGAACCTCGGTTATGAGGTGTCGGGTTCCGATCTCAAGGCATCAGCGGTGACTGAGCGTCTGGAAAGCTTCGGTGCCACTGTGTTTATCGGCCATCGTGCCGAGAATGCCGAGCAGGCCGACGTGCTGGTGGTTTCCAGCGCAATCAATACCAGTAACCCGGAAGTTGCCACCGCTCTGGAGCGGCGTATTCCGGTCGTACCGCGGGCCGAGATGCTTGCCGAACTGATGCGCTATCGCCACGGTATCGCCGTGGCCGGAACCCATGGCAAGACCACTACCACCAGTCTGCTGGCCTCGGTGTTCGCCGCCGGCGGTCTGGATCCGACCTTCGTCATCGGTGGCCGTCTGAACGCGGCCGGCACCAATGCTCAGCTCGGTTCCAGTCGCTTCCTGATCGCCGAGGCCGACGAGAGCGACGCCAGCTTCCTGCATTTGCAGCCGATGGTTTCGGTAGTCACCAACATCGACGCCGACCATATGAGCACCTATGGCGGCGATTTCAATGTGCTGAAGAAGACCTTCGTCGACTTCCTGCACAACCTGCCGTTCTACGGTCTGGCGGTGCTCTGTGTGGACGATCCGGTGGTGCGTGAATTACTGCCGCAGATCGGTCGTCCCACCGTGACCTATGGCTTCAGCGAAGACGCTGACGTGCGCGCGATCAACGTCCGCCAGGAGGGCATGCGCACCCATTTCACCGTACTGCGCCCGGACTGCGAACCGCTCGACGTGTCGGTCAACATGCCGGGCAATCACAATGTTCTGAATGCGCTGGCGACCATTGCCATCGCCACAGACGAAGGCATCGACGATGCTGCCATCGTCAACGGTCTGTCTGGCTTCCAGGGCGTGGGCCGGCGCTTCCAGGTCTACGGCGAGCTGCCGGTGGACGGTGGCAGCGTAATGCTGGTGGACGACTACGGTCATCACCCGCGTGAAGTGGCTGCGGTGATCAAGGCCGTGCGTGGTGGCTGGCCGGAGCGCCGTCTGGTGATGGTCTACCAGCCGCACCGCTATACACGGACCCGCGACCTGTACGACGACTTCGTGCAGGTGCTGAGCGAGGCCAATGTCCTGCTGCTGGTGGAGGTCTATCCGGCCGGCGAAGAGCCGATTCCGGGAGCCGACAGCCGGCAGATGTGCCACAGCATTCGTCAGCGCGGTCAGCTCGACCCGATCTATGTCGAGCGAGGCACGGATCTGGCTCCGCTGCTCAAGCCGCTGTTGCGTGCCGGTGACATCCTGCTGTGTCAGGGCGCTGGCGACATCGGCGCGGTGGCGCCGCAACTGATCAAGCACCCGCTGTTTGTGGGAGAGTCTAAATGAGTCTGCACAATACCCTCGATCCCAGGGCCTTCGGACGTGTCGCCGTACTGTTTGGTGGCAACAGCGCTGAGCGTGAGGTCTCGCTGAAGTCCGGCAATGCGGTACTCAGTGCGCTGCAGTCGGCCGGGGTGGACGCCTTCGGCATTGATGTCGGTGCTGACTTCCTGCAACGCTTGGCCAATGAACACATCGACCGCGCCTTCATCGTCTTGCACGGGCGTGGGGGCGAGGATGGTTCCATGCAGGGGCTGCTCGAGTGTGCCGGCATCCCCTACACCGGCAGCGGTATCCTGGCCTCGGCACTGGCCATGGACAAGCTGCGTACCAAGCAGGTTTGGCGCAGTCTCGGCCTGCCGACCCCGCGACATGCGGTGCTGAGCAGTGTGGCCGATTGCGAGGCTGCGGTGGCCGAACTGGGTTTCCCGCTGATCGTCAAACCGGCCCACGAGGGTTCCAGCATCGGAATGGCCAAGGTGGAAAGCCTTGAGGCGTTGGTTGCTGCCTGGCAGGACGCAGCCTGCTACGACAGTCAGGTACTGGTTGAACAGTGGATCACCGGGCCGGAGTACACCATTGCCATGCTGCGCGGTGAGGTACTGCCGCCAATCCGGCTTGGCACCCCGCATACCTTCTACGACTACGACGCCAAGTATCTGGCTGATGACACCCAGTACTGCATTCCCTGCGGCCTGTCGGCAGAGAAGGAAGCGGAGTTGAAGGCATTGACTGCGCGCGCCTGCGAAGCAGTCGGCACCCAGGGCTGGGCCCGTGCCGATGTGATGCAGGATGCCGACGGTCAGTTCTGGCTGCTGGAGGTGAATACCGTGCCAGGCATGACCGATCACAGTCTGGTGCCAATGGCCGCGCGTGCCGCTGGGCTGGACTTCCAGCAACTGGTGCTGGCGATTCTGGCCGATAGCGTCGAGGCGAGGGGTTAAGTCATGACAGTGGCTTTGCGTCACCAGGACTCGCTGAGGGCTCCGCTGCGCGGCAAGCCCGCGCCGCGCGGTGCCAGCCGTCTGGTGGCCAAGGAACCGCTGCGCCAGCGCTTGCCCAGGCCGGATTTCTCCTGGATGCGGCGGTTGCTCTGGCCGCTGTTGCTGGTCGGACTGGGTGTCGGTGCCTACGAGGGCGCACAGCGGCTTCTGCCTTATGTGGATCGGCCGATTGCGCGAATCAGTGTGCAGGGTGATCTGGCCTATGTCAGTCAAGAGGCTGTACAGCGGCGTATTGCACCGTTTATCGAGGCGAGCTTCTTCCGCGTCGACCTCGCCAGCATGCGTGAGGAGCTCGAGCGTATGCCCTGGATCGCCCATGCCGAAGTACGGCGGGTCTGGCCGGATCGGATCGAAGTGCACCTAGATGAACAATTGCCCATCGCCCGCTGGGGCGACGAAGCATTGCTCAACAACCAGGGGCAGGCTTTCGCTCCGCAGGAGCTGAATAACTATCAGCATCTGCCACAGCTTTCGGGGCCGACCCGGGCGCAGACCAGGGTGATGCAGCAGTATCAGATGCTCAGTCAGCTTCTGCGGCCGATGGGCTTCACCGTGGCCGGACTGCAGCTGCGCGAGCGTGGCAGCTGGTTCCTTTCGGCCATCGAGAATACCAGCGGACAGCGCATCGACATCCTGCTGGGGCGTGATCACGTGGTGGAAAAGATGCGTCGCTTCGCCGCCATCTACGAGCGGGAACTAATTGATAAGAGCGCGAACATCGCGCGCATCGACCTGCGCTACGCCAATGGCCTGGCCGTGGCCTGGCGCGAGCCGATGGAGCCGGCTGCGGCCGAGCAGAAAGTGAATTGAGGAGAGACAGGACTAATGGGTAGCGCGCAGAGCGGCAAGATGATCGTTGGCCTGGATATCGGGACCTCCAAGGTAGTGGCGCTGGTAGGTGAGGTGACGGCCGATGGCCAATTGGAGATCGTCGGTATCGGCACTCACCCGTCGCGTGGGTTGAAGAAGGGGGTGGTGGTCAATATCGAGTCCACCGTGGCGTCGATTCAGCGCGCCGTGGAAGAGGCGCAACTGATGGCTGGTTGCCGTATTCACTCGGCTTTCGTCGGCCTGGCCGGCAACCATATCCGCAGCCTCAACAGCCACGGAATTGTCGCCATTCGCGATCGTGAGGTGAGCCCGGCGGATATCGAACGCGTGCTCGACGCCGCCCAGGCTGTCGCCATTCCGGCCGACCAGCGCGTGCTGCATACCCTGGCGCAGGACTATGTGATCGACAACCAGGAGGGTGTACGCGAACCGCTGGGCATGTCCGGAGTGCGCCTGGAGGCCAAGGTGCATGTGGTCACCTGCGCCACCAATGCTGCGCAGAACATCGAGAAGTGTGTGCGCCGCTGTGGTCTGGAGGTGGATGACATCATTCTCGAACAGTTGGCTTCGGCCTATTCGGTACTGACCGAGGACGAGAAGGAGCTGGGCGTGTGCCTGGTGGACATCGGTGGCGGCACCACTGACATCGCCATCTTCACCGAAGGTGCGATCCGCCACACTGCGGTGATTCCGATTGCCGGCGACCAGGTCACCAACGACATCGCCATGGCCCTGCGTACCCCGACCCAGTACGCCGAGGAAATCAAGATCCGCTATGCCTGCGCCCTGGCCAAGCTGGCCGGTGCAGGGGAAACCATCAAGGTGCCGAGCGTCGGTGACCGGCCGCCGCGTGATTTGTCGCGTCAATCGCTGGCCGAAGTGGTCGAGCCGCGTTATGACGAGCTGTTCACCCTGATCCAGGCCGAACTGCGACGCAGCGGTTACGAGGATCTGATTCCGGCCGGCATCGTGCTGACCGGTGGTACGGCGAAGATGGAAGGTGCGGTGGAACTGGCCGAAGAAATTTTCCACATGCCCGTGCGTCTGGGCGTGCCGCACAGCATCAAAGGCATGGCCGACGTAGTGCGCAACCCGATTTATTCCACTGGCGTGGGACTGCTGCTGTACGGGCTGCAGAAGCAGAACGATGGCATTTCCATGTCGGTGGGCAGTCCTTATCAGGACGAAGGCAAACCCCCGGTACTCGAGCGCATCAAGCGCTGGGTACAAGGCAATTTCTGATTTGCAGTAGGCGTTACAACTAAAAAGGAAAGGAGAGGGATCATGTTCGAACTCGTAGACAATATTCCGCAGAGCGCGGTGATCAAGGTCATCGGTGTCGGTGGTGGCGGCGGCAACGCGGTCAATCACATGGCGGCCAGCAACATCGAGGGAGTCGAGTTCATCTGCGCCAACACCGATGCTCAGGCGCTGAAGAACATCGGTGCGCGCACCGTGCTGCAGCTCGGCCCGGGCGTGACCAAAGGACTGGGTGCCGGCGCCAATCCGGAAGTAGGCCGTCAGGCTGCCCTGGAAGATCGTGAGCGCATCGCTGAAGTGCTTGCCGGCACCGACATGGTGTTCATCACCACTGGTATGGGTGGTGGTACCGGTACCGGCGCTGCTCCGGTGATCGCCGAGGTGGCCAAGGAACTGGGCATCCTCACTGTGGCCGTGGTTACCCGGCCGTTCCCGTTCGAAGGCAGAAAGCGTATGCAGATTGCCGAAGAAGGCATTCGTGCGCTGGCCGAGAGCGTTGATTCGCTGATCACCATTCCCAACGAGAAGCTGCTGACCATCCTCGGCAAGGACGCCAGCCTGCTGTCTGCCTTTGCCAAGGCTGACGATGTGCTGGCCGGTGCCGTGCGGGGCATTTCCGACATCATCAAGCGTCCGGGCATGATCAACGTCGACTTTGCTGACGTGAAGACCGTCATGAGCGAGATGGGCATGGCGATGATGGGCACTGGCTGCGCCAGTGGTCCGAACCGTGCCCGCGAGGCCACCGAAGCGGCCATTCGCAACCCGCTGCTGGAAGACGTCAACCTGCAGGGCGCCCGCGGTATTCTGGTGAACATCACTGCTGGTCCGGATCTGTCGCTGGGTGAATACTCCGACGTAGGTAGCATCATTGAGCAGTTCGCCTCCGAGCATGCCACTGTCAAAGTCGGTACCGTGATCGACGCCGACATGCGCGATGAGCTGCACGTGACCGTGGTTGCCACTGGTCTCGGTGCGCGCATGGAGAAGCCGGTCAAGGTAGTCGACAACACGGTACAGGTCGCCGTCAGTCAGCCGGCTGCCCAGCAGACTGCCGCGCCCGTGCGCAGCGAGCAGACGGTGAACTACAAGGACTACGAGCGTCCCACCGTGCAGCGTCAGAGTCACAGCGGCGCGGCCACTGCGGCCAAGCTCAATACCCAGGAAGATCTGGATTATCTGGATATTCCGGCGTTTCTGCGTCGTCAGGCTGATTGATGGAGTGTATCAGGAGTATAGGGCTGATTGGTGTTCAGCAAAGATCGGTTCTGCTATCATCACCGACCATTGTTGAAAACAGTTCGCAACTAGCGCTATAGCGGCCAAGCCATGATCAGACAACGCACCCTGAAGAACATCATCCGTGCCACCGGCGTTGGCCTGCACTCGGGGGAGAAGGTCTACCTGACCCTGAAGCCGGCACCGGTGGATACCGGCATCGTGTTCCGTCGCACCGACCTCGACCCCGTGGTGGAAATCCGCGCGCTGGCCGGTAACGTCGGTGAAACCACCATGTCGACCACTTTGGTCAATGGTGATGTCAAGGTGGATACGGTAGAGCATTTGCTTTCGGCCATGGCAGGCCTGGGCATCGATAACGCCTACGTCGAGCTCTCCGCATCCGAAGTGCCGATCATGGATGGCAGCGCCGGTCCCTTTGTATTCCTGATTCAATCCGCCGGCCTGCAGGAGCAGGACGCGCCGAAGAAGTTCATCCGCATCCTGCGCGAAGTGACTGTGGAGGAGGGCGACAAGCGCGCCACCTTCGTGCCCTTCGACGGGTTCAAGGTGAGCTTCGAGATCGACTTCGATCATCCGGTGTTCCGCAACCGCACGCAGAGCGCCAGTGTGGACTTTTCCAGCACCTCCTTCGTCAAGGAGGTCAGCCGGGCCCGCACCTTCGGCTTTATGCGTGACATCGAGTTCCTGCGTTCGCAGAACCTGGCACTCGGCGGTAGCGTGGAAAACGCCATCGTGGTCGACGAGAACCGCGTGCTCAACGAAGACGGCCTGCGTTACGAGGACGAGTTCGTCAAACACAAGATTCTCGATGCGATCGGCGACCTGTATCTGCTGGGTTACAGCCTGATTGGCGAGTTCAAAGGCTTCAAGTCCGGTCATGCGCTGAACAATCGTTTGTTGCGCAGCCTGATCGAACAGACTGATGCCTGGGAGATGGTGACCTTCGAGGACGCCACGCTCGCGCCAATCTCCTACATGCGTCCGGTTGCGGCCGTGTAGCGAACTCTCTTTCCTGTTCCAATTGGCGGCCACCTTCGGGTGGCCGTTTTTTTGGGGCCACCGCATTTTGTTCGGATGGTTCGGTTGGGGCTTTCCGGATTATCCGACGAATGGCAAGTTTGTCTCAGGCGTCCTTTTTTCCATGACTGGCCAGTCGCTCAAGGGCAGCACGCAGGCGCGGATCACGGATGCCTTCGGCGGTGGACTGGAGGTATTCGGCTGCCAGGCTCGACAGTTGCGGAGTGCGCGCAGCTTCACGGTTATGACCTGTGCGCGGTTGCACCTTGAACAGAATTTTCGTTAAGTTCGCGAATTCTTCGAGCGTCTGCAATTGACGCAGCAGTCTTTTCTGCTGGTAGCGCAGGCGTGTTGCCCAGTGACCGTCGGTCACAATCAGGAGTAGGCAGCCATTGTTCCAGGACGCAACATGACAGTGCGCCCGGGCAGCAGGCTGCAGCTGGCTTTCGACAAGACGCTGCAGATGTGTCAGGCGCTGGGTCTGACCGAATAGCGCTTTCAGGGGCTTGGCTTCGCGTAGCAGCGTAGCAGGCGCCTGGGCCGGCAAGGGACGGAACGTCATGGCAGGAGGCCTTGAATTACAGAACCCTCATGGTAGCAGAGCCTGCTGCCGCTTCGTGCTCTGTCGGGAGGGGCATCATGCATATCATTCTTCTCAACGGTCGGAACGGCTCGGCCCGCACCATCAGCCTGAACCTGGGCTGGCTGTTGCTGGCGCTCTTCCTGCTCCTGGCTGCCAGCATGGGCGTTGGTGCCACATTGGGGGCCCGCTGGCTGATGCCCGAGGTGGCAGTCGATAACTCTCTGGCCGAGGCGCTGGATCGTCAGCGTGAGCAGGTCGGGATGCTGCGCCAGGATGCCCAGCGCCAGCTGGATGCCTTTGCCGTGCATGTGGCCGAGCTGCAGGCGCGTCTGACGCGGCTTGACGCTTTGGGGGAGCGACTGACCGAGCTGGCGGAGCTGGATGCCGGAGAGTTCGACTTTTCTCTCAGCGTCGGTCAGGGGGGGGGCGAGGAGGCGTTTGGCGCTCCGGCCTATGCAGCACCGCCGTTCATGGAGACCCTGGATGAGCTGGCACTGCAGGTCGAGAGTCGTGAGCATCAGTTGAAGGTTCTTGAGCAGGTGCTTGGCGAGCGACGCCTGAGTGAGGCCGAGACACTTTCCGGTCGGCCGGTGCTGCAGGGCTACGTGTCGTCACCGTTTGGCCGTCGCGTGCATCCCCTGACGGGGCGAGTCAGTATTCACAGAGGCATGGACTTCGCCGCCAAGCCCGGTAGCGATGTCGTTGCGGTTGCTGCCGGGGTGGTGACCTACTCCGGCAGAAAGAGTGGCTATGGCAATACCGTGGAGATCAGCCACGCCGACGGCTACGTGACGCTCTATGCGCACAACCAGAGCAATCTGGTGCAGATCGGAGATCTGGTGCGGCGCGGTCAGACCATTGCCAAGGTGGGGCGTAGCGGTCGCTCCACCGGTTATCACGTGCATTTCGAAGTCAGCAAGGATGGCCGTCAGGTCAATCCGGCCCTGTACATCGCGAGGGCGGACGACAGTGAGTGACAGGGCAGCTTGCCCCCTTGAATTGTGCGCCAGCGTCCCCATCTCGACCTTCATGCCTGGTCGCGGCGACGTTACCGTCGTGCCCGGTTCGTGTCACTTTGGGGGCACATTGGGCTGACAACGTCACTTTCCTCCCCGACTTTTCCGGGTAGAATGATCCCTTCGCCCGCAGCCATGGCCGGTTTTTCGCCGGCCTCCATCCATTCGCTGGAAGATCCTGTCGATATGTTTGCGCCTCTTTTGAAAAAACTTTTCGGAAGCAAGAATGAGCGTGATGTAAAACGCATGCTCAAGACGGTACAGGCCGTCAACGCCCTCGAAGAGCAGATGATCGCCCTCTCGGACGAGCAACTGCGCGGCAAGACCGAAGAGTTCAAGGCCCGCCTGGCCAAGGGCGAAACACTCGATCAGTTGCTTCCCGAAGCTTTTGCCGTGTGCCGTGAGGCTGGCAAGCGGGTGATGGGCATGCGCCACTTCGATGTTCAGCTGATCGGCGGTATGACTCTGCACGAGGGCAAGATCGCCGAAATGCGCACCGGTGAGGGCAAAACCTTGGTGGGCACCTTGGCTGTTTACCTCAATGCTCTGTCCGGCAAAGGAGTGCACGTGGTGACGGTGAACGAATACCTGGCCCGCCGTGATGCCAACTGGATGCGTCCGCTATACGAGTTCCTCGGCCTGTCGGTGGGCATCGTCACGCCCTTTCAGCCGCCGCAGGAAAAGCGTGCCGCCTACGCCGCCGACATCACCTATGGCACCAACAACGAATTTGGCTTCGACTACCTGCGCGACAACATGGCCTTCAGCCTGGAAGACAAGTTCCAGCGTGAGCTGAATTTCGCAGTGATCGACGAGGTGGACTCCATTCTTATCGACGAGGCCCGGACTCCGCTGATCATCTCCGGTCAGGCCGAGGACAGCTCCAAGCTGTATATCGAAATCAACAAGCTGATCCCGCGCCTCAAGCAGCATATTGAGGAAGAGGAGGGCGTGGTCACCCAGGAAGGTCACTACAAGGTCGACGAGAAGGTTCGCCAGGTCGAGCTCAATGAGGCCGGTCACCAGTATGTCGAGGAAATGCTCACCGCAGCCGGTCTGCTGACTGAAGGAGAGAGCCTGTACTCGGCGCACAATCTTGGTCTGCTGACCCATGTCTACGCTGGTCTGCGCGCGCACAAGCTGTTCCATCGCAACGTCGAGTACATCGTACAGAACGGCCAGGTAATCCTGATTGACGAGCACACCGGCCGTACCATGCCGGGCCGCCGACTGTCCGAGGGCCTGCACCAGGCCATCGAGGCCAAGGAAGGAGTGCAGATTCAGGCCGAGAGCCAGACCCTGGCCTCGACTACCTTCCAGAACTACTTCCGCCTCTACAGCAAGCTGTCCGGCATGACCGGTACTGCTGACACCGAGGCTTTCGAGTTCCGTCAGATCTATGGTCTGGATGTGGTGGTGATTCCCACCAACAAGCCGATCGCCCGTAAGGACTTCAATGACCTAGTCTATCTGACTCAGGAGGAGAAGTATCAGGCGATCATTGCCGACATCAAGGAGTGCCAGGGCCTCGGTCGCCCGGTTCTGGTCGGCACGGCCTCGATCGAGACCTCCGAGTACGTCAGTCAGCTGCTGCAGCGTGAAGGTATTGAGCACAAGGTGCTTAATGCCAAATACCATGACAAGGAGGCAGAAATCATTGCCCAGGCCGGTCGTCCTGGGGCAGTGACCATCGCCACCAACATGGCCGGTCGCGGTACCGACATCCTTCTCGGCGGAAACTGGGAGGTGGAAGTTGCCGCGCTGGAAAATCCGACCGACGAGCAGGTCGCGCAGATCAAGGCCGACTGGCAGAAGCGCCACCAGCAGGTAATCGAGGCTGGCGGTCTGCACGTGATTGCTTCCGAGCGTCACGAATCCCGCCGCATCGACAACCAGTTGCGTGGTCGTGCCGGTCGTCAGGGCGACCCGGGCTCCAGTCGCTTCTACCTGTCGCTGGAAGACAGTCTGATGCGCATCTTCGCCTCGGATCGGGTGAAGAACTTCATGAAAGCGCTCGGCATGCAGTCCGGCGAGGCCATCGAGCACCGCATGGTCACCAATGCCATCGAGAAGGCCCAGCGCAAGGTCGAAGGGCGCAACTTCGACATGCGTAAGCAGTTGCTGGAATACGACGACGTGGCCAACGAGCAGCGCAAGGTTATCTACCACATGCGCAACAGCCTGCTGGCCGCCGACGATGTTGGTGAGACCATCGCCGAATTCCGCGAGGAAGTGTTGACTGCGGCCATCAACAACCACATTCCACCGCAGTCTATGGCCGAACAGTGGGACATTCCGGGGCTGGAAGCCACGCTGTACAGCGATTTTGGCCTGCAGTTGCCGCTGCAGCAGTGGCTTGACGAGGACGACAAGCTCTACGAGGAGACCCTGCGTGAGCGCATCCTCGCCGAGCTGTTGGCTGCCTATCAGGAGAAAGAAGCCCTGGCCGGCGCCGAGACCCTGCGTGCTTTCGAGAAGCAGATGCTGCTGCGGGTGCTGGACGACCTGTGGAAGGATCACCTGTCCACCATGGATCACCTGCGTCATGGCATTCATCTGCGCGGTTATGCGCAGAAGAACCCGAAGCAGGAGTACAAGCGCGAATCCTTCAGCCTGTTCCAGGAGTTGCTCGAGTCCATCAAGCGCGACACTATCCGCGTGCTGTCCCATGTGCAGGTTCGTCGTGAGGATCCGGCCGAGGAGGAGGCGCGTCTGCGCCGCGAGGCCGAGGCGCTGGCCGAGCGTATGCAGTTCCAGCATGCCGAGGCATCGGCTCTGGCGACCGAGCAGGACGGTGGCGAGGAGTCCGAGGTAGCGGTGGCCAATGCTCCGCTGCGAGTCGAGAAGCGGGTCGGCCGCAATGAGCCGTGCCCCTGCGGTTCCGGCAAAAAATACAAGCACTGCCACGGCCAGATCAGCTGATCCGACGGCCTGACAGCTTGCAGTAGAAGGCGCTTCGGCTATGCTGTTGGCGCCTTAATGGACGCCGCGACCGGTTTTTCCGCTCGCGGCGTTTTGTCTTTCCCGTCAGGCCGCTACGGCGGCCGCCCCCGTACTGAAGGAGCGTTCCTCATGGCTGTTGGTCTTGGCCCGCTGTCTACCCTGCATCCGGTTCCAGGTTTTGAACTGGGCGTCGCTTCAGCCGGTATCAAGCGACCCGGACGCAAGGATGTGGTGGTGATGCGATGTGCCGAAGGCTCGCGGATTGCCGGGGTGACCACCACCAATGCCTTCTGTGCCGCGCCGGTACTGATTACCCGCGAGCGCTTGGGGGGTGAGGTGCGCTATCTGCTGACCAACACCGGTAACGCCAACGCCGGTACAGGTGCCGACGGCCTGGCCCGTGCCCGCCGTGCCTGCGCCCGCCTGGCCGAGCTGGCCGGAGTGGCGGAAAGTGCCGTACTGCCGTTCTCCACTGGGGTGATCGGCGAGCCGCTGCCGGTGGAGAAAATCGAGGCCGTACTTCAGGCTGCTCTGGACGATCTGCGCGAGGATAACTGGGAAGCTGCTGCCACCGGCATCATGACCACCGACACCCAACCCAAGGGGGCCAGTCGCCAGTTCGTTCATGACGGTGTGACCATCACCGTTACCGGTATCTCCAAGGGTGCCGGGATGATCCGGCCGAACATGGCCACCATGCTCGGTTACATTGCCACCGACGCGAAGGTGGCCAAAGGCGTGCTGCAGGATCTGGTGCGCGATGCGGCGAACAAGTCGTTCAACCGCATCACCATTGATGGAGATACCTCCACCAACGACTGCTGCATGCTGATCGCCACCGGCCAGGCGGCGCTGCCGGAAATCACCGAGGCCAGCGGCGAACTGTTCGCCAAGCTCAGGCAGGCAGTGTTCGAGGTGTCCATGGAGGTGGCGCAGGCCATCGTCCGTGACGGTGAGGGGGCTACCAAGTTCGTCACCGTACAGGTCAACGGTGGAGGCACCCATCAGGAGTGCCTGGATGTCGCCTACGCCGTGGCTCACTCGCCGCTGATCAAGACCGCGCTGTTTGCTTCTGACCCCAACTGGGGGCGTATCCTCGCGGCTGTCGGCTATGCCGGTGTTCCGCAGCTGGACGTGGGCAAGATCGATGTGTTCCTCGGTGAGGTCTGCATTGCCAGCAAGGGTTGTCGTGCCGCCAGCTACACCGAGGAGCAGGGCGCTGCGGTGATGGCTCGCGAGGAAATCACCATTCGCATCGAGCTGGGGCGTGGTAGCTGCAGTGAGACTATCTGGACCACAGATCTGTCCCACGAGTATGTGAAAATCAACGCCGAATACCGCACCTGAGCGCTTTTCGGCTCCGCTATTCCCGCCGCCCATGCCCGAGGAGCAGCGGGAATTTGTGTTTTGCGGCAGGGGCTTTCAACGTCCGCAAGCTCGGCTATTTGCCGAGAAGAGCCGCTGCCGCAGCTACCGCCTGGCGGAATGGCGGCGATTATGTCGAGACCTTCTATCGGTGGCCGGCTTTTAAGAGCTGGCAGGCCGACCTTAAGGAGATTCGTGGATGAAGCGCATTCATGTGGCCGTAGCGGTCATTCAGGCCGAAGATGGTCGCATCCTTATTGCCCGCCGTCCGCAGGACAAGCATCAGGGCGGGCTTTGGGAGTTCCCGGGGGGCAAGGTGGAAGACGGCGAAGATGTGCGCCTCGCCCTGGCCCGTGAGCTGGAAGAGGAGCTGGGAATCCGTCCGACTGAAGCGCGTCCGCTGATTCAGGTTCGTCACGATTACCCGGATAAGCGGGTACTGCTGGACGTGTGGAAGGTCACAGCCTTTAACGGTGAGCCGCATGGCGTCGAAGGGCAGCCACTGGTCTGGGTGCGCCCGCGGGAGCTGGGTAGCTACGAGTTCCCTGCGGCCAACCAGCCGATCGTGGCCGCTGCCAGCCTGCCATCGCGCTATCTGATCACTCCGGACGGGCTTGAGCCTGCCGAGCTGATCGCGGGGGTGCGCGCGGCACTGGAGCAGGGGGCGCGGATGATACAGCTGCGTGCGCCCGGAATGTTCGATCCGCAGTACCGTGATCTTGCCGTGGATATCCAGGGCCTGTGCGCCGGCAAGGCGCAACTGATGCTCAAGGGACCGTTGGAGTGGCTTGGCGACTTTCCTGCGGCCGGCTGGCATCTGACGGCCGAACAGCTGCGCCGCTATGCTGCCAATGGACGTCCCTTCCCGTCTGAGCGCTGGCTGGCTGCTTCCTGCCATGGAGCCGAAGAGTTGGCGCTGGCGGCGCAGATGGGGGTGGATTTCGTCACCCTGTCGCCGGTACAAGCCACGGCCAGTCACCCCGAGGCCGCCCCGCTGGGCTGGGAGGCCGTCACCGAGTTGCTGCAGCAGAGCAATATTCCCGCCTATCTGCTCGGTGGTATCGGCCCGCAGGACGAGGCAAGGGCCTGGCAGACCGGTGCGCAGGGGGTAGCCGGCATCCGGGCCTTCTGGCCGCGGCAGGGCTGAGAAGCGGAACTCTCGCGTTCCTGCTGTGATCTAGGGCTTGGTGGCAGCCCGCCAGAGGATTTCGGCTACGCCGGTGCGCCGTGCAATCAGGCGGGCGGCGACGAACAGCAGGTCGGAGAGCCGGTTGAGGTAGGCCAGCCCCTCAGCGCGCAGCGGCTCCTCGGCGTTGAGGTGCTGGCAGTGGCGTTCGGCGCTGCGTGCCTGGCTGCGGCAGACATGGGCCATGGCCACCAGCCGTGAGCCGCCGGGAAGAATGAAGTTTTCCAGTGGGCCGACTTCTTCGTTCCAGCGGTCTATGGCTGTTTCCAGACGCTCCACCTCGTCCATCTGCAGGGCCTGGTAGTCAGGCATTGCCAACTCGCCACCGAGGTCGAACAGGCGATGCTGGCAGGGTGCAAGTACTTCGTGTAGTTCACCCAGCGAAGGGTGCCCGGAACCGGCCAGTTGTAGCTCTGCCAGCAGTAGGCCGAGCTGGCTGTTGAGCATGTCGAGCTCGCCGATGGCGGTGATTCGCGGGTGATCCTTGCTGACGCGGCGGCCGTCGGCCAGGCCGGTTTCACCGCGGTCGCCGGTGCGGGTGTAGATGCGGGACAGGCGGTAGCCCATGAGTCATTGTCCTGTGCTGGAAGGAGAATTGAGAGGCAGGCGCAGAGTGAAGCAGGTGCCTTGTCCGGCAACCGATTGCACTTCCATCTGGCCTTTGTGGTTGTTGGTGATGATGAAGTAGGAAACGGCCAGGCCAAGCCCGGTACCCTGACCCACCTCCTTGGTGGTGAAGAAGGGCTCGAAAATACGCTTGCGCACGGCTTCGCTCATGCCGGTGCCGTTGTCCTCCACCTGGATCTCTGCCCAGTTGCCGACCTGGCGTGTGCGCAGAGTGATGCGCCCGGCTTCACTGGCATCGTCGCGCTGGTGAATGGCCTGGGCGGCGTTCTTCAGCAGATTGAGCAGCACTTGTTCCAGTTCGTTGGCGGTAGCCGGCACGCTGCCTAAACCTGGGTCGAATTCACGGTTGATCTGCAGCGTCTTGAAGTCGAAGCTGTCGGCCAGATCGAAGTCGTTGCTGGCGATCTCCAGTGCCTGATCGATCAGCGCGGGGAGTTCGCAGGGGGCCAGTTGGCGGTCGCTGCGGCGGCTGAAACTGAGCATGTGGGTGACTATTTTGGCGGCGCGTTGACCGGCGTGCTGGATACCGTCGAGCAAGCGTGGGATCTCGCGAGCCTGCAGGTAGTGTTCGATTGCCTGCAGACTGATACCGGAGTGTTCCGCCTGCTCGCGGTTTTTCTCCAGTTCGGGCGACAGGCGCCGGCGAATGTTCTGCACGTTGTGCAGGATGGCACCCAGCGGATTGTTGATTTCGTGGGCCATGCCGGCCGCCAGACCGCCGACCGAGAGCATCTTCTCCGACTGCACCATCATTTCCTCAAGCGACAGGCGCTGGGTGATGTCATCAATGCGGATCACCACGCCGCGACCGTTGCCTCCCATCAGCGGATAGAAGGTCAGGGCGTAGTGGCGGGGTTCGTCGTCCTTGGGCCAGGTCACTCGTTCGATCTTCTCTACCCGGTGCTGTTCTGCGGTGTTGCGCAGCTTGTCGAGATAGGGCTTGAGTGGTGGAAAGGCAAGAAACACCGGCTGGTTCATTGCCTCGTTCAGGCTGGTACCGGACAGGGTGCTGGCCTCCTGATTCCACTGGGTGACGTAGAGCTGTTCGTCGAGCGCGATCAGTGCCGAAGGCATGGAGTCGATGATACTGTTGAGGTAGTTCTGGAAACCGGTGAGCTTTTGCTCGATCTTGCTGCGCACCTGTACTTCCCGTTCCAGCTTGCGGTTGGAGTGGCGGGTTTCCTCGGCCAGGCTCTGGGCCTGATCAAAGGCCCGCTGGGCATCGTCGCGGGCGCGGCGGAGCTGCTGCTCGCGAGCCTCCATGCGCATCAGCATGGTGTTGAAGGCGTCGGCCAGGCGGCCGATTTCGTCAGCGTTGCCACGCTCGGCGCGCAGGGCGTAGTTTTCCTCGCGGGTGACCTGGCGGGACAGTTCCTCAAGGTTGCGGATCGGCCGGGTGACCAGGCGCTTGATCTGCCGCGCCACCAGCAACCAGAGCAGCATGCTTAGTGCCAGGATCCCCAGGCTGGCGGTCAGGGTGCCGGTATAGAAAGCCCCCGGCAGTTCACTGGAGGCCACCAGCAGCAGAGCCCCGGGTCTGCCGCTCGGATGTGGCAGCTCCACCAGCAGGTTGGTGCGAAAGGCTGTTTCACGCCAGCTTTCCAACTCATCAAGCTGCTGCGGTACGCCCAGTTTCTCGCCGCGATGCAGTTGCGCCAGGCTGTGACCGTTGCTGTCGTAAATCACTGCGGCGCGCAGTGGTGTGTAATCATCCAGCCGCTTGAGCAGCGCTTCGGCCGAGGCAGAAGAGTGCAGGGCTTCCTGGCTCAGCGCCGGGCTGGCAATCAGTCTGCCCAGGGTATGCAGGGCCTGGGGCGCCATGCTCTGTTGGGTGATCCAATAGGCAGCACTGATAAAGGCCAGGTTGGCGATCAGCAGCACGGCGGCTACCAGTACCAGCAGGGCGGCGAGCAGCTTGTGGCCAACCGGAAGATTCTCAAGGTGCTTGCGCAGGCGCATGGTGCAGTCGCAGGTTCAGGATCTGCAGGCAGGGTAACGCGCCAGGGCTGCCTTTTCCATGTCTGTGGTGGCTCAGTCCAGAGGCAGACCACGTGCCTGTAATGCGGATTGCAGACGTTGCTGCAGCTCTTGCAGGTGTGGCAGTTGCAGCTCCTGCCGCCGGGCAGCGCTGCAGGCGTAGCCGAGCAGGTAGCGAATTTCTGTGCGTCGGCCACGGGCTACATCCTGGTGCATGGAGGAATAGTTGGCAGCCGTAGCGGTAATCACCCGCTGCACCTCCTCGTGCAGACCTTCCGCTGCAGCATTCTGGCCACAGGCACGCAGCAACAGTTGCAGTTCGTCGCATAAGGTTGCCACCTCGCTGGCCAGATTGCGCAAGTCGCCGTTGCGGCAGTCGTGCAGCACTGTCAGCGGGTTTATCGCGCAGTTCAGCGCCAGCTTGCGCCATAAGCGCATGAGGATGTCCGGACTCCATTGGTGGGGGATGCCCGCCAGTTGCAGATCCGCTAGCCAGGCTGGTGGCTGGGGATCTTTTGGGTCGCCAAGCCAGGTCATACCCTGGCCGGCAAATACTACGTCGAAGTCGCCCTGGCGGAATGCGCCTTCCGTGCTGGAGGCAAACAGGCAGCGGCGTCCCGGCAGCAGATCCGCCACGGCCTGTTGGCTTCCCAGGCCGTTCTGCAGCAGGATCAGTTCGGCATCTGCTGCCAGTCGCGGAGCCAGTTCGGTGATGGCAGGCTCTGCATCATAGGCCTTGCAGGCCAGCAGCAGTCGATGGATGGGCATTTCTCCGGCCGGTAGCTCGGCTTCCAGGGCATGACACTGCGTGTTTCCTGCCTCGCTCAGGCGCAGGCCACCTGCCGTTCGGTAGGCAGCCAGACGAGCGGGATCACGTAGTATCAGACGCACTGGCAGGCCGGCTCTGGCCAGGCGAGTCGCCCAGAGTGTACCCAGACTGCCGGCGCCGAGTATGTGCCAGATCATGAGCGGTGCAGGCGCGTGGTGGTTACCCGGCCACTGGCATAGGATTCGCTGAGCAGGGCTTCGGCTTGCTGCATCAGCTGTTCGGGAGTGGTGGGCAAGGCCTTGGCATCGAGACCGATCAGGCCGATGCCGGCCTTGAGCGAGATAAAGCCTTCACTGGTCTTGAACGCCTTCAGATTGAGCCCTTCATGCAGGCGTTTGAAACTGCCTGGCGAGCATTCCTGAAGCTCGTCGATGAGGGTGAGCACGGCAAAGTGCTCGTCGTCCAGTCGGGCCAGCACGTCCAGCGGGCGTACCAGTTGCTGCAGGCGCCGTGCCGTGTTCTGTAGCAGCTCGTTGTAGAACTGGTCGCCATACTGGTGGCGTAGACGGCTGATTTCCGGCAGGCCGATCAGCAGGTAGCAAAGTGCGCCGCCACGTGACTCGATCTGGCGCAGGGTGTCACTCATTTTTTGCCGTAGATAGCGTGGGTTGCCCAGGCCAGAGAGCGGGTCGATCAGGTTGCGTTGCTCCAGGCTGGCGATGTTCTGCGCCAGCATGCGGTTTTCATTGAGCAGGCGCTGCAGCGTATTGCACAGCCGGTCGGCAGCGTAGACGCGCGGCACCAGTTGCTCGTTCATCGCCGCCTTGCTGATGAAGTCGTCGACACCGCGGTCGAAGGCCTCGCTCTGGACGTTTTCGCCCTCCTTGCCGGTCAGCAGCACGACGTAGGTGTAGTGGTTGGCCTGTTCGTCCAGCTGGCGTACCCGTGAGGTCAGTTCCAGGCCATCCATTTCCGGCATCAGCCAGTCGGCCAGCAACACGCTGGCGGGACGCTGTTCCAGTTGCCGCAGCGCTTCGGCGGCACTGCTGGCAAAGCGCAGATCCTGATAGCCGGCCTGGGTCAGGGTGCGGCCGATCATGGCACTGGAAAACTTGGCATCGTCCACCACCAGAATGCTGAGATGGGGATTGGGCATGGGCAGGCTCGCGATGTGGAAAGGAAGGCCGCCAAACGGCGGGTACTGAGTGCGGTTATAATGATCGCCTCAAAGTCAACGTCAAGTCGGGCGCGTTCACTCCGTGAAGAGGGTCGCGCCAAGCAACAGGAGCAAGCCATGCCTTCTTTCGACGTGGTGTCGGAACTGGACAAACACGAATTGACCAACGCGGTCGACAATGCCATCAAGGAAGTCGAGCGGCGTTTCGATCTGCGCGGCAAGTGCAGCATCGAAAGCAAGGACAAGACCCTGACCGTGACGGCAGAGGCCGAGTTCATGCTCGAACAGGTGCTGGACATCCTGCGCAATAGCCTGGTCAAGCGCAAGATTGATTGTCAGTGCATGGAGATCAAGGATGCCTACGCTTCGGGTAAGGTGATGAAGCAGGAGGTGATCTTCCGCGAGGGCATCGACAAGGAGCTGGCGAAGAAGATTGTCGCTCATATCAAGGATGCCAAGCTGAAGGTGCAGGCCGCTATCCAGGGTGAGCAGGTACGGGTTACCGGCAAGAAGCGTGACGACCTGCAGGAAACCATCGCTCTGCTGCGTGGCCATGAGTTCGGCATGCCGTTGCAGTACACCAACTTCCGCGACTGATCTGCCTGCGGGGCCGAAGGCGACAGAAAAACCGCGACTGCCGTCAGGTATCGCGGTTTTTTTCAGGTTCTGACCGTGTCGGAGTCTTTGGCGTCTGTCGCTAGCGGTTCGCCAGGCCCTTGCTGGCGGTCGCGGCGCCACTGCATCAGGATCAGAATCAGTGTCGGGATACCCATCAGCGCGGTGACGAGGAAGAACTGTGCGTAGCCGAGTTTTTCCACCAGCACCCCGGAGTAGCCGCCAATCAGTCTGGGCAGCAGCAGCATGATGGAGCTGAGCAGGGCGTACTGAGTGGCGGAGAACTTCAGGTTGGTGAGGCTCGACAGGTAGGCAACGAAGGCTGAGGTGGCCAGGCCGGCACTGAAGTTGTCGGCGGAGATGGTCAGTATCAGCATCGGCAGATGGGCGCCCATACTCACCAGCAGCATGAACAGCAGGTTGGTCAGCGCCGAGGCGGCGGCACCGACCAGCAGGATCGGCATGATGCCGAAGCGCACGATCAGAAGGCCGCCCACGCCGGCCCCGAGCAGGGTCATGACTAGGCCGAACAGCTTGCTCACACTGGCGATCTGATCCTTGCTGAAACCCTGGTCTATATAGAAGACGTTGGCCATGACGCCCATGACCGTATCTGACAATCGATAGGTGGCGATCAGTGCCAGTAGCAGCAGGGCCTGCCAGCGATAACGCAGGATGAAATCGTTGATGGGGGTTAGCACTGGCGCCATGCCGCCCCAGAACAGGCTGGAAATGGAAAGCCCAGCGAGAATGGTGTAGAGCAGGGCGCGCAGGAAGGCGCGATCTTCGTAGAGCAGTTCCGTCAGGCTGAGCTGACCGTGCCAGACCAGGTGCAGATCGCTATCGTAATACTGGGTGAACATTGCCGGCAGCGAGATCAGCAGGATGATCAGCAACAGCACCGACAACAACTGGTGGAAGAAACCGTAACGCTCGGTGGCGGTTTTCAGTACCGGCGCCAGTCCACCCCAGGCCAGCCCCGACACCGAGATGCAGGCCAGTGTGGTGTAGAGCATGGCACGTAGGAAGGCGCGATCCTCATACAACAGTGCCTGCGGGGTGAGGTGCCCCTGCAGCATCAGCATCAGGTCGCTCCGATAGAACTGGATGAACATGGTCGGCAGCGACACCACCAGAGTGAAGACCGCCAGCAGAGCCAGTGTCTGGTGCAAAAAGCCATGTCTGGGAGGAGTGCTGCGAATCGGTGCCGGAACGATGGGCTCGCGCATCCACAGGGTGGTGATCAGTCCCGGCAGCATAAGCAGGGCGAACACCAGGTAGGTGCCGGTCCAGGCGCTGAACTGGTAACTGTCTACGGTTGAGCCAAAGCCTTCGGCCAGGTATAACGCGCCAGCGGTGGCCAGCAACGCTGCAACCCGGTAGCCGGCCATATAGGCTGCAGCCAGTGCGGCCTGGCGGCTGTCTTCGGCGATCTCCAGGCGATAGGCGTCCACAGCGATGTCCTGGGTGGCCGAGGCGAAGGCCACCAGCACGGCCAGGGCAATCAGAGTGCTGAGGTGGGTCTGCGGGTCGAAATGGGCCATCCCCAGCAGCCCCGCGGCAATCAGGCACTGCGATAGTACCAGCCAGGATCGGCGCCGGCCGAGCTTGCCCAGCAGCGGCAGCCGCCATTGGTCGAGCATTGGCGCCCAGACCCACTTGAAGGCGTAGGCGAGGCCGATCAGACTGGCGAAACCGATGGTTTCCCGGGCTACGCCGGCCTCGCGCAGCCACACCGAGAGGGTTGAGAAGACCAGCATGTAGGGCAGGCCGGCGGCAAAACCGAGCAGGAGCAGCGCCAGTGTCGCGGGACTGGCATAGGCAGCGAGGGCTTCTCGCCAGGATGTGCGTGGCATTGGCTCGAATCTGGGACGGGGTGGTTCGAAGCCCGCACTCTAGGGGCTGTTGCCGCTGCAGTGCAAGCCGTGTCGCTGCGTCAGATGATGCCCGGTCAGGTGCGTAATGCCGGTTGTAAGATGTTCTTGGCACGTTCTGCAGCAAGGCAGGCAGTGCATCTTCTCGCAAGCTGAAATGGCACAGTCTCTAGTTTTGCTCCGTCGGTTTCCAGCCGTGTCGGCGCATATCCACGCGGTCGTTCAGGATACTGACACCTTCGGCGCGCAGGCGAGCACGCTGCTCGGTGCCGGAAGGTGTACCGGGTGCCAGGCTCAGGCGGCCATCGGCGGCGATGACCCGGTGCCAGGGCAAGCGCGAGCCTTCCGGCAACTGGCTCAGAGTGCGTCCGACCCAGCGTGCCGCACGTCCCAGTCCGGCCATGCGTGCCAGCTCGCCGTAGCTGACCACCCGCCCCGAGGGAACCTGCGCCAGAACCAGAAACAGCGCCTCGCGGCGAGCTTCTGCGCTCTCCGTTGAGGAGGTCGGCCAGGCAAAATCCGAGGTAGGCATGAGGTTGATGTTCCTGCTGGGCGATACAGCCGGAGGTCGGAACTCTGCCGGCGTATGCCGGTCACCTGTTGTTCTTGAGCCGGCTGCTCGATAATGCCTGGCTTTTCCATTGACTCTCAACCTGACTCTCACGTCCATGTCGCGTTCCTTATCCTTGCCCCTGTTTGGCCTGAGCCTCGTGCTGGCTAGCACCGTTTCTTACGCCGATACCGTCTGGCTGACCAATGGCGACCGTTTGACCGGCACCATTCGCTTTTTCGATGGCAGCAAGCTGCTGCTGCAAACCGACTATGGCGGTGCCATCGCGCTGGACTGGAAGAAGATTGCTACGCTGCAAAGTGAGCACGAGCTGCTGGTCAAGCTCGGGCCGGTCGAGGGCAAACGTGCCCGCGCGCTGCTGGCCGCAGACACTGGCCGCGTGACCCTGGCCAATGGTGAAGCACCGCAAACTATAGAACTGACGAAGATCGAGCAGATAATGAAGCCCAAGCCACTGGTGGAGGACTTTACCTGGAAGGGCAACATTGACCTGGGGGTTGACTACAAGCGCGGTGAGCGCGACTCCGACGACTATGACATTAGCCTCAAGACTCAGGCGCGTCATGGCCTCTGGCGACACAATGCAACGGCAGAGTACAACCGCGAACTGAAAAACGACGTGGTCAGTACCGACAATTGGAGTGCGGAATACGCGCTGGATCGCTTCATTACCGAGCAGTGGTTCTGGCAGGGGCGTTTCGAATACAAGCGCGACCGCATTGAGGAAGTGGAGCGTCAGCGCACCCTTGGTAGTGGTCCTGGCTACCAGTTCTGGGACGACGAACTGGGGGCGCTGTCCGTGGCAACGCTGATAAACCGCAGCGACTACCGCTACGACAACGGCAGGCAGGATCGTTTCTACGCGCTGAGCCTCAAGTGGGACTACAACCGCTACCTGGTCGGCAAGAGTATCGAGCTGTTCAGTGTCGGGGAACTTGGCCGACCGCTCGGAAATGTGGCCGACTACAGCCTGGATGCCGAGGTGGGGCTGCGCTACAAGGTCACCGACTGGGCGTCGCTGAATATGAAGGCAGAGAAGGATATGGTTAGCGGTGCCGAGGGGGATCTCGATGAGACCCGCTATACCCTGGGCTTCGGCGTGGGCTGGTAGAAGAGCCGCCCCGGGAAGCCGGGGCGGCAGGGCGCTCAGGAGTCCTGCGAGTCTTCCAGCGCCTTGTTCCGCCAGCCGGTCCCGCCCGGCAGTAGCAGGTTGAGCAGCAGGGCGACGATGGCGCACAGGGAAATACCGGAGAGCGCGAACTCTTCGCTGCCGATCACCATGCCGCCGATACCGAATACCAGGGTGACCGAGACGATAATCAGGTTGCGCGCCTCGGACAGATCCACCTGATGGCGAATCAGCGTGTTCAGGCCGACCACGGCAATGGAGCCGAACAGCAGACAGAGAATGCCGCCCATTACCGGAACCGGAATGCTCTGCAGTGCAACACCGAACTTGGCGATGAAGGCCAGGGCGATGGCGAACAGGGCTGCCCAGGTCATGATCTTCGGGTTGTAGCTCTTGGTCAGCATCACCGCGCCGGTCACTTCCGCGTAGGTGGTGTTGGGCGGGCCGCCGAACATTCCAGCCGCGGAGGTGGCCAGTCCGTCACCCAGCAGGGTGCGGTGCAGTCCCGGCTTTTTGACGAAGTTCTTGCCGGTGACCCCGCCGATGGCGACGATGCCGCCGACGTGCTCAATGGCCGGCGCCAGAGCTACCGGTACCATATAGAGGATTGCTCCCCAGTGCAGCTCTGGGGCAACGAACGCCGGCAGTGCCAGCCAGGGCGCGTTGGCTATGGCGGTGGTGTCGATCACACCTAGCAGACCGGCCAGTACGCAGCCAACGACGATACCGGCGATGATGGGTACCAGTCGGAAGATGCCACGGCCGAGCACGGCGACCAGCAGGGTGGTGATCAGTGCCGGCATGGAGATCATCATCGCTGTACCATAGGGCACCAGTTGCACGCTGCCATCGCCGGCCTTGCCCATGGCCATGTTCACCGCCACTGGCGACAGCGCCAGACCGATAGAGATGATTACCGGGGCGATCACCACGGGAGGCAGCAAACGGTCGATAAAACTTGGGCCTTTTACTTTGACAGCTGCCGACAGCAGTACGTAGACCAGTCCCGAGGCGATGATGCCGCCAAGCACTGCCGGTAGGCCAAACTGTTCCTTGGCTACCAGAATCGGCGCGATAAAGGCGAACGAGGAGGCCAGGAACACCGGTACCTGACGCCCTGTGGCAAGCTGAAACAGCAGGGTACCGATACCGGCGGTGAACAGTGCCACGTTGGGATCCATACCGGTGATCAGCGGCATCAGCACCAGTGCGCCGAAGGCGACGAAGAGCATCTGAGCGCCGGACAGTCCCTGGCGCCAAAGCGGATCGTTGAATTCCTGCTGGCTCATGTTCAGGCGTCCTTCTGCTTGGTTCCGAATATCTTGTCGCCGGCATCACCGAGCCCGGGGATGATATAGCCGTGCTCGTTGAGGCACTGGTCGACCGAGGCGGTGTAGATGAGCACGTCCGGGTGGGCGTCCGCGACCTTTTTGATGCCTTCTGGAGCGGCGACCAGGACCATGGCGCGAATTTCCTTGCAGCCGGCCTTCTTCAGCAGGTCGATGGTGGCGACCATGGAGCCGCCGGTGGCTAGCATCGGATCGACGATCAGGGCCAGGCGCTCATCGATTTCCGGGGCCAGCTTTTCCAGATAGGTGTGAGCCTGCAGGGTCTCCTCGTTACGGGCGATGCCCACGGCGCTGACCTTTGCGCTGGGGATCAGGCTGAGCACGCCGTCGAGCATGCCGATGCCGGCGCGCAGGATCGGCACCACGGTGATCTTCTTGCCGGCGATCTTCTCCACCTGCACCGGACCGGCCCAGCCATCGAGCTGGTAGTTCTCCAGCGGTAGATCCTGGGTTGCTTCGTAGGTCAGCAGTGCGCCCACTTCCTGGGCCAGTTCACGGAAGTTCTTGGTGCTGATGTCGGCACGGCGCATCAGGCCGATCTTATGACGGATCAGCGGGTGGCGGATCTCGCGGACGGGCATAGGCTGGGGTCTCCAACGGGTCTGGTAAAAATCGCGTTAGAGTAAAGCATTGCCGGCGGCAAGTGGTGAGTGACTAATCGGTCATCACTGCGGATGAATCGGTCTGACAAGACGGTTTCGCCAACGCTTGGCAAGTTCGATGCGGAACTGTACCTTTGCCGGCTTTTACCTGACGAGATGATCAGCTTTTTAGTGGCCGATCCTCCCAGACACCGCTCCCAACAAGAGGGAAATCATCATGCCCGCCGATCTCGAGCACATTCGCCAAGTCATGGCGGAGGCCGATTGTCTATACACCGAAGCCGAAGTCGAAGCAGCCATCGACCAGGTAGCCAGGCGTATCAGCGCAGATCTGGCCGAGCGCAATCCGGTGGTATTTTGCGTCATGAACGGCGGCCTGATCTTTTCCGGCAAGTTGTTGACGAAGCTGGACTTTCCGCTGGAGGCGTCATACCTCCACGCCACCCGCTACCGCAACGAAACCAGTGGTGGTGAGCTGTTCTGGAAGGCCAAGCCGGAAATATCCTTCATCGACCGCGACGTGCTGATCATCGATGACATTCTCGATGAAGGGCACACCCTGAGTGCAATCATCGACTTCTGCCGGCATGCCGGCGCCCGTGCAGTGCATACGGCTGTGCTGATCGACAAGGATCACCAGCGCAAGGCGCATCCGCAGCTGAAGGCCGATTATGTCGGCCTGCGCTGCGTCGATCGTTATATCTTCGGCTACGGCATGGACTACAAGGGCTACTGGCGCAACGCTGCCGGTATCTACGCGGTCAAGGGCCTGTAGCAAAGCCTAGGAGGAGGTCGGCGCTGTCTGTCCTGTCTCCTCGGCACGCAGCCAGCGCAGGGCCTTCTCCCGCGCCTGCGGCAGATCGTGAACGTAGGCGAGCTGGCTAGCCTTGCGATGGATGCCGGCACGGCGCAGCTTTAGCCGCACCTGAGCGCTGGGGCCACAGAGGATCAGCGCTACGCCCTGGCGACGGTATTCGCTCAGCAGGCTCTCCAGTGCGGCGATGGCGGTCATGTCCAGCAGAGGGACGGCGCTGATGTCGACGATCATCACCCGTACCTCGGGGTTTAAACGTCGCAGAGTGCTCAGTGCCTTCTCGGCGGCGCCGAAGAACAAAGGCCCGCGGATCACATAGACCATCACTTGTTCCGGCAGATCCTGCAGGATTTCGAGTTGGCGGCGATTCGGCGCGGCGGTGTCAGTCAACTCGCTCATGCGTTTGATGAACAAGCCGGCAGCCAGCAACAGGCCGACGGCCACAGCCAGCACCATATCGAACAGCACTGTCAGTACCAGGCAGGTGAGCAGCACCAGTACGTCGCCCCGTGGGGCAATGCGCAGGGTATGGACGATATGCCGGGCCTCGCTCATGTTCCAGGCCACCATCAGCAGCAATGCAGCCAGTGCGGCCATCGGCAGATAGCTGAACAGCGGTGCCAGCAACAGTACTGCGGCCAGCACGACGCCGGAGTGAATGATCGCCGCCAGTGGGGAAAAGGCTCCGGCCCGTACGTTGGCAGCGGTACGGGCGATGGCGGCGGTGGCGGTGATACCGCCGAAGAAGGGGGCTACCAGGTTGCCGATTCCCTGGCCGACCAGCTCGGCATTCGGATCGTGCTTACTGCCGGTCATGCCATCGGCCACTACCGCGCAGAGCAGCGACTCGATGGCGCCGAGCATGGCGATGGCGAAAGCCGGCGCCAGTAGTTGGCGGAACAGTTCGAACGACAAACGGAGCGGCTCGCCGTTCGGGCCTGGTAGAGTCCAGGGCAGCGCCGGGGTTGGCAGCATCGGCGGGATGCCCGGGTGCTTGAGACCATCGAGCACGTAGCTGAAGCGTTCTCCGAGGGTGGCCACCGGCAGACCCAGGTTTTCCAGACCCAGAGCCAGTACAGCGCCGATGGCTAGGGCCAGCAGCGGTGCCGGCAGACGCGGTAGGCGACGTGGAGCAATCAGCAGAATGGCCAGGGTACAGAGACCGACCATGGTGTCACCGGCCTGTACGCCAGGCAGAGCCTCGGAAAGCAGTACCAGCTTGTCAACAAAGTGTTCGGGCGTGGTGGACAGCTCCAGACCGAGCAGATCCTTGATCTGCAGGGTAGCGATGACGATGCCGATACCGGCGGTAAAGCCCAGAGTGACCGGGTAGGGGACGAATTCGATCAGACGGCCGGCGCGCAGGAGTCCTAGGCTGATCAGGATGCCGCCCGCCATCATGGTGCATAGCAGCAGACCGCCAAGGCCGTGCTGCTGGGTGATCGGCAGCAGGATCACCACGAAGGCGGCGGTGGGGCCGGAAATGTTGAAGCGTGAGCCGCCGCACAGAGCAATCAGTGGCGCTGCAATCAGTACGGTGTAGAGGCCGTGTTGTGGCGCAGCTCCGACGGCGATTGCCAGCGCCATGGCCAGTGGAATGGCAATGATGCCGACTGTGAGGCCGGCACCGAGATCGCCACGTAGAGCCTTCCACGAATAGCCGGCACGTAGTGCCTGGCGCCAGGCAACGAACAGCGGTAACGGTCTTGAGGACATGGACTCTCCCGGGAGACGAGGGGGTGTTACAGGCAAGAGAGATCGTAGCGCGTCTGTATCAGCCTGTCGGCGAATGCAGACCAGCGCGCAGCGCGTTGAGCCAGGCAGGTGTCAGCGCTAAACTGCCGACCCTCTGTAATATTTGGTTGGAGCGGGCGATGCGTAAAGACAAGAAGCAGGTCATCGGGGAAGAAATCAGTGATGACGCGATCAAGGTGTTTCTCACTTTTGAACCGGCCGATGAGACCACGCCGCCCTCGCTGCACAAGCTGATCAAGGCCTACCGTGGGCTGCGGGTCGATGATTTCGAGCGTTTCGTCGGCTTCTTTATCGAGGCAGGTTATGACCTGTCTGCGGTAGATGCCAAGGGCAACGATTTCGTTGCCCTGATCGAGGATCAGCGCAACGCCGCGCCCTATATTGACATCATTCGCGCAGTCCGGGGTTGATCCGGATCAATCCGGCTGTAGGCAGGCGCCCCGGCTGAGCCGGGGCGTTTTGTTTTGTGGCCGGGTCAGGCTGCCTCGTCGTAGAACTCCGGCAGGCTCAGGCCAGTGCGGTTGTCGATGTGCGGCTGATCATGCTGTTCGTGTCCACCCAGGCAGCAGTACACCAGCCAGTGCTGATCCTGAACGTTGAAGGAGAGCTCATTGACCACTGCGTCCACTTCATCCAGTGAGTCGATCGGGTATTTGCGATCCAGCGGTTGAGGGTTGAGCATGACAAGTCCTCCGAGGACAGGAGATGGGGCTCCCGTGACAGTCTCTACTGTCCGGTCAGCTCGGTAGATTCAAGGCTCGGGCCAGGCTCCTGGCGGTTCTCATACGAATTGGAGATAGTCACTCGCGTTCGTCGGAAACGAACCGCATAAAAGCGGGAATTCAGTACACTGCGCGGCGATTTTTTGCGAGTCGAAAGCCTTGTGTTTCCGACCAGGTTCCCCATTTTGGTGCGGTTTCGCTCTTGCTGCGCCATGCTGATTCCGAGGTGCTGCATGTCGCTGCAGGTGTTGTGGTCGCTGGTTGTCGTCCGTCCGGCAGGTGCGCTGAACGCGCTGGCACTGTTTTTTGCCCTGGCGGGCGCCTGGCTCTGGCTGATGACGCGCCTACGTGAGCAGCGAGGGCAGGCGCGCGTGCTGGCTCAGGGGCAACTGGAGGAACTCGGTGAGGAGAGTGGGGCGGATGAACGTGCCCAGCGCATCAACCGATTCTTCTATCGTTTCGGTGGCTGCTGCCTGGGCATGGCGCTGATCCTGTCCTGGGGCAGCACTCATTTATAAAGGCTGGCGCTGTCGGCCGCCGGGGCGGCCGGGCAGTCGTTAAAGAGGCAGACCTGCCTTGATTCGGTACTGATTGCGCACCGGATTGGCGTACTGCAGGATCAGGTACGGTCTTTCCTCGGTGCTGCAGCCAGCCAGCCGGCGTTTCCACTCGACTTCGGCCTTGGCTAGTTCGGCAGTACCGAACAGCTCACTGGCTGGCGGCACATCCAGTTCGGCTTCGCGGCTTTCCCACATGGCATAGGCCAGGTAGTGCACCGGGAACAGCCGGTATTGGCCGAGGATGTGTCGATCCAGCTCCTGCGCCAACTGCTTGGTATCCTCCATGCCGGCCACCGGCTGGCCGAAGTGAATGTGCACCCGCCCCTTGTAGCCGGTGATGCCCAGGGCAATGCTGGCGTCGTCCTCGCCTGGCGCCTTGGTATAGCTGCCGGTGCTGGCGCGAATGTGCAGCTCGCGGGCCTTTGCCTGGTCGCAGGGGTCGTATTCGTAGCTGATTGACACCGGGATCAGGTTCAGCGAGTCGATCACCTCGGCGAACGGCTCATCCTTACGGCTCATGTGGAACATCTTGAGGATGGCTGAATCGGTGCGATCGTCACCGTCCTTGGCGCGTCCCTCGGCCTGAGCGATCCACACCGATTCACCGTCAACCCGGATCGAATGGTTGATATAGGCCGACAGTAACTGGTAAGCCGCCAGCTTCTCGCGCCGACCGCTGATCGAGCGATGGACGATGAAGCTCTTGTTCAGGCGCATCAGGTCGCTGACGAAAGGTCGTTGCAACAGGTTGTCGCCGATGGCGATGCGTGGGGTCTGCAATCCGGCATGGTAAACGGCGTAATTGACGAAGGCCGGATCCATGACGATGTCACGGTGATTGGCCAGGTACAGGTAAGGCTTGCCGGCCTGCAGGTGTTCCAGCCCTGAATAGGTTATGCCGTCCGTGGCCCGCTCAATGCTGCGGTCGACGTAGGGCTCGATCCGATCCTGCAACGCAGCCACCGAGTCGATGTCCTTCAGTTCATGGCGCAGCCGGTTGGCGACCAGCGGTTTCAGCAGCCAGCCCAGAGGTCCGGCCAGGCGCGGGAAGCGGAAGCGGGTAAGGGTGTCGAGAAATGCCGGATCGGCGATCAGGCGTGCCAGTACGGGGCGTACCTCGGCATCGGCATAGGGTCGGATGGCATCGAATGCGCCCATCATGCTCTCTTGTTCTAGAACGGCTATGGTTGAAGTCGTGTAAGCGGTTCAGCAGTAGACCGGCGATTATAACGCCAAGTCACAGCCGAACCGCGAGGTCGCCCGTCCTGGACCGTGGTGGAGGGTCTCGATGCAGCGAATTTATGAGCCGGAAAACCTGCTGGAAGGCCAGCTGCTGGTCGACATGCTGGCCAGCGAAGGCATTGAAGCACATCTGCTGGGGCAGCATTTGCTCGGCGCAGTCGGAGAGTTGCCGGCTGGAGGCCTGCTCGGGTTGCTGGTATGCGACGCCGATGCCAAGCGGGCGCGACAACTGATAGCCGGTTACAATGCAGCACAACCTGTGACCGGTGACGAGCCGGAATCCTACCTGGGCGTGCTGTTGTGCTGAGACGCCCGTTGCCTGCCGAGTCGTTTCATGTGTGGACGTTATGCCTTGTTCCGCTGGTCGCCTGCCTTTGCGGCTTTGTCAGGTTTTCCGGCTGGCCAGCAGCCGCGCTGGAATCTGGCACCCGGCGATCCGGTATTGATGTTGCGAGCTGGTGCTCAGGGGCCTGAACTGGCTCAGGCTCGCTGGGGGCTGACTCCGATCTGGCTGCAGGATCTGTCGAAAACTCCGGCCCATGCCCGGGCGGAAACCCTTGCCGAGCAGCCAATGTTCCGTGAACCGTTCCGCCTGCGTCGTGCGCTGCTTCCGGCCAATGGCTTCTATGAGTGGCGCGGCTCGGCCCGCAAGCGCCCCTACTGGATGAGCAGCGGCGAATCGCTGATGTACTTCGCCGCGCTGTGGGAGGTCTATCCTGTGGCCGAGCACAATTACCTGAGCGTCGCGCTGGTCACTCAGGCCGCAGCCTCGCTGCGCCGCCCGCTTATCCTCGATGCTGACGAGCAGGCGCTCTGGCTGGACGCGAACACTCCGCGAGAAACGCTGCTAGCACTGCTCGGCAAGCCGCCTGTGGCGCTGCGCGAGCGTGCGCTGGCGACACTGGTCAATGATCCGCAGCTCGATGCGCCGGAGTGCCTGACCCCGGCCTGAGCCGGGATCTGCACGGCTTGTGCTACACCCTGAACTGATTGATCAGGCGCCGCTGCTGCTCGGCCAGGCTGGTCAACTGAGCGCTGGCCTGACTGGCCTCATCGGCACCGCCGGCTACCTCGTTAGCGACCTGACCGATATTGGTGACGTTGCGGTTGATGTCCTCGGCTACTGCGCTTTGCTCCTCGGCGGCACTGGCGATCTGGGTATTCATGTCGTTGATCACCGACACCGCCTGTGTGATGGACTCCAGCGAGTCGGCGGCCTGGCTGGCATGCGCGACGCTGTCGTCGGTCTTTTGCTGGCTCTGCTCCATCACCTTGACCACCTCGCGGGTGCCCTGCTGGAGCTGTTCGATCATGCTCTGGATTTCTTCGGTGGCCTGCTGAGTTTTCTGCGCCAGATTACGCACCTCGTCGGCCACCACGGCGAAGCCGCGGCCCTGTTCGCCGGCACGGGCGGCCTCAATGGCGGCGTTGAGCGCCAGCAGGTTGGTCTGTTCGGCGATGCTGCGGATGGTGACTAGGATGGCGTTGATGTTCTCGCTGTCTTTGGCCAGGTTCTGCACCACAGCCACTGCTCGGGTGATCTCGCCGGCCAGTACGGTGATCGCGGCCGAGGTTTGCTGAACCACCTGCTTGCCATGGTTGGCCGCCTGGTCGGCATGGTTGGCTGCCTCGGCAGCATGGGTGGCGTTGCGCGCGACATCCTGAGCGGTTGCCGTCATCTCATGTACGGCGGTGGCCACCAACTCGATTTCTGCCAGTTGTCGCTGTACGCCCTGGTTGGTGCGGATGGCGATATCGGCAGTATGTTCGGACGAGTCGCTGACCTGCTGCACCGAAGTCACCACTGCGGCGATCATGGCCTGCAGTTTGCTCAGGAAGGCATTGAAGCCGCGAGCGATCTGGCCCAGCTCGTCGGCACGATCCACCTCCAGACGAACAGTGAGATCGCCTTCGCCTTTGGCGATATCTTCGAGCATGCCGACCATCTGGCGCATCGGACGAGCGATGCCGTAGCCGACGAACCACACCACCAGCAGGCCAAGAGCGGCGATCAGCAGGCCCACCAGGGTCATGCCGATGGCATCGTTGCGCGCCTGCTCGGCCAGGCCTGCCTGCAGTTGCTGGAGTTCGGCAAATACCACGGCGGTGGGCAGGGTGATGGCCAGTGTCCAGCGGGTGGCGGTACCGGCTACTTCGAAGGGGAACAGCAGCTCAAATGATTGCTGGGACTGGTTGTGATGCACGATAGGCGTATTGCCGGTGAGCCCCTGAAGCAGATTCAACAGTTCACTCGATAGTGCTTGCGAGGCTGGCTGGCTAATCAGCGAGGCATCCTGGGTGGCGGCAATCAGGCTGCCGTTGGCGGCGATCAGGGCCAGTTCGCCGGCACCGTCGTAGAGATCGCCCTTGACCGATTGCAGCAGCTCCTGAATGAAGTCCAGAGCCAGGTCGTTGCCGACGGAGCCGAGGAACCTGCCCTCCACCACGATAGGGGCGTTGAAAGAGGAAACCAGAATCTGCCGGCCACCGTAATCATAGGCAGCCGGGTCGATAACGCAGGGACGCAGGGTGTTTTTCGGGCACAGGTAGTACTCGCCCTCGCGGATGCCGGTGGGCAGCCGTTTTTCGCTTTCCATCTGCTCGGCAGTTAGTGGCAGTACCTTGAAGTCGTTACCCTCGCGGTACCACCAGGGCATGAAGCGGCCGGTGTGGTCATAGCCCTCGGCTTCGCGGCCGGCGTAGCGCTGGTCATCCTGATCGAAGACGTTGGCTTCCCAGCCGATGAAGAAATCCAGCAAAGCCGGGTTGTCGCGCAGGTAACGAACCAGAAGGGCGGACAACTCTTCGCGGCTCACGGACAGCGTTGCAGTGCCATCGGCGCGCCGAGCCATCTGGCTATTCAGGCTGGCGACCGACTTGGCCAGAGTCATGGGAATCTCGAACTGGCGTTGCAGCTTGCCGACTTCGGCTTCGGCCAGTGCAACCAGACGTTTTTCGATAACCTGCTGCAACAGGTACTCGGTGCGCTCGTTGACCACCTGTTGGGTGCGCGAACTGGCAAACAGCGCGTAAAGCACCAGGGCGATGACGACCGTAAGGATGCTGGCTCCGGCCAGTACGGCGATGGAAAACTGGATCGACCTGAACTTCATGGGAGCCCCCGGCTCGTTGAAAACTCCTGTGGTTAACGGCCATAAGGTGGTGGAACTTGAGCCCAAAGGCGCAATTGGCTCAGATGATGGCGTTTTTGAATTATTCCATCGGCAGGTTTGATCTTGACTGCTTCGGTGCGCAGGAAGGCTGCCGTTGATGAAGGATCAAGGCAGAGCCTTCTCGGAGAAGGGGCGGGTATCCAAACCCAACTGCGAACGGAAACTTTCCATGTCGAACATGGTGCAAATTTCCTGGATCTCGTTGCTGGGCGTCAGCGTCCAGAAGGCCATGGCGGAGATGGTCAGGATCTTATCGCTGGGTGTGTAGCCCAGTGCGGGCTTCTCCAGGGTGCCGATCAGGGTGCTCCAGGTCACCACCTTGTAGCCTTCGGCGATACATTCTTCCACTATCACCTGCAGATCCGGCATGGCCTCGCGGATTTCCTGCAGCGTCCGCATAAAACCGGCACTGTTCAGGGGCTGACCGACGAAAGAGCTTTTGTAGACAAAATCGCGGCTGTGCAGTTGTTCAGCCAGTGCCAGGCGACCCCGATTCCAGGTCAGCTCCACATGCTGGCGTACTACCTTTTTGCGTTCTTCCAATGGCATTGGATCCTCCTGGCGCGAGTCCATTCCCTATGGGCTGCCGCCTACTTTTACCGCAGGCGGCTGGGGCGCAGGATTGGCCGAACTGCCGGTTATCCGGCTGCTGGGGCCAGTGCGCCCAGGTTCAGTGCCTGATAGGCAGCGTAGAGGGCCAAGGCGGCAAAGGCTGCTGCGGCCAGGCGACGAATCAGCGTCAGAGGCAGGCGCTCGGCAGCGAAGTTGCCGGCCAGCACCACCGGCACGTTGGCCAGCAGCATGCCCAGAGTGGTGCCAATTACCACCAGCACGAAGTGCGGGTATTGCGCTGCCAGCATGACTGTGGCGACCTGAGTCTTGTCGCCCATCTCGGCCAGGAAGAAGGCGATCAGCGTGGTAAGGAAGGGGCCATATTTCTTCAGCCCTGAGGTTTCGTCGTCATCCAGCTTGTCGGGCACCAGTGTCCAGATGGCAACCGCGATAAAGCTGGCGGCAAGAATCCAGCTCAGTGTGGCAGGCGAGAAGAAGCCGGCTACCCAGTTGCCGATGGCGCCTGCAGCGAAGTGATTGGCCAGAGTGGCGACGACGATACCCCAGATAATCGGCCAGGGGCGGCGAAAACGTGCAGCCAGCAGCAGGGCAAGTAACTGGGTCTTGTCGCCGATTTCCGCGAGGGCAACGATCAGGGTCGGAATGAAGAGGGATTCCAGCATCAGGCTTCCTAAAGGGGCGGGTCGACACGGCTTATGACACGAACGACCTTCCCGCCCCGGGTGAGGTCGTTCGTGTCATAGGTCTTGTCAAACCGCAGGCCTCTACGTGGGCCTTGGGTCGCATGCGCCATGCTCTGCGGAGCAAGTGTGTTGACGCATGCCGGGCGAGCTGGCGCTCGCGGGAGACTACTCCCCTAGGACGGGCGCCATTGTGCCCAAGGTCCGGCGGCAGGGCAAGCCCGTTGCTTAGCGCCGGTATGCCGAATAGATGCGAAAACCGTCGGCTTCGGCCAGTGTGCGGCAGGGGCCAAGATGCTGTTCGATCAGTGGCGGATACCTGAGGAAGCTGTTGGCGACGATGCGCAGCTCGCCGCCGGGCTGCAGATGTTGAGTCGCCCGCAGCAACAGGTCTTCGCTGGCCTGATAGTGGGTATGTACGCCCTGATGGAAGGGCGGGTTGCTGACTATGGCGCTGAGTTTCTGCGGTGCTGATTCGATACCGATGCCGGCGATCAGTTCAGCCTCCAGACCGTTGCGGATCAGGGTCTGCCGGCTGCTTTCCAGAGCGAAGGCATCCACATCAAGCAGACTCACATGGCTGTCCGGGTAACGCCGTTTCAGTGCGGCGCCGATTACGCCGGCGCCACAGCCGAAGTCCAGCAGATGACCTGAGGGCAGATCCTGCAGGTGTTCGAGTAGCAGAGCACTGCCGCGATCCAGCCGGCCATGGGCGAAAACGCCGGGCAAGGTGACGATCTCAAGGTTGCCGTCACTCAGGGGAAGTTCGTAACACTGCGCAAGAGCCTGCAGATCCGGCTGAGCGGGTGCCTGTTCGACATGCACTGCCCATAGTTGACAATGCCGAGCGCTGTCCAGCTTGCGCGGTTTGCCGTAGATGTTCAGCTGCTTGGCCGCTCGCTCGATGCCGCCGCGCTTTTCACCGACCAGGTAGAGTTCGCCACCCTGCAGGCCCGCCGCCAGGCTCTGCAACAGGTATTCACCCAGCTCGCGTGATTTCGGCAGAAACAGCACGGCTGCGCTGTAGTCGCCAGCCGGGCGCTGCGTGTCGAAATGGCTGCGTCCGGGAAAGCGGGCCTCGAGCATCGCCTGCTCACCGGCATGCCAGCTCCAGCCGTGGGCTTGCGGCAACGCTCCGAGCAGGTCGTCGGCCGGCAGTCCGGCCAGTAGCAGGTCGTCATTGAAGAGTTCGGCCTGGCGCAAGAGAACTTCGCTTCGCGGATCCATGGTATGTGTCCCGGGAAAAGCTGCGCAGCTTACCCGACCACTCGCAGTGGCGCACCGGAGAAGAATGCGGCGGCATTCTCCACGGTCTGGGTGACGATGCGCTGGCGTGCCTCGCGACTACCCCAGGCATTGTGCGGCGTGACGATCAGCCGTGGGATATCGCCGGCCAGCAGTGGGTTGCCTGACTTCGGCGGTTCCTGTGTCAGAACGTCGGTAGCGGCACCGCCGAGATGGCCACGGCGCAGCGCATCGGCCAGTGCCTGTTCGTCAACAAGACCGCCCCGAGCAGTGTTGATCAGTAGTGCTTGCGGCTTCATCAGAGCCAGTTCGGTGGCGCCGATCAGATTGCGAGTCTGCTCGGTGAGCGGGCAGTGCAGGGTCAGTGCATCGACCTGTGGCAGCAGTTCGTGCAGGGTAAGGCGGCCGGTGCGTGGCGGTCGGCCCGGCAGTTGCCCGAGCAGTACGTGCATGCCGAAGGCCTCGGCCAGGCGGGCTACGGCGCTGCCGAGTTCGCCATGGCCGAGCAGGCCGAGAGTCTTGCCTTCGAGTTCGATGATGGGATGGTCGAGCAGGCAGAACTGGCTGGCCTGCTGCCAGCGCCCGGCGGCAATGTCGCGTTGGTAGTCGGGCAGGCGTGTCGCCAGGGCCAGCAGCAGCATCAGGGTGTGCTGGGCCACTGACGGGGTGCCGTAGCCCTGGCAGTTGCTGACGGTCACTCCATGAGCACGGGCGGCGGCGAGGTCGATGTTGTTGGTGCCGGTGGCGGTGACCAGCACCAGTTTCAGCGCTGGACAGGCGGCGAAGGTTGCAGCGTCCAGCGGCACCTTGTTGCTGATGGCGACCTGAGCACCTTGCAGGCGTTCGGCGACCTGATCCGGACGCGTCTGGGCGTGCAGGGTCAGCTCGGCGAAGGCCTGATGCAGCGGTTGCATGTCGAGGTCACCAAGGTCGAGGGAGGCGTGGTCAAGGAAGACGGCGCGTGGGCTGTTGCTCATCAGCTGTACCTTTTCGCAGAGGAGGCGCAAGAGTAGATTGGCGAGCCTAACAGACCTTAACCGTCGATGCGGAGCCGCCATGTACTGGACCGAGTTTCTAACCGTTGCCCTGATTCACCTGCTGGCCGTGGCCAGCCCCGGGCCGGACTTCGCCATCGTCGTGCGTGAGAGTGTCGGCTACGGTCGCCGCGCCGGTCTGTTCACGGCCTTTGGTGTCGGCACTGGCATTCTGGTGCACGTGACCTATTCCCTGCTGGGGATCGGCCTGATCGTGTCGCAGTCCATCGTGTTGTTCAACGCGCTGAAGTGGCTGGCCGCCGCTTACCTGCTTTACATCGGTATCAAGGCGCTGCGCGCGAGTCCTTCCGACCCTGCCAGTGCCGAACAGAATCTGGCGGCAGGTGAGCGCAGCCGTCGGGGTGCCTTCGTTACAGGGTTCATCACCAATGGGCTAAACCCCAAGGCGACGCTGTTCTTCCTGTCGCTGTTTACCGTGGTGATCAACCCGCATACCCCGGTTGTGGTGCAGGCCGGCTATGGCCTCTACCTGGCGCTGGCGACCGCGTTCTGGTTCTGCCTGGTGGCCTGGTTGTTCAGTCAGCAGCGCGTGCGCGCCGGTTTTGCCCGCATGGGGCACTGGTTCGACCGGTTGATGGGGGTGGTGCTGGTTGGTATCGGGGGCAAGCTGGCGCTCAGTGAAATGCGCTGAGCGCCGCCCCTGCGCCGCCGTGCCGGTGGTACGCGCAGGAGCATGGCCTCAGTAGCGGTGCTGACCGCGGATGATGCTGTCGAAAAGCTCGTCGTTGACCGGCACATAGCGGTCGCTGCCCGGCAGCCAGGCATAGACCGGTTCATCGCCAGCCTGGCGGGGGTCGAAGGCTTCCTGTTTCAGCGCTTTCTTCTGGTACTTGAAGGTACCGGTGGTCTCCATGCTCTGCTTGATGCGCAGGAACAGCGGTACCGCGTAGGGCGGCAACTGGCGCCTGGCGTAACTGAGCAGCTCCTGCATGTCCACCGGGGTGTGGGGATCCTGCAGGGTGATTGCGGCCATGCCCGCACAGCCATTGGTGTTGGGGATGTCCACGCCGTAGACCACCACCTCGGCGATGCGCGGATGCTGGATCAGCAGGTTCTCGACCTCGGTGGTCGAGACGTTCTCGCCCTTCCAGCGAAAGGTATCGCCCAAACGGTCGACAAACTGGGCGTGGCCGAAGCCGATGCTGCGCAGCATGTCGCCGGTATTGAAGTAGCGATCGCCCGGCTCGAACACGTTCTCGAGGATCACCTTGCGAGTCTGCTCCGGATCCGTGTAGCCGTCCAGCGGGGTCTTCTCGTCGACCCTGGCCAGCAGCAGGCCGGGCTCGCCGCGGCCGACCCTCTTCAGAAAGCCGTTGGCGTCGCGCACCGGCTCACCCCTTTCCCGATCGTATTCGACCAGTGCCCAGGGCATCAGTGAGAAGCCGATGGTGTTGTCGAAGTTCAGGACGTTGCTGAAGCCGATGTTGCCTTCGCTGGCGGCATAGAACTCGCAAACGTGCTCCACGCCGAAGCGTTCCTTGAACGGGCCCCAGGCGCCCGGGCGCAGGCCGTTGCCGAGCATCTTGCGCACCGGGTTGGAGTGATCGTCCGGCCGTTCCGGCTGATCCAGCAGGTAGCGGCAGAGTTCGCCGACGTAGCCGATCACCGTGGCATTGAAGGCCCGGGTATCGTCCCAGAAGCTGCGTGCGCTGAACTTGCGGCGGATGGCGAAGCCGGATGCCCCGGCAATCGCCGAGCCCCAGCAGACGCAGAGCCCGGTGCCGTGGTAGAGCGGCAAGGTGGAGTACATGACGTCATCGGGCTGCATGTCCATGGCGATGATGCCGAAGCCGCCGTAGATCTTCATCCAGCGACCGTGCTTGACGATGCCAGCCTTGGGCAATCCGGTGGTGCCTGAGGTGTAGATGTAGAAGCAGGGATCGTTGCCCTGAATCTGCCGGGTCGTGGCTGGGTTGTGTTCAGAGGCGCTGCGCGTCTCGTCCAGCAGGTTCAGGTAGCCTGCCGGCGTATCACCCGGAGCGGCGAAGGCATCCTGGTCGGCGATGTAGTAGAGGCCCTTGTTCAGCGCCTCGGTGCTGCCGCGTACTTCCTCGAAGGCCGCCAGCAGTTCCTCGCCTATCACCAGGGCAACGGGTTTGACCAGGTTGATGCTGTGCAGCAGCACGTTCTGCGTCTGGGAGGTGTTGAGCATGGCGCTGATAGCTCCCAGCTTGGCCAGCGCCAGCACCGTCACCAGCAGTTCCGGACGGTTTTCCAGGAATACGCCGACCACGTCGCCCTTGCCGATGCCACGTGCCGCCAGGTAGTGGGCGATCTGGTTGGCACGTTGGTTGAACTGCCGGTAGCTGTAGCGACGATCCTCGTAAAGCACGGCGACTCCGTCGGGGTTGCGTTGCGCAGCCTGTTCAAAGGTCAGGCCAAGTCCGCAGGGCTGTCCGGGAGCCGAGTTGTTGGAAAGCCGCAGGCCTCTGATGATCCGCGGCAGGCTCCTGAGGATCTGCGGAGTCTTGTGTAGCACCTGGCCCAGGCTGATGAATTCGTTGTTGTTCTGGCACATGGCGGATTCCTCGACTGCTGGGGACGTCCGCCGCTCTGGCGTTCGTCGTCCGTTGTTGGGGGCGGGCAATGACGCGCCCTGTCCGGGCAGGGCGCGCACGGGGTCAGAACTCGTTGGCGACAGATTCGAGAATCTGTCCGGTCAGATAGAGCGTGGTGCGGGCGACCTGCTTCACTGCCTGCCGATCCTGCTCCGTGGCGACCCAGCGTTGGATGGCCTTGTTGACATCGTCGGCATGCTTGGCGTCGATCACGGAGTGGGCGATGAAGAAACTCAGCTGCTTGTCGCTCAGTTTTAGCTGGTTCTTGCAGACCTCCAGCAGCGGGGCCAGGTGCTCGTAGGAGTCTTCCGCCCAGAAGCTGTAGCCAAGGCGCGGAATCACCCCGCCGCGGATGGCCAGGCTGTAGAGATAGCCGTTGAGAGCTTCGGTGGCGGGTAGCGGCGGGTTGTCGAAGACCGAGTCGTCAATCCCGATGGAGGCCAGGTCGCTGACCACCATGTTCTCGTGGCCCAGCTCCTCCAGCGCGTGCTTCATGGCAAAACGCAGCAGACCGATCCGCCTGTGGTCTTCGTTGAAGGTAGCGGCGGCTTGGTTGATGGCGTTGTTCTTGGTGTAGTGGTACACCTCGACCATGGCGCGGATGTAGAGCTGGCGTTGCAGTTCCGGTGTCGAGGTCTGCACCATGCGGTAAAAGCGTCCGGCTTTTATCTTGGTCCATTCCTGGTCGCAGACTTCTTTCAGTTCATCAAGAAAACTGGTCATGCTTAATTCCCTTTACTGAGTTTCCAATTGGTTATGGATGTGGCGGGTGTTATGGGGGAGGTACTCCTTACAGGCGCAGCAGCGACTTGATCAGGTACATGAACTTGGAAAAGAAGCCGATGCCTTCGATGGTGTCCCAGTGCTCGACGAGGACACCATTTCTTACGCGATAGATGTCAATGACTTTGTAGTTGACGCGATAGAGCCGGTTGGCTGCCCAGTGATCGGCATAGAGAAAGACATATTCGCCTTCACCGCATACGCGTTTTATCCGGGTGCCGGTGTCCGGAAAAGTCTTAAAATAGCGGGTGAAATATTTCTTGAAGCCGTCGCGGCGCGGTGGAATGAAAACATTGTTGTGCTGTACGTAGTCTTCGCTGATCAATTCGTCGGCAACACTCAGATCGCGTTCGCCGAACATGCGTTCGTAGAACTCGATGACGACTTTCTTGTTCTGTTCCACGACTGACGGAAAGGTGGAGATGCTGTTCATACGGCCTCGGCAAGTTGGGAGTGGGCGATGCGCTCCATGAGCACATCGATGCTGGTCAGTTGTTCGGGCTGACAATCGAGCTTGAAAAAGTCGATCACGGCGCTGAGCAGGTTGCCCTTGAACAGCGCGTAGGCATGTTCGCCGCGTTCCGGAATGCGGAAGTGCAGCGCGCCCTGGTCGAAGGCGAACTGGGTAAAACGCTCTTGCAGGCGCGGCTTGACGTAGGTGATGTAGTGCGAATAGTGGGTGTTCAGTGCCACCAGCACCCCGGCGGTGCTGGCCAGCGCGTCCACCGCGTTGCGGATCGGGCTGGTCTTGTCGATGATCAGGCGCGAGAACTCGACGCAGTTCTGCGGGTAGCCGCTGCCGGCAAATGCCAGCAGTTGTTCGCGGGGGATATGGCGCGCCGCTTCATGGGGGGTGGGCGTGACGCGCTGGGTGCCGATGATCTGTTCGTCATGGAAGAGGGCGAAGATATAGGAATGGCGATCGGTTTCATCCAGTGCGCAAGTGTTGCCGAACAATGACTCGTAGTATTTCTTGCGTTGTCCGTACAGGCGCAGGCGGGCGCTGGACAGTGCGGCCAGTTCATCACGGCTGACCAGTTGACGGACGCGAATCCGGTTCGTGCCGTAGCGCTGCTGGAACAGTCTGTCGAAAAAGGCATAGACCTGTTCGCGTTTTTCACGATCTGCGATGAGGTGGGGTTTGGTAGTGGCTGATGATGCATGGTCGTTCATCAAACAAAGTCCTTTTGTTTGGAGCACATGAGAATGCCTGCCAATAAGGGGGCTGGCAGGTATTTATCGCGTTATCTGATATCGACTTGTGCGTTAAATTTTGTTGCGCAGGAACAGCAGGAACGTCCCGGAACAGGGGCGTGACAGAAAAGGGGAAATTGCGATGTGGCGGCTAATGCAATCCATGGCAATGTGCTTCCGTTCTTGTTGTGCACGTTGAATGCTGCGTTTCATTGCGGGCAAGCATGTCATTCCACTCGACATACGAATGCAAGACTAGAAGGGTATGAGGGAAAGTTGTTGTAATTTTTTGTCAGGGTGTCGCTGCTGTTTGTAACGCAGCGTCCGGTACACCGGAAAACAAGCACTTGGTGCGGGGCGAGTATTGAGGCCGATGCGCCGCCTGTGGCGACGCACCGGTGCTGTTCAGAGCAGTTCGATGGCTACCGCGGTGGCCTCGCCACCGCCGATGCACAGCGAGGCAATGCCGCGCTTGCCGCCCTTCTTCTGCAGGGCGTTGATCAGGGTGAGGATGATTCGCGAGCCGGTCGAGCCGACCGGGTGGCCCTGAGCACAGGCACCGCCGAACACGTTGACCCTGGCGTGATCCAGAGAGTGTTCGCGCATCGCCAGCATGGTGACCATGGCGAAGGCCTCGTTGATCTCGAACAGATCGACCTCGTCCTTGTTCCAGCCGGTCTTCTTCAGCAGGTTGCTCATGGCACCGATGGGCGCCAAGGTGAATTCGCTCGGCTCCTGGCTCTGAGTCGCGTGGGCGACGATCCTGGCCAGCGGCCTGAGGCCGCGCCTGGTCGCTTCCTCGGCGGTCATCAGCAGCAGGGCGCTGGCACCGTCGGAGATCGAGCTGGCGTTGGCGGCGGTAATGGTGCCGTCCTTCTTGAAGGCAGGCCTGAGGGTGGAAATCTTGTCCAGACTGGCCGTCAGGGGCTGCTCGTCATCCTTGACCACTACCTCGCCTTTGCGGGAAGTGATGGTTACCGGAACGATCTCGGCATCCAGCGAGCCGTCCTTGATCGCAGCCTGGGCGCGCTTGAGCGATTCGATGGCATAGGCGTCCATCTCTTCGCGGGTGATGCCGTACTTGTCGGCCGTTTCCTGAGCAAAGGAGCCCATCAGGCGCCCGCTGCGTGCGTCTTCGAGACCGTCCAGGAACATGTGGTCCTTGATCTCGCCATGGCCCATGCGCAGGCCGCTGCGGGCTTTTTCCAGTACATAGGGAGTGTTGGACATGCTTTCCATGCCGCCGGCAATCATCACCTGGTTGCTGCCGGCCTTGAGCGAATCGAAAGCCATCATCACCGCTTTCATGCCTGAACCGCACAGTTTGTTGATAGTGGTGCAGCCAGTGGCAGGAGGCAGACCTGCGTTGAGCGCGGCCTGACGTGCCGGCCCCTGCTTGAGGCCAGCCGGCAGCACGCAGCCCATGATCACTTCCTGTACATCGTTCGGCTCGATACCGGCACGCCTGACTGCCTCGCGAATGGCGGTGGCGCCCAGCTCGACGGCCGCTACGCTGGCCAGACTGCCTTGGAATCCGCCCATGGGAGTGCGGGCACCGCTGACGATAACGATATCTGACATGGTGTTACCTCTAGCGAAAGGATAGTTCGATACAGCCGTTTTCAGTACTGGCTGCTTGAATCGATTCTATCTTGTGACTGAAAGCGCCAAAAGGGTCGCGGTGGAAATCATTCTTTGGGCTGATTTCGCTCGCCAGGCAGCTCTCTAGAGTCGCTGCATAACTATTCCTCGCGTGCTTTAAGGTGACTCTCATGCTGCAGACCCGGTTGCTCCCTCCCGCTGACAATGCACATACCTATCCGCTTCTGATTAAGAGTCTGTTGTTGTCCGGGAGTCGTTACGAGAAGACCCGTGAGATCGTCTACCGCGACAAGCTGCGCTACAGCTACGCTAGCTTCACCGAGCGGGTCGCCCGGCTGGCCAACGTGCTCAGTGAAGCGGGGGTGCGGGCAGGCGATACCGTTGCGGTGATGGACTGGGACAGCCACCGCTACCTGGAATGCATGTTCGCCATTCCCATGCTCGGTGCGGTACTGCACACCATCAACATCCGCCTGTCGCCGGAACAGATTCTCTACACCATGAATCATGCTGAAGACCGTTTTGTGCTGGTCAACAGCGACTTTGTGCCGCTTTATAACGGCATCCAGCAGCAGCTTGAAACAGTACAGAAGACTTTGCTGCTGACCGATGGCCAGGAAAAGACCGCGAATCTGCCGAATCTGGTGGGTGAATATGAGAGCCTGCTCGCTGCTGCTAGCCCCCACTACGACTTTGCCGACTTCGACGAGAACTCGGTGGCCACCACCTTCTATACCACCGGCACCACCGGCAACCCCAAGGGAGTGTATTTTTCCCATCGCCAGTTGGTGCTGCATACCCTAGCCATGGCCGCTACGCTCAGCTCACTGGACAGCATCCGCCTGCTTGGCAGCGACGACGTGTACATGCCGATCACACCGATGTTTCACGTGCATGCCTGGGGGGTGCCCTATGTCGCTACTTTGCTCGGTATCAAGCAGGTCTACCCGGGGCGCTATGAACCGGACATGCTGTGCCGGCTAATTCGTGAGGAAAGGGTCAGCTTCTCCCACTGCGTGCCGACCATTCTGCAGATGCTGCTGTCGGCCCCGGGGGCTCAGGGGTACAACTTCGGTGGACTGAAGATGATCATCGGTGGCAGTGCGTTGAACCGTGCGTTGTATGAGGCCGCACTGGCGAAGGGCATTCAATTGACCGCAGCCTACGGCATGTCCGAAACCTGCCCGCTGATCTCCTGCGCCTACCTTAACGAGGAACTGAGAGCTGGCAGCGAGGGCGAGCGAATCACTTATCGCATCAAGGCCGGTATCCCGGTGCCTCTGGTAGAGGCGGCAATCATGGATGCCGATGGCCGGCGACAGCCGCATGATGGCGAGTCCCAGGGCGAGCTCGTGTTGCGTGCTCCCTGGCTGACCCAGAGCTACTTTCGCGAGGCGGAGGAGGGCGAGGAACTCTGGGCCCATGGCTGGTTGCATACGGGCGATGTAGCGACTATCGACGGCATGGGGTTTATCGAGATTCGTGATCGCATCAAGGACGTGATCAAGACCGGTGGCGAGTGGATATCCTCCCTGGAGCTGGAAGACCTGATCAGTCGACATCCTGCAGTGCGCGAAGTGGCAGTGGTGGGAGTAGCCGATCCGCAGTGGGGAGAAAGGCCCTTTGCCCTGCTGGTGCTGCATGATGGTCAGGCGTTGGATGCCAAGGGACTAAAGGAACACCTTAAGCCATTCGTCGAGCAGGGAAACATCAACAAGTGGGCGATTCCCTCACAGGTGGCGCTTGTTACTGAAATTCCCAAGACCAGTGTTGGCAAGCTGGACAAGAAGCGTATCCGCGTGGAAATCGCCCAGTGGCAGGAGGCTGGCAGTGCCTTTCTCTCTACGCTGTAAGTACCTCAATAGGTGGGTTGCGAGGGTGACTGATCAGTCAAACAAGCGTTTGGCTTGCTAATTGCTGTTTCCTGTCCATGCTTGGATATGGAGGTAGGCTGAAAGCCGCAAGGCAGAGTGCTCCGGGGGGGGATGGCAAATCACACTTTCGGGGGATCAGGCGGTGCTACCTGCTAGCTATAGTTCCAGGCATCCATAACAAAAACACATGGAGTAGCGTCGATGACAACAAGAACAAAACCCTGCTGGCGCCTGGCAAGATTGCCGCTGGCCGTCAGCCTCGCTTCTACCCTGGCCGCCCCGGCGTTCGGCGTCACTTTCAATATCGGTGAGATCGAAGGACAGTTCGACTCCTCGCTGTCAGTTGGCGCCAGCTGGTCTACCTCCAAGGCGGACAAGGATCTCATCGGCTTCAACAACGGTGGTACCGGTCTTTCCCAGACGACCGACGATTCGCGCCTGAACTTCAAGCGGGGCGAGACCTTCTCCAAAATCTTCAAGGGTATCCATGACCTGGAGCTGAGGTACCGTGACACCGGTTTGTTCGTGCGCGGCAAGTATTGGTATGACTTCGAACTGAAGGATGAGAGCCGTCTGTTCAAGGACATCAGTGACCATAACCGCAAGGAAGGCGCGCAATCCTCCGGTGGCGAGATTCTCGACGCCTTCATCTATCACAACTATGCCATTGGCAATCAGCCGGGCTCCGTTCGGCTAGGCAAACAGGTGGTGAGCTGGGGTGAGAGCACCTTCATCCAGAACAGCATCAACGCCATCAACCCGGTCGATGCGGCTGCGTTTCGCCGTCCGGGCGCCGAGATCAAGGAAGGTCTGATCCCGGTCAATATGTTCTACGTGTCGCAGAGCCTGACCGACAACCTCTCCATGGAAGCGTTTTATCAGCTGGAGTGGGATCAGACTGTGGTGGACAACTGCGGGACCTTCTTCGCCCAGGGCGACGTGATCGCTGACGGTTGTACCGACAACCTGGCTGCGCTGAGTCCGGCACTGGGCAACCCGCAGTTTCTGGCAGCGGCCGAAGCGGCCGGCTATCCCTATCGGGTGACCTCCGAAGGGGTAATCATCCCGCGTGGTGGCGACCGCGATGCCCGTGATGACGGGCAGTGGGGCGTTGCCTTCCGCTACATGTTCGAACCGCTGGATACCGAGTTCGGTTTCTATGCGATGAACTATCACAGCCGTACCCCGGTATTCAGCGGCCAGGCCGGTCCGGCAGGGGTCTATGCCGCCGCTCCCGGGGTTGGGCAGGGGGTCGTGCAGGGGCTGATCGGGCCGTCGGTTCAGGGTCTGGTGACCCAGGCGTGCCTGGGTGGTCATCCGCTGTGCCCGGGCGGTGTGCCCGATCCGCAGCTGATTGCCACGATCACCAGCCAGGTGCTGGCTTCTCCAGCCGGTCAGGCCGCCGCAGCCGCCGGTACGGGCGTCGCCACGGCGATGATCGCGGGCGCCGGCAACTACTTCATGGAGTATCCGGAAGATATCCGCCTGTATGGTCTGAGCTTCTCCACCACCCTGCCTACCGGTACGGCGTGGAGCGGTGAGATCAGCTATCGTCCCAATGCGCCGGTGCAGCTCAACACCGTCGACGTGCTCTACAGCGGTCTGACTCCGGTGCGTCCGGACGTGTCGGTACTGCCGGGAGCTCCGGGCGGCACCACTCATGGCTACCGCCGCAAGGAGATCACCCAGTTCCAGACTACCTTCACGCACTTCTTCGATCAGGTGATGGGGGCAAGCCGCCTGACGCTGGTGGGCGAAATTGGTGTAACCCACGTTGGTGGCCTGGAAAGCACCAGCAAGGCGCGTTACGGCCGTGATCCGGTATTCGGCTCCGGTGAGCTGCCCAATGGCGAATGTCAGGCCCTGGCCATTAGCACCAAGGGTTCGCCCAGCAAGCACTGCAACAATGAGGGCTTCGTCACTTCCACTTCGTGGGGCTACCGTGCTCGTGCCATCTGGGATTACCCGGACGCGCTGGCCGGGGTGAACCTGCGGCCGAGCATTTCCTGGGCGCATGACGTTGACGGCTACGGCCCCAACGGCCTGTTCACCGAAGGTGCCAAGGCCGTCAGCTTCGGTCTGGATGCCGACTACCAGAATACCTATACCGCAAGTCTGTCCTACACCGACTTCTTTGGCGGCAAATACAACACGGCGGTTGATCGCGACTTCATTGCTCTCAGCTTCGGTATGAACTTCTGAGCGGTCGGGAACTTCGAGGAATCATGATGCAAATGAAAACAACGAAAACTCTGTGGCAAAGTGGTGTCCTGACCCTGTCGCTGTTGGCAAGTGGTGTCATGGCGGCAGTATCGCCGGACGAAGCAGCCAAGCTCGGCACCACGTTGACTCCGCTGGGCGCGGAGATGGCGGGTAATGCTGACGGCACGATTCCGGCCTGGACCGGCGGGCTGCCGACCAATGCCGGTACGGCTGACGCGCGAGGCTTTCTGTCCGATCCGTTTGTTACCGAACAGCCGCAGTTCATCATCACTGCGCAGAACGCAGAACAGTACAAAGACAAGCTGACTCCGGGCCAGATGGCGATGTTCAAGCGTTACCCGGAAACCTACAAAATGCCGGTCTACTCGACCCATCGGTCGGCCACTGTTCCGGACTCGGTGATCGAAGCGACCAAGCACAACGCGGTCAATACCAATCTGATCGCAGGTGGCAACGGTCTGGAAAACTTCCGTACAGCCAACCCGTTCCCGATTCCAAAGAACGGTCTGGAAGTCATCTGGAACCATATCACCCGCTACCGCGGCGGCAGTGTCCGGCGCCTAGTGACGCAGGCCACGCCTCAGGCCAACGGCTCGTTCTCGCTGGTGTACTTCCAGGACGAGTTTGTCTTCCGTGATGCGTTGACCGACTACGACCCGAGCAAGGAGAGCAACGTTCTCTTCTACTTCAAGCAGCGAGTGACAGCTCCGTCGCGTCTGGCCGGTAACGTGCTGCTGGTGCATGAAACACTCGACCAGGTAAAGGAACCGCGCCTGGCCTGGCTGTACAACGCCGGACAGCGCCGTGTGCGCCGTGCGCCTCAGGTGTCCTATGATGGTCCGGGTACCGCTGCAGATGGTCTGCGCACATCCGATGCGCTGGACATGTTCAACGGCGCTCCTGACCGTTACGACTGGCAGCTTATTGGCAAGAAGGAGATCTACATCCCCTACAACGCCTATAAGCTGGATTCGCCAAGCCTGAAATACACCGACGTCATCAAGGCCGGCCATATCAATCAGGATCTGACTCGTTACGAACTGCACCGCGTATGGCATGTGACCGCAACCCTGAAATCAGGTGAGCGCCACATCTACAGCAAGCGTGACTTCTACATCGATGAGGATACCTGGCAAGCCGCGCTGATCGATCATTACGATGGTCGTGGCACCCTGTGGCGCGTGGCAGAGGCTCATGCCCAGTACTACTACGACAAACAGGTGCCCTGGTATACCCTCGAAACCCTGTACGATCTGCTGTCCGGCCGCTATCTGGCATTGGGTATGAAGAACGAGGAGAAACAGGCCTACGACTTCAACTACAAGGCGTCCAGCAGCGACTTCACTCCGGCAGCCCTGCGCCAGGCGGGTGTGCGCTAGAGCATAGTTCCTGCACGACGAAAAAGCCGGCATCACGCCGGCTTTTTCGTTACGGTCTGTAGCCGAGGCTTCAAATGCCCATGGCAAATCGCTAGGCTGATCCGAGTCGCGCCCGTGGTGGCCTCAGTGGATCGTCAAGAGTCGGCCGATGACAGATTTTTCCCGTTTGTCAGATTCTCCGTACGTGCCGGCAACGCCGGTCGAGGCCCGTTTCTTTCGTCCTCCGCTCCCAGCCGGGCATGTAGCGCGCCCCCGTCTCTGCGAGCGACTGGAGCAGGGGCTGCAGGGGCGCTTGTTGCTGGTCTGCGCACCGGCCGGCTTCGGCAAGAGTTCTTTGGCCATCGAATTCTGCGAGCGTCTGCCGTCTCACTGGCGCAGCCTCTGGCTGGGGCTTGGCGAGCGTGACGAGGATCCTGGACGCTTTCTTGAGCGTCTGCTCCAGGGGATGCGGCAATTCTTCCCGCAACTGGGCGATGAGGCGCTGGCGCTGCTGAAGATGCGTCAGCGCCACCAGCCTTTTGCCTATGAACAATGGCTGGACGATGTACTCGACGAACTGAATCGCGAGCTGGATGACGGTCAGCCGCTGCTTTTGGTGCTGGATGACTACCACCTGGCCCAGGGGGCGGTGCTCGATCGCTGTTTGCAATTTCTCCTCAATCATCTGCCGCCGGGCGTATTGCTATTGGTCACCAGCCGGCAGCGACCGGACTGGCATCTGGCGCGGTTGCGCCTGTCCCGGCAATTGCTGGAAATGAGCGAGAATGATCTGCGGCTGACCGCCAGTGAGCTGGAGGCCCTGCTGTCGAGCCAGGGCGCGCGGCTGGGGCAGTCCCAGCTCATGGGGCTGCTGGAGCGCAGCGAGGGGTGGGTGGCAGGTATGCGTCTTTGGCTGCTGGCGGCGCAAGCGCAGGACGAAGAGTCAGGGGAAGGCCTGCCGCTGCAGGGGCGGGAAGGCCTCATACGCGAATACCTGCTGGAAGAGGTGATTGAGCGTCAGCCAGTGCACGTACAACAGTTTCTCTACGATACGGCTTGTCTGGAGCGCTTCTGCGCTGAGCTGTGTGATGCGGTTCGCGACAGTCATGACAGTGCCGCAATCCTTCACCATCTGCAGTCCCATCAAGTGTTTCTCGTACCACTGGACGAGCATGGCCGTTGGTTCCGCTATCACCACCTGTTCTCGGATTTGCTCAATGCCCGTCCGGCCGAGGACTTGAGCGTTTCACTCGGTAGTACCCACCTGCGTGCCTGCCGCTGGTTCACGGCGCAGGGCATGCTGGATGCCGCCATCGAACAGGCGCTGCTGGCCGGCCAGCCCGATGTCGCCGCCAGCCTGGTGCAGAACCTCTCCGAGGAGCAGATGCTGGCCGAGCAGAATATTGTCCAGCTACTTCGCTGGAAGGCGGATCTGCCGGAAGATCTTCTGGCCAGTACACCGCGACTGATCATGCTCTATGGCTGGGCGCTGGCGCTCGCCTGCCAGTTGGATGCGGCCCAGGATCTGCTCGATCGGCTAGGACGCTTTCTACCGGCGGCCGACGACCAACAGCAGCGCAGTTTGCTGGCTCAGTGGCAGGCTCTTGACGGCATCATTGCCCGTGGCCGTGGCGATGCTGAGCGGGCCGAGCGGCAATGTAGCGAGGCACTTAGCGGTCTGCCGGACGACCGTTACGGGCCACACTTTATGTGTCTGATGGCACTGGCCAACCTGGCCATGGCACGGGGCGACCTGTGGCGTACGCGCAGTCTTAATCGCGAGGGGCTGGAGTTGGCCCAGCGTATCGGCAATCCGTTGCTTGAAGCGGTGGCTCATCACGAGCGTGCCCGTGTCTTGCAGGCCCGCGGCGAGGTACTGCGGGCTCTCGGCGAGGTGCACCAGGGCTTGGCCTGTCTACAGAATTTGGCGCCGCAGCGCGGTTACTCGGTGCGGGCGCGACTTGCCCTGCATGAAGGATATTTGCTCAGTCAGCGTCTGCAGCCGGAGGCAGCCGAGCGCTTGCGTGCCGGAATTGCCGAGGCGCGTGCTTGCCGCGATGTCGGGGTGGTCGTCGGCTATTGCGTGCTGGCCAGTCTGGAAGGGCGACAGCGACGTACGGCCGAGGCTTTCGCCTTGCTCGCAGAGGCCGAGCGGCTGATGCATGTCTGGGATGTCCCGGCGATTTACTACCTGGCCATGATCACCCTGATCAAGTGCGAGCTCTGGCTGTGCCAGGGCCAGGTGGAGCTGGCTGCAGCCTGGTTGCCGCAGTTGGAAGAAATCTATGGCGAACAGGACGGGGCCTTGGCTCCGGAGCTGCATACGCAGTTGGCGCTGCATATCGACCTGCAGCAGGCCGCGCTGGAGCGTCATTTGGGACGGCCCGAGGATGCCGAGCGACGCCTTCGGGCCCTGCATCAACGTGCCCAGGGGATCGGTGGACAACTGGTCGGTCTGATGGCTCAGGCGCAACTGGCCCAGTTACTACGCCAGAGCGGTCGTGAGCGTGAAGCGCAACAACAGCTTGACGGCTGTCTGCGAAGCGCTGAAGGCGGTGCGCTGCTGCCTTTCATCGAGCTAATTCATCATCAGCCACAGTGGCTGCGCGAGAGATTGCTGCTTAATCCGCCAGGCCCGGTACGTGATGCTTTGCTGCGCCATCTTCCCGGAGGGCAGCCCGCTGAAAGGCCAGTGTTGGGAGATGTCGAAGCGCTGCCCGAGAAACTCAGCAGCCGCGAACTGGCAGTGTTGCAGTTGATCGCCCGCGGCTGCTCCAATCAGGAAATCAGCGAGCAGTTGTTTATCTCGCTGCATACGGTCAAGACGCATGCCCGCCATATCAACAGCAAATTGGGTGTCGAGCGGCGTACCCAGGCGGTGGCGCGGGCCAAGGCTTTGGGTCTGTTGCCCTGATTCAGGCAGCGTGCGGCCGCGCGGCGCCGACATTGCCAGCAGCGAGGTGTTGAAAGTTCTGGGCGGTTGCAGTCACCCTTCACACCTGTGCCCGGAGCTCTCCGTCGGTAGGCCCCAAGTGCCTGCGTTACGCCGGATATTGCTCTTCGTCCTATAGGAATTCCCATGCAAGTCGAACAACCTGCACTCATACGCGAAACCTTCCCTGTCGGCCCCTTGCAGTGCAACTGCACCATCATTGGCGATCCGCTGACGAAAAAGGCCATTGTGGTTGATCCGGGCGGTAACCCGGATCTGATCATGGCGCGGCTGGAGGCTCATGGGCTGAAGGTGGTGAGCATTATTCACACCCATGCCCATCTCGATCACTTTCTGGCTTCCGGGCAGTTGAAGGAAAAAACCGGGGCTACTCTGCATCTGCACAAGGACGACCAGTTTCTCTGGGACAACCTGGAGATGCAGTGCAACATGTTTGGTGTGCCCTACACTCCGGTGCCGGCCCCGGATCGCTGGCTGGCCGATGACGAGGAGCTGGCCTGCGGCTGTGGAGTAGCCCTGCATACTCCGGGACATACACCGGGCTCGATGAGCTTCTGGTTCGCTGATGCCAAGCTGCTGATCGCCGGCGACACCCTGTTCCGCAGGGGGATTGGCCGTACCGATCTGTGGGGTGGCGACTATGCGACCATCGAACGTTCGATCAGGCAGCGACTGTATCGGCTTGACGAGGAAGCCACCGTAGTGACGGGGCACGGCCCGGATACTCGGCTGGGTGACGAGATGCGCGAGAACCCTTTTATTCGGGCATGACGCGGCACTAATAGGCATCACAAGCACTCAAAAGGCCATCAGTCATCGTACATGGAGATGCCCTTATGTATCGCTTTCCTCTTGTCGTCCTGTGTTCTTCGGCGTTGCTGCTAAGTGGCTGCGCTTCTCAAAATCCCTATGACCAGCAGGCGTCGGGCAGCAACCGCACCGCCAGCTACGGCGGGCTGGGAGCGTTGGCCGGCGCGGCGGCCGGAGCGCTGATCAATCATGACAATCGCGGCAAGGGGGCTTTGATCGGGGCGGCTGTGGCTGGAGCTGCAGCAGCGGGGTACGGTTACTACGCCGACCGTCAGGAGCAGGAACTGCGTCGCAGCATGGAGGGCACAGGGGTTGAGGTGCAGCGTCAGGGGGATGTGATCCAGTTGATCATGCCGGGGAATATCACCTTCGCTACCGATTCGGCGCAGATCGCCAGCAGCTTCTACCAGCCGCTGAATAATCTGGCCAACTCCTTCCGTCAGTATCAGCAGAACAGCATCGAAATCGTCGGGCATACCGACAGCACCGGCTCACACAGCTACAACATGGGGCTGTCGCAGCGTCGAGCGCAAAGCGTGGCTGATTACCTGCTGGCACAGGGTGTTGACCCGGAGCGGATCAGTATCCGCGGCGTTGGTCCGGATCAGCCAGTGGCAAGCAACGCCACCGCCGACGGGCGAGCGCAGAACCGCAGGGTTGAGGTGACACTGCGGCCGTTGCCTGGCGCTCAGTGAGTGTGCTGCAGCCGACAGAACGGCAGCCTGCCGCGATTCACAGTCGTGTCGGTAGGTAAACTCAGCGGAACTTGGCCAGCGTAGACGGCTCGAAGCAGCCGGCACGTGTGCCATGTAGCCCAAGCAATACTTAAGGAAGTTCTATGAAAACCAGGCGTAATCTGATCGCCTCCACGGCTTTGCTGGCTATCTTGGCCGGCTGTACCAGTAATCCCTATACCGGTGAGCAGCAAGCCGGCAAGGCGGGCATCTATGGCGGTATCGGTGCCGCAACCGGGGCCGTAATCGGTGCGGCCACTTCAAGCAAGAAGGACCGGGCCAAGGGCGCGCTGATCGGCGCGGCCGTGGGAGGCGCGGCTGGTGGTGGCTATGGCTACTACGTCGACACCCAGGAAGCCAAGCTGCGCCAGACCCTGCAGGGCACGGGGGTGCAGGTGCAGCGCAATGGCAACGATCTGACGCTGATCATGCCGGGCCACATCACCTTTGCCAGCAACTCGGCCGACATCTCCAGCAGCTTCTACCCCACACTCAATTCGTTGGTTCGGGTATTCAAGGAGTTCGACAAGAACGGCGTGAACATCGTTGGTCATACCGACAGCACGGGCTCCCAGGCGCTCAACCAGAGCCTGTCCGAGCGCCGTGCGCAGAGCGTGGCCAGTTACCTGATGGCCAACGGCGTGTCCGGTCAGCGGATTTCCGTGTATGGCGCCGGCCCCAGCCAGCCGATCGCCAGTAACGCCAATGAGGCTGGTCGGGCGCAGAACCGCCGCGTCGAGATCAACCTGCAGCCGCTTTGATCCGTTTCACGGCCCCCGGTGCGGGGGCCGTTTCCTGCGAAGGTCTCAGGCTGCGTTGCGCAGGCTCTCCAGCTCGGCGTCCTTTTCCTCCCACAGACGATTGACCCATTGCTGGAAGGCCAGGCGATAGGCTTCATCCTGATCGTAGTTGCGGCCGAGGAACTCCTGTGGAATCTCCACCTGCCTCAGACGTACCTGTACGGCGTCCAGACGCCCGCAGAGAATGTCCCAGAAACCCGGTACGCCGTGCGGGTAGCGGATGGTGACGTTGACGATGGCGTGCAGTTGCTCGCCCATGGCGTCAAGCACGAAGGCGATGCCGCCGGCCTTGGGCTTGAGCAGGTGACGGAACGGCGACTGCTGCTGGGCGTGTTTGGCCAGGGTCAGGCGCGTGCCCTCGAGGAAGTTGAACACCGCCACCGGATTGGTTTTGTAACGCTCGCAGGCCTTGCGCGTGGTGGCCAGATCCTGGCCGCGCTTTTCCGGGTGTTTGGCCAGATATTCCTTGCTGAAACGCTTCATGAAGGGGAACTCCAGTGCCCACCAGCACAGCCCTATCACCGGTACCCAGATCAGCTCCTGCTTGAGAAAGAACTTCAGCAGCGGCATGCGCCGATTGAGCAGGTACTGCAGCACCAGGATGTCGACCCAGCTCTGGTGATTGCTGGTCACCAGATAGGAATGGCGGGTGTCGAAGCGCTCCAGCCCTCTGACGTCCCAGTCGATGCGGCCGACCAGGCGGATCCAGAAGTTGTTGAAGCCGATCCAGCTTTCGGCGATGCCGTGCATGACAGAGCGCAGTGTGCGCTGTGCCGGGGCAAAGGGCAGCAACAGCTTGAGCAGGGCCACCAGGAACAGCGGCCAGCACCAGAACAGGGTGTTGAGCCCCAGCAGCAGGCTCGCGATCACGCCACGTAGCGGCGCGGGAAGGAAGTGCAGCATTGAATGAACGCCTCCGTGGCCAGGTTGCGCAGTTATAGCGGCCTGGGTACGGGGCGTTTCCGGGCCCCGTATCGATCAGAAATGGCTGCGGCATTCCATGCGACGAGCCGGTTGGGCTGCCAAGGTTAACGCTTGTGCACTGACCTGCAAGTGCCAGATCTGACCGCGTGGTGCCGGCGACGGCGTGGTACAGCCCCTCGATGTACGCCGCCAACGCTGCTCTTAGTGTGCCTGGCTGGCCGCCTGGATGGCGGTCAGAGCGATGGTAAAGACGATGTCGTCGACCAGCGCGCCGCGCGAGAGATCGTTGACCGGTTTGCGCAGCCCCTGCAGCATCGGCCCGACGCTGATGCAGTCGGCGCTGCGTTGCACGGCCTTGTAGGTAGTGTTGCCGGTGTTCAGATCCGGGAACACGAACACTGTGGCGCGGCCGGCCACTGGGCTGTGTGGCGCTTTCTGCCGGCCGACGCTCTCGATAGCGGCAGCATCGTATTGCAGAGGACCGTCCAGCAGCAGATCCGGGCGTTTCTGGCGAGCCAGGCGGGTGGCCTGGCGCACTTTTTCCACTTCCTCGCCGCTGCCGGAGTCGCCGGTGGAGTAGCTGAGCATGGCCACCCGCGGGGTGATGCCGAAGGCCTGCGCCGACTCGGCACTCTGCAGGGCGATCTCGGCCAGTTGCTCGGCGTCTGGATCCGGGTTCACCGCGCAATCGCCGTAGACCAGTACCTGATCCGGCAGGAGCATGAAGAACACCGACGACACCAGGTTGTAACCCGGTGCTGTCTTGATCAGTTGCAGGGCAGGGCGGATGGTGCTGGCGGTGGTATGGACGGCACCGGAGACCAGGCCGTCCACTTCGTCCAGCGCCAGCATCATGGTGCCCAGCACCACTGTGTCCTCCAACTGTGCTTCGGCCATCGGGGCGTTGAGCCCCTTGCCTTTGCGCAATTCGACCATGGGTTCGACGTAGCGGCTGCGAATCAGATCCGGATCAAGGATCTCCAGACCTTCAGGCAACTCAATGCCCTGCGAGCGTGCCACGGCCTGAACTTCTTCCGGCTTGGCCAGCAGTACGCAGTGGGCAATGCCGCGCGCCTGGCAGATTGCGGCGGCCTGCACGGTGCGCGGTTCGGCACCTTCCGGCAGGACGATACGCTTGGCTGCGGCCTTGGCCCGCTGCACCAGCTGATAACGGAATGCCGGTGGCGACAGACGCCGTTCGCGAGCATTGCCGCAGCGGCTGCTCAGCCAGTCGTGATCAAGGTGGCTGGCGACGAAATCGGCGACAGTCTTTGCCCGCTCGCGGTCATCCAGCGGGATTTCCTTGTTCAGGCGGTTGAGGTTGGTGGCGGTATCGTAGGAACCGGTGCTCACCGTCATTACCGGCAGACCGCCGGCCAGTGCGCCCTGGCACAGCTCCATGATGCGTGGGTCCGGTACGAAATCGCTGCACAGCAGCAGGCCGGCCAGAGGTACGCCGTTCATCGCTGCGAGGCTGGCGGAGAGAATGATGTCGTCACGGTCGCCAGGAGTGACCACCAGGGTGCCGGGCTTGAGGAGCTGCACGCTGTTGGCCACGGCGCGGGCACAGAGCACGATCTTCATCATTCGCCGCTGCTCGTAGTCACCGGCGTTGAGAATGCGTGCACCAAGCAGTTCGGCCACGTCCTTGGTGCGTGGCGCGTTCAGCTCGTCGCGCCAGGGAATGCAGCCGAGCAGGCGGAAATCGTCGGTCCTGAGCAGTGGCGAGAGCTCCTGCAGGCGTTCGGTGAAATCTTCGATACCGTCCTCGCTACGCACCTTGTTGAGAATTACGCCGAGTACCTTCGGATCCCTGGGGCCTCCGAACTGCTGGGCCTGGATCTCGATACGATCGGAAAGCTCGGTCAGCGTCTCGTCTTCCGGCGCACTGACCAGAATCACGTCTGCATCCAGGCTTTTGGCCAGGTGGAAGTTGACGCGCGCGGCGTAGCTGGCATGGCGGGTTGGCACCATGCCTTCGACGATCACCACGTCCTTGCCCTCGGCTGCCTGCTGGTAGAGGCTGATGATCTCCTCCAGCAGCTCGTCGAGCTGACCGTCACCGAGCATGCGTTCGACATGGGCCAGTGGCAGGGGGGGCGGCGAGTTCAGGCCGTGAGTGCGGGCGACCAGTTCACTAGAGCGCTCCGGCCCCAGGTCGCCGGCATGCGGCTGGGCGATGGGCTTGAAGAAGCCCACCTTGAGGCCGCTGCGTTCGAGGGCGCCGACCAGGCCCAGGCTGATGGAGGTAAGACCGACACCAAAGCCGGTGGGGGCGATGAAGAAAGTATGCATGTGAGCCTCAGTCGAGCAGGGCGAGCGTGTCGAGGGCGATCTGCCGCTCTTCGTTGGTGGGGATCACCAGGATTCGTGGATGGCCTTCGGCGTGGATGGCGCTGGCGACGCCACGGGGACAGCGGCAATTGGCCTGCTCGTCCAGCTTCAGGCCGAGCAGGGTCAGGTGTTCCAAGGTCTTGCTGCGCACCAGTGCGGAATTTTCGCCGATGCCGCCGGTGAAAATCAGGCCGTCCAGTTGCCGTAGCGCGCAACTCATGGCCGCCAGCGACTTGGCCAGGCGGTAGCAGAATACCTCGATAGCCAGTGTAGCGCCTGGGTGGCCCTGTTCGCGGGCCTGCTCCAGAGTGCGCATATCATTGGACAGCCCAGAGAGGCCGAACAGGCCGCTTTCCCGGTTTAACATGGCGTCGATCTGCTCCAGGCTCCAGCCCAGTGTGCGTGCCAGGTGGCTGTACAGATTGGGGTCGACATCGCCGCTGCGTGTGCCCATGACCAGGCCTTCCAGCGGAGTCAGGCCCATGCTGGTGTCCCGGCTGAGGCCGTTCTCGATGGCGCAGGTGGAGCAGCCGTTGCCCAGGTGGGCGACCAGCCAGCTGCTGGCGCTGAAGGAAAGTCCGCAGAGATGTGCTGCCTGCTGGCCGACGTAGCGATGGCTGGTGCCGTGGAAGCCGTAGCGACGCACGCCGTGCTCACGGTACATCACCTCGGGTAAGGCGTAGCGATAGGCATGCTCTGGCAGAGTCTGATGAAAGGCCGTATCGAATACCGCAACCTGTACCAGTTGGGGAAACAGCTTCATGGCCGCTTCAATACCCAGCAGGTTGGCCGGGTTATGCAGTGGCGCCAGTGGTGCCAGTTTACGGATGGCCTGCAGGCTGACTTCGTCCAGCCGGCAGGCACCAGGAAAGTCTTCGCCACCATGCACCACGCGATGGCCGATGCCGTGGAGTTGTCCGCCGGCCACGCGCTGGGCGATCGGCAGCAGGTGCGACAGCGCCTGTCGATGGTTGGCGCCGGCAATGACCTGGCTGTCGCGCTGCTCGCCCTGTTGCCAGTGCAGCACTGCCTCGGGACTGCCGAGGCGTTCGGCCAGGCCGCTTAGGGTGAACTCCTCCTGAGCCTCGTTGACCAGGGCGAACTTGATTGACGAACTGCCGCAGTTGATCACCAGAATATTGCGTGCAGACATTTACACTTCCTTAGATTGCTTCATTCGACTGCGCCTGTGCACACCAGCCGCAGGGAAAAAAGTTGCCCAGACGAGTCTGGCGCTGAGCAGAATCGAGAACCCACGGGCGATTCTGCCAGGGAGGGCTGTGACGCAGGTGTTGAGTATGCCCGCAGGACAAGACTGCCACCCAGTCGCCCTGTTCGTCCTGACGGAAGTCAAGCAGGCGCACGGTGTCGATCCGGGGCCGTTTGTCCGCCCTCGGGTCGCATTCGCCGGCTGCCTTGGTTAAACTCGACCGTTCATCATTCTCTTGCAAAAGGTCTCCCCCATGCTGATCGCCGCCAACAAGGCTGTCTCCATCGACTATACCCTGACCAACGATGCCGGTGAGGTGATCGACAGCTCGGCTGGCGGCGCTCCGTTGGTGTATCTGCATGGTGCAGGCAACATCATCATCGGCCTGGAAAAGGCCCTGACCGGCAAGCAAGTCGGCGATGAGCTCGAAGTCTCGGTTGAGCCGGAAGAAGCCTACGGCGAATACAGCGCCGAGCTGGTTGCTACCCTCAATCGCGCCATGTTCGAAGGCGTCGATACCCTGGAAGTCGGCATGCAGTTCCATGCTTCCGGCCCGGATGGCAGCATGCAGATCGTCACCATCCGCGATATTGATGGCGACGACGTAACCGTCGATGGCAACCACCCGCTGGCTGGCCAGCGCCTGAACTTCAAGGTCAAGGTGGTTAACGTGCGTGACGCCAGTGCCGAAGAAGTGGCGCACGGTCACATCCACGGCGAAGGTGGTCACCACCACTGAGTCATTGCCCGGGCGACTTGCGGTCGCTCGGTCGGCAGCATCCGCTGCTAAGCTCAAGCTTGCGTTCAGGGCGCCTTAAGGGCGCCCTTTTCGTGTGGAACCGGCAGCCTGGCGCCGCCGCACTGAATTCGCCGAGGATGTTCGACATGAGTGTCTTTCACAGTCTTAATCTGCGCGCGCTGGATGGTCAGGATCTGCCACTGGCGTCCTACAAGGGCCAGGTGATGCTGGTGGTCAATGTGGCTTCCCGGTGTGGGCTGACCCCGCAGTACGCCGGGCTGGAAAAACTTCACCAGCAGTACCGCGACAAGGGATTCTGCGTGCTGGGGGTTCCCTGCAACCAGTTTGCCGGGCAGGAGCCGGGCAGCCCCGAGGAAATTCGCGAGTTCTGTTCCACCCACTACGGCGTGAGCTTTCCGCTGAGCGGAAAGATGGACGTAAACGGTGCTGACCGCCATCCGCTATATCGCCTGCTGGCTGGTGAGGGCGCGGAGTTTCCGGGCGACATCAGTTGGAACTTCGAGAAGTTTCTGGTCGGGCCGGATGGTCGGGTACTGGCGCGTTTCTCTCCACGGACTACGCCGGAAGATCCGGCTCTGGTCCAGGCTGTGGAGAAGGCCCTTGGCCTGACCAGTGAGGCCGCAGAGCGCGGCTGATCAGCCAATCTGGCGGCTATTTCCTCCTCTGGCCTTGCCTGCTGCGGCAGCCGGCTGCTTAATCGGTCAAGCGGTCGAGGAGTGTGTCATGACTCAATTGCCCCATCAGTCCGACCAGGCCATGGCTTCGCCGGCTGCGCTGCGGGCTTTGATCGAAAGTCGTCGTGCTGTACGCCGTTTCACTGCCGAGCCGGTATCGGATGCGGTAATCCGCGACTGCCTAGAGCTGGCGATGCTGGCACCCAGCTCTTGCAACCTGCAGCCGTGGAGCTTTCAGGTGATCCGTGAGCCGGCGCTGCTGGCCCGGCTGCATCGGGTATGCATGGGGCAGAATGCGGCGCGGGCACCGTTGATCATCGTTGTGCTGGCGCGTCCGGATACTTGGAGTCAGGCCTGTAGCAGGATCATCGAATACTGGCCGGAGGCCGAGGTGCCGCCGCGTATCCGGCACTTTTATGGCAAGACTGCACTGTTGCAGTACAACCAGGGGCCACTGGGCTTGTTCGGGTTGTTGAAACGTCAATTGGTGCGCCTGGTCGGCTTGCGCAGGCCACTGATGCGCAGGCCCAACAGTCATGCCGACATGCGTTTATGGGCGGTCAAGTCCACTGCGCTGGCGGCGCAGAATCTGATGCTTGCCTTCCAGAGTCATGGTTACTCCAGCTGTCCGATGGAGGGCTTCGACGAGAAGCGCCTGCGCCGCATGCTGGACATCCCCCGCCGGGCGCTTCCGGTGATGCTGCTGGCGGTGGGGCGCCAGGGCGAGAAAGGCGTGTATAACCCGCGCCTGCGCTTCCCGCAGGATCAGCATGTCACCTGGCTGTAGGCCGGTTTGACCTGGATCAAGAATGGGGTGGTTGAATACGGCGTAATCGTCCTTATCTAGGCTTCATCTCGGCGGGTTTCTGTGTTCGGGGAGTCAATCCCGGCCCGCTCTTCTGAAGGAAGGACAACTATGCGTATCGACCGATTGACCAGCAAGCTTCAGCTTGCACTCTCCGATGCCCAGTCTCTGGCGGTGGGCATGGATCATTCCGCCATTGAACCTCTGCACCTTATGCTGGCACTGCTAGACCAGCAGGGCGGTTCGATCAGGCCTCTGCTGATGCAGGTCGGCTTTGACGTGACCAGCCTTCGGCAGGCCCTGACCCGCGAGCTGGATCAGCTCGGCAAACTGCAAAACCCTACCGGCGACATCAACCTGTCGCAGGAACTGGCCCGTCTGCTCAACCAGGCAGACCGCCTGGCGCAGCAGAAGGGTGACCAGTTCATCTCCAGTGAGCTGGTACTACTTGCTGCCATGGATGAGAACACCCGACTGGGCAAGCTGCTGCTTGGCCAGGGCGTGTCGAAGAAGGCGCTGGAGAATGCTATCGCCAACCTGCGCGGCGGCCAAGCAGTGAACGACCCCAATGCCGAAGAGGCGCGCCAGGCGCTGGACAAGTACACGGTCGACCTGACTAGGCGGGCCGAGGAAGGCAAGCTCGATCCGGTAATTGGCCGTGACGATGAGATCCGCCGCACCATCCAGGTGCTGCAGCGGCGCACCAAGAACAACCCGGTGCTGATCGGTGAACCTGGCGTCGGCAAGACCGCCATCGCCGAGGGGTTGGCCCAGCGCATTATCAATGGCGAGGTACCGGACGGGCTCAAGGACAAGCGTCTGCTGGCGCTGGACATGGGGGCGCTGATCGCTGGTGCCAAGTTCCGCGGTGAGTTCGAAGAGCGCTTGAAAGCCGTGCTCAACGAGCTGGCGAAACAAGAAGGGCGGGTGATCCTGTTTATCGACGAGCTGCACACCATGGTCGGTGCCGGCAAGGCCGAGGGGGCGATGGATGCCGGCAACATGCTCAAGCCGGCACTGGCCCGTGGCGAGCTGCATTGCGTGGGCGCCACAACCCTCGACGAGTACCGTCAGTACATCGAGAAGGACGCCGCCCTGGAGCGTCGCTTCCAGAAGGTGCTGGTGGACGAGCCGTCCGAGGAGGACACCATCGCCATCCTGCGTGGTCTTAAAGAGCGTTACGAAGTGCACCACGGTGTGACCATCACCGACGGTGCGATCATTGCGGCGGCCAAGCTCAGCCATCGCTATATCACCGACCGCCAGTTGCCGGACAAGGCCATCGATCTGATCGACGAGGCCGCCAGCCGCATCCGTATGGAGATCGACTCCAAACCCGAAGAGCTGGATCGCCTCGACCGCCGCCTCATTCAGTTGAAGATTGAGCGTGAAGCGCTGAAGAAGGAAGACGACGAGGCGACCAGGAAGCGATTGGAAAAGCTGGAAGAGGACATCGCCAAGCTGGAGAAGGAATACGCGGACCTGGAGGAGATCTGGAAGTCGGAGAAGGCCGAGGTACAGGGCTCGGCACAGATTCAGCAGAAGATCGAGCAGGCCCGTCAGGAGATGGAGGCGGCGCGGCGCAAGGGCGATTTGGAAACCATGGCGCGCATTCAGTACCAGACCATCCCGGATCTGGAGCGCAGCCTGCAAATGGCCGAACAGCATGGCCAGGTGGAAAAGCAGCTGCTGCGTAACAAGGTTACCGACGAGGAAATTGCAGAGGTGGTGTCCAAGTGGACGGGCATCCCGGTGAGCAAGATGCTCGAAGGCGAGCGCGAAAAACTGCTGAAGATGGAGGCACTGCTGCACCAGAGGGTGATCGGCCAGGACGAGGCGGTGGTGGCCGTGGCCAACGCTGTGCGCCGTTCTCGTGCAGGGCTTGCCGACCCGAACCGGCCGAGCGGTTCATTCCTCTTCCTCGGCCCGACCGGTGTGGGCAAGACCGAGCTGTGCAAGGCGCTGGCCGAGTTCCTCTTCGATACCGAGGAGGCACTGGTGCGCATCGACATGTCCGAGTTTATGGAGAAGCACAGCGTCGCCCGTCTGATCGGGGCACCGCCCGGCTATGTTGGCTACGAGGAGGGCGGCTATCTGACCGAAGCGGTGCGCCGCAAGCCTTACTCGGTGGTGCTGATGGATGAGGTGGAAAAGGCTCATCCGGACGTATTCAACGTGCTGTTGCAGGTGCTGGAAGATGGCCGCCTGACCGACAGCCACGGGCGCACGGTGGACTTTAAAAATACCGTGATTGTGATGACCTCCAACCTCGGCTCGGCGCAGATTCAGGAGCTGGCCGGTGACCGTGAAGCGCAGCGTGCTGCGGTGATGGATGCTGTTGGCAGCCACTTCCGTCCAGAATTCGTCAACCGTATCGACGAGGTGGTGGTGTTCGAACCGTTAGGCCGCGAGCAGATCGCCGGCATTGCCGAGATTCAGCTGCAGCGCCTGCGTGGTCGCCTGGTCGAGCGCGAGCTGAGCCTGGAGCTGACGCCGGAGGCGCTCGACAAGCTGATCGCCGTCGGCTACGACCCGGTGTATGGTGCGCGGCCGCTCAAGCGTGCGATCCAGCGCTGGATCGAGAACCCGTTGGCGCAGCGCATCCTGGCTGGCGACTTTGCTCCGGGTGCTCAGGTGCAGGCGAAGGTGGAGGGCGAGGAAATTGTTTTTGCCTGATCCCGCTGCAAACTGGGTCTAAGGCAGTTCACGAAAGCCGTGCAGCATATTGTTCTCACCGCCCCTGCCAATGATGACCGCGGGCGGTGATTCAGTGTGTCTGGGCATGCTTATGCCCGAGCTGCGCAATGCCGTCCCGGCTTTCTTTATAGCCAGAGTCAGGGGGCTGTAAGCGAAGTCGTCGTGGGAGGCCGGGCAAGTCAGAAACGGGCGAGGAGGCGTAGTCTAGGTGCTGTAAATGAGCATTCTGAGCCTGCTCGCAGCACTGAGGCTCGCATAAAGCCTAGGAATCAGCTTCGCCTGCAGCCCTTGCCCTGGCCCGGGCTGCTCGTAGCTTGCGCACTTCCTTGGGGTCGGCAACCAACGGGCGGTATATCTCTACCCGCTCGCCACCTTCCAGCACATATTCCTCCGGCTTCAGGATCCGCTTGCCGAAGATCCCGAGAGGAGCAGTCTGCAGGTCAAACTCCGGAAAAGTCTGCTGCAAACCGGAAGCCTGCGCCGCCTCGCGCAGGGTGGTGCCTGGCGCTACGTTCAGGCGCAGCAGCATCTGCCGCTGCGGCAGGGCGCAAGCCACCTCGATGGCAATGCATTGCTCAGCCATAGAGCTGTCTTGCTCGCTGACAGAAGGCATCGACCATGGTGTTTGTCGCCTGGTTGAACAGTGGACCAAGAGTCGCCCGTACCAACGAACCGGCGTAGTCGAAGCTCAGATCCAGGGTGATTTTGCAGGCCTTGTCGCCCAGGGCCTTGAACTCCCAGACTCCGTGCAGGCTGGTGAAGGGCCCTTCCTTGAGATTCATCTCTATACGCTGTCCTGGTTGCAGGGTATTGCGGGTGACGAAGCGCTGGCTCAGACCACCCTTGGCCACCTCCAGGCTGGCCACCATGTGCGTCTCGCTGGCTTCCATGACCTCGCTGGCGGCACACCAGGGCAGGAACTGTGGATAACTGGCCACGTCGTTGACCAGATCGAAAAGCGCCTGCGCCGGATAGGGCAGCAGGGCAGAACGTTGAATGCGAGTAGTCATGCAGATCAGCTCCGCCACGGGTACTGCGTGCGCTCAGTCGGCGTCGGCTCCATGGCGAACCGGCACTGCGCAGGAAGAAGCGCACATTGTCCGGGATATGCTCACTCGGCTCAAGCGCGCCCATGGCGCCGGCGCCGGCGACTCCCTATAATGCCCGCCCTATGGCTAAGCAAAAGAAACATCCCCAAGGCACCATCGCGCTGAACAAGAAGGCGCTGCACGACTATTTCATCGAGCACAAGTTCGAGGCTGGCGTCGCTCTGGCCGGCTGGGAGGTCAAGAGCCTGCGCGCCGGCAAGGCGCAACTGGTGGACAGCTACGTGCTGCTCAAGGACGATGAGGCATGGCTGATGGGCGCGCACATCACTCCGTTGAAGACCGCCAGCACCCACGTGATCGCAGACCCGACCCGCACCCGCAAGTTGCTACTGAACAAGCGCGAGCTGGATAAACTGTTCGGCGCCGTGCAGCAGAAGGGCTACACCTGCGTAGCGCTTTCGCTTTACTGGAAGCAGCACTTGGTCAAATGCGAAATTGCCCTGGCCAAGGGTAAGAAGGATTTCGACAAGCGCCACGTCGAGAAAGAGCGTGACGCCAATCGTGAAGTCCAGCGAGCTATGCGCAGCAAGGGCAGGGACGACTAAACGTCAGCAGGCGACGCCGTCTGGCTCACAGGCTCTGGCGGCGTTGCGCCCGAGCCAGTCGCTGGGCCTCCAGCTGCACTTCCGACAATACCTCCTGCACATAGTCGATATGCCGCTGGGACAGCTCGCGGGCATCCTCGGCCCGTCCCTCCATGATCGCTTCGTAGAGTGCCCGGTGCTGTCGGATCAGCATGTCGCGGGTTTCCTCGCGTTGGGCGTACATGCCGCCAATATTGGTCACCACGTTACGTTTGAGCAGGTCGAACAGTCCGCGGATGGTATGCAACAGCACCGCATTGTGACTGGCCTCGGCGATAGCCAGATGGAAGCGCGCGTCGGCCGCTCCTTCTTCGGATCGGGTTACTTTGCCAGCCCGCTCATAGCAGTCCTGTAGCGCCTGGAAGGCATCGCTCAGTCGCTGGCGGTCGATGTCGGTGGCACGCCGGGCGGCATAGTAGGCGCAGGAGCCTTCCAGGGTGTGGCGAAATTCGAGCAGGTCGCGCTGGGCATCTTCCTTATTTTCCAGCAGTTGCAGCAGTGGGTCGCTGAAAGTCGAACCGAGTGACTCGGCAACGTAGTTGCCGCCCCCCTGGCGACTGGTGAGCAACCCCTTTGCCACCAGCTTCTGGATTGCTTCGCGCAGCGAAGGCCGTGACACGCCGAACTGCTCGGCCAGCGCCCGCTCGGCCGGCAACCGCTCGCCGGCGCGCAGGGTGCCTTCAAGAATCATGGTTTCCAGCTGCGCGACGATGTCGTCGGAAAGGCGGCGCTGCCGTACCACCCCAATTTCCATCTCTCGAAATCTCCATTGGTTTGACCAACATTGCGCAAGCCTATAGCGCTGCCCATCGTCGGACAAGGCGACCCTTTACGACCAAAGTCTTAGAGATCCCGTTTGACAGCCAACTGATCGACTTTTAACCTGAGTCTGTCTGCATGTAAATTGGTATGACCAATTTATTCTAACCAAGAACAAGAACCAGTTCCCGAGGAGATCTCTCATGATCGACCGTAACGCTATGCGCCGTGCCCTGTCTCTTTTGTTGCCTCGCATGCGCTCTGCAGTGGAGTAAGAACCAATGTCCAACGGTATCCTTGCCCTGCTGGCGTTTTCTCCCATCCTGCTGGCAGCCATCCTGCTGATAGGCCTGCGCTGGCCCGCCAAGCGCACCATGCCTTTGGTTTATCTGGTGACGGTGCTCATCGGTCTGCTGGTGTGGGACATGAGCTTCAATCGTATCCTTGCTTCTACCCTGCAGGGGCTGATCATCACTGGCGGCGTGCTGTGGATCATTTTCGGCGCGATCCTGCTGTTGAACACCCTCAAGCACTCTGGGGGTATCACTGCCATTCGCGCCGGTTTTGCCACCATCAGCCCGGATCGTCGCATCCAGGCGATCATCATTGCCTGGCTGTTCGGTAGTTTCATTGAAGGTGCATCAGGCTTTGGTACGCCGGCCGCTATTGCGGCTCCGCTGCTGGTCGCCATCGGCTTCCCGGCTATGGCCGCGGTATTGCTGGGTATGCTGGTGCAGAGTACTCCGGTGTCTTTCGGTGCGGTGGGGACGCCAATCCTGATTGGCGTTAACACCGGTCTGGATACCGCCAGTATTGGTGCTCAACTGGTTGAGCAAGGTTCTTCCTGGGCGCAGTTCCTGCAATTGATCAGCAGCGAGGTAGCGATCATCCACGCCATTGTTGGTGTACTGATGCCGCTGATCATGGTGCTGATGTTGACCCGCTTCTTCGGAGAAGAAAAAAGTTGGAAAGCAGGCCTGGAAGTGCTGCCTTTCGCCCTGTTTGCCGGCTTGGCATTTGTCCTGCCCTATGCGGCCACTGGCGTTTTCCTCGGCCCGGAATTCCCGTCGCTGCTTGGTGGTCTGATTGGGCTGGCCATCGTCACCAGCGCGGCTCGCGTCGGTTTCCTGGTGCCCAAGCGCACTTGGGACTTCGCCCCGGCGGACAAGTGGCCGAGCGAGTGGTTGGGCAGCGTGGAAATGAAGCTGGATGAACTGACCTGCAAGCCGATGAGCGCATTTCGCGCTTGGTTGCCCTATGTGCTGGTCGGTGCTCTGTTGGTGATCAGCCGGGTCTTCCCCGAAGTCGGCGCCACGCTCAAGTCGGTAGTGGTGGTGTTCCCCAATCTGTTGGGCGAGGCCGGCATCAACGCGGACTTCCAGCCACTCTTCCTGCCGGGTGGAATCCTGGTTGCGGTGGTGCTGGCCACTTATTTCCTGCACGGTATGAAGGCTCGTGAGCTGGGCCGGGCGGTGAAGGAGTCGTCCAGTGTGTTGCTCAGTGCCGGCTTCGTGTTGTTGTTCACCGTACCGATGGTGCGCATCCTGATCAACTCCGGCATCAACGGTGCTGAACTGGCCAGCATGCCGATTCTGATGGCCCGCTGGGTGGCCGACAGTGTCGGCGGCGTCTACCCGCTGCTGGCTCCGAGCATTGGGGCACTGGGGGCCTTTATTGCCGGCTCCAATACGGTCAGCAATATGATGTTCAGTCAGTTCCAGTTCGGCGTGGCCAGTAGCCTGGGTATCTCCGGAGCACTGATCGTATCGGTACAGGCCATTGGCGCAGCCGCTGGCAACATGGTGGCAATCCACAATGTGGTAGCCGCTTCTGCAACCGTTGGTTTGCTTGGTCGTGAAGGCAGCACGCTGCGTAAGACCATCTGGCCGACGCTGTACTACGTTCTTTTCAGCGGCATCATTGCGCTGTTGGCTATTTATGTGCTCGGTGTTAGCGACCCGCTGGTCGGTCTCTGACAGTTCCAGCCTGATGCGCCCCGGCCTGCCGGGGCGTCTTCCGTCAGGCCATGACCTTTCGTTCAGCAACAGGATACGTTCATGATCATTTCCGCCTCCACCGACTATCGTCGCGCTGCTCAGCGCAAGCTGCCGCCTTTCCTGTTTCACTACATTGATGGTGGCGCCTATGCCGAACACACCCTGCGCCGAAATGTGGAGGATCTGTCGGGCATCGAGCTGCGTCAGCGGGTGCTGAAGAATATGTCGGAACTCAGCCTTGCCACCGAACTGTTCGGCGAGCAGCTGGCACTGCCGGTGGCGCTGGCTCCGGTCGGACTGACTGGCATGTACGCCCGCCGCGGCGAGGTGCAGGCGGCCAGGGCCGCTGATGCCAAGGGTATTCCCTTCACCTTGTCCACCGTGTCGGTCTGTCCGATCGAGGAGGTCGCGCCGGCCATCAACCGACCGATGTGGTTCCAGCTCTATGTGCTCAAGGATCGCGGCTTTATGAGAAACGCCCTGGAGCGGGCCAAGGCCGCCGGCTGTTCGACTCTGGTGTTCACCGTAGACATGCCGGTGCCGGGTGCCCGCTACCGTGATGCGCACTCGGGGATGAGCGGCCCCAATGCGGCGATGCGCCGCTACCTGCAGGCGTTCATGCATCCGCGCTGGGCTGTGGAAGTCGGCCTGCTCGGTCGTCCACACGATCTGGGCAATATCTCCACCTACCGTGGCCATGCCATCGGCCTGGAAGACTACATGGGCTGGCTGGGCAACAACTTCGATCAGTCGATCTCCTGGAAGGATCTGGAGTGGATTCGCGATTTTTGGGATGGCCCGATGGTGATCAAGGGCATTCTCGATCCGCAGGATGCCCGTGACGCTGTGAAGTTCGGGGCCGATGGCATTGTCGTGTCCAACCATGGTGGTCGTCAGCTCGACGGTGTGCTGTCCAGCGCCCGCGCTCTGCCGGCCATTGCTGATGCGGTCAAGGGCGAGCTGAAGATCCTTGCCGACTCCGGTATCCGTACAGGTCTGGACGTGGTGCGTATGCTGGCCCTGGGCGCTGACACCGTGATGCTTGGTCGTGCCTTCGTCTATGCCCTGGCTGCTGCCGGTGGTGCCGGAGTGAGTAACCTGCTCGATCTTATCGAGAAGGAAATGCGTGTGGCCATGGTGCTGACCGGCGCCAAGTCTATCGCTGAAATCAATCGTGATCTGCTGGTACGGGAGCTTTGAGCGCATGACTTGCAGTAGCGCGAACAGCATCAGTGCCGAGGCTTTGCTTGGCCAGTTGCGTGAGATCGTCGGCGGTGCCCATGTGCTTACCGATGAACAGTCGACACGGCGCTTTCGCAAGGGCCACCGTACCGGAGAGGGCAGTGTTCTGGCAGTGGTGCGCCCGGGTTCGCTGCTGGAGCAGTGGCGTGTGCTGCAGGCTGCCGTCGCGTCTGATCGTATCGTCATCATGCAGGCCGCCAACACCGGCCTGACCGGGGGCTCTACACCGGACGGCGATGATTACGATCGCGAGATCATCCTAGTCAATACTTTGCGCATTACGGGTGTCCAACTGATCAACAATGGCGAGCAGGTGGTCTGCTTGCCGGGGGCCACGCTGGATCGCCTGGAGCAGGCACTGGCACCGCTGGGGCGTGAGCCGCACTCGGTGATCGGTTCGTCCTGCATCGGTGCTTCGGTACTCGGCGGTATCTGCAATAACTCTGGTGGCGCTTTGGTACGCCGCGGCCCGGCCTATACCGAGCTGGCGCTATATGCCCAGGTCAAAGCTGATGGCTCGCTGGAGCTGGTCAACCATTTGGGTATCGATCTGGGCAGCAGTCCGGAGGAGATTCTTACCCGTCTGCAAAACGGCGACTACGGCCCGAAGCATATTCGCAACGAAGGTACCAGCAGGGCCTCCGATGCGCGCTATGGCGAGCACGTGCGAGATGTGGACGCCGATACTCCGGCTAGATTCAACGCTGATCCGTCGCGTCTGTTCGAGGCTTCCGGCTCGGCTGGCAAGTTGTGCCTGTTTGCCGTGCGTCTGGATACCTTCCCGAAGGAGCCGAGCACGGTGTTCTACATCGGCAGCAACGATCCACACGATCTGACCGAGGTGCGCCGTCACCTGCTGGCCAGATTGCCGCGCCTGCCGATCGCCGGAGAATACATTCACCGCACTGCCTTTGATATTGGCGAGAAGTACGGCAAGGATACTTTCCTGATGATCGACAAGTTCGGCACTGCCAAGGTGCCGGCTGCCTTTGCCATGAAGAGCCGGATCGACGGGTTTTTCGAGCGCTTTGGTCTGCGTGGCGTTACGGATCGAGTGATCCAGGCGTTGATGAACCTGCTGCCCAGTCATCTGCCGTGGCGCATGCGCGAATATCGTGATCGTTTCGAGCACCATCTGTTGGTGCGGGTTTCCGACGATACTCTGGAGCAGACCCGAGACTTTCTCAGCGAGTATTTCGACGGTCGCCAGAGCGGAGCTTTCTTCCAGTGCGATGCCGAGGAGGGGCGCAAGGCCTTCCTTCACCGCTTCGCCGTCGCTGGCGCGGCGATTCGTTACCGCGAAGCACACAGGCACAGCGTTGAGGACATCCTGGCGCTGGATATCGCCCTACGCCGCAACGACCGTGACTGGGTAGAAACTTTGCCGCAGGAGCTGGAGGACAAGATTATCCACAAGCTCTACTACGGCCACTTCTTCTGTCACGTGTTCCATCAGGACTACATTGTCAAGAAGGGCAACGACCCAATCGAGATGGAGCATCAGATGTGGAAGCTGCTCGATGAGCGTCGTGCCGAATATCCGGCTGAGCACAACGTCGGTCATCTTTATGTGGCCAAGCCCGCGCTGGCCGGTTTCTACCGCGAGCTGGATCCGACCAATACCTTCAATCCGGGCATCGGTCACACCTCCAAGCACAGACACTGGGGCGGTTGCTGCGGGCAGGAGCACGGATAGCTCTTGCATAAATACCAAGAGCAGATCGTTTATCGGTAGTGCGAAACCAGGCCCTGGCAAGCAGCACGCTATTCACCAGGATTTGGAGCCATGGCTGAAGCATCTCGTGCGGCATCGGGTTTTGGGATGTTCTTCCATTGGTCGCTGTCTGGTTCCGGGCAACCTGCTCCACTGGGTGTAGTCAGCTTGCGCATCTTGTCATCGATGCGGGCACTTCAAGTTCAGCGGCATATGGCGGGTTTTGCCAATGGAGAATTAGAGCCTTGGTTTGCAGGGAGTCAGATCAGGCTGCTGGTCTGCTGCAAAATCGGCATAAGTACGCCTGATCCTGATGTGGAGGGGGGGGGCTGAGCCGCCGTCCGTGCTCGTCAAGATACGTGACGGTAAATCGATCGCAATGCTGCCTGGACGGAGGGGCGGCATTGCGATCGGCGCCTGAGCGGGTTTATTGCGGGTCGATGTCCAGCGGTTCGGGAACCGGTACTGGAACCGTCTCCACCTGATCCACCTCGCGCTGGATCTGTTCCAGCAATGAGCCCGGAGCTGCCGGAGTTTCTTTGGTCGTCTCGGGGCGGGACTGCGGTGTGCTGACGTCGCTGCCTTCGCCGAGAATCGCCCGGTCGCGACTGACCCCTGGAAGGAAGTCGCCGGAAAGACCGACCAACTGGTCGTTGCCGTCAAAGACCAGGCTTACACGTTCCTGGTAACGCTGCAGACCACCCGGCTGGATGCTGTAGAGATAATCCCAGCGGTTGGCGTGGAAGGTGTCGGTAATTAGCGGGTTGCCCATGATGAAGCGCACCTGGCGGCGCGTCATGCCGGGACGCAGTTGGTCGATCATGTCCTGCGTCACGACATTGCCCTGCTGGATGTCGATCTTGTAGACCCCGGGGAACGAACAACCGGCGAGTGCGAAGAGCCCGGTCAGCGACAGGCTGGTCAGCAGGAGCTTGGTTTTTTGCATCGGAGGGTGACTTCCACTATCTTGGGCAACTTGAACCCCTGATCATACCCGGATTGAAGGATGCTGCGAAGCAGCATCCGTGAGAAAGCAGACCATGGTTGAAAATAACGAACTTCGCAAAGCTGGGCTGAAGGTGACGTTGCCGCGCGTCAAGATTTTACAAATGCTCGATAACGCGGAAAATCGCCACATGAGCGCCGAGGATGTCTACAAGTCGCTGATGGAGGCGGGGGAAGACGTGGGGCTGGCCACTGTCTATCGGGTGCTGACCCAGTTCGAGGCTGCCGGCCTTGTGGTGCGTCACAACTTCGATGGCGGCCATGCCGTTTTCGAGCTGGCTGACAGCGGGCATCACGATCACATGGTCTGCGTGGATACCGGCGAGGTCATCGAGTTCTTCGATGCCGAGATCGAGCGTCGGCAGAGGGAAATCGTCGAGCAGCATGGTTTTGAGTTGGTGGATCACAATCTGGTGCTCTACGTAAGCAAGAAGCGTTGAGGTATTGGCTTGCATGAAAAAAGGCGACCTTTGTGTCGCCTTTTTTCATGCTGCAGGTTCTTGCTCTGCCCGCGCCGGTCTGTTCAGGCGCTTTGAACGTTGGCGACCATCCGGCGGGCATGGGCCAGCGATTCTTCGGTAAGGTCGACGCCGCCGAGCATGCGGGCAATTTCCTCCACACGGCCGTTATCATCGAGCTGGCTGACGGTGGTGGAGGTGACATTCTTGCCGCGGCGTTTGTGCACAAACAGATGCTGGTGTCCCTGGGCTGCCACCTGGGGTAGGTGAGTCACGCACAGTACCTGGCCGCGCTCGCCCAGACGGCGCAGCAACTGGCCGACCACTTCGGCAGTAGGGCCGCCGATCCCTACGTCCACTTCGTCAAAGACCAGAGTTGGCACTCGCGACGTTTGTGCGGTGATCACCTGGATGGCCAGGCTGATGCGCGACAGTTCTCCGCCGGAAGCAACCTTGGCCAGTGGGCGCAGGGGTTGGCCCGGGTTGGCACTGACCAAAAACTCCACGTTTTCCAGTCCATTGACCTGGGGATCGTCGCTCGATGTGGGTTGCAGTTGCACGCTGAAGCGGCCGCCGGGCATCCCCAGTGCCTGCATTTCCCGCTCGACCGCCTTGGCCAGGCGCTCGGCGGCGCGCTGGCGACGGCTGCTAAGCTCGTCGGCCCTGTCCCGATAATGGCGCGTGTAGGCTTCCAGTTCCTCGGTCAGGCGCTCGCTGGCCTGGTCGTCGGCATTGAGACTTTCCAGTTCCTCGAACAGCCGCTGTTGCAGTCCGATCAGTTCGCCTGGCTGGATGCGATGCTTGCGGGCCAGTGTATAGATGGTGTCGAGTCGCTCATCCAGATATTGCTGGCGCTGTGGGTCCGCGTCGAAGTGGTCGGTAAAACGGTTGAGTTCGCCCACGGCCTCCTCGACCTGGATTTGCGCTGACGCCAGCAGGTTGCTGGCTTCGGCCAGTGCACCATTCTGGTCGGCAAAGCCACCGAGTCGATTGAGGCAGGCTGTCAGTGCCGAAAGCACATTGCCCGCGTCGCTCTCGCTGCACAGCTCCACCACCTGGCGGCACGCGCTGAGCAGGGCCTCGGCATTACTAAGAGCCTTGTGCTCCTGCTCCAACTGCTCCAGCTCGCTCTCGCCGAGCGCCAGATTTTCCAGTTCCTCCAGTTGATAGCTGAGTAGCTGATGGCGGGCTCGCTGTTCGTCGCTGGCGTTGGTCAGTCGTTCCAGCTCCTGGCGGGTCAGCTTCCAGCGTTGAGCGGCTAGCTGTACCTGGCGCGCCAGCTCCTGATTGCCTGCGTACTCGTCAAGCAGGCGGCGGTGGGTGTCGGTCTTGAGCAGCGACTGGTGTTCGTGCTGGCTATGAATGTCGATCAGCAACTCGCCAAGCGCCTTGAGATCGCTCTGTGGGCAGGGTGTGCCGTTTATATAGCCTCGCGAGCGCCCCTCGGCGGTTATCACGCGACGCAGGATGCATGGGCCGTCGCTGTCCAGGTCGCGCTCGGCGAGCCAGGCGCGGGCTTCGGGAATTTCGCTTAGGTCGAAGCTGGCGAGCAGATCCGCCTTGTCAGCCCCTGGGCGTACTACGCCAGCCTCGGCTCGGTCACCCAGGCATAGGCCGAGGGCATCAAGCATGATCGACTTACCGGCGCCGGTCTCGCCGCTGATGGCGCTCATGCCGGCGCGCAACTCGAGATCCAGATGCTCAACGATGGCGTAGTTGTGAATGGACAGGTGCACCAGCATGGCGAACGCTCCCGAGTGGTTTCTGGTTATTTATACAGTGTTTTTTCTTTCGCTGACAATCCTCGTCTTTACCCTTGAAACAGGAGCAATCGACTCCATATAGGCGGCAGGAGCGCGAACCGGTATCGCGCCAGTTTTTTCTACGAGGAGAAAGGCATGGCTGACGAACAGACCCTGGATACGCAGAATCCCGAGGAGCAGGCCGCTGAGGCTGCCGAGGTCTCTGCGCCGGACGAGGATCTGGCTGCTCGCGTGCAGGCCCTGGAAGAGCAGCTGGCTGCCGCGCAGGATCAGTCGCTGCGTATGGCAGCCGATCTGCAGAATGTGCGCCGCCGCGCCGAGCAGGATGTGGAAAAGGCGCATAAGTTTGCCCTGGAGAAATTTGCTCTTGATCTGCTGCCGGTCATCGACAGCCTGGAGCGCGGTCTGGAGTTGTCCAGCCCGGACGATGAGGCGATCAAACCCGTGCGCGATGGTCTGGAGCTGACCCTCAAGCTAATGCTCGATACCGTGGCGCGCTATCAGGTGCTGCCGGTGGATCCGCTGGGCGAGCCGTTCAATCCCGAGCACCACCAGGCCATGGCTATGGAAGAAAGTGTCAGTGCCGAGCCGAATTCGGTGCTCAAGGTTTTCCAGAAGGGCTATCTGCTCAATGGTCGTTTGCTGCGTCCGGCCATGGTCGTGGTCAGCAAGGCTCCGGTTACGCCGCCGCCAAGCATCGACGAGCAGGCTTGAAATCCGCTGAGTCATCCCCATTTCTGAGTCAAGCGCTTTAGTGCAGCCGCGGCCCTAGAAGCGAGGCGGCGGGAAATCCAAGTTTCGGGAGAACATTCATGGGCAAAATCATTGGTATCGACCTGGGGACCACCAACTCCTGCGTCTCCATTCTGGAAAACGGCAACGTCAAGGTTATCGAGAACGCCGAAGGCGGCCGTACCACTCCTTCCATCATCGCCTATGCCAACGACGGCGAAATCCTCGTCGGGCAGTCGGCCAAGCGTCAGGCGGTGACCAATCCTCACAACACCCTGTATGCGGTCAAGCGCCTGATCGGTCGTCGTTTCGACGAGGGCGTGGTGCAGAAGGACATCAGCCTGGTGCCCTACAAGATCGTCAAGGCTGATAACGGTGACGCCTGGGTCGAGGTCAACGGCCAGAAGATGGCTCCGCCGCAGATCAGTGCTGAAGTGTTGAAGAAGATGAAGAAGACCGCCGAGGATTACCTGGGCGAGCCGGTGACCGAGGCAGTGATCACTGTCCCGGCCTACTTCAACGACAGCCAGCGCCAGGCCACCAAGGATGCTGGTCGCATCGCCGGTCTGGATGTCAAGCGGATCATCAACGAGCCGACCGCGGCTGCTCTGGCTTACGGCATGGACAAGGCCAAGGGCGACCGCACCGTGATCGTTTACGACCTGGGTGGCGGTACCTTTGACGTGTCGGTGATCGAGATCGCCGAGGTTGACGGTGAGCATCAGTTCGAGGTGCTGGCTACCAACGGCGACACCTTCCTCGGTGGTGAAGACTTTGACATTCGCCTGATCGATTACCTGGTCGACGAATTCAATAAAGAAACCGGCATGAACCTTAAGGGTGACCCGCTGGCCATGCAGCGTCTGAAGGAGGCTGCCGAGAAAGCCAAGATTGAGCTGTCCTCCAGCCAGCAGACCGACGTCAACCTGCCGTACATCACGGCCGATGCCAGTGGTCCGAAGCACCTGAACGTGAAAATTTCCCGTTCCAAGCTGGAGTCGCTGGTTGAGGATCTGGTGCAGCGCACCCTCGAGCCCTGCCGCGTTGCGCTCAAGGATGCCGGTATCGATGTCGGCGCGATCAATGATGTGATTCTGGTCGGTGGTCAGACCCGTATGCCGCTGGTGCAGAAGGCTGTGGCCGACTTCTTTGGCAAGGAAGCGCGCAAGGACGTCAACCCGGACGAAGCCGTGGCCATGGGGGCCGCCATTCAGGGCGCCGTGCTGGCCGGTGACGTGAAGGACGTCTTGCTGCTGGACGTGACTCCGCTGACCCTGGGCATCGAGACCATGGGTGGTGTGATGACCCCGCTAATCGATAAGAACACCACTATTCCGACCAAGAAGTCGCAGGTGTTCTCCACTGCCGACGACAACCAGAGCGCCGTGACCATCCATGTACTGCAGGGCGAGCGCAAGCAGGCTGCGCAGAACAAGTCGCTAGGCAAATTCGACCTGGCTGACATTCCGCCGGCGCCGCGCGGCGTACCGCAGATCGAAGTGACCTTCGATATCGATGCCAACGGTATCCTGCATGTGTCCGCCAAGGACAAGGCCACCGGCAAGCAGCAGTCCATCGTGATCAAGGCCAACTCCGGTCTGTCCGAGGAGGAAATCGAGCAAATGGTGCGTGACGCCGAGGCCAATGCCGAGGAAGATCGCAAGTTCGAGGAGCTGGCCACCGCGCGCAACCAGGGTGACCAGCTGGTGCATGCCACCCGCAAGATGCTCAACGAGGCCGGTGACAAGGCAACTGCCGATGAGAAGGCCGCTATCGAGAAGGCCATCGGTGAGCTGGAAGCGGCCATCAAGGGCGACGACAAGGCAGCTATCGAGGCGAAGATGAACGCCCTGTCCGAGGCGACCACTCCGCTGGCACAGAAGATGTACGCCGAACAGCCGCAGCCGGGTGCTGCCCAGCCTGACGCGCACGACGCCAAGGACGCCGGTGACGACGTGGTCGATGCCGAGTTCGAAGAGGTCAAGGACAACAAGTAAGTCGGACTTGCTTGGGCTCCAGCGTGCGCTTCGGCGCACGTCCGATTCGCTGCGCGGGGGCTTGCTCCCGCGTCTGCGTGTCTGGAGGGTGCGAATTTCAAAGGTACAGATAACCCATGGCTAAACGCGATTATTATGAAGTGCTCGGTGTCGAGCGCGGTGCCAGCGAGGCGGAGCTGAAGAAGGCCTATCGCCGTCTGGCGATGAAGTACCATCCGGACCGCAATCCGGGCGACAAGGAGGCTGAGGAGAAATTCAAGGAGGTCAATGAGGCCTACGAGGTGCTCTCTGATGCCACCAAGCGTTCGGCCTACGATCAGTACGGCCATGCTGGTGTCGATCCGCAGATGGGCGGAGCCGGCGGTGGTTTCGGTGGGGCCAACTTCTCCGATATCTTCGGTGACGTGTTCAGCGACTTCTTTGGTGGTGGTCGCGGCGGCTCGCGTGGCGGCGCCCAGCGTGGCAGCGACTTGCGCTATTCTCTGGAGCTGGATCTGGAGGAGGCGGTACGTGGCACCAATGTGACCATCCGTGTGCCGACCCTGGTCGGCTGCAAGGCCTGTGATGGGACTGGTGCGAAGAAGGGAACCAGTCCGGTCACCTGTACCACTTGCGGTGGCATCGGTCAGGTGCGCATGCAGCAGGGCTTCTTCTCGGTACAGCAGACCTGTCCGCGCTGTCATGGCAGTGGCAAAATGATCACGGATCCCTGCGGCAGCTGTCACGGGCAGGGACGCGTGGAGGAGAGCAAGACGCTGTCGGTCAAAGTGCCGCCAGGGGTCGATACCGGCGACCGCATCCGCCTGTCCGGCGAGGGCGAGGCCGGTACTCACGGCGGGCCGGCTGGCGATCTCTATGTGGTGGTCAATGTGCGCGAGCACCCGATCTTCCAGCGTGACGGCAAGCACCTGTACTGCGAGGTGCCGATCAGTTTCGCCGACGCGGCGCTGGGCGGCGAGCTGGAAGTGCCGACCCTGGACGGTCGGGTCAAGCTGAAGATCCCGGAGGGAACTCAGACCGGCAAGCTGTTCCGTCTGCGTGGCAAGGGCGTATCGCCTGTGCGTGGCGGTGCGCCGGGCGACCTGATGTGTCGTGTGGCAGTGGAAACCCCGATCAACCTGACCAAGCGCCAGCGCGAGCTGCTCGACGAGTTCCGCAAGTCGCTGCAGGGTGATGATTCCCACTCGCCCAAGGCCAGTGGTTGGTTCGAGGGCGTCAAACGTTTCTTCGGCGACGTATAAAATCGCGCATTCGCAGCAGGCTGGCGGCCTGCCTGGATGCATCAGCTTGGAGCCGCATGGCTATGCAACGTATCGCAGTAATGGGCGCCGCCGGGCGCATGGGCAAGATTCTCATCGAGGCCGTACGGCAGGCCGAGGGCACGCAACTGTGCGCCGCGATTGATCGTCCGGATAGCAGTCTGATCGGCGCCGATGCCGGCGAACTGGCCGGTATCGGTCGCATTGGTGTCAGCCTGGTTGGTGATCTGGCGGCGGTAGTGGACGAGTTCGATGTGCTGATCGACTTTACCCATCCCACCGTGACCCTGAAAAACCTGGAGGTCTGCCGTCAGGCCGGCAAGGCCATGGTCATCGGCACCACCGGTTTCTCCCCGGAGGAAAAGCAGTTGCTGGTCGATGCCGCTAAGCAGATTCCCATCGTTTTTGCTGCCAACTACAGTGTTGGCGTCAATCTGTGTCTGAAGCTGCTGGATATGGCGGCCCGGGTGTTGGGTGATGAGGTGGATATCGAGATCATCGAGGCGCACCACCGGCACAAGGTTGATGCGCCGTCCGGTACCGCCCTGCGTATGGGGGAGGTGGTGGCCAATGCACTGGGGCGCGACCTGCAGCAGGTTGCGGTATACGGTCGTGAGGGGCAGACCGGCGCTCGCGCACGGGAGGCCATCGGCTTTGCCACCGTGCGCGCCGGAGATGTGGTGGGCGATCACACCGTGCTGTTCGCTGCTGAGGGCGAGCGTGTGGAGATCACTCACAAGGCATCCAGCCGCATGACCTTCGCCCGTGGCGCGGTACGCTCGGCTTTGTGGCTGGCTGGTCGCGAAGCTGCCTTGTACGACATGCAGGATGTGCTCGGCCTGCACTGACTGTCTTCGGTGCGCAGGCTGTCCGGTCTGCGTGCCTGGCATGTGGGCGATGCGATGGTGGCGTCCCGTTTTTCCTTTTTCCTTCTGTACTGAAGGAAGAGGAAGCTGTGAGGTTATTCCACAATCGTCAGGAGGCGGCTTTCTTTCGGGGTGACCAGTGTCGGAGCCGGTTTTTCCCAGGGGGAAAAAGGTCATTGCGCCTTTTGATTTTCAGGCCTTTCCTGTAGACTTCCTGTTTTAGTGTGTCCACTAAAAGTTACGCAGAATGGCTCAAATAAAAAAGCGGGATGACCTTCACACGTCATCCCGCTTTTTTACAACCTGCGTTTGCTTCAAGCCTTGATTGAGACGGAGGTCTTCTTGACTAAGCCAGCCCCCAAAACCGCCATTCTGGCCCTTGCTGACGGCAGTATCTTTCGCGGCGAATCCATAGGGGCCGATGGTCATACCATCGGTGAGGTGGTGTTCAACACCGCCATGACCGGCTATCAGGAAATCCTTACCGACCCTTCCTATGCTCAGCAGCTCGTAACGTTGACCTACCCGCATATCGGCAATACCGGCACTACGCCGGAAGATGCGGAGTCCAGTCGCGTATGGGCGGCCGGCCTAATCATCCGTGACCTGCCACTGATTTCCAGCAACTGGCGCAACAAGCAGCCGCTGGATGAGTATCTGAAGGCCAGTGGCACCGTCGCCATCGCTGGCATTGATACTCGCCGATTGACCCGCATTCTGCGCGAGAAGGGTTCGCAGAACGGCTGCATCCTGGTCGGGGCTGATGCCACCGAGGAAAAGGCTCTGGAGCTGGCTCGCAGTTTTCCGGGCCTCAAGGGCATGGACCTGGCCAAGGAAGTTACCTGCGATAAGGCTTACGAGTGGCGCTCCAGTGTCTGGAACCTGGTAAGCGACAGTCATCCGGAAATCCCGGCTGGCGAGCTGCCGTATCACGTCGTCGCCTATGACTACGGCGTCAAGCTGAACATCCTGCGTATGCTGGTGGCCCGCGGTTGCCGCCTGACCGTGGTGCCGGCGCAGACTCCGGCCAGTGAAGTGCTGGCGTTGAATCCCGATGGCGTATTCCTCTCCAACGGCCCTGGCGACCCGGAACCTTGCGACTACGCGATCAAGGCCATCCAGGAGATTCTTGAGACAGATATCCCGGTATTTGGCATTTGTCTCGGTCATCAACTGTTGGCCCTGGCCTCCGGCGCCAGAACCCTGAAAATGGGGCATGGCCACCACGGTGCCAACCATCCGGTGCAGGACCTGGACAGCGGCGTGGTTATGATCACCAGTCAGAACCACGGTTTTGCCGTGGATGAGAGTAGCCTGCCGGCCAATCTGCGTGCCACTCACAAATCGCTGTTCGACGGCACCCTGCAGGGCATCGAACGTACCGACAAGGTCGCCTTCAGCTTTCAGGGTCACCCCGAGGCGAGCCCGGGGCCGCACGATGTGGCCCCGCTGTTCGATCGCTTCATCGAAGCCATGGCCAAGCGCCGCTAAGCCTCGCCGACTGACCCAAGGATTCGAGTAAAGAACATGCCAAAACGTACAGACATCAAAAGCATCCTGATCCTCGGCGCCGGCCCCATCGTCATCGGCCAGGCCTGCGAGTTCGACTACTCCGGCGCCCAGGCCTGCAAGGCGCTGAAGGAAGAAGGTTTCCGTGTCATCCTGGTGAACTCCAACCCGGCCACCATCATGACCGACCCGGCCATGGCCGATGCCACCTACATTGAGCCGATCAAGTGGGCCACTGTGGCCAAGATCATTGAGAAGGAGCGTCCGGACGCCCTGTTGCCGACCATGGGCGGCCAGACCGCGCTGAACTGTGCGCTGGATCTCGAGCGCCACGGCGTGCTGGAGAAGTTCGGTGTGGAGATGATCGGTGCCAACGCCGACACCATCGACAAGGCCGAGGATCGTTCGCGCTTTGACAAGGCCATGCGCGCCATTGGCCTGGAGTGCCCGCGCTCCGGTATTGCCCACAGCATGGAAGAGGCCTACGGCGTGCTGGAGCAGGTCGGTTTCCCCTGCATCATCCGTCCGTCCTTCACCATGGGCGGCACCGGTGGCGGCATCGCCTACAACCGCGAGGAGTTCGAGGAAATCTGCGCCCGCGGCCTGGACCTGTCGCCGACCAACGAGCTGCTGATCGACGAGTCGCTGATCGGCTGGAAGGAATACGAGATGGAGGTGGTCCGCGACAAGAAGGACAACTGCATCATCGTCTGCTCCATCGAGAACTTCGACCCGATGGGCGTGCACACCGGTGACTCGATCACCGTGGCCCCGGCACAGACCCTGACCGACAAGGAATACCAGATCATGCGCAACGCCTCCCTGGCGGTGCTGCGCGAGATCGGCGTGGAAACCGGCGGCTCCAACGTGCAGTTCGGCATCTGCCCGAACACCGGCCGCATGGTGGTGATCGAGATGAACCCGCGGGTGTCGCGTTCCTCGGCACTGGCCTCCAAGGCCACCGGTTTCCCGATCGCCAAGATTGCCGCCAAGCTGGCGGTCGGCTACACCCTCGACGAGCTGCAGAACGATATCACCGGCGGTCGTACCCCGGCATCCTTCGAGCCGTCCATCGACTACGTGGTGACCAAGGTCCCGCGTTTTGCCTTCGAGAAATTCCCCAATGCCGATGCCCGTCTGACTACTCAGATGAAGTCGGTGGGCGAGGTCATGGCCATTGGTCGTACTTTTCAGGAATCGGTACAGAAAGCTCTGCGCGGCCTGGAAGTCGGTGCCACCGGCTTTGATCCGAAGCTCGATCTGAATGATCCGGAAGCCGAGAGCACCCTGCGTCGTGAGCTGACCGTGCCGGGTGCCGAGCGCATCTGGTACGTGGCCGATGCCTTCCGCGCCGGCAAGAGCGTGGAAGACGTATTCGCCCTGACCAAGATCGACCCCTGGTTCCTGGTGCAGATCGAGGATCTGATCAAGGACGAGGAGCGGGTCAAGACCCTTGGCCTGTCCGGCATCGACGCCGAGCTGATGCGCAAGCTCAAGCGCAAGGGTTTCTCTGATGCGCGCCTGGCCACGCTGCTGGGTGTTACCGAGAAGAGCCTGCGTGCGCATCGCCACAAGCTCAAGGTATTGCCCGTGTACAAGCGGGTGGACACCTGTGCCGCCGAATTCGCCACCGACACCGCCTACATGTACTCGACCTATGAGGAAGAGTGCGAGGCCAATCCGTCCAATCGCGAGAAGATCATGATTCTCGGCGGTGGCCCCAACCGTATCGGCCAGGGCATCGAGTTCGACTACTGCTGTGTACACGCGGCCCTGGCCATGCGTGAAGATGGTTACGAGACCATCATGGTCAACTGCAACCCGGAAACCGTTTCCACCGACTACGACACTTCCGACCGCCTGTACTTCGAGCCGGTGACCCTGGAAGACGTGCTGGAGATCGTTCGCGTCGAGCAGCCGAAAGGCGTCATCGTGCAGTACGGCGGGCAGACCCCCCTGAAGCTGTGTCGTGCCCTGGAAGAGGCCGGCGTGCCGATCATCGGTACCAGCCCCGAAGCCATCGACCGTGCCGAAGATCGTGAGCGCTTCCAGCAGATGGTGCAGCGTCTGAACCTGCGTCAGCCGGCCAACGCCACCGCACGCAGCGAGGACGAAGCGTTGAGCCTGTCGAAAAACATCGGTTATCCGATGGTGGTGCGTCCGTCCTACGTACTCGGTGGTCGGGCGATGGAGATCGTCTACCAGGAAGAAGAGCTCAAGCGCTACATGCGCGAGGCGGTGAAGGTATCCAACGATAGTCCGGTGCTGCTGGATCACTTCCTCAATTGCGCCATCGAGGTGGACGTCGACGCGGTGTGCGACGGCGAGACCGTAGTGATCGGCGCGATCATGCAGCACATCGAACAGGCCGGCGTGCACTCCGGTGACTCGGCCTGCTCGCTGCCGCCGTACTCGCTGCCCAAGCACATCCAGGACGAGATCCGCGAGCAGGTCAAGAAAATGGCCCTGGAGCTCGGCGTGGTCGGCCTGATGAACGTACAGATGGCCGTGCAGGGTGAGGATATCTACGTCATCGAGGTGAACCCGCGCGCTTCGCGTACCGTGCCGTTCGTCTCCAAGTGCATCGGCGAGTCGCTGGCCAAGGTGGCTGCTCGTGTCATGGCTGGTAAGTCGCTGGCTGAGGTGGGCTTCACCGAGGAGATCATTCCGCCGTTCTTCAGCGTCAAGGAGGCGGTGTTCCCGTTCAACAAATTCCCGGGCGTCGACCCGATTCTCGGCCCGGAAATGAAGTCTACCGGCGAGGTGATGGGTGTTGGTGACAGCTTCGGCGAAGCCTTCGCCAAGGCCCAGTTGGGTGCCAACGAGATTCTGCCGAACTCCGGCTGCGTCTTCATCAGCGTGCGCGAGGATGACAAGGCCGAAGCGGTACAGGTAGCCCGTGACCTGATTGCGCTGGGCTTCGAGGTTGTTGCTACCGCTGGTACGGCGAAGGTGATCGAGGCAGCTGGGTTGCCGGTACGCCGGGTGAACAAGGTGACCGAAGGTCGTCCGCATGTCGTCGACATGATCAAGAACGATGAGGTTACCCTGATTATCAATACCACCGAAGGGCGTCAGTCCATCGCTGACTCCTACTCGATCCGTCGTAACGCCCTGCAGCACAAGATCTACTGCACCACCACCATCGCGGCGGGGCAGGCGGTCTGCGAGGCGCTCAAATTCGGTCCGGAGAAGACCGTGCGCCGGCTGCAGGATCTGCATGCAGGAATCAAGGCATGAACAAGTACCCCATGACTGTCCAGGGCGCTCGCGCCCTGGAAGAAGAGCTGGCGCACCTGACTAAGGTGCGTCGCCCTGCCCTGAGCCAGGCTATCGCCGAGGCTCGTGAGCTGGGTGACCTGAAGGAAAACGCCGAATACCATGCTGCGCGCGAGGAGCAGGGCATGGTTGAGGCGCGCATCCGCGATATCGAGGGGCGTCTGCAGAATGCGGTGATCATTGACGTCACTGCCATCGAGCGCACTGGCAAAGTGATTTTCGGTACTACCGTGGAAATCGCCAATGTCGAAACCGACGAGAGCGTGACCTACCAGATCGTCGGTGAGGACGAGGCCGACATCAAGCAGGGCAAGATCTCGGTCGCATCACCCATCGCTCGGGCCCTGGTTGGCAAGAGCGAGGGGGATGTGGTGGCAGTGCAGACGCCCAGCGGTCTGGTCGAGTACGAGATTGTCGAAGTTCGCCATATCTAGTCGCGCAGCCCGCTCTTCAGCGAAGCCAGCTGCCATTCTCTGGCAGCTGGCTTCTTCGCTTTGGGTTGGTGGTTTGTGGGCATGGCAGCTGCTTGTGCAGCCAGGGCTGTCACGTACCGGTCTGGCGCCGTTATTGGTGCAGGAAGTCGAGATTCAGTTCAGTGCATTGCTGGTGGCGCTGGCGGCGTTTTGCTGCGGGTTGCAGGCAGTGATCCTGCTGTGTTGCGAGGGACTGAGCGGCCTTTGGCGGGATTTCCGCGGGCAGTTGTTGCTGGGCGCCCTGCTGATGGCGCTAAGCTACTGGCTGGTGCCCTGGCTATGGGGTGAGGCGCCGCGCTGGCTGCGCTTTAGCTACCATCTCATGGCATTTTCCGGGCTGCTGCTGGTGCTGCAGCCCGTGCCGGTGCGCCGAGGCGGATGACTCAGCCCTGGTGGCGGATGACGTTGGAGAGGTTGCGGTTGGGCTTGGGATTCTTGCGGTAGAGCAGCGCCACCTTGCCGATGCTCTGTACCAGTTCGGCCCTGCCTGCCTCGCATAGCGCGGCGATGGCAGCTTGGCGATCTTCACGTTCGCCAAGGCGCAGTTGCACCTTGATCAGTTCGTGATCGTTCAGGGCGCGCTCCAGTTCCGCCAGAACCCCCTCGGTCAGACCGTTGTCGGCCACGATCAGAACGGGTTTGAGGTGGTGGCCGATGGATTTGAACTGTTTCTTCTGCTCCTGAGTGAGCGGCATAATCTGACCCCTAGGTTCGGTCTGGAAAAACGGTGCCTATCTTACCCGAGCCCGCGTAGTTATTCATGATCTGCCGGCAAGTGCAGGTACCGGTGTATCTGCCCTTGTGATTGCCGGAAAAGCCCCCATATGACGTTCAAGGCTTCTGTTACCGCTGTCCGCGCGGCTGTCTGTGTGCGAAGAAGGCGGGTGGGATGCGGTCGTCGGTTGTGTAAACCTCATAAAGGGTTACAGACGGTGCCTGCCAGAAGCGGGCGTTTGGTGTAACTTAGGACGGTAATCACTGGTCGTCATGGGAAGCTCGCTTCGCCACGAGGCCTGCTTCAGAGGGTAGCTAATTGAACGACATGGCAAAGAATCTGATCCTGTGGCTGATCATCGCAGCGGTGCTGGTCACGGTGATGAACAATTTCTCCAGCCCGAGCGAGCCGCAAACGCTGAGTTATTCGCAGTTCATCGAGCAGGTCAAGGAGGGGCGTGTTGAGCGTGTGGTCGTCGACGGCTACGTGATCACCGGCAAGCGCACCGATGGCGAAGGCTTCAAGACCATTCGTCCGGCCATTCAGGATGGCGGCCTGATCGGCGATCTGATCGATAACAACGTGGTCATCGAAGGCAAGCAGCCGGAGCAGCAGAGCATCTGGACCCAGTTGCTGGTGGCCAGCTTCCCGATCCTTGTGATCATCGCCGTGTTCATGTTTTTCATGCGCCAGATGCAGGGTGGTGCTGGCGGCAAGGGTGGGCCAATGAGCTTTGGCAAGTCCAAGGCGCGCCTGCTTTCCGAAGATCAGGTCAAAACCACCTTTGCCGACGTTGCCGGTTGCGACGAGGCCAAGGAGGAGGTCAGCGAACTGGTTGAATTCCTGCGTGATCCGGGCAAGTTCCAGCGTCTTGGCGGGCGTATTCCGCGCGGAGTGCTGATGGTTGGTTCGCCGGGTACCGGTAAAACCCTGCTGGCCAAGGCCGTGGCAGGTGAGGCCAAAGTGCCGTTCTTCACCATTTCCGGTTCCGATTTTGTCGAGATGTTCGTCGGTGTGGGGGCGTCCCGCGTGCGCGACATGTTCGATCAGGCCAAGAAGCACGCCCCGTGCATCATCTTCATCGACGAGATCGATGCCGTTGGTCGCCACCGTGGTGCTGGCATGGGCGGTGGTCATGACGAACGTGAGCAGACCCTCAACCAGTTGCTGGTGGAAATGGACGGCTTCGAGATGAACGACGGCATCATCGTCATCGCCGCGACCAACCGTCCGGACGTGCTCGACCCGGCACTGCTGCGTCCCGGGCGTTTCGATCGTCAGGTGGTGGTCGGTCTGCCGGATATTCGCGGCCGCGAGCAGATTCTCAAGGTTCACATGCGCAAGGTGCCGCTGGGCGAGGATGTCAATGCTGTGGTCATTGCCCGTGGTACACCCGGCTTCTCCGGTGCCGATCTGGCCAACCTGGTCAACGAGGCCTCGTTGTTCGCTGCCCGGGCCGGCAAGCGCCTGGTGGAAATGAAGGAGTTTGAGCTGGCCAAGGACAAGATCATGATGGGCGCCGAGCGCAAGACCATGGTCATGTCCGACAAGGAGAAGCTCAATACCGCCTACCACGAGGCAGGTCACGCTATCGTCGGTCGTCTGGTGCCTGAGCATGACCCGGTCTACAAGGTTTCCATCATTCCGCGCGGTCGAGCCCTGGGCGTGACCATGTTCCTGCCGGAGGAGGATCGCTACAGCCTGTCCAAGCGGGCGCTGATCAGTCAGATTTGCTCGCTGTTTGGCGGGCGCATCGCCGAGGAAATGACCCTGGGCTTTGACGGTGTCACTACCGGTGCTTCCAACGACATCATGCGCGCCACGCAACTGGCGCGAAACATGGTGACCAAGTGGGGGCTGTCCGAGAAGCTCGGCCCGCTGATGTACGCTGAGGAGGAAGGCGAGGTATTCCTGGGGCGCAGTATGGGTAGTCAGAACACCAACGTGTCCGGCGAGACTGCGCGCCTGATCGACGAGGAGGTGCGTCGCATCATTGACGAATGCTATGAGACGGCCAAGCGTCTGCTGATCGAGAACCGCGACAAGCTCGACGCCATGGCCGCTGCGCTGATGAAGTACGAGACCATCGACTCGGAGCAGATCGACGATATCATGGACGGACGTGAGCCCCGCGAGCCCCGTGGCTGGGGGGATGGTGACTCCGGTTCGTCTCCGCAGTCCGACGTCGATGAGGTTTCCCGTCCCGAGAAACCTATAGGTGGCCCTGCTGCCGAGCATTAAGGTTTTCCATGTCTGAAACGCAACTCCCGAGCCGGCTGCCTTGTGGCAGCCGGCTTCTTGATTTGTCCCGTCCGCAGGTGATGGGAATTCTCAATGTCACGCCTGACTCCTTTTCTGATGGGGGGCGCTACGCTCGGCGTGATGCTGCGCTGCGTCATGCTGTGGCGATGGTCGAGGCAGGCGCTACATTGATCGATGTCGGCGGCGAGTCGACCCGGCCGGGAGCGCGAGTTGTATCGCCGGTTGAGGAACTGGAGCGAGTTGCTCCGGTCGTAGAGGCGATCGCGCGTGAGCTGGACGTGATCATTTCGGTCGATACTTCAACGCCTGCAGTGATGCGTGAGACGGCCCGTCTTGGTGCCGGGCTGATCAATGATGTGCGCTCTCTGCGGCGTGATGGTGCGCTGGATGCTGCGGCTGACACCGGTTTGCCGGTGTGCCTGATGCATATGCGCGGTGAGCCCGGAAACATGCAGGACGATCCTTGCTATCCCGACATCTATGAGGAAGTGCGCGACTTTCTCGTCGAGCGCATGACGGCCTGTGCTGCAGCCGGTATTCCGGCGGATCGGCTGGTGCTGGATCCGGGATTTGGCTTTGCCAAGACGCTGGAGCATAACCTGTCGCTGTTTCGTCGCATGGATCAGCTTGCCGAGCTGGGTCGGCCGCTGCTGGTAGGTGTTTCGCGCAAGAGCATGATCGGTAAGGTGCTCGGCCACGAAGTGGAGGGGCGTCTGTACGGAAGCTTGGCGCTGGCTGCGCTAGCCTTGAGCAAGGGCGCGCATATCCTGCGAGTGCACGACGTGGCGGAAACCGTCGATGTGGTGCGCATGATTACGGCGGTCGAGAGCGCCTCCTAGCGCCCGTCGCCCTGGGGGGGCTGGAGCTTCTCCGTTTCGGTGCCCGTGGGCGCCTGTGGAGCGTTCTGCTGACTCAGACAGATCGTGTGGCTCCTTTCAGGAGGGGTCGCCAACAAGGAAAAGGCTATGGCTAGAAAATATTTCGGCACCGATGGCATTCGTGGGCGCGTCGGGCAGTACCCCATCACTCCGGATTTCATGCTTAAACTTGGCTGGGCTGCAGGAATGGCCTTTCGCAGGCAGGGCAAGTGCCGGATTTTGATCGGCAAGGACACGCGTATCTCCGGCTACATGTTCGAGTCGGCTCTGGAGGCCGGTCTGGCTGCGGCCGGAGTTGACGTGCAGTTGCTCGGGCCAATGCCGACACCGGCGATAGCCTATCTGACACGTACATTTCAGGCAGAGGCTGGGATCGTCATCAGTGCTTCGCACAACCCGCACGACGACAACGGTATCAAGTTCTTTTCCGGCGAGGGCACCAAGTTGCCGGACGAGGTGGAGCAACTGATCGAGGAATTGCTCGATCAGCCGATGGCCGTAGTCGACTCGGCCAGCCTGGGCAAGGCGTCGCGGATCAATGACGCCTCTGGGCGCTACATTGAGTTTTGCAAGAGTAGTGTGCCCAGTGGTACCAGCTTCAAAGGGCTGAAACTGGTCGTCGATTGTGCCAATGGAGCAGCCTATAAGGTTGCGCCCAGCGTGTTTCGCGAGTTGGGTGCTGAGGTGCGAGTGATTGCTGCGCATCCGGACGGTCTTAATATCAATGACGGCTGTGGCTCGACTCATATTGCTGCGCTACAGGCGGAGGTGGTGGCGCAGCAGGCCGACATGGGTATTGCTTTCGATGGTGATGCCGACCGGGTGCTGATGGTGGATCAGCATGGCTCGGTAGTCGACGGTGATGAGCTTCTGTTCATCATTGCGCGAGACATGCAAGAGCGCGGCTGCCTGCATGGCGGTGTGGTTGGAACGCTGATGAGCAATCTCGGTCTGGAGTTGGCGCTGGTCGAGCTGAATATTCCCTTTGTGAGAGCGAAGGTCGGGGATCGTTATGTGATCGCTGAGCTTTTGGCGCGCAACTGGTTGCTTGGTGGGGAGAACTCAGGGCATCTGGTTTGCTTCCAGCACACCACTACCGGCGACGCCATAATTGCCGCGCTTCAGGTGTTGATGGCGCTCAAACGTCGTGAACAGACACTGGCTGAGGCGCGGGCCGCGCTGTGCAAGTGTCCGCAGGTGCTGGTTAATGTGCGTTTTTCCGGTGAGACGGACCCGCTTGAGCATCCGTCGGTCAAGGAGGCTAGCGCGAGAATTACCGAGCGGATGGCCGGGCGTGGTCGCGTGCTGCTGCGCAAGTCGGGAACCGAGCCGTTGGTGCGAGTAATGGTCGAAGGTGACGACGAGCATCAGGTGCGCGCCTATGCCGATGAATTGGCAGGAATTGTTGCGCAGGTCTGCGCATGATTACGCTTGCTAGGCAGGGTGCTCTTGGGTAACATCTGCGCCCTCTTTGATCGATGAGGTAAGTCATGCGTTGCCCCATGGTCGCCGGTAACTGGAAAATGCAAGGTACCCGCGCCAGTGTCGCAGAGCTGATCGAAGGGTTGCGCAGGCAGGAGTTGCCTGAGGCGGTTGAAGTTGCAGTGTTTCCTTCGATGCTGCATCTTTCCCGGGTTTCAGATGCTTTGGCCGGTACTGTGCTGAGAGTCGGGGCGCAGGATTGCGCTGTCCAGTCCGAGCAGGGTGCGTTGACCGGTGAGGTGGCTGCAAGCCAGTTGGTCGATGGCGGTTGCAAGTTGGTGCTGGTCGGTCACTCCGAGCGACGCCTGATTCTTGGAGAGTCGGACTCGGTGGTTGTGCGCAAGTTTGCTGCGGTGAAGTCGACAGGTATGACGCCGGTGCTATGTGTTGGCGAGACTCGTGAGCAGCGCGAGGCAGGGTTCACGCTGGCGGTGGTGGCGGCCCAGCTTGCGGCGGTGACGGACGCCTTGGGTGTTCAGTCGCTGCACAATGCGGTGGTGGCTTATGAGCCGGTCTGGGCTATCGGTACTGGGCTGACAGCTACTCCGGAACAGGCGCAGGCAGTTCATGCTTCTATCCGTGCTCAGGTAGCTCGGTTGGATGCTGAGATTGCTGAGGGTCTGAGAATTCTGTATGGCGGCAGTGTGAAGGCCGCCAACGCAGCCGAACTGTTCGGTATGCAGGATATCGATGGGGGGCTGGTAGGTGGGGCCTCTCTGAATGCGGATGAATTCGGTGCGATCTGTCGCGCTGCGGGAATGTGAAGAATGCTGGAAACAGTCATTATTGTTCTGCATCTGCTAGGTGCGATTGGTATTGTCGTGCTGGTGCTGTTGCAGCAGGGCAAAGGGGCGGACGCTGGTGCGTCGTTCGGTGCGGGTGCTTCGGCAACTGTATTCGGAAGCCAAGGTTCTGCTACCTTTTTGAGTAAGTTTACTGCTATACTTACCGCAGCTTTTTTCAGTACCAGCTTGGGCTTAGCTTACTTTGCTAAGGAAAGAGCTGAGGCGCTGAGTCAAGTTGGTCTTCCAGATCCTGCGGTTCTGGAGGTTCAGCAAAAGCCGGTTGTCGAAGACGTTCCGGTGCTCGAGGAGCAGGCGCCCGCCGCTGGTTCGGCGGATGTGCCGGAAGTTCCAGGGCAGTAACAGTTTTGCCGAGGTGGTGGAATTGGTAGACACGCTACCTTGAGGTGGTAGTGGCCACAGGCTGTAGGGGTTCGAGTCCCCTCCTCGGTACCATATTCAAGAAAGCCCGCAATAATGCGGGCTTTCTTGTTGTCGCAGTGTTGGTTGACCCTTTGAGGGGTGGGTCGTATAATTCCGGCCCAGCTTTAGGCGCGGGGTGGAGCAGTCTGGTAGCTCGTCGGGCTCATAACCCGAAGGTCGTTGGTTCAAATCCAGCCCCCGCAACCAGTTCCAGAAGCCCCTGTTCAGGGGCTTTTTGTTGGAACCTTGATGGTCATGTGCCGGTTTTGTCGTGATGAGCGGCGGGTGCATGGCTGCTACGATCGAATTTGAACCCGCTCGTCTCTTGCTGTCTTTTTAGCAGGGTTTCGGTTGGCAGCGTCGTAATAGGTTCTTCGCTGGATACACTGTCCGCCGATCGTGGTGGATCGAAGGGATGGGCGTTTCGCCCATTTTTTATTTGCACAGCATGCACGAGGGCCGTTAAGTGTCGAGCAAGCTAGAACAGTTGCAGGCCTTGTTGGCCCCGGTAATCGAAGCTCTCGGTTACGAATGTTGGGGCATCGAGTTCCTGTCGCAGGGGCGCCATTCTCTGTTGCGCGTTTATATAGATAAGGTGGATGGCATCCTTATTGACGATTGCGAGATCGTCAGTCGTCAACTCAGTGGTGTGCTGGATGTCGAGGATCCGATCAGTTCGGAATACACCCTTGAGGTCTCTTCGCCCGGCATGGATCGGCCGTTGTTCACCCTGGAACAGTTTGGCAGGCACGCGGGCGAGCAGGTGAAGATCAGGTTGCGCTCGCCGTTCGAGGGACGACGCAATTTTCAGGGTCTCCTCCGTGGTGTGGAGGAGCAGGACGTGGTGGTGCAGGTGGATGACCACGAATATCTGCTGCCGGTCGATCTGATCGACAAGGCCAACATTATCCCCCGGTTTGATTGAGGCGCGTATCCCGCGTCTGTGCATGCGGGTTCCGCGAGGAACAGGCGAGTTGCGCAGAGGTTGCGTCAGGGGCGCGGGCTGCGCAGGTCCAATGGATTGCGAAAGGCGAGGCGTACGATGAGCAAAGAAGTACTGCTAGTTGTTGAGTCGGTATCCAACGAGAAGGGTGTACCGCCAGGCGTTATTTTCGAGGCGCTGGAGCTGGCTCTGGCGACTGCCACCAAGAAGCGTTTTGAGGACGAGGTCGACCTGCGCGTGTCGATCAACCGGCAGAACGGCAGCTACGAGACTTTCCGTCGCTGGACTGTAGTCGACGACTCCGAGTTCGAGGATCCGGCCTTTCAGGTGACCGAAGATATGCCGCGTGCCCTTGAGGCGGGCGCCAAGATCGGTGACGTTCTGGAAGAAAAAATCGAGTCCATCGAGTTTGGCCGCATTGCCGCGCAGACCGCCAAGCAGGTGATCGTGCAGAAGGTGCGCGAAGCTGAGCGTGCGCAAGTGGTTGATGCCTATCGCGAGCGTGTTGGCGAGATCATCTCCGGTACCGTGAAGAAGGTCACCCGTGACAGCGTTATCGTGGATCTGGGCAATAATGCCGAGGCACTGCTGGCTCGCGAGGACATCATCCCGCGCGAGACCTTCCGTGTTGGCGTGCGTCTGCGTGCCCTGCTCAAGGAAATCCGTACGGAGAACCGCGGGCCGCAGCTGATCCTGTCGCGTACCGCACCGGAAATGCTGATCGAGCTGTTCCGTATTGAGGTGCCGGAAATCGCCGAGGGTCTTATCGACGTCAAGGCGGCTTCCCGGGATCCGGGCTCGCGCGCAAAGATCGCCGTGCGCTCAAAGGACAAGCGTATCGATCCGCAGGGTGCCTGCATCGGCATGCGCGGCTCGCGTGTTCAGGCCGTCTCCGGAGAGTTGGGGGGCGAGCGTGTTGATATCGTGCTGTGGGACGACAACCCGGCGCAGTTCGTGATCAACGCCATGTCGCCCGCCGAAGTGGCGGCGATCATCGTCGACGAAGACGCCCACGCCATGGATATCGCCGTGGCCGAAGACAATCTGGCGCAGGCCATCGGCCGTGGCGGTCAGAACGTACGCCTGGCCAGCCAGCTGACCGGATGGACGCTCAATGTGATGACCGAAGCCGATATCCAGGCCAAGCAACAGGCGGAAACCGGCGACATCATGCAGTCCTTCATCGACGAGCTGGAGGTCGACGAGGAACTGGCTCAGGTTCTGGTTGAGGAAGGGTTTACCAGTCTCGAGGAGATTGCCTACGTACCCATGGAAGAAATGCTCAGCATTGATGGCTTTGACGAAGAGATCGTCAACGAGCTGCGTGCACGAGCCAAGGATCGTCTGCTGACCAAGGCGATCGCCAACGAGGAGAAGTTGGCCGATGCCCATCCGGCGGATGACCTGCTGGAAGTTGAGGGTATGGACAAAGCGCTGGCTCTGGAGCTGGCGCTGCGCGGCGTGATTACCCGTGAAGACCTGGCCGAGCAGTCGATCGACGATCTGCTCGACATCGACGGCATCGACGAAGAACGTGCCGGCAAGCTGATCATGGCCGCTCGAGCCCATTGGTTCGAGTAAGCGGTTGCGGCCTGAGGAGAAAGATGCATGACGCAAGTCACGGTGAAAGAATTGGCTCAAGTGGTCGGTACGCCGGTAGAACGTCTGCTGCAGCAGATGCGTGAAGCCGGCCTGCCCCACAAGAGCGCCGAGCAAGTAGTGACCGACAGTGAGAAACAGGCCCTGCTGGCCTACCTCAAGAGCAGTCACGGCGACCGAGTTGAAGAACCGCGCAAGATTACCTTGCAGCGCAAGACCACCAGTACCCTGCGGGTTGCTGGTAGCAAGACCATCAGCGTGGAAGTGCGCAAGAAGAAGACCTTCGTCAAGCGCAGCCCGGAAGAGCTGGAAGCTGAGAAGCAGCGCGAGCTGGAAGCGCAGCGAGCTGCCGAAGCCGAGGCCGAGCGTCTGAAGGCTGAAGAGGAAGCTAAGCGCCGCCAGGCCGAAGAAGAGGCTCGCCGTCAGGCAGAAGCTGCCGCTGCCCAGGCTGCGCCAAGCGCTCCGGCAGAGCCGGCCGAGCCGGTTGTGGCTGCGCCAGTGGTGGAAGCTGAGCGCAAGAAGGAAGAGCCGCGCCGTCCCGAGAAGGCGCGCAGCGATGATGACGAGCGCCGCGAGCGCAAGCAGGCCCATCGCCCGAACCTCAAGGAGAAGGTGCCGGCACCGCGTGTTGCTCCACGTAGCCTGGATGAGGAAAGTGACGGTTTCCGTCGTGGCGGCCGTGGCGGCAAGTCGAAAATTAAGAAGCGCAACCAGCACGGCTTCCAGGCTCCGGCCGGGCCGGTGGTGCGTGACGTGGTGATCGGCGAAACCATCACTGTGGCCGAGCTGGCCCAGCAGATGTCGATCAAGGCTGCCGAAGTCATCAAGTTCATGTTCAAGATGGGCTCGCCCGTCACGATCAACCAGGTCCTGGATCAGGAAACCGCGCAGCTGGTGGCTGAGGAGTTCGGTCACAACGTCAAGCTGGTCAGTGACAACCTGCTTGAGGAGCAACTGGCCGAGTCCTTGAAGTTCGAGGGTGAAGCCGTATCCCGTGCACCTGTTGTGACCGTGATGGGTCACGTCGACCACGGCAAGACTTCGCTGCTCGACTACATTCGTCGTGCCAAGGTGGCTTCCGGTGAGGCTGGCGGCATCACCCAGCATATCGGCGCGTACCACGTGCAGACCGACCGCGGCATGATCACTTTCCTCGACACTCCCGGCCACGCCGCGTTCACTGCGATGCGTGCCCGCGGTGCCAAGGCTACCGACATCGTCATCCTGGTGGTGGCGGCTGACGACGGAGTGATGCCGCAGACTCAAGAGGCCGTGCAGCACGCCAAGGCTGCTGGTGTGCCGATCGTTGTGGCGGTGAACAAGATCGATAAGCCCGAAGCCAACCCGGACAACATCAAGAACGGCCTGGCTGCTCTGGATGTTATTCCCGAGGAATGGGGTGGCGATGCGCCCTTCATTCATGTTTCCGCCAAGGTTGGTACCGGTATCGACGAACTGCTGGAGGCCGTGCTGCTGCAGGCCGAGGTGCTGGAACTGAAGGCTACGCCGTCGGCTCCGGGCCGGGGCGTGGTGGTTGAGTCGCGCTTGGACAAAGGCCGTGGCCCGGTGGCTACCGTGCTGGTTCAGGACGGCACCCTGCGTCAGGGCGACATGGTGCTGGTCGGCGTCAACTATGGTCGCGTGCGCGCCATGCTCGACGAGAACGGCAAGCAGATCAAGGAAGCCGGACCGGCTATCCCGGTCGAGATCCTCGGCCTGGACGGTACGCCGGAAGCCGGTGACGAAATGATGGTGGTAGCCGACGAGAAGAAAGCGCGTGAAGTGGCGCTATTCCGTCAGGGCAAGTACCGCGAGGTCAAGCTCGCTCGGGCTCACGCCGGCAAACTCGAGAATATCTTCGAGAGCATGGGCCAGGAGGAGAAGAAGACCCTCAATATCGTGCTCAAGGCTGACGTTCGTGGTTCGCTGGAGGCCCTGCAGGGCTCGCTCAGCACTCTCGGCAACGACGAGGTGCAGGTACGCGTGGTCGGCGGTGGCGTTGGTGGCATCACCGAGTCCGACGCCAACCTGGCGCTGGCCTCCAACGCTGTGCTGTTCGGCTTCAACGTCCGTGCCGATGCCGGTGCGCGCAAGATTGTCGAGTCCGAAGGCCTCGACATGCGCTACTACAACGTCATCTACGACATCATCGAGGACGTCAAGAAAGCGCTCACAGGTATGCTCGGCAGCGATGTTCGCGAGAACATCCTGGGCATCGCCGAGGTGCGCGACGTGTTCCGTTCGCCGAAGTTCGGTGCCGTGGCCGGCTGCATGGTCGTCGAGGGTACCGTCTACCGCAACCGTCCGATCCGCGTATTGCGCGAGGACGTGGTGATCTTCGAGGGCGAGTTGGAATCGCTGCGCCGCTTCAAGGACGACGTTGCCGAAGTCCGCAATGGCATGGAGTGCGGTATCGGCGTGAAGAGCTACAACGACGTCAAGGTCGGCGACAAGATCGAAGTGTTCGAGAAGGTTCAGGTGGCGCGCAGTCTGTAAGGGCGTCATGCCGATCATGCAGCGCCCGGCCCCGCTTTGCGCGGCCGGGCGTTTGCTGCTTTTGCGTCCGCCACTGGCTGCAGTGGCGGATGAAGGAAAGGTAAGTAGAAATGGCCAAAGACTATAGCCGTACCCAGCGGGTCGGCGACCAGATGCAACGCGAACTGGCGGTGCTGATCCAGCGCGAGATCAAGGATCCGCGTCTGGGCCTGGTGACCATCACTGCTGTGGAAGTGAGCCGCGACCTGTCCCATGCCAAGGTTTTTATCACCGTAATGGGCAAGGACGATCCCGAGCAGATTCTCCTGAATCTGGAAATCCTCAGTGAGGCGGCAGGCTACCTGCGCATGTTGCTGGGCAAGCTGATGAAGGTACGTAGCATTCCGCAGTTGCACTTCCACTACGATGCCAGCATTCGTCGTGGTGCCGAGCTGTCGGCACTGATCGAACGGGCCGTGGCGGAAGACCGCAGGCATCAGGACGGCGGTGAGGAGTAGGTGTGGCTCAGGTCAAACGTGTTCGCCGCAAGGTTGACGGCATCATCCTGCTCGACAAGCCTCACGGCTTTACCTCTAACGGTGCCCTGCAGAAGGTGCGTTGGCTGCTCAATGCGGAGAAAGCCGGACATACCGGTAGCCTTGATCCACTGGCAACCGGCGTGTTGCCGTTGTGTTTCGGCGAGGCGACCAAGTTCTCCCAATACCTGCTTGATGCCGACAAGGGCTACGAGACGGTTGCCCGTCTGGGGGTCACCACCAGCACTGGTGATGCCGAGGGTGAGGTAACCGGGAGTCAGCCGGTGACCGTCGGTCGCCCGGAAATCGAAGCCGCTCTGGCCGGCTTTCGCGGGAAAATCAAGCAGATACCGCCGATGTACTCAGCGTTGAAGAAGGATGGGCAGCCGCTCTACAAGCTGGCCCGTGCCGGAGAGGTAGTGGAGCGCGAAGCGCGTTCTGTTACTATTGCGCGCTTGGAGTTGCTGGCGTTCGATGGAGACCTGATCCGGTTGGCCGTCGACTGCAGCAAGGGTACCTACATTCGGACTCTGGTCGAGGATCTCGGCCAGGTGCTCGGCTGTGGCGCGCATGTCGCCGAGCTACGGCGTACCAAGGCCGGGCCTTTCGAGCTGGCCGGCACTGTAACTCTGGAGGCGCTGGAAGCAGCCCACGCCGAAGGCGGCAGTGAGGCGCTGGATCGTTTCCTGCAGCCGGTGGACAGCGGGTTGTGTGACTGGCCGTTGCTGCAGTTGTCCGAGCACAGCGCTTTCTACTGGCTGCAGGGGCAGCCGGTGAGGGCACCACAGGCACCAGCGTTTGGCATGGTGCGGGTGCAGGATCACAATGGTCGCTTTATCGGGATCGGTGAAGTGAGCGACGACGGGCGGATTGCGCCGCGTCGACTGATTCATACCGGTGCCTAGCGCCGGCGAACGTCACCGGCAACGGTGGCGTGCACGATTCGGCCAAATGGCCGAAGGTTCACTGGTGGTGTTACCACCAGTGGGCAGTTGAGGGTGGCTGTTAATAGGCATGGTCATGCCTCTTTTTAAAACACGGGGAGTGATTCCCGGCCTATTGAGACTGCTTCGGCAGTTTCCTGAATGGAGGAAGCCAACATGGCACTCAGCGTTGAAGAAAAAGCCCAGATCGTTAACGAGTTCAAGCAAGCTGAAGGCGATACCGGTAGCCCGGAAGTGCAGGTTGCCCTGCTGACCGCCAACATCAACAAGCTGCAAGGTCACTTCAAGGCCAACGGCAAGGATCACCACAGCCGTCGTGGTCTGATCCGTATGGTTAACCAGCGCCGCAAGCTGCTGGATTACCTGAAGGGTAAGGACACTACTCGTTACAGCGCCCTGATCGGTCGCCTGGGCCTGCGTCGCTAACAGACGCGAGCTGCACAAGTTGGAAGCTGGGAGTTCGCAGCGGCAAGTGGGGACAGGTTCCCGGCTTGCCGCTGCGGGCTTCCAGCTTCTGGCTTTTCGAAGGAAGCATCGGGTCCGACTCCCGTGCCGCCTTCAGATTTCCCCCAAGGCAACACAGAGAAGGAAAACACCGTGAACCCGGTAATCAAGAAATTCCAGTTCGGTCAGTCGACCGTTACCCTCGAGACGGGCCGAGTTGCCCGCCAGGCCAGCGGCGCCGTGCTGGTGAGCGTCGATAACGACGTTACCGTACTGGTCACCGTAGTCGGCGCCAAGAGCGCAGATCCGAGCAAAGGCTTTTTTCCCCTGTCCGTGCACTACCAGGAGAAGAGCTACGCCGCAGGCAAGATTCCTGGCGGCTTCTTCAAGCGTGAGGCGCGCCCGAGCGAGAAGGAAACCCTGACTTCACGCCTGATCGATCGCCCGATCCGTCCGCTCTTTCCGGAAGGCTTCCAGAACGAAGTGCAGGTTATCTGCACCGTGCTGTCCACCAGCAAGAAGACCGATCCGGACATCGCCTCGATGATCGGCACTTCGGCCGCTCTGGCCATCTCCGGGATTCCCTTCAACGGTCCGATCGGTGCAGCCCGCGTGGCTTTCCACCCGGAAACCGGTTACCTGCTGAACCCGACTTACGATCAGCTCAAGGCTTCCAGTCTGGACATGGTCGTGGCCGGCACCAAGGACGCCGTGCTGATGGTTGAATCGGAAGCCCGGGAGCTGACCGAAGACCAAATGCTGGGCGCCGTGCTGTTTGCCCATGAGGAATTCCAGGTGGCCATCAAGGCCATCGAGGAGCTGGCTGCCGAAGCCGGCAAACCGCGCTGGGACTGGACTGCGCCCACCCCGAACACCACTCTGCTGGATGCCATTCGCAGTGAGTTCGGTGAAGCCATTTCCCAGGCCTACACCATCACCGTCAAGCAGGAGCGCTATGCCCGCCTGGACGAGCTGCGTGAGCAGGTTGTAGCCCGCTTCGCCAGCGAGGAAGGCCCGAGCGCCGGTGAGGTGAAGGAAGCCTTCGGCGAGATCGAATACCGCACCGTGCGCGAGAACATCGTCAACGGCAAGCCGCGTATCGATGGCCGTGACACCCGTACCGTACGTCCGCTGCACATCGAAGTCGGCGTGCTGGACAAGACCCATGGTTCGGCGCTGTTTACCCGTGGCGAAACCCAGGCTCTGGTGGTTGCCACCCTCGGCACCGCACGCGACGCGCAGATTCTCGACACCCTTGAGGGCGAGAAGAAGGATAACTTCATGCTGCACTACAACTTCCCGCCATACTCGGTGGGCGAGTGTGGTCGCATGGGGGCTACCGGCCGTCGCGAGATCGGCCATGGCCGCCTGGCCCGTCGTGGTGTTGCTGCCATGCTGCCGAGCGCGGACGAGTTCCCGTACACCGTTCGCGTAGTCTCGGAAATCACTGAGTCCAACGGTTCGTCCTCCATGGCTTCGGTCTGTGGTGCCTCGCTGGCACTGATGGACGCTGGTGTGCCGATGAAGGCACCGGTAGCCGGTATCGCCATGGGACTGGTGAAGGAAGGCGAGAAGTTTGCCGTTCTGACCGACATCCTCGGTGACGAAGACCACCTGGGCGACATGGATTTCAAGGTTGCCGGTACCGCCAAGGGCGTCACCGCGCTGCAGATGGACATCAAGATCCAGGGCATTACCGAAGAAATCATGGAGCAGGCGCTGGAGCAGGCGCTGGAAGCCCGCCTGAACATCCTCGGTCAGATGAACCAGGTGATCAGCCAATCGCGCAGCGAACTGTCGGCCAACGCTCCGACCATGCTGGCGATGAAGATCGACCAGGACAAGATCCGTGATGTGATTGGCAAGGGCGGCGCCACCATCCGTGCCATCTGCGAAGAGACCAAGGCCTCGATCGACATCGAAGACGACGGCTCGATCAAGATCTTTGGCGAAACCAAGGAAGCGGCCGAGGCTGCCAGGCAGCGTGTACTGGCCATCACTGCGGAAGCCGAGATCGGCAAGATCTACGTCGGCAAGGTGGAGCGCATTGTCGACTTCGGTGCGTTCGTCAACATCCTGCCGGGCAAGGACGGTCTGGTGCACATCTCCATGCTGAGCGATCAGCGCGTGGAGAAGGTCACGGATGTACTGCAGGAAGGCCAGGAAGTGAAGGTTGTGGTACTGGACGTGGACAACCGCGGCCGTATCAAGCTATCGATCAAGGATGTGGCGGCAGCGGAAGCAGCTGGCGTCTGAGTCAGGCAGAAATGAAAAAGGCTCCCTCGGGAGCCTTTTTTGTTGCCTGTAGGCCGGGGTTAGCCCTGCGTGACTGCCTCCGTGGAGTCTGTCCAACCGCCACCGAGGGCCTTATACAGCTCCACTTCACTGTTGAGTTGGGCCAGGCGGTCGATGATCGCCTGCTGGCGCACGGTGAACAGTTGGCGCTGTGCATCGAGCAGTGCCAGGTAGCTGTCGACGCCGGTTCGGTAGCGTCGCTCGGCCAGCTCGTAGTAAGTCTCGGTGGTGGCAAGCAGGGCGCTTTGAGCCTCCAGTTGCTGACGGTAGGTGGTGCGAGCAGCCAGACGATCCGCGACTTCCTGGAAGGCTACCTGGATCGCCTGTTCGTACTGCGCCACGCGGATGTCCTTCTGCAGCTCGGCATAGTCGAGGTTGGCACGCAGGCGACCAGCGTTGAAGATCGGCAAGCTGATCTGTGGCTGGAACAGCCAGGTGCCGGAGCCGCTGTCGAACAGGCCGGATAGCTGGGTACTGGTGGTGCCGGCGTTGGCGGTCAGGCTGATGCTGGGGAAGAACGCCGCGCGGGCCGCACCGATATTGGCGTTGGCCGCCTTCAACTGATATTCGGCCTGGAGCAAGTCCGGACGACGTTGCAGCAGCTCGGCGGGCAGGCCGGCAGGCACCGTTTCGAGAATTTCCGTTTCCAGCGCCAGTCCCTGCGGCAGGTCGGCAGGTACGGCAGTGCCGAGTAAGAGAGCAAGGGCGTTGCGGCTCTGTTCGGTCTGGCGCTGGTACTGCGCCAGGCTTACCCGGGCGCTGTCTACTGCGCTGCGCGCCTGGCTCAGGGTCAGGGCATCGGCAACGCCGACGTCGAAGCTGCGCTGAGTCAGTTGATAGCTTTCCTCGAAGGTCTTCAGGGTGTCCTGGGTCAGTTGCAGCAGTGCCTGATTGGCCTGCCACTGCAGGTAGGCGTTGGCCACGCTGGCTATCAGACTGATCTGCGTGCTGCGCGCTGCCTGTTCGGTGGCCAGATACTGCTGCAGGGCCTGTTCGCTGAGGCTGCGGATACGGCCGAAGAAGTCCAACTCCCAGGCACTGACGCCCAGTGTCGCGCTGTATTGACCGCTGGTCTGCGCTTCGCCGGTCGGGCTCAGATCCGCCGGCAGGCGCTGGCGGGTGCCGCTGCCGTTGGCCGAGACCGAAGGCAGCAGGTCGGCGCGCTGGATGCGGTACAGCGCGCGGTAGGCCTCGACGTTCAGTGCGGCGACGCGCAGGTCGCGGTTGTTCTCCAGCGCTACCTGTACCAGTTGCTGCAGGGCCGGATCACGGAAGAACTCGCGCCATTGCAGATCGGCCGCGGAGCGGCTGCCTTCGCTGGCGGCGCTGCCATAAGCTGTGCCTTGCGGCCAGTCGGCTGCGACCGGGGCTTCCGGCCGCTGATAGTCAGGGATCAGGCTGCAACCACTAAGTAGAGCGGTGGCTACGGCCAGGGACAACAGGGACTGCCTCATTGCAGTGCCTCCTTTTCATTTGCGCCAGTCTGCTCGGGGCGTTTCCTCTCGAACAGCGAGCAGACCACCACGTAGAACAACGGGATCCAGAAAATTGCCAGCACCAGGGCGCTGAGCATGCCGCCGATTACCCCGGTTCCGATGGCATGCTTGCTGCCAGCGCCGGCACCACTGGCGATGGCCAGCGGCAGCACGCCGAGAATGAACGCCAGCGAGGTCATCACGATTGGTCGCAGACGCATACGACAGGCCTCCAGAGCCGCGTCGGCCAGGTTTCTGCCTTGTTCGTACTGGGCTTTGGCGAATTCCACGATAAGAATCGCGTTACGCGCAGACAGGCCAATCGTGGTGAGCAGGCCGACCTGGAAGAACACGTCGTTGGACAGGCCGCGACCATAGGTCGCCAGCAGCGCGCCGATAATCCCCAGTGGTACCACCAGCATCACCGAGAAGGGGATCGACCAGCTCTCGTACAGCGCTGCCAGGCAGAGGAACACCACCAGCAGGGAAATGGCATACAGCGCTGGGGCCTGGGCACCCGACAGGCGTTCCTCATAGGACAGGCCGGTCCAGGCGTAACCCACGCCCTCGGGCATCTGTGAGGCGATTTCCTCGACTGCGGCCATGGCGTCGCCCGAGCTGTAACCGGGGGCTGGCGCACCGAGAATCTCCACCGCCGAGACACCGTTGTAGCGTGACAGCTTGGGCGGCCCGTAGACCCATTCGCCGCTGGCGAAGGCGCTGAACGGAACCATCTGTCCGGCATTGTTTCGTACGTGCCACTTGTTCAGGTCTTCCGGCGTCATGCGAGATTCCGGAATACCTTGCAGGTAGACCTTCTTCACCCGGCCGCGGTCGATGAAGTCGTTGACGTAGCTGGCGCCCCAGCCAATCGACAGGGTGCTGTTGATATCCGCCAGCGACAGGCCGAGGGCACGGGCGCGTTCGTCGTCGATCAACAGTTGGTATTGCGGTTCGTCGCGCAGGCCGTTGGCGCGCACGCTGTCCAGTACCGGATGGGCATTGGCCAGCTGCAGGAACTTGTCGCGCGCTTCGTTGAGTACCTCATGACCGACGCCCGCCTGATCCTGAAGGAACAGGTTGAAGCCGGTGGCATTGCCCAGCTCCATCACCGCCGGGGGGGCGAAGGCGAACACCAGGGCGTCGCGGAAACTGAAGAAATGCTGTTGCGCACGCCGGGCTAGCGCCGCAACGCTGTTTTGCTCGCCCGGACGCTCTGCCCAGGGCTTGAGCATGATAAACGCCATGCCCGAGCTCTGACCGCGACCGGCAAAGTTGAAGCCGGTGACGGTGAACACGGATTTAACCGTATCGCTTTCCTCTTCCAGCAGGTAAGTACGCATCTTGTCCACCACCACCTGGGTTCGCTCGGCGCTCGAACCAGCAGGGGTCTGCACCTGGGCGAACAGCACGCCTTGGTCCTCCTCGGGCAGGAAGGCGGTGGGGATGCGGGTGAACATCCACATCATCACGCCGACGATCACCAGGTACAGCAGGACGTACGGCGCCTTGCGCCGCAGCATGGCCGCGACGCCGTGCTGGTAGGCGTTGCTGCCGCGCTCGAAGGTGCGATTGAACCAGCCGAAGAAACCACGCTTGGCATCGTGGTGTTCGCCGTCAATGGGCTTGAGCAGTGTGGCGCACAGTGCCGGGGTGAAGATCAGTGCCACCAGCACGGAGAGGCTCATGGCCGAGACAATGGTGATGGAGAACTGCCGGTAGATCACCCCGGTAGAACCACCGAAGAAGGCCATTGGCAGGAACACTGCCGACAGTACCAGAGCGATACCGACCAGAGCGCCCTGGATCTGCCCCATGGACTTGCGCGTGGCTTCGCGCGGCGACAGGCCGTCCTCACGCATCACCCGTTCGACGTTTTCCACGACGACGATAGCGTCATCCACCAGCAGACCGATGGCCAGCACCATGGCGAACATGGTCAGGGTGTTGATGGAGAAGCCGAAGGCCGCCAGTACGCCGAAGGTGCCAAGTAGTACCACCGGTACCGCCAGGGTGGGGATGATTGTGGCCCGAAGGTTCTGCAGGAACAGGAACATCACCAGGAACACCAGAATGATAGCCTCGAACAGGGTTTGTACCACCCCTTCGATGGAGGCCGAGATTACCGGCGTGGTGTCGTACGGATAGACCACTTCCACGCCCGGAGGGAAGAAGGGTTCCAGAGAAGCGATGGTTTCGCGCACTGCTTTGGCAGTATCCAGCGCATTGGCACCGGTAGCCAGTTTGATCGCCAGGCCGGAAGCCGGCATGCCGTTGTACAGGGCGTTGATGGCGTAGTTCTCACCACCCAGCTCGACTTTGGCGACATCGCCTAGGCGTACCTGCGAACCGTCGTTGTTGACCTTCAGCAGGATGTTGCGAAATTCCTCCGGGGTTTGCAGGCGGGTCTTGCCGATGATGGTGGCGTTGAGCTGGTTGCCGGGGGCCGCTGGCAGACCGCCGAATTGTCCGGAGGATACCTGTACGTTCTGCGCCTGAATCGCGCTCCTTACATCCACCGGAGTCAGCTGGACGCTGTTGAGCTTGGCCGGATCCAGCCAAATACGCATGGCATACTGAGCGCCGAACACCTGGAAGTCACCGACACCCTTGGTTCGCGAGATTGGATCCTGCAGATTGGAAACGATGTAGTTGGCCAGGTCATCCTTGGTCATGCCACCATCGGTGGAAACCAGGCCGATGACCATCAGGAAGTTCTTCACCGACTTGGTTACGCGGATACCCTGTTGCTGGACTTCCTGCGGTAGCAGCGGTGTGGCCAGTTGCAGTTTGTTCTGCACCTGCACCTGGGCGATGTCCGGGTTGACCCCTTGCTCGAAGGTCACGTTGATCGACATGCTGCCGTCGGAGTTGCTCTCCGAACTGATGTAGCGCAGGCCGTCAATACCGTTGAGCTGTTGCTCGATCACCTGTACCACGGTGTCCTGAACCGTCTGCGCCGAGGCACCCGGGTAGCTCACCTGGATGCCCACAGCTGGTGGAGCAATGCTTGGATACTGGTTGATTGGCAACTTGAGGATAGACAGGCCGCCGGCCAGCATGATCACCAATGCAATCACCCAGGCGAAGATCGGCCGGTCGATAAAAAACTTGGACATTCAGCGATTCTCCGTTTAGCCCTGGCCATTGGTCGGCTTATCGCCTGACGCTGTGGTGTCGTTGTTCACGTTGCTCGCCGGCTCTGCCTTGACCTTAATGCCAGGCTGGATGAATTGCAGACCTTCGGTGATCAGTCGGTCACCTTCGTTCAAACCTTCGAGGATCAGCCAGTTGTTGCCGGCGGTACGCTCGGCCTTGAGCACGCGCAGCTCGACCTTCTCGTCGGCGCCGACGACCAGGGCGGTAGGTTCTCCGCGGGGGTTGCGGGTTACACCCTGTTGCGGAGCAAGAATTGCCTGCTCACGCACGCCCGATTGCAGTTGGGCGTGTACGAACATGCCCGGCAGCAAGAGATGATCGGGATTGGGGAATACTGCGCGCAGAGTGACCGAGCCGGTACCTTCATCCACTGCTACCTCAGAGAATTCCAAGGTGCCCGGGTGCTCGTAGAGACTGCCATCTTCCAGTTTCAAAGTGACCCGGGCAGAGCCGTCTGCGGCCTGTTGCAGGCGGCCTTCGGCCAGTTCACGGCGTAGACGCAGCAACTCCTTGCTGGATTGGGTGACATCGACATAGATCGGATCGAGTTGCTGAATGGTGGCCAGAGCGGCCGCCTGACCGTTGCTAACCAGTGCACCTTCAGTCACCGCGGAACGGCCGATGCGACCAGCAATAGGCGCCAGGACGCGGGTGTAGCGCAGATCGATGCGAGCTTGCTCAAGCGCTGCCTCGGCCTGCAGGCTGGCAGCGCGAGCTTCGTCGTAGGCCTGTTGGCTGACGGCCTTGTCGGCAACCAGCAGCTTGTAACGATCAGCCAGGGCCTTGGCCGAGATCTGTGTGGCCTGAGCGCTCTTGAATGCGGCCTCGTAACTGGACGGATCGATCTGATACAGCTGTTGACCAGCCTTGACCTCGCTGCCCTCGGTGAACAGGCGCTTCTGGATAATGCCGTTGACCTGTGGGCGTACCTCGGCGATGCGGTAGGCGCTGGTGCGCCCGGGTACTTCGCTGGTCAGGGTATAGGGCTGTGCCTTCAGGGTGACGATGCCTACTTGAGGTGTCTGCTGAGGCGGTGGGGTGCTTTCTTCCTTACAGCCGGCGAGGCTGAGAAACAGCACCGTGGCGACAGAAACCCAGGCGGCAAGGACTGGCTTCGAATGCATCTGAGAACCTCGTTTTAGTGAATCCGGGCCCGAAGGGCTAAGAGTGCAAAGGCGGGATAAGGGATCAGAGAGGAATATACTTACATGCATGAATGTTTGTAAATGAATAACCATGCCTGCATACTCACACATGTCCCTCTTTACCAAGAATTTACAGTCAGGTGGAGTCAGGTAGGTAGATGGCCAGAAGAACCAAAGAGCAGGCGCAGGAAACTCGAGTGCAGATTCTGGACGCTGCCGAGCAGGTATTTTATGCCCAAGGCGTCTCGCGAGCCTCTCTGGGAGAAGTGGCAAGGGTAGCAGGGGTCAGCCGGGGCGCCATCTATTGGCATTTCGAGAACAAGATCGATTTGTTCCAGGCCATGCTTGACCGTCTGCGTTTGCCGCTGGAGGAACTGGCGCGTGCCAGCGAAAGCGAGGATGAGCCTGATCCTTTGGGCTGCATGCGCGAATTGCTGATCTGTGCACTCACCCGTCTGGCTGAGGATACGCAGAGCCGCCGTATCCATGACATCCTGCGCTACAAGTGCGAATACAGTGGTGAGCTACTCGGTTTGCGCGATCGTATGCAGGAATTGGCTCGTGAATGCGACCAGCGCATCGCCAAGGCATTGAGCAACGCTGTGAGCCGTGGGCAGTTGCCGACCGATCTGGACTGCCGGAGTGCAGCCGTCTGTTTGCATGCCTACATGGAGGGCATCGAGAGTCACTGGCTGCTGGCGGCAGATTTCGATCTGGCAGGGCAGGCTGCCTCACTGGTAGATGCTGCGCTCGACATGCTGCGCAACAGCCCGGCGTTGCGCAGCCAGGCCGATTAGGTTTCAGAACCCTTCGAGCACGATCTTGCCTTTCGCCTTGCCGCTTTCCAGCAGTGCATGGGCGCGGCGCAGGTTGGAGGCCTCGATGCGGCCGAAATGCTCACCGAGGGTGGTTCTGATCACGCCGCTGTCGACCAGTTCGGAGACCCGTTGCAGCAGCCGATGCTGCTCGATCATGTCGGCGGTCTGGTATAGCGAGCGGGTGAACATCAGTTCCCAGTGCAGCGACAGGCTCTTGCGCTTGAGCTGCATCACGTCCAGCGGTTGCAGCGGGTCATCGATCAGCGCCAGGCGGCCCTGCGGCAGCAGGCACTCGATCAGTTGAGCGTAGTGCTGATCGGTCTGGGTCAGGCTGGCGACATGGGTGACCTGGCCGACACCGACGCGCGCCAGTTCCTCGCTCAGCGGCTTGCTGTGATCGATCACGTGATGCGCACCCAGCTCGCGGACCCAGGCCTGGGTTTCCGGACGCGAGGCGGTGCCGATCACGGTCAGGCCGGTCAGGCGCCGCGCCAGTTGAGTGAGGATCGAACCGACACCCCCGGCGGCACCGACGATCAGCAGGCTCTGGCCCTGATCGGCCGAACCTTCGGCGATCTGCAGACGCTCGAACAGCAGTTCCCAGGCGGTGATGGCCGTCAGCGGCAGCGCTGCCGCTTCGGCGAACGACAGGCTGGCGGGCATGGCGCCGACGATGCGTTCATCGACCAGGTGCAGCTCGCTGTTGGCCCCGGCACGGTCGATGGCACCGGCATAGAACACCCGGTCGCCGGGGTGGAACAGGCTCACTGCACTGCCCACCGCCTTGACCACACCGGCAGCGTCCCAGCCGAGTACCTTGGCTGCGCCGTTCTCCGGGGTGACGCCCAGGCGGATCTTGGTGTCGACCGGGTTGACCGAAATCGCTCGAATCTCCACCAGCAGGTCGTGCGGCCCAGGGGAGGGGGCATCCAGTTGCACGTCCAGCAAGGCTTCGGGATGGTCGGCCGGAAGGGATTGGTAGTAGGCGACGGCTTTCATGCTAGGGCTCCTCTAGTGGATTCAGGCAACGCATTCATGGTCATCCGTTCTGCTGGTTGAAAAAATCGCCTGCCGGTAGAGTCTCTTTCATCATTATTTTGAAAGTGAGTCGCCCCATGCTGCGTTTCGATGACCTACAACTCTTCGTGCGCACTGCCGAAACCGGCAGCCTGTCGGCTGCGGCGCGGCTACTCGACGTATCGCCGGCGGTGGCCAGCGCCGCGCTCAAGCGTCTCGAGCAACAACTGCAGGTGCGCCTGCTGGCGCGTTCGACGCGCAGCCTGCGCCTGACGCCCGAGGGTGAGCTGTATCTGGTCCACGCCCGCCTGGCCTTGCAGAGCCTGGAGGAGGGGCGCCAGCAACTGGCCGGCAGCCAGGACGGCATTCGTGGCGTGCTGCAGCTGTCGGCACCCTCGGACTTCGGCCGTAACACGTTGCTGTCCTGGCTGGACGAGTTCCAGGGCGAGCATCCGCAACTGCAGCTGCGCCTGCTGCTGGCCGACCGTGTCGCCGATCTGTTCCGCGAGCCGGTGGATATCGCCCTGCGCTATGGCGCGCCGGAAGACTCCAGCCTGGTGGCCCTGCCGGTGGCGCCGGACAACCGCCGGGTTCTTTGCGCTTCGCCGGCCTATCTGGCCAAGCACGGCGCGCCGCATACGGTGGAGGATCTGCGCCAGCACAACTGCCTGCTGTACATGCTGCACGGTCGCGTGCATGACCGCTGGCGCTTTCAGGACGGCAAGCGCGAGGTGGTCATGAGCGTTGCCGGCAACCGGGTGTGCGACGATGCCGATGTCACCCGGCGCTGGGCCGTGGCCGGGCAGGGCGTGGTGTACAAGTCCTGGCTGGACGTGGCCGACGACGTGCGGGAGGGGCGGCTGCAGGTGCTGCTGCCCGCCTGGTTGGGCGAGCCGACGCCGCTGTATCTGGTCTGTGCGCACCGCGCTCAGCTGAGCAAGGCGGTGCATCTGCTGCGCGAGTTCCTCCAGTTGCGCTGCGGGACCCTGCTGGCCGCGGCGCCCTGGCGTTGACGATAAAGTGCCGGGCGCCTGCTAGACTCTCGTACCAGGCTTCTGCGGCAACGTACCGCAGTGTCGCGCTGCCATCCTCTGTTTAGAGTCACGCTCCATGAAACTGGCCCGCAAAGACCGCTCACTGACCGCCTGGGTGCTGTACTTCAGCATTCTGTTCAGTGCGTTCGTCTGCGCCATCAGCCACGGCCAGATGGCCGGCTTGCAGCTCAGCGGTCTGGACGGTCAGTACTGTTCGTTCGAGGGCAACTTCGGCGCAGGGGCTGATCTGGATGGCTCCGGCATCGTCGCCTCTAACCCGGCCACCGGCTCCAACTGCGCTCTGGCCAGCCTGTTCAGCGCAATCATTCTCGCGGCCTTCTTCGGCCTGTTCGGGCGGCTGGCCGGCGAGCGCGGCTGGCCGCTGCCCGCGCTGCATCTGCCGCGCATCACCCGCTATCGCTGGCCTCCGGCCAATCCCCGCGCTTCTCCCTTTTTCGCCTGATCCGTCCGCCCGTTCCGGGCGTCCCTATCATGCGAATGCCTGACCGTGCGTCGACGACCGCGGTGGGCTGGAGAAAGCTTCATGGCGTCTTCCCTCGATTGCACCGCACCTGCTCGTGCGGCACCGTCTTTCTACAACCTGGCCTGGCGCTGGCATTTCTATGCCGGGTTGTTCGTCATCCCGCTCATGATCCTGTTGTCGATCACCGGGATGATCTATCTGTTCAAACCGCAGCTCGACACCTGGCTGTACCCGCACCTGATGCTGGTACCGGCGGCCGAGCAGCGAGTCAGCGCCGACCAGCAGCTGGCCTTGGTCGAGCAACTGTATCCCGGTGCCTCGGTGAGCAAGTACCTGCCCCCGATCGGCGAAGGGCGCAGCGCGCAGTTCGTCATCGAGCATGATGGTCGATTGCTCAACCTGTTCGTCGATCCCTACCGCGGCACCCTGCTCGGCGAGCAGGACGGGCAATGGAACCTGCAGGCCGTGGCGCGCACCCTGCACGGCGACCTGATGATCGGCACCCTGGGCGACCGGCTGATCGAACTGGCTGCCGGCTGGGGCATCGTGCTGGTGGTGTCCGGCCTGTACCTGTGGTGGCCGCGCGGCAACAACCCGGCCGGCATAATCTGGCCGCGCCTGCATGCCCGAGGGCGCCTGCTGTGGCGTGACCTGCATGCGGTAACCGGATTCTGGGGCTCCCTGCTGCTGTTGTTCATGCTGCTCACCGGGATGACCTGGACCGGCTTCTGGGGCGCCCAGTTCGCCGGTGCCTGGAACCGGTTTCCTGCGGCGATGTGGGATGACGTGCCGAAGTCCGGGCAGCTTGCCGGCAACCTCAACAGCAGCCGCGAGCAGACCGTTTCCTGGGCAGTAGAGGTTACGCCGCTGCCGGCATCCGATGCGCATGCCGCGCATCGCGGCCATGCCGACCATGACCAGGGTCCGGCGGCGCCACGCATCAGCCTGCAGCAGGTGGTTGATAGCGCCGATGCGCGTGGTGTGCAGCGCGGCTACAGCATCAGCTTCCCGAAGGGCGCCAGCGGCGTTTACAGCGTCGCGTTGTTCGCCGATGACCCGCGCAACGACGCCACCCTGCACCTGGATCAATACAGCGGCGAGGTGCTGGCCGATGTGCGCTGGGCGGACTACGGCATGGTGGCGCGGGCGGTGGAGAGCGGGGTGAAGCTGCACGAAGGCAAGATGTTTGGCCTGGCCAACCAGATCCTGATGGCGCTGGTCTGCCTGCTGATCCTCTTCAGCGCGCTCAGCGGCCTGGTGATCTGGTGGAAACGCCGTCCGGCCGGTCGCCTCGGTGTGCCGCCGCTGCGCCATGACCTGCCGCGCTGGAAGGCCGCCATCGGCGTGATGATCCTGCTGGGCATGGTCTTTCCGCTGGTGGGCGCCTCGCTGTTGCTGATGTGGGCGCTCGACCGTTCCTTGGGCCTGCTGCCCGGAACCCGACTCACCAACTGAAGACGTGCCATGTTTTTCAACGATACCAACCCGGAGACAACTCATATGAACCTGCGCAAAACCCTGCTGGGCCTTGCTCTGATCCTGCCCGCAACGCTGGCCCAGGCCCACGAGTACGAAGTCGGCCAGCTGCATATCGATCACCCCTGGTCGCGCGCGCTGCCACCGGTGGCACCGACCGCCGCGGCCTATTTCGTCGTGCACAACAAGGGTAGCGAGGCCGATCGCCTGCTCGGTGCCAGTACCCCGGTGGCCGGAAAGGCCGAACTGCATGAGCACGTACACCAAGATGGCGTGATGAAGATGCAGCAGGTGCAGGATGTGGCCATACCCGCCGGTGGCGAGGTGAAGTTCGAGCCCATGGGCTACCACGTCATGCTGTTCAACCTGAAGCAGCAGGCCAGGAACGGTGAACGCTTCCCGCTGACCCTGACCTTCGAGAAGGCCGGCAGCGTCGAGGTGGAGGTGGCCGTGCAGCAAGAGGCTCCGGCCGGCCATGACCATGCTGTCGGCCACGACGCAGGCAAGCACCAGCACTGATGATGATCACGGCGCGCAGACGGATCTTCGCCGCCCATCTCGGGCTGCTGGCGTTCGTCCTGATCGTGCTGGCGCCTCTGGCGTCGCAACTGCGCGCCGAGCCGGCCGACTGGCGCTGGCTGAACGAACTGGCCTGCCATGAGGGTGGGGATCCCGAACAGCTTGCCCGCGATGGTGGCCGGCCGGTGCTGCAGGTGGATGCCTGCGGCTACTGCTCGCTGTTCTCCCACTGTCCTGCTCTGGCAGACAGCCATTGGGCCGTCGCCTTGAGGCAATCCTCCTCTCGGCAAACAGGTGGCGCGCTTGCGCTTGCGCCGCTGTCCTGCACCCATTTCCCGCGCGCACTGTCACGTGCGCCTCCCATGCACGCCTGATTTCTTCTCCCGCGAGGGCTAGCTGGCCCTTTGTGCAAATCGACCATTCAGGTATCCGCATGTCCGTTTCCTTCGTACCGTGCGCCGTTTCCGTGCGCGCTCGTTTTCCCCTGTCCACCCTGGCCATCGCCTGTGGCCTGTGCACCATTACTGCGTTGCATGCCGAGGAGCATGTTCACGAACTGCCGCCCACGGTGATCACGGCAATCCAGCAGAGCTCGCCGCTGACCGTGGTGGCCGACCCCAAGGATCCACGCCAGCCCGTGCCGGCCAGTGATGCCGCCGACTACCTCAAGACCATTCCCGGTTTCTCGGCGATTCGCAGCGGCGGCAGCAACAGCGACCCTGTGCTACGCGGGATGTTCGCCTCGCGCCTGCTGCTGCTCACCGATGGCGGCCAGATGCTTGGCGCCTGCCCCGGACGGATGGACGCCCCCAGCTCCTATATTGCTCCGGAAACCTATGATCTGCTGAACGTGACCAAGGGGCCGCAGACGGTGATCTGGGGCCCCGGCGCCTCGGCTGGCGTGGTGCGCTTCGAGCGCGAGCCGGAGCGTTTCGGCGAGCTCGGCGCACGCCTGCATGCCAGTGTGCTGGCTGGCTCCAACGGCCGTTTCGATCGTCTGCTCGACGGCGCCGTGGGTGATGAGCAGGGCTACCTGCGACTGATGGCCAACCGTTCGCATTCGGATGACTACGACAACGGTGACGGCGACACCATCGGCTCGCGCTGGGACAAGTGGAATACCGACGTGGCGCTGGGCTGGACGCCGGATCCTGACACCCTGATCGAACTCAGTGCGGGTCGTGGCGATGGCGAGGCACGCTACTCCGGGCGCGGCATGGATGGCACCCAGTTCAGGCGCGAAAGCCTGGGCCTGCGCATCGAGCGCAGCAACCTCGGCGGCGCGTTGGATAAGGTCGAGGCCAGGGTCTACTACAACTACGCCGACCACATCATGGACAACTTCCGCCTGCGCGTGCCCGATCCGAGCAGCATGATGGCCATGCCCATGGCCTCGCAGGTCGACCGGCGTACCCTTGGTGCCCGGCTGGCGGCAACCTGGAAGTGGCACGACCTCGAGCTGATCGCCGGCGTCGATGCGCAGCGCAGCGAGCACCGTGGCCGTCGTTCCACCTACAGCATGATGACGGGCTACACGGACGCTGACCGCTACCCCTGGAGCAAGGACGCCCTTATGCACAATTACGGCGCCTTTGTCGAGGCTACCTGGAGCCTGACCGAGGGTGATCGGCTGGTCTCCGGTGTGCGTGTGGATCGCGCCTCGGCCAAGGATTACCGGCAGAGTTTTCGCAGCATGATGGGCATGGACAAGGTCAATCCGACGGCGGGTGAGACACGCGCTGAGACTCTGCCCAGCGGTTTCGTGCGCTATGAGCACGATATGGCCAGCTCGCCGACCACTCTCTATGTCGGAATCGGTCATGTGCAGCGCTTCCCGGACTACTGGGAGCTGTTCTCCGCCGGGCTGAACGGCCCGGCCGGTGCGCTCAATGCGTTCGACGGCATCGAGCCGGAGAAGACCACCCAGTTCGATATCGGCGTCCAGTACCAGGACGACAAGCTGCAGGCCTGGGCATCGGCCTATGCCGGGCAGGTGCGTGACTACATCCTGTTCGACTATCGCGGCATGGGCACCCAGGCCGACAACGTCGACGCACGCATCATGGGCGGTGAGCTGGGCATGGCCTACGCCTTCGCTTCCAACTGGAAGGCCGATGCGACCCTGGCTTACGCCTGGGGCAAGAACAGCTCGGATGGTGAAGCGCTGCCGCAGATGCCGCCGCTGGAAGCGCGTCTGGGTCTGAGCTACCAGCGTGATGACTGGAGTATCGGTGCGCTCTGGCGTGCGGTCGATGGTCAGGGCCGCGTTGCCGAGGGGCGTGGCAACGTAGTCGGGCGCGATCTGGGGGAAAGCGCCGGTTTCGCTGTGCTCTCGCTAAACGGCGCCTACCGCGTCAGCCGGCAGGTCAAGCTCAGTGCCGGGGTGGATAACCTGTTCGACAAGCAATACGCCGAGCACCTCAACCTGGCAGGCAATGCGGGCTTCGGTTTCCCGGCCGATACCCGCATCGACGAACCAGGGCGTACGCTTTGGGCCAAGGTCGATTTCGACTTCTGAGGCAGGTGGGGCCATGCCCGGCAGGATCGTCCTGCCGGGCATGCTTCAGGCTAGGCGCGCGTCCAGGCTGTTCTGCGCCAGACGCCTGGCCTGATCCTCGGTCATGCCCAGGTGCTCGTGCAGGGCGGCGAAATTCTCGCCGACGTAGCCTCCGAAGTAGGCCGGATCGTCCGAGTTCACCGTCACCTTCACGCCGCGCTCGAGCATTTCCAGGATGTTGTGCTGGCTCATGTGCTCGAACACGCACAGCTTGATGTTGGACAGCGGGCAGACGGTCAGCGGGATCTGCTCGTCGATGATGCGCTGCATCAGGCGTTCATCCTCGATGGCGCGCACGCCGTGGTCGATGCGCTTGATCTTGAGCAGGTCCAGCGCCTCCCAGATGTATTCGGGCGGGCCTTCTTCACCGGCGTGCGCCACCGCGTGCAGGCCTTCGCTGCGCGCCTTGGCGAATACCCGTTCGAACAACCGCGGCGGGAAGCCTTTCTCCGAACTGTCGAGCCCGACGCCGATAAAGGCATCGCGAAACGGCATGGCCTGTTCCAGGGTCTTGAACGCCTCTTCCTCGGGCAGATGGCGCAGGAAGCTGAGGATCAGCCCGTGACTGATGCCCAGTTGCTTCTCGCCGTCACGCAGCGCCTGCTGGATGCCGCGAAGCACCACCTCGAAGGGAATGCCGCGGTCGGTGTGGGTCTGCGGATCGAAGAACGGCTCGACATGGATGACGTTCTGTTCCTTGCACCTGAGCAGATAGGCCCAGGTCAGGTCGTAGAAGTCCTGCTCGTAGCGCAGCACGTTGGCGCCCTGGTAGTAGAGGTCGAGAAACTCCTGCAGGTTGTTGAAGGCATAGGCCGCGCGCAGGGCTTCGACATCGCTCCAGGGCAGGGCGATCCGGTTGCGTTCGGCCAGGGCGAACAGCAGCTCGGGCTCCAGCGAACCCTCCAGATGCAGGTGCAGTTCCGCCTTGGGCAGAGCATTGAGCCATTCGGGCATGGTGGACTCTCGTCTTCAGGCTAGTATCGAACCGAAGTCTAACCGCTGGGACAGGATTTTGCCGCACCCCCCGCAGCGGCATGCCGAACCGCTGCGGGGGGGCGTCATCTCGGGCGTTAGCGCTCGATGGCCAGCGCCACGCCCTGACCGCCGCCGATGCAGAGGGTGGCCAGGCCCTTTTTCGCATCACGACGGATCAGTTCGTGCAGCAGGCTGACCAGCACGCGGCAGCCCGAGGCACCAATGGGGTGGCCGAGGGCGATGGCGCCGCCATTGACATTGACCTTGGCACTGTCCCAGCCCAGCTCTTGGCCGACAGCCAGAGCCTGAGCAGCAAAGGCCTCGTTGGCCTCGATGAGATCGAGGTCGGCCAGACTCCAGCCGGCCTTTTCCAGGCAGCGGCGGGTTGCCGAGACCGGACCGATGCCCATGATCGCCGGATCGACACCAGCGTTGGCGTAGGCAGCGATCTTCGCCAGTACCGGCAGGCCGAGCTTCTGAGCCTTGCCGGCGCTCATCAGTAGCACTGCGGCGGCGCCGTCATTGAGGCTGGAGGCGTTGCCGGCAGTGACGCTGCCATCCTTTTTGAAGGCAGGCTTGAGCTTGGCCAGGGACTCGGCAGTAGTGCCGGCACGCGGCTGTTCGTCACGCGTGAACGCAATCGGATCGCCTTTGCGCTGCGGAATCAGCACGGGAGTGATCTCGGTGTCGAAGCGGCCGGCCTCGATAGCCGCCACTGCCTTCTGTTGCGAGGCTGCGGCAAAGGCGTCCTGCGCCTCGCGGCTGATGCCGTACTTGTCCACTAGGTTCTCGGCGGTGATGCCCATGTGGTAGTCGTTGAAGGCATCCCACAGGCCATCCTGGATCATGCTGTCAATCAGTTGACCGTGGCCCATGCGCAGGCCAGTGCGGGCCTTGGGCAGTACGTAGGGGGACTGGCTCATGTTCTCCATGCCGCCGGCAATCACCACCTCGGCATCGCCGCAGCGGATGGCCTGGGCCGCCAGGTGCAGGGCCTTGAGGCCGGAGCCGCAGACCTTGTTCAGGGTCAGGGCCGGCACGGCATGCGGCAGGCCGGCGCGGATGGCGGCCTGGCGTGCCGGGTTCTGCCCGCTGCCAGCGGTCAGCACCTGGCCGAGGATCACTTCGTCGACCTGGGCACCGTCCAGGCCAGTCTGCTCCAGCAGGCGGCGGATGACGATGGCACCGAGCTCGGGAGCCGGAATATCGGCCAGGCTGCCCTGGAAGCTGCCGATGGCGGTACGGGTGGCGGCGACGATGACGACGTCTTGCATGTACGGATCCTCGATACGGTTCAGTCTGTGACCGGAAACCGCTGATGGTCGCACAGCCGGTATCGGGCCGGCCAGTGTGTCACTTCAGGCTGCCATGCGCCGCCGTGCCCGCTGGGCTGCGCTGTTGCGCATGGCCCAGCGCACCAGTACGGCGGTGCGCTGAACGGCAGCACGGATCAGTGGCCGGCGCCAGTCCGGCAGGCGCTCGCCGAGCAAGTCGCTGCCCCAGTCTGGTAGCAGTTCGACGCCGGCATGCATGACCAGGCTGCCGAACGGGCGGGCCAGCAGGCTGGGCATGGGGGCGGCATACAGTAGTCGCACCACCTCGCGGGTGCGCTCGTCGCAGAGCAGCTGTGGGCGCATGCGCTGCAGATAGTCGGCGACAGACTGAGTCGACTTGGGTACATCCTGTGCGCCGAGGCGCTCGGCGATCAGCGCGACTTCCCCGTAGTAACGATCCTGTTCGGCCGGCGATAGCTGTGGCGCGACATAGCGCAGGTGAGCGGCGAGGAACTGGCTGACCTCGGAAACATGCACCCAGGTCAGCAGCTCGGGATCGCTGGCGCTATAAGGGCGGCCGTCCGGTGCCTGACCGACGACCTGCAGGTGGATATTGCGTACCTTGCGAATCAGCTGCTCGGCATCCTGGCGGCTGCCGTAGCTGGTGCCGGCAATGAACAGGCTGGTGCGGCGCAGGCGGCCGATCATGTCCTGGCGGAAGTTGGAATGATCCCAGACTCCGGCCAGGGCCAGCGGATGCAGCATCTGCAGCAGCAGTGCGGAAACCCCGCCAACCATCATCGAGGTAAAGTCGGCGTGAACTTTCCACACCATGCTTTGCGGGCCGAACAGGCCGGGGTCGCCCCTTGGCTGATCGAAGTCGATCAGCCCCAGCGAGGCGCCGGTGAGGCTGTGTATCTGTTTTTCAATGCGTTGACGCAAGCGTTCCATGCGCACAGTGTCGTCGCCAGGCCAGGGCAATACAAGTGCGCCCGGCCCGTTGAGGCCGGGGCGTGCCGGTTCAGCGATTCAGCCGATGCTCGATGAGGCTGTCGACCACGCTGGGGTCGGCCAGCGTCGAGGTGTCGCCCATGTTCTCCAGCTCGTTGCAGGCGATCTTGCGCAGGATGCGGCGCATGATCTTGCCCGAGCGTGTCTTCGGTAGGGCTGGTGCCCACTGGATCAATTCCGGCTTGGCGAAGCTGCCGATCTCTTTGCCTACCAGCGCCAGCAACTCGTTCTTGAGAGAGTCGCTTAGTTCCGCACCGAGTACCGGGGTAACGAAGGCGTAGATGCCCTGACCCTTCACATCATGCGGGTAGCCGACCACGGCGGCTTCGGCCACGGCATCGTGCAGCACCAGGGCGCTTTCCACCTCGGCGGTGCCGATGCGGTGGCCGGAGACGTTGATCACGTCGTCGACACGCCCGGTGATCCAGTAGTAGCCGTCTTCGTCGCGGCGTGCACCGTCGCCAGTGAAGTAGTAGCCAGGGTAGGGTTTGAAGTAGGTGTCGATCATGCGCTGGTGATCGCCGTAGACGCTGCGGATCTGGCTTGGCCAGCTGGCCTTGATCGCCAGCACGCCGCTGCCGGGGCCGTTGATTTCCTTGCCCTGATCGTCCAGTAGCACTGGCTGCACGCCGAAGAACGGCCGGGTTGCCGAGCCAGGTTTGAGATCCGTGGCGCCGGGCAGCGGGGTGATCAGAATGGAGCCGGTCTCGGTCTGCCACCACGTGTCAACGATGGGGCAGCGCTGGTCGCCGACCACATGGTAGTACCACTCCCAGGCCTCGGGGTTGATGGGCTCGCCTACCGAGCCTAGAAGGCGCAGGCTGGCGCGACTGGTTTGCTTCACCGGTGCTTCGCCTTCACGCATCAGCGCGCGCAGGGCGGTGGGGGCGGTGTAGAAGATATTCACCTGGTGTTTGTCGATTACCTGCCAGAAGCGTGAGGCATCCGGATAGTTCGGCACACCCTCGAAGATCAGCGTAGTGGCACCGTTGGCCAGCGGACCGTAGACGATGTAGCTGTGCCCGGTGACCCAGCCGACATCGGCGGTGCACCAGTAGATGTCGCCCTCGTGGTAGTCGAACACGTACTTGTGGGTCATGGCCGCGCCCAGCAGGTAGCCGCCGGTGGTGTGCAGCACACCCTTGGGTTTACCGGTGGAGCCGGAGGTGTAGAGAATGAACAGCGGATCTTCGGCGTCCATCGGCTCGGCCGGGCACTCGGCATCGACTTCCTTGAGCGTCTGGTGATACCAGAGGTCGCGGCCCTCCACCCAGGCCACATCGCCCTGGGTGCGTTCGACCACCACCACGGTAGACACGTTCGGGCAGCTCTGCAGGGCCTTGTCGACGTTGTTCTTCAGCGGGATGTACTTGCCGCCGCGCACGCCTTCGTCGGCGGTGATCACGGTGCGGCAGTCGGCATCGAGGATGCGGTCGCGCAGGGCGTCGGGGGAGAAACCGCCGAACACCACCGAATGCACAGCGCCGATGCGTGCGCAGGCGAGCATGGCGTAGGCCGCTTCCGGGATCATCGGCATGTAGATGCATACCCGGTCACCCTTTTTCACGCCGCGGCTCTTCAGTACGTTGGCCAGGCGGCTGACGTTATGGTGCAGCTTGTTGTAGGTGATGTGTGCCGACTCGGCTGGATTGTCGCCCTCCCAGATGATGGCAATCTGTTCTCCGCGTTTTTCCAGGTGGCGATCGATGCAGTTGTAGGCGACGTTGAGTAGGCCGCCCTTGAACCATTCGGCACGGCCCTGTGAGAGGTCGCTGCTGTGCACCTGATCCCAGGGCTTGAACCAGTGCAGGAAGGTACTGGCCTGCTCGGCCCAGAACTGTTCGGGCTGCTCGACGGATTGTCGGTACAGCCGCAGGTAGGCGTCGTTATCCAGATGCGCACGCTGGCGCAGCGCGTCTGGCACGGGATGGCGGGTGATCTCGAACATGGCGGGTTCCTTGTAATTGTTTGTCCGCAACAGTCACAAGGGTGCACCCAAGCAGGTGCTTGGTTCAAGGGGAGGTTGTGCCAGAGGGTGGCGCATTCGTAATGTCAGTTGACCCATCGCAGGTTGCTGGCTCTGCCAATGTCTGGGGCACGGGGTTGAGAGTGGCCATCAATGTGAAAGGCCACGCTCCTCCCTCTGAGCTGTGGCTAACCCCGGTGATGCTGACGGAAGTGCTCGATCAGGCCCTGGGTGGAGGCATCGGCGGCTGGTTCCTGCACCTGGCCGGTCAGCCGCTGGTAGACCTCCTTGCCCATCTCCTTGCCTAGTTCCACGCCCCACTGGTCGAAGGCATTGATGCCCCAGATGGCGCTCTGCACGAATACCTTGTGCTCGTATAGTGCTACCAGGGCACCAAGATTGAAGGGGGCGATGCGGTTCATTACCAGGATATTGCTCGGACGGTTGCCGGGGATAACCTTGTGCGGCGCCAGGCGCTGTACTTCCTCTTCCGGCAATCCTCGGGCACGCAGTTCGGCTTCGGCTTCTTCACGGGTTTTGCCCTGCATCAGGGCCTGGGCCTGCGATAGGCAGTTGGCGAACAGCCACTGGTGATGGTCGGACAGCGGGTTGTAGCTGTTGACTGGGACAATGAAGTCGGCCGGCACCAGCAGACGGCCCTGATGCAGCAGTTGGTGGTAGGCGTGCTGGCCGTTGCAGCCGACGCCGCCCCAGATTACCGAGCCGGTGGTGATCTCTAGCGGTGTACCGTCCTGACGCACGCTCTTGCCGTTGGACTCCATGTCCAACTGCTGCAGGTGCTTGGTGAAGTTCCGTAGATAGTGGTCGTAAGGTAGGATGGCGTGGCTCTGAGCGCCCCAGAAATTCGAGTACCAGATCCCCAGCAGGGCCATCAGCACCGGCATGTTGCCGGACAGCGGTGTCTGTGTGAAATGCTGATCCATGGCATAGGCGCCGGCCAGCAGCTCCTTGAAGTTGGAGACGCCGATGGACAGTGCGATGGGCAGGCCGATGGCCGACCACAGCGAGTAGCGCCCGCCGACCCAGTCCCATAGTGGGAAAATGTTTTCCTCAAGAATGCCAAACTCTACGGCGGCCTGACGGTTGCTGGTCACGGCGATGAAGTGACGGTGCAGTTTGTCCTCGGGGCCGCCCATGGCCAGGTACCAGTCACGTGCGGCCAGGGTGTTCTTGAGGGTTTCCAGCGTACCGAAGGACTTGCTGGAGACAATGAACAGCGTGGTTTCCGGGTTGAGTCGAGCGGTCAGTTCGCGGAATTCGCTGCCGTCGATATTGGCCAGGTAGTGGCAGCGCACGCCGCGCTGGGTGAACGGGCGAAGAGCCTCGGAAACCAGCTGTGGGCCCAGAAAGGAGCCGCCGATGCCGATGTTGACCACCTCGGTGATCGGTTTTTCGCTGTAGCCGCGCCACAGGCCGCTGTGTACGCGGCTGACCAGTTCGGTCATCTGATACAGCACGCGATGCACTTCGGGGATGATGTCGACGCCGTCCAGCTCCAGGCGTCGGCCAATCGGGCTGCGCAGGGCTGTGTGCAGAGCCGCGCGGTTCTCAGAGGCATTGACCGGCTTGCCCTGGGACAGCGCCTGAATGGCCTGCGGCAGGCCAGCCTGCTCGGCCAGCTGGATCAGCAGCTCCAGGCTGTTTTCGGTGACCAGATTCTTCGAGTAGTCCAGAAGCAGGCCGCAACTGTCCAGAGAGAAACGCTGAAAGCGTGTGGCATCGGCGGCAAAGGCTTCGCGCATGCTGAAGTTGGCCATTTCCTGGCGATGCTGATGCAGTGCCTGCCAGGCGGGCAGGGCGGTGACATCGTGAGGCTGCTGGTAGTACGCCATCTGAACTCCTGATCCGCGAAAAGCAAGGGGCCCGGCTGAACCGGGCCCAAGAGTTTAGTCGGCTTGCTTTGACAATGGCTACTGAGCGGGCAGCTCTAGCAGCAGATTGTCGATCAGGCGGGTATGGCCGAGGTAGGCTGCAGTGAGGATCACCAGATGACGGTCGTCGATAGCTGCCGGCTGCAGGGTGACGGCATTGCGGATTTCCAGGTAGTCGGGCTCGAAACCGGCAGCGCGCTGCCGGGCCTGGGCCGCATCGATCAGCCGGGTATAGTCGCGTGCGCCCCGGCGCAGTTCGGCCGCGATCTCTTCCAGGCTGCGGTACAAGGCGGGGGCAATGGCGCGCTGCTCGGTACTGAGATAGCCATTACGCGATGACAGGGCAAGACCATCCTCGGCGCGCTGGGTGGGGGCGCCGAGAATCTGGATCGGCATATTCAGGTCGCGCACCAGGGTGCGGATCACTGCCAGTTGCTGGTAGTCCTTCTCGCCGAATACGGCCAGATCCGGCTGCACCATGTTGAGCAGCTTGGTGACCACCGTGGCCACACCTTCGAAATGGCCGGGCCGGCTGGCACCGCAAAGGCCCTCGGAAACACCGTTGACGATGACGCGGGTCTGGCTCTGCAGGCCACTGGGATACATCTCGCTGACATCCGGATGGAACAGCAGGTGGCAGCCGGCAGCCAGCAGCTTCTCCTGATCGGCGGCAAGTGTGCGCGGGTACTTGTCCAGATCCTCGCCGGCACCAAACTGCAGCGGGTTGACGAAGATGCTGGCAACCACGAAGTCGGTGCGTTGGGCGGCGATTTCCACCAGAGACACGTGACCGGCGTGCAGGTTGCCCATAGTCGGCACGAAGCCGATCTGCTTGCCTTCGGCCCGTGCCTGGGAGATGGCGGCGCGCAGCTCGCGCAGGGTCTTGACCGTGTTCATGCCGAGAAACCGTGCTCGGGAGTGGGAAAACTACCGTCCTTGACAGCCTGGACGTAAGCGCTCAGAGCCGCCTGAATGCTGCTCGCACCACTCATGAAGTTGCGGACGAACTTCGGTGAGCGGCCCGACAGTGACAGACCGAGCATGTCGTGAAGTACCAGTACCTGACCATCGGTATGAGGCCCGGCACCAATGCCGATGACCGGGATTCTCACCGCCTGGGTGATTTCGGCGGCCAGTTCGGTGGGGACGCATTCGAGCAGCAGCATGGCGGCTCCGGCCTCTTCCAGTGCCATGGCATCGGCCCGCATTTGACGTGCCTGGGCTTCCTGGCGTCCCTGAACCTTGTAGCCGCCAAGGATGTTTACGGCCTGCGGTGTCAGGCCCAGGTGGGCACAAACCGGTACGCCACGCTCAGCCAGCAAGCGGATCGGTTCTGCCAGCCAGCCGGCACCCTCCAGCTTGACCATGTGCGCGCCAGCCTGCATCAGCCTGGCGCTGTTGAGTAAGGTCTGTTCGCTGGTGGCATAGGCCATGAATGGCAGATCAGTGATGATCAGTGAACCGGTGTTACCTCGTTTGACGCTGGCAGTGTGGTAGGTCATCTCCTCGACAGTCACCGGCAGGGTGCTGTCGTGTCCCTGCAGTACCATGCCCAGGGAGTCGCCGACCAGCAGCACTTCAGCACCGGCCTGGCTGCAGGCCTGGGCGAAAGTGGCGTCATAGGCGGTCAGCATGGCGATCTTTTCACCATTCTGCTTGAGGCTTTGCAGAGTGGTCAGGGTAACGTCAGGCATTTCAGATATCCTCGCTCAGGCCTGGTATACAGCTTCTTGGTCGGCTGCAATCCGGCCTGGATTGGCATAAGGGTGCGCCCGACGCGGGGCGACGGGACGCCTATAGTCCTGATGGGGGGGCATGAAGTCAATTGTGGGTGTTACCGCCCTGTTACTGACGTTACCGCCGTGATGGCGGGCTGAGTGCCAGGACAGAGCGGCTGTATCAGGATTGCCCGGGCTCTTTCGGTAGCCGCTCCAGCCCGGTGAAAGGGCAGACCTGCAGCATATCCTGCAATGACTGGCCGTTTGGCAGGCGCAGTGAGGGATCGAGTTCGGCCAGCGGATAGAGTACGAAGGGGCGGGCGTGCATATGGTAGTGCGGTACTGTCAGGCGTTCGTCACTGATGATTCGTTCACCGAATAGCAGGATGTCCAGATCCAGTGTGCGTGGTCCCCAGCGCTCGGCCTTGCGCACTCGGCCCTGAGCCTGTTCGATCCCCTGCAGGGCATCGAGCAGTTGCCAGGGCGTCAGCTCGGTGTCCAGAGCTGCTACGGCATTGACGTAGCGCGGCTGATCAGGAGGGCCGAGCGGGTCACTGGCGTAGAGTGAGGAATGTGCAGCCAGATGGCTGTGGGGCAGGTTGGCCAGGGCCTCGAACGCGGCCGCCAACTGCTGGCGCGGTGTGGCCAGGTTGCTACCCAGACCGATATAGACGCGTTCCATGGCTATTCTGCTGCGGCGCTGCCGCCCTCACTACGTTTGCGACGGCCATTGCTGCGACGGCGCTTGCGTGGGGCATTGCCGCCTGCCTCGGACTTGCCGGCCAGGTCTCGGATCATCTGTCGGCGCTGGCTGTCACTGGCTTCCTGGTATGCAGTCCACCAGGCTCCCAGTCCGCCGGTGTCTTCGCCAGCCAGTTCGCGCAGCAGAAGGAAGTCGTAGCCAGCACGGAAGCGTGGGTTTTCCAGTAGCAGATCGGCACGCTTGCCGCTGCGGCGTGGCAGGCGTTCCTGCATGTCCCAGATCTCACGAATCGGGATGGTGAAGCGCTTGGGTACGGCAATCCGCCGGCATTGCTCGGTGATCAGATCGTGGGCGGCTTCCTGCATTGCCGGGATTGGCGGCATGCCGCGCTCCTGCAATTGCAGTACGCGGGCCGGCAGAGCGGGCCAGAGCAGAGCGGCGAAAAGGAATGCCGGAGTGACCGACTTGCCGCTGTGGATGCGTTCGTCGGTGTTGATCAGTGCCTGGCGGATCAGCTTCTCGGTGTATTCGGGATTCTGCTGCAGGGCTTCGCCGCTGGCCGGGAACAACTGGGCAAAAAGGTCGTGCTCGAGCAGCAGATCGAAGGTGTATTCGGCGTAACCGGCGAGAAACAGCTTGAGTACTTCGTCGAACAGGCGTGCCGCCGGGATGTCGCGCAGCATCGGCGCCAGTCGGCGGATCGGCGCGGCACTGTGCTTCTCTATATCGAAGTCCAGCTTGGCGGCGAAGCGTACTGCACGCAGCATCCGAACCGGATCCTCGAGATAGCGCTGCTCGGGGTCGCCGATCAGGCGTACCAGATGGTTGCGCACGTCGTGCATGCCGCGGGCGTAGTCGAGGATATGTTCCTGCGTCGGGTCGTAGTACAGCGCGTTAATGGTGAAGTCGCGGCGCTGGGCATCGTCTTCCAGCGTGCCGTAGACGTTGTCGCGCAGAATGCGGCCGCTTTCGTTGCGGGCTGCACGGCTGCTGTCGGCCTCGTCGCTACCTTGCGGGTGATTGGCGCGAAAGGTGGCAACTTCGATGATCTCGCGGCCGAAGTGAACATGTACCAGCTTGAAGCGACGGCCGATCACCCGGGCATTGCGGAACTCGGCGCGCACCTGCTCGGGAGTGGCGCTGGTGGCGACATCGAAATCCTTCGGGTCGATGTCCAGCAGCAGATCACGTACGCAGCCGCCGACCAGATAGGCCTGATAGCCGGCCTTCTGTAGACGCTCGACTACGCTGATGGCGTTGCGGCTGATCTCGTTGCGGTTGATAGGGTGTTGTCGGCTGCCGAGCACCTCTGGCGTGCTGCGTGGGCGTGAGGCGCGGCGTAGGGGGGAACGGAGAGACTTGAACAGCTTTTTCAGCATGGGATGCACTGTTTGATGTGGTGGCCGGTCAGCCGCGTGCAACTGGAAACGGCCGGTGCGGGCGGCGCAGCTTCAGGAGCAGTCTTGCAGACGGGGCAGGTAAATCTGTGCATGAACCTCCGCCGCATGGGCTGCCTTGCCTTGTATCGACGCGCCTGGCGACGATTTTAACGGCATGCGAAACGTTAACCGCATGTTTGCTACGGATTCTAGCACCGTGGCGGGACGAGGTGTGCAGGAAGAGATGGCAGGCGGGGGATTTGGGGGCCAGAAGCTACTGGGGGAGCCGAAGCTCCCCCCCAAGTTGGTGCGTGCTCTGTTCTTGTTGTTATTGAGGGCCTGTTGTTTTTCTTGTCGAGCCCTTCCCGGTTTGCCGTGGCTTGCCGGGCACTCCCCAAGGGAGGGAGTCAATAGCAAACGGATTGCTTTGGACGCTGATGCTGCCAGCTTTCAATCAGTTCAGGTGCTGTCTGAGGACAGTTTTATTATTCTCGGCCTGACCGAACGGGGCGAACCCCTGTGGCAACTCCTCTCCAAAAGAATCAGTTAGCTGCGCCTCCTAGCATTGTTGTTTTTGTTGTTCTGGAGTCGTTACGTCTTGTTCTTATTGTCTAGGGCATTGCTTGTTATTGTTGTTGTGCCAGATATAAAGCAGTTGCCGTGCCAGTTTTTGAAAATCCTTTAAATTCAATGGGTTGGTAAGTCTTCGGATGGCTGGTTCAGAAACGGAGGCCGGCTTTTCGTTACCGTTAGACCCGGCCTTTGTTACGAAATATTGAAGCGGTAACATCCTGTGGAACCTCGGCGTCTGCCCGCTGTCACCGCTGGCAGAAGTCAAGAGCCGCTGGTCATGCTCGCCTTGCGACGAGGAATGCCCAGGCGCTGGCGACGTTCCCACAGGCACTTGCGGCTGATACCAAGCTTGCGCGCCAGCTCGGTCTCGGTCATGTGATCCTGGTGCTCGAGGACGAAGTGCTGGAAGTAGTCTTCCAGCGACAGATCCTCTGTCGGCTCGTGATTGTTGCTGGCAGTGGACTGTGACGGCAGTTCGAAGCTTTCCTCGTCCAGATCGTCCAGTTCGATATCAATACCCAGCAAATCCGCAGTGATCTCGGTGCCTTCGCAGAGGATGACCGCCCGTTCGATGGCGTTCTCCAACTCTCGCACGTTGCCTGGCCATGAGTAATGGCGGATTGCCTGCTCGGCATCGCTGGCGAAGTGCATAGGCTCGCGACCCATGCGGGTGCATTGGCGCTCCAGGAAAGCCCGGGCGATTTCGCTGACGTCGCCGTCCCGTTCACGCAGGGCCGGCAGTCTGAGAGCAATCACGTGCAGCCGGTAATAGAGGTCTTCGCGGAACTGGCCGGTCTTCGACAGGGTCTTCAGGTCTCTGTGGGTGGCCGCGATCAGGCGCACATCGACCTTCTGCGATTGCACCGAGCCGACTCGGCGGATCTCGCCTTCCTGCAGCACCCGCAGCAATCGGGCCTGGGCTTCCAGTGGCAGTTCGCCGATCTCGTCGAGGAACAGGGTGCCGCCGTCCGCCGCCTCCACCAGACCGGCGCGGCCGGCGCTGGCGCCAGTGAACGCGCCTTTCTCGTGGCCGAACAGCTCTGACTCGATCAGCGTTTCCGGGATGGCCGCGCAGTTCACCGAGATCATCGGTGCCTTGGCGCGTCGCGACAGGTTATGCAGTGCGCGCGCTACCAGTTCCTTGCCAGTACCGGATTCGCCCTGGATCAGTACGTTGGAGTCGGTCGGAGCGACTTTGCGGATCTTGCCGAAAAGCTCCTGCATGGCTGCACAGGAGCCGATGATGCCGATCTCGCCGTTGGCATTGTTGGCTGCGCGCTCTGCCGTGCCGCTACGGGTGGTTGGCGATGCCGGTGCGGCCGACGCCTGGCTGTTTTCCTGACGGTCACGCAGGATGCGGGCCACGGCCTGAAGCATTTCGTCGTGGTCGAAGGGTTTGGCGATGTAGTCGACAGCGCCCATTTTCATCGAGTCCACGGCCGAACGCAGGCTGGCATAGCTGGTCATGATCAGCACCGGGGTGCCTTCAGCCAGCTTGATCAGTTCGGTGCCGGGAGCGCCCGGCAGACGTAGATCGCTGACGATCAGGTCGAAGGTGGGAATGCTGTAGCGCTCCTGGGCTTCCTGGACGGAGCCGGCCTCACTGACCTGATACTGGTTGCGCTCAAGCAGACGGCGCAGGGCAGAGCGGATGATGGTTTCGTCTTCGACGATCAGAATGTGTGGCATCAATACGGTCTCTCGACGGTCACGAAGGTGCGGCAGGCACCTGCATTCGCTGTTTACATCGCTACGGACGTCGTCTCGACATGACGCGGCAGGGTTACGCGAATTCGAGTGCCCAACTGGCGCTCGGGGTCTGCCGGGCTGTCGATGGTTATCTGTCCATAATGCTCTTCCACGATCGAATAGACCAGCGCAAGGCCCAGACCTGTTCCTTCGCCCGGATCCTTGGTGGTGAAGAAGGGCTCGAACAGGCGGTCGATGATGGCCTTGGGAATGCCGCTACCCTCATCTTCCACGATCAGGTCGACGGTGTGCTCGCCGGCCTCGCTGCGTACACGGATGGCGCCGCCGGGCGGTGAGGCGTCGCGGGCATTGGAAAGCAGGTTGATCAGCACCTGGGCCAGGCGTTGAGGGTCGCCGCAGACCAGGTGCTCGGGAGCGCACAGGTTGTAGAACTGGATGTCGAAGTTGCGCTTGTTCAGCGACAGCAGGCCGATGGCATCCTGCGTTACGTCGGCCAGGCAGACTGGCTCGTCGCTACGCTGGTGGCTACCGGAGTGGGCAAAGCTCATCAGTGACTGGACGATACGTGATACACGCCGGGTCTGTTCCAGGATCTGCCCGCTGATCTCGGTCAGCTCGGCATCGTTCTCGCGCTCTTCGCGCAGATTCTGCGCCAGGCAGGCGATACCAGTGATGGGGTTGCCGATCTCGTGCGCCACGCCGGCAGCCAGGCGGCCGATGGAGGCCAGGCGTTCGGAGTGCACCAGCTTGTCTTCGAGCAGTTGAGTCTCGGTCTGATCCTCGACCAGCAGTACCAGGCCGCTGTTTCCGGGAGCCAGCGGCTCGTCGATGGCGGCCTTGTGCAGGTTGAGCCAGCGAATCTGCCCGTCAACTTCCAGGTGCTGCTTGTGCAGGTGCTGATCTGGTCGTTCGATAAAGTCCTGAAGCAGGCTTTGCCAGGGCTCGCTCAGGGTGCTCAGGCGCGAGCCGACGATGCGCTGGGCAGGTATCTCGGTGAGTTCCTCCATTGCCCGGTTCCACATCAGAATCTCCTGATCCTTGGCCAGTGAGCAGACGCCCATGGGCAGTTCCTGCAGCGTCTGGCGGTGGTAGCGGCGCAGTGCGTCGAGCTCGGCGGCAAGACCGGTAAGGCGCGATTGGTAGTCCTCCAGCCGGCTTTCGATGAAGTGAATGTCCTCGGTGACGTAACCCTCGCTGCCGGATTTGTACGGCAGGAAGGTCTCGACGATGTCCTGCGCCACGCTCGGTCCCATCAGGCCCGAGAGGTTGGCCTCGATACGGTCGCGCAGGCGGCGCAGGGCATAGGGACGGCTTTCGTCGAACGGCAGGTGCAGGTCGCGCAGGGCCTGCTCCACCTCGCGCTGTGCCGTTTTGGCGCCCAGCGGTTTGGCCAGTTGTGCGGCAAAGTCCTGTGGCGATACGGCGACCAGTTCACGGCGTTGCGGGCGGCGCACGTTGTCCACTGCACAGGCTTCGGCGGCGCTCTTCTCCTCGGGACTGGCCTCGGTAAACAGTGAAACCAGAGTGAATGCCAAGACGTTGGCGGCTAGCGAGGCGATGGCCGCCAGGTGCCAGCTGGCATCGTCGAGCACATAGACAATGTTGAGCAGTGGCAAGTAGAAACCATCCAGATTGCCGAGCAGTGGCAGCAGCATGCCCAGAGTCCAGACCGTAATGCCGGCCAGCAGTCCGGCCAGGAAGCCGCGTCGGTTGGCTGTCTGCCAGTACAGTACCGAGAGCACCCCTGGCAGGAACTGTAGGGTAGCGACGAAGGCGACGATGCCAAGGTTGGCCAGATCCTGCTGGGCACCGAGCAGTAGGTAGAAGCCGTAACCGGCCATGATGATGAAGACGATCAGCGTGCGCCGTGTCCATTTCAGCCAGCGGTAGATGTTGCCTTCGGCCGGTGGTTGGTACAGCGGCAGTACCAGGTGGTTCAGCACCATTCCCGAGAGGGCCAGGGTAGAGACGATGATCAGTCCGCTGGAGGCGGAAAGCCCGCCGATGTAGGCGAGCAGGGCCAGGGTTTCGTTGTTGATGGCAATACCCAGACCGAGGGTGAAGTATTCCGGATTGGTAGTGGCCCCCAATTTCAGACCTGCCCAGAGGATCAGCGGTACAGCCAGGCTCATCAGCAGCAGGAACAGCGGCAGGCCCCAACTGGCGCTGACCATGGCGCGGGGGTTGAGATTCTCGGTGAAGGTCATGTGGTACATGTGCGGCATGACTATGGCTGAGGCAAAGAACACCAGCAGCAGGGTACGCCAGGGACCTTCCTGCAGCGGGGTGTGCAGGGTCGATAGCGCCGCCTGATTCTGCACCAGCCACAGTTCCAGTTCGCGTGGGCCGCCGAATACTTCGTACAGCGCGTACAGGCCAATGCTGCCGAGCGCCACCAGCTTGACCAGCGACTCGAAGGCGATGGCGAACACCAGACCTTCGTGCTTTTCGCGGGTGGCGATATGACGGGCGCCGAAGAGGATGGTGAAAAGGATGATCAGTGCGCAGTAGCCCAGCGCCACTTTTTCCTGTAACGGCTCGCGGCTGAGTATGCCGATGGAGTCGGCCACCGCCTGGATCTGCAGGGCCAGCAATGGCAGTACGCCGATCAGCATGAACAGGGTGGTCAGCGCGCCGGCCCAGGTGCTGCGGAAGCGGAAGGCGAACAGGTCGGCCAACGATGACAGTTGGTAGGTTCGGGTGATGCGCAGGATCGGATAGAGCAGCACTGGGGCCAGCAGGAAGGCTCCGGATACTCCCAGGTAGCTGGCGAGGAAACCGTAGCCGTACTGGTAGGCCAGGCCGACGGTGCCGTAAAAGGCCCAGGCGCTGGCATACACGCCCAGCGACAAGGTGTAGGTCAGCGGGTGGCGAATGATCCGGCGTGGGATCAGGCCGTGCTCGCTGAGCCAAGCCACGCCAAAGAGTATCAGCAGGTAGCCGGCGCTGATCAGAATCAGCTCGCTCAGGCTATAGCTCGTCAGCATCGCGTTGGCTCTGCAGGATGAAGGTTACGACGATCAGGATCAGCCACAAGAGGTAAGGCCGGTACCAGGCGCCATGAGGGTCGATCCACCAGTCCATGATGGCCGGTGAGAACAGATAGATTCCCACCACGAGGATCAGAACCAGTCGATAGATATACATGTGATGCCTCGTCCAAAGCTGCCCCGATGGTAAAGGAAGCCGGGGCGATCCGGCCACTCGCTGCTGCCTGGGACATGCTGGCGCTTAGCGCAGTTCGGCTTCTGCCAGAGTTCGTTGGCGCGGAATGCGAGTGACATCCCAGTGGCTGACCCCCCAGGCCAGCAGTTGCCCTGGAGGGCAGCCTTGCAGTTCAGGTGGTGGCTGTTGCCCCAGTGCCCGTAGCGCGCGTTGCAGCAGTGGCCCGGCCTGATCCGCAGAGAGCGGAGGGGAGCGGTAGCTCTTGCCGAGCTTGTGGCCGTCCGGTTGGATCAGCAGGGGAACGTGCAGGTAACGCGGTTGCGGCAGGCCAAGTAGTTCCTGCAGGTAGAGCTGGCGCGGGGTGGAGTCAAGCAGATCGGCACCGCGCACCACGTCGGTCACGCCCTGCCAGGCGTCATCCAGTATCACCGCCAACTGGTAGGCAAACAGTCCGTCACGACGGCGGATCACGAAGTCGCCTACTTCATGGCTCAGATGCTGGCGAAACTCGCCTTGTACGCGATCCGTGAACTGGTACTGCAGATTTGGCACGCGCAGGCGGATGGCAGCGTCCTGTTGCGGGTGGCAGGCGTTGCGGCAGAAACCGGGATAAATGCCGGCGTAGCCCTCGAGTTGTCGGCGTGAGCAAGTGCAGGCATAGGCCAGACCCTGGTCGTAGAGTCGCGTGAGTACCGCAACGTAATCGGCTATACGTTCGCTCTGGCGCACTATCTCGCCGTCCCATTCAAAGCCATAGGCTTCAAGTGTGCGTAGGATCGCATCCTGGGCACCGGGCATTTCACGTGGCGGGTCGAGATCCTCCATGCGCAGCAGCCAGCGCCCGCCTGCGGCACGGGCGTCTAGATAGGAGGCCAGGGCAGCGACCAGCGAGCCAAAGTGCAGGTAGCCGCTGGGCGTGGGGGCGAAACGCCCGATATACAGGGTGCTCATCGGATTCTGTGGGTTCGCTTCATACAATCCTGCGTCTGTTGTTGCGGCGCAGGCCTGCAGTTTAAAGCGTCCGAGTGCTTTTTCGGATATTGCACGTGGCCGGCGGGCGCAGCGGAGACCTCGCTCGGCAGCAGACGAATACTGAACGGGGCGCCTAAGCGCCCCGTTTTTGCCGATCAGGAACCGATCTGCTTTTCCTTGATTTCCGCCAGAGTCTTGCAGTCGATGCATAGGGTGGCGGTGGGGCGCGCTTCGAGGCGGCGGATACCGATTTCCACTCCGCACGACTCGCACCAGCCGTACTCATTGTCTTCGATCAGTTGCAGGGTATCGTCAATCTTCTTGATCAGCTTGCGCTCGCGGTCGCGGGCGCGCAGCTCCAGGCTGAACTCCTCTTCCTGACTGGCGCGGTCGGCCGGATCCGGGAAGTTGGCTGCTTCGTCCTGCATGTGGTTCACGGTGCGATCCACTTCCTGCATCAGCTCCAGCTTCCACTTGTTCAGGATGCTGGTGAAGTGAGCGCGCATCGGCTCGCTCATGTATTCCTCGCCCTTCTTCTCTTGGTAGGGCTCGAAACCACGAATCAGCTGGCTGGTGCTTTTAGCTTTTTCTTTTGTGGGCATGATGGCGCCTCTCACTCATTCAAGTCCATCGCGCAGGTTATTCCATTGCCAGACATTTGTCCGGCCCTGCGACTGAGAACGGGCGAACTTACCAGATCGCTTCGGGGGGCGCTACTCCCCCTGTATTGCTTCTCGCACGTGGGTTGCAGAGAAATACCGACGAGGGCGTTGATGGCGGAGCTACGCCTTGTAGTGCGGCGAAGCAGGGCTGTTAGAATCCGGGCTCCGCAACTCTTAAGACAGAATTATGGCTCAGCTCTATAGCGGGCGCAGTCGCGCCATCGAACCCTTTCACGTGATGGCTCTTCTGGCCAGGGCCAACGAGCTGCAGGCAGCCGGTCACGATGTTATTCATCTGGAAATCGGCGAGCCGGACTTCACGACTGCCGAGCCGATCGTGCGTGCCGGGCAGGCTGCACTGGCTGCCGGCCATACCCGCTACACCGCCGCTCGTGGGCTGCCGCAGCTGCGCGAGGCGCTGGCCCGTTTCTACGCCGAGCGTTATCGGGTGGAGCTGGATCCTCAGCGCATTCTCATCACCCCTGGCGGCTCCGGTGCGCTATTGCTGGCATCCAGCCTGCTGGTGGATCCGGGGCGACACTGGCTGCTGGCCGATCCTGGATATCCGTGTAATCGCCACTTCCTGCGACTGGTCGAGGGGGCGGCCAAACTGGTGCCGGTAGGCCCCGAGGTACGCTACCAACTGACACCACAACTGCTGGAGAAGCATTGGGACGGCGATAGCGTCGGTGCCCTGGTAGCCTCGCCGGCCAATCCCACTGGCACTCTGCTGCACCGGGAGGAACTGGCCGCGCTGTCGAGTACCCTCAGGCAGCGCGGTGGCCACCTGGTAGTGGACGAGATCTACCACGGTCTGACCTACGGCTGCGACGCGCCCAGTGTGCTGGAGGTGGACGACGATGCCTTTGTGCTTAACAGTTTCTCCAAGTACTTCGGTATGACCGGCTGGCGCCTGGGCTGGCTGGTGGCGCCAGAGAACGCGGTGCCGGAGCTGGAGAAACTGGCGCAGAACCTCTACATCAGCGCTCCGTCCATGGCTCAGCATGCGGCCCTGGCCTGCTTCGAACCGGAAAGCCTGGCAATCTTCGAGCAGCGTCGGCATGAATTCCAGCGCCGTCGTGATTTCCTGCTACCGGCTCTGCGCGAGTTGGGTTTTGGCATTGCCGTGGAGCCGGAGGGGGCCTTCTATTTATATGCCGACATCAGCGCCTTTGGCGGCGATGCCTTTGCCTTCTGCCGGCACTTCATCGAGACCGAGCACGTGGCCTTCACCCCGGGGCTGGACTTTGGCCGTCACCAGGCCGGCCATCACGTGCGCTTTGCCTATACCCAGAGCGTCGAGCGTCTGGAACAGGCGGTTCAGCGTATCGCCCGTGGTCTGCAGAGCTGGAATCCCGATGCAGTTTGACCCGCCGCTGGAGGAAGGGCGCCTGCTGCGGCGCTACAAACGCTTTCTCGCCGACATCGAGACCGCTGGCGGAGAGCAGATGACCATTCACTGTGCCAACACCGGCTCGATGCTCAACTGCATGAGCGAAGGCTGCAGGGTGTGGTTCAGTCGCAGCAACGACCCGAAGCGCAAGCTGCCCGGCAGTTGGGAGATCAGCGAAACGCCCCAGGGGCGGCTGGCCTGCGTCAACACTGCGCGCGCCAATGGCCTGGTGGAGGAGGCGTTGCGGAGCGGCGTGATCCGGGAGCTGGCCGGCTTTACCGCATTGCGTCGGGAGGTGCGTTATGGCGTGGAAAACAGTCGCGCCGACTTTCGTCTGGAGTACGCGGAGGGAGCGGCCTATGTCGAGGTAAAAAACGTCACCCTCGGCTTCGACGATACATCGGTGGCAGCCTTCCCCGATGCCGTGACCGAGCGTGGCGCTAAGCACCTGCGCGAGTTGGCGGCGCTGGCCCGCGCCGGAGTGCGAACCGTGCAGTTGTACTGTGTGACTCTGTCGGGCATCAGTGCGGTACGGGCGGCCGGGGAGATCGATCCGGTCTATGCAGCCGGGCTGCGTGAGGCAAAGGCGGCCGGGGTCGAGGTACTGGCTTATGCGGCGCAGATCAGTCCCGGCGGAATCCACCTGCAGCGAAGGATCGAGGTGCTGCTCTAGGTTTCTTACAAGCAGTGCCTGTGCCGCTGGGAGAACCTTGTCGGTTGTGGTCGATCAGGGCGGCGGGAGTATCCAGATACCTTCGGCATCCTCTCGGCAGGGAATGGCTTGCAGTGACTGTCCGGCGCAAGGGCCGGCCACGCATTCGCCGCTTTCTATAAGAAACAGTGCGCCATGGGTGGCACAGCGGATCAGGCTGCCGCTGTCATCGAGAAAACTGTCCGGCTGCCATTCCAGCGCAATGCCTCGGTGTGGGCAGCGGTTCAGATAAGCGTGTACCTGGCCGTGGCGGCGGACGGCCAACAGATTCAGGTGTTCAAGCAAAAAGCCCCGGCTCTGGCCTTCGGTCAGTTCGCAGGGGGAGCACAGTCGGATCATCGCGGTCTCCATGGCGGATGCCGTGATTATCCCGCAGGAAAAAGGGGGGCGCATCCTTGCGCCAAGTGGAGCGGGCTTCTCGGCATGGTGCGCCGCTGGACGACGCACCATGTCGGATCAGAACTGCCAGGATGCAGACACTCGGAAGGAGCGGCCGGGCTCGCTGTAGTAGTCGACCGGTTGCGGCGTCGTGCGGCCATTGCTGCTGCCTGGAACGTTGATGGCGTTCCAGTACTTCTTGTCGAACAGGTTGAACAGGCCTGCCTGCAGGCGAACTCCTTCCAGTGCGGCCGGCTGCCAGTAACCGGTCAGATCAATCACGCCATAGCCGGGCGCTTTGAAGTCGTCGTCGTTTTCTACCTTGTCGCGACGGCGGGCGGAGGTAAGCGTCAGATCGGCACCGTGATTCTGGCGGGTGTAGCTCAGGCCCAAAGTGGCAGTGAGCGGGGCGACAGAGTTCAGGTGCTGATTGGTTTCGCGATCCTTGCCCACGGCCCAGGCGATGCTGCTCCAGGCTTTCCAGTCCGGGGCGAACTGCCAGTGAGCAGTGCCTTCGGCGCCGTAGATACGCACCTTGCTACGGTTTTCCATGATCTCGAAGAAAGTTGGAAATTCTCCGGGCTGGAAACCATAGTCCTCTTCATTGGCGGTGATGGAGTCAATGAAGTTGCGATAATGGTTGTCGAACAGGCTGATGGAACCGCCTGCGCGCTCGTCACCCAGACGTGCGCCGACTTCGTAGCCAGTGCTTTTCTCGGGCTTGAGGTTGGGGTTGCCGACTCGGGCATAGCCCATCCCGGAGTTGATGAAGGTGCTGTAAAGCTCATTCACGTCCGGTGCGCGGAAACCTTGTGCCCACTGAGCGTAGAAGGTGGCCAGCTCGCTGGCTTGCCAGCTCAGTAGCAGGCTGCCGGACCAACTGGAGTCCTTGTTGTCAGTGATCATTACGCTGTCACCAGCGAGCACGTAATCGCTAGTGCCGCTTTCAGGCCGGTACTCGTAACGGTCGTAGCGGATTCCGGGGGTCAGGGTCAGATTGTCGGTCAGGCTGATCTCGTCCTTCAGGTACAGGCCATAGAGGGTGCCCGGGGTCTTCGGCATTTCCGCTTGGTTGGTGTGCAGGTTGATGCAGGAGTAGTAGATGCCGGCCGGCGTGCTGTCCGGACGGGGCGGGAAGGGCGGCACCAGGTTGCTCGGGCAGGCGTCGTAACCACCACTGTACTGTTCGGCTACCACTCGGCTCCATTCCACGCCTAGGCTCAGATTGTGCTGGCCCAATTGCTTGCCGAGGGCGCTGGTAATGCCGTATTGGCTCTTCTCGATCTCGTTTTGGCGTCCGAACGGGCCGGCAAGTGTGCCGGCGCGGGTGGCCTTCACCTGATCTTCGCGGTACAGCTTCTGCCAGTAGACGATGGTATCTGCCCAGTCGAGCAGGCTGTTGTTGTCGGCGGCGCGGTACTGGTGGTCTACCGAGAAGCGCCGGCGCTCGTTGGTCTCACGGGTGTCATAGTGGTTCGGGTAGTTGGCGGTGCCCTGGTTGATGCGGCTGTCGAAGTCTTCCACGCGCTCGAACCATTCGGCGGTCAGCCCTAGGCGATGTTCGTCACTCAGCTTCTGTTGGAGCTTGAACAGCAGGTTCTGCTGATCGCTGTCGGCCGGGTTGCTCTTTGTGCGTTCTGTGCCGAGTACGCCGTTATTGCCCCGATTTTCCAGTTCGTGCCCGCGGCGACCACCGGCCTGCAGCAGCCAGGAGGTGTCGTTGATGCGCCCGGCAAGGGCCGCATTCAGGCCTCGGCTGTGGTCGGCACTGTCGTAGTCGCTCTTGATCAGGCCGGCGAAGTCGTCTTGTTCGCCGAGCAGGTCATCCGGGCTCAGAGTGTGCAATTGCAGGGCACCGCCCAGGGCGCCCGAGCCAAACTGACTGGAGTTTGCTCCGCGCACTACATCGATGCTCGACAGGCTTTCGAAACCGATGCTGTCCAGGCCGCCGTTGACATCGCGGACGACGTCGTTCAGCCAGGGCAGGCGGATGCCGTCCAGAGTCGTCAGGACACGATCCCGATCCAGTCCACGGATATTGATGCTGTTGTTGTTGCGGTTGAAGTTCACACCGGGTTCGGCCCGTCGTGACAGATCGTCAAAGCTGCGGATCTGCCGACGCTCCAGGGTTTCCGCAGTTGTGCTGGTGGTGCCGGGCTTGGCCTCCGGATCAGTGGTGGCAGTTACCTCTACGTAAGGCAGTTCGGTCGTCGTGGCTGCCAGAGCCAGGGAAGGGCACAGCAGCAGAAGAGCGAGCCATGGGCGGCGGGCAAAGGGTGGGCAAGCGGGCATGAAGAGACTCCATCATTGCGGTGGGCAGTTCTGCGACTGCCTGGTTGGCGATTGCCGCAAACACTAATCATGTCGTATGGCTAATGCAAATACTTCTCATGTATATTCTGTTTTTTCGCCTGTGCCGGAGATGACGTGGCCTGTCGTCCTGGTCGGCAATCGTCCGTGAAGAAGGGGAATGACCTGATGAACAGCGCAACTGCCAACACAGCTGTCCAGCCAACTGCCGACCTGTACCAGGCCTGGCAGCTACTTCGTCAACAGCAGCCACGTCTGCGTGCCCGTGAGGCAGCCGCTCGACTTGGGGTCAGCGAGGCTGAGCTGGTGGCCAGTCGCTTGTCAGTCGATGCCGTGCGCTTGCGTCCGGATTGGGCCGAGATGCTGCCGTCGCTCGGTGAGCTGGGTACGGTGATGGTGCTGACTCGCAATGAACACTGTGTGCACGAGCGCAAGGGTGTTTATCGCGAGGTGAGCGTAGCGGCTTCCGGTCAGATGGGGCTGGTAGTTTCTGCCGATATCGACCTGCGGCTGTTCCTTGCCGGCTGGGCCAGCGTATTTGCCATCACCGAAGATACCGATCGCGGGCTGCAGCGCAGCATTCAGGTGTTCGATCAGCAAGGCGTTGCCGTACACAAGGTCTTTCTGACCGAGCGCAGCGAAGTGGCTGCCTGGCAGCCGTTGGTCGAGCGTTTCCGTGGAGAGCAGGACGCCGATCTGCAACTGCAGGCACCCGCACCTGCACCGCAGCTTAAAGACGACGCCGCGATTGATGTGCAGTCGCTGCGTGAAGGCTGGGCGGCTCTGAAGGATACGCACCATTTCTTCGCGCTGCTCAAGCGTCATGAGGTGGCTCGTACCCAGGCACTGCGTCTGGCGGGTGTGCAGTGGGCCGAGAAACTTCCCCTGTCGGCGCTGACTGCTTCGATGGAGCAGGCCGCCGCTGCCGCCATGCCGATCATGGTGTTTGTCGGCAACCGTCACTGTATTCAGATTCATACCGGAGTCGTGCAGAACCTGCGCTGGATGGATAGCTGGTTCAATGTGCTTGACCCCGAGTTCAACCTTCACCTGCAGACCGCCGGCGTTACGGAGTTGTGGCGAGTGCGTAAGCCAAGCAGCGACGGCGTGATCACCAGCCTTGAGGCTTTCGATGCCGAGGGTGAACTGGTGATTCAACTGTTCGGGGCGCGCAAGCCTGGCGTGCCAGAGCGTGATGACTGGCGCGCGCTAGTTGAGGCCCTGCCGGCGTAGAGCTGATCGTGCATCCGGCTGGGCTTAGCGCCTGGCCGGTCAATCTCGTGTGAAGGAGAGAGTCATGCGTCTTGCGCATATTCTGGGCGGCCTGATGGCCGCCCTGATGTTTCCCGGTCTGCTGCTGGCTGGCGAGTCGCTGCCGCAACGCTGGGTAAGTTCCGGTGGTGCGCTCAGCGAATGGGTGGTGCGACTGGGGGGGGAGGCGCGTCTGGTGGGGGCCGACACTACCAGTCGTCATCCGCAGTCTTTGACCCAGCTGCCAAGTATCGGCTACCAGCGACAACTGGCGGCTGAAGGGATTCTGGCTCTGCGTCCGGATCTGCTATTGGGAACGGAGGAAATGGGGCCGCCGCCGGTGCTGGAGCAACTCAAGGCCGCCGGTGTGCGTATTGAGCAGCTGAGTGCCCGGCCCGAACTGGATACCCTGCAAGCCAACCTACAGCGACTGGGTGTGCTGTTGGGGGATGAGGCTGCAGCGCAGAGCGCTTTCGCCGATTATCAGGAGCGTTTGCAGGAGCAGCAGCGCTGGGTTGAACAGGCTCAGCGTGAGCAGGATGCGCCTGCAGTCCTGCTGTTGCTCGGGCATGCTGGCGGTACGCCGATGGCTGGAGGGCGGGAAACAGTCGCTGACTGGATGATCCAGCATGCCGGTGGGCGTAATCTGGCTACCCATCCGGGGTTCCGCGGTCTTTCCAATGAGGCGCTGTTGGCGCTTGATCCGGAAGTAGTGATTATTGCCGACCGTGCTCTGGAGGGGGAGGCCGCCAAGCGTGCGCTGCTGCAGCAAAACCCGGCTCTGGCGCAGACTCGTGCCGGGCGTGCGGGGCGATTGCTGGTGCTTGATCCGACTCTGCTGGTCGGCGGTCTCGGGCCGCGCATGCCCGATGGCCTGGCGATGCTTGCCGCAGGCTTCTATCCTGCCAGCCCGTCTCTTGCCGTCGAGGTCGGGCGCCAGCTATGAGTTCTTCCAGTCGGGCACGCCCGCTTTTCATCGTCCTGGGTCTGACGCTACTGCTGGCTCTGTGGTTGTCTCTGGCGCTTGGGCCTGTCAGCTTGCCGTTGGCTGATACCTTGCGGGTGTTGCCGCGCCTGTTGGGCTTGCCACTGGCAGGGGATCTGGCCGGCAGCCAGGTCGAGCTGATTCTCGAGCAGATCCGCATGCCTCGCACCCTACTGGGGTTGGCGGTAGGCATGGTGCTGGCGCTGTGTGGTGTAGCCATGCAGGGGTTGTTCCGCAATCCGCTGGCTGATCCCGGTCTTGTAGGGGTTTCCAGCGGTGCGGCGCTTGGCGCAGCGCTGGCCATCGTCGGTGGTTCTGCGCTGGGCGGCTGGCCGGAGTGGCTGTCCCCCTACCTGTTGTCGGCATTTGCCTTTGCCGGCGGTCTGCTTGTGACGGCTCTGGTCTATCGCCTGGGGCGGCGCGATGGACAGACTAGCGTGGCAACCATGTTGCTGGCCGGTATTGCTCTCACGGCCCTGGCCGGTGCGGCCATCGGCCTGTTCACCTATCTGGCTGACGATGCCACTCTGCGTACTCTTACCTTTTGGAACCTGGGTAGTCTCAATGGTGCCAGCTATGTCCGGCTGTGGCCGCTGCTGCTGGCTACGCTGGTCGTGGCGCTTTGGCTGCCGCGGAGGGCTCGGGCGCTCAATGCCCTGCTGCTGGGCGAGTCGGAGGCGCGGCACCTTGGCTTCGATGTCGAGCGACTCAAGCGTGAGCTGGTGTTCTGCACGGCGCTGGGAGTGGGCGCAGCCGTGGCTGCAGCCGGGATGATCGGCTTCATCGGTCTGGTGGTGCCACATCTGATGCGTCTGCTGGTTGGTCCTGATCATCGCCTGCTATTGCCAGCCTCGGCGCTGGCAGGAGCGAGCCTGCTGTTGCTGGCCGATCTGGCGGCACGCCTGGTGCTGGCTCCGGCCGAGCTGCCTATCGGGATTGTCACCGCGCTGATCGGTGCGCCGTTTTTTCTCTATCTGCTGATGCGGGGAAGACACTGATGCTCCAGGTCGAACAATTGGAAATCCGCCGGGGCCGGAGCCTGGTACTTAGCGGTATCGACCTGCAGTTACTGCCGGGGCAGGTGTTGGGGGTGCTGGGGCCGAATGGAGCAGGCAAGAGCACGCTGCTGGCGGCGATGGCAGGCGAGCTGTCGGCCAGTTCCGGGCAGGTTCTGTTGGAGCAGCGGGCGTTGTCCGAGTGGATAGGGGCGGAGAGGGCCCGTCGTCTGGCGGTATTGCCGCAGAGTTCGACGCTCGGCTTTGCCTTTCGTGTCGAGGAAGTCGTGGCCATGGGCCGTCTGCCGCATGCCAGTGGTCGTGCCCGCGATGCCGAGATCGTCGAACAGGCGTTGCAGGCTGCCGATGCCGGACATCTGACCGGGCGCAGCTATCTGGCCCTGTCGGGGGGCGAACGTCAGCGCGTGCACCTGGCGCGGGTGCTGGCGCAGTTGTGGCCAGGCGGCCAGGGGCAGAGTCTACTGCTAGATGAGCCAACCTCAATGCTTGATCCGTTGCATCAGCACACCTGCCTGCAGACGGTGCGCAAGCTGGCCGAATCGGGTGTGGCGGTGTTGGTGGTGCTTCACGACCTCAACCTGGCCGCACGCTATTGCGACCGTCTGCTGCTGCTGGAGCAGGGAAGACCTCATGCCCTGGGTACACCGGATGAAGTGCTGCGAGCCGAGTCGCTGCGAGCCGTGTTCGGTCTGGAGGTGCTGGTGCAGCACCACCCTGAGCGGGGACATCCGCTGATCATTGCACGCTGAAAACGGGGGCGTCATGCGAATCCTGCTGCTGAGTTGTTTGTTGCTACTGACGGCATGCCATCGCTCGCTGGCTCTGCCGCCACCGGAGCCGTTGGTGCCCTTGAGTGACAAACAGGCGGATGTGGGGCGTATCGTCGAGCTGGCCAGCGGTAAGACGCTCAGCCCGCAGCAGCTGTTGGAGCGGTTGGCGCCGGCCCGTCGGGTGCTGGTGGGCGAGCGACACGATCATCCGGATCACCATGCCCTGCAATTGTGGCTGCTGCGTGAGTTGTCACGGTTGCGTCCGCAGGGCAGCGTGTTGATGGAAATGCTCGATCCTGGCCAGCAGGCGCAAGTGCAGCAGGTGCAGGAACAGGCTCGGGCTGGCCATGTCCCGCATGATCTGTATACCGCGCTAGCCTGGCAGGCGTGGTGGGACTGGTCGCAGTATGGGCCGCTGGTCGTGCATCAGTTGCGTCAGCCCTACCCGCTACTGGCAGCCAATCTTGAACGCCACGAAATCACCCGCATCTACTGGGAGCGACCCGTACTGCAGGGGCGTCGCTCAGGTGCTGAGCAGGTGAAGGCGAAGCTGCTGCAAATCATCTCTGAGTCGCACTGCGGGTTGTTGCCCGAGAGTCAACTGCCGGCAATGCTGGGGGTTCAGCAGCAGCGTGACCGGCGCATGGCCGAGGCGTTGCAGGCGGCGCCACAGCCCGGCCTGTTGCTGGCGGGGAGCTACCATGTGCGCAAGGATCTGGGGGTTCCCCTGCATCTGGCGGATCTTGGCGAGCAGGATCAGGGGGTGGTGCTGATTCTGGCCGAAAGCGGCCGCCCGCTGGATGCGACCATGGCCGATTACGTCTGGTACACGGCGGCGCTGCCGGAGCAGGATCACTGCGTCAAACTGCGACCCTAACCGCTATTTACTGGCGACAGGCAGGCTATTCTCCGCGCTTTGCTACTCGGGAGCCCGTGTCATGTCCGCTGATGTCCGTGACCTGCTGCAACGCTACTTCAACGCCCTTAATGATCGGGATCTGCGCGCCTGCCTGGCGCTGGTACACGACGATTTGATCCTGGAACCCAACCAGGGTTTTATCGAGCGGGGGCGGGAAGCCTTTGCCGCCTATCTCGAGCGGTACCTGCGCTGCTACCGGGAAAACTGCGAGCAACTGGTGATCCTGAGCGATCCTCACGGCCATTACGGAGCCTGCGAATACCAGGTCAGCGGCGAGTACCTCGATACCGATGAGGGACTGCCCGAGGCCTGCGGCCAGCACTATCGGATGCGAGTGGCTGCCTTCTTCGAAATTCGCGATGGTTTGATCGTCCGTATCAGTCTGCATTTCAACCTGCCGCAGTGGCTGGCGCAGGTAGATGAGTGAAGTGGCGGAAGGGGCGTTTCGTACAGGCAAAAAAAGACCCGGCAAAAGCCGGGTCAATAACCGTGATTAGCCTGATGAGGAGATAACCTGAAGAGTCCGACTGAAGGTCTCTTTAGCTTATCGGCTGATCTCGCGACCAGTTGGGTTAATAATAACTATTCTCATTTATAAGTCAAGGCTTTTTTTGAGAAATCTTCTCAGCTGCTATCAGGGGATGGCGTAGATCAGTGTTCATCGGCCATGCGCAACTGGGTAACCTCCTTATTTAGTAGGTCGATTCGCCGTGCCATGCTCTCGATCAGGCTGTGGGCGATACGTGGGTTGCTCTGCATCAGGCTGAGGAATTGATCCTTGGGAATAACCATTACTGTACAGGGTTCGCTGGCGATAACTGTGGCACTGCGTTTTTCCCGAGTGAACACAGCCATTGCTCCGAAAATTTCGTCCTTCTGTACGTCACCAACCTTCTGCCCGTCGACCCAGGCTTCGGCATGTCCTTCAATAATGATGAATACGTGGTCGGCTTCATCTCCCTGGTGAATCAGCGGCTCGCCGGCGGCGAAGTGCTGAAAGCCTGTGGCTGGGCGGATCTCTGGCTGCCTCAAGCGGGCCAGGGCGTCGGAGAGCAGGGCGGTATGGCCGACAAGATAATGGATGAACTGTTCCTGGCGCTGTTCGCTGGCATAGATGTGCTGGAATACCTCGCTGCGCAGGTAGGGAATCAGGCTGATGGGTTCTTCGCTGCTATAGCGGCAGCTGGGTAGCTCGATACCCTGGCGCAGACCGACCAGGTCGCCCTCCTGCAGGTAGAACAGCGGGCGTTCGTCGACCACCGCATGCAGCAGGCCGCTTTCGATGATGAAAAGCTGGTTGCTCGGCAATTGTCGGGCCAGATCTTCAGTTCGCTCCAGACGCAGCGTCTCCCCGGATTGCTGCAGACCCTCCAGTAGTTGGCAAGGGATGCTCTGCAAGCGACTGATCAACTGATCGGCGTAGGCCGGTTGCTCACCGAGTAGATACATGACGGTAGTTCCTTGAACGGGCTGGGCTGTTTGACACCACGAACGTCCCCAAAACGATAGGCCGCGCCGCGATCCGAGTAAATCTCCGTGCAATGGTGTTGTGAGCTAGCTCCTGTTGTCACTTCGGGCAGCGGTCAGTTTGGCATTCAGTCCGGCTTTGTGTTCTGGTGACAGTGCAGTCCAGGGTATGTCCAGCAAAGCTCCCTCAATGGCATAGAGCAATACCCGCGAAGCTCCGAAGCCACGGGCATGTACGGCAAGAAAGGCTCCGACGGCGCCGTGGCGGCGCAGATCATCGAGACTATGAATGCCTACGGCATGTAGCCACTGGGCTGAGGTTTTGCCTATGTTTCGGAGGTTCTGAAGTTCGTCGTTCATCGGATCATCCTGCTGGCACTGGCGGCTCCTTCGACGAAGGCCGGGTTCAGGCGGGAACCTGGAGTTTGCCGGATATCGGTAATTCAACGGTTGCGGTAGCGCAGGCGGGTACCAAAGTTGACCGACATGAGGATTTCGTCGGCCCCTAGTTCGACGGGGAAGTAGGCGCCGGAAATCTGTGTGTGGGCCAGGCTGGCGCCCTCCAGTCGGCTCTCTCGCAGATCCAGACCGCGCAGATCCGCACCGCGGAAGTAGGCGTTACTGAAGTCGACGTTGCGGGCGTTCATGTTGCGCAGGTCGAGCCCGCGGAAGTCACCGCCAGACAGGTCGATGACCTGATCTTCGGGCTTATGGGCATTGAAGCCCTTTATGTCTTCGCTATGCAGGAATTGGTAGAGCGGATGATCGAGCTGACGTGGCTGGGTCATGGCTGATACCGGTGATGGGCTCACCGGCAGTATAGAAGCTCTGCCAGGCTTTGCCTGGCAGAGCGCCAGTTGATAGCGCCGGTCAGATTCCCGGGAGGCGCTGGCGAATCCGTTCCAGTAGCGCATCCAGGCTGGCGCTGTCGTGAGTGTCAACTCGCCTGCTGTGGGCCAGCTCCTCTGCATCGAGCGCTTCGCGTCCGGCCTGTTGTGCCTGCACCACCTCCTGAGTAGCCTCGGAAGGATCCAGACCTTCGCGCTGGCGTTGCTCCAGTCTGCCGGAGATAACCGCGTCGGGTGCCTGGCAGTCGATGATCAGGAAAGGGCTGCCGGTCTCTTCGGCGATTTCACTGGCAGCCTGGCGTTGTGCAGCCTTGAGGTAGGTTGCGTCGATGACCACCGGGAAGCCGGCGAGCAGCGCCTCGCGGGCCAACTGATGCAGGCGCTGGTAAGTCGCCAGGCTGGCCTCGGTGCCATAAATGCCACCTTCTAGCTGGCCTTGCGCGGATTCCGGCTGAGCGCCGAACAGGCGTTTGCGCTCGACATCCGAGCGCAGACGGACGGCTCCGAGAGCTTCGACCAGGCGCATGGCTACATGACTTTTTCCCACAGCGGATACCCCATGGGTGATGGCCAGGAAGTGTGAGGGGATGCGGCTGTAGCTTTCCGCCAGAGAGGCATAGTTACGATATTGGCGCAGGATGACGGCGCGTTGCACCGGGTCCTGTTCCTGCCCCAGGCGGAACAGTGCGACCTTGCCGCGCACCATGGCCCGGTAGGCCTTGTAGAAATCCAGCAACTGCAGTGCGGCGTAGTCGCCGGTGTGTTCCAGCCAGTTGTTGATGAAGCGTCTGGCCAGGGACTTGAGGCCACGATCCTCGAGGTCCATCGCCAGGAAGGCGATGTCGGCGGTGACATCGATCAGGCGGAACGGCTCGTTGAATTCGATGCAGTCGAACAGCACCACGCGCCCGTCGATCTGCGCAGCATTACCCAGGTGGATGTCGCCGTGGCATTCACGGATGAAGCCCTTCTGCTTGCGTTCGGCAAGCAGCGGCAGCAAGCGCTCGTAGCTGGCCTGTGCCCAGTCCTGCAGAGCGTCGAGCTGCTGCAGGTCTGCCTTGTCGGTGAGCAGCGGGCGAATCTGTTCGAAATTCTGCAGCACCGGCTGCATCACGGCTTCGGCGCTGCCCAGCGGATGTTCCAGCGGTACTCGCGGGGCTTGCTGGTGGAAGATGGCAATCTGTTCTGCCAATGCATCGATATGCGCGGCGGCCAGCTCGCCGCGGGCCTGCAGGGCGCTAAGCAGCTGCTCCTGGGGGAACTGACGCATTTTCAGCGCGTACTCGATGGCGGGAGTGTCTCCAGTCAGGCAGGGCGTGTTCTCGCTACCGCCGATCGGGATTACCTCCAGGTACAGATCCTGAGTCAGGCGCTGGTTGAGGCGCAGCTCTTCTTCGCAGAAATGACGGCGGGCGTCGAGGGTGGTGAAGTCGAGAAAACCGAAGTTGGCCGGCTTCTTGATCTTGTAGGCATAGGAGCCGGTGAGCAAAACCCAGGAAATGTGGGTCTCAATGACCTGAAACCCTTCCACGGGATGCGGATACAGGGCCGGGTTCTGTAGGGCGGCAATCAGGGCTTGGCTCACGTGCGATCCTTGTGCTGGGACTGTTCGAACTCGGCATTATGGCTGCTGTGAGCCTCTGTGCAAACCTTTCGGGCGGCGCTGCCGACCCTCATTTCAAAGTGCGTATAATTCGCCCATGACTCGACAACGCTCCTCTCGCTCAAGCAAGAAACCTCGCTCATCCGGTGTTCGCCCATGGATCGTCTGGGGCGGCAAGCTCGCTCTGGTCGGCCTGGTGGTTCTGGCTGGCTTCGCCATCTATCTCGACGCGGTCGTGCAGGAGAAGTTCTCCGGCAAGCGCTGGACTGTGCCGGCCAAGGTTTACGCCCGTCCGCTGGAATTGTTCGTTGGCCAGAAGCTGGACAAGGGTGACTTCTTGCGTGAACTCGATGCCCTGGGGTATCGCCGCGAGAGTGCCGTGAGCGGGCCGGGAGGTGTTTCGGTATCCGGCAATCAGGTAGAGCTGCACAGCCGCGGTTTTCAGTTCTACGAGGGGGGCGAGCCGGCACAGCGGGTTCGAGTGCGATTTTCCGGCGACTACGTGGCAGGCCTGAGCCAGGCTGATGGCCGCGATCTGGCGGTGGCCCGTCTGGAGCCCTTGCTGATTGGTGGTCTGTATCCAGCGCACCAGGAGGATCGCATTCTGATCAAGCTGGATCAGGTGCCGGCATATCTGATAGACGCACTGGTGGCGGTGGAAGATCGCGATTTTTTCGATCACTTCGGGGTTTCACCCAAGGGCATTGCCCGGGCGCTCTGGATAAACGCCTCTTCCGGGCGCCTGGTACAGGGTGGCAGTACCCTGACCCAGCAATTGGTGAAGAATTTCTACCTGACCAACGAGCGTACGCTGCTGCGCAAACTCACCGAAGCCATGATGGCGGTGTTGCTGGAGCTGCACTACGACAAGCAGGAAATTCTTGAGGCCTACCTTAATGAAGTGTTCCTTGGTCAGGATGGTCAGCGCGCGGTTCACGGTTTTGGCCTTGCCAGTCAGTATTTCTTCAGTCAGCCGGTTTCCGAACTGAAGCTCGATCAGGTGGCCTTGCTGGTAGGAATGGTCAAGGGGCCGACCTACTACAATCCGCGTCGCAATCCTGAACGCGCCATGGCGCGGCGCAATCTGGTACTGGATCTGCTGGCCGAGCAAGGCTCGATTACGCCTGAAGAGGCTGCTGCGGCCAAACAGAAGCCGTTGGGCATCACCACGCGCGGCAGTATGGCTGACAGCTCTTTCCCGGCGTTTCTTGATCTGGTCAAGCGTCAGTTGCGCGAGGACTACCGGGAGCAGGATCTGACCGAGGAGGGGCTGCGCATCTTCACCAGCCTGGACCCGGTTCTCCAGCTCAAGGCTGAAGAGGCACTGGCCGAGACCCTCAAGCGTCTGGAAGGGCGCAAGGGAGTGGACGAGGTGCAGGCCGCAATGGTGGTTACCAACCCGGAAACGGGCGAGATCCAAGCGCTGATCGGCAGTCGCCAGCCACGCTTTGCCGGTTTTAACCGGGCGGTGGATGCGCTGCGACCAATCGGCTCGCTGATCAAACCGGCAGTTTATCTGGCCGCGCTGGAGAGGCCGAGCCAGTACACCCTGACCAGTTGGTTGAAGGATGAGCCCTTTTCCATCAAGGGGAAGGACGGTCAGGTATGGACGCCACAAAACTATGACCGCAAAGCTCACGGCACCATTTACCTGTACCAGGGCCTGGCTCAGTCCTACAACCTTTCCACGGCCAGGCTTGGTTTGGCGATTGGCGTGCCTGAGGTGCTCAAGACACTTGAGCGGTTGGGGGTGGAGCGCAAGTGGCCGGCCTATCCGTCGATGCTGCTTGGTGCCGGTGCGCTGACACCGATGGAAGTAGCGGGCATGTACCAGACGCTGGCCAACGGCGGTTTCAATACGCCGCTGCGTGGCATTCGCAGTGTGCTGACCGCCGACGGTCAGCCGCTCGGGCGCTATCCGTTCCAGATCCAGCAGCGTTTCGACCCGGGAGCCATCTACCTAGTGCAGAACGCCATGCAGCGGACTATGCGCGAGGGTACCGGCCGCTCGGTTTACAACCAGTTGCCAGCCTCGCTGAGCCTGGCTGGCAAGACCGGAACCAGCAACGATTCGCGCGATAGCTGGTTTGCCGGTTTCAGCCAGGATCTGCTGGCCGTTGTCTGGCTTGGACGCGATGACAACGGGCCGACGCCGCTGACCGGGGCGACCGGTGCCCTGCAGGTATGGGCCGGCTTTATGCGCAAGGCCGATCCGCAGCCACTGCAGATGCCACAGCCGGACAATGTGACTCTGGCCTGGATCGATCGGCAGAGCGGTTTGGGATCGGCCTCCGGCTGCCCGAATGCGGTGCAGATGCCTTATATTCGCGGCAGCGAGCCGGCTCCCGGTCCTGCCTGCGGTATTCAGGCACCGGTTGAATCGGTGATGGACTGGGTGCGCGGCTGGTTGGAATGAAAGCCGGGTCGTGCGGCCCGGTGTGACCTGAAGAGGATTGGATGTGAACAAGAAGTGGTTTGCCAGCCTGCTGGCAACGGCGGTTCTGGGGGGATGTACCACGGTTCCGCAGGGGGCGATCCCGGTTATTGATGCCGGTACTCCGCTTTCTCCCGGTGCATCCGGCCCGGCACTAGCGCCTGCCCCGGCTGCCGCGCCGCAACGCATCGAAGAAGACACGGGGGTGGTGGTGATGGTGCCGCAGGGAGTGGTTTCCAGCCCACTGCAGACCGATCCGCAACCGTTGGACAGCAGTAGCGGCCTGACTTTCGACCCGCCCGCACAGATGTCGCAGGATGTTTTGGGCGCGCAACAACCTGCCATGCCCAGCGGAATTCCGCTCTCCGGTGCGTTGGCAGCCGATGAGCAACTGGACGGGCCGGTGCTGGCGCTGCTGACTACCGCGCAGCAGCAGCAGGGCGGCGGTGACCTCAATGGTGCGGCGTCCAGTCTCGAACGTGCTCAGCGCATTGCGCCGCGCGAGCCGCAGGTGCTCTACCGCCTGGCCGAGGTGCGCTTGGCCCAGGGCGATGCCGCGCAGGCCGAACAACTGGCCCGACGTGGACTGACCTACTCTAGCGGTCGTCCGGCTTTGCAGGCTAGCTTGTGGAACCTCATCGCTCAGGCCCGCGAGCGGCAGGGGGATCCGTCTGGTGCTGCGCAGGCCCGTGAGCGTGCCAGGGTCAGTCTGTAATGGATGAGCGCAGTGGGCAGGTGGCTGAGCAGTTGCTGCTGATCGAGCGTGAGCTGCGCATGCTGGGCTGGTGGCAGGAGGAGGCGCCGAGTGCCGAGGCGCTGGCCAGTCGCGAGCCGTTCTGTATCGATACTCTGACTTTTGAGCAGTGGCTGCAGTGGATATTTCTGCCACGTATGAAGCAACTGCTGGAAAGCGCTGCGCCGCTGCCGCCGGTTTCGGGGATTCAGGCCATGGCCGAGGTGGTGTACCGCGAACAGCCAGGCCTGACGCAGCGGCTGCAGGCGCTGCTGGGCGAATTTGACCGGTTGATCACGCGTACGTCCTGAGGACGTACGCAGGCTGTATCAGTTGCAGTGTTCCGCGATGGACTTCTTCAGGTCGGCGATGCGCTGCTGACGCTCATTCTCGTCGATGCGACGAACTTCGCCTTCCTCCTCAATGCGTAGGCGCGGGTTGTTCTCCAGCTGAGCCAGGTTGGTGCGGGCGTTCTCGCAGAACTGCTTACGCTCGGCTTCCTCTGCAGCTACTTGCTCCTTGACCTTTTTATCGATGGCCGCCTGCTCGGGGTCGAGCGGCTCTTCGTTGCTTGGTGCCGGCTCGCTGGTCGTAGGGCGGGGGGCTGGTATGGATGGATTTACCGTGGTTGCCTGCTGACCTTGTGGAGGCTGTGCGCCAAAGTGAGTTACGCCTTGCTCGTCCACCCACTTGTAGATCTGTCCGGCCATGGCCGTCGTGCTCAGGGCAAGCATCAGGGTGCCAGTGAGAATCATGTGGCGCATGCGGTTTCCTTAAATCGAGAGCTGCGGTGCTGGCGGTTACTATAACCAAAAGCCGGCGCTCGTCATCCTGAGCTGCGTCACAGCAGAGACGTGAAGATTAGGCTAAGCATCTCTTGACTTGAACTCCCCGAAGTCGAACAATTCACCCCTTCCTCCGTAGTGGAGTCCGCCGCAAGCGTCCTTCAGCTCGGGGGAAAAAGGCGCTACCCGCGCCGCACCGCGACACCCGCAACGCGTTACCTCGCGCTGGGAGGGTCAGCCCCGCAAGACCATGGGCTGCTCCGTTACTCGTCAAGCTGATGTTCCGAATCCACGATCATCCTCGTGTGTGTCTGCTGACAGTAAGAACCTACATAGGGCTGCCCGTTGCGGGTGGCATTCTGGCGTTTAAGAGGTGAACAACGTGGAGCTTTTATCCGGCGCTGAAATGGTCGTCCGCTTCCTGCGAGACGAAGGCGTGAAGTACATCTACGGGTACCCGGGCGGTGCTCTCCTGCATATCTACGATGCCCTGTTCAAGGAGCCGGCGGTAACGCATATCCTGGTTCGTCACGAGCAGGCAGCCACTCACATGGCCGATGGCTATGCGCGTGCGACCGGCAAGGCCGGCGTCGTGCTGGTTACCTCCGGTCCGGGAGCTACCAACGCCATTACCGGTATCGCCACTGCCTATATGGACTCGATTCCGATGGTGGTGATTTCTGGTCAGGTGCCGAGCGGCATGGTGGGCACCGACGCCTTCCAGGAAACCGACATGGTCGGCATTTCCCGCCCCATCGTGAAGCATAGTTTCATCATCAAGCACCCGTCGGAAATTCCCGAGGTGCTGAAGAAAGCCTTCTATCTTGCCGAGTCTGGTCGCCCCGGTCCGGTGGTGGTTGACATTCCCAAGGACATGGGTGACCCGACCCAGAAGTTCGAATACGTCTATCCGAAAAAGGTCAAACTGCGTTCCTATAGCCCGGCCGTACGTGGCCATTCCGGGCAAATCCGCAAAGCGGCAGAGATGTTGCTGTCGGCCAAGCGTCCGGTTCTGTATTCCGGCGGCGGCGTGATCATGGGCAATGCCTCGGCACCGCTGACCGAGCTGGCGCAGATGCTCAATCTGCCGGTGACCAATACGCTGATGGGCCTTGGCGGCTATCCGGGAACCGATCGCCAGTTCCTCGGCATGCTCGGTATGCACGGCAGTTACACCGCCAACCTGGCGATGCACCATGCCGACGTGATCCTGGCTGTTGGTGCGCGTTTCGATGACCGCGTGATCAATGGCGCGGCCAAGTTCTGCCCGAATGCCAAGATCATCCACGTCGATATCGACCCTGCCTCGATCTCCAAGACCATCAAGGCCGACATCCCGATTGTTGGCCCGGTCGATAGCGTGCTGACCGAGATGGTCGCCATTCTTAAGGAAATTGGTCAGGCTCCAAATAAGGACAGCGTGGCCAGCTGGTGGAAGCAGATTGATGAGTGGCGCGGTGGTGGTCGCCTGTTCCCCTATAACGAGGGCGATGGTTCGATCATCAAGCCGCAGACTGTTATCGAGACCCTGTGTGAAGTGACCAGGGGCGATGCCTACATCACTTCCGATGTCGGCCAGCACCAGATGTTCGCGGCGCAGTACTACAAATTCAACAAGCCCAATCGCTGGATCAACTCCGGAGGCCTGGGCACCATGGGTTTCGGTTTCCCCGCTGCGATGGGCATCAAGCTGAACTTCCCGGACGCCGATGTGGCATGCGTGACCGGTGAGGGCAGCATTCAGATGAATATTCAGGAAATGTCGACCTGTCTGCAGTACGACCTGCCGGTGAAGATCGTCAACCTGAACAACGGCGCACTGGGCATGGTTCGTCAGTGGCAGGACATGCAGTACAACAGCCGCTACTCGCATTCCTACATGGAGTCGCTGCCTGATTTCGTCAAGCTGGCTGAGGCCTATGGCCACGTCGGCATGCGCATCACCGAGCTGAAGGATCTCAAACCGAAGATGGAAGAGGCCTTCGCGATGAAGGATCGTCTGGTATTCCTCGACATCGCGGTGGACTCCAGCGAGCACGTCTACCCGATGCAGATCAGGGACGGTGCGATGCGTGACATGTGGCTGAGCAAGACGGAGCGGACCTAAATGCGACACATCATTTCCCTGCTGCTGGAAAACGAGCCGGGCGCACTGTCCCGCGTGGTCGGTCTGTTCTCCCAGCGCAACTACAACATCGAAAGTCTCACCGTGGCTCCCACCGAGGATCCGACGCTATCGCGCCTGACCCTGACTACTATTGGGCAGGACGAAGTGATCGAGCAGATCACCAAGAACCTCAACAAATTGGTCGAGGTGGTCAAGCTGGTCAACCTGTCGGAGAGCGCGCATATCGAGCGTGAACTGATGCTGGTGAAGATCAAGGCCACCGGCGCCCAGCGTGCCGAGGTCAAGCGCACTACCGACATCTTCCGCGGCCAGATCGTGGATGTGACCAGTAGCGTCTACACCGTGCAGCTTACCGGCACCAGTGACAAGCTGGACAGCTTCCTGCAAGCCATCGGTACGGCCTCCATTCTGGAAACCGTGCGCAGCGGTGTCACCGGCATTGCCCGGGGAGACAAGGTGCTGAGTATCTGATTCTGCCGGCCGCTCCGGCTACAGACTCAGGTTGTCAGAAATGGCCAACGCCCCGACTTGTTCGGGGCGTTGGCGTTTTACGTCGACCTTTCTCTTGCGCCTGACGAGGCTTCGCCTGGATCTCAACTACACCATGTCCCGGGACGTAATCTACCCGCCGTGGTGATTGTTGGTTGCAGCAGTTTTAGCAGGCCAGAATGTATGGCTGTTGGCATACGCAGCTACTTCACCGATCACCAGAATCGCCGGGCTTTTCAGGTGGAAGTGAATCGCCCCGGCTTTTGTGGAGGCCGTTTCGTTTAAGTCAGGCCGCCATGGCCTGACCTGCTTGTTGCTGGTGGAAGTTTGCCTCAGCCTCCGCTGGCGGGATATAGCCGATTGAGCTCAACAGCCGCTGGTGGCTGTACCAGTGCACCCATTTCAGGGTCGCCATCTCAACAGCTTCGCGGCTCTTCCACGGCTGGCGGTAAATCAGCTCGGCCTTGTACAGACCATTGATGGTTTCGGCCAATGCGTTGTCGTAGCTGTCGCCCTTGCTGCCAACCGAGGGC
>NZ_BPLZ01000005.1 GCF_019656335.1 Pseudomonas sp. NCCP-436 | reverse complement strand
CGGCATCATCTGCCGCACCACCCACTCCCGATGCTCTATCGAATAACGCGCCACACGGCTCTCACTTCCGCCCACCGACCAAGACTCATCGAATCAACTCACACGACAACTATCCTGACGCGGCGGGCCCCAGAAAAGCAAAAGCCCCGAATTGCATTGCAATTCAGGGCTTTACAGTATGGCGGGAAGATAGGGATTTGAACCCGTTTTAGCGTGTGCCCGTTGCTGCCCATCGTTGCCCAAAGCCAGCAAAATCGCGGCTTTCGCCTCATGCCTTCTGCCCATTGCGGCACTCTGCCGCCCATTGATTTCGACACTTTTTCGACACGCACCCTCGCTGTCCTTGCACCGTCGCAGTGCTTTTGTGTATATCTGTCCAGTAGTAATGAAAGCGCAAAATGTGGAAGTCAAGCGAATACGCTCAGCCGTATAGCCTTCTGTGTAAGTTATTGATTTTTAAGTGCTTGCTATGGATGGTTACACCCTGCAGTGCGGAGTTAGACCGCCGGCTCTACTAATGTGTTAGTGAAGAAGACTATCTAATCACTGTTATGTTTTAAATATAAGGAGTAAAAATTGTCATTTCTAGAATTGGTTGGTCTTGTTTCTGCATTTTCAAGCATCACTGGTGTAACTTTGAATGGTTTAGCGAAAACACCATTTAAAAACGAAGTTTCTGGCTATATCGCAGATCTTGAAACTAGATCTGTTCTATGGGCTGAACTTGATCTTGAAGTAAAGCAAGCAGTGATATCAAGCATGGAAGATATATTGGCAAACTCCAGACAATTACTATCAACCTGCTCTAGTGACCCTGAGCTAAAAAAAGTAATTCAAGCCATCGTCAACGCCACAAAAACAGAAGTTTCAAATATATATAGCTTCGATGACAAAACTAGGCAGGGACAGTACAAAATATTTATGTCTTTGCAAAAATTCAGAACAGAAATGGCTAGGGCACTCTCAACTCTTTGCGCAGCGCTCGGAATTGAACCTTCAAAATCAGAATTGAGGTTACTAATTACCAATATGGCCACAGTTAGGCCAAGAACATAACAAGCGGCTGCACTGGACAAATTTCCGCTGTCACCTTTTGTGCAAAAACCGCACAAAAGCCGCCATCAAAAATTTGCTCGGTGAGCCGGGCGTTATACACTCATGAGGAAATTGCGTGGAAATATGGGAAATTGACAAGCTAATTCTATTCATTGCCTTTGTAATTCCTGGCTTTATTAGCATCAAAGCATATCAACTGCTATTCCCAAGCGTAACAGTGTCAACAAGCGACCAACTGATTGATGCTGTCGCCTATAGCTCAATAAATTACGCACTTCTTATCTTCCCGATACTAGGCGTGGAAAACAGCCTATTAAAAGAAGCCCACCCAGTTCTATATAACATTTTCTATATTTTTGTACTTTTCCTAGCACCTATCATCTGGGTCTTAATATGGAGATTTTTGCGGACGAGAGAGTTTTTCCAGCGCAATGCTCCGCACCCAACAGCTAAGCCTTGGGACTATGTGTTTTTACAGAGAAAACCATACTGGGTAAAAATTCATCTTAAAGACGGAACTATAATTGCCGGGCGCTATGCAGAAAAATCATTTGCCTCCAGTGCTCCTGCCGAAGAGCAAATTTATTTAGAGGAAACCTGGATCATAAATGACAAGGGAGGATTTGAAAGGCCAAAAAACAACACGGCGGGGGTAATTGTACTATCAAGTGAAATTTCACATATAGAGCTAAGAAACTAGGAGCTGTCATGACTGAAGATAAGAAAATTATAATCGAAGGCTACCAGCCAGAAATCATTAAAAAAGGTTATCAGCCTTCAGCGCCTATTAATATTCCAACGGGCGATCCAAAACCTCAAGGTGGCTATCAGCCAACGAGCTCAGGAGATAATCCAAGCAACGTGCCAACCCCACCAGGCGATGAGTGAGCGTATAACAACTGGTTCAAACCGTTCGCTTCGCTCACTGGGACGGGCTAAAGCCCGCCCCTTAACCAAACGTTATTTCATGACATAGATATGATTGCTCGAATCACCGTAGCGTTTATCCTGATTGTGGCTATAGGCGGTATTTATCTAAATTTCACAACGCCTCATACAAAGGAACAATCGTTTGACTCCGGCTTGTGGATTAATCTCAATGGAGAGTCAATGCTGAACGATCCTGGCTGCGTTAGGGGTGGAATGGCTCTATCTCTTATACGAAATGACAGGTTAATTGGCCTTCAAAAAACTGAGGTTTTCGCACTTTTAGGCAGCACTAAAAATCCAACTGACTCCACCGAATTTCGCTATAGTCTCGGTCAATGTCATTGGAATTGGAAACACAGCTCAATGGTAGTGCGCTTCAATACCAGCGACATAGTGACGGATACTTTTATTGAAGCAGAGGATTTTACTAAAAACTAATGTAAATCTGAATTTCTTAGTCGACCTAAGCGCTCCATCAGTCCCTGTTACTTAATTAAGGATTTTTAAAAAAATGAAATCGAAGCCATTTCTAATTATTGGGGCGGTCGGGCTGCTATTTTTATTCTTGGGTGCGAGTTTCATTGTTGGGCTTAAAGTATTGCCGACTTCGGTTGATCCAAGCTGTAGGGCCATCTGTGGTCTAGGCCTGCTATTCTCTACTTCCTTTGGCCCCGAGGTAGGTTCTTATCTCATTGGTCTTATATGGTCAGCGATTGGCATTTCCTTACTTGCTGCGGCTTATCGATTGTCACGATAGACGGAGCTTAATCAATAACTAGTCCCGGTAGTTAAGTCCAACATGCGACTTGCAATTCCGTCGCTCAATGCTCCCTTGTTTTCCTCCGCAGAAATCCTTCAGCTTTCTTTCTTCCTTGATTCCAGTAACTTGCAACTTCTCTTTGGGTTGCTCTTGAATCACAGACTTGGGAATTTCTCTAGAGCTGAGCACATTGTCAGCCCCTCTCGGGGTGTAGTTCTGATCGTTGAACACGGTCTGTTTGACAGCAGGGCTATCTGAGCCAGTGGGTTGCTCAGGTTGCTGCTGAAACATTGCGTCTCGCCTTGCCTGCTCTTCCACGATGCTCTCCCAGTCGTTCCTGGTTGCTGATTCTGCTCGGGTGATCTCGGCAACCGGCTTGGGCTTCGGTTGCTGACTGTTCGCGGCCAGGTTCTTTACGGTGTTCTGCATGAACGCTTGACCGGCCAGAGTCAGAGCGCCAAGGGTAACGACAGTGCCGATTGTTCCTGCCAGTACAACCTTTAGATGGCTACCTTTACTCGGGCGGCTGGTTAGCCATTCTGGGGCGTCGTCTCTGTCAGCTTTCATCCTTGAACTCCTTCCTTACCAGTCCCTTTCTCGCATGCCCATGATGCACTCCTGCACGTCTTCATCGATGACGTTGCCGGGCTTGATGCACTCTTTCATGGTCTTGCGTGTGCCGCGGTTGGCTTCCCGCTCTGCCTTGGCCTGACGCTCGAGGTTACTGCGTGCAGCTCGGCCCATCGGGGTGTCATTGCCCGACAGGCTCTGCATGATGCTTTTGCTGACGTATTCACCTGCCGCGTTTGTGGCGGGTTTGATCGCGTCGATGGCTTTGGACAGAGCTGTCTGATCGTCTGCGTTGGCTGCAAGGCTGACGATGGCCAGTGCCAATATGGCTGCTCTCTTCATTCTTTACCCACCTCCCTTCGGGCATACCAGCGCCTAGCTACTTCCTGGGTGATCGCTATCCCGCGTCTTGATCGGTCAAGTTTCGGTTGGCCTCGTCGTAATCCGGGCTTCTATGTCCGCCCTCTGGCTCAACCCTGCCGCTCACTAGCCAAAGCGCGTACTCAGGAAAGGCATCTGCAAGGATGCCGATTTCCTCTGTACCGATACGAATTTTCTCGCTGCTGATGTTCCGCCAGCGGTCGTAGTTCTTCCCGCCCTTTTCGCTTAGGCGTTTCGGTCCTACAGCCCTAATCAATTGAAGCGCTCTATCTCGAACAGAGTCCATATAGACACAAATCATTGTGCGTAACCTTTACGCAGACATGATGCCGTGTAAATATTACGCAGGAGTAAATTTTACGCAAAGCTCGGCTTTGCCAACAAAGACCAACATAGTGCAACAAAGGCCACTCCGATGGAAGGAATCCCCCTGACGCTGAAAGACCTTGTGAACCCGCCTCCGCTGATGCCATGGCGCGAGTTCGCAAACTGGATTCGCATGAGTGAAGACCACGACACCGTTCGCGGCTGGATGCGCAACGGCTACCTGCCGCACCGCAAGGTGGGGCGCCATGTGATGGTGAATGTCGCGCTGCTCACTCAAAAACTGTTGGAACAGGAGTGGGACGAATGACCGCCACGAACGAAAGCCTCGACCTGTGCAGCGTGAAGACCTTCGCCGAGCTGAGCGGCGTGACGGTCGAAGAGGTCATCAACTGGGTAGACAGCCAGACCATCCCGAGCATGAAGCTGGCCGACTTCCGCATGGTCAACCTTGCCCGCCTCCGGGCCGATCTGGAGAAGGGGAAGACCGTATTCAGTGCGGGGGACTACGCCCATGTCTAAGCCTGCCCTGGTATTCGACCCCATCACCGCTATCGGCTTCATCGGCCAAACCGTGCTGATGGAACTGCGCTGGGACGACGACAACGAAATGCTCTGGCGCTGCTACCACATCGTCGGCGTGGTGCTGCCGGTGCCGGGCGTATTCGAACAAGGCTACTTCCTGATCATGCCGTTCGATGGCGGCGAAGACCTGCCGCTAGAAGTCTACTTCGACAGCATCAACACCATCCGTTGCATCAAAGATCGCCACTCCGTAGGCAAGGTGCTGGGCTGCCTGCCGCTGCCGCACCTGTTCCAGGGCCAAACCAAGGAAGGAGAACGCCGCCATGCGTAAGCCGCGTATCCAGCTCGATGCTGCTACTGCTCTGAGCTATGTCGGCAAGACCGTACTGGTCGAAACCGCCTGGGACGCTGAGCCGGAATCCTTCTGGCAATGCATCCAGATTGTCGGCGTGCTGATACCTACGCCGGATATGCAAGGTGCGCCGTGCTTCCTGGGTGTTGAGCTCAGCTCCAGCACGCGCAACCCGAACGAGTTCTACTTCGACGATATCTGCTCTATCAGGGCGATGCGGCACCGCGACCGGCACGGTTCCGGCAACGTACTGGACCGTATGACCCTGACCCATTCCACCGATGTAACCGGGTCAGGGGCCGCGCTCCCGGCTCGTCGGAACAGCTTCACCGTTCCGGCGAACGGAAGCACGGGCGCAGCGAACCCTTGACCCCACGCCATGAAAACAAGCCTGACCACGGGAGAGTGGGGCAGCTTCACCGCCCCGCGCTCCCGAGCCCTCGGCGGCAAGAGTGGGATGACAAGGGCAAAGCCCTTGGTGTTGATCCAGCCCCGCCCGCTGCACTTCGCTGACTGCCTGCACCTCGTGTTCCTGGCGCTGCTGAGCGCCTTCCTCTGGTACGCCAGCCTCCCGCCCTTTGAACGTCCCCAGGTGCCTTCCTACATCCAGGAACAGAACTGCCTGATCGAACCAGACCCATTCAAGGAGCTTGAACGATGGATGAAGCAAGAGCGGTGCAAGCCCCTGACGTAGCCGTGTGTGTCTCGGCGCAGCCGAGACGGGTTCGGCTGCGTCGGGGGCGCCGCACGCCGCGAGCTGACACCAGCGCCGAGTCAGCGTAGCGCAACCGGCGCCGGTGCCACGCGGCGCGCCCGCCGCCTGACGCCCCTGTAACACGTCAGATAAACGAAGAATGAAGTGGCAAGTAATGGCCAATAAGGAAACCCAGCAATGAGCATCAAAGACTTTGCCCGTCTCGACCTCAATGGATCGAATAGCTCCGAAGGCCGGATTTTCGTTGATCCTGGTACTGCTCAGATCGTCGATCTATGCCGGGTTCGCCTACTGCGCTGCGGCGTCGATACCGTCCGCCAGCTCTATCGCGGCCTGCTCCGGCCGGAGCTGCTGTGCCTGTTCGACAAACCCGGCACCATCGTCGACTTCGCTGGAGAGCGCTGGCATGCAGGCCGTGTGAGCAAGGATTCGGGCTACCAGTACAAGCTGCAGAACGCCGACCTGGGCTTTGTGCTGCTGCTCAAGAACTACAACGCCAAAGTCGAGAACATCGGCCCGCACCTGAAAATCGAAGTGTCACCCCACGCCATCGACAGCCTGTCGCCTGAGCGCCTGCAGGCCCGCATGGATTTCTACGCCGAGCAGATCCTTACCAACATCGAACGCAACCAATGCGCGGTCCATCTCGCCCTGGATGTTCAAGGCTGGCAACCGCCTTCCGATCTGGTCGCCCGCATGCACTGCCGCGCACGCGCTGCCCGTGACATTTCCGGCATCAAGGAAATCACCTGGGAGACCAAAAGCAGCGTCTACGGCCGCGGCGAGACCTACATGTTCGGCTCTGCCGGTGGCGTCCAACTGGCGATCTACAACAAAACCGAACAGGCCAAGGCCACCGACAAGCTCGACTACTGGGAAGGCGTCTGGCGGCGTCGCGATAGCTTCGACGAAGGCGACCCGGACAACTACAACCCGAACCAGACCGTTTGGCGCGTAGAGCTGCGTTATCACCACTCGATCATCCAACAGTTCGCCAGTGGCTCCGTCGATCTGCAGACCGGCCAGACCATCGAAACCAACAGCTACGCTGCCTTCGCTCCACACCTCGATGGCTTGTGGCGCTATGGCCTGCGCCAGTTCAAGCTGCTTGCCCGTCCTGGCTACTTCGAACCGATCTGGACGTTGATCCGTGACGACGTGCGCGTGGATCTGCCGGTGGATTCCCTGCTGGATGACACTGAATACAGGCGCAGCTACAAAACGTCTCGGGGCTTCTCTGGCAAGAACGTGGAACTGTTCCTGGGAAACTTCGTAAGCCTGCTGGCACGGGAGCGAGTGGGCGCTAGAAGGGGATTTCACCGGCTCAAGGATTGGGAGTGCTGGCCGGTGATCCGCGACCACTATGCCGCCAAAGGCATGGATGAAGATGCACTCTACAAACATATCAAAGGCATCCTAGAGGAACGACACGTGCGGTGGGGCAGGGCGGTCTGATGGCTATCGAGCAACTGCCTGACGGACGCTGGAAGGTCGATGTAGAGCCCATCAAGGGCAAACGCTTTCGCAAGACCTTCAAGACCAAGGGCGAAGCCCAGCGCTTCGAAGCAACCTGCAGGGCCAAGGTCATCAATGCGCCGGAGTGGGCACCCAAGCCAAAGGATCGTCGCAAGCTCTCTGAGTTGATCGACCGTTGGGCAACACTGCATGCCCACACCCTGAGCGATGGTGAGGCAAGGCGTCGTCTGCTGGATACCATGGCCAAAGAGCTGGGCGACCCGGTGGCCATCAAGATGACCGGCAACGAGTACGCCGAGTATCGAACCCAGGCGATCAAAGCCGGTGCCAACCCCAAGACCTTGAACAACCGCCTGGGCTACCTGCGCTCAGTCTTCAACGTGCTGCACCAGCTAGGTGAAATCGACTACGCCAATCCGCTGGCTCGCGTCCGTCCTCTGCGTCTGCAGGAAAAGGAACTGGCCTACCTGACCGATAGCCAGATAGAGACGCTGTTCGCCACCATTCACCGTTATTGCCGGACGCCCCACGTCGCCATGGTCGCCGCCATATGTTTGGCCACGGGTGCCCGTTGGGGTGAAGCTCAGGCCCTGACGCCCGACCGGGTACGCAACCAGTTGGTTACCTTCGTGAACACCAAAGGCAAGCGAGTTCGCTCGATCCCCATTGCCCTGGAGCTGGAACAGCAGATACACCGGCACTTCAAGCAGCACGGCCAGTTCAGTAACTGCCTGAACAGCTTCGACAAGGCCCTAGGTGAGTCCCGTTTGCCGGTGCCTGCTGGCCAGTCCTCACACGTGCTACGGCACACCTTCGCCAGCCATTTCGTCATGAACGGCGGCAACATTCTGACCCTGCAGAAAATCCTGGGTCATACCACCTTGGCCATGACCATGCGCTACGCGCACCTTGCACCTGATCACCTGCAGGACGCCGTCAAGCTTGGCCCTGCTAGCGATCACCAGCGCTTTCTCGGCATCATCGCTCCAGCCACTTCCGATGGCATGTGCTTTCCAATTACGTGAGCATTGCCTAGCATATGTACAACGTATATACGTTGTAATTACGAATTGACTGATAGGTGACCCACCATGGCCAAAGAAGCCGTTTTCAACCTGAAGCTTGAACCCGAACTGAGGGAAGGCTTCATGGCAGCTGCTCAAGCCGCACACCGGCCGGCTTCCCAGGTCATGCGTGATTTGATGCGCGACTTCATTCGCCAGCAAGAACAGGCCAAAGAGCATGATGAGTTCTTGCAACGTAAGGTCGCCGCTGCCAGGGCATCCGTAGAGGCCGGTCGTGGTCGATCCAATGACGATGTTGAGGCTGAATTTGCCGCTCGCCGTGCTAAGGCTCTGGGCCACTGATGCAGGTAATTTGGACACCCGAGGCCCTGCAGGATCGTCTGGATATCTGGGAATACATTGCCGCCGACAATCCCACCGCTGCCGTGCATATGGACGAGCTATTCAGCGCTGCTGCAGCCTCACTGGCTGACTTTCCCGACAAGGGCAGGCTGGGAACGGTCGTCGGTACTCGCGAACTGATCCCCCACGAAAACTACCGCCTTGTCTATCAGACTGAGCGTGACGCCGTCTGGATTCTCGCCTTGGTGCACGTCGCCAGGATGTGGCCGCCGATCCAGAGCTAGCAGCAGTCTCAACCCGCTTTCGACACTTCTTCGACACCTTGCATGCCGCAGATAGCAAAAACCCCCGAAACTCTAGGAATTTCAGGGGCTTAGGCTTGAGATGTGGCGGGAAGATAGGGATTTGAACCCTAGGTACCCTTGCGGATACAACGGATTTCGAATCCGTCCCGTTCGACCACTCCGGCATCTTCCCAAGCGGCGCGCATGATAACAGCTGATTTCGTTTTGGCGAAGCTAATTTTTCAAGTTTTCTTGTGCTATCAGTTGCTTGGGCATGCAGGTGGGGCCGGGCACGTATAGGGCTGGCGGGACTTGGCAGGAGCCAACCTGGCGGGGTAAGGCAAGATCTGTGAAAGGAGATGTGTATTTTGGGGTTGGCACGGTGCCACTGTCTGGACTACTCTCCGGTCACCGGGCTAACGAAGTGTCCAACAGGCAGGATGCCGACCCCATGCACTTCGTTAGCTCGGTTTTTTCATTCTGTGTCCGCCGTCCGTGCTGGACATGCCTGCCAAGCCCCTCTGCCAGGCTGTGTAAAAGCTGGCCATTACGTTTCACACGGTCTGTTGCCGGGGGCTTTGTCGTTTCTGTGAGGTCAACGTGCGACGCTGACACCCTCCAGGCTGGCGAAGGAGGTGTCTTTGGCAGTAAGCAGAAAATCACGCATGAAGGGGGCGTCGAGCATGTCGGTACGCACTGCTGCATAGAGCGTGGCGAACAGCCCTTTTTCGCCCAGGCGTTTGGCACGTACATAGTTGCGCGAGCTGTATTCGTGCAGAGCCCAGTTGGGCAGACCGCATACGCCCCGGCCGCTGGCCACCAGTTGCATCATCATTACCGTCAGTTCGGATGTGCGAACCTGGGCTGGTTCTACGTCGGCTGGCTCAAGGAAACGGGTAAATATGTCCAGCCGATCGCGCTCCACCGGGTAGGTGATGAGTGTTTCGCTGGCCAGATCCTGCGGCAGGATGTACGGCCTGCTGGCCAGGCGATGCTGGTTGGCGACTGCCAGCATGGCTTCGTAGGTGAACAGAGGTACGTAGGTAATTCCGCTGAGGTCGACCGGATCCGAGGTTACCACCAGGTCGAGGTCGCCGCGCGCCAGGGCCGGCAGCGGTGCGAAGGAAAAACCGGAGGCCAGATCCAGCTCCACTTCCGGCCAGGCATCGCGGAACTGGTCGATGGTGGGCATCAGCCACTGGAAGCAGCTGTGACATTCAATGGCCATGTGCAGGCGACCTGCGGTGCCGCCAGCCAGGCGCGCCAGGTCGCGCTCGGCGCTGCGCAGCAGGGGCAGGGTGGCATCGGCCAGTTGAAGTAGGCGCAAGCCGGCGCTGGTGAAGCGTACCGGCTTGGTTTTGCGCACGAACAACTGCAGGCCCAAGCGTTCTTCCAGTTCCTTGAACTGGTGCGAGAGTGCCGACTGGGTTAGATGCAGTCGTTCAGCAGCCTCTACCAGACTGTCGGTTTCACGCAGGGCGTGAAGGGTCTTCAGGTGACGTAGTTCAAGCATGCAGCAGACTCACGACTAGGTGCATGACGCGCTTCCATGTCTCGGGATAACGGAGAAGTGCCATCACCCTACATGAGAAATTCTATATATCAAAACAAATATCTTGAGTTTGTCTCATTCAATTGCTCTGCGGAGAATGGCGCCATCTCGAATCGATATGGAGCGTTACGACATGGCACTGTCCCACTCACTCGGTTTCCCTCGCATTGGGCGCGACCGCGAACTGAAAAAGGCTCTTGAAGCCCATTGGAAAGGCGAGCTAGATGAGGCCGGGCTGCGCGCTGTCGGCAGGCAGTTGCGTGCCGAGCACTGGCGCCTGCAGCAGGAGGCCGGCATTGATCTGCTGCCAGTGGGCGATTTTGCCTGGTATGACCAAGTATTAGGACACTCGCTGGCATTTGGTGTAATTCCCGAGCGTTTCCGCCCAGCCGATGGCAAGCCGACCCTGGGCACGCTGTTCGCCATGGCGCGCGGTGTCAGCCAGGAGGGCTGTGGCGGAGCTCATGCGCAGGAGCTGACCAAGTGGTTCGATACCAACTATCACTATCTGGTGCCCGAATTTACCCCGGACCAGCAGTTTGCCCTGAGCTGGGAGCAGTTGTTCGAGGAGGTTGACGAGGCCCATGCGCTGGGGCATCAGGTCAAGCCTGTGCTGATTGGTCCACTGAGCTACCTGTGGCTGGGCAAGATTAAGGGGGCAGCGGCCCGCGAAGATGGTAGCGACAAGCTGGAACTGCTGGAGCGACTGCTTCCTGTGTATGGCGAGATTCTTCGCCGCCTGGCGGTGCAGGGCGTGGAATGGGTGCAGATAGATGAGCCTATTCTGGTGCTGGATTTGCCGCAGGACTGGAAGAATGCTTTTGAGCGTGCCTACAACCTGATCCAGCGCGAGCCCTGCAAAAAGTTGATTGCTACCTACTTTGGCGGGCTGGAGGACAACCTTGGGCTGGCGGCCAACCTGCCGGTGGATGGTCTGCATATCGATCTGGTACGAGCCCCCGAGCAATATCCGACCATTCTTGATCGGCTGCCGGCCTACAAGGTGCTGTCACTGGGTGTGATTAATGGGCGCAATGTCTGGCGCTGTGATCTGGAGAAGGCGCTGGAAGTGTTGCGGCATGCTCATGAGCGTCTGGGGGAGCGGCTGTGGGTGGCACCGTCCTGCTCGCTGTTGCACTGCCCGGTGGATCTGCTTCGCGAGGATCGACTGGACGAAGAACTGAAAGGTTGGCTGGCCTTTGCCGTGCAGAAGTGTGAGGAGGTGGCGCTGCTCGGGCGTGCGCTGGTAACGCCAGATGCTGCTGAAGTGCAGGCGGCTCTGGTGCAGAGTCGTGCGCTGCAGTCGGCACGGGCTGTCTCTCCGCGTATTCATAAGCCTCAGGTGCAGGCACGGCTGGCAGCGATCCTGCCGCAGCATAGCCAGCGTAATTCGTCTTTTGCCGAGAGAATTGCACAGCAGCGCGAGCGTCTTCAGCTACCACTGCTGCCGACTACTACCATTGGTTCCTTTCCGCAGACCTCGGCCATTCGTCTGGCACGCCAGGCATTCCGCCAGGGCAAGCTGAGCGCAGCGGAGTATACCGAGGCCATGCACAGCGAGATCCGTCATGCGGTGGAGGTACAGGAGCGTCTTGGGCTGGATGTGTTGGTACATGGCGAGGCCGAGCGCAACGACATGGTGGAGTACTTTGCCGAGCAGCTGGACGGTTACATCTTTACCCGCTATGGCTGGGTTCAGAGCTACGGCTCACGGTGTGTCAAACCAGCCGTTATCTTCGGTGACATCAGCCGTCCGCAGTCCATGACAGTGCGCTGGATCCAGTACGCCCAGGGGCTAACCGACAAGGTGATGAAGGGTATGCTGACCGGGCCGGTGACCATGCTGATGTGGTCGTTCCCGCGTGAAGATGTATCGCGGGAGGTACAGGCGCGCCAACTGGCTTTGGCTATTCGGGACGAGGTGGCAGATCTGGAGGCCGCCGGTATTCGCATTATTCAGATCGACGAGGCGGCCTTCCGTGAAGGCTTGCCGTTGCGCCGGGCTCAATGGCAGTCGTATCTGGACTGGGCTACCGAAGCCTTCCGTCTGGCGGCCAGTGCGGTGCGTGATGACACCCAGATCCATACGCACATGTGCTACAGCGAGTTCAACGATGTCATCGAGTCCATCGCAGCCATGGATGCCGATGTCATAACTATCGAGACTTCGCGTTCGGACATGGAGCTGCTGGCGGCATTCGAGCGCTTTGCCTATCCCAACGAGATTGGCCCGGGTGTATACGACATTCACTCTCCGCGTGTGCCCGATACAGCCGAGATGGTAAAGTTGTTGCGCAAGGCAGCGCAGCGGATTCCCGTCGAGCGCTTGTGGGTCAATCCGGACTGCGGTCTGAAGACGCGTGGCTGGCCGGAGACTGAAGCAGCTCTGGTAAACATGGTGTCGGCCGCCCGGCAGCTACGCGTCGAGCTGGGCTGATATCTGGCGGGCCGTGCGCGCAAGCGTACGGCCCGGGTTGTCTTGGGTTCCCGACGAAAAGCGTCTACGGTCGGTGATGTTTCGTTTGACGACTTTTCATACAAGAACTTTGTCTTATCGGCCATACGGCCTTTTGACCGTTCATTTGACTTTTACACAGCCGGTCTCGTCGAAGCTGACCTGGCGGCTGGCACCTCCCTTGCGCTTTGCCTGGTAGTGGTAACGCTGCACACCATTGCTGACGGTCACCTTGTCCGGCTTGCCGAGGCTGCTTTCCACATCGGTCCGGCTCATGCCGCGGCGGATTTCCCGGCGAATGATCGCTTGACGTCGCTCGCTTCGGCTGAGCAGGTTGCCGCAGGCAACATCCAGCTGGCCGACGACTACCAGTTCAGTGCTTTTCCTTCGTTCTCTGGCGCTCTGACGCTTCGCTGCGGATGGTTGAGTGCTGCCAGGCGGTGGGTTGTGCGCTCGCTGCTGGTATTGTTGCTCGGCATCGCTGCAGCCGTGCTGGGTAAAGGTGACGTGCCCGCTGGCATCGGTGCAGCGGAACACAGTGTCGGCCTGGCTCTGCAGATCGGGGTAAAGCAGGATGGTAGCGCATAGCGCTGCAAGGTGCATTCCTCGCACGGGGTGTCCTCCCTGAGCTGTCGTTGAAAGTCTAGTCGGTTTTTTGCTGGCGGCGTGTCCTGATGCCGGCCTGCGACGTCGCATGGCAAGGTTTCAATCGTGATTGAAGTTCACGGCGCAAGCAGTTGTTCTTGCCGTGTTTTTGTCACGTAAAAACTGTTTTGCGGTGTTATCATTCGCCGTGTCAGCCCCGCCGGGGCTTGTGGAATACCACCATGGACTTACCCAGTAGTTACTCAATACTCCCTTCGCACAATCGTGTAACACCTGATTGATCCCCACTGGCGTGCCCGCCAACTGGGGGTGGAGCGCGTCATGACTGAAGTAGAAGCAAAAAAACCGCAAGAGAGCCTGCAGGATCGCCTGGCGCAGGTGATCGATCTGTTGCATCGGCACAAGCTGGTTGAAGACCTCGCCCACCGTCAGGAGGGCGAGCATCAGGAACGGGTGGAAAGCCTGGTTCACCGGCAGAATCTAGCCGAGCTGCAGCGCAAGCTGGATGATCTCCACCCCGCAGACATTGCCTACATTCTCGAGGCTCTGCCGCTCGAAGAGCGTCTGACCGTCTGGCAACTGGTCAAGGCCGAGCGTGATGGCGACATCCTGCTGGAGGTCTCCGATGCAGTGCGCGAGAGTCTGATCGCCGACATGGACGATCACGAGATTCTTGCTGCGGCCCGTGATCTGGATGCTGACGAACTGGCCGATCTGGCTCCTGAACTGCCGCGCGACGTGGTTCACGAACTTATGGAGTCGCTCGACGCCCAGCAGCGTGAGCGTGTGCGTTCGGCTTTGTCTTATGAGGAGGATCAGGTCGGCGCGCTGATGGACTTCGAGATGGTGACCATCCGTGAGGATGTCAGTCTTGAGGTGGTGTTGCGTTACCTGCGCCGTCTGAAGGAGCTGCCTGGGCATACCGACAAACTGTTTGTGGTCGATTATGACGGCGTGCTCAAGGGGGTATTGCCAATCAAGCGCCTGCTGGTCAACGACCCGGAGAAGCAGGTGGGCGAGGTGATGGCCGATGATCCGGTTACCTTCCATCCGGACGAGGACGGTTACGATGCCGCTCAGGCCTTCGAACGTTACGACCTGATTTCTGCTCCGGTAGTGGATAAGAACGGCAAGTTGATCGGCCGTTTGACCATCGACGAAATGGTGGATCTGATCCGCGAGGAAAGCGAAAGCGAAGTGCTGAATATGGCCGGTCTGCGCGAGGAGGAAGATATCTTCGCCTCGGTCTGGAAGTCAGTGCGTAACCGTTGGGCATGGCTGGCGATCAACCTGGTGACGGCCTTTCTCGCTTCGCGGGTCATTGGCCTGTTTGAAGACTCGATCGAGAAGTTGGTAGCGCTTGCCGCGCTGATGCCCATCGTGGCGGGTATTGGTGGCAACTCCGGTAATCAGACCATCACCATGATCGTGCGCGCCATGGCCCTGGATCAGGTCAGTACCGGCAATACCGCGCGTCTGGTGCGCAAGGAGTTGGGTGTTTCCCTGATCAATGGCCTGCTTTGGGGGGGGGTAATTGGTGGGGTGGCCTACTACCTGTACGACAGTTGGTCGCTGGGGGTGGTAATGACCGCGGCAATGACGCTCAACCTGTTGCTGGCAGCGCTGATGGGGGTGCTGATCCCCATGACCCTGGCGCGTCTGGGGCGTGACCCGGCGATGGGGGCCAGCGTGATGATCACCGCGATGACCGACAGTGGTGGTTTCTTCATCTTCCTTGGGCTGGCCTCGATCTTCCTGCTGTAGTCGTAGGCAGCTCACGGGTATGGAGTCCGATTGTCGAAAGCTGGCCGTAATCTGTTTGTTGCGGCCAGATCCCTGCTCTCGGACTCAAGGTCGTACGCCGGCGGCAAGAGTGCTTGCTGAAGATTGGTGAGATACCGGTGGGGGAGGTGTGCGTCTGCGCTTGTTCTGGCGTTCGGTCTTGAAGGACGTAAGTTGCAGGCCTGCGTGGCAGTAAACGCTGCCTGGGGCCTGAGGTGAAGGCGGCCGGCCCGTGGGGGCCGGTCACTTCGCAGGATAGAGTCTGGTCAGGCCTTTTCGGCGGCCATTTCCGCGTCGTGGGCAATCAGCGCAATCAGCGCATTCTGCTGGCGACGCGACAGCTGACGGAAGCGCTGCAGCAGCTCACGCTCGTGCAGGCTCAGCTCCGGGCTGTCGAGACGAAGGTTGAGATTATCGTCCAGGGCACCTTCCTGCAGCATGCTCTGCTCCAGTCGGGCGATGATTTCCGAATTCATGCTGCGGTGATGGTTGCGCGCTACGTCAGCGATGCGCTCACGCATGCCATCAGGCAGGCGGACGACGAATTTGTCAGCCGTGCGGCTGGAATAGGTAGCCTGTTTCATAGGGCGTATACATTACCTGTTAGTTCGGGGAGCGACACTGATAGTCGGTTTCAAGATTGTCGAGGGTTTGACCGTCTTTCGCACTAGCAGTTCAATGGCAAATCGGATTCTGACAGGGTGGTCAGGGGCGATTTATTGACGCCAAATACACGGCGAATTGTGCTTCGGATAGAGGCTTTATGCCAGCACCGATTGTCAGAAATGCGTATTCCTCGGCATTGTCACATCACTCTGACAGTGCTGTCTGGCAAAGATTCCTTATTACGCTATCGACTGGCCAGCAAAGCTGGTCGTACGCGCTGCCTGAGTCAATTTCGGTCTGCTTGCTTAAGGCTTCCATGCCAGAAGGCGGCGGGGCAATTATCATAGCGCTCTTTGCTTGAACTGGCTGCCGTCTGGAGCTGTCGCGGGACGGGGTGCAAGCGTCAGGGGCGTGGTGATGCAGGGGCGGTTGATCTATTTGATGGGGCCTTCGGGGGCGGGCAAGGACAGTCTATTACAGGCAGCGCGTGAGTCGTTGCAGGCATTCGGCTGCCGTCTGGCTCGGCGCGTGATTACCCGCAGCGCCGAATCTCAAGGAGAAGATGCGCTGGGTGTGACGGTGAACGAGTTCGAGCGCCTGGAGCGGGCAGGGGCCTTTGCGCTGAGCTGGCGGGCCAATGGTCTGGCTTACGGCATTCCACGAGAGGTCGATGACTGGCTGGCTGCGGGCCATGATGTGCTGGTCAATGGTTCCAGGGCTCACCTGACTGCTGCCCGGCAGCGCTATCCGAATCTGTTGGCAATTCTTTTGCGTGTTGATGAGGGCGTTCTGCGTCAGCGTCTGCTGGCCCGGGGGCGGGAAACGCCGGAACAGATTGAGCAGCGTCTGGTGCGCAATCGCAGGTTGCAGGAGCAGAGCGTCGGTTTTCAGGCGCAGGGCTCGAATGACGGCTGCTTTGCCCCGCTGCTGCTGGAGAACTCCGGTCCCTTGTCGCAAACCGTTGTGCGGCTGTTGCAGTTAATTGAGAGCAACCGTCAGTGCGCCTGAAGTTCTTGCGGCCAAAGTGAGCAGGGGGGGCAGCTCATACTCGATGCATGAGAGTAGATGGCCGATGATGGCGCTTTGATTGCGAGTTGGCTCGCTTATTGCCTGAAGGGGAAGAACTGACAAGTAAGTGACGCCGAACGCATAGTGAGATCGGCGCTGAGGAGAGGTTCAGTGAGCGATCCACTAGCGATATCGGCAATCCAGGCCATGGGCGAGGGGCGCTGGCAACAGGCCGGTGCTTTGTGGCAAGCCTGCCTGGATGGCGACGAGCCGTTGACGGCTGCCGAGTACAATGCCTGTGCTCGTAGCTGCGAGCGTCTGGGGCAGTGGGCGCTCTATCGGTATGTCATTACCTGTGGGCTGGAGCATTTTCCGGAAGATCGTCCCCTGCAAATCCGGCAACAGCATGCCCGTGCGGTTGCACTTATGCACTCCGGCAGTTGGCAGGAGGCTTGGGAGTTGCTGGAGTCATTACGCAAGGAGGCACTTTCCTTCGATTGGCCGTGCGGTTTCTTCTACTGGAGTCGACAGGCTCGTTACGAAAAGACCCTGGCCTTGGTCGAGGAAACGTCCAAACGTCTGCAAGTACTCAACGAACTGTCATTGTTCAAGTCCAGTGAGCTTCTGCCTCAGCGTATTGCAGGCATCCTGCTGTGGGCGGACTGTCAAGGGTGGCCAGTACCCCTGCGAGCCGAATTCGGCCGTTGCGTGCAGCCGCTGATCGACTGTCTGCGCTGTTATGACCAGCCTGTTCGATTTATCGAGGATCCGGCGCTGCCGGCAGCGGTGGCAGATCTGGCAGCTTTCTGGCAAAGCAACGCAAAGGTGCTCAAAGCGCTGTCGGCAGGTGACTGCGAGTTCTTTGCGCGCTTGTTCCTGTGTTTCGGTTATCTGGATCTGTATCTGCAGCTAAGAAGAGAGTTCATCTCTGCGCTGAAGAGGTTGTTGGATTCAGGCAATAAGTCCAAGGTTGCCTTTGCTTACCGACTGGCGTTAGCCAACGAGCTGGGTGATTCAGCCGAATTCGTCAGGCTCAGTGAGATTGCCCAGGAACAGGAGGATACCCGGGAGTATGCGAGGATTTCGGCGATCTACCATGTGGGGCAGCCCTATGAGCGTGCTGTCGAAGATCAAGACAGGGATTTTGCCGAATATATCCGGGGCAAGAGCATCGCTATCGTCGGTCCGGTGGATGTCGGCCTGGACAGCGGAGCTGAGATCGATGGCTTTGACCGGGTCGTGCGTTTCAATCACCGGACAGGGCTGAGTTATGAACCTAGATGCTTTGGCAGTCGCACAGATGTGTCCTATTACGTCAAGGCGCTGCTGGGCAGGCCGGAACCGCCTCCTGGTCTGTTGGCCGGAATGTCGGAGCTTGATTACGTGGTGTTCATCAAGAATGCTGCTGAAGGCTGTGTCTGGTTGGAGCAGACAACATGCCGTAAACGAGAGCAGCAAGGCATTTGGAATTACCTGGATAATCCACTGTTGACGGGCTATGCCAACGCTGTGCCCCGGGCGTTGTTTGACCTGCTCTGTTTTAAGCCCAGTCGCGTCAAGCTCTTCTGTTCAAACCTGTACACGGGCATGAGCTATTGCCGGGAGTATCTGCACCTATCTTCGTTGGCACGCAACGGTGGGAATATTTTTCCCAACGCTTCCTTGCATGACCCTGTGAGCAACTTTGTTCTGATGCAGCGGATGGTGCAGCGTGGCCTGTTTGAGGTCGACGAGGTGTTGCAGGAGATCCTGTCCTGGCCAGTGGCGACCTACATGGATCGATTAAGCGCGGCGCATGCCAGGTTCCTGGCAAGACCGGCACGAGGACCGCTGCTTGAAGCCTAACACTGATGCCGTGAGGGTGCTGCACGTCGCTTCGTTTCAGGGAAACCTGGGTGACAGCGCCATGCATGATGGTGCCTATAGAACCCGGGGGGCGGACTGTCCTCGGCCGTTTGCTCATACTCCGCTGGAGGTGCGCGACTTCTTCCATTGGGGGAAACGTCGTTTCGACGAGGCCTTCGTCGACTATCTGAACACTTTTGATCTGGCCATTTTCGGAGGGTTGGTCGGTTTCGAGCTTTGGCGCGATGACACAATCAGTGGCATGCGTTTCGACATTGCGCCCGAGCTGCTGACGCGGATACGTATCCCGGTGCTGTTCCACGGCCTGGGCTGCGACGCTACCCGGGGCATGATGCGGGAGTCTACCCGGTCGCGCTGCCGGCGGTTTCTGGATATTGCGTATGAGCGCGATTTTCGCTTTTCCCTGCGCAACGATGGCAGCCAAGACATCCTGCGGGAAAACCTGGGAGCGGACTACATCGACGTTATGCCGGTCATTGCCGATGGTGGGTTGTTTGCCGATCCGCAACCGGCGCGTACGGCCAGTCTGTATCCGGCCCGCAAGCTTGTAGCGATCAATCTGGCCGGTGATATGGCGGATGTGCGTTTTTCCACGAAGGCGTCTTCGTCAGTGGGAACGCGGCCATCTCAGGATGCCTTCGTCCGGGAGATCTGCGGGCTGACTTGTGCGCTGCTGGAGGCCGAGGCTGGCGTGCGGGTGGTGTTTGTGCCCCATCTGCATGCCGACCTCGGTTTGATCGTTAAGGTGCTCGAAGGATTGCCTGACGAGTACCGGCGTCGGCATGTAAGTGTGGCGCCATGCCTTAATGGCGGCGATAGCTGGTTCGAGATATTCGATATCTACCGACAGGCGAATCTGGTCATCGGCATGCGCTTCCACGCATGCGTGGTGGCCGTAGGGCAGGGAACGCCGACGCTGGGTATCTCGACTCACCACAAGGTACAGGGTTTTTTCACTGGTCTGCAGCGGCCGGGCGATGCACTGAGCCTGGACACTGAAGAGTGGTCACAGCACCTGACCCGGCGGGCGCTGGAGCTGTTGCGAGATCCATCGGCCTATCACGGGGGGATCGCAGCTGAACTGGCCCGGCAGCGACAGGCGCTGAAGCAGTATCACGAAAAGATGTGGGCATGGCATATGAACTGGGTACAACGGATCGGTTAAGGGGTATTTAAATGAACACTGCAAACGGGTTTGACTTCGATTACATCCAGACCTCGCCCTGGCCGATCGTGCGCCGACCCATCGTGATCGCCGAAATCGGCATCAACCACAACGGTTCGCTGGAGATCGCCAGGAAACTGATCGATATGGCCTGCGAGGCCGGCTGCGATTTCGTCAAGTTCCAGAAGCGAACCATCGACATCGTCTATACCCCCGAACAGCTGGCCCTGCCTCGGGAGAGCCCTTGGGGCACCACCCAGCGTGAACAGAAGATGGGCCTGGAATTCGGTGAGCAGGAGTACGACGAGATCGACGCCTACTGCCGCAGCAAGGGCATCGGCTGGTTCGCCTCGGCCTGGGATATCGAGAGTCTGAAATTTCTGCGCAAGTACGACCTGCCATACAACAAGGTCGCCTCGGCGATGATCACGCACCTGCCGTTCCTCGAAGAAGTGGCGGGCGAAGGGCGGCCGACTTTCGTCTCGACCGGTATGTCCACTTACGAGCAGATAGATCAGGCCGTGGAGATCTTCGCTCGGCACCAGTGTCCCATCGTGCTGATGCACTCGGTCTCCGAGTACCCGGCCCCAGTGGAGCATCTGAACCTGTTGACCATCAACTCGTTGCGCGAGCGCTACGGCCTGCCGGTGGGTTACAGCGGCCATGAAACGGTGATGGCCAATGTGGTGAACTTTGCCACCCTGCTGGGGGCTGTGGCGTTGGAACGGCACATCACTCTGGATCGCACCATGTATGGCACCGATCAGTCTGCCTCGCTGGAGCAGGCCGGGCTGAAGAAGATGGTGGCCTACGTCAACTTTCTGCCGCTGATTCTGGGTGATGGCGTGAAGCGGGTGACCGAGGAGGAAGAAAAGGTTGCCAAGAAGCTGCGTTACTGGGAATGACGTATGAGTGAAGATTGCGCTCAGAACCTCACGGTACCCGCGTCAGGTGCAAGGGTCGTAGCCGTAATTCCTGCCCGTGGCGGATCCAAGGGGATCCCGCGCAAGAATCTGCTGCCGCTAGCGGGTCACCCGCTGCTGGCCTGGAGCATATTCGCTGCCATTGAGGCTCGGCATGTGGATCGGGTGATCGTCAGTACCGACGATGCAGAGATTGCCGCGGTCGCCCGGGATTATGGTGCGGAGGTCGTCCTGCGACCGGCCGAAATCAGTGGCGACAAGGCCCCGTCCGAGGCGGCGCTGATGCATGTACTGGATCATCTGGCACAACAGGATTGCCATCCGGAACTGCTGGTCTTTCTGCAGGCTACTTCCCCGCTGCGGCGTGGCATGGACGTGGACGGCACCATCGAGAGTCTGCGAGCCGAGCAGGCCGATTCCTGCTTTAGTGCCTGCGCTGAACACTTCACCGGGCGTTGGCGGCGCACGTCAGAGGGTAGTGTCGAGCCGGTCAACTTCCGTCCCAGGAGCCGGCCGATGCGTCAGGACTATCCGCTCGAATATCTGGAGAACGGCAGTATCTACGTGATGCGTCCCGAGCTATTGCGCCGAACCGGCAGCCGAATGGGTGGGCGGATTACGGTCTATCCCATGAATCCGGTGCAGTCGCTGCAACTGGACGAGCCGGAGGATGTAGCGTTGATTGAAGCCTGCATGGCAGCGCTGTCTATCCCCGGGCCGCAGTTGCCGGCGCTGCGCCGGCTGAGGGAAAGCCGCCTGCTGGTGTTCGATTTCGACGGGATCTTTACCGACAACCTGGTGTATGTCAGCAGCTCGGGCGAGGAGTCGGTGTGCTGCAGCCGCGCAGACAGCCTTGGGCTGGACTACCTGAAACGAGCCGGGCTGGCCATGTTGGTACTGTCCACCGAGACCAATCCGGTGGTGGCACAGCGCTGCCGCAAGCTGGGACTGGAGTGCTTCCCAGGGCAGGGAGACAAGTTGGTGACCCTGCATTCAATACTGGCGCAGCGGGGTTTGCAGCCTGAGCAGGTGGCCTACATGGGGAATGATCTGAATGATCTGGCCTGCATGGCGCACGTCGGTTTGGCTATTGCCCCTGCCGATGCCCATCCGGCGGTATTGCGTATCGCTCATCTGGTGACAGACAAGGCAGGAGGACGAGGTGCTATCCGGCAAGTGGCGCAGTGGTATCTCGGCCATGATTCGATGGCCTGATGATTCTCTGATGATGGATTTTTGCCCGGGGGACGCGTGAAACGTATAAGTGATTTCGACCAGCCACATCCGGCGGGCATTGACGAGCGCTTTCATGTGCTGGATGTATCGATGGTAGGGCGGGTGCTTTACTGGGACTACTTCTTCAAGCTGGTTCGTGATATTCCGGGCAGCATTGTCGAGTGTGGCGTGGGTAGAGGGCGTTCGTTGCTGATTCTCTCGGCGCTCAATTCGCTGTATGAGCCAGAGGAGGGCGGCGGACGAGACATTTGGGCCTTCGACAGCTTTGCCGGCTTCGATGAGCCAAGCCCGCAGGATGACTCGTGGCGCAAGCCTTGCAAGGGAGAGTGGGCTCGTTCGCCATCCGGTGCTTACGACTATACCCCGGAATTTATCGGCCAGTTGCTGAAGGAGGCGCAAGCTGATGTGTCTCGGGTCAACTTCGTCAAAGGCTACCTGAAAGACACGCTGCCCTCATATCAGGGCGGGCAGATCGCCCTGCTGAATGTGGATTGCGATCTCTACGAGCCCTATCGCAATGCTCTGGAGCATCTCTACGATAAGGTCGCACCGGGCGGTGTGATCGTATTCGACGATTTCAAGATCGAGCCGGATCCCTATGAGCGTTTTCCCGGAGCAAGAAAGGCTGTACATGAATTTCTCGGTGAGCGGGTAAAGGATCTTCACGAGAGCATCAAGGGCAGCCCGTACTACATCAAGCCGAAGAGCTGATTAACTGTGAGTCGTTGCTAACAGGAGACGTGCCATGTTCGGAGTTGTTTGTACTTGGGAGGCCTTCGGCATGTTTCCGCAGCGCTTCAGCGACCACACCACAGGAGGGCTGCTGTGAGGCGAGGGGCCGGCATGGCAAACAAACTGAACGATCTGGCATTGGAACTCCGGATGGTTGGCAGGTATCCGCGAGGGGGCAGGTAATGAATATGCAGCAGGAGTATTTCGTTCGCCGTGAGTTGCCGACTGACGCATCCTATGAAGAGTCGTACTGGGGGGTGATTACGGATCCGGACGGCAATGTGCGGGATCGCCGCGGGGAGCGGGAGCGTTACCTGCAGGACATCGCCACCGAACTGGCCTTCATCAATGCCCTGCCGCCCGGACGGATGCTCGATGTCGGCTGTGGGCTGGGCTTTCTTCTCTCAGGCGTGGCTGATGAGTGGGAGCGCCACGGCGTTGAGGTATCCGCCTTTGCGGCGGGGCATGCCGCGCGCTACGGGCAGATTCATCAGGGGCTGCTGGAGGAGGCTGGCTATCCGGATCGGTATTTCGATCTGGTGGTGATCTATCACGTCATCGAGCATGTGGCTGATCCGCTTGCCTTGCTGAAGGAAATCCGGCGAATCCTCAAGCCGGACGGCTGGCTGATTCTCGGCACCCCGGACTTCGACAGTGGTGCGGCCCGGCGCTACGGCGCCAGCTATCGTCTGCTGCATGATGTCACCCACATCAGTCTGTTCAGCAACGAGTCGATGCACCGCTTTCTGCGCGATCACGGTTTTCGCATCGAGCAGGTCGATTACCCCTATTTCGCAACCCGTTACTTCAACCGGGACAGTCTGCTGGCTCTGCTCGATACATCCAGGGTTTCGCCGCCGTTCTACGGCAACTTCATGACCTTCTACTGCCGGTGCGAAGCGCTGCCGGAACTCAAGGAGCGGGTTCAGAGCGCTTCAGGCTATCTGACTCGTCATGGCGATACGTTGCTGGCGTTTCAGCAGACATGCGGCGCACGCCTGGCCCGTCTGCTGGAGGCGGAAGGTGTCCCGGAGGTATTGGGTGAAGGCGTACTGGAGCCGGTTGCCCGTCGGCTGGTTGCGAGTTTGGCCTCAGTCGGTCGTGGCTGCAGCGGGACTGCGCCCTGTGTGCGGCTAAGCCATGGACCACAAGGTCTGCAACTGCGCCTAGAGGTAGTTGGTCAGCCGTCGGAGCTGTTCGAAGTGGTCTGTCCGGAGGACTATCTGCTGCTGACGCTGTTGTTCGAAGACATCGCCGAGCGGGTTGCGGCGTTGCTGGGCGAGGATTCCTGCCGGAGTGAAGCACATGGCTAAGACCGTCATTACCTATGGCACCTTCGATATGTTCCATATCGGCCATCTACGGCTGCTCAAGCGCATGCGCAAGTTGGGCGATCGAGTGATCATTGCCGTATCCACTGACGAGTTCAACGCGCAGAAAGGCAAGAGAGCGCTGATTCCCTACGCTGAGCGGCGGGAGATTATCGAGGCGCTGAACTGTGTGGATCTGGTGATTGCCGAGACGTCCTGGGCGCAGAAGGTTGAGGACATCCAGCGCTATGGCGTCGATGTATTCGTCATGGGCGATGACTGGCGCGGGTGTTTCGATGAGCTCAAGGCCTACTGCGAGGTGGTCTATCTGGAGCGTACTTCGGGTATCTCGTCTTCTGAACTCAAGCAGGCACTAGGACGGCTGATCGAGGCACAGCGCATCGACGAGCCGTCGGATTTGGCAATGATCGAAGGACTGCATCGCAGTCTGTCATGAGAATAATCGCCAGCCGGTAGCGGAGCATGCGGAAGGTCGCGTGGCTACTGGCGTAACGTGTACCGGCCGATTTCTGAAGTGGCTTGCTGAACAATCGGGGGGATGCAATGGAGTTTCTATCGGATTTGCTGAAGGTTTCCCGTTCGCTGGACAAGGATGAGCTGTACCGGTTCGCCGAATTGCTGCACAAGTACCGGGATAACCTGGCGCAGATATCTGATCGATTGTACAAGCGGTTTTGCCCGGAGCAGCAGCAGCGTTTCGTTGCCTGGTTCCTGAAGCGCTGGGCGAAGATCGACATTCTTTCACCCGATGAGCTGGAGCAGTACCAGAACATCGTCAGGCGTTCGTTTGCTCGGTACGGCGAGGAGTGCATCGACGGCAAGACTTACGTCCTTCGACGCTATGACTATGCCGGTTACGATTTTTCTCTGCTCGGTTATGACTGGTTTACCGGGGTGCACGACATCTACTTCGATCAGTACGCGTCACGGGGCTTCGATGTCAGACCGGGTGACGTGATCATTGATGGCGGAGCCTTCATCGGCGATAGCGCGGTACTGTTCGACGCCAAGACCGGTGGCAACTGCGAGATCCACGCTTTCGAGCTGTTCGACGAAAACCTGAAGTTGTTGCAGCGCAACCTCCAGCACAACGGCCTGATGGATCGGGTATTTGTCAACCGGCTGGCGCTGGGAGATGCCAGTGATATCGAGCTGTCGATCGGCGTGACCCGACTGCAGGCGTCGATGTCGCTGATGTATCCGGGCAGCCTCAAGGTGAAGATGGTGCGTCTGGACGACTACGTTAAGGAGCGAGGTCTGACGCGTGTCGATTTCATCAAGTTCGATATCGAAGGCGCCGAGATTCCGGCACTGGAAGGTGCGCGCGAGACGATAGAACGCTTCCGCCCGCGCATGGCGCTCTGCCTGTATCACAAGTGGGACGATGTCCTGACCATTCCGGCGTTTCTCGACAGCCTGAGCTTCGATTACGACTATGAGTTCAAGTGGGTTCAACTGAAGCTGGGCACCGAGGGTGTCATCCTGCTGACGCCTCGTGCGCAGGCGCGTACTGATTCTCCCGCGGTGCTTGAGGCGTCTCCGGGTGTCGGGGCGGCTTTACATGCGCTCGATGCCTACCGGCAGGAGTACGCCAGGAGCCAGGCCTTGTGGATGGAGCTGAAGGCACAGATGCCGGTCACGCTGTCTGATGTGCGGCGCGAGGCCGACCGGATCGTGCTGGAACTGCAGCGCGGCGAGTCGCTCGGCAGCGCCGAGGATCGCCTGCTGTTGCTGTCGCGTGCCGGCACGGACTGCCTTTCCTTGCCGCTTGAATATGCAGGGTCGAGCATTCGTGTCGTGCTGCCGGTCATCGGCGAGGCCATGAAAGGACGCTGGGATGTCTGGCTGGAGAGCGTTCGCGGGGAGCAGGTCATCGGTCGGCAGCGGGTGTTCGGCAGTGCTCAGACCGGCAGGCCGCGCCACTTTATCAACGAACGCTTCGGCGACTACGGCATTTCCGCCTACCTGACCGAAAGCGAGTCTTCCCTGGCGCTGTATGTGGATGAAGGGGCTCGCCATGAACGGGTGTGCGCCGAGGAGAGCGCCCGCCACAACTTTCCGAACTACCTGCGCGACTTGCCCTTGCGCGAGGATCTGGTTCTCTTCGAGAGCTTTCTCGGCAAGGCCTATGCGGGCAATCCGCGCTATATCTATGAAGTGCTGCGTCAGTTGCGGCCGGATCTGAAGTGCGTATGGTCTTATAACGGCGAGACGAGGATCCCGGGTGATCCGCAGATCGTTCGCAGAGGCTCGGCCGAGTATTTCCAGTTGCTGGCTCAGGCGAAGTACCGGGTGAACAACATCCGTTTCCCGGTCTGCGGCAAGAAGGACGAAACCGTCTACCTGCAGACCTGGCACGGCACGCCGCTCAAGCGCCTTGGCTACGACATCGAGGTGGACGGCCCCGAGGTCGCCGCGCGTGACGCCCTGTACCGGGAATCGCGATCCTGGAGCCTGCTGCTGAGCGAAAACCCGTATTCCAGCATGGCGCTATCCCGGGCCTTTCGCTATGACGGCCAGGTGCTGGAGGCTGGCTACCCGCTGACCGATGTGCTTCTCGAACCGTTCGAGGAGCAGTCAGAGCGCCTGCAGAAACTTGGTTTGCCAACAGGGCGGCGTTTCATTCTCTATGCACCTACCTGGCGCGATGATCAGGCTCTGGGCGCATGGCAGCATCGTTTCGACTTGCGCCTTGATCTCGAACAGTTGTCTGCGGGGCTGCCCGACGACTGCGTCTTGCTGATCAAGGCTCATCACCTGGTTTCCGAACAGCTGGACGCCGACAGCCTGCCGGATAATGTCCGCGACATGTCCTGGGTCGAGGACATCAACGATCTGTGCGTGCTGGCCAGTGCACTGATTACCGATTACTCCTCGGTACTGTTCGACTTTGCCGTAACCGGCCGGCCGATGCTGTTCTACTGCTATGACCTGGAAATCTACATGGGGGCGACCCGGGGGCTGTATCTGGATGTCGAGCGCGATCTGCCCGGGCCGATGGTGCGAGATACCGCTGCTCTGGTAGAGGAGTTGGCCGACCTGGACGGCCTGGCGCGGCGCTATCAGGCACGCTATGCCGAATTCCGCCAGCGGTTCTGCGCGCTCAATGACGGACAGGCCAGTCGCCGGGTGGTCGAGGCGGTATTCGGAGCCGCACCATGATCAGGGCTCTGGTATTTCCCTGTGGTTCGGAAATAGGCCTGGAGATTCACGCGGCATTGCGTTTCAACAAGGCCGTGCAACTGTTTGGTGTCTCTTCGGTGGCCGATCATGGCGAATATGTCTATTCTCGCTACCGCCAGATCGATGCCCGAGCCGACTCTGCCGACTTTGTCGAGCAGCTCAATGAGCTGATTGATGAGTGGCAGATAGATATTGTCATGCCGGCCCATGACAGCGTGATTCTCGTGCTGGCCGAGCAGCGTGCGCGGCTGCGGGCCGAGGTGGCGGCACCGATTGCGGAAGTGGCGCGCCTGTGTCGCAACAAGAATGCCACCTATGCCTTTTTCGCCGCATCCGGCTTCGTACCGCGAACGATTGCCGCACCGGCGCAAGGGATCTATCCCATTTTCGCCAAGCCGGCCGTCGGTCAGGGATCGCAGGGTGCGGAGCAGGTCAAGGACAGGCAGCGTCATCAGCAACTGCTCGACAGTGGCATCGAGCACGTGTTTTCCGAATACCTACCGGGTATCGAGTGCACGGTCGACTGCATCTCCAATGCGCAGGGGCAACTGCTGCATCTTTCGCCCCGTGTGCGCGAACGGGTCAAGTCTGGCATCAGTGTAGCGACTCGACCCATTGCGGTAGATGAGCAACTCAGACGTATCGCCGACAGCATAGCTTCAGCTCTGCAACTGCGTGGTGCCTGGTTCTTTCAACTCAAGCGTGATCGGCAGGGGGAATGGCGCCTGCTGGAAATCGCACCGAGAGTCGCCGGCTCCATGGCGCTGTCACGCAATCGTGGAATCAACTATGCGCTGCTGACTCTCTATGCCTACCTAGGCATGCCCTTCAGCGTTCTGGAACAGGATTTCCCCATCCGCCTGGATCGCGCGCTGACCAATCGCTTTCGGGTGGAGCACGACTATCAGCGTGTATACCTGGATCTTGACGATACTCTGATCGTCGAACAGCGTGTGCATCCTACCCTGGCGGCACTGCTGTATCAGTGGGCGGCGCAGGGGATAGAGGTGGTGCTGGTGACTCGCCATGCGGGATGCCCGCGGCAGACCCTGCGCAACTACCATCTGGCTGATTCGCTGTTTGCCGACATCATCCATATCTGCGACGAGTCGCCCAAGAGCTGCGTTATCGAGCGGGGCAGCCGGGCAATCTTCATCGATGATTCCTGGCGCGAGCGGCTGGATGTGAGCCGAGAGTGCGGCATTCCCGTGTTCGATATCGACGCTCTGGAGCAACTGCTGGAAACAAGGAGCTGACATGGATTGCAATCGCCCGGCAGCTTCGGATGATCTTCCGCTGCTGTCGATCGTAGTACTGGTTTACAACACCGCTGAGTACCTGGAGGAGTGCTTCGACTCTCTGCTGGAGCAGCAGTATAGGAATATCGAGGTCATTGCCATTGACGATGCCAGCACCGATGCAAGTCTGGAGATCTGCCGCGCCTACGAGGCAAAGGATGCTCGTTTCCGCTGCGTGGCGAAAGCTTCTAACGACGGCGGTGCGGTGGTCGGCAACCTGGGCGTGGGCCTGGCTCGTGGCGAGTACGTGGCGCTGGTTGACTCCGATGATGTGGTCACGGCGCAGGGTTATGCTCGGCTGATGGCCGAGGCGGTGGCGGCTTCGGCCGATATAGTGATTGGCCGAGCGGCGCGGCTGACCGAGAGCGGTATCTCGGCTGCAGCCTTTCTCTACGAACCCTTTGTCTGGGCGCGGCGCCGGACACTGGAGTCTGTGCACGAGTTTCCCGAGCTGATGCACGATGGCTTTTACTGGAACAAGGTTTTTCGCCGTACATTCCTTATTGAACATCATCTTGGGATGGTGCCGGGATTGCTCTATGCGGATCGTCCCTTTGTGCATAAGGCTTATTTCCACAGCCGCAAAACGGTGGTTATTCCGGATCTGGTGTATCTCTGGCGTAGCCGCCCATCCGGCGCGAGCCTATCCATCACACAGAACAAGTCGGCCAGCGCGAATTTCCTCGATAGGATGCGCTCGGTGGAGATCGAGTGGGCAGATTTCGAGGGTGTGGCTCAGGCCGACTCCTATCGCCGGATGATTGCGGTTTCAAACCTGCAGCGGGCACTGCACGTCAGCCACGAAATCGTCGCTTCACCGAGTTTTCGGACCGTTTTCGTCGAGGGTATGCAGCGTCTGTTGAGGCTCTACGGCGATCTGGACTATCGCTCGCTGGGGGTGCGCCGCTGTCTGTATCTGGAGTTGCTCAAGCGCAATGAGATCGGCGGACTGTGCTATCTGCTGGGGCTTCCGACCGGTGGAGATCTGGTAGAGCTGGACGGAGCCTGCTACTGGAAGCAGCCGTTTCTGGACAATGCCGAGTTGGAAATTGGGCGGGAGATTAGCCGGGTGGACTTCCCCACCATCGGCTTCTTCAATGTCAGCGAATTGACGCTCGCCAACGGGCAGCTTCGCCTGGGGCTTAGTCTGCATGACGCGGTGATGACGCGCTGCAGCCTGAGTTTCGAGTTGCATTCTCTGTACGGTGAGCGGACTCTGGCGTTCGAGGCTCAGGGGCAGATAGCGCCGCATCTCTATGGATTCTCGCTACCAGTGGCAGAGTTATCGCAGAACCCTGTAGCAGAGTCTGAATTGCTGGGGCTGGTGCTGAAATATACCTGTGGGCAGGCTCAAGGCTACTACCGGATAGGCTGGAGCCTGCTTGCGGCCGAGGTGCAGAGCCGTCTTCCGCTATCTGTCGGCAGTGGTCTGCAATTGCTTTACAGCGCGGAGGCTGGTGGCGTTGCCATACGGCTTTACTGAGTTTTTGCCGGTGCTACAGCGTCCCGGGTGGCTGGCCCTGTCGGGGTTGGGCCGTTTCTTGCTTTAATGCGTTCAAGGCTCCTTTCGGTGTTCTAGCATGACACAAAACATTCCTGTCACTCGCCCGCTGCTGCCGCCTCTGGAGGAGTTCCTGCCGTATCTGGAGCAGATCTGGCAGAGCGGCATTCTTACCAACGGTGGTGATATGCACCGGGCGCTGGAACAAGCGCTCTGCGAGTACCTGGGGGTTGAGCACATTGCGTTGTTTGCCAACGGAACACTGGCTCTGGTCACTGCGCTGCAGGCGCTGCGTATTACCGGGGAAGTCATCACTACACCATACTCCTTCGTTGCCACCGGCCATTCGCTGTTGTGGAACGGCATCAGGCCGGTGTTTGTCGATATCGATCCGCACAGCCTGAACATCGATCCGACGAAGATCGAGGCGGCTATCACGCCGCAGACCACTGCGATCATGCCGGTGCACTGCTATGGCAATCCCTGCGACGTGCGCGCCATCGAGGCCATCGCCGACAGCTACAACCTGCGGGTGATCTACGACGCCGCCCATGCCTTCGCGGTGCGTGACGAAGGCGGCAGCATTCTGCGTCATGGCGATCTGAGCGTACTGAGCTTTCATGCCACCAAGGTGTTCAATACCTTCGAGGGCGGGGCGATCATCTGTCCGGACGAGAAGACCTACCAACGCATCAATCACCTGAAGAATTTTGGTTTCGTCAACGAGACCACCGTGGTGGCGCCAGGTATCAACGGCAAAATGAGCGAAATCAATGCCGCCTTCGGCCTGCTGCAGTTGCGCTACATCGATACCGCGCTGGCCAGGCGGCGGGAGATTGACGCTCTCTACCGGCGGCGTCTGGCCGGGCTGTCCGGGTTGCGCTGTGTCGAACTTCAGGGCCAGAGTTTTGCCAATCACGCTTACTTTCCCGTGCTGATCGACGAGGGTTTCGCGCTGAGCCGCGATGGCCTGTACGAGGCTCTGCGGAGCCGGGGCGTCATGGTGCGCCGCTACTTCTATCCTCTGATCAGCGATTTCCCCATGTACCGAGGGCTGCCCTCGGCCGCGCCGGCCTGTCTGCCTGTGGCCGAATCCATATCCCGCAGCGTTCTGTGTCTGCCGATCTACCCGGATCTGCAGGATGACGAGGTCGAGTCCATCTGTGCCTTTATCCGGGAATCGGGTGAGCATCGGGGATGAGTGTCTGGTTTGCGCGCTGCCTGCTTACGGCCTGGTGGCTGTACGATCGGCTGCTACCGAAGCGAGTGGATCACTGGGCATTTTTCGTACATCCGCTGAAAACGGATCAGTTCGTCGAGAACGCCCGGGCGGTCTTTGAGCAGGTCAAGAATGATCCGGCCTGTTGCAAGGTGATCTTTACCCGCGGAACGGCAACCGAGCTGAATCTGGATGGTGGCAGCAACGTCCATCTGGTCGACCTGCAGAGCCTGCGCGGGCTGGCCTGGTTGAGCCGATGCGGGGTCTTGCTGCTAACCAACTCGGTCGCGCTGGATGCTTCCTGGCGTTGGCGCGATGGTCGTTTTGCCGTGCTCCGCCCCAGTCTTTCGCGGCGAATAGTGGTCAACCTGTGGCATGGCATCCCGCTCAAGCGCCTGTTCGCCCTGACCCGTTCGGAACTGCGGCGACATGTGGACCGGGTGGAGTTGCGACGCAAGGAGCGCGCTCATTACCGTGGGCTGATCAGTTCCTCGGATGTCGACAGCCATGCCATGGCAGCAATGTTCCATCCCATAGATCCGGCCAGCGTGTGGATTACCGGCCTACCGCGCAACGACTTTCTGCGTATGCCTGATGCGGCCCTGCCGGGCTTTCTGAGCAAGGAGGTGCAGGAGATCCGGGCACTGAAACGGGGGCGCAGACTGATCGTCTATGCCCCGACCTACCGGGAGAGCAGTGTCGAGACGGCCCGCTACTACCAGTTCAGTGACGAGGAAGTCGAACGTTTACGCGAGCTGTTGCGCCGGCATGACGCGGTGCTTGGCTTTCGCATGCACTACTTCCGCAAGGGCGAGCAGTTGTTCAATCTGGAACACTATGTGGATGACGACAGCATCATTGACCTCGGTCATGCCCGTATCAGCGAGATTGCTCCGGTGCTGCGCGAGGCCGATATGCTGGTGACCGACTATTCATCGGTCTATATCGATGCACTGTACATCGACAAGCCGGTATTTAGCTTCGCCTACGACCTGGAGCATTACCAGAGTCGGGAGAATGGCCTGCTCTACGACTTGCAGTTGGCCTTTCCCGGGCCGGTAAACCGAAGTTTCGATGAGCTGCTCGAGGCACTGGATCAGGAGTTGAGCCTTTCTCGGCAGCTTTCCAGTGAGCGTTACCGCATGGTGCGCAAGTTCTTTTTCAACTACCAGGACGACGGTAATTCCCGGCGCGTGGTGGAACGTTTGAAAAACCTGATGACAGAGGCACGAAATGTCTAATCAAGCGAGCGCTGACAATCCCCTGGTCAGCGTGGTCATGCCGGCGTACAAGAGCCAGTATCTGAACGAGGCGCTGGAAAGCATTCGTGCGCAGACCTACCGACCGATTGAGCTGGTCATCTGTGACGATGCCCGTGGCGATGAGGTTGAGCAGGTCGTTGAAGCCTTCCGCGCACAGGCTGATTTTCCGATCCGCTATGAGCGCAATATCAAGCGTCTGTGGGAGATGCGCAGCACCGCACGTGCGGTTTCGCTGGCGCAGGGCAAGTACATCAAGATCCTGCACGACGATGACATACTGCGAGCCGATTGCATCGAATCGCTTGTGAGGGTCATGGAGGCGGATCCGGGCGTGGCGCTGGCCAGCTCGCGCCGCCGGCGTATCGACGAGGACGGCAATCCGTTGCCGGATATCCTTGCAACCATCTATCCCTTTAGTGGCGATGTACTGATCGATGGCGCCGATCTGGTTTCCTTCCTTGCCGAGCACACGATCAACTTCATCGGCGAGCCCAGTACCGTGTTGTGCCGGCGAGAAGATCTGCTGACCTTCAGCGAAGGGCTTTCGGTACTCAATGGCGTGCGCATCACCTGGATCGCCGATTTGGCGATGTACGTGAAGCTGCTGCAGCGTGGCAATCTGGCCATGCTGGCCGAATCGCTGACCGATTTTCGTGTGTCCCGTGAGCAGTTCAGTCAGGCCGGCCGTGACCAACCGGGGATCGGTGAACAGGCTCATGCCGCCTTCCGTCAGGCCATCCGCGATCTTGGCTGGCACCGTGAAGGGCAGGGACAGACTGTGCGCGTGGCGGCTATTACCCAGCTCAGGGCGCGGGTGTTCAAACCGGTGCACTTGCTTGAGACCATCTACCGAGCCGCAGGCTATGGCAGCATTTCTCTCGATATCTGGTTGCAGGCGCGTAAACCCAGTGAAGTTCAGCAGCGGCTGATCGACCAACGCCTGGCAGAGCATGGCGGTGGACCGAAGATTGCCGTATTGCTGCTGGACGAGCAGGGTGATGCGCAAGCGCTGCAGCGTAGCTTTGATAGCCTGACTGCGCTCAATGGTCACGGCAACCTGCTACCGGTGGCACTGCTGCCTGCTGGTGTACAGGGGCCAGAAGGCTGCCGCTGCGTTTCGCTGCGTGAAGAGGGTGTGGCAGCGACCATTAATGGTCTGCTGGATGAGTTGAACGCCGATTGGCTACAGGTGGTGGAAGCTGGCGCAGAATTTACTCCCAGCGGGTTTCTGATCCTTTCGCTGGAGTTGTTGGGGGCTCCGGAAGGTTGCCTTGCGGTATATGGCGATGAAGTGGTGCAACTGGGCGAGGATGAGCGCGGCCTGGCGCTGCGCCCGGATCTGAATCTCGATATGTTGCTCAGCTTTCCAGGCGGGCTGTCCCCCCACTGGCTGTTCCAGCGTCAGGCCCTGATTGCCCGGAGGGGCTTCCGTGGCACAGCCTTTGAGCTGGACTATCAGTTGCGACTGATCCATGAGCTGGGCTTCGGTTGCATTGGTCATGTGGCCGAGCCGCTGCTGATCGCTCGAACCGGCTATCTGCGTGACGATGCCGCGCAGCGGCAGGTGATCGAGCAGCACCTGCAGGCTCGCGGCTATACCCGCGCCCGGGTGAATTCGCGTCTGCCTGGTCGTTATGAGCTTGACTACGGGCATCAGGAGCTGGCGTCCGTAAGTATCCTGGTCGAGGTGCGGGAGCGTCTGGCCGTGGCGCAGCGCTGTGTCGAGAGCGTGCTGGAGCACACTTCGCATCCGCAGTATGAACTGCTGCTGTTGCAGGGCAGCGATGAGCCGGCAGTATGTGAATGGCTGACTGCCGTAGAGCAGATGGGCGCAGATCAGGTGCGCGTGGTGCGGGCACGCGATGACCTGTCACGGGCCGCCTGGCGCAATCAGTCCGCCCTGCAGGCTCGTGGCGATTTCCTCCTGTGGCTGGATGGCTCAGCTGGCGTACTGGCCTCCGACTGGCTGCAGCAACTGCTCAACCATGCCCAGCGCCCGGAGGTCGGAGTGGTGGGCGGCAAGCTGCTGGCGGCTGACGGCAAGGTGCAGCATGGTGGGCTGATCCTCGGACTGGGCGGGCCCGTGGGGCCTGTGTTCCCCGGACTGTCCCATGACGATTCCGGTTACATGCAGCGCCTGCAGGTGGATCAAAATCATTCGGCACTGGCTGCTCAATGTCTGATGCTGCGCCGCGAACTGTTCATCGAGCTTGGAGGGTTTGACGAGTCGGCCGAGCTGGCGGCCTGGAGTGAAGTTGATCTTTGCCTGCGTCTGCAGCAGGCGGGGTATCTGAATGTTTGGACACCGCGCGTGCCACTTCTGGTGGATCTGCCAGCCGGGCGTGAGATGGTCAGTACGGAGGACGAGGATGCTCTCTATGCTCGCTGGCTGCCCCGGCTGGCCCGTGATCCAGCCTACAACCCTGGCTTTTCTCTGGTGCAGCCCGGCGGCTTCAAACTGGCTGATCCGGCACTGGCCTGGCGCCCACTTTCCTCCTGGAGGCCGCTGCCCACGGTGCTGGCACACCCTGCGGATCAATTCGGTTGTGGCCATTACCGTATCATGCAGCCGTTCACTGCCCTGCAGCAGGCCGGGATGATCGATGGGGCGCTGTCCTACGGCCTGATGCATGTCACGGATCTGGAACGCTACGAGCCGGACAGTGTCATCCTGCAGCGGCAAATCGGCGAGGATCGACTGGAGGCGATGCGGCGGATGAAGGCATTTTCCAGAGCCTTCAAAGTCTACGAGCTGGACGACTATCTGCCCAATCTTCCCCTGAAGAACCTGCATCGCGAAAGCATGCCCAAGGACATCCTTCGTTCGCTACGTCGCGGCTTGTCCTGCGTGGATCGTTTTGTGGTTTCCACTACTCCATTGGCCGAGGCCTTCGCTGGTCTGCACGAAGATATCCGGGTGGTGGAGAACCGTCTGCCGGTGAGCTGGTGGCAGGGGCTGCAGGGGCGCCGGAGGACGTCGGTCAGGCCGCGGGTCGGTTGGGCCGGTGGCTCCAGTCACACAGGCGATCTGGAGATGATTGCCGATGTGGTTCGGGAGCTGGCCGGCGAGGTGGAGTGGGTATTCTTCGGCATGTGCCCGGAGGCACTACGGCCTTACGTTCATGAGTTCCACGCGGGGGTTGAGATCACCCGCTATCCGGCCCTGTTGGCCAGTTTGAATCTGGATCTGGCTCTTGCACCGGTAGAGCAGAATTTGTTCAACGAGTGCAAAAGTAATCTGCGTCTGTTGGAGTATGGCGCCTGTGGGTTCCCGGTGATCTGCAGCGATATCCGTTGCTATCAGGACGACAGCCTGCCGGTGACCAGGGTGAAGAACCGATTCAAGGACTGGGTCGATGCTATCCGCATGCATCTGAATGATCCAGATGCCAGTGAGCGCATGGGCGATGAGCTGCAGGCTCGGGTACGGCGTGACTGGATGCTGGAGGGAGACAAACTGGAGTTGTGGCGTCAGGCCTGGCTGCCGGACTGAGGACTGTAGGCTGCAGAGCGCAGTCGGTAATGACAGGCCCAGGCCATTCATGGTTTGACGCCGATTCAACGGACGGCGGGCCTGTATCGATTGCGTACAGGCCTGATGCTTCTCGCTTCGGGCAAGTGAGGCGCATGAGAGCGCAATGGAGGCATCGTTTGCCGTCACTGAGAGCGGATTTGTTAGTTAGGTTATTGTTTTATAAGAAAAAAATAGGAATGGTGAAAAAACTGCAAAAAAGCCTAAAGCTCTGACGGAAAGCGCCGATACAAGAGACGAATGCGAACTTTATGGGTGCCTGGGCACTGCCCGCCCGAGGTCGCAGGCTCAGGCAAACAGCTAGGTCCGATGGAGGACAATCATCATGGCTTTGACCGTCAATACCAACATTGCGTCCCTGAATACTCAACGCAATCTGAATACTTCGTCCAAGGCTCTGGATACTTCCCTGCAGCGTCTGTCCACCGGTTCGCGCATCAACAGCGCCAAGGACGATGCCGCCGGTCTGCAGATCGCCAACCGTCTGACCAGTCAGATTAATGGCCTGAACGTTGCGGTCAAGAACTCCAATGACGGTATTTCCATGGCGCAAACCGCCGAGGGAGCTCTGCAACAGTCCACCAATATTCTGCAGCGCATGCGCGATCTGGCTTTGCAGGCAGCCAACGGTTCCAACAGTGATGAAGAGCGTAAGGCCCTGAACTCGGAAGTGAACGAGCTCAAGAAAGAGTTGAACCGTATTGCGAATACCACCACTTTCGGTGGTCGCAAACTGCTCGACGGTACTTTCGAAACCACTACCTTCCAGGTTGGTAGTGCGGCCAACGAAACCATCAGCGTCAAGATTGACGAGATGAGCACCGAGTCGCTGGAGGGTAGTTTCGCCTCTGGCAGCATTTCTGCATCCTCCATTGCCTCTTCTAAGGCTGCCGCCTCCGGTGCCATTGCCGTCAAAGTGCAGATGGAGGGGGGGGAGATTCGCACCTTCACTGCGACTTTCGCCAGTGGCGCAACGGTGAAAGAGCAGGTTCAGGCACTGGCAACAGTGATCAACGACGCCAATATCGGTGTGGGCGCCTTCATCAACGATTCCGGCGACATCGACCTGGTCACCTCGCTGACTTCTGGTGCAGTGGGTGCTTCCAGCACCAATATTGCCAGCTTCACCTTTGCCAGTGGCGCGACTGTGGCGGCGGCAAAAGCGGCAACTGGAACCAACATTGCGGTCGCCAATGTGGAAAGCGGTAACCGAGTGGACGACATCGATATTACCGATGTTATCGGTTCGCAGAAGGCAGTCATCGTTATCGACCAGGCCATCCAGGCGATTGATGCTCAGCGCGCCGATCTGGGTGCTGTGCAGAATCGCTTCGAAAATACCATCGCCAACCTGCAGAACATCTCGGAGAACGTATCGGCGGCCCGCGGCCGGATTCAGGACACTGACTTCGCCGCAGAAACGGCTAACCTGACCAAGAACCAGATCCTGCAGCAAGCCGGTACTGCGATCCTGGCCCAGGCCAACCAGCTGCCACAGGCGGTACTCAGTCTGCTTGGCTAAGCGAAGTGGGCGACAAGGATGGGGAGAAAGGGTAGCCTTTCTCCCCATTACCTCATTACGAGGAAAAAACCATGGATATCAGCTCAATAAATGATTGGTTGAATACCAGAACTGCAGCGCCCAGAACCTCTGAACAGGTTTCCGGTAGTGCCCGGGGTGATGAATCCACGAGGCGGGCCGAAGGTGTGGAGGATAAGGTGCAGCCGGTAGCCGTTGCGCAGTCTGGGGCGCGGGGGATTCGGGAAGCCGTGGAGAATATTCAGGAGTTCGTACAGTCGGTACGGCGCGATCTGAATTTCTCGCTTGATGACAGTTCCGGTAAGGTGATAGTCAAGGTCACGGATACTCACTCCGGTGACGTAATCCGGCAGATTCCTTCCGAGGAGGCATTGGAGTTGGCCGAGAGGCTATCCGAAGCGCGCAGTCTGCTGTTTACGGCGCAGGTGTAAGGATGATCAGAGAAAACGAACTCTGCAGGCAAAGCTACAAGGCTTTGCCTGCAGAGTTCGTTTTGCGTTTTGAAGGTCATCGGCACGTTTCTTGATGTATCTACCGTGATGGCTGGCGGATGTCGGTTTTCTGACGAGGTGGAAGATTATGGCGGGTATTACAGGTATAGGTTCGGGCATCGACATCGACTCGATCGTCCAGGCGACGATTGCGGCGGAGCGTGCTCCTAAAGATTCCCAGCTGAACCGAGTGGAAGCCAACGCGACCGCCAAGATTTCTGCTCTGGGTACCCTGCGCAGCGCGCTGAGCGAATTCCAGACGGCGCTGAAGGGGCTTAACGACATCAGTCTGTTCAACACGCGCACGGCCTCCTCGTCCGATAGTGCGCGGGTGACTGCTACCGCTGACAAGAACGCACTTGCCGGTAAGTACAGTATTGAAGTGTTGAGCCTGGCCACCTCCAGCAAGCTGACCTCGGGCGTAGTTGCGGGTGACTCTTCGGCTGTCTTCGAGACCGGAGGCACGCTGCGTATAGGGCTCGGTACTGAGGAGTTCAATCTGGAGATCGCCGACGGAGCTACCCTCAAGGATGTGCGCGATGCCATCAATGAGCGCCTCAAGGATGAGGGTATCAGCGCCAATATCATCAGCGATCCGGTTGCTGGTAGCTCGCGTTTGGTACTTTCTTCGAACAAGACCGGGGACGGCAACGATCTCAGTATTTCCGTCGAGGCGAACGACCCCGACAATCCCTCATCACTGGACGCTCTGGCTAGCGGTGCAAGCGTTGTCAGTGCCACCAATGCTCGCTTTAAAGTCGATGGTCTGGAGCTGGAAAGCGCTTCCAACCAGGTGAGCAAGGTAATTGAGGGCGTGACCTTCAACTTGCTGCAGGCTAATGGCTCAGATGAAAACAAGGTGATCAATCTGACCGTTGGTGACAATACCGCAGCGGTCAAGAGTAACCTGCAGAAATTCGTTGATGCCTACAACAAGCTGATTACCACTACGGATTCGTTGACCCGGGTGACCCAGGTGAGCGGCAGCACACCGTTGGTGGGAGGCCTGGTGGGGGACACCTCGGTGCGCAATCTGCTCAACGGTTTGCGCAAAGAACTGGGGGCGCCGGCTGCCAATACTGAGTCCGGGGACTTTCGGGTGCTGGCCGATCTTGGTATCACTACTGGCAAGGACGGCAAGCTGTCTATCAATAGTGCCAAGCTGGACAAGGCGCTTGCGGAGAACTATGACGGTGTTGGTCGTTTCCTGACGGGGACTGAAGGGTTGATGGGGCGGCTGAACAATAGTGTGAACAGCTATACCAAAACTGACGGTGTACTGGAACAGCGTGTCAAGGGCTACGAAAAAACCCGCGAAGACGTCAAGGAACAGCGTGCGGCGCTGGATCTGCGGGTGGAGAAAATGCAGGCTCGGTTGTACGCCCAATATAATGCGATGGACACTCTCATTGGCCAGTTGACCCGTACCAGCGACTGGATGAGCAGTGCCCTAGCCAATCTTCCGGGAGTTGTCAGGAAAGACAAATGAGCAGCCCCATTGATACCTACAGAAGTATCAATAGTAGCCAGGAAGTGTCACGGTATCGTGCCGTACAGATGCTGCTTGACGGTGCTCTGGAGCGGCTACGTCGGGCACGTCTGGCTCAGCTCAAGGGTGATAGTGAAGCCCGTGGCATGGCTGTGGGTAGCACCCTGAGTATTCTCGGCGTGTTGCAGGCCTGTCTGGATAAGGAGACTGGCGGGGAAATCGCCGAGAACCTTGAAGCTCTCTATGACTATATGACCCGCCGGCTTGCCGGGGTAGCTCTGGAGCAGGAAGTGCGCAGCCTGGATGAAGTCGAGATCTTGCTGGCACAGGTCAAGGACGCATGGGATGCCATCGCCTCGGAAGTCGAGGCTCATGATGAGGCTGGGCGATAAATCTGGGTGATTTTGCCTGCAATGGCTAAAGCTTATCTCGCGCTGGCCGATAACTTGGGTATCAGCCAGTCAACATAGCGAGATCGACCATGTATGCAGCGTCGGCCCTTAAGCAGTATCAGAGTGTCAATACCCAGGCACGTGTCGTCGATGCCAGTCCCCATCGCCTGATCCAGATGCTGATGGAAGGTGGTTTGACCCGTATCGCTCAGGCGCGTGGTGCCATGGAGCGCGGGCAGACGGCATTGAAAGGCGAACTGATCGGCAAGAGCATTGCGATCATTGCCGGGCTTCGTGATAGTCTGGATCACCAGCAGGGTGGTGAACTGGCGGGTAACCTCGATAGCCTGTACGGGTATATGATGGCGCGTCTGACCGAGGCGAACATCAGCAATGAACCGGCTGTGCTTGAGGAGGTTGCAGGTTTGCTGCGGGACATCAAGACCGGTTGGGATGGCATCGCCGATTGAGCCAATGGCACCGGAGGAGAAGAGAATGAGTTCATCTGTCCAGCGTTTGGAGGCGACCGGATCGGCTCTGCGTGATGCTCTGGTCAGGCAGGACTGGTCCGCCATCGGTGAGCTGGACTTGCAGTGCAGGCTGGCGGTGGAAGCGGCCATGGTCGACAGTCAGGATGAGGCTCAGCTGCGGAGCAGCATGGAGAACCTGCTGGCGCTGTATCGCGAGCTGGTCAGCGTCTGCCAGGCTGAGCAGCAACGTCTTGCCGGAGAGCTGATCCAGCTCAACCAGTCTCACCAGGGTGCTAAGGTTTATCAGCTTTTCGGCTGATTTTCTATGTTTTGCGGGGCCGGTAATCCGGGCCTCGCTACCCTCCCGCTTGACTTCCTTTCGTCCTTCATAGCTGTTCATCCGGTACTGCGGTTGGCTATCTGGGACTCTGATATATCTACTCGTACGTCATAAATTTGACAGCCTTGAGTTTTTTGACTTTACTAGTGGCCAATTGCCTGGCTATGTCCAGCGGCAGGCGCATCATCACTTTCATCTCCAGGGTCAGACAAGCACAACATGTGGCGTGAAACCAAAATCCTGCTGATCGACGACAATGCTGCGCGCCGTCACGAACTTGCGATCATTCTGAATTTTCTCGGCGAGGAATTCCTGAGCTGTACTAGCGAGAGCTGGCGTGAGGCGGTGAGCGCTCTGGAGTCGAGTCGGGAAGTGCTTTGTGTGTTGCTGGGAGAGGTTGAAAGTCGGGGCGGGGCACTCGAGTTGACCAAACAGGTCGCTGCCTGGGATGAGTTTCTTCCATTGCTGGCGCTGAGTGATTCGGCCAGTCATGAATGGCCAGAGGATCTACGCCGCCGTGTGCTGGCCACCCTGGAAGTTCCACTGAGCTACAACAAATTGCTGGATTCGTTGCACCGCGCCCAGGTGTATCGAGAGATGTACGATCAGGCCCGGGAGCGTGGTCGCCAGCGCGAGCCAAATCTGTTTCGCAGTCTGGTTGGTACCAGTCGGGCGATTCAGCAGGTCCGGCAAATGATGCAGCAGGTGGCTGACACAGAGGCAAACGTACTGATTCTTGGCGAATCCGGTACCGGCAAGGAGGTGGTAGCGCGAAACCTGCACTACCATTCCAAGCGGCGTCAGGCGCCCTTCGTGCCGGTCAACTGTGGCGCTATTCCGGCTGAGTTGCTGGAAAGCGAACTGTTTGGTCACGAAAAAGGAGCCTTTACCGGGGCTATCACCAGTCGTGCAGGGCGTTTCGAGCTGGCCAATGGCGGCACGTTGTTCCTTGACGAGATTGGCGATATGCCGCTGCCCATGCAGGTCAAGCTTTTGCGTGTATTGCAGGAGCGCACTTTTGAGCGGGTTGGCAGCAACAAAACGCAGACTGCCGATGTACGCATCATTGCGGCGACTCATAAGAATCTGGAAAAAATGATCGAGGAAGGTACCTTCCGCGAGGATCTGTACTACCGCCTCAATGTGTTCCCTATCGAAATGGCGCCGCTGCGTGAGCGCATTGAGGATATCCCTCTGTTGCTGAACGAGCTGATTTCCCGTATGGAGCACGAAAAGCGCGGCTCCATACGCTTCAATTCCGCAGCCATCATGTCGCTGTGTCGCCATGACTGGGCAGGCAACGTGCGAGAGCTGGCCAACCTGGTCGAGCGTATGGCGATCATGCACCCGTACGGCGTCATCGGAGTCGGCGAGTTGCCGAAGAAGTTCCGCCATGTGGATGACGAGGACGAACAATTGGCAGCCAGTCTGCGTGACGAGATGGAGGAACGGGCGGCGATCATGGCCGGCTTGCCTGGCGTCGATTCGCCGGCCATGCTGCCGCCGGAGGGGCTAGACTTGAAAGACTACCTCGGCAACCTGGAGCAGGGGCTGATTCAGCAGGCACTGGATGATGCCGGTGGCGTTGTGGCGCGAGCTGCCGAGCGCCTGCGTATCCGTCGTACGACTCTGGTGGAGAAGATGCGCAAGTACGGCATGGGACGTCGAGATGAGGACGGCCAGGCCATTGACTGAGTATTCCAGGTCGACAATGAAGCCGGAGCTTTGACGCGAGCTGCCGGCTTTATTTTTAAGTTGTTGATAATAAACGCCAAAAAAGTCGGCATGAGGATTGCTAAACCTCTCGTAACCGCCCGTATTCTGACGGTGTGTCATGCGAGAGGAACCGATGACAGTCAACCTTCGTCCATTCGAGCCCGTCGAGCCAGGCCAGCCTGCGTCCTTCGATTCTGCCAGCCGTGCCGGTATGGAACAGGCTCTCGCCCTGTTCAACCAGATGTCCAGCCAGTTGAGCGAGTCCTACAGTCTGCTGGAGGCGCGGGTCAATGAGCTGAAGGGCCAGTTGGCCCTGGTTAGTGCCCAGCGCATGCAGGAGTTGGCGGAGAAAGAACGTCTGGCCCATCGGCTGCAGAGCCTGCTGGATCTGTTGCCTGGCGGGGTCATCGTGATCGATGGGCAGGGCGTGGTGCGCGAAGCCAATCCTGTGGCCCGGGCTCTGCTTGGCCAGCCGCTGGTGGGTATGCTCTGGCGTCAGGTGATCGCCCGCTGCTTTGCACCTCGCAAGGACGATGGGCACGAGATTTCCCTGCATGACGGTCGTCGCCTGTCAATTGCCACGCGCTCGTTACATGGCGAGCCTGGACAATTGGTACTGCTCACGGATCTGACGGAAACCCGCCGCCTGCAAGACCAGTTGTCCCGTCATGAGCGTCTTTCCGCTCTCGGCCGTATGGTCGCCTCTCTGGCTCATCAGATCCGCACGCCGCTGTCGGCTGCCCTGCTATATGCCGGTCACCTCAGTGACCATGTGTTGCCTGTCGAGCAGCAGCAGCGTTTTGCCGGACGTCTGAAGGAACGGTTGCACGAGTTGGAGAACCAGGTGCGCGATATGCTGGTATTCGCACGCGGCGAGTTGCCCCTGTCGGATCGTCTGGCGCCGAGGCAATTGTTCGATGCTGTGCGAGCCGCTGCCGAGGCGCATCTGGGTGAGGTGAGGGTTCGTTGGCAGTGCGACGTACGCGAGGGTGAATTGCTATGCAATCGCGACACTCTGGTTGGCATCGTGCTTAACCTGATCGACAACGCGGTGCAAGCAGCTGGCCCTCGGTCACAGCTGAAGATCCACCTGTATCGTCGTGCCAACCAGTTGCGCCTGTGCGTCAGCGACAACGGTCCGGGCATGAGCCACGAGACTCTGGCGCGTTTGGGTGAACCCTTCTTTACCACCAAGACCACCGGAACCGGTCTGGGTCTGGCCGTCGTCAAGGCCGTGGCGCGCGCGCACCACGGTCAGCTGCTGCTGCGCTCCCGCGAGGGGCGTGGTACCTGTGCCATTGTCTCCCTGCCGCTGCTTGAAGCGGCTCCTTGCTCGACTCAGGAGTAACCATGGTTGCCAAAGTGCTGTTGGTTGAAGACGATCGCGCGCTGCGCGAAGCCCTGGCCGACACGTTGTGCCTCGGCGGGTATGACTACCGGGCTGTCGACTGTGCCGAAGCTGCGCTGGTTGCGCTGGACGAGGAGTCGTTCGGACTGGTAATCAGCGACGTCAACATGCCAGGTATGGACGGACATCAGTTGCTGGGGCTGATCCGCAATCGCTATCCGCAGCTGCCGGTTTTGCTGATGACGGCCTTTGCTGCAGTGGAGCGGGCGGTCGATGCCATTCGTCAGGGGGCGGCAGACTATCTGGTAAAACCCTTCGAGCCGCGCACGCTGCTGGAGCTTGTGGCTCGGCATGCTCTTGGTCGCCTGCCGGTGGCCGAGCAGGACGGGCCGGTGGCGGTTGAGCCTGCCAGTCGGCAGTTGCTGGAGCTGGCCGCACGCGTGGCGCAGAGCGACTCGACGGTAATGATCACTGGTGAGTCCGGTACCGGCAAGGAAGTGCTGGCGCGCTACATTCACCAGCAGTCGCCACGTGCCAGTGGGCCGTTTATCGCAATCAACTGTGCTGCAATTCCCGACAACATGCTTGAAGCCACGCTTTTTGGCCACGAGAAGGGGGCCTTCACCGGGGCTGTCAGCGCTCAGCCGGGCAAGTTTGAGCTGGCCGATGGCGGTACCATTTTGCTTGATGAGATTTCCGAAATGCCGCTGGGGCTGCAGGCCAAGCTGTTGCGTGTACTGCAGGAGCGAGAGGTGGAGCGAGTCGGCGCACGCAAGCCGACTCGTCTGGATATCCGAGTGCTGGCTACCAGTAACCGGGATCTGGCCAGTGAAGTGGCAGCTGGGCGTTTTCGCGAGGATCTCTACTATCGCTTGTCGGTCTTTCCTTTGGCCTGGCGACCACTGCGTGAACGTCCTGCCGATATTCTGCCGCTGGCCGAGCGTCTGCTGGCCAAGCATGCGAGAAAAATGAACCAGACGGCGGTGCGTCTGTCCGGAGAGGCCGCGCGTTGCCTGGTGCAGCACTCCTGGCCCGGCAATGTGAGGGAGCTGGACAATGCCATCCAGCGGGCGCTGATCCTGCAGCAAGGCGGGGTGATTGTGCCGCAGGATCTGTGTTTGCAGGTACAGGCCGGCTTGGCATTGGCGCCCGTCAGCGTTTCTGCGCAGCCGCCTGTGGAGCCAGCGGTGACTGTTGAGGCCGGCGCTCTGGGTGAGGATCTGCGCCGTCGCGAGTTCCAGATGATTATCGACACATTGCGTGCCGAGCGTGGTAGGCGCAAGGAAGCTGCCGAGCGTCTGGGTATCAGCCCGCGCACCCTGCGTTACAAGCTGGCGCAAATGCGCGATGCAGGCATGGATGTCGAGGCCTACCTCTACGCCAGCTGAACACTGAGCAATACATACCGGGCCGGAGTGCCCGGTTTTTTCTTCCTTCGCAGGCTGGCCAGCTCTGATCCGGTTTTGCTCGACCGAGACACATGGGCACAAGTCTGTCAGTCGATATAGCTGCTAATTAGCGTTCTGGCATTCTTGTTGCAGATATCCATGTACAAGGCCGCTTGTGTCAAAAAGCGGACGGTGGAGGAAGTCATGAGCCAGGGTGTCGAATTCAATCGCTTGATGTTGGAAATGCGTGCCATGCAGGCTGAGGCCATGGCGCGGCAAAAGCCTGTGGCAAGCGAGCCAGTGCAGGGTGTGCCGAGCTTCTCGGAAATGCTTGGGCAGGCGGTCAACAAGGTCAATGAAACCCAGCAAGCTTCCAACAAGCTGGCCGAGGCCTTCGAGATGGGCCAGAGTGGCGTCGACCTGACTGACGTGATGATCGCTTCGCAAAAGGCCAGCGTATCCTTCCAGGCGATGACCCAAGTGCGTAACAAGCTGGTTCAGGCCTACCAAGACATCATGCAGATGCCGGTCTGAGGGTTGATACATGTCTGAAGCCGCTGCAAATGTTCCTGTCAAGGCCGAGGCCGCTGAAGCTAAGAGCCCGCTGCTGCGCCTGAGCTTTCTGGAGAATCTGGCCGATATGTCGGTGTTGCGTCAGCTTGGCCTGCTGGTCGGGCTGGCGGCCAGCGTGGCCATCGGTTTTGCCGTAGTACTCTGGTCGCAGCAGCCGGATTACCGCCCGCTCTACGGCAGTCTCAACGGCATGGATGCAACTCAGGTGCTGGACACTCTGACTGCTGCCGGCATCGACTACACCCTTGAACCCAATTCTGGCGCTTTGTTGGTCAGGTCCGAGGATCTCGCGCGTGCGCGGCTGCGTCTGGCGGCGGCCGGCGTCGCACCGACCGATACCAGCGTGGGTTTCGAGATCCTGGATCGTGAGCAGGGACTGGGCACCAGCCAGTTTATGGAGGCGACCCGCTATCGTCGCGGTCTTGAAGGGGAGTTGGCCCGCACCATCTCCAGCCTGAACAACGTCAAGGCCGCACGTGTGCACCTGGCCGTGCCGAAGTCTTCAGTGTTTGTACGCGACGAACGCAAGCCCAGCGCCTCGGTACTGGTTGAGCTGTATCCGGGGCGGGCGCTGGAGCCAAGCCAGGTGATGGCGATTGTCAACCTGGTGGCTACCAGTGTGCCTGAGCTGGACAAGAACCAAGTCACCGTGGTCGACCAAAAGGGCAATCTACTCTCGGATCAGCAGGAGTTGTCTGAACTGACCATGGCCGGCAAGCAGTTCGACTACACCCGCCGGATGGAAAGCCTGTTCACCCAGCGCGTGCATAACATCCTGCAGCCGGTGCTTGGCGTCGGACGCTACAAGGCGGAAGTTTCGGCGGACGTCGATTTCAGCTCGGTCGAATCCACCTCCGAGATGTTCAACCCGGATCAGCCGGCACTGCGCAGCGAACAACAGGTCAACGAACAGCGTCAGAGCAGCCTGCCGCCACAGGGCGTGCCTGGCGCTCTTTCCAATCAGCCGCCGGGCCCGGCCAGCGCTCCGGAACAGACGGGGGGGGTGGCCGGTAGTGCTGGGCCGGTGGCGCCGGGGCAGCCGCTGGTGGACGCCAACGGCCAGCAGATCATGGATCCGGTGACAGGTCAGCCGATGCTGGCGCCGTATCCGGCCGACAAGCGCGAGCAGTCGACCCGCAACTTCGAGCTGGATCGTTCGATCAGTTACACCAAACAGCAGCAGGGGCGCTTGCGTCGTCTTTCCGTCGCCGTGGTGGTAGACGACCAGATCCGGGTGGATCCGGCCACCGGTGAGACCACCCGGATACCCTGGAGTGCTGACGACCTGGCCCGCTTTACCCGTCTGGTACAGGATTCGGTCGGTTTCGATGCCAGCCGGGGTGACAGTGTCAGTGTGATCAATAGCGCTTTCGCTGATGCACAGGATGAGGTGATTCCGAGTGAGCCGTTCTACACCGAACCATGGTTCTGGAACATCGTTAAGCAGGTGGTTGGTGTATTGATCATCGCCGTTCTGGCGCTGATCGTGCTGCGTCCGCTGCTGAACAATATTAGCGGCAGCAAGAGCCGTGAGCTGGAGGCAGCCGGTGAGGGCGAGCTGGGCGACATGGCCGGGCTTGATGGTGAGTTGGCCGAGGATCGCGTCAGTCTGGGCGGCCCGCAAAGTATCCTGCTGCCCAGTCCCAGCGAGGGTTATGATGCCCAACTGAATGCCATCAAGAGTTTGGTGGCTGAAGACCCGGGCCGGGTGGCCCAGGTGGTGAAAGAATGGATCAACGCCGATGAGTGACAATCGTACCGTCAGCAAGTTGAGCAAGGTTGACAAGGCAGCCATCTTGCTGCTGTCGCTGGGCGAGACCGACGCGGCGCAGGTGCTGCGTCACCTCGGGCCGAAGGAAGTGCAGCGGGTTGGCATGGCCATGGCCGCGATGCGCAATATTCACCGTGAACAGGTGGAGCAGGTGATGGCTGAGTTTGTCGAGATCGTCGGCGACCAGACCAGCCTTGGTGTCGGTGCCGATGGTTACATCCGCAAGATGCTCACCCAGGCCCTGGGTGAGGATAAGGCAGGCAACCTGATCGACCGGATCCTGCTGGGTGGCAGCACCAGTGGTCTGGACAGTCTCAAATGGATGGAGCCACGCGCGGTAGCCGACGTGATTCGTTACGAGCACCCGCAGATTCAGGCTATCGTGGTGGCCTACCTCGACCCGGATCAGGCCGGCGAGGTGCTTAGTCACTTCGATCATAAGGTGCGCCTGGACATTATCCTGCGCGTGTCATCGCTTAACACTGTGCAGCCCTCGGCGCTCAAGGAACTCAATCAGATCCTCGAGAAGCAGTTCTCCGGTAGCGCCAATACGTCACGTGCTGCCATGGGCGGGGTCAAGCGTGCAGCGGACATCATGAACTTCCTCGACAGCTCCATCGAAGGGCAACTGATGGATGCCATTCGCGAGATGGACGAGGATCTGTCGATGCAGATCGAGGATCTGATGTTCGTTTTCGACAACCTGGCCGATGTCGACGACCGTGGCATCCAGCTGTTGCTGCGCGAGGTCTCCTCTGAGGTATTGGTGCTGGCGCTGAAGGGGGCCGACGACGCGGTCAAGGAGAAGGTCTTCAAGAACATGTCCAAGCGTGCCGCCGAGCTGTTGCGCGACGATCTGGAGGCCAAGGGGCCGGTACGGGTCAGCGACGTGGAAACGGCGCAGAAGGAGATTCTCACCATTGCCCGTCGTATGGCGGAAGCTGGCGAGATAGTGCTCGGTGGCAAGGGTGGCGAGGAGATGGTCTAAGCCATGGCGGTGAACAAGGAATCGGAAAGCGAGCTGATCCGTGCCAGCGAGCTGGGTGTCTTCGACCGCTGGGCGTTGCCCAGCTTCGATGCCTCGGTGGAGGCCTCCGAAGAGCCTGAAGTGCTGGAGGAACCGCAGTCTGAACCGGTGGAGACCGAACCGGAGCTTCCCGTGCAGATTGAGGAGGTTCCGCCCGAACAGGTGCAGCCGCTGACTCTGGAGGAGCTTGAGGCCATCCGCCAGGACGCCTACAACGAAGGGTTTGCTGCTGGCGAGAAGGATGGGTTCCACTCCGGCCAGCTCAAGGCGCGGCAGGAGGCCGAAGCGCAGCTGGCGCTCAGACTAGGCAGCCTGGAGAAACTCATGAGCCAGCTGTTCGAGCCTATCGCAGAGCAGGATCAGCAGCTCGAAGTCGCTCTGGTACGGTTGGTCGGCCATATGGTGCGCGAGGTGGTTCAGCGCGAGCTGAGCATCGACTCCAGTCAGATCCGCCAGGTACTGCGCGAGGCGCTCAAGCTGTTGCCGATGGGGGCCAGTAATGTGCGTATCCAGGTCAATCCGCAGGATTTCGAAACCATTCGTGCGCTACGTGAGCGACACGAGGAAAGCTGGCGCATTCTCGAAGATGACAATCTGCTGCCGGGGGGCTGTCGTATCGAGACGGAGCACAGCCAGATCGATGCCAGCATCGAGACGCGCCTGTCACAGGCTCTCAAGCAGCTGTTCGAACAGCAGCGCGCACAGTTCTCGCAGTCGCCGGAGGCTGACATCCACCTGAGTCTGGATGACGACGATGCGTCTTGACCGCATCAGTTTTGCCCGTCGGTTGGATAGCTATATCGACGCCATCCGCCTGCCGGCTCAGTCCGTTGTCGAAGGCCGTCTGCTGCGCATGGTGGGGCTGACTCTGGAGGCTGAGGGGTTGCGTACCGCAGTTGGCAGCCGCTGCCTGGTGATCAACGATGACAGCTACCACCCGGTGCAGGTCGAAGCCGAGGTAATGGGCTTTTCCGGCAGCAAAATCTACCTGATGCCGGTCGGCAGTCTGGCCGGTATAGCCCCGGGGGCGCGTGTCGTGCCACTGGCGGAGACCGGGCGCCTACCGATGGGTATGAGCATGCTTGGCCGGGTGCTTGATGGCGCCGGTCGTGCGCTTGATGGCAAGGGCGGGATGAAGGCTGAGGATTGGGTGCCGATGGACGGCCCCACTATCAACCCGCTCAAGCGCGACCCGATCAGTCAGCCGCTGGATGTCGGCATCCGCTCAATCAACGGCCTGCTCACCGTCGGTCGTGGCCAGCGTCTGGGACTGTTCGCTGGTACCGGTGTCGGCAAGTCGGTGTTGCTGGGCATGATGACCCGCTTTACCGAGGCCGAGATTATCGTCGTTGGGCTGATTGGTGAGCGTGGTCGCGAGGTCAAGGAGTTCATTGACGAGATTCTCGGCGAGGAGGGCCTCAAACGCTCGGTGGTGGTGGCTTCGCCAGCTGACGATGCGCCGCTGATGCGTCTGCGTGCCGCCCAGTACTGCACGCGTATCGCCGAATATTTTCGCGACAAGGGCAAGAACGTCCTGCTGCTGATGGATTCTTTGACCCGTTATGCCCAGGCTCAGCGCGAAATTGCTCTGGCCATCGGCGAGCCGCCAGCAACCAAGGGCTACCCGCCGTCGGTGTTTGCCAAGCTGCCGAAGCTGGTAGAGCGTGCCGGCAACGGCGAGGCCGGTGGTGGTTCGATCACAGCCTTCTACACCGTGCTTTCCGAGGGTGACGACCAGCAGGATCCAATCGCCGACGCTGCGCGCGGCGTGCTCGACGGGCACTTTGTGCTGTCGCGCCGCTTGGCGGAGGAGGGCCATTACCCGGCCATCGACATCGAGGCCTCGATCAGCCGGGTCATGCCGCAGGTGGTCAGTCCCGAGCACCTCAGGCAGGCACAGCGCTTCAAGCAGCTGTGGTCGCGTTACCAGCAGAGCCGCGACCTGATCAGCGTCGGGGCTTACGTCGCCGGCGGCGATCCCGACACAGATCTGGCCATCGCCCGTCAGCCGGCCATGGCCCACTACCTGCGTCAGGGGCTCAGCGAGTGCGTGCCGATGACGCAGAGTCGGGATCAACTGATGGCGGTGCTGGAGTCGTGATGACAGCAGTGCCTGAACCAGGAGCCTAAGCATGAGCCTGAGCCGTGCCAAGCGCCTGCAGCCGGTCGTTGATATGGCGGAAAAGGCCGAGCGCGATGCTGCACGCCAGCTGGGTCACTGCCAGGGGGTGGTGAGCCAGGCTGAAGCCAAGCTCGGCGAGCTGGAACGTTACCGAGACGACTACCAGCAGCAGTGGATCAACCAGGGTAGTCAGGGCGTTTCCGGGCAGTGGCTGATAAATTACCAGCGTTTTCTGACACAGCTTGAGCTGGCTGTTGAGCAGCAGTGGCAGAGTATCCAGTGGCATAAGGCCAATCTGGAGAAGGCGCGTGCTGCCTGGCAGCAGCGTTATGCACGTCTGGAAGGCTTGCGCAAACTGGTACAACGCTACCTGAACGAGGCACGGTTGGCCGAGGACAAGCGCGAACAGAAGTTGCTCGATGAACTGGCGCAGCGTCTGGTGGAGCGTGACGACGGCTGAGCGTGATTGTGCATCGACGATGCACTGTCAGCAGTAAATCGGCATCTGAGTGGCCTTCGATTCGGCGTCGATCATGCTGCCCGTCAAAATGCATTGAGCGCAGGTCTGAAGCACATTCGCTTTTAGCGACATTCTAATGTCTGGCCGGATGAGCGCGGTATCAGCGTAGAGTTTTGCTGATTCGCTAAGGCATAATGCCGGCTGCTTTCACAGGCTGCGCTGGCAGCCGGAGGCGCTGTTTTTGGAGTTGCAGGCGTTGCTAGGCTCTATACGGAAAGTCATCGAGCACAGGCTCCTTTCGTACAAAGCCTGGTTCGTGACGAGCCCGGCAATCAGGGAGTGATCTGGTGTCTGACATCCATCTTGACGATGCTGTGCTGGCTGCTCTGCAGGAGGTTATGGAAGACGAGTATCCGGTTTTGCTCGATACCTTTGTAGCTGACTCTGAGGAACGCTTGCGACTATTGCGTCGCACCGCGATAGAGGGCGATAGCCGGGGGCTACGCCTGGCTGCCCACAGTTTTAAAGGCAGCTGCAGTAACATGGGCGCTCCTTTGCTGGCCGAGCTCTGTCGCCAGCTGGAGGATCTCGGACACCATGAGGCGCTAGAGCAGTTGCCGGATCTGATCGGCAAGATTGAGCGCGAATTCGCCATCGTACGCATTTTGCTTAAGTCTGAGCGCCAACGTTACCGTCACTAAAGCTCTCTGCCGAGTTGGCCCGTCCTTTGCTTTGGTGTTATCACGAATCAATAGACGGAGACTGTCCATGTCCGCGTTGCCCGAATTGCGCCTGCAGGCTCCGCCTGAGGCCAAGAGCAAGGTTCAGCCTTCTGCCAGGGCGCTGGAGCCCTCTCGGAACAAGGGTTCCAGCTTTTCCGAGGTCTATGAGCAGGAGCGCCAGGGCCGTTCTGTCGAACGCTCCGAGGGGGCGAAGCATAACGATGCCGCAACCGGGCGGCCGGCAGGGAAGGCCGCCGAGCCTGCCGCTGAGCAGTCGGATGTTGCCGATACCGGCAATGCTTTGCCGGACGCGGAAGATGCTCCGCAGGTTCTCGATCCACTGCTGGCGATGGCTTTGGCTGGGGAGCTGCAGAGTGAGATGCCCCCTGAGCCTGACGGCGGGAACCTGGGTGAGCAGCTGCAGCTGGATGCCGAGGCATCCTTAGATCCGAAGTCGCAGCTGGCAGACCAGGGGCGGCTATTGGCCACGCGTAGCGAGCGTACCGGGCGCGGAGACTTTGCCGCGGCGATGTCTGCCATGGCACTGGAGGATGGCGCTCAAGGCGAGGAGGCGCCTACCGAGCTGCATTTCGACAGTCCGTCAGAGGGGCTGGAGAGCCAGAAGGAGAGCGTCGAACCCAGCCGCGCAGATCCGCTTGCCGGACGTCTGAGTATTTTGGCCCAAGCTGTTGGCCAGCAGTCTGTGACGGCACAGCGTTTGCCGCTGGTACCGGGTCAGCCTCTGATTATGCAGCAGGCCGGCTGGAGTGAGGCGCTGGTTGAGCGGGTCATGTGGCTGTCCAGCCAGAACCTCCAGTCAGCCGAGATACAGCTCGATCCTGCCGAGCTGGGGCGACTGGAGGTACGAGTCAACCTGACCCAGGATCAGGCTCAGGTTTCCTTCGCCAGTGCCAACGCTGGTGTGCGAGAGGCGCTTGAGGGGCAGATGCACCGCCTGCGCGAGCTGTTCACCCAGCAGGGCATGAACCTGGCAGATGCCAATGTTTCGGATCATGCCCAGGGGCGTGAGGGGCAGGAAGCGCGCGAGGGGCGTGCGCGCGCTAGCTCGGCTGATGAGTCGTTGTTTGCCGATGAGCGCCTGAGCGAAGCTGCCGAGCGTATGGATACGCTGCGTGCAGGCAGGGGGCTGGTGGACTACTACGCTTGAGTTGGTGTTTTTACTCGCGGCGCCCGGGCAATTGCCTGGGCGCTGTCGTTTGACGTGACAGTTGCTACGTGGCGCTGTTAAATCCGCACCCCGGAGCCATTTCCAGAATATTGTGGCAGATGAACTGGTGCCAGCGGTCTCAGGAAATTAGACAAGTCAGTCAGGATGCTGGCATAACACTTGCTCCTAACCTCTTGAACCCGGAAAGAACTTTTATCGTGACGGATTATTGGCATGGCTAAGAATGGGGCTGCGGGCGGCGACGGCAGTGCGTCCGGCACAGGTAAACTCAAGCTCATTGTGTTGATCGTGGCGAGCCTGCTTCTGGCTGTCGGCCTTTCCGTTGGCGGAACCTGGTTCATCCTCAGCAAGGATCGTCAAAATGCCGAGAGTGTTCCGGAGCAGACCAGTGCGCTGCCGCCGGTGCGTCTGCCTGCGCTTTATCAGGACTTGCAACCGGCTTTTGTGGTGAATTTCAATTATGAGAACCGCACCCGCTATTTGCAGGTAAGCATGGCGCTGATGGGGCGTGACGCTGTTGGTATGGAGCGCCTCAAAACCCACATGCCGCTGCTGCGCAACCAACTTGTGATGTTGTTATCTGGCCAGGATTTCGCTGTTCTACGTACGCCTGAGGGCAAGGCGCAGCTGTTGCAGCAGGCATTGGCCAAGGTGCAGGAACTGGCTCAAAAAGAAACCGGCAGCCCTGTAGTCGAACAGGTGCTGTTCACCAATTTCGTATTGCAGTAGCCCGGAGCCGATTATGGCCGTACAAGACCTGCTATCCCAGGACGAAATCGATGCCTTGCTACATGGTGTCGACGATGGGCTGGTAGAGACGGAGGATGCCGCAGAGCCCGGCAGTGTCCGTCAGTATGACCTGACCAGCCAGGATCGCATCGTCCGCGGACGCATGCCAACGCTGGAAATGATCAACGAGCGTTTCGCCCGCTATACCCGTATCAGCATGTTCAATCTGCTGCGCCGCTCGGCCGATGTCGCCGTCGGTGGTGTGCAGGTGATGAAGTTTGGCGAGTACGTCCACTCGCTCTACGTGCCCACCAGTCTCAATCTGGTCAAGATGAAGCCGTTGCGCGGCACCGGCCTTTTTATTCTCGACTCCCGGCTGGTGTTCAAGCTGGTGGACAATTTCTTTGGCGGTGACGGACGCCACGCCAAGATCGAGGGGCGTGAGTTCACTCCTACCGAGCTGCGCGTGGTGCGCATGGTGCTCGACCAGGCTTTCGTTGACCTGCGTGAGGCCTGGCATGCGGTGATGGACATCAACTTCGAGTACGTCAACTCCGAAGTTAACCCGGCGCTGGCCAACATCGTCAGCCCCAGTGAAGTGGTGGTGGTATCTACTTTCCACATCGAGCTGGACGGTGGTGGTGGTGACCTGCACATCACCATGCCCTACTCGATGATCGAGCCGATCCGCGAGATGCTTGATGCCGGTTTCCAGTCCGATGTCGATGATCAGGATGAGCGATGGAGTCGGGCATTGCGCGACGACATTCTCGATGTCAGCGTGCCGCTGGCCGCCACTGTAGCGCGCCGTCAACTGAAGCTGCGCGACATCCTGCACATGCAGCCGGGCGACGTGATTCCGGTGGAGCTGCCGGAATTCATGGTGATGCGCGCCAATGGCGTGCCGACCTTTAAGGTCAAGCTGGGGGCGCACAAGGGCAATCTGGCGCTGCAGGTACTTGAACCGGTCGAGAGGCAGCGCTGAGGCGCTGCCCGACCATCTGAGCTACGCGAGGAATTACGATGGCAGACGAAAACACTTCTCCCGAGGAGCAGGCGCTGGCCGACGAATGGGCTGCAGCTTTGGCCGAGGCCGGTGACACCAGCCAGGACGATATCGATGCCATGCTGGCCGGGCAGGGCGAGGCTGCATCCGCGCGGTCGGCGCCGCCACGCGTGCAGATGGAGGATTTCACCGCAGTAGCACCTGCACCCAGCCATCCGGTCGGCATGGAAGGGCCGAATCTGGATGTGATCCTCGATATCCCGGTGTCCATTTCTATGGAGGTGGGCAACACCGATATCACCATCCGTAATCTGCTGCAGCTCAATCAGGGCTCGGTGATTGAGCTTGACCGCCTGGCCGGGGAGCCGCTCGATGTGCTGGTCAACGGTACCCTGATCGCCCATGGCGAGGTGGTGGTGGTCAACGAGAAGTTTGGCATCCGCCTGACCGACGTGATCAGTCCCAGTGAACGCATCAAGAAGCTGCGCTGATCATGAGGCGCCTTCTTCCGTGGCTGCTGGTACTACCGGCTTTGGTTCAGGCGGCCGAGCCGGGTGGCAAGGTAACGCCGATGGCCGGCAGTGATGCGGCCGGCCAGCTTGGCCAGCTGCTGCTGGGCCTGCTGCTGGTGGTAGGGCTGATCTTCCTGCTGGCCTGGCTTCTGCGTCGGGTGCAGGGACTTACCCCGCGCAGCGGCCAGGTGATTCGTTTGCTGGCGACGCAAATGCTCGGCCCGCGTGATCGTCTGGTGCTGGTGCAGGTGGGGAGTGAGCAGATCCTGCTGGGTGTTTCAGCAGGGCGCATCACGCCTCTGCATGTTCTCAAGGAGCCGGTACATTTGGCTGATACCGAGCCGGCCACGCCGGAGTTCGCCCAGCGCCTGATGGAGCTGCTGGGCAAGGATCAGAAGGACAAATCCTGATGCTGCGCTTGCTCTTGGTGCTGTTGCTGGGGCTGGTCTCGCCGCTGACTTTTGCCGACATCCCGCAGGCTGGCAGCGCGCTGATCCAGCCGGGCAGCAGTCCTCTGTCGATTCCGGCCATTACCCTGTCCACCGACGAGCAGGGCCAGCAGGAATATTCGGTCAGTCTGCAGATTCTGCTGATCATGACGGCGCTGAGTTTCATCCCAGCGTTCGTCATGCTGATGACCAGCTTTACCCGCATCATCATTGTATTCTCTATCCTGCGTCAGGCGTTGGGTCTGCAGCAGACACCGTCGAACCAGATTCTGGTTGGCCTGGCGCTGTTCCTGACACTGTTCATCATGGCTCCGGTGTTCGACCGCATCAACACCGATGCCCTGCAGCCCTATCTCAATGAGGAAATCGCAGCACAGGAGGCGCTGAGCCGGGCCGAAGTGCCGATCCGCAACTTCATGCTGGCGCAGACTCGCGAGAGCGACCTTGAGCTATTCGTGCGACTGTCCAAGCGTACGGATCTGGCTAGCGTTGAGGATGTGCCGCTGAGTATTCTGGTGCCTGCCTTCGTCACTTCCGAGCTGAAGACCGCATTTCAGATCGGCTTCATGATCTTCATTCCGTTCTTGATCATCGACATGGTGGTGGCCAGTATCCTCATGGCGATGGGCATGATGATGCTCTCGCCGCTGATCATTTCCCTGCCGTTCAAGATCATGCTCTTCGTGCTGGTTGACGGCTGGGCGCTGATCATGGGCACTCTGGCCGCCAGTTTCGGCACCCTGTAGCGAGGTTTACCAATGACCCCTGAGATCGCGGTTGACCTGCTTCGCGAAGCGCTCTGGCTGATCGTGATGATCGTCGGTCTGGCGGTGGTGCCAAGCCTGGTGGTGGGCCTGCTGGTGGCTATGTTTCAGGCCGCCACTCAGATCAACGAGCAGACCCTGAGCTTTCTGCCGCGCCTGATGGTGATGTTGCTGACGTTGATCTGGTCTGGCCCATGGCTGGTTAGCCAGCTTATGGCCTACACCCAGACGCTGGTTCAGAACATCCCTTACCTGATCGGTTGAGGCCGGCCTGGTCATGCTGGAGCTGAGCAATGAGCAGATTGGCGGTTGGGTCGGTCAGTTCCTGCTGCCGCTGTTTCGCATTGCGGCGACACTGATGGTGATGCCGATCATCGGTACTCAACTGGTGCCGACCCGCGTACGTCTGTATTTGGCACTGGCCATCAGTGTGGTGCTGGTGCCGACTCTGCCGCCGATGCCGCCGGTCGACGCCCTGAGCCTGCGCAGCCTGCTGCTGATCGCCGAGCAGGTGTTGATTGGCGTCATGTTCGGCTTCATCCTCCAGCTGTTCTTCCACCTGTTTACCGTCGCCGGGCAGATTATCGCCATGCAGATGGGCCTGGGTTTCGCCTCCATGGTGGATCCGTCAAACGGTGTGTCTGTGCCGGTACTCGGCCAGTTCATGCTGATCCTGGTGACTTTGCTGTTTCTCGCCATCAACGGTCACCTGATGGTATTGGAGATTCTCGCCGAAAGCTTCGTTACCCTGCCGCCAGGCCAGGGGTTGATGCTTACTCACTACTGGGACATGGCCGGTAAGCTGGGCTGGGTGATTGGTGCCGGGCTGCTGCTGACCCTGCCGATGGTCACGGCGCTTTTGGTCATCAACCTGGCTTTTGGCGTAATGACTCGTGCTGCGCCGCAGCTCAATATCTTCAGCATTGGCTTTCCCATGACTCTGGTGCTTGGCCTGGTGATCTTCTGGGTGGGCCTCTACGACTTCGGCAGTTTGTTCCAGGGGCTGGCCAGCGAAGCCCTGCAGCAGTTGGGCGATTTCGCCCGCACGAGGTAGCCATGGCCGAGACCGAAAGCGGTGCCGAAAAGAGCGAGGAACCTACTGGCAAGCGGCTTGAGGAGTCGCGCAGGAAAGGTCAGATCGCTCGCTCCAAGGAGCTTAATACCCTGGCGGTGACCCTTATCGGCACTGTCGCGCTGATGGTGCTTGGGGCGCAGATAGGCAACGCCTTGCTAGATCTGATGCGCGGTAACTTCAGTTTGCCGCGAGAGGTGCTGATGAGTGAGGCCAGTATGGCACTGCACCTGTTTGCCTCGGGCAAGCATGTGCTGATGGCCATGCAGCCGTTTTTTATCGCGCTGCTGATTGCTTCGGTGGTAGGCCCCATCGTCATTGGCGGCTGGCTGTTCTCGCTTGAGGCGCTACAGCCCAAGGGTAGTCGGATGAATCCGCTTGCCGGGCTCAAGCGCATGTTCTCTGTTCAGGCGCTGGTGGAACTGCTCAAGGCTCTGGCCAAGTTTCTGGTGATTCTGGCCGTGGCCCTGTTGGTGCTGTCCATGGATCAGGACGATCTGCTGGCCATTGCCAACGAGCCGCTTGAGTCAGCCATTATGCATAGCCTGCAGGTGGTCGGCTGGAGCGCACTTTGGCTTTCCTGCGGCTTGATCCTGATCGCGGCGGTGGATGTACCGTTCCAGCTTTGGAGTCACAAGAACAAGCTGAAGATGACCAAGCAGGAGGTGCGCGACGAGCACAAGGACGCTGAAGGAAAGCCGGAGGTCAAGGGACGCATTCGCCAGATGCAGCGCGAAATTGCCGAACGACGCATGATGCAGGCAGTACCCCAGGCCGACGTGGTCATTACCAACCCGACCCATTTCGCGGTGGCACTTAAATACGACCCGGACAAGGGCGGTGCGCCGGTGCTGCTGGCCAAGGGTGGCGACTTCCTGGCGCTGAAAATTCGCGAAATTGCCCAGGAACACCAGGTGATGGTGCTGGAGTCGCCGGCACTGGCCCGTGCAGTGTTCTATTCCACCGAGCTCGATCAGGAGATTCCGGCCGGTCTGTACCTGGCCGTGGCGCAGGTGCTGGCTTACGTCTATCAGGTGCGACAGTACCGCGCCGGTAAGGGCAAGCGCCCGGGGCCGCTGCCCGATCTGCCCATTCCCCCGGATCTGCGGCGCGACTGAGAAACGGCGGCTCCTGGCGTCGCGAAAGGCTTTCTTGCGGCGTGAATCTGGCTACTGTGTCGTTGTGGAACACTTCTTGCCATATCCATTCTGAAACGCATCTTTGCGTCAAAAGATTGAACTGTCTGGGGTGGGCAAGTGGCATTCAACATCAATCGCTCGCAAATCATCGGGGACGTAAGGGGCAATCTGACGGGTCTGCGTCAGGGCAGCCTGGGCATCCCGCTGCTGCTGCTGGCGCTGCTGGGCATGGTCACGCTGCCAATCCCGCCGCTGCTGCTCGACACCCTGTTCACGTTCAACATCGCCTTGTCCATCGTCGTGCTGCTGGTCGCCGTCTACGCGCTACGCCCGCTGGACTTCGCCGTATTCCCCACCATCCTGCTGGTGGCCACCCTGTTGCGCCTGGCGCTCAACGTCGCCTCAACTCGCGTCGTGCTGCTGCACGGCCAGGAAGGCCCGCACGCCGCGGGCAAGGTGATCCAGGCCTTCGGTGAGGTGGTGATCGGCGGTAACTACGTGGTCGGTGTGGTGGTCTTCGCCATCCTGGTTATCATCAACTTCGTGGTCGTCACCAAGGGTGCCGGACGGATTTCCGAAGTCAGCGCGCGCTTCACCCTTGACGCCATGCCTGGTAAGCAGATGGCTATCGATGCAGACCTTAACGCCGGCCTGATTGATCAGGACGAGGCTCGCAAGCGCCGTTCTGAAGTGGCTCAGGAGGCCGACTTCTACGGTTCCATGGATGGTGCCAGCAAGTTTGTTCGCGGCGACGCCATCGCCGGTCTGCTGATCATGTTCGTCACCCTGATCGGTGGCATGGCCATCGGCATGCTTCAGCATGGGCTGGGTTTTTCCGACGCCAGTCAGATCTACGCCCTGCTGGTGATTGGCGACGGTCTGGTGGCGCAGATTCCTTCTCTGTTGCTGTCCACCGCGGCGGCAATCATGGTGACCCGGGTATCCAATTCCGAGGATATGGGCCAGCAGGTCAATCGGCAGATGTTCGCGTCGCCGCGCGCACTGGCCGTGGCCTCGATCATTCTGATTACCATGGGGCTGGTGCCCGGCATGCCGCACGTTTCCTTTATCGGCTTGGGTTTGGTGGCGGCCGGTGGTGCTTACTGGATCGCTGACAAGAAGCGTCGTGCCGAGGAGCAGGAGCGGCAGGAGGTACAGCGCCAGCAGGAGCTGCTGCCGGCTCAGAAGGCGCAGGAGGTCAAGGAGCTGGGTTGGGACGATGTGACGCCGGTGGATATGGTCGGCCTTGAAGTGGGTTACCGCCTGATCCCCTTGGTTGACCGCAATCAGGGCGGACAGTTGTTGGCGCGGATCAAGGGCGTACGCAAGAAGCTGTCGCAGGAAATGGGCTTTCTGATGCCCTCAGTACATATTCGCGACAACCTTGATCTGGCGCCCAATGCCTATCGCCTGACTCTGATGGGGGTGTGCGTGGCTGAGGCCGAGGTTTATCCGGATCGGGAATTGGCCATCAATCCGGGACAGGTATTTGGCACGCTCAATGGTATTTCCGCCAAGGATCCGGCATTCGGTCTGGAGGCCATTTGGATCGATCCGGGTCAGCGTGATCAAGCCCAATCGCTTGGTTATACCGTGGTAGACGCCAGTACCGTGGTCGCCACCCACCTCAATCAGGTGTTGCACAAGCACACTCATGAACTGCTGGGCCACGAGGAAGTGCAGCAACTGATGCAACTGCTGGCCAAAAGCTCGCCCAAGCTGGCCGAGGAGTTGGTGCCGGGACTGGTGTCGCTGTCGACTCTGCTCAAGGTGCTGCAGGCGCTGCTTGCCGAGCAGGTGCCGGTGCGCGACATCCGCACCATTGCCGAAGCGATCGCCAGCGTGGTGCCGAAGAGTCAAGATCCCGCCGCGATGGTCGCTGCAGTTCGCGTGGCACTGGCCCGTGCAATCGTCCAAGGCATTGTGGGACTAGAGCCGGAGCTGCCTGTGATTACCTTGGAGCCAAGGTTGGAACAGATATTGCTAAATAGCCTGCAGAAGGCCGGTCAGGGCAGTGAGGAGGGCATCCTCCTTGAGCCAGGGATGGCCGAGAAGCTGCAGCGTTCCCTAGTGGAAGCGGCGCAGCGCCAGGAAATGCTCGGCAAGCCGGTGATCCTGCTGGTGGCCGGTCCGATCCGGGCGATGTTGTCGCGCTTTGCGCGGCTCTCGGTGCCTAGCATTCATGTGCTGGCCTACCAGGAAATTCCGGATAACAAGCAGGTCACCATAGTCGCTACCGTGGGCCAGAACTGAGGTAAAGGGTCATGCAGGTCAAACGCTTCTTCGCCGCCGATATGCGAACTGCCATGAAACTGGTGCGTGACGAGCTGGGTGCTGATGCCGCGATCATCGGCAACCGTCGTGTGGCCGGTGGAGTGGAGTTGACTGCAGCGCTGGATTATCAGGTGGCGCCTGCTCCGGTGCGTCCCAATCCGGCTCTGGAGGCCGAACTGCGCAAGACCCAGGCGCGTATTGCTGGAGCGCAGGCAGAGCTGGCCCTGCGTGCCGAGCAGAGTGCGCTCAAGGACCGCCAGTTGTTCGCCAACGAATCCCTACTGGCCCCGGAGTTGCCGGTAACGCCGGTTCGGGCACAGCGTCCCGCCGAGCCGACTCCACAGCCGGCGGCGCCTTCGGTTGATCCAGCGGCACTGGAGGCCATGCGTTTTGAACTCAATGGCCTTCGGGAGCTGATCGAGGTACAGCTGGGCTCTATTGCCTGGGGACAGCTGCAGAGCCATCGTCCGCAACAGGCCAGTCTGTGGCGCCGTCTGCAGCGCATGGGGTTTTCAGCCGAGCTGTCGCAACATCTGCTGAATCAGGTGGGCGGCGTGGCCGAGCCGCGGCAGGCCTGGCGTTTGCTGCTGGCGCATTTGGCCCATGCAATCAGGACGCCTAAGGTTGAACCGCTGGAAGAGGGCGGAGTGATTGCTCTGGTAGGGCCGGCCGGTATGGGCAAGACCACCACCCTGGCAAAGCTGGCGGCTCGCTATGTCCTTAAGTACGGCTCACAGCAGGTGGCTCTGGTCAGCATGGATAGCTACCGTATTGGTGCCCAGGAGCAGCTCAAGACCCTGGGGCGCATTCTTGGCGTACCGGTGGTCCAGATGGATCCCGGTCAGTCACTGTTACAGGTGCTGGCTCCGCTGGCGAAAAAGCGTTTGGTACTGATCGATACCGCCGGTCTGCCGAGCAGTGATCCGGCTCTGCGCCTGCAGTTGGAAAGTCTGGCATCGGCGCGCATCAAGGCGAAGAATTATCTGGTGCTGGCAGCAACCAGCCAGACTCAGGTGCTCAAGGCCGCGTACCATAGCTATAAGCGCTGTGGTCTGGCAGGTTGCATACTGACCAAGCTGGACGAAGCAGTGAGTCTGGGTGAAGTTTTGGGTCTGGCTATAGGCCAGCATCTGCCGGTAGCCTATGTCACGGATGGGCCGCGTATTCCGGATGATCTGCAGGTGCCCCGCAGTCATCAGCTGGTCAGCCGTGCCGTGGGATTGCAGGCTGCCGAGGAGCCGAGCGAGGAGACCATGGCGCAACTGTTTGCCGGGCTCTATCAGAAGCCGGCACGAGCCGGCTAAAAGGCTACTGCTGAAAAATCTCCTGCGGACAAGGCGGGTGAGAACGGCCAGATGGCCAAGGCGAAGTAAGACAAGGTGTAGGAAAAACATGGGTATGCATCCCGTACAGGTTATCGCGGTGACTGGCGGCAAGGGTGGCGTCGGCAAGACCAATGTGTCGGTCAATCTGTCCCTGGCCCTGGCTGATCTGGGGCGCCGGGTAATGCTGCTGGACGCGGACCTTGGTCTGGCCAATGTCGATGTGCTGCTCGGGCTGACGCCTAAACGCACGCTGGCTGATGTGATCGCCGGTGAATGCGACCTGCGCGACGTGCTGCTGCAGGGGCCGGGCGGCATTCGAATCGTGCCGGCGGCCTCCGGTACGCAGAGCATGGTCAGCCTGACACCGATGCAGCATGCCGGATTGATCCAAGCCTTCAGTGACATCAGCGAGAACCTCGACGTACTGGTGATCGATACTGCCGCCGGCATTGGCGACGGAGTGGTCAGTTTCGTCCGTGCGGCGCAGGAAATTCTCATTGTGGTGTGTGATGAGCCGACCTCCATTACCGACGCTTATGCGCTGATCAAACTACTCAATCGTGATCACGGCATCAGCCGTTTCCGGGTGCTGGCGAACATGGCGCACAGCCCCCAGGAAGGGCGCAATCTCTTTGCTAAGCTGACCAAGGTGACGGATCGTTTCCTTGACGTTGCCCTGCAGTACGTGGGGGCCGTGCCTTACGACGAGAGCGTACGCAAGGCCGTGCAGAAACAGCGTGCTGTTTATGAAGCGTTTCCGCGTTCCAAGTGTGCCCTGGCGTTCAAGGCGATTGCCCAGAAGGTCGACAACTGGCCGTTGCCGGCCAACCCCCGTGGCCATCTGGAGTTCTTTGTCGAGCGTCTGGTACAGCAACCCACGGCAGGCTCGACCCTATGACAGCAGCCACTGGACTTCGTATGTACAACAAGGCGTGCACGCAGGATTCCCAGTATCAGCTGATTGAACGCCATGCGCCGCTGGTCAAGCGCATTGCTTACCATTTGATGGCGCGTCTGCCGGCCAGCGTGTTGATCGACGATCTTATTCAGGCCGGGATGATTGGTCTGCTGGAGGCCTCTCGCAAATACGACGCCAGCAAGGGGGCCAGTTTCGAAACCTTTGCCGGTATTCGTATCCGCGGTGCCATGCTCGACGAGGTGCGCAAGGGCGACTGGGCACCGCGTTCGGTACACCGCAATACCCGTATGGTCAGCGATGCGATTCGCGCCGTTGAGGCAAGAACCGGTCGCGACGCTAAAGATCATGAGGTTGCGGCCGAACTCCAATTGAGTCTGGAAGATTACTACGGCATTCTTGGCGACACTTTGGGCAGCCGACTGTTCAGCTTCGACGACCTGCTGCAGGACGGCGAGCACTCCGGATTGCACGAAGACGCTGGGCACACCCACCTCGAACCTTCGCGGGAACTTGAAGATGAACGCTTTCAGGCGGCCTTGGCCGAGGCCATTGCCGGTTTGCCGGAGCGTGAACGGCTCGTGCTGGCACTGTATTACGATGAAGAGCTGAACTTAAAGGAAATCGGTGAAGTGCTGGGGGTCAGCGAATCGCGTGTGAGTCAGTTGCATAGCCAGTGTGCTGCCCGGCTGCGTTCGCGACTGAGTGAATGGCGCGCTGGCTGAACAGCGTAGTTGCAGGCGGGAGCCTGCTGAACGGTTTGGCGATTGAAGGGCGTAGTTGCGAACGCAATACGTCTGGGACTGTACGGAGGTCGACTTGGACAAGAACATGAAAATCCTCATCGTTGATGATTTTTCGACGATGCGACGGATCATCAAGAACCTCTTGCGGGATTTGGGTTTTACCAACACCGCGGAAGCCGATGACGGTACCTCGGCCTTGCCGATGTTGCAGAGCGGCAGTTTCGACTTCCTGGTAACCGACTGGAACATGCCTGGTATGACCGGTATCGACCTGCTGCGCGCGGTGCGCGCCGATGAGCGCCTCAAGCACCTGCCGGTGCTGATGGTGACCGCCGAGGCCAAGCGCGACCAGATCATCGAGGCGGCTCAGGCCGGGGTGAACGGCTATGTGGTCAAGCCTTTCACCGCCCAGGTGCTGAAGGAAAAAATCGAGAAGATCTTCGAGCGGGTCAACGGTTGAGGTTGTCTTGGCCGCGAGGGTGCTATGGAACACGATGACTCCACGCTGGGCGACCTTGAGTCGACCCTGAAAAGCAATGCCCGCGACCTTGTCGATAGCCTCGAACAAGGTAACTTTGGCGCTGCAGTGCAACTGATCAACGAACTCAACAAGGTTCGGGATCGCGGCTTGTACCATGAGGTCGGGAAGCTGACCCGTGAGTTGCACAACGCTATTGTCAACTTCCAGATCGATTCGCGCATGCCCCATGCGCAAGAACTGTCACAGATCTCCGACGCTACCGAACGCCTGAACTATGTGGTCACCATGACCGAGAGGGCAGCCAACCGCACCATGGATCTGGTTGAGCTGAGTGCGCCACTGGTCAACGGCCTGAGTGATGAGGCGCGGAGCCTGAGCGCCGAGTGGGGGCGCTTCATGCGTCGCGAAATGGGGGCTGAGGGCTTTCGCGAGCTGGCCAAGCGTATTGAGCTGTTCCTTGCCCGTAGCGAACGGGATGGACAGAAGGTGTCCGGCTATCTCAACGACATTTTGCTGGCGCAGGACTACCAGGACCTCACCGGCCAGGTGATCAAGCGTGTCACCCAGTTGGTGACCGAAGTGGAAAGCAATCTGCTCAAACTGGTGGTTATGGCCAGTCAGGTCGACCGCTTTGCCGGCATCCAGCACGATCATGCCGTCCTGCGCGCCGCAGTTGAAGAACGAAAAGAGTCTTCCCGGGGTGAAGGTCCGCAAATTCGTGCCGATAAGCGTGATGATGTCGCCAGCAGTCAGGATGATGTCGACGACCTGCTGTCCAGTCTAGGGTTCTAAGGAGCACACACTATGAGCTTCGGCGCCGATGAAGAGATTCTCCAGGATTTCCTGGTAGAGGCCGGCGAGATTCTCGAACAGTTGTCCGAACAGTTGGTCGAGCTGGAAAGCCGCCCGGACGACATGAGCTTGCTCAATGCCATCTTCCGCGGCTTCCACACTGTCAAGGGCGGAGCAGGATTTCTCCAGCTCAATGAGCTGGTGGAGTGCTGCCATATTGCAGAGAACGTCTTCGATGTACTGCGCAAGGGCGAGCGTCGCGTCGATTCGGAATTGATGGATGTGGTTCTCGCTGCTCTGGACACGGTCAATGGCATGTTTGCCGAGGTGCGCGAGCGGCGCGAGCCGACCCCCGCATCTCCCGAACTGTTGGCTGCGCTTGCCCGTCTGGCCGAGCCGGGCCGGGCCGATGAGATGCCGCCTCAGGCTGAGCAACCGGTCGCCAGCCCTGAGCCGTCAGAGTCCGTTGTCTCTGTCGAGAGCGAAGCGGCGGATATTACCGACAGCGAGTTCGAGCAACTGCTTGACGCTCTGGACGAGACTCCAGCCGATGTAAATAGTGCCGCCAGTGACGAGATCACGGACGATGAATTCGAGTCGTTGCTCGACCAGTTGCACGGCAAGGGCCAATTCAGCGGGGCTGTCGCCACTACGCCACCGCTGGCGACAGCTGAACCGGCTGGTGACGAGATCACCGATGAAGAATTCGAGGCCTTGCTCGACCAGTTGCACGGCAAGGGCCAGTTCTCCGCGGTGCCGGCTGCTGCTGAACCTGCTGCCAGCGAAGCTGCCGCGTCGCCTAGCGATGAGATCACCGACGAGGAATTCGAGTCGCTGCTTGATCAATTGCATGGCAAGGGCAAGTTTTCTCCACCCAGTGAACCGGCCCCGCCAGCTGCCTCCGCACCTCAGCCGAAGGCTGAGCCCTCCAGGGCAGAGGCTCCCAAGCCGACACCGACAGCCAAGGTAGAGCCAGCCAAACCGGCAGCACCGCGTGCCGCTGCGGCGGTAGCGGACAAGGCGGGGCATGAGACGGAAACCACGGTTCGTGTAGATACCGCGCGTCTCGATGAGATCATGAACATGGTCGGAGAGCTGGTGCTGGTTCGCAATCGACTGGTACGCCTGGGGCTCAATAGTGGCGATGAGGCTATGTCCAAGGCAGTCTCCAACCTCGATGTAGTGACGGCCGATCTGCAGACTGCGGTGATGAAAACCCGCATGCAGCCGATCAAGAAAGTATTCGGTCGTTTCCCGCGCCTGGTGCGTGATTTGGCGCGAGGGCTGAAGAAGGAAATCAACCTGGAGCTGGTGGGGGAAGAGACGGATCTGGACAAGAACCTTGTCGAGGCGCTTGCCGATCCTCTGGTGCACCTTGTACGTAATGCCGTCGACCATGGCGTGGAAACTCCAGAGGAGCGCGAGAAGGCCGGCAAACCCCGTACCGGACGCGTGGTGCTGTCGGCCGAGCAGGAGGGGGATCACATCCTGCTGACCATCACCGACGACGGCAAGGGCATGGATGCTGACGTGTTGCGTGCCAAGGCCGTGGAAAAGGGCTTGCTGGACAAGGATGCGGCCGAACGGCTCAACGACTTCGAGTGCTACAACCTGATCTTTGCCCCGGGCTTCTCGACCAAGACCGAGATTTCCGATGTCTCCGGCCGCGGCGTCGGTATGGACGTGGTCAAGACCAAAATTTCCCAGCTTAACGGCACGGTCAATGTCTTCTCGCAGAAGGGGCAGGGCTCGAAGATCGTTATCAAGGTGCCGCTGACCCTGGCGATCATGCCGACACTGATGGTGATGCTGGAAAACCAGGCCTTCGCCTTCCCGCTGGTCAACGTCAACGAGATCTTCCACCTCGATCTGTCGCGTACCAACGTGGTCGATGGTCAGGAGGTAGTGATTGTGCGGGACAAGGCGCTGCCGCTGTTCTACCTCAAGCGCTGGCTGGTGCCGCAAGCCTTCCAGGAAGGACAGCGTGAAGGGCATGTGGTGATCCTAACTGTCGGCAGCCAGCGTATTGGCTTTGTCGTTGATCAGCTGGTGGGTCAGGAGGAGGTGGTCATCAAACCTCTGGGCAAGATGCTGCAGGGCACGCCCGGCATGTCCGGGGCGACTATCACCGGCGATGGTCGCATCGCCCTGATTCTCGATGTCCCCAGCATGCTCAAGCGCTACGCCCGGCGTTTCTGATGGTTGCGGCGCCGGCTGGGCCGCGCCGTTGAGGAGTGTTTATGGCAGTCAAAGTGTTGGTGGTGGATGACTCCGGATTCTTCCGCCGGCGTGTTTCGGAAATTCTCTCGGCCGATCCACGCATCGAGGTAGTGGGGACGGCCACCAACGGACGGGAAGCCATCGACCAGGCGTTGGCACTCAAACCGGACGTGATCACCATGGACTACGAGATGCCGATGATGGACGGCATCACGGCTGTTCGAAACATTATGCAGCGTTGTCCGACACCGGTTCTGATGTTCTCCTCGCTGACTCACGAGGGCGCACGGGTCACGCTCGACGCTCTGGATGCCGGAGCGGTGGATTTCCTGCCGAAGAATTTTGAGGACATCTCGCGCAATCCGGAAAAGGTCAAGCAACTGCTCTGTGAGAAGGTGCATACCATCGCTCGCAGCAACCGCCGCTTTGTCGCTCCTTCAACGCCATCGGCTACAGCACCTGTTGCACCGGCTACGCGTGTCGCAGTTCCGCGTCCGGCTGCAACTCCGGTTGCGCCCAAGCCATCGCCAGCACCTGCCGCTAGTACTGCCCCAACCGGCGTTGCGCCACGGCGCAAGGCATACAAGCTGGTTGCCATCGGTACTTCAACCGGTGGCCCGGTGGCCCTGCAACGCGTGCTGACCCAACTGCCGGCCAACTTTCCCACTCCCCTGGTGCTGATCCAGCACATGCCAGCTGCCTTTACCAAGGCTTTTGCCGAGCGACTGGACAAGCTCTGCCAGATCCGTGTCAAGGAGGCAGAAGACGGCGATCAGTTGCGCCCGGGACTGGCTTTGCTGGCTCCCGGCGGCAAGCAGATGATGGTGGACGCGCGTGGTACGGTGAAAATTCTGCCGGGAGACGAGCGTCTCAACTACAAGCCCTGCGTCGACATCACCTTCGGATCGGCAGCCAAGTCTTACGGTGACAAGGTGCTGGCGGTAGTGCTGACCGGTATGGGGGCCGACGGTCGCGAGGGCGCGCGAATGCTCAAGCAGGGTGGCAGTCAGGTCTGGGCGCAGGACGAGGCCAGTTGCGTGATTTATGGCATGCCGATGGCGGTGGTCAAGGCCAACCTGGCCGATGCTGTGTACAGCCTGGACGACATCGGCCGCCATCTGACCGAGGCCTGCCAGTGATGCGCGGAGCTGCAACTGGCGTGTCGCCGACTGGGTTGCCTGTATCCGGTGTTGCCCGAGGCGATCAACCGTTTGTCAATTCGGACGTGCCTGCATGGACGTACTGAGTCTGATCGGCGTCATCCTCGCTTTTGTGGCGATACTGGGTGGCAATTATCTTGAAGGCGGTAGTGCCGGAGCCCTGATCAACGGGCCGGCGGCGCTGATTGTATTCGGCGGCACACTTGGCGCGGCTTTTTTGCAGACACCGGTCAGCGTGTTCAAGCGCGCTCTGGGAACGCTGCGCTGGATCTTCTTTCCGCCACAGATCGACCTGGTTGGTGGCATCAACCGGGTGGTCGGCTGGAGCATGGTGGCGCGCAAGGAAGGGTTGCTGGGACTGGAGTCGGTGGCCGATAGCGAAGCCGACCCCTATGCGCGCAAGGGCCTGCAGCTGTTGGTCGATGGTGCCGAGCCGGAGTCGATCCGCAGCATTCTGGAGGTCGACCTCTACACTCAGGAAGCACGTGACATTCAGGCCGCGAAGGTGTTCGAGAGTATGGGCGGCTATGCCCCGACCATCGGCATCATCGGGGCGGTGATGGGGCTCATCCACGTAATGGGCAACCTGGCTGATCCGAGCATGCTCGGTAACGGTATTGCGGTGGCCTTCGTCGCAACCATCTACGGTGTTGGTTTTGCCAACCTGATGCTGCTGCCGGCAGGCAACAAGCTCAAGTCCATCGCGTTGCGCCAGTCGCGTTACCGCGAGATGCTGCTTGAGGGCATCCTCTCCATTGCCGAAGGCGAAAACCCACGCTCCATCGAACTGAAGCTGCAGGGCTTCATGGACTGATGGAGGAAGGCCATGGCGCGCAGGCGATCCTACGAAGAGCACGAGAATCATGAGCGCTGGCTGGTTTCCTACGCCGACTTCATTACCCTGCTGTTCGCTTTTTTTGTGGTGATGTACTCGATTTCCTCAATCAACGAAGGAAAGTACAAGATTCTTTCGGAGTCGCTGACCGGTGTGTTCAATCAGCCGGATAGGTCTGTCCAGCCCATTCCCGTCGGTGAGGAGCGCCCGCGTACCAGCGAACCGGACAATACCGAGATGGACGACCCCAGTTCGGACTCCAGCCTGCAAAGCATTGCCAATAGTGTGCGTGAGGCCTTCGGGGAGTTGATTGGCAGTGATCAACTGATCGTGCGAGGTAACGAGACCTGGATCGAGATTGAACTCAGCTCCAGTCTGCTGTTTCCCAGCGGCGATGCCATTCCCAATAACGAGGCATTTGCCATTATCGAAAAGGTAGCCAAAATTCTGGCGCCCTATCAGAATCCGATCCGGGTCGAAGGATTCACCGACAATCTGCCAATCCAGACTGCCCAGTATCCGACCAACTGGGAGCTGTCCTCGGCACGGGCCGCTAGCATTGTGCGCATGCTGGCGATGGATGGTGTGGATCCAACCCGTCTGGCGGCAGTGGGGTACGGTGAGTTTCAGCCGGTGGCCGACAATGCCACGGCTGAGGGGCGCGCGCGCAACCGGCGTGTGGTTCTGGTCATTTCGCGCAATCTGGATACCCGGCAGGGTGAGAGCGGTGTAGCTCCGTCGTCTGCCGGGGGTGGCACACAATCTGCACCGACGTCTGCATCAGAGGAGTCGCAGTTGTGAGCTGTCAAATTTCAGTCGCCTGTTTTGGGTCGGCGTTTGCCAATCTCGGCCTGGATGCCTCATGCCGGGAGGATGAAGAAAAATGAAAGTCTGGGCAGTTGCCAATCAGAAGGGGGGAGTGGGCAAGACCACCACTTCCATTGCTCTGGCCGGCCTGTTGGCTGAGGCCGGCAAGCGTGTTGTCGTGATTGATCTGGATCCACACGGTTCGATGACCAGTTATTTCGGCCACGATCCCGATACTCTGGAACACAGCTGCTTTGATCTGTTTCAGCACCAGGGAAGCGTACCGCAGGGGCTTGCTCAGCAACTGCTGCATGGCACTAGCCATGACAACATATCGCTGCTTCCGTCGAGCACTGCACTGGCCACGCTGGAGCGTCAGTCTCCGGGACAGAGTGGTCTGGGGCTGGTGATCGCCAAGAGTCTGGCACAGTTATGGGGCAGTTTCGATCACGCGATCATCGACAGTCCGCCGCTGCTCGGGGTGCTGATGGTCAATGCTCTGGCCGCCAGTCAGCAACTGGTAATCCCCGTACAGACCGAGTTCCTTGCGGTCAAAGGGCTGGAGCGGATGATCAGCACGCTGGCCATGATCAACCGTTCGCGCAAGCAGTCGCTGCCTTATGTCATCGTGCCGACACTGTTCGATCGTCGTACTCAGGCATCCATGAGTACTTTGAAGATTCTGCGCAGCACCCATCCGGATCATCTCTGGCAGGCCTACATTCCCATTGATACCCGTCTGCGTGACGCCAGTCGGGCCGGTCTGACGCCTTCCCAGTTCGATGCCAACAGCCGCGGGGTGATTGCCTATCGGGCTCTGCTCAAGCACCTGCTGACGCAGCAGCCGGCTTCACAGGTAGCCTGATATGAATACCTGTCGGATTGCGCTCAAGTCGCATGCCGTTGCGGCCGATAGTCTGGGTAGCTTCTGCATCGGATTTGCCTCATGAGTCGTAATGTTGCCACTACGCCGCGTTCCCATCTGGCCTTGCAGTCCTATCTTGACGGCTTGCTGCAGGAAGCCACTGTCGAACTGGAGGCATCTAGCGTCAGTCTCGACGAGTTCGAGGCGGCGGTGCTTGAGGAGCAGGTACGCGATGCACGTTTGAAACCGGTCATGACGCCTGTCGCGTCGGCGCCTCAAGTACTGGCGCGGGTCGAGGTCGAGCCGGTTGTGTCTCAACCGACGCCGGCGCCTGTCGTTGAGCCGGTTGTCCCACCTGTTCCGGAGGTTCGTCCGTCGGTACTGTTGACTGATGGCCGTCCGAGCTGGGCCGAGGAACCCTTCGAGTGCCTGCTGTTCGACGTGGCTGGTCTGACTCTGGCGGTGCCGCTGATCTGCCTGGGTACCATTTATCCGCTTAACGGCCAGGAGCTGACGCCCCTATTTGGTCAGCCGGAGTGGTTTCTCGGCATCCTGCCAAGCCAGAATGGCAACCTCAAGGTACTAGACACGGCTCGCTGGGTGATGCCTGATCGCTATCGGGATGATTTCCGCGATGGCCTGCAGTATGTGATTTCGGTGCAAGGATACGAATGGGGGCTGGCGGTGCATCAGGTCAGCCGCTCGATCCGTCTCGATCCCGCTGAGGTCAAGTGGCGTAGCCAGAGGACTCAGCGGCCCTGGCTGGCTGGTACGGTAATCGAGCACATGTGTGCGTTGCTCGACGTGGCGGCGCTTGCCGAACTGATCGCCAGTGGCGGCACGCGGGGCCCGGCCGGTGTCCGGATGCATTGAAAAAAGTGGGTGGGGTCCGTGCGAGCGGATCCAGTGATTGATGACAAGCGGGCAGACCCGCGCATGCCGCGCTGAGCGGTTTTTGACGAGGCTAGGGACATGAAGAAAAGTTCTGCACAGGGCGCCGAAGATCCGATTCTGCAGTGGGTGACCTTTCGCCTGGATAACGAAACCTATGGCATCAACGTGATGCAGGTTCAGGAAGTCCTGCGCTATACCGAGATTGCCCCGGTTCCGGGTGCGCCCAGTTATGTACTGGGCATCATCAACCTGCGCGGCAACGTGGTGACCGTGATCGATACCCGCCAGCGTTTCGGTCTGGGGTCGGCCCCTGTGACCGACAATACCCGTATCGTCATCATCGAGGCAGACAAGCAGGTGGTCGGCATCCTGGTCGACAGCGTGGCCGAAGTGGTTTACCTGCGTCAGTCGGAGATCGAGACCGCACCGAATGTCGGTAATGACGAATCGGCCAAGTTCATTCAGGGCGTGTGCAACAAGAACGGCGAACTGCTGATTCTGGTCGAGCTGGACAAGATGATGACCGAAGAGGAATGGTCGGAGCTGGAGAGCATCTGAAGCATGTCCGAATTCGCCCTGCTGGCTTTGGGTTTGGCCTTTGTGACGCTGCTGTGTGTGGCACTGGGCATCGTCTGCAACGGCTTGTACCGCAGCCAGCAGCGTCTGCTGGCGGAGCAGGCGCGGCGTGACGCTGCGCGTGACGGGCGGATTCGTGAATTGAGCAAGCGCCTGGATGCCTACCTTACCGGAAGCATCCGCATGGGTGAGGAACTACACGAGTTGCGTCGCATTGTCGCGCCGCTACCGGACAAGCTCAGCCAGATCGAGCAGCGCGATCCCGACAGCCTGTCCTTTACCCAGGCAGCCCGGCTGGTGGGTATGGGGGCCAGTGTCGAGGATCTCACCCAGTCCTGTGGCCTGAGTAAGGCCGAGGCCGAATTGATCAGTCGCTTGCATCAGCCGAAGAAACCCTAGGCTGTGTCCGAAAAGGGGGCTAAAAACAGGCTCGGAGTACTTGTCTGGCGCACTAAACTGCGTCTATTCACCTGTTTTATTCTTGCCAGGCTTTCGCTCGGCGACTTTTCCTGCAGCGCCTGGTTTTCCTCCTTATTCCGGCCCGGGCAGGCGGGGTAGTGCAGTTACGTCTGTCTGGGAGTCTGCCTGCTGAGCGGAAAATCCGGCCGGTGCCTTGCCTTGCAGATACCAGGCGAAGGCAATGATTTCGGCGATGCAGCGATAGAGCGCTTCGGGAATCGCCTCGCCCAGCTCCAGGCGAGCCAGCAGGCGCACCAACTCGGCATTTTCGTAGATCGGCACCTCGTACTCGCGAGCGATGGCGAGGATGGCCTCGGCCAGCTCGTCGTCACCCTTAGCACTGAGGACAGGGGCATTCTGTCCGTCATAGTTGAGGGCGATGGCTTGGCGACCTGCGCTTTCTGTTCTTCTGTTCATGCGGTTTCGTCCACCCAGCGCTGCTCAAGCGAGGTGCGTGGGCCTTGGGGGGGCATGCCCTGGTTACAGATCAGTTCGCCTACCTCCAGTCCGGCAGAGCGCAGGCGCTCGCGCAGATTCTCCAGTTCGGCGTTGATCAGCGATACGGTGTCAGTGCGCTCGGCCCATAGTTGGCTGGACAGGCTGCCGCGTAGCAATTGGGCGCGTACCTGTAGCGGGCCAAGATGTGGCAGGTCAAAGGCCAGTTCGATACGCCAGAGCATGTCCCGCTCCTCGCTCTTGTCGTCGCGACCTTTTTGCTGTTCGCGCTGCAGCTTTATCTGCAGTGGGATGAGATCCAGCTGATGGCGCATCGGCAGCTCCAGTTGCCAGGTCGTCAGCAGGTTGCCGTTGGCGTCTACCTGAGTCTGAGCCAGGCTCGACAACTGGTGAGTCTGCAGTCGCGAAATGGCGGCGGCGGCGAGTTTGAGCAGGGTTTCCAGGTCAGCCTCGCCGTCGAGGTTCTGCAGCAGGCGTGAGGGCAGGGGAAAGGTCAGTGCTTGTTGACGCAAGGTACCGCCTGCCTGTGGGCCAAAGAGTTGCCGCGCAAGACCCGGCAGGTTTTGACCAAAGGCATTTTGCAGGCTGGCCAGGGCAGCGTTGCCGCCAGGCAACTGTACCGTCAGTTGGGCAATCAGGCGCAACAGGTTGGCTTTGAGATCAACTGCAAGAGCGCTGGTCTGCCCCTGCAGCAGTCGTGCTTCGAACCACAGCCCACTGCCTTCAAGTGCCTGGGCCAGCCCGCGGGCAGTGCTGAGCTGGGCGCTGTCCGGCAGAGTTGCGAGTAGTCTGTCGATGCTGCCGCGCAGGGCCTCGTCGACACCGTTCATGCTCTGTATCCCCTTGAGCAAGCCTTCCAGCGAGCCCTGGCGGCTCTGTTGGGCCGCCAGTTGTTGGGCTAGGGCCAGTTGATCCAGGCGGTTGCTCAGGGGCAGAAAGGCCAGTTGCTGACTGTCCTGCACTCGGGCGCTGAGCAGGCTGCCGATGGCGAGATCCTGGAGACTGTCGATAGCTAGGGTACTGCCGGCCAATGGTGTGTTGAGCAGATTGACCATCACCCGGTAGGCGGCACTCGCATTGGCCGCCGGCAAAGGTGTACTGTTGATCACTTTGCCCTGTAGCAGGGTGCCGGGAGGTACCTGGCCAAGATCAAGACGGTTTAGTGGCGGATTCTCCGTCGCACGCAGTTGTACGCTCAGTCGGGTGTCGGATAGGGCGGTAAGGGTCAGGTTGCTGCCTTGCAGCAGCGGACGCAGGCTCTCGGCCCTGAGAGTGGCCTGGCGACCGCCCTGTAGGGTAAGACGCAGTAACAGCTCGAAGCTCTGTGCCTGTTCGCGTACGGCAATCACCTCGGCCCGGGCGCTTTCACCCGGTTTGAGCATGCCCTCCAGCGGTTGCAGCAAACGAACGGCCAGTTCAGTGGCCGTCGGGCTGCTACGGCTGACGGGGGCAGAGGCGGGAACAGGACGCGGGCTACTGATTTCGCTCATGTTGTCTCGTACGAGTGGGGCCGGCCGAAGCGTTACTGCCTCGTTCACACCCTGTCGAAAATGCTGACTGCGGGGGCAGCAGTAGGCCATGTATAATGCCGCCCCGTTGCTGCGCAGTTAATCCGGCACGCCTCAGTATAGCGGCCGTGGTTCCGTCGACTTTAACCCAGCCAGGTATCGATGACCTCTTCCGTTCCTTTCCTAGAAGCTGTGGCGCTCAGTTGTGAGCGGGATTGGCGCGTGCTCTTTGAGCAACTGGCCTTTTCCCTGGAACCTGGCGAGATGTTGCAGATCAGCGGCCCCAATGGCAGCGGCAAGACCAGCCTGCTGCGTTTGCTGGCCGGTCTGCGGCAACCGACTTCCGGTGAAATCCGTTTGCATGGGCGGGCTTTGCCCGAGCAGCGTAGCGAGCTGGCACGCAGTCTGTTGTGGATCGGCCACGCTGCCGGCATCAAGGGGCTGTTGACTGCCGAGGAGAACCTGGCCTGGCTCTGTGCGTTGCATCGTCCGGCCAGCCGAGAGGTCATCTGGAAAGCGCTGGAAGCCGTTGGGCTGCGTGGTTTCGAGGATGTTCCCTGTCATACCCTGTCGGCCGGCCAGCAGCGCCGAGTGGCTCTGGCGCGCCTGTATCTGGATGACACACCACCGTTGTGGGTGCTCGACGAACCCTTTACCGCGTTGGACAAGAACGCTGTGGCGCAGCTTGAGGCACATCTGGCCACTCATTGTGAGGGCGGTGGTGTAGTAGTACTGACCACCCACCACAGCCTGCAGCACAGACCTGCCAGCTACCGGGATCTGGATCTGGGACGGTACGCGGCATGAGCAATGTATTCATACAACTGCTTGCGCGAGAGATGCGCCTGTTGGCCCGCCGTCCGTCGGATCTGGCCAATCCACTGGTGTTCTTCGCCATAGTCGTTGCTCTGTTTCCGCTGGCGGTGGGGCCGGAGACGCAATTGTTGCAAACCCTTTCGCCGGGTCTGGTCTGGGTGGCGGCGCTGTTGGCCGTGCTGCTCTCGCTGGACGGGCTTTTCCGCAGTGATTTCGAAGATGGCTCGCTGGAACAGTGGGTCCTTTCGTCGCACCCCCTGCCTCTTCTGGTGTCGGCCAAGGTGCTGGCACACTGGCTGTTTAGCGGGCTGGCGCTGGTGTTGCTGGCTCCTCTGCTGGCACTAATGCTCGGTTTGCCGGGCCGCTGCCTGCCGGTGCTGCTGCTGTCCCTGTTGTTGGGTACGCCTGTGCTGAGCTTGCTCGGTGCTGTAGGCGCCGCGCTCACCGTCGGGCTCAAGCGCGGCGGACTGCTGCTGGCGCTGCTGATTTTGCCGCTGTACATCCCGGTGCTGATTCTTGGCAGTGGGGCATTGCAGGCGGCTCTGCAAGGACTGCCGGCTGCCGGCCACCTGTTGTGGCTGGCCAGCCTCACCGCATTGGCGGTGACTCTGACACCCTTTGCTATCGCCGCCGGTCTGACCATCAGCGTTGGCGAATAAGAAAGAACCGTGACCAATGATTTCCGAGCCGGACAGCTGCCGGATCGAGCCTGAATAACGAGTCGAGCATGAACTGGACGTGGTTTCACAAATGGGGTTCGCCCAAGTGGTTCTATGAGATGAGTGGCCGCTGGCTGCCCTGGCTCAGTGTCGCTGCCATGCTGCTGATCATCTCCGGACTGGTCTGGGGGCTGGCCTTCGCACCGCCGGACTACCAGCAGGGCAACAGCTTCCGCATCATCTATATCCATGTTCCAGCCGCCTTCCTGGCGCAGTCGATCTACATCATGCTGGCCGTCGCCGGTCTGGTCGGCCTGGTGTGGAAGATGAAGCTGGCCGATGTCGCCGTTCAGCAGGCCGCTCCGATCGGTGCCTGGATGACCTTTGTCGCGCTGCTGACCGGAGCCATTTGGGGCAAGCCAACCTGGGGCACCTACTGGGTCTGGGATGCCCGCCTGACGTCGATGCTGATCCTGCTGTTTCTGTATTTCGGCGTAATTGCCTTGGGCAACGCCATCAGCAATCGTGACAGCGCGGCAAAGGCCTGTGCGGTGCTGGCCATTGTTGGCGTGGTCAACATCCCGATCATCAAGTACTCGGTGGAGTGGTGGAACTCGCTGCATCAGACTGCCACCTTCAAGATCACCGAGAAACCGGCGATGCCGGTGGAAATGTGGCTGCCGCTGTTGCTTGCGGTGCTTGGTTTCTACTGCTTCTTCGCTGCCCTGCTGTTCTACCGCATGCGCCTGGAGGTACTCCGGCGCGAGGCCCGCAGCAGCTGGGTGCAGGCCGAAGTGCGCAAGCTGCTGGAGGGGCGGGCATGAGCTTTTCCTCCTTTGCCGAGTTCCTTGCCATGGGCACACATGGCGTCTACGTCTGGAGCGCCTATGGCATCAGCCTGACGGTGCTGGCGTTGAATGTGGCGTTGCCGGTTCTGGCCCGCCGTCGTTACCTGCAAGACGAGGCGCGTCGTATGCGCCGGGAGAAGTCCAAGTGAATCCGGTTCGCAAGAAGCGCCTGTATGTCGTCCTGGCCATACTTTGCGGTGTGAGCATCGCCGTGGCACTGGCCCTGAGTGCCCTGCAAGAAAATATCAACCTGTTCTACACCCCGACCCAGATAGCCAACGGTGAAGCACCACTGGATACCCGTATTCGCGCCGGTGGTCTGGTGCAGGAGGGCTCGGTGCAGCGCTCCAGCAACTCGCTGGCAGTGGACTTCGTGGTCACCGACGGTGCCCATGGCGTGACCATCCGCTACCAAGGCATCCTGCCGGACCTGTTCCGAGAGGGGCAGGGCATCGTTGCACTGGGGCGGGTTAATGCCGACGGCGTGCTTGAAGCCGACGAGGTGCTGGCCAAGCATGACGAGAACTACATGCCGCCCGAGGTAATGCAGGCGCTGGAGCAGAGCGGCATGAAGCAGCAGCACGATGCGGCTACCGCAGCCAAGCGGGAGAGTGCGCAATGATCCCTGAACTCGGCCACCTGGCGATGATCCTGGCGCTGTGCCTGAGTCTGGTACAGGCAACGCTGCCGCTGATCGGAGCCTGGCGCGGCGACCATCAATGGATGAGCCTGGCGCAGCCGGCGGTCTGGGGGCAGTTCAGCTTCCTGTTGCTGGCCTTTGTCTGTCTGACCTATGCCTTCATGGTTGATGATTTCTCGGTTGCCTATGTAGCTGCCAACTCCAACAGCGCACTGCCCTGGTACTACAAATTCAGTGCAGTCTGGGGTGCGCACGAGGGCTCGCTCTTGCTCTGGGCGCTGATTCTCGGTGGCTGGACCTTTGCCGTGTCGATCTTCTCGCGCCATTTGCCGGAAGAGATGCTGGCGCGGGTGCTGGCGGTGATGGGCATGATCAGCGTTGGTTTTCTGCTGTTCCTGATCATCACTTCCAACCCTTTCGAGCGCCTGCTGCCGCATTCGCCAGCCGATGGCCGTGACCTCAACCCGTTGCTGCAGGACTTCGGCCTGATCGTCCACCCGCCGATGCTGTACATGGGCTATGTCGGTTTCTCGGTAGCCTTCGCCTTCGCCATCGCCGCACTGCTTGGCGGCAAGCTGGATGCTGCTTGGGCGCGCTGGTCGCGTCCCTGGACTGTGGTGGCCTGGGCCTTCCTCGGCATTGGCATCGCTCTGGGCAGTTGGTGGGCCTACTACGAGCTGGGCTGGGGCGGCTGGTGGTTCTGGGATCCGGTGGAGAACGCCTCGTTCATGCCCTGGCTGGTGGGTACGGCGCTGATCCACTCACTGGCGGTGACGGAAAAACGCGGTGTGTTCAAGAGCTGGACCGTGTTGCTGGCCATTGCCGCCTTCTCCCTGAGTCTGCTGGGTACCTTCCTGGTGCGCTCCGGGGTGCTCACTTCAGTGCATGCCTTCGCTTCTGATCCGGAGCGTGGCGTGTTTATCCTGGTCTTCCTGTTGGTCGTGGTCGGTGGCTCACTGGCGCTGTTTGCCCTGCGTGCGCCGGTGGTCAAGAGTCAGGTGGGTTTTGGCCTGTGGTCACGTGAGACGTTGCTGCTGGTGAATAACATCGTGCTGGTGGTGGCGGCTGCGATGATCCTGCTCGGCACGCTCTACCCGCTGGTGCTTGATGCCTTGACCGGAGCCAAGCTGTCGGTCGGGCCACCCTATTTCAACGCACTGTTCGTGCCGCTGATGGCCTTGCTGATGGCAGTGATCAGCGTCGGCGTGATCGTACGCTGGAAGGACACCCCGTTGAATTGGCTGGGGCGCATGCTGGCGCCGGTGCTGGTAACCAGCGTGCTGCTGGCGGTGTTGGCGACCTTCGTTCATGGCGATTTCCACTGGGCCGTGCTGGCGGTGTGTCTGCTGGCGCTGTGGGTGGTGCTGGCCGGAGGGCGCGATATCCTGGACAAGACCCGTCATAAGGGCCTGCTCAAGGGGCTGCCGGGCCTTAGCCGCAGCTACTGGGGCATGCAGTTGGCGCACCTGGGCTTTGCAGTTTGTGCGCTGGGTGTGGTGTTGACCAGTCTGGGCAGCTATGAACGCGATCTGCGTATGGCTCCCGGCGATTCGGTTGAGCTGGCTGGCTACCGCTTCCAGTTCGATGGCGCAGCGCACTATGAAGGCCCCAACTTCATTTCGGATCGGGGCACGGTGCGAGTCTTCGATGGCGAGCGGCAGATCAAGGTACTACACCCGGAGAAGCGCCTGTACACCGTGCAGCAGGCCACCATGACCGAGGCAGGTATTGACGCCGGCTTCACTCGCGATCTGTTCGTCGCTCTTGGCGAGCCTCTGGAGCAGGGCGCCTGGGCTGTGCGGATCCATATCAAGCCGTTCGTTCGCTGGATCTGGCTCGGCGGTTTGCTGATGGCTCTGGGTGGCCTGCTGGCAGCAGCGGATAAACGCTATCGGATCAAGGTCAGAACCCGTGTGCGCGAGGCGCTGGGAATGCAGGAGGCCAATGCATGAGACGTCTGTTGCTGCTGTTGCCACTGCTGGCCTTTCTGGCCATTGCGGTATTTCTCTATCGCGGCCTGTTCCTCGATCCTTCCGAGCTGCCCTCGGCGTTGATCGGCAAGCCGTTCCCGGCGTTTAGCCTGCCGTCGCTGGACGAGCCAGGAGGCACTATCAGCGAGGCCGATCTCAAGGGGCGGCCGGCGCTGGTCAATGTCTGGGCGACCTGGTGTCCGTCGTGTCGCTACGAGCACCCGGTATTGAACAAACTGGCCGAGGCCGGCGTGCTGATCTACGGCGTCAATTACAAGGATCAGCGTGACTCGGCGCAGAAATGGCTGCGTGAGCTGCATAACCCCTACCAGCTCAACATCGAGGATGCCAAGGGCAGCCTGGGCCTGGATCTGGGCGTCTACGGCGCGCCGGAGACCTTCTTTATCGACGCCCAAGGGATCATCCGCCACAAATTCGTCGGAACCATCGACGAGCGCATCTGGCGCGAGCAACTGGCGCCGATCTACCAGTCGCTGGTGGACGAGGTGACGCCATGAAACGTCTGCTAGCCGGCGCCGCGCTGGCGCTGGGTTTGTTTGCCGGAGCCCATGCCGCCATCGACACCTTCGAATTTTCCAGCGAGGCGGAGCGCCAGCGCTATCGCAGCCTGATCGAGGAGCTGCGTTGCCCGAAGTGCCAAAACCAGAATATTGCTGACTCCGATGCGCCGATCGCCATGGATTTGCGTAGTGAGATCTATCGCATGCTGGAGGAGGGCAAGAGCAACGAGGAGATCATCGATTTCCTGGTCTCGCGCTATGGCGATTTCGTGCTCTATAAGCCGCCGTTGACCAGTCGCACCCTGCTGCTCTGGTATGGCCCGGCCGGTTTGTTGCTGATCGGCTTCGGTGTGCTCGGCGTCATCCTGCTGCGTCGTCGTGGTCAGCAACAGGCCCGTACTGCCGCCACCCTTTCTACCGATGAGCAGCAGCGTCTTGCTGCTTTGCTGCAACAGGCCTCCCAGGATAAGAAAGACTCATGATCGATTTCTGGCTACCGGCCGGGCTGCTGCTGCTCACAGCCCTGGCATTTCTGCTGATTCCGGCTCTGCGCACGCGCAAGCGGCAGGCCGAGGAAGACCGTACCGCGCTCAATGTCACCCTGTATCAGGAGCGTTTGCAGGAGCTGGAAGCCCAGCGCCAGGCGGGTGTGCTTGACGAGGCGCAACTGGAGGCCGGTCGTGCTGAAGCCGCTCGTGAACTGCTGGCTGATACTGAAGGTGTGCAGCTCCGCAGCAGTACGCTGGGTGGCGCTGTTCCGCTGGCCTGCGCCTTGCTGGTGCCGGTGCTTGGAGTGGTGCTGTACCTGCACTGGGGCGCACTGGATCAGCTCGATCAGGCCCGTGAACTGGCCAGCCGTCAACCACAGAGCATCGAGGAAATGACTTCCCGGCTGGAGCAGAGCGTTCGCGAGCAGCCCCAGTCGGCCGAGGCCTGGTATTTCCTCGGTCGTACCTACATGGCCCAGGAGCGCGCTGGCGATGCCGCCAAAGCCTTCGAGCAGGCGGTCAATATTGCCGGTCGTGCGCCGGAGTTGCTTGGCCAGTGGGCTCAGGCGCTTTATTTCGCCGGCGACAAGCAGTGGAGCGAGCAGTTGCAGGCGCTGACTGACGAAGCCCTGCAGGCCGATCCGCAGGAGGTCACCAGCCTTGGCCTGCTCGGCATCGCTGCCTATGAAAGCCAGCGCTTTGCCGATGCGGTGAGTTACTGGGAACGCCTGGTGGCGGTTTTGCCGGAGCAGGATCCGTCGCGACAGGCTATTGCCAGCGGCATTGAGCGTGCCCGTCAGCAGATTGGTGAAGGTGAGCAGTCGGGTGCGGCTGTTGCAGCAGAGGGTACGGCTCGGCAGGTGCTGGAGGTCAGCGTATCACTGGCGCCTGAAGTGCAGGCGCAGGTGCTGCCGGACGATAGCGTATTCATCTTTGCCCGTGCGCTCAGCGGCCCGCCGATGCCGCTGGCAGTCAAGCGTCTGAAGGTTTCGGACCTGCCGGTTCAGGTCAGCCTTTCCGACGTTGACGCGATGATGCCGGAGCCCAAGCTGTCACTGTTCGAGCAGGTACAACTGGTGGCCCGGGTTTCCCGCGAAGGCAACGCTATCAAGGGTGAGTGGATTGGCCAGCTTGGTCCGGTTTCCACCAGCGCCGGTGAAGTTCAGACGTTGTTGATCGACAGCGCGGATCAGGAGTCCCGATGAGGTGCCTGGCGCTACTCGTCACCTTGGGTCTTGCCCTGGGCGGTTGCGTGCTGCAGCCGCCAGGTGCGCCGCAGACCGAGCCTCCCGCGGTGCAACGCACGCACCCGCGTTATGCCCCACCACCTGCAGTAAAGAGCCATTGGAATCCGGCATTGGGCGTCTACGTAGTGGAGGGTGTAAGCGATCTCTACTACCGTGAGCGCGTCTTTTACCGTTATGACGGGGGCTGGAGCTGGTCGCCGCGACCAGGTGGCCCCTGGCGGTCCATCGACAGTACCGGCGTGCCGCCCGGACTGTATCGCCACTACCTCAGTCGCTGACACTCTCACTCAACTGCCTGGAAGAATTCCAGCCGCGGAGTTGCCAGTTACCTGTCGCAACTGTGAAGCGCTCTTTGCCAGCTTTGTGTGCCGGCTCTGACCAGCCAGCAGGCGAGGATGAATGGCATGCTCAATGGCAGCATGCCCAGGGCGGGAAAAATCGGCTGCAGCAGCACGGCCAGCAGTATGCCGAGTACTGGCAGTAGCGGGCTACGGTGTACCTGGGCTAGAGCAATGGCTGCCAGCACCGGGTTGTAGCCGTATATCCCGGCGAGGGTGTCAGCCGTTGAACCGACCAGCAGCAGCGCCAGGACAAGGCCGACGCTGGAGCCGAGCACTGCCCAGAGCGCGGCGCGCCAGTCCGCCAGCAGCAGGGCCAGCAGCAGGCAGAAGCCGGCAGCGGCAGAATCGAGAAATACCACCTGAGCCACTCCCCGAAGGATCGCCAGCAATGCTTGCAGAGCATCCATATCTACTGGAGCGGGAAGTGCAATAGCTGGCGTCGCAGGTGCGTAAAGCGCCAGTGCCAGCCAGCTCAGGGTGACATAAGGGAGGGTAAAGGCGGGTGGCCAGCCTCGTTGGCGCATCCGCTGCATCCAGGGCATCAGCAGCAGGCTGGAGAGTCCGGCCAGCAGCACGATAAGCAGCGCTAATAGCGGCGTAGCTGGCAGCTTCAAACTCAGCAGCAGGCCCAGTAGTACACCGTTGTAACCATACAGGCCGATGTTCAGATCCGCTTCCGGGCAACCGCGCAGACGTGCCGTTAGCTGCGATGCCAGTCCGCCAAGCAGAGCACCAGGTATCAGTTCGGGCGTGCCAATGAGGAGGGCGAGTAGCACCAGCAGGCCGCAGCCCGGATGTTGTTGCAGGAAAACCTGAGCAAAACCACTGAGCAGGATGCGCAGGCTTCGCAAGAAGGAAGCGGAGATTAGGTGCATGGTGATGGGTAACCCTCGTAGCAAGGCCCGGACGGCATGCGGGGCAGCTTAGCTCCCCGCGGGCCGGAACGAGGGAGCAGGCTTCAGGGCAGAGTTTCGATCCGCAGACTGTTGGTGCTGCCGGACTGGCCGAACGGTTCGCCTGCGGTGATTACCACAGTCTCACCGGAGTTGGCCATACCTTGCGCGTGGGCAATTTCCAGAGCCGTGCGGGTGACCTCTTCGACTTTATCCAGGCGTTCTTTGACCACTGAATAGATCCCCCAGGCCACTGTCAGGCGGCGTGCGCTATTCAGATTCGGGGTCAGGCTGAGGATCGGAGCCATCGGCCGCTCGCGCGAGGCGCGCAGACTGCTGGAACCAGACTCGCTGTAGTTGATCAGCGCCGCCACCGGCAGAATCGAACTGATTCGGCGGATGGCGCAACTGATGGCATCGCTGACAGTGGCTTCGGCTTGTGGTCGGCCTACATCAAGCTGGTTTTGGTAATCCGGACCGTTTTCCACCTGGCGGATGATCTTGCTCATCATCTGCACGGTTTCCAGCGGATAGTCACCAGAGGCCGTCTCGGCCGACAGCATTACCGCGTCAGCGCCTTCGGCCACGGCATTGGCCACGTCGGTGACTTCGGCACGGGTCGGCGCCGGGGAGAAGCGCATGGACTCAAGCATCTGCGTAGCCACCACTACTGGGCGGCCAAGCTGACGGCAGATGCGCACGATGTCCTTCTGGATACGCGGTACATTCTCGGCCGGCACTTCAACGCCCAGGTCGCCACGCGCCACCATAATGGCGTCGGACAGGCGGGCAATTTCCTCCAGGTGAGTCACCGCTGAAGGTTTCTCGATCTTGGCCATGAGGAAGGCTTTGCCCCGGATCAGCTCGCGGGCTTCGGCGATGTCTTCCGGGCGCTGGACGAACGACAGTGCCACCCAGTCCACGCCCAGTTCGAGGCCGAAGGCCAGGTCGCGGCGATCCTTTTCGGTCAGCGGGGAAAGCTGCAGCACCGCTTCGGGTACGTTGACACCCTTGCGATCGGACAACTCGCCGCCGGCGATCACCTCGGTGATCACCGCATCGTTCTGCTTGGCAGTCACTTTCAGACGCAGACGACCGTCATCGAGCAGCAGGCTCATGCCCGGCTGTAGTGCCTCGATGATCTCGGGGTGGGGCAGGTTGACCCGGCTGGCGTCGCCCGGCGTACTGTCCAGATCCAGGCGCAGAGTCTGTCCGTTGATCAGCTGCACCTTGCCTTCGGCAAAGCGGCCGACGCGCAGCTTCGGCCCCTGCAGATCCATGAGGATGCCGATCGGCTGATTCAGCTCGCGCTCCACCTGGCGCACCCACTGGTAGCGTTGGGCGTGGTCGGCGTGCTCGCCGTGGCTGAAGTTGAGGCGGAACAGATTGACCCCGGCTTCCACCAGCTGGCGGATATGGTCGGCATCGCGGATCGCCGGGCCGAGGGTGGCAAGGATCTTTACTTTCTTGTCGGCTTTCATTGGACAGGGCTCTCAAGGATCAGGATGGCGCGGAAGTCGTTGACGTTGGTTCGGGTCGGTTCGGTAACGATCAACGCGTCGAGGGCGGCGAAATAGCCATAGCCGTTGTTGTTGTCCAGTTCGTCTCGGGCAGACAGGCCAAGGGCTTCGGCGCGGGCGTAGCTGTCGGGAGTCATGAGTGCGCCGGCATTGTCCTCGGAGCCGTCGATTCCGTCGGTATCTCCGGCCAGGGCGTAGACACCGGGCAGGCCCTTGAGGCTGTCGGTGAGGCTGAGGAGAAACTCGGCATTGCGTCCGCCGCGGCCATTGCCACGTACCGTCACGGTGGTTTCACCTCCGGAGAGGATTACGCATGGCGGCTTGATTGGCTGCCCGTGCAGCAGAATCTGGCGGGCGATACCGGCATGTACCTTGGCTACATCGCGGGCCTCACCTTCCAGATCACCAAGAATCAGTACCGGCAGATCCGCTTCCTGGGCTCGGGAGGCTGCCGCGTCGAGGGACTGCTGCGGGGTGGCGATCAACTGGAAGTGGCTACGGGAGAGCATAGGATCACCGGGTTTGAGCGTCTCAGAACGTGGATCTTCAAGCCAGGCGCGCACGTTGGCAGGCACCTCAATGCTATAGCGGGCGAGAATGGCCAGGGCATCGGCGGAAGTGGTCGGATCGGCCACGGTGGGACCGGAGGCGATCACTGTGGCCTCGTCACCGGGAACATCGGAGATCGCGTAGGTGTAGACGGTAGCCGGCCAGCAGGCCTTGGCCAGACGACCGCCCTTGATCGCCGAGAGGTGCTTGCGCACGCAGTTCATTTCGCCAATGGTGGCACCGGATTTCAACAGTGCCTTGTTCACTGCCTGCTTGTCGGCCAGAGTCAGCCCTTCGGCCGGTAGCGCCAGCAGCGAGGAACCGCCGCCGGAAAGCAGGAAGATCACCCGGTCGGCCTCGGACAGGTTCGAAACCAGTTCCAGCACGCGACGGGCCACGCGCTCGCCAGCATCATCGGGAACCGGGTGAGCGGCTTCGACCACTTCGATTCGTCGGCAGTCGGCGCCATGGCCATAGCGAGTCACCACCAGACCATTGACCTCGCCTTGCCACTGTTGCTCGATCACCTCGGCCATGGCAGCAGCCGCCTTGCCGGCGCCAATAACGATCACCCGGCCACTGCGTTCGGCCGGCAGATGATCGGCCAGCACCTGACGGGGATGAGCGGCGGCGATGGCGGTAGCGAACAGGTCGCGCAGCAGGCTTTGCGGATCGAGGGTCATGGCGGCTTCTCTTGTTCTGGTGATGACGCTGGATCGATTCCAGTCCACAGATGCCGCGGTGCAGCAGCTGTGGAGTGGAATCGACCAACCTGGCAATCGGGCCGTGACTCCTCTTGCCAGGAAGGTCGAAAGGGTACCGGGCAGGCCCGGATGTCAGGGTTCGCGACGCACTGCCGATGCGTCGCGAATGGCCATCTTACTCGTTGCGGATGTTGAAGTTGGCCATGTGTTCCAGACCCTTGATCAGGGCCGAGTGATCCCAGTTGCTGCCGCCAAGTGCTGCGCAGGTGCTGAACACCTGTTGTGCGTTGGCGGTGTTGGGCAGGTTCAGGCCCAGCTCGCGAGCGCCGGACAGTGCCAGGTTGAGATCCTTCTGGTGCAGGCTGATGCGGAAGCCCGGATCGAAAGTGCCCTTGATCATGCGTTCACCGTGCACCTCGAGAATCTTCGAGCCGGCAAAGCCGCCCATCAGCGCTTCACGAACCTTGGCCGGGTCGGCGCCGTTCTTCGCGGCAAACAGCAGAGCCTCGGCCACCGCCTGGATGTTCAGGGCGACGATGATCTGGTTGGCGACCTTGGCGGTTTGACCGTCACCGTTGCCGCCAACGCGGGTGATGTTCTTGCCCATGGCCTGGAACAGCGGCAGAGCGCGTTCGAAGGCATTCGGGCAGCCACCGACCATGATCGACAGAGTGGCGGCCTTGGCGCCGACTTCACCACCGGAGACCGGCGCGTCCAGGTAGGCGGCACCAGTGGCCTTGATCTTCTCGGCGAAGGCTTTGGTGGCAGTCGGCGAGATCGAGCTCATGTCGATCACGACCTTGCCGGCAGCGGCGCCAGCGGCTACACCGTCGGCACGGAACAGCACGTCCTCGACCTGCGGAGTGTCGGGAACCATGATGATGATGAACTCGGCTTCCTGAGTTACTTCCTTCGGGGTGGCCAGGGCGATGCCGTTGTCGCCCAGCAGCTCGGCCGGTGCCTTCTCGAAATGCTCGGAGAAAAACAGGGTGTGACCGGCCTTTTGCAGGTTCTGAGCCATGGGTTTGCCCATGATGCCGGTGCCGATGAATCCGATTTTAGCCATGAGTTGAATCTCCTCAGATTGCGTTGTGCGCTTTCATCCAGCCGAGGCCGGCAGCGGTGGTGGTTGCCGGCTTGTATTCACAGCCGATCCAGCCCTGGTAGCCGATGCGATCCAGGTGCTCGAAGAGAAAACGGTAGTTGATCTCGCCGGTGCCGGGTTCGTTTCGGCCCGGGTTATCGGCCAGTTGCACGTGGTTGATGGCTGCCAGGTTGCCTTCGATGGTGCGCGCCAGGTCACCTTCCATGATCTGCATGTGATAGATGTCGTATTGCAGATACAGGTTGGTGCTGCCGACTTTTTCGCGGATCTCCAGCGCCTGACGGGTGTTGTTCAGGTAGAAGCCGGGAATGTCGCGGGTGTTGATCGCTTCCATTACCAGACGAATGCCGGCGGCGGCCAGCTTGTCGGCCGCATAGCGCAGGTTGTCGACGAAGGTTTGTTCGACCGTGGCGCAGTCCACGCCTTGCGGGCGGATGCCGGCCAGGCAGTTGATCTGCTTGTTGCCCAGCACCTTGGCGTAGGCGATTGCCTGGTCGACACCAGCACGGAATTCTTCGACTCGACCCGGGTGGCAGGCGATGCCACGCTCGCCCTTGGCCCAGTTACCGGCCGGCAGGTTGAACAGCACCTGTTCCAATTGGTTGGCGTCGAGACGGGACTTGATTTCCTCGGCTGGGAAATCGTACGGGAAGAGGTATTCCACACCGCTGAAACCGGCTTCGGCAGCGGCGGCGAAACGATCCAGGAAGTCCACTTCGGTGAACAGCATGGACAGGTTGGCGGCAAAACGGGGCATGACGAACTCCTCGGTTGCGTAGGGTGGAAAACCGCTCAGCGTTTTCCACCTGGGGATTGGTGGATGTGCTACGCGATATCCACCCTACGGTTGCATCAGTCGAGCAGGGCGATGGCGGTCGGGGCATCCGCGCCGCGTTCGGCCAGCTCCTCGAACTCGTTGATTGCGTTGATCTCGGTGCCCATGGAGATGTTGGTGACACGCTCCAGGATGACTTCGACCACCACCGGTACGCGGTGCTCGGCCATTAGCCGCTTGGCTTCGGCGAAGGCGTTCTGCAGTTCGCTCGGGTCGAACACGCGGATTGCCTTGCAGCCCAGCCCCTCGATAACCGACACATGGTCGACACCATAGGCGCCCAGTTCTGGCGCGTTGATGTTCTCGAACGACAGCTGCACGCAGTAGTCGATGTCGAAGCCGCGCTGGGCCTGGCGAATCAGACCCAGATAGGAGTTGTTCACCAGCACGTGAATGTAGGGCAGCTTGAACTGCGCACCGACGGCCAGCTCCTCGATCATGAACTGGAAGTCATAGTCGCCGGACAGAGCCACTACCTGGCGCTGCGGATCGGCCTTGACCACGCCGAGCGCTGCCGGAATGGTCCAGCCCAGCGGGCCGGCCTGGCCGCAGTTGATCCAATGGCGCGGCTTGTACACGTGCAGGAACTGAGCGCCGGCGATCTGCGACAGACCGATGGTGCTGACGTAGCAGGTATCCTTGCCGAAAGCCTCGTTCATTTCCTCGTATACGCGCTGTGGCTTGGCCGGCACGTTGTCGAAGTGGGTCTTGCGTTGCAGGGTGCGTTTGCGTTCACGGCAGGATTCAACCCAGGTGCTGCGATCCTTCAGCTTGCCGGCAGCTTTCCACTCCCGGGCCACTTCGATGAAGGCCTCCAGGGCACTGCCAGCATCGGAGACGATGCCCAGATCCGGGTTGAAAACGCGGCCGATTTGCGTCGGTTCGATGTCGACGTGGATGAACTTGCGGCCTTCCGTGTAGACCTCTACCGAGCCAGTGTGGCGGTTCGCCCAGCGGTTGCCGATGCCGAATACCAGGTCTGAAGCCAGCAGGGTGGCGTTGCCATAGCGGTGCGAGGTCTGCAGGCCAACCATGCCGGCCATCAGGCGATGATCATCAGGAATTGCACCCCAGCCCATCAGGGTTGGGATGACCGGTACGTCGACCAGTTCGGCAAACTCCACCAGTTTGTCGGCCGCATCGGCATTGAAGATGCCTCCACCAGCTACCAGCAGCGGGCGCTCGGCTTCGTTGAGCATGGCAATGGCCTTCTCGGCCTGAATGCGACTGGTCGTCGGTTTGGCCACCGGTAGCGGCTCGTAGGCGTCGATATCGAATTCGATTTCAGCCATCTGTACGTCGAACGGCAGGTCGATCAGCACCGGGCCCGGGCGCCCGCTGCGCATTTCATAGAAGGCACGCTGGAAAGCACGAGGTACCTGGCCAGGCTCCATGACGGTGGTCGCCCACTTGGTGACAGGGCCGACGATGCTGGTGATGTCGACGGCCTGGAAATCTTCCTTGTGCATGCGGGCACGCGGCGCCTGCCCGGTGATGCAGAGGATTGGGATGGAATCGGCGCTGGCCGAGTACAGGCCGGTGACCATGTCGGTTCCGGCCGGGCCCGAGGTGCCGATGCACACGCCGATGTTGCCGGCATTGGTTCGGGTATAGCCCTCAGCCATGTGCGAAGCGCCTTCGACGTGACGGGCCAGGACGTGATCGATGCCGCCGATTTTCTGCAGCGCGGCATACAGGGGATTGATGGCGGCGCCGGGGACGCCGAATGCGGTGTCAACGCCTTCACGACGCATCACCAGCACGGCTGCCTCAATTGCTCTCATTCTGGCCATATCTTGTGCCTCTTTTGTTATCAGATTGTATACAAAAATTCTTTTAGCGATTCTATGCAGACCATGACTCCGTGGTCAACATCTTTTCCGTTGCAGCTTGTCGGCAGGTGATTGGCTTTTGAAAGTGCCTTATCCAGTGGGGTTTTTCTGTTGATAAGAAAGCCTGCCTGAAAACATGTATACAATAAAAAATAATATTGTATAAGGGTATTGAGTTTTTTGTTTCTGGTGGGATAGTGAGAAAGAGCTTTGGATTGCTCCGGAGGCTTTTGCGTCCGGAGTGGGTCATCCCTTTTCCACTTCAGGAGTATTCACCATGAGCCAATTGAACCTGCAAACCGCCAATGCCATTGGCAGCCGGGCCCTGGCTGTCGGACGCGAGATTGATGCTGCACCGCTGACCGTTGCGGTGCTTGATGCGGGAGGTCACCTGATCAGTCTGCAGCGCGAGGACGGAGCCAGTCTGTTGCGACCGCAGATCGCCATAGGCAAGGCCTGGGGCGCTCTGGCTCTGGGCAAAGGCTCTCGCCTGATTGCTGCTGATGCCCAGCAGCGCCCGGCCTTCATCGGGGCGGTTAGCAACTTGGCGCAGGGTGGGTTGGTGCCTGCTCCGGGTGGGGTGTTGATTCGTGACGATCGTGGCGAGGTAATAGGTGCCGTGGGCGTTACCGGCGATACCTCGGATATTGACGAGCGATGTGCAATCAGCGCGTTGGAGTCGCTGGGGCTGAAGGCGGACGCGGGGCAGTAGGGGCGGACGACTGGCGGGCTGGCGCAGAGCCCGCCAGTGGCCTCAGAGGCTGTGACACGGTTCTTTGACAGTCATTGCTGCCGGGCTGATTTCGCAACCCTTGAGCACCAGGCGAATGATGGTCTGGGCTGCTGCTTCGTAGTCGGAGTCGTCGAGCCTGGCCTTTCCGGTAACGGTGGAAATCTGCCAGTCGAAGTCGGCGTAGGTCTGAGTGGCCGCCCAGATGCTGAACAGTAGGTGATGCGGATCGACTGGCGCCATCAGCCCCTGATCGATCCAGCTCTGAATGCAACCGATGTTGTGTCGTGCCTGCGCATTGAGCTGTTTGGTCTGTTCTGCCGATAGGTGTGGGGCGCCATGCATGATCTCGCTGGCGAACACCTTTGAGGCATGGGGTAGCTCGCGAGAAATGCGGATCTTCGAGCGGATGTAGGCTGTCAGCACCTCGCTCGGATGGCCCGGCTGATTGAACGGAGCTGAGGCCGCCAACAGCGGCTCGATGATGCTTTCCAGAACCTCGCGGTAGAGGTTTTCCTTGGATTTGAAGTAGTAATAGACGTTGGGCTTGGGCAGGCCGGCCTTGGCCGCAATATCGCTGGTCTTGGTAGCGGCGAAGCCCTTGTCGGCGAATTCTTCGCTGGCTGCGCGGAGGATGAGCTCTTTGTTTCGCTCGCGAATGCTGGTCATAAGGCCCTGTTTGATTCTTTCGCCGCCGAATGGCGGGCAGGCATGGTAGCACCGGCCTCGCCGACGGCTCAAGCTGGCGGGGGATGGCTGTCTGGAATGAATCTGACCTATAGGTCAGTTTACTTGTATACAAAAACATCCTTTTCTGCTTTTATCTGCAGACGTTCGATCTAACAAAAAGTCCCGGCGCGTGACGCTCCAGGAGACCTGCCGTGAATACCAATCAGCTCGTCGACCCCTTCGGTCGTCGTATCACCTACCTGCGTCTGTCGGTCACGGATCGCTGTGATTTCCGCTGTACCTACTGCATGAGCGAAGACATGCAGTTTGCTCCGCGTCAGCAGATCCTCACCCTTGAAGAACTTTATGCCGTTGCCGATGCATTTATCGGCCTGGGGGTGCGGCGCATCCGTGTTACCGGCGGCGAGCCGCTGGTGCGCAAGAACCTGTTGCAGTTGCTGCGAAGGCTGGGGGGCCGTGAAGAGCTGGAGGATCTGGCCATTACGACCAATGGCTCGCAGTTGGCGACGCTGGCGCAGTCGCTGCGTGAGGCGGGTGTCCGGCGATTGAACATCAGCCTCGATTCCCTGCGTGCCGAACGCTTTGCTGCGTTGACACGGCGAGACCGCCTCGCCCAGGTACTGGACGGCATCGAGGCGGCACGAAGAGCGGGTTTTGCTCGTATCAAGATCAATACCGTGATACAGCGCGGACGCAATGATGACGAGATTCTCGATTTGTTGGAGTTCGCCATCGAGCGGGATCTGGATATCAGTTTCATCGAGGAAATGCCACTGGGCAGCATTGTCACTCATGCCCGCCAACAGACGTTCTGTTCCAGTGATGAAGTGCGCGAGCGGATCGAGCAGCGCTATGCGCTGGTGCGCAGCAGCCGGGTTACCGGTGGCCCGTCGCGCTACTGGCAGGTAGTTGGCTATCGGACTCAGGTGGGGTTTATCTCGCCGCACAGCCACAACTTCTGTGGCGACTGCAATCGCGTCAGGGTCACCGCTGAAGGGCGGCTTGTGCTCTGCCTTGGGCACGACGACGCTCTGGATCTCAAGGGGCTGCTGCGGGCCCATCCGGGTGACGGCGAGCGGCTGCGTCAGGCGTTGGTCGAGGCGCTTAGGCTCAAGCCCGAGCGACATCACTTTGCCCGTGACGAGCAAGTGCAGGTGGTGCGCTTTATGAGCATGACCGGCGGCTGATTCGTCTTTCTGTTTGCACAACAACAATAAGAGGAGGCTCTGATGAAGAAGCCCGTACGCTTGTATCTGTCATCCATCCTGCTGGCCGCTTCCAGTGCCTCGGCTGAAAGCTATGTGGTCGGGGTCGAAAATCTTCCGCGCTATGCTCCCCACTTCTACTTCGACGATGACGGCCAGTACCGAGGCTTTGCTCGTGAGCTGCTCGATGCCTTTGCTGCCGACAGCGGTGTGACTCTGCAGTATCGGGCGCTGGCGCCGGTGCAACTGATCGAGGCGCTGCGTGAGGGCAAGATCGATTTCAAGTATCCGGACAGTCCGCACTGGGCTGTGGATGAGAAGGCCGGTCTGAACATGCACTACAGCCTTCCTGTGGTGGCCTATGTCGATGGTGTGCTGGTAGCGCCGAAACGCCAGGGCATGAAGCTCGATGACGTGCGTCAGTTGGCCATGGTGGAGGGATGGACGCCACGAGGCTACGAGGAGCATATTGCCAGCGGACAGATCAGGGTGAACTACAGTAACGACTTGCGACAGATGATTCGTCAGGCACTGAAGAAGGATGTCGATGGGGCTTACTTCAATGTGGTGGTGGCCACTCATTACCTTGACAACGTCCGCGCCAGTCCCGGGGCGTTGGTATTTGATCCGGCGTTGCCGCATGTTCGTGGCAGCTTTCATCTGTCCAGTAGACGTCATCCAGAGGTGATTTCCCGTTTCGACCATTTCCTGCAGGAGAAGGAGGCCGAGGTGCTGGCACTCAAGCAGCGTCACCGGGTAGAGTCCAATCTGGACAGCGAGTACATGGGCCTGGAACAGTGGAAGGTGGATTTCCTGGAGCGCCAGAAGGCCCGTGCGGAAGCACGGGAAGCGAACCTTGAATCACGCTGAATCCACGGCTGACTTCGTAAGTTCTTCGGAGGCTGCAGGAGCGGCCGGAAATCCGCTTTGCTGTGAGCGCGCGGCTTCTGCAGGGACGTATGCGGAAATGACGACTGCCCGGTACGCGTAGGCATTCGTCCTCTCGACGAAAGCCTGAGAGATGTATCGGACACGCTGTCCGTCTCAAGATCCGCTTTTATGAGGGAGTCAGGAAATAACTGGTGCGGGCGAGAAAAAAGGGGGGAGGGCAACAAGGCCCATCCCCCCTGGTACCTGACCGTCGTCCCTACCCGACGCCGGCCAAGTTCGGTCAGGCTGGGTCAGAAGTGGTACTTGACCAAGGCCTGGACGGCGGTCTGGTCGAAGCCGTCGGTGGAACCGTCCACCGGCTTCACGCCGTACTTGTTATGCCACATGTTCAGCTCGGTACCGACATAGAGTTGACGCTCCTTGCCGAACAGCGCCTTGCCGGCGTCCCACTTGATCTGGATTGAGGAGCCGACTGAGGTTTGGGTACCGGCGTTGCCTGAGGGCGAGCGCCAGTCGATGAAGCCGTCCACCAGGAAGTCTTGGTCACCAACACTGAACGGGTAGGCCGCCGTGACGGTCAGTTGCGTCGCATGGCCGTTGCTGTTGCTGTCGGCGAAGAACGTGTGATTGTTGATCTTCACCCGGTACAGGTTGCTCTTGAAGTAGGTGAAGCCGGGCACGTTCCAGTCCAGACCGATACCGTACAGGTAGTTTTCCGTGCCGGGACCGCCATTGCCCTTTTCGTAGGTGAAGGCCGCGAACACGTCCTTGATCGGGCCCGCCGACAGATTTTGCCCGGTCAGCCAGCTCAGGCTCACTCGCGGGGAGAACTCCATGTAGTAGAAGGAGTCCTTGTCGTGCTGGCGGAAGGTGCCTTTGTCGAAGCTGCCGCGGGTCTGTACGTTGTCGGCACGGATGTAATCGATGAAATAGAAAATGTCACCCCAGGCCCAGCCACTGGCATGCTCGAAGGTGAAGGTGGTCTGGGTGCGCTGTTCTTCACCATTGAAGTTCATGCGCTGGAAATTCTCGCCGTAGAGGTAGGTCAGGCTGTTGTCCTGCCAGTAGAGCAGATCTCCGGCAAGGCTGTATTGGGCGGCACCGAGGCCGCAGGCGAGTGCCAGGCAGTGGGGTAGATGCTTGATTTTCATGGGTTCTCCTTGTTGTTGAGGTGCAGGCGTCTATATCCGGCAGCAGGCCGCCGGGAGAATTCGGGCTGATATCGTGGTCAGCTTGGGCGGATGGCCTCATGCAGGTCGCGTACGAGGAAGTCGAGACTGTCTGCCTCATCGTCCGTCGTGCGGTTTTGCAGCACTGTATGAAGTTGGGCTTCGGGCTCGTAGTCGTCCTCGGCCAGTGGCTCCTCCGGTAGGAAGATGTTCAGCGCAATGGCACAGAAAGCTCCGATGGCAATGGGGACGCCGGGGATATTGCGCAGCATTTCCGGTATTTGCGTCAGAGCCTCGGGCATTGCTGCTGCACTCAGGCCCAGTCCCAGAGAAATGGAAACGATGTGTTTGTGACGCCGAGGCAGACTGGCTTCGCTGAGGATTCTGCCCCCGGCCAGCGCAACGATGCCGTAGATGACCGGAGATGCACCATCCAGTACTGGCTCGGGCATCAGTTGCAGCACTGCGCCGAGCATGAGGAACAGGGCGAGAGCGCTGCCGACAATCAGGGGGAGAGTGATGATGTCGACGAAACTGGCCAGCATGTTCTGCAGCGCAGCAAATAGGGCGGAGAAGAAAGCAGGAGTATTGTCCAGCTGGTAGATCAGCTCGGGCGCAGCCGTGGTGTTGCGGTCGATGGTCATGTCGTAGCCTGCCGGTTGTTTTTATACGGTCATGGGCTTGCTCAAGGTTTACGGCACCTTAGCACTGATCGGCCAGAAGTTGTCCTGGCGGTCAGGTTGAGTTGACTATAACAACTTGTGGACAATTTTTGGAACGCTTTATTTTAAAATTGTGTACAAAAATAAAGCCGCCGGTCAGTTCGCACTGCCGGCGGCTGTCGACGAGTCTTTGCGCCCGTCCGTATAAAAAGATGCCGCACCGAAAAGTGGATACGGCATGTGTGGCAATCAGTTGATCTGGGCCCCCTTGGCAATCCAGGCGCCGATCAGGTCACGCTCGTCCTGGGTCATCTGGGTGATGTTGCCCAGTGGCATGATCTGGGTGGCCACGCTTTGAGCGTGGATCTTGGCGGCCTGAGCCTGCATCTGCTCAGGCGTGTCGAGTAGCAGACCGGATGGTGCAGTGCTGAACAGTGGGCTGCTAGGTGTAGCCGAGTGACAGACGGTGCAGCGCTCATGGATTACGCTCACCACCTTGGCAAAGTCGACCTGGCTTCCGGCATCAGCAGTTGTCGGAGCAGCGGCTGCGGTGTTCTCGGTAGGGGCTGCTTCGACCTTGGCTGGTGCGGTGTCGGCTAGCGGTGCTGGTGCCGGCTGCTCGGTTTGGGCTGCGGGCACAACAGTCGGTGCGGCGCGATGAGCCGGCGAGGTGACGTAGGCCAGGCAGACCATGCCCAGGGCCGCAGCCGGCAGGGTCCAGGCGAAGCGGTTGCTGTCGTGGCGGGTATTGAAGTAGTGACGTACCAGTACCGCCAGTGCTGCGATGCCCGCCAGGATCAGCCAGTTGTACTGGCTGCCATAGGTGCTCGGGAAGTGGTTGCTGATCATGATGAACAGCACCGGCAGGGTGAAGTAGTTGTTGTGGCGCGAGCGCAGCAGGCCCTTGGCTGGCAGTACCGGATCCGGTTCGCGGTTTTCCTCGATGGCCTTAACCAGTGCGCGTTGCGCCGGCATGATGGTGAAGAACACGTTGCCGACCATGATGGTGCCGATCACCGCGCCGACGTGGATGTAGGCAGCACGTCCACTGAAGATCAGGCTGAAGCCATAGGCGGCAGCGATGATCAGCACGAAGAGTACGACGCCGAGCAGGGCCGGACGCTTGCCCAGTGGCGAGTCGCAGAGGAAGTGATAGATCACATAGGCGGCAACCATCGAGCCGATACCGATCAGAATGCCGGCCGCTGGAGCCAGATCAACACCCGGCTTGATCAGGTAGAGGCTGGGGTTGAGGTAGTACACCACTAGCAGAAGGGCCACGCCCGACATCCAGGTGAAGTAGGCCTCCCATTTGAACCAGTGCAGGTTCTCCGGCATCTTCGGCGGCGCCAGTTTGTACTTCTCCAGGTGGTAGATACCGCCGCCGTGGATGGCCCAGAGGTCTCCCGACAGGCCCTCGCGCGGATTGCTGCGGTTGAGGTTGTTTTCCAGCCAGACGAAATAGAAGGATGCGCCGATCCAGGCAATACCGGTGATCATGTGGATCCAGCGGATGCCCAGGTTTAGCCATTCGGTGAAGTGTGCTTCCACGATCTGTACCTCTTTCCCGGGGGAGGCACGCCAGCCCCGGGCTTCTCTTATTGGTGGGGATTGAGGAGAAGGAGCTCGTCCTCATTGAAGAAATGCTCATCGCAGTTGTTGCCGGAGCCACTGCGATCAACCACCAGGAAGTCATCCCGCTTTTCGATCGTCAGCACCGGGTGGTGCCAGACGCCGCGATGGTAATTGACGCCCTGCCTGCCATTGCTGAGGAAGGCACGGACGGACCCTGATACAGGTACATCGCCAAGTGGCGCGACCACGATCAGAAAGGGGTTGCCGAGCAGCGGAATGAACGCCTGGCTGCCCAGCGGATGGCGTTCCAGCATGCGGATGGTCAGCGGCATTTCCAGCGCCTCGGCGCTGAAGATGCTGATGATGGCCTTATCCTCGGGCTGGGCGGTCTCCACCGTAGCCAGCTTGTGGTAGCGGCGGGTGGAACCGTTGTTGATCATGAAGAAGTCACTACCCTCGGTTTCGATAACGTCACCGAACGGGGCGAAGGCCTCCTTGGTCAGAGGCTCGATAGTCAGGCTGCGCATGGCTTGTTCTACTTATTCTATTGGGTTATCGGGCTGCCGCAGTTACAGCTGCTGCAGGCGAAACATGGCGATCTTGTTGATCTCCGCCAGAGCAGTAGCGAACTCCTGTTCCGGCGAGTTATGGATGCGCTCTTCGAAGGCCGCCAGAATCTGGTGGCGGTTGCTGCCCTTGACGGCTTTGATGAAGGGGAAGCCGAACTTGGCCTTGTAGGCGTCGTTGAGTTCAGTGAAGCGGGCGAATTCCTCTGCCGTGCATTCGTGAATTCCAGCACCGGACTGCTCAGCCGTGCTGGAGGCGGTCAGCTCGCCTCGGATGGCGGCCTTGCCGGCCAGATCCGGGTGAGCGTTGATCAGTGCCAGCTGTTCTTCGCGGCTGGCCGAAAGCAGGATGTCGGCCATGCGCTGCTGCAGTGTCTCGATCTCGTCCAGGGAAGCATCGACTCCCAGGTCGTAAGCTTTTTCCGCCACCCAGGGCGAGTGTTCATAAATGTCGGCGAAGGCGGCGACGAAATCCTCGCGGCTCAGTCGGGACGGGGTCAGGCTCTGGAAGCGGCTCATGGCAGTTCTCTCTTATTCGGTGACACGGAAGGGGTGAGTGGCGTACCAGTGCCGGGCGATGTCGATGCGGCGTGCACACCAGACCTTGTCGTGGCTCTTCACGTAATCCAGGAAACGGGCCAGCGAAGCCAGGCGGGCCGGACGACCGAGCAGGCGGCAGTGCATGCCGATCGACAGCATTTTCGGTGCGCCGGCCTCGCCTTCGGCGTAGAGCACGTCGAAGGCGTCCTTGAGGTACTCGAAGAAGTCATCGCCCTTGTTGAAGCCTTGTACCTGGGTGAAGCGCATGTCGTTGGTGTCCAGGGTGTAGGGAATCACCAGATGGGGCTTCTCCGGAGTACTGGCCGGATCCCAGTAGGGCAGGTCGTCGTCGTAGGTGTCGGAGTCGTAGAGAAAACCACCTTCCTCGCGCACGATGCGTCGGGTGTTTGGGCCGAGACGGCCGGTATACCAGCCTAGTGGACGCTCGCCAGTGAGTTCAGTGAGGATGCGGATGGCCTCGTACATGTGCTCACGCTCGGTGGCTTCGTCGACATACTGATAGTCGATCCAGCGGTAGCCGTGGCTGCAGATTTCATGGCCGGCGGCGAGCATTTGACGGATCACATCGGGGTGACGCTGGGCGGCCATGGCCACGGCGAAGATGGTCAAGGGAATGTCGTGACGGCGGAACAGTTCGAGCAGGCGCCATACCCCGGCACGGCTGCCATACTCGTAGAGAGACTCCATGCAGAGGTTGCGCTGCCCCTGCAGCGGCTGGGCTGCCACCATTTCGGAGAGAAAAGCCTCGGATTCCTTGTCGCCATGCAGGATGTTGCGCTCGCCACCTTCCTCGTAGTTCAGCACGAAGGAGAGGGCGATACGAGCGTCCCCCGGCCAGTGTGGATGGGGTGGGTTTGCGCCGTAGCCGATCAGGTCGCGTGGGTAATCAGCGTTCACTACAGTCTTCCTATATGGAATGTTGCGGCCACTACGCACCGGATAAAGAAGTGACAGTGTGACCTGGATGGCTAATTGTATACAAAGTGAATCGCCGCTTGTAAATCACCTTTTGCGTAAAAACTCTCAGATCGCTCTGGGTAGCAGCTTTTCGGGTTTCGCCAGAAGCAGGCTGGGGTCGTTGAATATGGGTGATGGCAAGGCGTTTTGCCTGGATTTCGCGGGCTTTGTGAAAAATAATTGTGTACAATTATCTGTGAAAATGTTTTATTTCATTTGGCGTGCTATCCCGTCTGAGTGCGGGTGCTACACCGAGCCGGTTTCAACAGCATAGAGGAGGAGTGGTGTCCGCGGGCCTTGTGCCGCTGGCGGATGCCCCGAGAGCCATGGGACGTTTGACGACACATGTACTGGATGCCGCGCACGGCTGTCCGGGGCAGGGCATCAAGATCGAGCTGTACCGCGTGGACGACGCGCAGCTGGAGCTGATCAACAGTGTGATCACCAATGACGACGGGCGTTGCGACGCACCGGTGCTGCAGGGAGAAGACTACCGTACAGGGGTCTACCAGCTGCACTTCCATGCCGGTGACTACTACCGCGCGCGTGGTGTCAGCCTGCCTGAGCCGGCCTTTCTTGATGTGGTGGTATTGCGCTTCGGCATTGATGCCGGGCAGGAGCACTACCATGTACCGCTACTGATTTCCCCCTACAGCTACTCCACCTATCGGGGTAGCTGAAACGGCGGCAGGCATGTCCTGCCCAACGAATGCTTGTCACCCTCCGACTCCTTTAGAGTCCTTATGCCCGCTCATCCAGCGGGCATTTTTTTGTCTGCGGGATAGGGAAGGTGGCTTGGCAGAGTCAGACGTAAATTGGCTTTGCCCAGCTTGCGGCTGCTGCCGGGGTGGCGACTGCCCGGTATGAACAGGAGCACTGCCCAACGTGAATCACCTGAGCGAAGTCCCGATGTCAACCCGTATTCAGACTGCCTGGTTGCTGCTTTCCGGGCACAGGTGATTGTGCGGTACGGCGCTGGGTACGACGGTAGTCTCCGGGCGTCTGTCCCAGCCAGCGGCGGAACGCCCGCTGGAAAGCCTCGGCCGAGGCGAAGCCGAGCAGGTAGGCGATCTCACCGAAACTCAGCTCGGTATCGCGGATATAGGCAGTAGCCAGGTCACGGCGGGTGTCATTGAGGATGGTGCGGAACTGCGTGCCTTCCTCGGCCAGTCGGCGTCGCAGTGTCCAGCTGGGCATTTGCAGGCTGCGGGCGACTTCTTCCAGGTCCGGTTCGTGGCCATGCAATAGTGGTCCGATCAATTGGATCACCCGTTCGCGCAGGCTGCGGGTACGGGTCAACTGATCCAGCTCGCGCTCGCACAGCTCAAGCAGGTGCTGCCAGGTTCCCGGGCAGTGCTGCGGATTTTGCAGATCCAGGGTTTCCTGACTCAGGCGCAGCCGATTGGTGGCGGCACCGAACTCCACCACGCAGCCGAACTGCGTCTCGTAGCGCTCGCCATAGGCGGGCGAGGGGAACTCTATCTCGACTTTCTCCGGAACTATTGCCTGGCCTGCCACCTGGCCCAGGTTGACTTGCCAGCCTGCCAGCACGGAGTCCACCACAAAGCGGTTGTAGGCGTTGTACGGGCTGATGGAGTAGAACTGGAGCCAGGCGCCGCGAGGATCCTCGCAGAAGCCGGAGCGGCCCCGGTAGTTGGCGGCGTAAAGCGGTTCGAAGCGTGTCATAACCCGGGCCGCCTCGCGCAGATTGGGTGCCTGGGCTGCACAGATGCCAGCCAGGCCGACCTGGCTCAGGCGGCTGTGACGGCCCATCTCCAGGCCCAGGGCCGGATCATTGCACAGGCTTATGGCGCTATGACCCAGACGCATGAAGCGCGGAATCGACAGCCGGGCGCGTGGTTCGCTCAGGCGCCGGGCATCTAAGCCAAACTGTTCGAGCAGTGGATCAGGATTCAGGTTCCGGGCACGCAGGGTGTTGGCCAGAGCCTGGGTGAAACCGACGGACAGGTCGCCCAGACGAACACGTGCGCGCTTCATAGCCACAGGTTGACCAGTTGTGCGCCGTGGCGGCCGGGTCCGGCGATCACCCGTCCGTCCATGAAGGCCTGTGCCCGGGGCTGGCCGGCAAACTCCCAGAGCCGGCCGCGTGGCTGCACTATCAGCCCGGCATGGATGCCCAGGTTCTGTAAGTGCTGGCCGAGCGATGCTGCGTCCGCTGCTTCGCCGAGAAAGCCGGGCAGGGCCAGTAGCTCGATCGGTTCCTCGTCTGCCGCTGTCAGTGCGCTCGGCAGGCTTGTTTCATTGCCGAGCAGCACCGCCAGCCGGCCGGCTGGGGTGTCCAGCACCTGTAGGCTATCGGCCGGAGCTGTGCTCAGATCGCCGGCGCGCAAGCGCTGGCGCTGTGGTTGGCCGAGCAGATTGCCGGCCTGATCGAAGACCAGACTGACGTTGTACAGTGGCCCGTGACCGACTTCGAGCCGCCCCTGCTCCACTCGCGGCTCCGGCAGCACAATGGAGCCGGCAACCAGAGTTATCCGGTACTCGCGGGCCAGTCCGCCGAATAGCTGCTGATAGTCGCGGGCCATTGATCCTGCCTTGGTGCGCAGCAGAGCATCATCCAGACGCTGGCCCGGTTTGGCGGCAAACAGTGCGCTTGCGAACGATAGCGGGTTACTCGCTGCCAGCCAGTGCAAAGCCTGGCGCAGTTCGCCGGCGTGGCGAAGTTCTTCCTTCTCCCCCACGGCCAGCAGCCAGGTGCCGATGTGCGCAGGTAGCACGACCACGGTGCGTTCGCCGAGCAGCCCCTGCGCGCGTGCCTGATCCAGATAGGCAGCCAGCTTCAGGCGCAGACGGGCAAGGCTCTGGTAATCGGCGACGAACAGCTCGGGCTGGATGCCCAGGAGATTGCCATGGCCGCCGGGTTGGCCGAATTCAAGGGCGAGCTGGCTGCGCAGATCCGACAAATAGTGGCCGGTGGGGCGCTGCTGGCACCAGTAGGCATAGCTGCCCAGACCGGCCAGCAGGGCAAGGGGCAGTAGCAGAGTGGTCAGTAGGCGCATGTCGGTGATTTCGGTTTATCTGTGGTTCATGGTAGGTCAGCAGGGCGGCAATTCCAAGCCATCTTGCGCGCTATGATCATTATCTTGTCAGTTTTGATCATTGCTGCTGTGGTGAGGGCTCTTTATTGTCGGCTCCATAAACCGACCGCGTGCCCATGAGACCGCGGCAATCCGTGAACTGCACCGCGATGTGGAGAATTCCATGACTGCTCGTTACCCCCACTTGCTGGCTCCTCTCGATCTTGGCTTTACCACACTGAAGAACCGCACCCTGATGGGGTCAATGCACACCGGCCTGGAAGAGCGGCCGGGCGGGTTCGAGCGTATGGCGGCCTATTTCGCCGAACGTGCCCGTGGTGGTGTCGGGCTGATGGTTACCGGCGGCATCGGTCCGAACGAGGAGGGGGGCGTCTACTCCGGGGCAGCCAAGCTGAGTACTCCGGAGGAGGCCGAGAAGCACAAGGTTGTCACCCGCGCCGTGCATGAGGCAGGTGGCAAGATCTGCATGCAGATCCTGCATGCCGGACGCTACGCCTACAGCCCGAAGTCGGTGGCGCCGAGTGCCATCCAGGCACCGATCAACCCGTTCAAGCCGCGTGAGTTGGATGAAGAGGGCATCGAGAAGCAGATTGCCGACTTTGCCAACTGTGCCGTACTGGCTCAGCAGGCCGGTTACGACGGCGTTGAGGTGATGGGATCGGAAGGCTACTTCATCAACCAGTTCCTGGTGGCTCACACCAACCATCGCACCGATCGCTGGGGCGGCAGCTATGAGAACCGCATGCGTCTGCCGGTGGAGATTGTCCGCCGCGTGCGCGAGGCGGTGGGGCCGAACTTCATCATCATCTATCGACTTTCGATGCTCGATCTGGTCGAAGGTGGCAGCACCTGGGACGAAATCGTGATGCTGGCCAAAGCCATCGAGCAGGCCGGAGCCACGCTAATCAACACCGGCATCGGCTGGCATGAGGCGCGTATCCCGACCATCGCCACCAAGGTACCGCGTGCAGCTTTCACCAAAGTCACCGCCAGGCTGCGTGGCGAGGTGTCGATCCCGCTGATCACCACCAACCGCATCAATACTCCGGAGGTGGCCGAGCAGGTGCTGGCCGATGGCGATGCCGACATGGTGTCCATGGCCCGTCCGTTCCTCGCAGACCCGGACTTCGTCAACAAGGCCGCCGAGGGCCGTGCCGACGAGATCAACACCTGTATCGGCTGCAACCAGGCCTGCCTTGATCACACGTTTGGCGGCAAGCTGACCAGTTGCCTGGTCAACCCTCGCGCCTGTCATGAGACCGAGTTGAACTATATCCCCACCCAGCAGGTTAAGAGGATTGCCGTGGTGGGCGCTGGCCCGGCTGGTTTGGCCGCTGCCACCGTCGCCGCCGAGCGTGGCCACGCTGTGACCCTGTTCGATGCGGCTGGCGAGATTGGCGGTCAGTTCAACGTAGCCAAGCGGGTGCCGGGCAAGGAGGAGTTCCACGAAACCCTGCGCTACTTCCGCAGGAAGCTGGAGACCACCGGCGTCGAGTTGCGTCTGAATACCCGCGTCTCAGCCGATGATCTGGTCAAGGGCGGCTTCGACGAAATCGTCCTGGCTACCGGCATCGTGCCGCGTACCCCGGATATCCCAGGTATCAACCATGCCAAGGTGATCAGCTACCTGGATGCCATCCTCGAACGCAAGCCGGTCGGCCGCAAGGTGGCGGTGATCGGTGCCGGTGGTATCGGCTTCGATGTTTCCGAATACATCACCCATGATGGTCAGTCCACCAGCCTGGATCGTGATGCCTTCTGGAAGGAATGGGGCATCGATCTGGGTCTTGAAGCGCGCGGCGGCGTGGCCGGTGTACAGCCGCAACCGCATGCTCCGGCCCGTGAGGTTTACCTGCTGCAGCGCAAAAAGAGCAAGGTGGGCGACGGTCTGGGCAAGACCACCGGCTGGATTCACCGAACCGGACTGAAGAACAAGAAGGTGCAGATGCTTAACTCGGTTGAGTACCTGAAGGTCGATGATGCCGGTTTGCACGTGCGCATTGCCGGTGGCGAGCCGCAGGTACTGTCGGTGGACACCGTGATCGTCTGTGCCGGGCAGGAGCCGCTGCGCGAGCTGCACGACGCCCTGGTGGCGGCCGGTCAGAGTGTGCATCTGGTCGGTGGTGCCGATGTGGCTGCCGAGCTGGATGCCAAACGCGCCATCAATCAGGGCTCGCGCCTCGCTGCCGAGCTGTGACAGAGGCGCCCCGCCTTGTGCGGGGCGTTTGCCATCGGATCGATAACCACAAGGAGAAGCCGATGTCCTTGGAGGCCCGACTACAACCTGCTGCGGCCGCCACGCTGCAACGCTGGCACCAGTTTGTCTCCGCCCGGGATCTGAGCTGTCTGTCGGAGCTGCTGCATGAGCAGGCGGTATTTCGCTCGCCCATGGCGCACAAGCCCTATCCGGGCGCGTCAGTGGTCAATCTGATCCTCAATACCGTGCTCAAGGTATTCGAGGACTTCACCTATCACCGTGAACTGGCCAGCGCTGACGGGCTGAACGTGGTGCTGGAATTCTCTGCACGGGTTGGCGACCGCGAGCTGAAGGGCATTGACATGATCCGTTTCGATGAGCAGGGGCGGATCGTCGAGTTCGAGGTGATGGTGCGGCCGCTCAGTGGCCTGCAGGTGCTGGGGGGGAGATGGCGCAGCGCCTTGCCCCGTTTCTGGCAGCCGACAAGCACTGAGGCAAGTGCTCCTGTGCAGCTGGCCGGCCCCTCGGCAGAGGCACGTGTCAGGCTGTTAGCCGGGACATGCTCTTGAGCCAGCCCGATGACTGCCCTGTCGCAAGTGTGGCTTTCGCGTCTTCGTCACAGTTTTGGCTAATCCTCTAAAGATTTGCAGGAAGCGCGCCGAACCACTGCCAACCGAGTCACATTGCGGCTCGTGAGTTTTCCCCTAGACTTGGCGGGCCGATCAACGTCGGCATCCATGCCCGGTTCCCGAGATTCCGGCATGTGACAGTGCACGCACATATTCCCCCTTGGGTGCAGAGGGCTTTCGATGAGCATGCAGAACAAGCCGCAGATGGCGGAGGCCGTGATGTTCTTCAGTGAGCGCGGCATCTGCAAACAGATGATGTTTCCCGAGTTCGAGGCGTTGCTCGATGGCGTGGTCAACATGCCGGAGTTCGCTGACGAGCAGTTGCGTGCGGCTTTCGTGGTCATCAATCCGCGGCTGCTGATCAGGGCCGTGGTGTTCTTCTATCTCGACTTCGACGAGGACGGTCGTCCGGATCGCGGCTGGAACATTCCCTTGCAGCACCTGGCCGAGCGTGCCGGGCGTGGGCCGGATCTGGGGAGCGGGCCGATCCGGCTGGCCTGTCGCAGCCAGTGCCCGGTGTCCTGGCATCAGATGCACCTGTGGGATCCGGGCCAGAGCGACTTGGTGCAGTTGCGTGATGCGGTCAAGCTCAACCAACTGGGCCTGCTCGTTGAGGAGGATAATATACAGGCCGTGGTTGTGCCCGAGCGCTTGCAGGTGGCTCCCGAAGACAAATGGTATGCCCCTGATGCTGCGTGTGAGGCGACGTCTCAGACTGATCCGCAGCAGGAACAGCCTGCCAAGACCGCCCAGATGATCCAGCAGCAGCGCCTGCACATCGCCAGCCTGGCCAAGCAGCACGAAGAGGAGCTGGCACGGCTCAAGCAAGCCGGCGAGGAGCGACTTCGCGAGTTGCAGGCACAGATTCAGTCCCTGCAGCAGGCCCTACATCAGCAGGAAGAACTCAACGCCGGCCTAAAGACGCAACTGACCGCGCAGGCAGAGAGCTTCCAGCGTAGCCGTGAGGAAATGGCCCGGCAGATACGCGAGCTGGAGCAGCACGGACGCAGCGAAGGCAAGAACCTGCGTGCCCAGCTCGAGAGCGAAATTCAGGCGAAGGTAAGGGCAGCCGTGGCGCAATACCAGGAGCAGATAGCCATTCGTGACGTGGAGCTGGCTTACCGCAACGAGCTGGATGGGCAGTTGCAGGCGGAAATCGAACAGCTCAAGCGTGAGCGCGACGAAATCGCCAGTCAGCGTGGTGATCAGGCTCTGGAACGGCTGGCCAGTCTTGGAGTGGTGTTCGTGGTTTATCACCCAGGCGCCGGTCACCTGACGATTCCGCTGCAGGACGTGGCCCGTTATCAGGAGGATCCGCTGGCTTATGCAGCGGCCAAGTGTTTCGTCTCCCAGCAGCAGTATCGTCACTGGCTGGCGCATTATCAGCAGCCGTCCTGCGATGCGACGCTGTCCACGGGCGAGCGCTGCGGCATTCCCATCGACCGAATCGATGCGCCTAGCCGTTTCGTACTCGGCGAGTCCAACTGCTGCGCCCGGCATAAGGCCGGTAGCCGCCTGCGTAGCGTCAACTGAGCCTTGCAATCGCGTATTGCCGACTGGCGCCCGCTGGCACCTCTGCAGTCCCTCGAGCTGGACTGGCTCGTGCAGGCAGGCGTTGAACTGGCCTGTCTGCGTCTGGATCTGATCGACCCGCTGATCAGTGGCAACAAGTGGTTCAAGCTTGCGCCCTATCTGCAGGCGGCGCAGGCCAGTGGTGCGCGGGGGCTGATCAGCCTGGGTGGTGCCCATTCCAATCATCTACATGCGCTGGCTGCGGCCGGTCGTCGTTTCGGGTTCGCCACCATTGGCCTATTGCGTGGCGAGCCGCAGGACACACCGACCGTTCGCGATCTGCAGGCTTTTGGCATGCAGTTGCACTGGCTGGGTTATGGAGGTTATCGCGCACGCCATCAAGCGGATTTCTGGCAGCCCTGGCTGGCCCGTTATGAGAATTTCTACCCGCTGGGCGAGGGCGGCCTTGGCCTAGCCGGTGCTCGTGGCTGCAGTGCGCTGATTCAGATGGTCGATGCGCAGCTGTCGTCTGTCGGCTGGGCGGGTTTCGACGGCTGGTGGCTGGCGGCCGGCACCGGTACGACCCTGGCCGGGCTGGTGCTTGGGGAGCAGGGGCGGCGCATGGTGTATGGCGCCATGGCGGTACCAGGCGATCATGGCGTGGCCCGCCAGGTGGAGGCGCTGCTTGACGAGGCCGGGCAGATGCAGCGCCGTTACCGTCTGCTGGAGGCTGCGCGTTTGGGTTTTGCGCGAGTGGATGATGCGCTGCATAGGTTCATCCTCGAAACCGGGCAGAGCACCGGTCTGCCGCTGGATCCGCTATACACTGGCAAGGCGTTGCTGGCACTGCGCGAGGCGTGCTCTCGGGGCGAGCTGGCTCCGGGGACGCGCCTGATATTTGTTCATACCGGCGGGCTGCAGGGGGGACGGGTACTGATGGCAGCTAAATCCAGGTCAGGGGAGACGTACACGAAGCAGCCGCAGATTGAGCGCGGTCGCTAGTTTCAGGCGGGCCAGCGATCGTTGAGCAGAAAGAACCGCTCGACCTCCTGCCAGTTACCTGTGGGATCTTCTTTCAGGCGTACCAGCAATTGCCCCGGGCAGCTGGGTGTCAGGTCGCCGAGCCAGTGTTGCAGTTGCTCTGCAGTCCAGAGTTGACTGACGGCGAAGCGTGCTGGTGCCAGCCAGGCCAGACGTGGCAGCGGCTGCCAGCAGGTGCCGTCACTCAGGGTATTGAAAGCCTGCCACTGCTTGTGATGCAGCCAGTTGCCACGCAGGTGACCGGGTGTAGCGCCATGTGGTGGCTGGCAGCCGTGCGGCCAGGGGTAGAACAGATAGCCGCCCAGCCAGAATGAGGCTCGGGGGTGGTTCAGTTGCAGCGGATTGAGGATTTCCCGGGCTTCATGCCGCGCTGACAGTGGCAACTGGTGACGGGCCAGATGACGGAGCTTGAGGTCGAGCCGGTCATGGCTGGCCGGGCCAAGCCAGGCGGTGCGGGGCTCGTCGTCACTGTTCGTGCCCAGGTAAAACTTTACCGCCAGTTCCAGATGGTGCTCGCCCTCGGCATCGCGCAATAGCAGATCCAGTTCACCCAGTGTCCGGCTGCCTTGACGGATCGGCAGATTTGCCGCGATTACCTGGATGCCGGGAGCCGCCTGCAGGGCGAACTGCCAGAGCCGTTCGTAGTACAGGCCAAGCCGCCGCAACGGTCGCGCACTCAGCCAGGCATGCAGAACATCGGGCTGGCGGTCCAGGAGCAGCAGCCAGTCGGCCAGTTGCTGTGGATGCCGTACCCAGTCGCTGGCTTGCAACGGATGGCGCAGCGGGCCGCATGTCTTGTCCAGCAATGGTGGAGAGAGCAGTGTCCAGGTCAGATCGCGCACCGCGGGGGTGTGAAGAATCTGCAGCAGCTCGGGTAGCAGGCAGGGGATCGGCATTGCCTGAGAATAGCCGGTTTGCCGGCACCTCGGGCTTTGACCGATAATTCACCTCTGTTTCTTACCTGGCTGTCGGGAGTCCCATGGATCAATTTCGCAATATCGGTATCATCGGACGCCTTGGCAGCACCCGTGTGCTGGAAACGGTACGCAGGCTCAAGCGGTTTCTTCTTGATCGCCATCTGCACGTAATTCTTGAGGATGCCATCGGTGAGGTTCTGCCAGGGCATGGTCTGCAGACAGCCTCGCGAAAGCTGCTGGGCGAGGTGTGCGATCTGGTTATCGTTGTCGGCGGCGATGGCAGCATGCTGGGCGCAGCCCGCGCGCTGGCGCGGCACAAGGTGCCGGTGCTGGGGATCAACCGCGGCAGTCTGGGCTTTCTCACGGATATCCGCCCGGACGAACTGGAGGTAAAGGTGGCCCAGGTGCTGGAAGGGCAGTACCTGACTGAGAACCGTTTCCTCCTGGAGGCTGAGGTGCGCCGCAATGGCGAGGCCATTGGTCAGGGTGATGCCCTCAACGACGTGGTTTTGCACCCGGGCAAGTCAACACGGATGATCGAGTTCGAGCTGTACATCGACGGCCAGTTCGTCTGCAGCCAGAAGGCCGACGGCCTGATCGTGGCCACTCCGACTGGCTCCACCGCCTATGCATTGTCGGCTGGCGGGCCAATCATGCACCCTAAACTCGATGCTATTGTGGTAGTGCCGATGTACCCGCACACCCTGTCCAGCCGGCCCATAGTGGTTGATGGCAACAGCGAGCTGAAAATTGTCGTGTCGCAGGATTTGCAGGTCTATCCGCAGGTCTCCTGTGACGGGCAGAACCACTTCACCTGTGCGCCGGGCGATACCCTGCATGTGGCGAAGAAGGCGCAGAAGCTGCGACTCATCCACCCGCTGGACCACAACTATTATGAGATCTGCCGCACCAAGCTGGGTTGGGGAAGCCGCCTGGGAGGACAGGGCTGAATGACCCTCGACCCTTATCGCGGCTATGACCTGATCGGTGATGTTCACGGTTGTGTGCGAACCCTGGAGCGTCTGCTGGAGCTTCTGGGCTACAGGCGCCAGGGAGGCATCTGGCGGCACCCCTCGCGCATGGCGATTTTTCTTGGCGACTTGCTTGATCGTGGGCCGGGCATCCGTGAAACCCTGCACCAGGTGCATGCGATGGTCGAGGTCGGCCAGGCCTTGTGCGTCATGGGCAACCACGAGTTCTACGCGTTGGGCTGGAGCACCCCGGCTCCGCCCGGAAGTGGTCGTCGTTACGTACGCGAGCATACTCCACGACACCAGCGTTTGATCCGCGAGACTCTGGCCCAGTTTGAGGCCTATCCGCAGGAGTGGAGCGAGTTTTTGCGCTGGTTCTACCGGATGCCGTTGTTTCTCGATGCAGGTCATTTCCGAGCCGTACATGCCTGCTGGGATGCCGATTTTATTAAGCCGCTGCAGGCGCAGTTCACCAACGGCTGCATTGACGAGGGTTTTCTCAAAGCCGCCGCTACTCCCGGCAGTTTCGCCAATATGGCCATTGACCGCCTGTTGCGCGGAACCGACATGCGCTTGCCGCACGGTCTGACGTTGACCGGTGATGACGGATTTACCCGATCTTACTTCCGGACCAAGTTCTGGGAGGAAAATCCCAAGACCTATGGCGACATCGTCTTCCAGCCCGATGCTCTACCGGAGCTGGCGGCACAGACGCCACTGACCGAGTTGCAGAAGGACGAGTTGCTACGCTACGGCGCCCAAGAGCCGTTACTGTTCGTCGGCCACTACTGGCGGCAGGGTCGTCCGGCACCGATTCGTCCCAACCTGGCCTGTTTGGATTACAGCGCGGTGGTGGGCGGTAAGCTGGTGGCCTATCGGCTGGATCGGGAGCGTCGGCTGGATGCGGACAAGTTCGTCTGGGTTGAAGTGGATGCGCAGGAGGTACCGAGATGAGTGCCGTTGAAGTACTGCGTCTGCCGCTGGATGCTGATCTGAGTGGCTTCGTTTCTCTGCTGCGGCGCCTGCAGGTGCCGCACCGGGTTACGGAGGAGGGTGGCAAACAGGTGCTCTGGGTACCGGATGAGTCCCTGGCGGTTCAGGTGCGCGAACTATACGCACGCCAGCCGCAGGGTGATGCAGGAGCAGAGCCGCAGCAAGAAGCGGTTCGTGAAGGGTTTCTGAGTCAGTTGCGGCGTAGCCCGCTGACGGCCCTGGTGCTGCTGAGCACCTTTATCGTCTTTGCCGTGACCCTGGCTGGAGAGAATTTTTCCACCATTCGCTGGTTGAGCTTCGTCGATTTTCGCGTTGATGGTGAACGCATCTATCTGACCTATCTGGAGGCCACCTTCGATAGTGGTCAGTGGTGGCGTCTGATCACGCCGATGCTGATCCACTTTGGCTGGCTGCATCTGGCAATGAACAGCCTGTGGTATTGGGAACTAGGGCGCCGCATCGAGTTTCGCCAAGGCGCCATTGGGCTGCTCGGGCTGACACTACTGTTTGCACTGGCGTCGAATTTTGCCCAGTACTGGTGGGCCGGGCCTTCGCTTTTTGGTGGCCTTTCCGGAGTGCTCTACGGCCTGCTGGGGCATTGCTGGATCTATCAGCGCCTGGCGCCGAACGCGGCCTATCGCCTGCCGCCCGGAGTTCTGGTGATGATGCTGGCCTGGCTGGCAATCTGCATGACCGGCATTTTCGAGCTGCTGCAGTTTGGCGCCATCGCCAACGCCGCGCATGTCGGTGGCCTGCTGGCGGGCTGCCTGACCGGCCTGCTTGGCGGTATGCTGGCCCGACGCTGATTTTTTGGCGGCTAACCCGCCCCACGGTTTAACTGGAGAACGCCATGTCTGCCTTTCTCGAAGCCATTGACAACATCACGCCGGAAATCTACGAACGCCTGAAGCTGGCCGTGGAAATCGGCAAGTGGCCCGATGGCCGCAAGCTGACTCAGGAGCAGAAGGAACTGACCCTGCAGGCGATGATCGCCTGGGAGACGCAGAACCTGCCGGAGGAAGAGCGTACCGGCTACATGGGCCCGCAGGAGTGCAGCAGCAAGTCCGAGCCGGTGCCTAACCTGTTGTTCAAGTCCTCGGATACCTTGCACTGATGATCGAGCTTGGACGTGGCTCGCTAAGCAAGATGAAGGCGCGCCTGGAAGCCCCTGTGCAGTACGCATTTCGCTTGGGCGAGGAAGAGCTGCCGGTCAACCCGCTGGTGGGCAAGACTTTGCGCTTGGAATACCTGGGCGCCATTCACTGCATCCATTGTGGGCGCAAGACCAAGACCAGCTTCAGCCAGGGTTACTGCTACCCCTGCATGCAGAAACTGGCGCAGTGCGATGTCTGCATCATGAGTCCGGAGAGGTGCCACTTCGACCAGGGTACTTGCCGCGAGCCGAGCTGGGGCGAGCAGTTCTGCATGACCGACCATATCGTCTACCTGGCCAACTCCAGTGGGGTGAAGGTCGGCATCACCCGTGCCAGTCAGGTACCGACGCGCTGGATCGACCAGGGCGCCAGTCAGGCGCTACCGATCATGCGTGTGGCTACCCGGCAGCAGTCCGGTTTCGTCGAGGATCTGCTGCGTAGCCAGGTGGCGGACAAGACCAACTGGCGCGCACTGCTCAAGGGCGATGCCGCGCCGGTCGACCTGGTTGCCATTCGCGAGCAGGTCCTGGATGCCTGCGCCGGGGGCATTACCACGCTGCAGCAGCGCTTCGGCCTGCAAGCCATCCAGCCGCTGTCCGCTGCCGAAGTACTGGAAATTCGCTATCCCATCGAGGCCTATCCAGCCAAGATCACCAGCTTCAATCTGGACAAACAACCGCTGGCCGAAGGTACTCTGCTCGGTATCAAGGGCCAGTACCTGATGTTCGATACCGGCGTGATCAATATCCGCAAGTACACCGCCTACCAGCTGGCCGTCCACCAGATCGCCGGCTGAACCGACCGAATGCACCGGGCGCTCCTGTCGCGCCCCAGACGAGAGAGCTATCGCCATGCGCACCGAACAACCGAAGATGATCTACCTCAGCGAGTACCGGGTTCCGGACTACCTGATCGACGAGACCCATCTGACCTTCGAGCTGTTCGAGGATCACAGCCTGGTGCATGCGCAGCTGGTCATGCGGCGCAACCCGGAAGCCGGCGTCGGCCTGCCGCCGCTGGTGCTCGATGGCCAGCAGCTGGAGCTGCTGGAGCTCAAGCTCGACGACCGCGTGCTGGGCGAGGGCGACTACACCCTGACCGACAGCCACCTGACCCTGCAGCCGAGCGCCGAGCGCTTTGTCATCGACAGCAGCGTGCGCATCCATCCGGAGAGCAACACCGCGCTGGAGGGGCTGTACAAGTCCGGCAAGATGTTCTGCACCCAGTGCGAGGCCGAGGGCTTTCGCAAGATCACCTTCTACCTCGACCGCCCGGACGTGATGAGCAAATTCACTACCACGCTCAGCGCCGAGCAGCATCGCTATCCGGTGCTGCTGTCCAACGGCAATCCGATCGCCAGCGGCAGCGAGGAGGGCGGTCGCCATTGGGCCACCTGGGAAGACCCGTTCAAGAAACCGGCCTACCTGTTCGCCCTGGTCGCTGGTGATCTCTGGTGCGTGGAAGACAGCTTCACCACCATGAGCAAACGTGAAGTGGCGCTGCGCATCTATGTCGAGCCGGAGAACATCGACAAGGTGCAGCACGCCATGGACAGCCTCAAGCGCTCGATGAAGTGGGACGAGGAGGTCTACGGCCGCGAGTACGACCTGGACATCTTCATGATTGTCGCGGTCAACGACTTCAACATGGGCGCCATGGAGAACAAGGGGCTCAACATCTTCAACTCCAGCTGCGTGCTGGCCAAGGCCGAAACCGCCACCGACGCCGCTCATCAGCGCGTCGAGGCGGTGGTGGCCCACGAGTATTTCCACAACTGGTCGGGCAACCGCGTGACCTGCCGCGACTGGTTCCAGCTGTCGCTCAAGGAAGGCTTCACCGTGTTCCGTGACAGCGAGTTCTCCGCCGACACCCATTCGCGGGTGGTCAAGCGCATCGAGGACGTGGCCTACCTGCGCACCCATCAGTTCGCCGAGGACGCCGGCCCCATGGCCCACCCGGTGCGTCCGGACGCGTACATGGAGATCTCCAACTTTTACACCCTGACCATCTACGAGAAGGGTGCCGAAGTGCTGCGCATGATCCACACCCTGCTCGGTCCGGAGCTGTTCCGCAAGGGCTCGGATCTGTACTTCGAGCGCCACGATGGCCAGGCCGTGACCTGCGACGATTTCGTCAAGGCCATGGAGGATGCCAGCGGCATCGACCTGACCCAGTTCAAGCGCTGGTACACCCAGGCCGGCACGCCGCGTCTGGAGGTCGTTGAGGCCCATGATGCCGCTGCGCAGACCTATAGCCTGACCTTCCGCCAGAGCTGCCCGGCCACCCCAGGGCAGAGCGAGAAGTTGCCGTTCGTGATTCCCGTGGCGCTCGGCCTGCTCGATGCGCAGGGTAATGAACTGCCGCTGCGCCTGCAGGGTGAGGCTGCAGCGCAGGGCAGCAGTCGCGTGCTGTCGGTGACCGAGGCCGAGCAGACCTTCACTTTCGAGGGTATTGCCGAAAAGCCGCTGCCGTCGCTGCTGCGCGGTTTCAGCGCGCCGGTCAAGCTGGGTTTCCCTTACGACCGCGACCAGCTGATGTTCCTCATGCAGCATGACAACGATGGCTTCAACCGCTGGGAAGCCGGCCAGCAGCTGTCCGTGCAGGTACTGCAGGAACTGATCGGCCAGCATCAGCGCGGCGAGGCTCTGGTGCTGGATCAACGCCTGGTCAGCGCGCTGCGTACGCTGCTGGAAGACGAGACACTGGATCAGGCCATGGTCGCGGAAATGCTCTCGCTGCCGGGCGAGGCCTATCTGACCGAGATCAGCGAGGTGGCTGATGTCGAGGCCATCCACGCGGCTCGCGAGTTCGCCCGCAAGGAGCTGGCCATGACGCTGTTCGCCCCGTTGTGGGCGCGCTATCAGGCCAACCGCGAAGTCTCCAGGGCCACCCCGTACGTCGCCGAGGCGGCGCATTTTGCCCGCCGCAGCCTGCAGAACATCGCGCTGTCCTACCTGATGCTCAGCGAGAAGCCGGAGGTGCTGGCAGCCTGCGTCGAGCAGTTCGAGAATGCCGACAACATGACCGAGCGCCTGGCCGCGCTGGCCGTGCTGGTCAACTCGCCGTTCCAGCAGGAGCGCGACAAGGCTCTGGCCATGTTCGCCGACTACTTCAGGGACGACGCGCTGGTCATGGACCAGTGGTTCAGCGTGCAGGCCGGCTGCCCGCTGCCTGGCGGTCTGGAGCGGGTGCATGCACTGATGCAGCACGAGGCCTTCACCCTGAAGAATCCGAACAAGGTGCGTGCGCTGATCGGGGCCTTCGCCAACCAGAACCTGATCAACTTTCACCGCGCCGACGGAGCGGGCTACCGCTTCCTCGCCGACCAGGTGATTGCCCTCAACGCACTCAATCCGCAGATTGCCTCGCGTTTGCTGGCTCCGCTGACACGTTGGCGCAAGTACGACAGTGCCCGCCAGACGCTGATGAAGGCCGAACTCGAGCGCATCCTCACCTCGGGGGAACTGTCCAGCGACGTTTACGAAGTGGTCAGCAAGAGCCTGGCCTGAATCTGACGACGCTGCCGATAGCCTAGGGCAGCGACAGGCAGTGAGCCTATGGGAAGTGTTACCAGTCTTTGACTGGTAACACTTTTTTGTTACCAGAGTGAGGGTGTATTCGTCTTTCGTTGATTTTGCACACAAAAATCAGGAAGGCAGACTTTTCAAAAAATATCCAGAGGTGCTCCGTACCGCTCTGGAATGCCCTATACAAGGAGTATATCGCGTCAGATCGTAGGACAATCCGCGCCATCCTCTCTCTCAAATCCTTCCTTGTTGGTCAGTGAACGACCAGTCACGAAAAGAAACGCTGTTTGGCCTCTTTTCATGCTGATCCGACGGCCTGAATTGGCATCATGGTTGCAAAGTCCGGCTGGATTTGATCCCGCGAAGCTGCAGCTGTCGTTGGATCAGGCAGCTTCAGCCAATAAAAAAGCCGTCGTCAGTACGGCGTATTGCGGTACCGCCAATGGGCCGCGCAAGAGAATGATCTGTCCACGGAGTACGTCTCGATGGTAATTAAGTCCCGCAAGCCTGTTCTGCGCTATGCACCGGCCAAGGCCGGCTTCGCCCTTGCAGGTGTCCTGCCGCTGCTGGTAACCGCTCATGCACAGGCGGTGGAATTCAGTTTTGCCGATAACGAAGTCACCGGCTCCATCGATACCACGCTTTCCTATGGCCAACTGTGGCGTGTGCAGGGCCAGGACAAGACCAACGACGACATCAACACCAACGACGGTAATCGCAACTTCGATACCGGTCTGGTTTCCGAAGTGTTCAAGATCACCTCGGACCTGGAAGTCTCCTATCAGAACTACGGCCTGTTCGTCCGCGGTACCGCTTTCTATGACACCCAGATCATGGATAAGCGCAACGACTACTACAACGCCAACTCACGCGTTCAGCCCAGCCAGAGTGCGCCGCGCGACAATACCTTCACCCGTGATACCCGCCACAAGGCCGGGCGTGATGCGCAGATCCTCGACGCATACGTCTACGGCAACTGGGACGTCGGCAACATGCCGGTCTCCGGTCGTCTGGGCAAGCAGGTATTCAACTGGGGCGAGGGCCTGTTCTATCGCGGCGGTGTCAATACCACCAACCCGGTGGATGCGGCCAAGTTCCGTCTGCCCGGCTCCGAAGTGAAGGAAGTGCTGGTGCCGGTTGAGGCTCTGAGCTTCAACATCGGCCTGACCGACAACCTGTCCATGGAAGCCTTCTACCAGTTCAACTGGAAAGAGTCGGCAATCGACCCGGTTGGCACCTATTTCTCCGAGACTGACCTGTTCGCCGCCGGTGGCAACACCGCTTACTCGACTCAGCCGGCCCTGATTCCTTTGGCTGGCCTGTATTCGGGCCTGAGCGCTTTTGGCGTCGGTGGCTTGCAGGGCGGTCGCACCGTCGACGGTAATGGCAACATTAAGGTGGCCAGCATCGGCTCGGATATCAATGCCCGCAATGACGGCCAGTTCGGTGTGGCCTTCCGCTACATTGCCGAGGAACTGAACTCCACCGAGTTCGGCTTCTACTTCGTCAATTACCACGGCAAAGAGCCCACCATCTATGCCGATCTGGGTAACTATGCCGGCCTCGACCTGGCAGCCATCGGTGCCGCTGCTTCTGCCCAGCTCGATCCGGTGGTGCGTCAGGGGGTGGTCGCTGGTGTGCAGCAGAACGTGAATCCGGGCTTCACTGGGGCAATGCTGGACAACATCATCAATACCGGTGCCAACGGTACGACCCTGGGCTCGGCTGCCACCGAACTGGCGATTCTCGGTCAGTATCAGGCTGCGCTGGGCAGTGCTGCGGCCAACGCGGCTGGTGGTCTGGCGACCATCGACGTGGCCAACAACGTCACTGCTCGTCGTGAATACGCTGAAGACATCCGTATGTATGGCTTCAGTTTCAACACCACCGTTGGCAATGCTTCGGTATTCGGTGAGCTGGCTTACCGCCCGAACCTGCCGATCGGTATCGCCGCTACCAACGATCTGCTTGGCGACCTGCTGACTCAGGCTCCGCAACTCGCTTCTGGTGGTCAGGTGAATATCGGTGGCCAGCAGGTGCAACTGGGTGACCAGATCCACAACTACACCCGTGTCGAGGCCTTCAACGCCTCGCTGGGTACCATCTACAACTTCGGCCCGAGCCTTGGCTTCGACTCGCTGTTCGGCGTGGCCGAGCTGGCCTCCGAGCACTTGCGCGGTGACAGTCTGAAGTACGAGTCGCGCAACGGTACTCGCTACTTTGCCGGTCGTGGCAATGGTTCCTACATCTCTGGCTACGACCGCGACGACCAGGTCAACAAGAATGCTTACGGCTACACCCTGGTGTTGTCTGGCACCTGGAACGATGTCTATGCCGGTGTGAACCTGTCGCCGTTCGCCGTGTTCAAGCACGACTTTGAGGGCAACTCGCACCAGACCGGCAACTTCATTGAAGGTCGCAAGGCCTACACTGTCGGTCTGCGTGCCAGCTACCTGAACAGCCTGGAAGCCGAGATCCAGTACACCGAGTTCTATGGCGCCGGTCAGAACAACGGTGCGCGTGACCGCGACAACATTGGCCTGAATGTCAAGTACTCCTTCTAAACGGGCGCTGCAGTCGGCCATGCGGCGCGGAACAGTGGGGTGTCCGGCTGTTTCCGCATCACACGGCTTTGGCCTACGGTCCTGCAGGACGCCGCAGTACCCATAACCAGAAATACGCCGGGCGCCTGTCGCGCCCGGTCAGACCTCTCACGGAGAATTACCCATGCTGATCAAGCACAGGCTGATGGCCGCTGCCGTTGCACTGGCGTTTTCCGCCGGTTCCGCTGTAGCTGCGGTATCCCCCCAGGAAGCTGCCAAGCTCGGCGATACCCTGACTCCCTTCGGCGCCGAGAAGTCCGGCAACGCGGCCGGTACCATCCCGGCCTGGACCGGCGGCATCACCCAGGTGCCGGCCGGTTATAGCCGTCCGGGCCAGCACCACGTCAATCCCTTTCCGGATGACAAGCCGCTGTTCACCATCACTGCGGCCAACCTGAGTCAGTACGAGGCCAACCTGACTCCTGGCCAGATCGCCATGTTCAAGGCCTACCCGGACACCTACCAGATGCCGGTCTACCAGACCCGTCGTTCCGGTTCCGCACCGCAGTGGGTGTATGACAACACCATCAAGAACGCCGCCAGTGCCAAGCTGGTCGACGGTGGTAACGGTTTTGTCGATGCCTACGGCGGCATCCCGTTCCCGATTCCGCAGAGCGGTGTCGAAGCACTGTGGAACCACATCGCGCGTTACCGCGGTACCTACATTGTGCGCCGCGCCTCCGAGGTGGCTGTGCAGCGCAACGGTTCCTACTCATTGGTGACTTCGCAGCAGGAAGCGCTGTTCAAGTACTACCTGCAGAACGGCTCCTTCGCCGATCTGAACAACATCATGTTCTATTACCTGTCGTTCACTACCAGCCCGGCTCGTCTGGCCGGTGGCGCAACACTGGTTCATGAGACCCTGGATCAGGTCAAGGAACCGCGTCAGGCCTGGGGCTACAACGCCGGTCAGCGCCGCGTGCGCCGCGCACCGAATCTGGCCTACGACACTCCGATCGCTGCCGCCGACGGTCTGCGTACCGCCGACGATACTGACATGTTCAACGGTGCTCCGGACCGCTACGACTGGAAGCTGGTGGGCAAGAAGGAAATCTACATTCCGTACAACAACTACCAGGTCACCAGTCCGGATGTTAAGTACAAGGATCTGCTGCAGGTCGGCCACCTCAATCCGGCACTGACCCGCAACGAACTGCACCGTGTGTGGGTCGTCGAAGGCACCCTGAAGCCGGGTTCCCGTCACATTTACTCCAAGCGCACCCTGTTCCTCGACGAGGACAGCTGGCAGGCTGCGATAGTGGATCAGTACGACGGCCGCGGCGAACTGTGGCGCGTGTCAATCGCCTACCTGAAGAACTACTACGACCTGCCGACCACCTGGTCCGCTCTGGACGTGTTCCATGATCTGCAGGCTCGTCGCTACCACGTGCAGAACCTGGATAACGAAGAGAGCAACACCATCGACTTCACCCAGGCTACTCCGGACGACGGCTACTTCAAGCCTGCTGCCCTGCGTCGCCGCGGTACGCGCTGATTCCGGTGCAGTCCGGCAAAAGGCCGCTACGACTGTAGCGGCCTTTTCGCATCAGCCAGGCGAATGTGCCGTGATAAAGCGTCCGGACCTTAACAAAACATAACGTCGCACCGATTGTCAGGGCTTTCCGAAGCTCGCTAGGATGGGGAGCCTGTCATTAGGCAGCGCCACCTATAACAAGAAGGGGGAAGGTATATGAGTGAGCCCGTCATGCGGCGCACCCGCTCCGGTCAGGCGTCCAGACGGACGTGCATGCCGGCGTTCCGTGTCCATTCGCCGCTGGCCAAAGCGCTCTCGTTGTGCAGTGTGCTTTCCGCTCTGGTTATTGCTGCCGCACCCTTGCCGCTGCATGCCTCGACCGAGGCTGTTTATGCCATCGAGTCGGTAAAGGCCGTTCACAGCCTGCTGCTCGACGTGGTTGACACCGGCGAGCGCCTCGTCACCGTGGGTGACCGTGGTCACATTCTCTACTCCGAGGATCAGGGTCAAAGCTGGCTGCAGGCCCGTGTGCCCAGCCGCCAGATGCTGACCTCGTTGTTCTTCGTCGACGCCCGACATGGCTGGGCGGTCGGACATGATGCACAGATCCTCGCCACAACCGATGGCGGCGAAACCTGGGTCAAGCAGTTCGACGATCTCGAACGTGAAGCCCCACTGCTGGATATCTGGTTCAAGGATGCCGATCACGGCTTTGCCGTCGGCGCATACGGGGCGCTGCTGGAGACCCTCGACGGCGGCAAGACCTGGGACGACGTCAGCGATCGCCTCGATAACGAAGATGCCTATCACCTCAACGGCATCGCCGCCGTCAAGGACAGTGGCCTGTTCATCGTTGGCGAAATGGGCGTCATGTTCCGTTCCGCCGACTGGGGCGAGAGCTGGGAGAAGATCGCAGAGCCTCCCTACGAGGGATCGCTGTTCGGCGTGATGGGAACCGATCAGAGCGGTGTTCTGCTGGCTTATGGTCTGCGCGGCCATCTGTTCCGTTCCAGCGACTTCGGTGACAGCTGGCAGCAAATTCGACTCGAGAACCCCGGCAACGGCCCGCTGGAATTCGGTCTGTCTGGTGCGGTTTTGCTGGCCGACGGCTCCATCGTGGTGGTCGGGCACGGTGGCACGGTACTGAAGAGTGATGACGGTGGGCGCAGCTTCAGCCTGTTCAATCGTCCGGATCGCCTGTCCCTGGCAGCGGTAGCTGCAGGTGACAAGGGTCAACTGGTTCTGGTTGGGCAGGGTGGTGTTCGCCTGGCTACGCCGACTGGCGCCATGCCGACCGCACAATAATAAGGGGTAGTCTTCGATGACCGATCATCACCAGGACAAGGCGAGCTTTCTCGAGCGTCTGATCTTCAACAATCGGCCGGCGGTCATTCTGCTCTGTTTGCTGACCACCATCTTCCTGCTCTATCAGGCCACCCAGGTTCGTCCCTCGACCAGCTTCGAGAAGATGATCCCGCTGTCGCATCCGTTCATCGAGAAGATGATGGAGCACCGTAACGACCTGGCCAACCTAGGCAACACCGTGCGTATCTCGGTAGAGGCCAAGGACGGCGACATCTTCGCCAAGGAGTACATGGAAACGCTGCGGCAGATCCATGACGAGGCCTTCTACATCAATGGCGTCGACCGCTCCAACCTGAAGTCGCTGTGGAGCCCGAGCGTACGCTGGACCGAAGTGACCGAAGAAGGTTTCGCCGGCGGCGAAGTGATTCCGCAGACCTACGACGGCAGCGCGCAGAGCCTCGAAGAGCTGCGCAGCAACGTGCTCAAGTCCGGGCAGATCGGCCGTCTGGTGGCGAACAACTTCAAGTCCAGCATCATCGACGTGCCATTGCTGGAGTCCTATCCGGATCCCAACGATCAGGGCAAGCTGATCAAGCTGGATTACCAGAAGTTCTCCGACGAGCTGGAAGAGAAGATCCGCGACAAGTACCAGTTGGAAAATCCCAACGTACAGATCCACATCATCGGTTTCGCCAAGAAGGTGGGTGACCTGATCGATGGCCTGATCATGGTGGTGGGCTTCTTCGCCATCGTGCTGCTGATCACTTTCGTCCTGCTGTACTGGTTCAGCTGGTGTATCCGTAGCACTATCGGCGTGTTGGTCACCACCCTGATCGCGGTGGTCTGGCAGTTGGGCTTGATGCACCTGGCCGGCTTCGGTCTCGACCCGTACTCGATGCTGGTTCCGTTCCTGATCTTCGCCATCGGCGTGTCCCACGGCGTGCAGAAGATCAACGGTATCGCACTGCAGTCCAGCGGCGCCGAGAACTCATTGATGGCGGCGCGGCGTACCTTCCGCCAGCTGTTCCTGCCGGGGATGATCGCCATTCTGGCTGACGCCGTGGGTTTCATCGCGCTGCTGATCATCGACATAGGCGTAATCCACGAGCTGGCCATCGGTGCTTCCATCGGTGTCGCGGTGATCGTCTTCACCAACCTGATTCTGCTGCCGGTAGCGATCTCCTATCTGGGCATCAGCAAGCGCGCCATCGAGCGCAGCAAGCGTGACGAAGTCACCGAGAAGCCGATGTGGCGCCTGCTGGCCAAGGTCGCCCATCCCAACGTGGCGCCGTTCATGGTCGTGCTGGGTCTGCTCGCCGGCGTCAGTTGCTTCTTCTACCAGAAGGCCAACCTGCAGATCGGTGACCTCGATCAGGGAGCGCCGGAGCTTCGTCCGGATTCGCGCTACAACCTGGACAACGACTTCATCATCCAGAACTACTCGACCAGCTCCGACGTGCTGGTGGTCATGGTCAAGACCGAGGCCGAGGCCTGCTCGACCTATGAAACCCTGTCGGCGATGGACGAGCTGATGTGGAAGATGGAGAACACCCAGGGCGTGCAGTCGGCCATCTCCATGGTCACGGTGTCCAAGCAGCTGATCAAAGGCATGAACGAGGGCAACCTGAAATGGGAAACCCTGTCCCGCAACCAGGACGTGCTGAACAACTCCATCGCCCGTGCTGACGGTCTGTACAACGCCGATTGCTCGCTGGCGCCGGTGTTGCTGTTCCTCGAGGATCACAAGGCCGAGACGCTCAAGCGTACCGTTGCGGCGGTGCAGGCGTTCGCTGACGAGCACAACCGCGATGGCCTGGAGTTCCTTCTGGCTGCCGGTAACGCAGGTATCGAGGCGGCGACCAACGAGGTGATCTCCACCTCCGAGCTGCTGATGCTGACGCTGGTCTACCTGTGGGTGGCGATCATGTGCCTGATCACCTTCCGCTCGATCCCGGCGATGATCTGCATCGTGCTGCCGCTGATCCTCACCTCGATTCTCGGGAATGCGCTGATGGCTTTCCTCGGCATCGGCATGAAGGTCGCAACCCTGCCGGTGATCGCACTCGGCGTGGGTATCGGTGTGGATTACGGCATCTATATCTACAGTCGCCTGGAGAGCTTCCTGCGTGCTGGGCTGCCGCTGCAAGAAGCCTACTACCAGACGCTCAAGTCGACCGGTAAGGCGGTGCTGTTCACCGGTCTGTGCCTGGCCATTGGCGTAGCGACCTGGATGTTCTCGGCGATCAAGTTCCAGGCCGACATGGGGCTGATGCTGACCTTCATGTTCATCGTCAACATGTTCGGTGCCATGCTGCTGCTGCCGGCACTGGCGCGCTTCCTGATCAAGCCCGAGAAGCTGGTGGGCAAGAAGGGTGGCTCGCTGCTGGCTCACTAAGGCAGGCAGTGTTTAACGAAAACCGCGGCCCCTGGGCCGCGGTTTTTTCGTTATGAGCCCTAGGGAAGGGCGTGCACGGTACGCTTACCGATGTGTGCCTACGTTCACGTAGGGTGCGCCGTGCGCACCGCCGATACTGTTGCGCTGGAGGCGATGCACATGCACAGGTCGCCTGGAGAAATCTTGTCAGTGGTGAGGGGCGATCCGATGTGCCGGAGTCGGGAGCCGGTGCGCGCGGCGCCCCCTACGGATGATCGCCGTCAGCGTGGAGGCTGTAAGTAGGGTGAGCCGGGCGGCGCTCCGCTTCAGTGCGTAGGGTGGGCTTCAGCCCACCAAGGTCATACGCTGTCGGTGGGCTGAAGCCCACCCTACTCGTTGAACGCCTCGGGCCGCGTATCTTGCGAGCACATCGCTCGCATCGCTCTGTAGGGCGGGTATCACCTAGCGCGGATATAGCGGCGGTAATGCGCTGCTTTCCTGCGGCGCCGCGCTCGGCTCCTGGCTGGCGGGCAGGCTGCGAATGGCTTTCCACAGCTCTTCGCCTTGCCAGAACTGGCCGCTTTCGCTGTAGAGGGCGCCGTTGAGACCGTCAAGTGCATCCGACAACGGCACGTAGCGCGCCGCCATGTCGGCCAGGGTTTCCGGTTGCTGGCGCGCCCAGGCGTCGAGGGCGTGGCGGGTGGCCTGGGCGTCGCCGGCCAGGCAGGCGCGCTTGAGGTCGTCGAGCAGGGTGCGCGGGTTTGGGCCGGTCTGCGCGGCGCGCTGGATCGCCGGTTGGCGACGTGCGTGCCACCACAGACCGAAGCCGATCAACGTGCTCAGGCTCAGCAGGGCGCAGGCCAACTGCCAGGGCCACAACGCCGGCCCCTCGACCACCTGGGTGGTCACCATCGGCGTATTGGGTTGTTCGTCGTTCTGCAGTTGAGGATTCTCGGCAACCTGCAACGTGCGAGCGGGCAGGGTGCTGCGCTCCAGGCTGTCCGTTCGGGTATTCCACCAGACCACTTCCAGTGGCGGCAGTTCGAACTGACCGCTGCGACTGGGCACCAGTGCTTCGCTTTCCTCGCGGGTACTGATCAGACCGCTCTCGCTTTTCTGATCGCTCAATTGGGGCTGATCCGGGTAGCGTCGCAGATCATCCACCTGGGTGGCTGGAAGGGGAGGCAACTGCGCACTGGAGAGTCCGTCGACCTTAAGGATCAGTCGTCGGGTCAGCGACTCTCCGACCCGGCTCTGCTCTGGCTGTGGGCTCCAGGTTTCTGCCAGGCCCAGTGCCCGTGCAGGCAGCCAGGGAGCATCGGCCGGGTATTCGGCGGGCTTGGGCCGAACCTGCAACGGGATGTCCGGTGATTTGACCCGGGAAACCTTGCCCGCCCGTGGGCCGAACGGCAGAAAGTCGCCTGCGGCCGAGCGATCCACCAGCGTAGCGCTGAAGGTCTGTCCCGGGATCACCAATTCGCCACTGCGCTGTGGGTAGATGGCGTACTGCAGTTCGATCACGCCATGGCGTACCCCACCGATGACCTTCTCGTAGGTACGAGGTTCGCCCAGTTGCTCGATCCGTGCGTCCTTCATCTGCAGCGAGGTCAGGCTGCTGTCGTCGTACATGGATACCGAGTGGAAGATGCGCAGGGTCAGCACTGTCTGGGCTTGCACATAGACACTGGACTGGTCGAGGCTGGCGTCGATGAACACCGGCGCCAACTGCTCGACTCCGTCAGACTGTTCGCGGGGCTCGATTTCCAGGGTGATGGGCAGGGTTTGCGCATCGCCGAGGTGGATTGGCGGAATTACCAGCTCGCCACTGTGTCGTGGCTGCAGGGTAAGGATCCAGCGAGTGCTGGCCCTGGGGGTATCGCCGATGCTGCTCAGGCGGTTGACCTGGCGGCTACCGAGTATTTCGAAGTCGGCTTCCAGTGGGCTCAGATCCGGTCGGCCGAAGCGAGTCGGATCCGTCGATTCGAGTGTCAGGATCAGAGTTTCGCCTTCGCTCAGGCGAGTTCGGTCGACGCTGGCGACGAAGGCATCGGCGTGTGCCTGGCCGGCCAGTAAGAGAAGCAGCATGACGAAACGCTTCATTGCAGGGATTCCTGACGCTGTTGCTGTTCATACCAGAATTTGCGCCGCAACAGTTCGGCCGGGTCGTCCGGAATCTGCCGTAGCCACTGCTCCAGGGCCTGGCGGTGCTCGTCGGCCGAGCCCCGGTCGGTTTCCGTCGCCAGACTCTGTTGCGGCGTTTCGTCCGCTGAGTTCTTGTCCGGCTGGAGTGATTCGGCCTTATCGCTGTTGTCAGCCTGATCTGGAGCCGCCGGCTGCTTCCCGGCAGACCCGGATGACTGTTCTGTGTCCTGGGGCTGTTGGCTGGAGGCGGCGTCTGCGGAAGATCCGGCTGTTCCGCTTTCCGGCAGGTTGCCGGTCTTGTCCGTTGCCGCCGGGGCTTGCTCCTGTTGTTGCTGTTGTTGGCGTAGTGCCTGCTCGACCAGGGCGCGGTTATGCCGGGCTGCTTCCAGTTCGGGTTGGCGCTCCAGCGCCTGATCGTAGGCATCTAAGGCTGCTTCCAGCTCGCCGGAGCGGGCCAGGGCGTTACCGCGGTTGTAATGATCGGAGGCCTGATCGCCGTGAGCAAAGCATTGTGCGGCGGCGGCATAGTCGCCAGCTTCGTACAGCGCCTTGCCCTGCCACTGCCGATTCTGAAAGCGTTGTGCCGCCTCTTCAGCCTGGCCGCTTTGCAGAAGGCGCATACCCTGCTGATCTGGTCTTAGCCAGAGATCTTCGAAGCTGAAGGCCTGGCTGCTTTGCGGTGCCAGCATCAGCAGCGGCAGGCATAGCAGCCAGCCGCGCCGGCCGGCACAGGCGGCAAGTAGCAGAAGTGGCAGCAGCAACCAGTAACCCTGGTCGATATGGCTGTCGAGACGGGTGGGTTCATGGGCATCGCGCAGTGCCAGGGGCGCATCGAGCAGTCCCAGCTGGCGCAGGTCACTGTCGTCCAGCCGGATGGGCGCGTAGTCACCACCGTGAGCTTCCGCTGCTGCTCGCAGGCTGCGACTGTCCAGACGCGGAATAAGAATGGCACCCCGTTCATCCTTGAGAAAGCTGCCATCTTCCTTGGTGACCGGAGCACCTTCACGACTGCCGACTCCAAGTATCAGCAAAGGTGTCGTCGGATGCCGCTTCAGCGCCTGGTCGATGCCCAGGCGCTCCTGCTCGTCGAGGGCGCTGCTGATCAGCAGCAGACGGCCACGTCCCAGTTGTGCCTGTTCCAGCAACAGCAGGGCACGTTGCACGGCCAGGTCGGCACGACGACCTGGCTCGGGCATTAATGATGGCTTCAGCGCTTCAAGCAGGTTGCGGCTGGTGGCCAGGTCATCGGACAGCGGCACGAGGCTGTGGGCGCTGCCGGCGTAGACGATGATGGCGGTCTGTGCGTCGCGGCGTGCCTCGAGCAGATCCAGTAGCTTGCGACGAGCCTGTTCCAGGCGGTTGGGGGCTGCGTCGGTAGCCAGCATCTGAGGCGTCAGTTCCAGCATCACCAGCAGTGGATCGGCCGGTTTCTGGCTGTTCTGTTCAAGCTGCTGCCAACTGGGGCCGAGAAGCGCCAACAGTGCCAGCAGCCAGGCCAGCCCCAGTAGCAGCCAGGGCAGGCGGCTGCTACGGCCTGTGCCACCCTTGAGCAGCAAAGGATGGAAAGCTGCAGGCAGCAACTGCTGCCAGCGACCGCTTTGCCGCTCGCGATGCCATAGGCGCCACAGCAACCAGGCAAGCAATGGCAGTAGCAGCAACCACAACGGCCTTAGCCACTCCGGCCAGAGCAGGTTCATGGGCGCCTCCACAGTGATGGGCCGATTGTCGGCCACAAGGTATGGGCGCTCAGCACTAGCGAGCCGAATATCGCAAGGGCCAGTGGCCAGGCATATAGCGTCTTGGCCGGACGCGCCAGAGCGTACTGTTGGGCCACGGGTTCAAGGCGATCCAGGCTGCGCTGAATCTGATGCAATTCGTCCTGGCTGCGTGCTCGGAAGTATTCGCCGCCGGTTATCTCTGCAATCTGGCGGAGCGTCGGCTCATCCAGTTCCAGGCCGACCCCCAGCCCCAGGGCGCTGAAAACACCGATCTGTTGAGGGTCGGCACCGATGCCGATGGTGTAGATGCGTACCTGTTCGTCGGCTGCCAGCTGCGCGGCGAGCAGCGGGTCGATCTCCCCGCCGTTGTTGGCGCCGTCAGTTATAAGGACCAGTACGCGGCTCTGCGCCGGGCGCTGGCGTAGGCGCTTGAGGGCCAGGCCGATGGCATCGCCAATGGCGGTGTTTTTGCCGGCAATGCCGATTAGCGCCTCATCCAGCCAGGTGCGCACAGTATGCCGGTCAAAGGTCAGTGGAGCCTGCAGGTAGGCCTGACTGCCGAAAAGAATCAGGCCGACACGGTCGCCACGGCGGTTCTCGATAAAGTCGCCGAACAGGCGCTTGACCAGTTCAAGACGACTGAGCGGTTCGTCATCCCAATGCATGTCGGCGTACTCCATCGAGCCAGAGACATCCACAGCCAGCAGCAGGTCGCGACCGCTGGCTGGCAATGGCAGTGGCTCGCCAACCCATTGCGGGCGCGCGGCAGCTGTCAGCAGCAGGAGCCAGAGCAGCACCAGCGGAGCCTGTCTGCGCCAGTCCGGTAGTGTCGCGCGGGCCCGGCGGCCGCTGACCTGTTGCAGTTCGTCGAGAAAGCTGACGCGTAGTGCTGCATCTCCGCTATCCGCCGGCGGCAGCAGTATGCGCAGTAGCCAGGGCAACGGCGCGAGCAGGAAAATCCATGGCCAGGCGAACTCAAACATGCTTGCGGATCCAGGTGGCGACCGCCTGCTCGAGCTCGTCGACAGCCTTGTCGCTGAGAATGCAGTGGGGACGGTAAGCCCCTTCTACCAGCACCATCCAGCGAGTCAGGCCGGCGGCCGGGCAGCGGCTGTCGAGAAATGCCAGCCAGGCGCGGTTGCTCAGCACATGGCTGCCAGCATCCGGGTAGCGCTGGCGGCACAGACGCTTGAGAAGGCCATTGAGCTGCTGCAGCCAGGGGCCTGCGGCGGCACCGTCATAGGGCTTGGACAATTGTGCGAGCTCGTCCAGTGCAGCCAGGCGCAGAGAGTCTAGTGCCTGTTCCCGGGGTGCTCGGCGTGGCCTGTTGCGCCAGTACCTTGCCAGCCGCCACAGGCCCCAGCCCATTAATGGCAAGATCAGCGCCAGTAGCCACCAGCCTGGAGCTGGCGGCCACCAGGGTATGGGTTGTGGATCGATAAGCGGCAGCAATTGGTCTAGCGGGTTCATGGCATGCTCCTTGTCCTCGGGGCGCCGAGTTGCTCCTGCAGTTGTGCTACCAGTTCGAACCGGGTATTCAGCGGCAGCAGCGGCACGCCAAGTTTCTGCGCCAGGCGCTGCCAGCGCTGGCTGCGTTCTTCGGCCAGAGTCCGGTAGCGCTGGCGCAGTTCGCCATCGTGGCTATCGAGTTCCAGTTCGCTGCCGTTCTGGGTGAAGCGCAGCAGGCCGGCAGCCGGCAACGCTTGGTCAAGTGGATCAACCAGCGGCAGCAGCAGCAGATCCGTATGGCGCGCCAGTAGGCTCAGTTGCTGCTCGGTGTTATCGCTGAGCGCTCGTCCATCACACAGCACTACCGCCAGGCTGCCGGGACGCAACACTTCGCGCGCCCGGCGCAAAGCCAAGCCGAAGGTGTCACGTGACGGGCATGGTGGCGCATCCGGGGCTAGCGCCTGATTGGCGCGGGCCAGCAGGCTGAGCAACTGCAGCAGGCTCTGTCGACTGCGTCGGGGTTTGACCTCGTGATATTCGCTGTCGCCGAATATCAGACCGCCGATGCGGTCGTTGTGCTCCAGCGCGGCCCAGCCCACCAGCGCGGCTGCACGGGCGGCCAGAACCGACTTGAAGCAGCGCTCGGAGCCAAAGAACAGGCGCTGACTCTGTTCCGCGATGATGAAGATCGGTCGTTCGCGCTCTTCGTGGAACAGCTTGGTATGGGGTTCCTGGGTGCGTGCGGTAACCCGCCAGTCGATAGTGCGCACGTCGTCGCCCGGCTGGTAGACGCGAACCTGGTCGAAATCCACGCCTCGGCCACGCAAACGCGAATGGTGCAATCCGATCAGCAGACTGCGCCGCGCCGGAGTGGAGAACAGCGGTATTTCACGTACCTTATTGCGCATCTCGATCAGCTCGCCAAGGCTGACCTGCAGGGCGGAGTCGCGGATCGGCATGAGACTCAGTGTAGGGCCCGCAGCCGGGCTGGTGAGCTGATGGCGAGGCTATCCATTCAGGCCACCGCGACCACGTCGAGGATGCGTTGGATCACGCGATCCTGATCCACGCCTGAGGCTTCGGCCTCGAACGAGAGAATGATGCGGTGGCGCAGGACGTCAAACAGCACCGCCTGAATGTCTTCTGGGCTGACGAAGTCGCGACCGGCCAGCCAGGCGTGAGCCCGTGCACAGCGGTCGAGGGCGATGGAGCCGCGTGGGCTGGTGCCATAGGCAATCCATTCGGCCAGCTCGGCATCGAACTTGGCGGGAGTGCGGCTGGCCATCACCAGCTGAACCAGGTATTCCTCCACAGCATCGGCCATGTACAGACCAAGGATTTCCTTGCGGGCGGCGAAGATCGCCTGCTGGCTGACTCGCCGTTCTGGCTTGGCCTCGCCGTTGAGCGCATCGCCACGGGCCTGGGCGAGGATCTTGCGTTCCACGCTGGCGTCGGGAAAACCGATCTTCACGTGCATCAAAAAACGGTCGAGCTGAGCTTCTGGCAGCGGATAGGTGCCCTCCTGTTCGATGGGGTTTTGCGTCGCCATCACCAGAAACAGCGGCGACAGGTCATAGGTCGAGCGGCCGACGCTGACCTGACGCTCGGCCATTGCCTCGAGCAGCGCCGACTGCACCTTGGCCGGGGCGCGGTTGATTTCGTCGGCCAGTACCAGGTTGTGGAAGATCGGTCCCTGCTGGAACACGAAGCTGCCGGTTTCCGGACGGTAGATCTCGGTGCCGGTGATGTCGGCCGGAAGCAGATCCGGGGTGAACTGGATGCGGTGAAACTCGCCTTCGATGCCTTCGGCCAGCTCCTTGATCGCTTTGGTTTTGGCCAGTCCGGGAGCGCCTTCGACCAGCAGGTGGCCGTCGGCCAGCAGCGCTATCAGCAGGCGGTCGATCAGTCGATCCTGGCCAAGGATCTGGCTGGAAAGAAATTGTCGCAGGGCAACCAGGGCGTCACGGTGTTCCATCGTCGGGCTCTTATGGTGGCAATGGGCGGGCGCTGTGCGCCGCCTGCTGTGCTGAGGGCCGACTTTAATGCATTTGCCGTCCCGCTCGCCATGTATCCGGTGGCTGGAGATGAACTGGATATCAGTCTGTGCCGGTAGCTGGAGCTAGCCTCTGTGTTGCAGGCCAGGCTGCTGGATCACTCAAGCCTGATTAATGACCCGATTTTGTTCTTGTGCAGGAGCGGGCAGGGTACGCCCTTGAACGAAAATGTCGCAGCATCGCAAGCGGCTGCCCGGGCACCCTCGTTAAGCTGAATTTCCAGACGTGACTGATCGGTCGCCATTCCTTGTTGCGGTTCAGTTCCGGTTGCCGGAGCCACCGGCGCTCCGTGGACTAAGGTTGAAACAATGGGACGACGGTGTGATCAGGGCGTGATTGCCCTCCTGTCGAACCAATAGCCAAAGGAGCATTACCATGGCTTTCTTTACAGCGGCCAGCAAAGCTGACTTCCAGCATCAACTGCAAGCGGCCCTGGCTCAGCATGTCAGTGATCAGGCGCTGCCGCAGGTAGCGTTGTTCGCGGAACAGTTCTTCGGCATTGTCGCGCTCGAGGAGCTGATTCAGCGACGCATGTCCGACCTGATCGGCTGCACCTTGTCCGCCTGGCGACTGCTGGGACGTTTTGATCAGTCACAGCCGCAAGTGCGCGCGTTCAACCCGGACTACGAGAAGCATGGCTGGCAGTCGACCCACACGGCGGTAGAGATACTCCACGGCGACATACCGTTTCTGGTCGACTCGGTGCGCATGGAGCTCAATCGCCGAGGCTTCAGTATCCACACCCTGCAGAACAGCGTATTCAGCGTGCGTCGCGACGCCAGTGGCGGGCTGCTGGAAATCCTGCCCAAGGGTAGTCAGGGCGAGGGTATCCTGCAGGAAGCGCTGATGTTCCTGGAGATCGACCGCTGTGGCAGCAGCAGTGATCTGCGCGCGCTGGAGCGGGCCATTGAGGATGTCTTCAGCGATGTACGGCTGGTCGTGGCTGACTTCCTGCCAATGAAGGACAAGGCCCGTGATCTGCTGGGCTGGCTCGATCAGGCCGGTGTCCAGGCGGATAGGGCCGAGATCGAGGAAATCAAGGCTTTCCTGAGCTGGTTGCTGGACAACCACTTCACCTTCCTCGGCTACGAAGAGTTCATCGTGGCCGAAAATGCCGATGGTGGCAGCATGCTCTACGACGAGAGCTCCCTGCTCGGGTTGTCGCGGCGCCTGCGCACCGGGCTCAGTGCCGAGGAGCTGCACATCGAGCCGGAAGCCGTGGCCTATCTGCTTGAGCCGCAGCTGTTGTCGTTTGCCAAGGCTGCGGTACCCAGCCGGGTGCACCGGCCGGCTTATCCCGATTTCGTATCCATCCGCCAGCTTGACGCTCAGGGCAACCTGCTGCGCGAATGCCGTTTCATGGGGTTGTACACCTCCTCGGTGTACGCCGAGAGCGTCTGGAACATTCCCTATATCCGTTGCAAGGTGGATGAGATCAAGCAACGCGCCGGCTTTGACAGCAGTGCGCATCTGGGCAAGGAACTGGCTCAGGTGCTCGAGGTGTTGCCCCGTGACGATCTGTTCCAGACCTCGGTAGACGACCTGTTCGCCACTGCCATGGCCATCGTGCAGATTCAGGAGCGCAACAAGATCCGCATGTTCCTGCGCCGTGATCCTTACGGCCGCTTCTGTTACTGCCTGGTTTACGTGCCGCGCGACGTTTACTCCACCGAGACACGACTGAAGATACAGCAGGTGTTGATGGATCGCCTGCAGGCAACCGATTGCGAATTCTGGACCTTCTTCTCCGAGTCGGTACTGGCCCGGGTGCAGTTCATCCTCCGTGTTGATGCGAAGAACAGGGTGCAGATAGATCCGCTGTTGCTGGAGAAGGAAGTCATCCAGGCCTGTCGCTCATGGAAGGACGACTATTTCACTCTAATGGTGGAAAGCCTCGGCGAGGCCCAGGGCACCCGCGTGCTGAGCGAGTTCCCGGACGGTTTCCCGGCCGGTTACCGCGAGCGCTTTGCGCCGCACTCGGCGGTGGTGGACATGCAGCATCTGCTCAGCCTGGGTGCCGAGCGACCGCTGGTGATGAGTTTTTATCAGCCGCTGGCCCAGGGTGGGCGGCAGCTGCATTGCAAGCTCTACCATGCGGACACGCCATTGCCATTGTCAGACGTGCTGCCGATCCTGGAAAACCTTGGTCTGCGTGTGCTCGGCGAGTTTCCCTACCGGTTGCATCGCGCCGACGGCCGTGAGTTCTGGATCCACGACTTCGCCTTCACCTATGCCGAAGGTCTGGCTGTCGACATCCAGCAACTCAATGACACGCTGCAGGATGCCTTCATTCATATCGTCAGCGGCGATGCCGAGAACGATGCCTTCAACCGTCTGGTACTGACGGCCGCGATGCCCTGGCGTGAGGTGGCACTGTTGCGTGCCTATGCCCATTACCTCAAGCAAATCCGCCTGGGTTTTGACCTCAGCTATATCGCTGCCACTCTGATCAACCACCCGGAAATTGCCAAGGAGCTGGTGCGTCTGTTCCGGATTCGTTTCTACCTGGCGCGCAAGCTCACCGCAGAGGATCTGGAAGACAAACAGCAGAAACTCGAACAGGCCATTCTGGCCGAGCTGGACAACGTCGCGGTGCTCAACGAGGACCGTATCCTGCGGCGCTACCTCGACCTGATCAAGGCAACTTTACGAACCAACTTCTACCAGCTGGATGACAAGGGGCAAGCCCGCAGTTATTTCAGCTTCAAACTCAGCCCGCGACTGATTCCGGAAATTCCTCGACCAGTGCCTAAGTTTGAAATATTTGTCTACAGTCCACGGGTCGAGGGCGTTCATCTGCGCTTTGGTGACGTGGCCCGTGGCGGTCTGCGCTGGTCCGATCGCGAAGAGGACTTCCGTACCGAGGTGCTTGGCCTGGTCAAGGCGCAGCAGGTGAAGAACGCCGTGATCGTGCCCATGGGCGCCAAGGGCGGCTTCGTACCGCGCTGGTTGCCGCTTGGTGGCAGTCGTGACGAGGTGATGGCTGAGGGTATCGCCTGCTACCGCATCTTCATTTCCGGCCTGCTGGACATCACCGACAACCTGCGCGATGGCCAGGTGGTTCCGCCAGCCGGTGTGGTACGCCACGACGGTGACGACCCCTATCTGGTTGTGGCTGCGGACAAGGGCACCGCTACCTTCTCTGATATCGCCAATGGTATTGCCGCCGAGTATGGCTTCTGGCTGGGGGATGCCTTTGCCTCCGGCGGCTCGGCCGGTTACGACCACAAGGGGATGGGGATCACCGCCAGGGGGGGCTGGGTTAGCGTGCAGCGTCATTTCCGCGAGCGCGGGATAGATGTGCAGCAGGACAATGTCACGGTCATCGGCATTGGTGACATGGCCGGCGATGTGTTCGGCAACGGCCTGCTGCAGTCGCAGAGTCTGCAACTGGTGGCAGCCTTCAACCATCTGCACATTTTCATCGATCCTAATCCGGATCCGGCCAGAAGCTATGTCGAGCGCAAGCGGCTGTTCGAGCTGCCGCGCTCAAGCTGGGCTGACTATGATGCTTCGCTGATCTCTGAGGGTGGTGGTGTATTCCTGCGCAGTGCCAAAAGTATTGCCATCACTCCGCAGATGAAGGCGCGTTTCGACATCTGCGCAGATAGACTGGCTCCCAACGAACTGCTCAATGCCTTGCTCAAGGCACCGGTGGATCTGATCTGGAACGGCGGTATCGGCACCTACGTGAAATCCAGTCGGGAGAGCCACGCTGACGTTGGTGACAAGGCTAACGATGGACTGCGGGTCGATGGCTGCGAGCTGCGTGCCAAGGTAGTGGGTGAGGGCGGTAATCTGGGCATGACTCAACTGGGCCGGGTCGAGTATTGCCTCAATGGCGGGGCGAGCAATACCGACTTCATTGACAATGCCGGTGGTGTCGACTGCTCGGACCATGAGGTGAACATCAAGATCCTGCTGGGGGAAAGCGTTGCCGCCGGCGACATGACAGAGAAACAGCGCAACAAGTTGCTGGCCGAGATGACCGACGCAGTCGCCACGCTGGTGCTACGCAACAACTACAAGCAGACCCAGGCCCTGTCTCTGGCCGAGCGATATGCGTGCGAAAACATCGGCGAGTACAAGCGTCTGATGAATGCTCTGGAGAGTGCCGGCAAGCTGGATCGGGCTCTGGAGTTCCTGCCTTCCGATGAGGCGCTCAACGAGCGGAGTGCCAATGGTCGCGGTCTGACCCGGCCAGAGCTGGCGGTGCTGATTTCCTACAGCAAGATCGATCTCAAGGAGTCGCTGCTCAAGTCCCGCGTGCCGGACGACGACTACCTGGCACGCGAGATGGAAACGGCCTTCCCGGATGTGCTGACAGAGCGCTTCGGTGAGGTTATGCGTCGCCACCGCCTCAAGCGCGAAATTATCAGCACGCAGATCGCCAACGACCTGGTTAACCACATGGGTATCACCTTTGTGCAGCGCCTCAAGGAAACTACCGGCGTGAGTGCGGCTAATGTCGCTGGTGCCTATGTGATCGTGCGTGACCTGTTCCGTCTGCCGTACTGGTGGGAGCAGATCGAGGCACTGGATTATCAGGTGCCGGCCGACCTGCAACTGCAACTGATGGATGAGTTGATGCAACTGGGGCGTCGTGCCACGCGCTGGTTCCTGCGCAATCATCGCAACGAGTTGGACGCCGCGCATGACGTGGCGCATTTTGCTCCGCGTATCGAGGCTCTCATCGGTCGTCTCGATGAGTTGCTTGAAGGGCCGGCGCGTGAACAGTGGCTTGAGCGTTATCAGGGCCTCGTCGAGGCTGGTGTACCGGACGCCCTGGCCCGTGTGGTGGCCGGTACCGGGCATCTCTACACGCTGTTGCCGATCATCGAGGCGGCGGATGTCACCGGGCGGGATGCCGGTGAGGTGGCTGGTGTCTACTTCGCTGTTGGCGATGCGCTGGATCTGGGTTGGTACCTGCAGCAGATTGCCAGCCTTAGTGTAGAGAGCAACTGGCAGGCGCTGGCTCGCGAAGCCTTCCGCGACGACCTGGACTGGCAGCAACGAGCGATCACTGTTTCGGTGTTGCAGATGGCCGATGAACCACAGGAGGTGAAGGCTCGTGTGGCGCTTTGGTTGGAGCAGCACCAACGTCTGGTGGGCCGCTGGAAGACCATGCTGGCCGAGCTTCGCTCTGCTATCGGCAACGACTATGCCATGTATGCCGTAGCCAGTCGCGAACTAATGGATCTGGCCCTGAGCGCTTGAACTGCACTACTGCAAACAAGCCCCGCTCTGGCGGGGCTTGTTCTTTTCAGGCAGTCCCGTTGGGGGCGTAATAAGCCTGAACCGGGAGAAGGGTATTGGATGAGATGGCCGGAAACGAAAAACCCGGCGTTATGGCCGGGTTTTTCGTTGTTCCAGCTGGAACAGGTAGTTGGTCGGAGAGACAGGATTCGAACCTGCGACCTTCTCGTCCCGAACGAGACGCGCTACCAAGCTGCGCTACACTCCGAATGCAGACCATTCTACTGAAAAACTTTTACTGCACAAGGGGTTAGGCAAAAAAAATTCACCACAGCGCTCATTCGGCTTGTGTCCGGCATGCTCGCTGAAGGCGTTTAAAGCTCCTTGACGCTTTGAACCTGATCCTTGTTGATTGTGGCGCGTTTGCCGTCGAGTTGTTCGAACTCATAGAAGCCGGCCTCTTCGTCGAACTTCGGCGTGTCCACGGTCTGGATCTGGCGGCCGTCAGTGAGCGTGATGACCGACGGGGTGGAACAGCCGGCCAGGGTGGCCAGGCCGAGAGTAAACAGCAGGGCGGGAATAATCCGTTGGTTCATGCTCTGTCTCCTGAATTAATGAAGCGCAAGTTCTGCGTTACCCTGGCTCTGACGTGAAACAGCTTTGTGAGTTCCTTTGCCGGTCTGGCGATATTTCTCAGAGAGGTTCTAGGGCTAGCAGATCGGGGCTGTTGAGGTTGGCCAGGCGTGGATCGTCAGGAGGGCAGTCCACGGCAACTGGTTCAAGTCCGGCCAGCCAGCGTTGCGGGCTGCGCTCGCCTGTCTGCCAGGCCTGTTCAAGTGACTGACCCAGTGCAGTGGGCAGCAGGCAGAATAGCGGCTCCCAGAAGCCATTTTGGCGAATCACTACCGGTCGGTTGCCGGAGTGGGCAAGCAGAGCGTCGATCAGGGAGTGATCAATTCGTGGCGCATCGCAGGGCAGTACCAGCATTTGCTCGTGGCGGGCCGCAGCCAGTCCGGCGCGAATGCCGGCCAGTGGCCCCTGGAAAGTGCGATCCTGGTCTTCTACCAGGCGGTCGGCATAGGGCCGGTAGTGCTCGGCATTGCGGTTGCAGGAAATGATCAGGTCATCGCTCAGCGGTCGCACCACGTCGTGCAGCCAGGCCACCAGAGGCCGGCCGTGCCAGGTCAGCAGTCCTTTGTCGGCGCCGCCCATGCGCTGGCCACGACCGCCGCAAAGCAGTAGTACCGAGCAGGAGGGGATGTTCATGTGATCGGTCTCCGGAAGCGGGCTGTGTGATATAACTTGGCCCATTCTTACCTGATTGGATACCCGTCATGAACCACAAGGCCGATGCGGTTTTCGTGCCGCTGAACATTGCCGTGCTGACTGTCAGTGATACCCGCTCGATGGAGACCGACACTTCCGGGCGGCTTCTGGTCGAACGCCTGAGTGGCGCCGGCCATCGACTGGCGGCGCGTGTCCTGCTCAAGGATGATCTTTACCGTATCCGTGCCCAGGTGGCTGCCTGGATTGCAGAGGACGAGGTGCAGGTGGTGCTGATTACCGGTGGTACCGGCTTTACCGGGCGCGATAGTACGCCAGAGGCTGTGAGCTGCTTGCTGGACAAGCAGGTTGATGGCTTCGGTGAGTTGTTCAGGCAGATTTCCGTGGCCGACATCGGCTCGTCCACCATTCAGTCGCGGGCTTTGGCCGGCCTGGCCAACGGCACCCTGGTATGTTGTCTGCCAGGCTCGACCAATGCCTGTCGCACGGCCTGGGACGGCATTCTTGTCGAGCAACTGGATGCTCGCCATCGTCCCTGCAACTTCGTTCCTCAGCTCAAGGCCGTGGCTGCATGCGAGACGCGCGGATGAGTGGTTGCGATCAGCCTGGCCTGCTACCCCTGGAGCAGGCTCTGGAGCGTTTGCTGGCTCTGGCCGATTCGAGTCGGGTAACCGAGGTCGAGACTGTTGAGCTGTCCCGGGCTGCTGGCCGAGTACTGGCCGAGCCGCTGCTTGCAACACTGGATCTGCCACCCTGGGATAACAGCGCAATGGATGGCTATGCGCTGCGTCTGGACGATTGGCACGGCCAGTCTCTGCCGGTCAGCCAGCGCATCCTTGCCGGGGCAGCGCCTGCTCCGTTGGCAGCAGGTAGCTGTGCACGCATCTTTACCGGTGCTCCGCTGCCGGAAGGCGCTGATACCGTGGAAATGCAGGAGAACGTCGAGCTCGATGATGCTGGGCGGGTGATCTTTCGCCAACCGCTCATGCGTGGGCAGAATGTCCGTGCCCGTGGCCAGGAAACGCGCAGTGGCGACTGCGTGTTGCCTGCTGGTACCCGGCTGGGGCCTGTCGAACAGGGCCTGGCTGCTTCGCTGGGTGTTGCACGCCTGCAGGTATGCCGGCCACTGAAGGTGGCGGTGCTATCTACAGGCGATGAGCTGGTTGAACCAGGTTTGCCACTCGGGCCGGGGCAGATTTACAACAGCAACCGACTGCTGCTGATTAGCTGGCTGGAGCGTTTGGGCTGTCAGGTGGTGGACGCAGGCATCGTGCCGGACGACCTGTCGCGCACGCGGCAGGTGCTGGCAGATCTCGGGGCGGTGGACCTGATCCTTTCCAGTGGTGGTGTTTCCGTCGGTGAGGCTGATTTTCTCGGTGTGGCGCTGCGTGAAGCAGGCGAGCTGGCGCTGTGGAAGCTGGCGATCAAGCCGGGTAAGCCGCTGACGGTCGGCCATTTTCAGGGTGTGCCGGTAATCGGCCTGCCAGGCAACCCGGCCTCTACGCTGGTGACCTTCGGTCTGCTGGCACGACCTTACCTGTTGCGCCGACTGGGCGTGAGCAGGGTCGAGCCGTTGGCGTTCGAGGTGCCGGCCGGTTTCGCCTGGTCGCGGCCTGGCAAACGTCGTGAGTATCTGCGGGCACGGCTGGAAAATGGTCGTGCGGTGCCCTATGCCAACCAGAGTTCGGGAGTGCTGCGCAGCGCTGCCTGGGCCGAGGGACTGGCTGAGGTTGTTGAAGGACGGGAGCTGGCCGAGGGCGACAGGCTGCGTTTCATCCCACTGAGCGAAATACTGGGCTGAGTAGCGCACATCTTGCTGATCAAGGCGTGTTAGATGTTCCTTGCGTCGGTGTGGGTCACACAAAACAGCGATAGAATTTGCAAATCGACTTCATAGAAGGCATAGTCGGCAGCTTGTGAATTCCATCGACACGGTCGTGCCCATGCTAAAACGCTTCGCACCCCTCGTGCCTCTTGCGCTCGCAGCCATGCTTGCCGCCTGTGCGGTTCAGCCACAGCAGCCTCTGGTGATGCAGGCGCCGGTTGAGCTCCAATCGCCTTCGATCAGCCTACAGGTCGAACCTGCCGACGAAGAAGTCGGTGAGCTGATGAACGATGAACCCTATGAGATGCCGCAGTTGGCTGACAGCTTGCTGGAGCTTGGTCGCTCATTGATCGGTACTCGTTACCGCTACGGTGGCACCTCGGTGCAGTCGGGCTTCGACTGCAGCGGTTTCATCGGCTACCTGTTCCGTGAGGAAGTCGGTCTGGAGCTGCCGCGCTCCACGCGAGAGCTGATCAAGCTGGATGCGCCCAAGGTGGCGCGTGCCGATCTGGAGCCTGGCGATCTGATTCTGTTCAATGATCGTGGTCGCGGCCGTGTCAGTCACGCCGGGATTTATCTGGGTGACGACCAGTTCATTCACTCCAGCAGCAGTCGTAGCGGCGGCGTACGTATCGACAGCCTCGATAACAGCTACTGGAAGCGTAGCTATCTGGAAGCCAAACGCGTATTGGCACTTGCACCGGTTGAGGAGCAGGGCGACACCAAGTCGCGCTGAATGCTACGCCAGTCGTGGCCGCCAAGGTTGCATGGTGTGCCGCGAGCCGGCAGAGTAAAGTGCATTCCGGCTTAGGATTGCTATGCCCATGGCTGTTATTTCTCGCCTTGCCCTCGTCTTTCTGTTGGTACTGCTTGGTGCCTGCTCCAGTCGCTCGCCGGCCCCTCAGTCTCCTCAGTTACCTGTTGCAACGCCCAGTGCTTACGTTGGTACGGCCGAAGATGTGCTGTTCCGCGCCCTGGGCTTGGTCGGAACGCCCTATCGCTATGGCGGCAATACTCCTGAGGGCGGTTTCGACTGCAGCGGTTTGATTGGCTACGTCTACCGCGATGCTGCGGGTATCAGTCTGCCGCGTTCAACTCGCGAACTGAGTTCTATGCGTGTTCCCTCCGTGCGGCGTGACTCTCTGCAGAGCGGTGATCTGGTGTTCTTCGCCACCAGTGGCGGACGGTCTGTCAGCCATGCCGGGATTTATGTTGGTGAAGGGCGCTTCGTCCATGCCCCTTCCAGTGGAGGTACAGTGCGTCTGGACAGCCTGGACAACAGCTATTGGCAGCGCGCCTATCTGGATGCCAGGAGGATCATTACGCCTGGTCTGGCACGCCATCCCTGATATCTGGCTGTCAGTCTCCAGGCTTGGCGTTGACGGGCAGTGTCACCGCCTTCTACCCTTCGAGCCGCTAGGATTCGCCGGGAAAATCAGTTCGAGACCGGCTTGCTGTGGATTTAACGCATCACGGAGGACGCTGCCCGGCTTTTCTTCCGCTGGCAGCGGGAGCGTATCTTTCTGCTTTTCACATGTTCTGATCTATATGGATGTCCGAGTGAGGTCGGTTGCTGCTGCGGCAGTGCGCTACGTGGGCATCCAAAGCACGGAAGTACTGCATGTATGATTGTGCCGGAAGGCTGGCCGCGAGCGCACTTCCGTCTCGGGGGAGTGTGATGGCATGAGTCTGTTTATGATTACCGCAGCTGGCATTACTCTGAATGCCGTGCTCGGTGGAGCGAGGCATGCTGATCTCCGGGAGCCGTTCGGGCGGTTGGCTGAACGCCTGGAGCAGCGTTTCAATCCGGCGGGTGGGGGCTGGCGTAGCCATGGTGTGACAGCCTGGTGTCTGGCGGTGCTGCCGCTGACCCTGATTACCTGGCTGTTGGTACACCTGACCGAATTTGGCTGGGCGCTGGAGATATTGGTCCTGTATTTCGCACTTGGTCTGCGCTCGCTGTACGGTAGCGCTCAAGTGTTGGCGCAGAGCTTGCGTCTGGGCTTTTCTTCTGAGGGAACTGGTCGGTTGCAGGAGAATACAGGTGCCGCATCTGCCGGTGTTGCGACAGTGCTGCAGCAGGGCTTCGACTCGGTATTTGCCGTGCTGTTCTGGTTTTTCATCGCAGGTGCGCCAGGGGTCGTGCTGTATCGCCTGAGCAGCGGTCTGGAGACGGCCTGGGGTGTCGCTAACCCACGTTGTGAGCGCTTCGGCTGGGCTGCGCTGAAGATTGCCCATGTGCTTGGTTATCTGCCGGCCAGGCTGACGGCTCTGAGTTATGCACTGCTTGGCCGAACCGCTCCCGCGCTACGCTGCTGGATGTGCCAGGCATCCGCCTGGCCGGGTGCCAACATCGGTCCGGTACTGGCGGCCGGCGCCGGAGCTCTCGGGGTGAGTCTGCAGGGGCTAGGGCAGGGACAGTCACCGCAGGCCCGTGACATCGAACGGGCGTTGAATCTGCTTGTCACCGGTATTGCACTGTGGCTGGTGTGCCTGCTGATTCTGGAGCTGTGGTTTGCCTGAGCATGAGGCCCGACAATTCCGTCGAAACACCTTATGAGGCGTGCCTTTCGAGTCCGGCAGTGGTGGGGTAGCTGTATTGAGCCGAGCCGCTGCAGGCGATGAACCATCGAATTCGGTGCTGGCCGGGCAGTATCTTCATGTCCGCAAGCTAATCCGATGTGGCAGATCAGGAACTGTTACGCCAACTCGATGCGCAGCTGTATGAGGACGAATGAGTAATGCGGGTATATACCTGTATGCATGTTGCCGACCCAGTGTCTTTGTACGCGCCTGCGCCGAGCCAGCCGCAAGGTGACCCGGACTTATGACGACGCGCTTATCGCCGTCGGGCTGGGGGCTGCCCAGTTTTCCCTGCTGCGCCATGTTCAGCGCCTTGGTCAGCCGAGCATCTCGGCGCTGGCTGAGGCGATGGGGCTGGATCGCAGCACTCTCGGACGCAATCTGCGGGTGTTGGCGGAGCAGGGACTGCTGCAGCTGGGGGAGGGGCGTGATATGCGTGCGCGTGAGGTGCGCCTCACCGATGCCGGCGTGCAGCGCATCGAACAGGCTGTGCCGCTGTGGGAACAGGCGCAGCAGGCGCTGGCCGGGCAACTGGGCGTTGAGCGTCATGCCGAGCTGATGAGGCTTCTTGAAGAACTGGCCTGAGTGCCTGAATAGTGTCTATCCGGTCGCAAGCGACCGCCTCTGGAGATACCGATGCCAACTGCATGGCGTTCATCCACCTGGCTGCTGCTTGGAGCCTCGCTGATCCTGGCGCTGTCGCTTGGCACGCGACATGGCTTCGGTCTGTTTTTGCCGCCGATGAGTGCGGAGTTCGGCTGGGGACGCGAAGTCTTTGCCTTCGCCATTGCCCTGCAGAACCTGATCTGGGGGTTGGTGCAGCCGATAACCGGTGCCTTTGCCGACCGCTTCGGTGCACGCAAGGCCATCGTTAGTGGCGGTCTACTGTATATGCTGGGGCTAGTGCTGATGGGGCTTTCCGATTCGCCTCAGTCCCTGTCGTTGAGTGCCGGCCTGCTGATTGGTATCGGTCTGTCCGGCACATCTTTTTCGGTCATCCTCGGGGTGGTTGGCCGGGCAGTTCCGCTGGAGAAACGCAGCATGGCCATGGGCATCGCTGCGGCCGCCGGCTCCTTCGGTCAGTTCGCCATGCTGCCGGGTACGCTCGGGTTGATCGGCTGGTTGGGCTGGTCCGCCGCACTGCTGGCGTTGGGGTTGCTGGTGGCGCTGATCCTGCCGCTGGCGGCAATGATAAGAGAGACGCCGATGCCGGCCAGCGGCGGAGTGGAGCAGACGCTTGGCGAGGCGCTGCGTGAGGCAGCCGGTCATTCCGGTTTCTGGCTGTTGGCGCTGGGCTTCTTCGTCTGTGGTTTTCAGGTGGTGTTTGTGGCTGTGCACTTGCCGGCCTACCTGGTTGACCATCACCTGCCGGCGCTTACCGGAACCACGGTGCTGGCACTGGTCGGTCTGTTCAATATCTTTGGTACCTACATCGCCGGCTGGCTGGGTGGACGCCTGTCCAAGCCGCGCCTGCTCAGTGCCCTGTACCTGCTGCGCGGTGTGGTCATCACGCTGTTTCTGCTGGCGCCGCTGACGCAGTGGAGTGCCTACCTGTTCGGTATTGCCATGGGGTTGCTATGGCTGTCGACGGTGCCTCTGACCAACGGCACGGTGGCTACGCTGTTCGGCGTGCGCAATCTGTCGATGCTTGGCGGCATTGTCTTTCTCTTCCACCAGCTAGGCTCCTTCCTGGGCGGCTGGTTGGGAGGCTACCTCTACGATCACACCGGTAGCTACGACCTGGTCTGGCAGATTTCCATCGCTCTGAGTGTGGTTGCGGCGGTGCTCAACTGGCCGGTTCGTGAAGTGCCGGTAGCTCGCTTGCAGGAAGCGGCGGCGTGAGTCGTTGGGTGTCGTGGCTGGCCGTCCTGGCGCTCGTTCTGGGGTTGCTGGCGCTGGCCTGGTGGGGCTGGCGCCAGGGTGGGCTGGCCTTGCTGCAGCTGGGTGTCGGTATCTGCTAGCTGCGCTCTTTGTTGGCCATCGGATCGGGCTCTAAGAGCCTGTAGTAACAGGCTCCAGCAAAAGATGATCAGAAGCGGTAGCTGAGTGCTGCGCCAAAGCCGTGAGCGCTATTGCGATAGCGTGCACGGTAGTCGCCGCGCGTTGGGCTTTGATGGGCTACGTTGACCGATTCTTCCTGCAGGTAGGAGTAGGCCAGATCCACGGTCAGATCCTGAGTCGGGCTCCAGCCGGCTCCCAGGCTGAAGATCGTGCGGTCGCCGGAGGGGATGCGTGGCGAGCGGTTGGTGTTGTTGATCGGCGACTGGTCAACGGCGAGGCCGGTGCGTAGCGTCCACTGCGGGTTCAGCCGATAGGACAGGCCCAGGGCATGCGCCCAGGTGTCATGCCAGTTTTGCTCTTCGGTGATGGTGGAAAGGTTCGCCGGGAGGGTGGTGGAATCATTCTCCACGCGGATTTCCTGGAATCGGCTCCAGCGCGTCCAGGTACTGCCGGCATGCAGGGTCAGCGCATCGGTCAGTTCGTGGGTCACCGAGAAGTCCACGGACTCGGGCGTGGTCAGGTCGAGACTGGCGTCATACTTGCCGGCAAGACCGGCCAGGGCGCCGCTGCCGGATACCCGGGTGTCGCCGTCGAGCTGGTATTTCACCCGTGAATGGTAGGTAAGGCCGACGCGGGTGGCGGGGCTGAATTCGTAGAGTACGCCGACATTGAAACCCACGGCGGTATCGTCACCGCGTACGCGAACCTTGCCGTCATTGCTGCCGGGGCTCAGTGGATTGAGCAGCGAGGAACTCAGTTCTCCCTCGATATGGTTGAAGGTAGGGCCGAAACCTACCGACAGCTTGTCGTTGAAGCGATAGCTCAGGGTCGGCTGGATTGTGATGACGCGTACGTAGCTCTTGTCTGCGTAGTACCGGCCCTGAAAGTTGCGCTCGTAGTCGGTCATCAGGCCAAACGGTACGTAGATGCCGAGGCCGAAGGCCACTTTGTCGTCCAGCGGTTTGACGTAGTAACCCATGGGTACGCCAGTGGTCGGCACCATGTCGCCATCGTTGCTGCCGCTCAGGGAGAGCGGGCCGACGCTGGCGTGGGGCTGGCGGATGTCGCTGCGAGCATGGATTGCTGCGGCCCCGGCGTAGATTTCGTCGCGCTTGAGGCGCGCCATACCGGCAGGGTTGCCGAACACCGTGCTGGCATCGTCAGCGGATGACGAGCGGCCAGCGAAGGAGGTGCCCATACCGGAGATGCTCTGTTCGTTGAGGGCGAAGCCGCTGGCCAGGCTATGGATGGAGAGGGTGCTGATGGCGATGGCCAGACCGGTCTTGAGGAGACGTTGGCTCACGGGGAAGCTCCTGTGGTGAGGCGAGGGGGCGCACGCTACAGGGTTTGTGGACTGCTGCCAAGTCGATAAAGTTCAGTAAAAAGTTAAGATTGTCTGACAATTTTCATGATCATGCTGGCATCTTGATGTTGTTCTGATGGCCGGGACGGCTTTGGTAAGTTTGTCCCTATGCTCAGACCGCATGCGCTGGAATGATTCTGCAGGCTAGTGGGCTGATTGCCCTGGCAGGCGTCGGTCGAGATGATGTGGCCTTGAAGGGATTAGAGATCGCTGGCAGTTATTGCCGTGGTAGTCGTGCGCAGCGCCGGGGCTGGGAGGGCAGGCAGAGTCGTCAAGCTGGTAGTCTGGCCAGAAGACTCTGCCGGGCTGCTCATTTTCATGGCTGCTGTGATCTTTTGGCGTTTAAGCCAGGTTTCACGGCGGAGTTTGTGGGTATGCCGGGTGGGCGATTGCAAGCAGGTGTCAATTGCCAGTGGCTACGGGGCGGGCCGGATCGGTGATCCACTCGCTCCAGGAGCCAGCATATAGTGGTGCCAGCGGGTAGCCGGCCAGGTTCATGGCGAACAGGTTGTGGCAGGCGGTGACGCCGGAACCACAATAAGCCACCAGGTTGTTCAGTGGTCGTTCGCCGCGCAGACGATCAAAGCGCTCGCGCAGGGCTTCGCGGGGAAGGAAGCGGCCATCGACTCCGAGGTTGTCGGTGAATGCCGCGCACTGTGCCCCCGGGATGTGTCCGGCCACCGGGTCGATAGGCTCCACTTCGCCGCGAAAGCGCGGCAGGGCGCGAGCATCGAGCAGTGTCAGGTCGCTGCTGCCCAGGCGCAGCAGCAGTTGCTCGGCGCTCAGCACCAGACTGTCGTCCGGGCTGGCGCAGAAGTCTCCGTTGCCGGCGGTTGGCGGCTGGCTGTCCAGTGTCAGGCCAGCCTCGCGCCAGGCCTTGAGGCCTCCGTCGAGCAGGTACAGGCCATCTCGTTTGCCCAGCCACAACAGCAGCCACCAGGCACGGGCGGCAAAGGCGCCGGGGCCGTCGTCATAGATCACCACCTGGCTGTCTGCGCGCAGTCCGCAGGCGCGCAGACGTTCGACCAGTGCGCTGGGGTCGGGCAGCGGATGACGGCCGGTGACACCACTAATCACCGGAGCCGACAGATCCTGTTCCAGATCGAGGAAATGGGCGCCCGGGATATGGCCGTCCAAATAGCTGCGGCGGCCGTAGGCCGGCTCTTCCAGAGCGAAGCGACAGTCGAGCAATATGAGATTGTTTTCACCCAGGCGCTGGTGAAGTTGTTCCGTGCTGATCAGCTGTGCCAATGGCATATTGCCTCCTGTGTCGTCTTAGGCTTTGCAGGCATCTTATCGCCTAGCCCGCCGTTTGATCTCCCGCCAAGAAGGAGCCCTGTGATGTTGAGTCTGCTACCTGCTTCACGCCATGCCAACCTGGCCCGGCGCGCCGGCGTTGCACTGGGGACGGTTGTCGTGACCCTGTATTTCTGCCTGCTGGTAATGGGCCGGGCCGTCCTCGGACGGCTGCGCCGAGAACACGTTGACCGTTACACCCGCGTCTGGTCGGCGGCGCTGCTGCGTCTGGTGGGGCTGCGTCTGACGGTGCAGGGCGACTGCCCGGACTTCAGTGACGGTCGACGTTATCTGATTCTGTGCACTCACTCCAGTCATTACGACATTCCGGTCAGCTTTGTCGCGCTACCGGGCTCGATCCGCATGCTGGCCAAGAGCGAGCTGTTTCGCATTCCTTTTCTCGGTCGGGCCATGCGCATGGCCGAATTCCCATTCGTGGCCCGGCACAACCCTCAGCAGGCGCGTCGTGATCTGGAGCTGGCGCGCCAGATGATGGAAAGCGGTATCGTGCTGTGGGCCGCGCCGGAAGGCACGCGTTCGCCTGACGGGCGTTTGCAGCCATTCAAGAAGGGATGTTTTCACCTGGCCTTCGATACTGATGCGGTCATCGTTCCAGTGGCTATCCGCGGCATCCATCAGGTATTGCCGGCGCGAACCTGGAGGTTGAACCTGAATCAGTCGGTGCAGTTGGCCATTGGCGCTCCCATCGATACCTGTCGCTACAGCCGGGATGACATGGCCGCGCTGATGGACGACACCCGTCAGACTATGCAGCAGTTGTTGAGCGAAGGAGAGACAAGGGTAGAGACGCAGCCCTTTGAAGTCGAGATGATCGAAAATAGGGCGAAATAGCGTCTATTTTTGGTGCGACATAGCCCGCTTCTGAGCGGGGTTTGATGTGCTCTTGCAGGTCGTGGCACTAAAAAGTTTCATTAAGGCGACATTTTGATCTGTTTTGGGGCTTGCTCGCCTGCTAAAGTGCCGGCCACTTTGTCTCCGTGCTGTCGAGGTGCCGCATGTCGTTGTCTGTCGATTCTTTTCTGTCGCGCGTGAAGCAGCGTGATCCGGATCAGCCCGAATTCCACCAGGCGGTGGAAGAGGTGGTTCGCAGTCTGTGGCCTTTCCTCGAAGCCAACCCGCGCTATCGCGAGGCCGGCATTCTCGAACGCATGGTCGAGCCGGAGCGCGTCATTATGTTCCGTGTGCCCTGGGTCGACGACCGTGGCCAGGTGCAGGTCAATCGTGGCTATCGCATCCAGATGAACAGTGCCATCGGTCCGTACAAGGGCGGCTTGCGCTTCCATCCCTCTGTCAACCTCGGGGTGCTCAAGTTTCTTGCCTTCGAGCAGGTCTTCAAGAACTCCCTGACCTCGCTGCCCATGGGCGGCGGCAAGGGTGGCTCGGACTTTGATCCCAAGGGCAAGAGCGAGGGTGAGGTGATGCGCTTCTGCCAGTCGTTCATGAGTGAGCTGTACCGGCACATCGGGGCCGACCTTGACGTTCCGGCCGGTGACATCGGCGTTGGTGGTCGCGAGATCGGCTATCTGTTCGGCCAATACAAGCGCCTGTCCAACCAGTTCACCTCGGTGCTGACCGGCAAGGGCCTGAGCTATGGCGGCAGTCTGATCCGTCCGGAAGCCACAGGTTACGGTTGTGTGTATTTTGCCGAGGAAATGCTCAAACGCATCGACCAGGGTTTCTGCGACAAACGTGTGGCGATCTCCGGTTCCGGCAATGTGGCGCAGTACGCCGCACAGAAGGTGATGGAGCTGGGCGGCCGGGTCATCTCGCTGTCCGATTCCGAAGGTACCCTGCACATCGAGGCTGGTCTGAGCGAGGAGCAGTGGCACTACCTGATGGAGCTGAAGACCGTGCGTCGCGGACGACTGAAGGAAATGGCCGAGCATTATGGCCTGCCGTTCCTTGCGGGCCAGCGGCCCTGGGGGCTGGCATGCGACATCGCACTGCCGTGTGCGACGCAGAACGAACTCAACGGTGAGGATGCGCGTACCCTGCTGAAGAACGGTTGTATCTGTGTGGCCGAGGGGGCCAACATGCCCTCGACTCTGGAGGCGGTGGATCTGTTCATCGAGGCCGGCATCTGCTACGCGCCGGGCAAGGCTTCCAACGCCGGCGGTGTGGCCACCAGCGGCCTGGAAATGAGCCAGAACGCCATGCGCCTGCACTGGAGCGCCGGCGAGGTGGACGAGCGTCTGCATGGCATCATGCAGAACATCCACTACGCCTGCATGCACTATGGTGAGGAGGACGGCCGTATCAACTACGTCAAGGGCGCCAACATCGCCGGCTTCGTCAAGGTGGCCGATGCCATGCTGGCTCAGGGCGTGGTCTGATTCGCCCGGAGGACTAGAAGAGCCCCGGCTATGCCGGGGCTTTTTGTCAGTGCAGCTGCAGGCGACCGATGCGGTCGTTGTCCAGACTACCGAAGTACAGCTGATCGCCGACCGGCTTGACCGAGGTGATCATGCGCAGGTGGGTGCCGCTGGGATCGTGCAGGCTGCGCACGATGCTGCCGTTCTCGTCCAGAGCAATCACCAGGCCATAGGGTTTAGCTTTCGGCCACATGAAACGTGGCAGCTTGGCCAGTTGTGCCTTGAGCCAGGGGTGGCGTTGGAGGAAGTCGGCATCGGCCTTGCGTGGCGAGGGCAGGGCGACCCAGAAGGTGCCCTGGCGGTCGCCTTGCAGGTTGTCCGGCAGGCCGGGCAGGTTGTCGATGAACACCTCATGCTGGCCTGCCTTGTCGCCCTTGAGCCAATAGCGGGTGATGCGGTAGCGATAGGTTTCATTGACCAGTACGAAGTCCTCGTTGGCCGACAAGGCTACGCCGTTGGCAAAGTACAGATTCTTGAGCAGTACGCGGGTTTTGCCGCTGACCGGATCGAAGGCAAGCAGGCGACCGTGTGGACGGGCTTCCAACAGGTCGAGCAGGTAGTCCGGCTGCTGGAAGCGTGAGGAGGCGTCGCTGAAGTAGATGGTGCCGTCGCTGGCGATATCCAGGTCGTTGGTGAAAGCGAAGGGCATGCCTTCGGCCTCGGTGCTCAGCACCTGAATCGCGCCCTGTGGATCAATGCGCAGCAGACCCTTGTAGGCGTCGGCGACGATCAGGTTGCCTGCGGCATCGAAGTCCATGCCCAGCGGGCGGCCGCCGGTGTCGGCGAAGGTCTCCAGACTGCCGTCGGCCAGCAGGCGGATGATGCCCCCGTTCTGCAGGCTGGCGTAGATACGGTTGTGGCCGTCTACTGCTGTGTCTTCCGGGCCGTGGATTTGCCTGCGGGCGAGCAGTTCGGCCTTCATTAGAGTGTCGTTGGGTTCCAGCACGCCGATCATGGCTGGCGGCTCGGGAGCTTGCCAGGACAGCGGGTCGATAGGGCTGGGTGTCAGGGTCAGATAGCCGATGACGGCCGCCAGCGGCAGAAGCAGCAGTTTCTTCATTGTTGTAATTCCCATGTACTGGTACCCGGCGGTTCAATCGGGCTCCGGGCGGCCAGCTTACCGGGAAGACCGGAGGCTGTCGGTAGTGGATTGAGCGGATGAATGTCCGGCATCCTTCCCAGGCATATATACTGCGCGCCATTGTTGATGGGAGAGCCGCGTGGCCAACGACATTCACTGGATTCTCGACGATGCCAGCCTGGCCGAGCACTGTGCGGCCTGGCTGGCGCAGCCCTTCGTCGCGCTGGACACCGAGTTCATGCGCGTGGATACCTTCTATCCTGTGGCCGGCCTGCTGCAGGTCAGCTGCGGCGCTCAGGCCTACCTGATCGATCCGCTATCGATCGGTGACTGGTCACCCTTTGCCACACTCCTGCAGGCGCCGGAAGTGATCAAGGTGCTGCACTCGTGCAGTGAGGATCTGGAGGTGTTCCTGCGCCTGACTGGCGTGCTGCCGAGCCCGCTGTTCGATACGCAGCTGGCTGCCGGCTATCTCAATATCGGCTTCTCCATGGGCTATTCGCGGCTGGTGCAGGCGTTGCTGGGCATCGAGCTGCCGAAGGGGGAAACCCGTTCAGACTGGCTGCAGCGTCCGCTTTCCGAACTGCAGGTACGCTACGCTGCGGAGGACGTGCTGCATCTGGTGGAGATATACCGGGCTCTGGAGACGCGCCTGTCGCGGCAGAAGTTCGACTGGGTGCTGGAGGACGGTGCCGAGCTGGTGGCCAATCTGGGGAGCGAGAGTGATCCGCTGGAGGCCTGGCGCGAAGTCAAGCTGGCCTGGCGCCTTGGATCTCAACAACTGGCTGTGCTGCGTGTGCTGTGTGCCTGGCGCGAGCGTGAGGCGCGCACCCGTGACCTGCCACGCAACCGCATCCTGCGCGAGCATTCGCTGTGGCCACTGGCGCGTACTCAGCCGGACAATCTGGCGGCTCTGGCGCGTATCGATGACATGCACCCGCGAACCGTGCGACAGGATGGCGAAACCCTGCTGCAATTAATCCGTGAGGCTGCCGCGTTGCCTCCGGAGCAGTGGCCACAGCCACTACCTGAGCCACTCCCCCTGGAAGCTGCGGCGATACTGAAGAAACTGCGTGCGATTGGTCAGCGTGAGGCCGAGCGGCTGGATATTGCGCCAGAGCTGATGCTGCGCAAGAAGAGCCTGGAGGCGTTGCTCAAGAGCGGTTATCCCGATGGGCCTTACCAACTGCCCGATTCGCTGCGAGGCTGGCGCCGGGAGCTGATGGGGCAGGCTCTGCTCGACTTCCTCGCGAAGCGCTGATCCGTCCGGTCATTCAAGGCCCTGCAGGCCATCGAAGGAGAAAATCTGCGTGAAACGCATCTGTTCCATTTACAAGAGTCCACGTAAGAACGAGATGTACCTTTACGTGCTCAAGGCCGAAGCACTGAGCCGCGTGCCAGAGGGCCTGCTGGCGCTGTTCGGGCCGCCGGTGCATGCCTTTGACCTGGTGCTGACGCCGGAGCGCAAGCTGGCGCGTGAGGATATCGGCCAAGTGCTGGAGAACCTCGAGAAACAGGGCTATCACCTGCAGATGCCGCCACCGGAGGATGAGTACATCCAGCACCTGCCGGACGAACTGTTGCGCCGCAATGACCCGGTGTAAGTCATGCGACTGCTGATTGCCGAACAGGATCACGCCATCTACGCGCAGCGGCTCTCCGCCATCCGTGCAGATCTGCAGTGTGTGGCTGCCTGTGATAGTGAAATCCTGGAGGCGCAGGCTGCGACATGTGAGGTATGGCTGGGGGAACCGAGCCTGCTGGCACCACTGTTGCGTCAGGGGTTGCGCCCGCGTTGGTTACAGTCCACCTGGGCCGGGATCACGCCGCTGCTGGCTGACGACTTGCCGCGCGACTACCGACTGAGCCGTGCGGTGGGGATTTTCGGTCAGGTCATGGCCGAGTATGTGCTGGGCCATATGTTGGCCCATGAACGGCGTCTGTTCGCTCGCCTGCAGTCGCAGATCGAGCAGCGCTGGGACAACAGTCTGCCGCGCAGCCTGAACGGGCGGCGGGTGCTGATCGTTGGCTGCGGCGACATCGGCCAGCGTGTGGCCGAATTTCTTCTGCCATTCGGGGTGTTGCTGCGTGGCATTGCCAGCCAGCCGCGCCGGCAGGTGCCGTTCAGTGAGGTGACGGGGCTTGAATCACTGGCTGAGCAGGTCGGTTGGGCCGACTACGTGGTCAATCTGCTGCCGGATACCCCGGCCACGCGCGATATCTACGATGCTGCGTTGTTGGCATGTTTCCGCCCCGAGGCGCTGCTGATCAACTCCGGGCGTGGCACGGCGGTGGTGGAGGCGGATCTGGTCGCAGCGCTGGAACGGCAGCAGTTGGCCGGCGCGGTGATTGATGTCTGCCGCGAGGAGCCTCTGCCACCCGGCCATCCGTTCTGGACGGCGCCGCGTCTGTTGCTGACCGGGCACAGCTCGGCACCTACTGATCCGGCGCTGATGACTGAGCTGTTTCTCGACAATCTGGCGCGCTGGCAGAACCGGCAAGCGCTGCGCGGTGAAGTGGATTTCGCCCGCGGTTACTAGGTTTCGTACGAAACGAAGCCTCATCGAGCGCAGGCGCGTTTCGTACCGAGCCTGGCTGTCGGCATCAGCGAAAAGCCCCGGAGAGTCCGGGGCTTTTCGCTTCCACTCAGGCGTCGCGGCGGTGTACCGATACGCCGGCGGCGAAGGTTTCCTTTACGGCACGGTCGTCGCCAAGCATGGTCAGGGCAAACAGACGTTCCTCCAGACTGCGGGCCTGCTGCATGCGGTAACTCATCAGCGGCGTGGCGTTGTAGTCGAGCACCACGAAGTCGGCGTCCTTGCCCGGCAGGAAGTTGCCCAGGCGGTCGTCCAGATACAGTGCGTTGGCACCACCCAGGGTTGCCAGGTACAGCGATTTGAACGGGTCGAGCTTCTTGCTCTGCAGCTGCATCACCTTGTAGGCCTCGTTGAGCGATTGCAGCTGGCTGAAACTGGTGCCGGCGCCCACATCTGTGCCCAGGCCGACGCGCACACCGTGCTGCTCCAGCTTGTTCAGATTGAACAGGCCGCTGCCGAGGAACAGGTTGGAAGTGGGGCAGAAGGCCACTGCCGAGCCAGTCTCCGCCAGACGCTTGCACTCGTCGTCGCACAGATGCACGCCATGGGCGAACACCGCGCGTGGGCCGGTCAGCTTGTGATGATCGTAGACGTCGAGGTAACCCTTGCGCTCCGGGAACAGTTCCTTGACCCACTCGATTTCCTTGCGGTTCTCGGACAGGTGGGTGTGCATATACAGATCCGGATATTCCCGCAGCAGCTTACCGGCCAGATCCAGCTGTTCCGGCGTGCTGGTGGGGGCAAAGCGCGGGGTGACGGCGTAGTGCAGACGGCCCTTGCCGTGCCAGCGCTCGATCAGCGCCTTGCTTTCGGCGTAACCGCTTTCTGCCGTATCGGTCAGGTAGTCCGGAGCGTTGCGATCCATCAGCACCTTGCCGGCGATCATGCGCAGGTTCAGTGCCAGGGCCGCCTCGAAGAAGGCGTCTACCGACTGCGGGTGCACGGTACCGAATACCAGTGCGGTGGTGGTGCCGTTGCGCAGCAGTTCGTTGAGGAAGATCGCCGCCACGTCCGCCGCATGGGACTTGTCGGCGAACTGCCGCTCGGTAGGGAAGGTGTAGGTATTGAGCCAGTCGAGCAGCTGTTCGCCGTAGGAGGCGATCATGCCGGTCTGCGGGTAGTGGATATGGGTGTCGATGAAGCCGGGGGTGATCAGCGCATCGCGGTATTCCTGGATATCCACCCCGTTCAGCTTCGGCAGCAGGCTGGCGGCCTCACCAACCTCGGCAACCTGGCCGTTCTCGATCAGCAGGATGCCGTCCTCGAAGTACTGGTAGGACGACTCGATGCCTGCCACCGCCGGATCGGCAAGGCTGTGCAGGATGGCGGCGCGGTAGGCTTTGCGGGTGGTGCTCATGGTTATTCGGATCTCATGCGTGGGGTGCGCTGTGCGAACCCGTTTCGGTCAGTGTACGGAGGGCTCAGGCGCGGCGCGAGCCGGGCAGCAGACGGGCGACGGCGGACTCGCCCTTATTCACTTCCTGGCCGAAGTTGGCGTTGTAGGTGGCGATCACTTCGCCGGCGATGGATACGGCAATTTCCGCAGGCAGTTTGCCTTTGACCTCGGCCAGGCCCATGGGGCAGCGCATGCGTGCCATCAGTAGTTCGTCGAAGCCGCGTTCGCGCAGGCGGTGTTCGAACTTGACGCGCTTGGTTTTCGAGCCGATCAGGCCGTAGTAGGCGAAATCGCCGCGTTTGAGAATTGCTGCCGTCAGTTCCAGGTCGAGCTGGTGATTGTGGGTCATGACGATGAAGTAGCTGCCGGGTGGCATGTTCTCCACCTCGTCGACTACCTCGTCATTGACGATCTTTTCCACGCCGGCAGGAACCTGCTCGGGGAATTCGTTCTCCCGTGAGTCGATCCAGCGCACCTTGCACGGCAGGTTGGCGAGCAACAGCACCAGCGCGCGGCCGACGTGGCCTGCGCCGAACACGGCGATCTGCGCCTGAGGCTGGCCCATCGGCTCGAACAGCAGAACGGTGGCACCGCCGCAGCACTGGCCGAGGCTGGCACCCAGGGAGAAGCGCTCCAGGCGGGTATCCTGGCTACGGCTGGCGAGCATTTCGCGGGCGATTTCCATGGCCTTGTATTCCAGATGGCCGCCACCGATGGTTTCGAAGATACGCTCGGCGGTGACCACCATCTTCGAGCCGGAGTTGCGCGGCGTTGAGCCGCGCTCCTCGATGATGGTTACCAGAACGCAGGCTTCACCCTTTTGCTGCAGCTCGGCGAGTGCGCTGATCCAGTTCATTTGCTCAGTCTCCAGCTCGGAGTGGTCTGGCCCGGGCGCGGCAGGCGCCAGTTGCTCGGCGACGGATCGAGAATCGGTACCGGCGTCGGGCGTGCGGGCGGGTTATTCGGTTCGGTGTGTTTTGTCATTGTTGTACACCTGCTTTGTTTCTCATTCACGCCCCTGGTGGATGACGCTGCGCGGTTGTCCACCCTACGAACCTCGGCAGCCCGTAGGGTGGATGTCGATCTTTACATCCAGCGGGGCGGTCTTTGGCGTTACGCCGGTTCAACCTCGGCAGCGTTGGTCGCCTTGCTGGCAGCTTTCAGCTTGCGCATCTGCTCCACACCCCAGAGCACGCGCTCAGGGGTGGCAGGGGCGTCGATCTGCGGTTGCACCTTGTAGTCGGCCAGGCTGGCCACGGCGTCCTTGAGGGCGCACCAGGCGGCGATGCCGAGCATGAACGGCGGCTCGCCGACGGCCTTGGAGTGGAATACGGTGTCTTCCGGATTCTTGCGGTTTTCCACCAGTTTCACCCGCAGGTCGATGGGCATGTCGGCTATGGCCGGGATCTTGTAGCTGGCCGGGCCGTTGGTCATCAGCCGGCCCTTGTCGCTCCACACCAGCTCCTCGGTGGTCAGCCAGCCCATGCCCTGGACGAAAGCCCCCTCGACCTGGCCGATGTCGATGGCCGGGTTCAGTGAGTCGCCCACGTCATGCAGGATGTCGGCGCGCAGCATGCGGTATTCGCCGGTCAGGGTATCCACTAGCACTTCCACGCAGGCCACGCCGTAGGCGTAGTAGTAGAAGGGGCGGCCGGCGGCCTTGTCGCGGTCGTAGTAGATCTTCGGTGTACGGTAGAAACCGGTCGAAGACAGCGATACCTGGCCGAAGTAGGCTTTCTGGATCATTTCCTCGAAGGAAAGGAAGTGGTCGCGCACACGCACCTGACCGTTGCGGAACTCGACGTCTTCCGGGGTGACCCGGTACTCGCGTACGAGGAAGTCCACCAGGCGCTGCTTGATGGTTTCGGCCGCATTCTTCGCCGCCATGCCGTTGAGGTCGGCGCCGCTGGAGGCTGCGGTGGGCGAGGTGTTGGGCACCTTGTCGGTGTTGGTGGCGGTGATCTGGATGCGCGAGATGTCCACCTGGAACACTTCGGCCACGACCTGCGCGACCTTGGTATTGAGGCCCTGACCCATCTCGGTGCCACCATGGTTCAGGTGGATCGAGCCGTCGGTGTAGATGTGAATCAGCGCACCGGCCTGGTTGAGGAAGGTGGCGGTGAAACTTATACCGAACTTCACCGGAGTCAGCGCCAGGCCTTTCTTCAGTACCGGGCTGTTGGCGTTGAAGGCACGGATTTCCTCACGGCGTTTGGCGTACTCGGCGCTTTCCTCAAGTTCGGCAGTCATCTCGTGGATGACGTTGTGTTCTACGGTCTGGTGGTAGTGGGTGACATTGCGCTCGGTCTTGCCGTAGTAGTTGAGCTTGCGCACCTCCAGCGGATCCTTGCCCAGATGGCGAGCCACAGCGTCCATCACTTCCTCAATGGCGACCATGCCCTGCGGGCCGCCGAAGCCGCGGTAGGCGGTGTTGGAGGCGGTGTTGGTCTTGCAGCGATGGCCGTTGATGGTGGCATTGCCGAGGAAGTAGGCGTTATCCGAGTGGAACATTGCACGGTCGACGATGGAACCGGATAGATCCGGGGAGTAGCCACAGTTGCCGGCTAGGTCCATTTCGATGCCGCGCAGCAGACCGTCGTCGTCGAAACCCACTTCGTATTCGACATAGAAGGGATGACGCTTGCCGGTCATGCTCATGTCTTCCATGCGCGGCAGACGCATCTTGGTTGGCCGGCCGGTCAGGTGTGCGATCACAGCACACAGGCAGGCCGGGCCGGCAGCCTGGGTTTCCTTGCCGCCGAAACCACCGCCCATGCGACGCATGTCGATGACTATCTTGTTCATCGGTACGCCGAGCACTTCGGCTACCAGTTTCTGCACTTCGGTGGGGTTCTGCGTCGAGGTGTAGACCAGCATGCCGCCATCTTCTGTGGGCATCACCGAGGAAATCTGGGTTTCCAGATAGAAGTGCTCCTGGCCACCGATGTGCAGGGTGCCCTTCAGACGGTGTGGGGCGCTGGCCAGCCCGGCAGCCGAATCACCGATGCGGTGGGTGTGGCTGTCGAGCACGAAGTGCTTCTTGCGATAGGCCTCGACCACGTCGAGCACCGGTTCCAGATCCTCGTATTCGATGATCGCGGCCATGGCCGCCTTGCGTGCGGTCTCCAGGCTGTCGGCGGCAACCGCCAGCACCACTTGGCCGACATACTCCACCTTGCCATCGGCCAGCAGCGGGTCACCGGCGACCACCGGGCCGATATCCAGCTGGCCCGGCACATCATCCTTGGTGATGGCAATGGCCACCCCGGGGAACTGGTAGCAGGGGCTGGTATCGATACGCAGGATGCGCGCGTGGGCGCGATCCGACTGACGCGCGTAAACATGCAGTTGGTTGGGGAATTCTAGGCGGTCGTCGACGTAGACCGCTTCGCCGGACACGTGCTTGTCCGCGCTCTCGTGCTTGACGCTGCGGCCAACGCCAGTGGTCATGCCGGCGCGGAACAGTTCGGCCAGTTCAGCCTGGGATTTGTGTTCGATATGACTGGACATCTTCGCCTCCAAAACTTCGCATGCCGCCGGTGCGGGCCGGCGGCGTCTAAATTCACTGCGCCATCAGGCGTAAGCGGTAACCCGGGTCTCGATCTCGGGTGACTGCTGTTCCAGGAAGAACTTGCGCAGCAGGTTCTGGGCAGTGAGCAGGCGGTATTCCTTGCTGGCGCGGAAGTCGGTAAGCGGGGTGAAGTCCTCGCTAAGTGCCTCGCAGGCACGTTCGATCACGTCCGGATACCAGGCCGAACCGATCAGCGCGGCTTCACAGGCACTGGCGCGCTTGGGAATGCCAGCCATGCCGCCGAAGGCGATGCGGGCATCGCGCACCACGCCGTCCTCGATGGTCAGGTTGAAGGCTGCACACACGGCGGAGATGTCGTCGTCCAGGCGCTTGGAAACCTTGTAGGCACGGAAGGCCTGATTCGGTCGGGCACGCGGCACGATGATCTTCTCGATGAACTCACCTTCCTGACGAGCGGTGACCTTGTAGTCGAGGAAGTAGTCCTGTAGCGGCAGAATGCGCCGGCTGTTGCCCTGGCGCAGGGCGATCTGCGCGCCGAGGGCGATCAGCAGCGGCGGGGCGTCGCCGATCGGCGAGGCGTTGCCGATGTTGCCGCCCAGGGTGCCCTGGTTGCGGATCTGCAGGGAGGCGAAACGATGCAGCAGTTCGCCGAAGTCCGGGTAGTCGGCCGCCAGGGCCTGGTAGCAGTCGGTCAGTGTCGCTGCTGCACCGATCTCGATGGCCTCGTCGGTCACCTCGATACGCTTCATGTCCTCAATATGGCCGACGTAGATCATCACCGGCAGCTCACGGTGGAACTGGGTCACTTCCAGTGCCAGGTCGGTGCCGCCGGCGAGCAGGCGAGCCTGCGGATTGGCGACGTAGATCTCTGCCAGGTCGGCGACGGTCAGTGGTACCAGACAGCGCTTGTCGCCACTGTTGAGTTCAGCAGTCTCGCGCGGGGCAATGGCTTTGAGTTTGGCCACGGTGTCGCTCTCGAAGGCGTCGAACTGATCCGACTGCTTTTGGCGGCAGGCCTGTTCGGCGGCATCGATGATCGGACGGTAGCCGGTGCAGCGGCACAGGTTGCCGGCCAGAGCTTCGAGAGTCTGGCCCTTGTCGAAACCGTCGGAGTTCTTCTGCAGGGCGAACAGCGACATGATAAAGCCGGGGGTGCAGAAGCCGCACTGAGAGCCGTGGCAGTCAACCATGGCCTGCTGCACGCTGTGCAGTCTGCCCTGGTGCTTGAGATCTTCCACGGTGATCAACTGCTTGCCGTGCAGGCTGGAAACGAAGGTCAGGCAGGAGTTGAGGGTGCGGTAACGGACGCGATCGCCGTCCAGCTCGCCGACTACCACGGTGCAGGCGCCACAGTCGCCTGAGGCGCAGCCTTCCTTGGTTCCGGTCTTGCCGACGTGTTCACGCAGGTAATTGAGCACGGTGACGTTGGGATCCAGGGCATGCTCGGTGCGCAGCTCCCGGTTGAGTAAAAACTGGATCAAGGACGACCTCCAGGCGTTTTATTTTTATCGATTCAACTGGCTCACGGGGGCACGCAACGCAAACCCCGGGCGTGGTGGCCATGGTTGCAATCTAGAGTTTTCTGACTTTTGGGTCAACAAATATTTGACCTTTTGGTCAGTTGGTTGTCATTCACTTTGGTTATGAGCGTAGGCGAACACCCGCGCGCCGTTCGGGCCGTATGAGCACCGGGCGGGTTTGAAGGAGAACGGAGAGAGGCTGAGAAGGCCGCCTGTCGGTGGCAGGCGGCACTGGCGGGAGAGGGTTAGTGGCTGGCGCCGTCGGTGGGCAGGGCCAGCAGTTGCTTTTCCTGATTCCAGTCGAAGGGTTCGCCCTTTTCCTCGGCTTCGAAGCGACGCTCGTCGAGGGTCTGGTACAGGGTGATTTCTTCGTCAGGCATGAAATGCAGGCAGTCGCCGCCGAAGAACCACAGCAGGTCTCTCGGTACCAGATGGGCGATTTGTGGGTAGCGGTGGAAGATCTGGCTGATCAGATCCTGGCCCAGATACTGGCTGGCGAGCGGGTCGCGCGGCAGCTCAGCAAGCAGTTCGTCGTAGCGTTCGAGAAACAGGTCGTGGCTGTCGTCGAGCACCTGTTCGGCGTCGCCCAGGGCGACCAGAATGCCGCGAAGGTGCTTGAGCAGGGCAAGGTGGTGTTCGAGATGGCTGGCCATGGCGGGCTTCCTGTTGGCTGGAACGGGCGCAGGAGTATAGAGATCCTGGCGCCCGCTGTCCTGTTTCCGGGCGATGGTTTCAGCGCACCTGGCCAGGGGCAAGGGTGAGCTCATCGTGGGCAAAGTCATCGACATCGATGACCCGACGTCGTGCCGCCTCAGCCTCTTGCAGGCGTTGTCCCGCTTCGGTCTCGAGGATGCCGGCAGCAATAGCTGCTGCGATGGCGTCCTGGCCGGGGGGCGGGCGCAGGGTGCCGTCACGCAGGGCCTGGCTCAAACGTTTGCGAGCATCCTCGCTGGCCTGTAGCAGGCTTAGCGCATGCTGCAGGGCGCCCACTGCGTCCTGTTCTGCCTGCGGCCGGTAGCACCCTTCCAGAAGAAGCTCCAATGCTGGATCGCCGGCCGGGCGACCGATGATGGCCGCCACTTCTGCATCCAGCGAATCGTCCGGGCCCTTGTGGCAGCGGCCGAGCGGGAACACCAGCAGCTTGAGCAGGCAAGCGAAGGGACGGCTGGGGAAATTGTCGAGTAGATCGGCAAGCCCCTGCTCGGCGCATTGCAGGTTTTCTTCCAGTGCCCAGCGCACCAGTGGCCGTATGGTCTCGGGGTAGTCCAGATCGTGATAGCGCTTGAGTGTGGCCGAAGCCAGATAGAGATGGCTGAGTACGTCACCGAGTCGAGCGGAAAGCCGTTCGCGGCGTTTCAGTTCGCCACCGAGCAACAGCATGCTGCTGTCGGCGCACATGGCAAAGGCGGCAGCCAGACGGTTTAGTGCGCGGAAGTAGGATCGGCTGAGATCGTCCCCCGGAACCATTCCCAAGTGTCCGCGGCCCAGCCCCAGCAGCAGGCTGCTGGCGGCGTTGCCGATAGCGAAGCCGATATGCTTCAGCAGCAGTTGGTCGAAGTCGGCCAGTGTCTGTTCGTTGTCTTCACGACTGGCCAACTGCATTTCCTGGAGTACGTAGGGGTGGCAGCGGATGGCACCCTGGCCGAAGATCATCAGATTGCGTGAGAGGATATTGGCACCTTCGACGGTGATGAAGATCGGCGCAGCTTGCCAGAACCGAGCCAGGTAATTGTTTGGGCCCATGATGATGCCCTTGCCGCCATGCACGTCCATGGCGTGTCGGATACAGTCGCGCCCACGCTCGGTAAGGTGGTACTTGAGAATGGCCGAAAGCACCGAAGGCTTCTCGCCCAGATCCACCGCGTTGGCAGTGAGGATGCGCGCGCTGTCCATCAGCCAGGCATTGCCGACGATTTGTGCCAGTGCCTCCTGAACACCCTCGAAGGCAGCCAGCGGTGCGTTGAACTGCTCGCGCAGGCGGGCGTACTGTCCGGTAGTGAGGCTGGTGAACTTGGCGGCGCCGGTGCCTACCGCCGGTAGTGAAATGGAGCGGCCGACGGATAGACAGTTCATCAGCATCATCCAGCCCTTGCCCAGGTACTCCGGGCCTCCAATCAGGTAGTCCAGCGGGATGAACACGTCCTTGCCGGAGTTGGGGCCGTTCATGAAGGCCGCGCCCAGCGGCAGGTGGCGGCGGCCAATCTCCACTCCGGGGGTATTGGTAGGCACCAGAGCCAGACTGATGCCCAATTCTTCCTTATCACCCAGCAGGTGATCCGGGTCATAGGCCTTGAAGGCCAGGCCGAGCAAGGTGGCTACCGGGCCAAGGGTGATGTAACGCTTTTCCCAGTTCAGACGCAGACCGATGATCTCCTCACCGTTCCACTGTCCCCTGCAGATGATGCCGGTATCCGGCATGGCACCGGCGTCGGAACCGGCCAAGGGGCCGGTTAGTGCAAAACAGGGGATTTCTTCACCGCGTGCCAGGCGTGGCAGATAGTGGTTGCGCTGCGCCTCGGTGCCGTAGTGCAGCAGTAGCTCGGCAGGTCCCAGGGAGTTGGGCACCATCACGGTTGAAGCCAGGTCGCCACTGCGGGTGGCCAGTTTCATTGCGACCTGTGAGTGGGCATAGGCGGAAAATCCCTTGCCGCCATATTGCTTGGGAATGATCAGGGCGAAGAAACCGTGTTGCTTGATGTGTTGCCAGGCCTTTTCCGGCAGATCCATCTGCTGACCCACCTGCCAGTCGCTGATCATGGCGCACAGTTCTTCGGTGGGGCCGTCGAGAAAGGCCTGTTCCTCTTCCGTCAATTTTGCCTTGGGGTAGGCCAGCAATTTGTCCCAGTCGGGACGGCCGCTGAACAGCTCGCCATCCCACCAGACGGTGCCGGCCTCAATGGCATCGCGTTCGGTTTCGGACATTGGCGGCAGTACGCGCTTGAACCAGGCCAGCAGCGGCCGGGTGAACAGTTGCCGGCGCTGGTCATGCAGCAGAACAAAGGCGGTCAGGGCGGCGGTGATAATCCAGAACACCAATTGCAGCCAGCCGGGAACCGGGCTGAACAGTGCCATAGCCAGCAAAAATACGGCGGTGATGCCTAGTGCCGGCAGGGCGGCGGTACGCCGGTGCGCGAGATAGGCAACACCGAGTAGTAAGGCCAGCAACCAGATAACTAGCATGTGTATTCCTCCATGAGCATGAGTGGGGCGGGCCGTGCCCGAGCATAGCCACATTTGGCAGCAGGAGCTGTGAGCTTGGCCGGATAGCCGTGAGCATGGCGCAATCGTCAGGTTTACACTGGGTGAACTTCAGGAGTACCCGTCATGCAGACCTACCTGCGTCCCGGACGCTTCATTGACAGTGACCACCCTTTGGTAGTCGAGTTCGCCGAGCGTTGGCGTGGGCCTGCACGTGATCCGCGCAGTCAGGCCGTGGCCCTGTATCTGGCCGTGCGCGAGCATATTCGCTACAACCCATATGCCTTCAGTCTCGACTCGCAAACACTCAAGGCCAGTCATGCACTGGCTGCTGCTGAGTCGTACTGCGTACCCAAGGCCATCCTGCTGGCAGCTTGTGCACGGCATTGCGCAATTCCGGCACGCATCGGCCTGGCCGACGTGCGCAATCACCTGTCTACACCGCGCCTGATTGAAATCCTGCGTAGCGAGGTGTTCGCCATGCATGGCTACACCGAGCTGCATCTCGACGGTCGTTGGGTCAAGGCTACGCCGGCGTTCCATGAGGCGCTGTGCCGGGTGTTCAAGGTCGAGCCGCTGGATTTCGATGGTGTCAATGACAGCGTGTTCCACCCCTACAACGCCGCCGGTGAGCGCTACATGGAGTATCTGGAGGATCATGGCCAGTTCGCAGATTTGCCCGAGCAGCTGTTTTTCGACCACCTGCGGCGCTGTTATCCGCACCTGTTCGAGGTCGGAGTGCTGGCGGGCGGTGGAGACATGCAGCGTGAGGCTGAGGTGCATCGACTGAGTCGATAGTCTTCATCGGCTTTCCGGACTTTCCTCCAGGCGTAGGGCTCTGTAGGGTGCGTGCTGCGTTGCGGCTGGTTGTAATCGGCCGCAGGCATCCCCATCTCTACCTATCTCTTTCTTGCGCGGGGAAATCCGATTTTCATGAGCACCGCCCTGACCATTCGCCAGTTGACCAAGATCTATGGCAACGGCTTCCAGGCCCTGCATGGCATCGATCTGGATGTTGCCGAGGGCGACTTCTTTGCCTTGCTCGGGCCCAACGGCGCCGGCAAATCCACCACCATCGGCGTACTGTCGACCCTGGTGAACAAAAGTGGCGGTACGGTCAGCGTGTTCGGCCACGACCTTGACCGCGATCCCTATGCGCTCAAACGCTGTCTCGGTGTGGTACCGCAGGAGTTCAACTTCAACCAGTTCGAGAAGGTTTTCGACATCGTTGTCACCCAGGCCGGCTATTACGGTATTCCACGACGCATTGCCCGCGAGCGCGCCGAGCAGTACCTCACCCAGTTGGGCCTTTGGGACAAACGCGATGTAGCCTCGCGCGAGCTGTCCGGCGGTATGAAGCGCCGGCTGATGATTGCCCGTGCGCTGGTGCACCAGCCGCGCCTGCTGATCCTTGATGAACCCACTGCAGGGGTGGATATCGAGCTGCGGCGCTCGATGTGGAGCTTTCTCACCGAGCTGAACAGCCAGGGTACCACCATCATCCTCACTACCCACTATCTGGAGGAGGCCGAGCAGCTGTGCCGCAATATCGGCATCATCGATCATGGACGCATCGTTGAGTTGAGCAGCATGAAGGATCTGCTGAAGAAGCTGCACGTCGAGACCTTCCTGCTCGATCTGGAGGCCTCCTACGGTGAGGCTCCACGGCTCGAGGGTTACCCGGCGCGTCTGCTTGATCCCCATACCCTGGAGGTACAGGTAGAGAAGAGTCAGGGTCTCAATGCGCTGTTTCAGCAACTGGCGCAGCAACAGGTGCAGGTGCTGAGCCTGCGTAACAAGACCAATCGCCTGGAGGAGCTGTTCGTCTCCCTGGTGGAAAAGAATCTGGCCAAGGTAGCGCGATGAATACCCCTTACCTCAATAGCGAATTTGCCGCCAACCTGGTGGCCTTGCGTACTATCGTCCAGAGAGAGGTGCGTCGCTTCGTGCGGATCTGGCCGCAAACGCTGCTGCCACCGGCGATCACCATGGTTCTGTACTTCGTTATCTTCGGTAACCTGATCGGCCAGCGCATCGGCGAGATGGGCGGCTTCAGCTACATGGAGTACATCGTGCCGGGCCTGATCATGATGTCGGTGATCACCAACAGCTACGGCAACGTGGTTTCGAGTTTCTTCGGCAGCAAGTTTCAGCGCAATGTCGAGGAACTGCTGGTCTCACCAGTGTCTCCGCACATCATTCTCATTGGTTTCGTCATTGGTGGAGTGCTGCGTGGTCTGGCGGTGGGGCTGATCGTCACCATTCTGTCGCTGTTCTTCACTCATCTGCAGGTGCACCACCTGGGGGTGACGGTGCTGGTGGTGCTGTTGACGGCAACTATCTTCTCGCTGGGCGGTTTCGTTAACGCGGTGTTTGCGCGCAACTTCGATGACATTTCCATCGTGCCGACCTTCGTGCTGACGCCACTGACCTATCTGGGCGGGGTATTTTATTCGATCACGCTGCTGCCGCCGTTCTGGCAGGCCGTGTCGCTGGGTAACCCGATCCTGCACATGGTCAACGCCTTCCGCTACGGCATCCTCGGTGTGTCGGATATCCGCATTGGCGTGGCCATTGGTTTCATGCTGTTGGCTACGACTGTGCTGTACCTGCTGTGCATTCGTCTGCTCTCCAGTGGCCGTGGCATGCGTCACTAGTAGAGTGGGGGCGCCTGGGCGTGGGGCTTGAGTCATCGCCTGATGCGAGGTCTGCTGCCGCTGGGGCACTAGCCTGCCGGCAGCGTGCGGGGAAACAGCCAAGCCGTTAAACTCGACGGTTTTCTGTCTATCCGGATCGTCGACCATGCAGCATCCCGCCGAGCAGTCCCCGCTGGGCAAGTCCAGCGCCTACATCGCCGAATACAGTCCGCAGTTGTTGTTTCCCATTGCGCGTTCAGTCAAGTGGGCCGAACTGGGTCTCGACGGTGCCAGCCTGCCATATCAGGGTGTTGATTACTGGAACTGCTATGAGCTGTCCTGGTTGTTGCCGTCGGGTAAGCCGGTGGTGGCCATCGGTGAGTTCGCCATTCCGGCCGACTCGCCGAATATCATCGAGTCGAAGTCGTTCAAGCTCTATCTCAACTCGCTGAATCAGACGGTATTTACCTCCTGGGAGGCGCTGCAGCAGACACTGGCGTGCGATCTTTCCGCGGTGGCCGGCAAGCCAGTGACGGTGCGCCTGCGCACGTTGGCGGAGGTAATGAATGAGGGACTGGCTTCGTTGCCCGGGCAGTGCATCGACGATCTGGACATCAATGTCAGTTGTTACGAGCGGCCGCAGCCCGAATTGCTGCGCTGTGACCCTGAGCGGCAAGTGGAGGAGTGCCTGCACAGCCACCTGCTCAAGTCCAACTGCCCGGTGACCGGCCAGCCCGACTGGGGCAGTCTGGTGGTGCAGTATCGTGGCGTTGCGCTGGATCACGCCAGTCTGCTGGCCTATCTGGTGAGCTTTCGCCAGCATGCCGATTTCCACGAGCAGTGCGTGGAGCGGATCTTCCTCGACCTGCAGCGACTGCTACAGCCGCAGTCGCTGACGGTTCATGCCCGTTATGTGCGCCGTGGAGGGCTGGATATCAATCCCTGGCGCAGCACGGAGGCAATGCACCCGGACAACGCCCGACTGGCTCGCCAGTAGCAGCGCTCAGATACCCATGCTGGCCAGACTGTGCATGATGTTACGCAGTGTGCCGGCGAGGGTCGGGTGGCTGGCCTCGAAGCGTTCCACGGCCAGGTTGACGCCGTCGATAAGAGTGGCGTCCGGCGCGGCTGCCGCTTCGCGGGCCAGTTGTACTTCGATCTTCTGGGCCAGCAGGTAAAGCGATGCGCGCTCCTCATCACTGAGCGGCGCATCTTCAGTCAGTTGCTGGTTGAGGGCTTCCAGTTGCTGCTGCAGATCGGTGCGTGGCATAGGGTTCTCCCTTGTCGTTGGGCATAGAGTCGACCGCAGCGGTGCCGCGGAGGTTTCCATCCGTATTGGCCGTTTGCGTGAAATGCTGCTACCGGCAGGTTGCTGAATCTGTCCAGGCCGGTTGCGTCAGCGTTTTGCGGTTACTGCCTGAAGGGTAATCCAGCCCGGGCTGCTTTGCCTGATTCAACGCAAGTTCCGTGAATTTGCAGTAGCTCAGCTCGGGGTGAAAAGGGCTCGCAGGGATTCTGGCAGTGGCACCGAGCGGCCACTGGTGTGATCCACCCAGACCAGCTTGCAATGCCCTTGACCACACAGAATTTCCGGCTGCTCCAGAGTCGTCAGGCGGTGTTCGAGTACCAGGCTGCTGCGGCCCAGCGCGCCGGCATGGAGTTCGACCACGACAGTGGCCGGGTAGACCACCGGTTTGAGGTAGGTGTGCAGCGTCTGTAGCACCACGGGGCCGTAGGGCACCTGATCCTCGATGATGCCGGCTTGGGCGAACCAACTGATCCGCGCTTCCTCCAAATATTGCATGTAAATAATGTTGTTGACGTGGCCGTAGCTGTCCATATCGCCCCAGCGTACCGGAATAGGTGCGCTGTAAAGCAGACCTTTGTTGCTCATTGGATTTGTCCGCTATGCTGCCCAAGGTGATTGGCAGACTTTATACTACGCGGCCTCTGGGCTGCTGGCGGCGGCCACGTCATTTTCCTCAAGGAGAGATTTCCATGCATGTAATCGGTGCTCGCTGGGTCGCCCGTGTGGGCAGCCTGATGGCGCTTGTTGGACTGGGCCTGCTGCCTGCCGCTGGCCAGGCCGCTTCCCAGGAGGACCCGTGGGAAGGCGTCAATCGCGCCATTTTCCGCTTCAACGATACCCTGGACACCTATGCCCTCAAGCCGATCGCCAAGGGCTACCAGGCCGTCACCCCGCAATTTCTTGAAGATGGCGTGCACAATGTATTCGGCAATATCGGTGATGTCGGCAATCTGGCCAACAACCTGCTGCAGGCCAAGTTCCATGATGCCGGTGTCGATACCGGCCGGTTGATCATCAACACTACCTTCGGTCTGCTGGGCTTCTTTGACGTGGCCAGGCATATGGGACTGCAGAAGAACGACGAAGACTTCGGCCAGACCTTGGGCGCCTGGGGTGTCGATAGCGGGCCCTACGTGGTAATTCCGCTCCTTGGCCCGAGTACTGTGCGTGATACCTTCAGCCGGGTACCGGACAGTTTCCTGACGCCCTATCCGTACATGGATCATGTGCCGACCCGCAACGTCACCCTTGCCGTTGATGTGGTCGACACCCGCGCCAGTCTGCTCTCGGCCGAGAACCTGATTAGTGGCGACAAGTACATCTTCATACGTAACGCCTACCTGCAGAACCGCGAATTCAAGGTGCGCGACGGCGAGGTCGAGGACGACTTCTGAGCCGTCGCCGTGCACGTCGTCTAAATGAAAAGTGCCCGTAGGCAATACGGGCATTTTTCATTCTGCAGGGCAGGGCGTCAGCTCATCGACAGGATGACCAGCCCCAGTGACTGCAGCCTGCCGTCCAGAGGGCTGACGCGAATGACCTCGGCCTCGGCGTTCAGCCCGCTAAGTTCGCTGTGCTCGGAGGGAATGTGGACGCGTATCCGGTCGCCAATGCTCAGGGGCACGTCGGTTTCGATCTGCATGCCGGTACTCGACAAGTCTCGGCACAGCGCTACTGCCGAGCCACCACTGTAATGGAGGGTGACGCTGGCTTCGACCCGCATACGGATGAAGTCGCGTTTTTCACTGTACGCTCGATCATTGTCGTTCACGGCAGCACCTTCTTCTTATGGTTTTCGCCGCGGCTCTTATAACCCTCGCCCATTTCTTCTGTAAAGTCACAGAGTGGTGACTGGCACCGGCTTGAATAGACACGCGGATGGGAGTACCGTCTGCCCCTTGAAATTGCCCTGGCCCCCTACAAGGCGTTGCGCCTCGGCTGAACTCAACTGCTCGGGCGCGGTTTGCCTGGATTAGTCATGCACAAAACCAGTGCCACTCTGCTGATCATCGACGACGACGACGTCGTGCGCGCAAGTCTTGCAGACTATCTCGAAGATAGCGGTTTCAAGGTTTTGCAGGCCGGCAATGGCTTGCAGGGACTGGAGATCGTCCGTCAGGACTGCCCTGATCTGCTGATCTGTGACCTGCGCATGCCGCAGATTGACGGTCTTGAACTGATTCGACGCATCAACGACATGGGCATCGAGATGCCGGTGATCGTGGTTTCCGGTGCTGGGGTCATGAACGATGCGGTAGAGGCACTGCGCCTGGGGGCGGCGGACTATCTGATCAAGCCGCTTGAAGATCTCGCCATGCTTGAGCACTCGGTGCGCCGGGCGCTTGATCGCGTGCGCCTGCGAGGTGAGAACCAGCGCTACCGGGAAAAGCTTGAGGCGGCCAATCGCGAACTCCAGACCAGTCTGCACCTGCTGCAGGAAGACCAGAATGCCGGGCGCCAGGTGCAGATGAATATGCTGCCGATGACGCCCTGGCAGGACGGTGATCTGGAGTTTTCTCACCAGATCATTCCTTCGCTTTACCTGTCCGGGGATTTCGTCGATTACTTCCGTATCGACGAGCGCCGCATTGGCTTCTACTTGGCTGATGTGTCCGGACACGGTGCGTCATCGGCCTTCGTCACTGTATTGCTCAAGTTCATGACTACTCGACTGCTTTACGAATGGCGGCGTAATGGCAGTCTGCCGGAGTTTAAGCCATCGGATGTACTCGGTCATATCAACCGCGGGCTGATCAACTGCAAACTCGGTAAGCATGTCACCATGCTTGGTGGAGTGATTGACGAGCAGAACGGCGAGCTGACCTACAGCATTGGCGGGCACCTGCCGCTGCCGGTGCTGTTCGAGAACGGCCAGGCCCGCTATCTGGAAGGGCGTGGCCTGCCAGTCGGCCTGTTCGACGAAGCGCAATACAGCAATTACCAGATGCCTCTACCCGAAGCCTTCAGCCTGACCCTGTTGTCCGACGGGGTGTTTGATCTGTTGCCGGGTGATTCGCTCAAGGAAAAAGAACAGGAATTGCCCAGGCTCGTCATCCGGGCAGGTGGTACGCTCGATGGCTTGCGCCAGGTGCTTGGCCTGGCCAATCTGGGCGAGATGCCGGATGATATCGCCGTGCTGGTGTTGAACAGGAACCTTCCATGAATCCTGGCGTAAGCCCCGGTCGCATCCAGTTTGCCGAACAGGACGGGACCTTCGTCCTGAAGTTCATCGGTGAAGTCCGCCTGACCCTGTGTTCGGCTCTGGATGCGACCATTGAAAAGATCTTCACTGCGCTGAACTTCTCTGCCATCGTCATCGACCTGACCGAGACTCGCAGCATCGATAGCACGACGCTGGGTCTGTTGGCCAAGCTTTCCATCCTCTCGCGACAGAAAGTCGGTCTGTTGCCTACCGTGGTAACGGTGCATGACGACATCACACGGTTACTCGAGTCAATGGGCTTCGACCAGGTGTTCAATATCATCGAAGGCCCCGCACCTTGTCCGGAATGTCTGGACGACCTGCCTTCTCAGGATCTGTCCGAAGAGGTGGTCAAGGCCAAGGTGCTGGAAGCGCACCGTATCTTGATGGGGCTCAACGAATCCAACCGTGCCGCTTTTCACGATCTGGTGAGTGCTCTGGAGCGTCACTGAACGAGGGCGCCGGTGTTGTCCGGCACCCGCTCTGGGGAAGCGCTTCAGCGTGTAGCACCCAGCAATCCTTCCAGCTTTTCCTGATCGCGAGCGAACAGGCGGATGCCTTCGGCCAGTTTCTCGTTGGCCATGGCATCTTCGTTCAAGGCCCAGCGGAAGCTCCTTTCGTCTAGCGACATGCGTGCTTCACCCTCCTGTCCCGGCTCCAGGGCTCGCTGCAGTGCCCCCGTATCTGCGGACAGTTGTTGCAACAGCTCCGGGCTGATGGTCAGGCGGTCGCAACCGGCCAGTGCTTCGATCTGCCCCAAGTTGCGGAAACTCGCCCCCATTACCACCGTGTCATAGCCATTGGCCTTGTAATAGCGGTAGATGCGCTGCACCGAGCGTACGCCCGGATCATCCGAAGCGGTGAAATCATGTCCCTCGGTTTTCTTGTACCAGTCATAGATACGTCCGACGAAGGGCGAGATAAGAAAGACTCCGGCATCGGCGCAGGCCTGCGCCTGGGCAAAGGTGAACAGCAGGGTGAGGTTGGTTTGGATACCGGCTTTTTCCAGTTTTTCGGCAGCGCGGATGCCTTCCCAGGTCGAGGCGATCTTTATCAGCACTCGCTCGCGACCGATGCCGGCGCGGTCGTACAGATCGATCAGGCGTTCGGCGCGGCGCAAGGTGGCATCGGTATCGAACGACAGGCGGGCATCCACTTCAGTGGAAATGCGCCCGGGAATGATCTTGAGAATCTCCTGGCCAACAGCCACGGCAAAGTGATCGCCGGCCAGGCCCAGGTCGCCTGCAGCAGCCGTTATGGCACGATCGAGCAGGGGAGCATAACGAGGCAGGGCTGCGGCCTTGAGCAGCAGCGAGGGATTGGTGGTGGCGTCCACTGGTTGTAGGCGGGCGATGGCATCTAGATCACCGGTGTCGGCGACCACGGTAGTGAACTGCTTGAGTTGTTCCAGCTTGGAGGTCATGACGAGGCCTTGTCGTTGCAGATCATACGACCTTACCCGAGCTGTACCGGCCGCTCAACGGGGCAGCCTGGCGAGATTCTTTGTTGTGCCGGCGTTGTTCGCAGATCACATTGAGCAGCATGCGAGATCGCTGGTGTCCGGCCTCTCACGACCATAGGGAGTCCGGATCAATTCATCCTGTTCATTAAGTGCTCTGTCGTAGTCGCCGGCCAAGGGTTGCGCCGGCAACTGTATAGACCGGTGAGTTTTCAGTGCCCGCGCAGGAGATCGGCGGCCTGGTCGAGTAGGCCAAGCGGATCGCTAGTTTTATGGATGTCTACCGATAATAACTGGCGGAAACGGCGAGCTCCGGGGAAGCTCTGACCCAGACCCAGTACGTGGCGGGTGATGTGATGCAGGCTGCCGCCCTCGCGCAGGTGCTGTTGCACATAGGGCTTGAGTGCCAGCAGGGCGTCCATACGGGTTATGGTGCGAGCCTGCGCGCCGAACAGGCGCTGATCCACCTGTGCCAGCAAAAAGGGATTGTGGTAGGCCTCGCGGCCAAGCATTACACCGTCGAAGGCTTCCAGGTGCTTCTCGCATTCCTCCAGCGTCTTGATGCCGCCGTTGAGGATGATTTCAAGATCCGGAAAGTCCTGTTTCAAGCGCGCCGCCACCTCGTAGCGCAGCGGCGGAATCTCGCGGTTCTCTTTGGGTGAAAGCCCTTCGAGGATGGCGATACGGGCATGCACGGTAAAGCTGCGGCAGCCGGCATCCCGCACCTGGCCGACAAAATCGCACAGCTCGGTATAGCTGTCGCGACCATTAATGCCGATTCGGTGCTTGACCGTCACCGGCAGGTCTACGGCATCCTGCATTGCCCTGATGCAGTCGGCCACCAGTGACGGATGGGCCATCAGACAGGCGCCGATCATATTGTTCTGCACACGGTCACTGGGGCAGCCGACGTTGAGATTCACCTCGTCGTAGCCGTAGTCCTCGGCCATTTTCGCGCAGCTCGCCAACTCATGCGGATTACTCCCGCCGAGTTGCAGTGCCAGTGGGTGTTCGCATTCGCTGTAGCGCAGGAAACGCTCTCGGTCGCCGTGAAGTAGCGCCCCGGTGGTGACCATCTCGGTATAGAGCAGGGCGTGACGCGACAATTGCCGGAGGAAGTAGCGGCAATGTCGATCCGTCCAGTCCATCATCGGAGCGACGCTGAATTTTCTGCTTATATGTCTTTGATTTATATGGATATTTTTCAATTTGTCGACCAGGGAAAAAGCTATGTTTTGCTGCATAGGTGCACACGAGGTGCACACGAGGTGCACACAAGGGGCATAACGGGTACAGGTGCTGGGCATTATGAATCGCCCCGGGTTTCCTAGACACTCTCCAAGCTCTGGAAATAGCGCTTTTCAAACTCCACCGGCGATAGCTGCATAGCGCTGCTGTGCCGGCGCTTGGGGTTATAGAACATCTCAATGTAATCGAACACATCACTGCGAGCTTCTTCGCGGGTGCCGTAGGTTTTACGTCTGATGCGTTCCCGCTTCAGCAACTGGAAAAAGCTTTCTGTAGTGGTCAACAATTCCCGGACACAGAATTGAGTTTTTCTTCCGCAACCGCCGGCGGTACGAAGCCGTTGTGCTGATGCGGCCTTATCCAGTTGTACCGCTGCATGAGGTAGCGGCCGATGTCCTGCTCGGCCAACGCTGTCGTCATGTAACCCACTGTCGGCACCCACTCCGTTTTCAGGCTACGAGACAGCCGCTCCATGGGCGAATTGTCGTAACAATTTCCCCTTCGGCTCATGCTCTGAATCATCCGATAGCGCCAGAGCCGTTGGCGGAAACCCCGGCTGCCATATTGGCTGCCCTGGTCGCTGTGAAACAGCACGCCTTGTGGTCTGCCACGCATCTCGTAAGCCCTGTCGAGCGCTTTGACGACCAGTTCCGCATCAGGCTTGGCGGACATCGCCCAACCCACCACTCTGCGGCTGTACAAGTCCAAGACCACCGCCAGATAGCTCCATCGACCCTCTGCCCAGATATACGTGATGTCGCCACACCAGACCTTGTTTGGCGCAGCCACGGTGAACTTGCGATCAAGCACATTGGGAATATCGGGGCGCTCGACCGTGGCCTTCTTGTACGCATGAGAACCGGGCTGTTTGCTGATCAGTCCTTGTTCCTTCATCAATCTTCTGACTCTGAAACGCCCGACGTTAACGCCTTCATCCCGCAGCATGGTAACCAGACTGCGACTGCCCGCTGAGCCACGACTTTGGTTGAACAGCTCGTTGACACGACTGCGTAGGTTCACTCGGCGGACATCGATATGACGCCGCCGGGCCAAGTGGGCGTAATAACAAGACCGGGGTAGCTCGAAGACTGAACACAACAGTTGAACAGGGTAGTGCTTTACCAACTGCCGAATCGACTTCAACGTCTGCGCCCGTGTTCCTCGGCCATCAAGAGCGCAGTGGCCTCCTTTAATATTTTCTTCTCAAGCTCCAGCCGGTTGATACGGGCCTGAAGCTCCTGAATGGTCTGCTGCTCCGGTGTGAGCGCCTTGGCAGTGGGCGTAACGCCCCCGCGCTCCAGCTGCAACTGGGTAACCCAGCGGCGCAATAAGCTCTCACCTACATCGAGAGATCTGGCGGCCTCGGGACAGCTGTAGCCTTGGTCGAGCACCAGGCTGGCAGCCTCTCGCTTGAAAGTCGGGGTGAAGGTACGTCGTTGTCTGCTCATCGAACACCTCTGTATGGCGAGCATTCTCGCCCTAAATGGGTGTCCGGGGTTAGTAGACCACTACATTGAAACGCCTGCAGTCAGTCTTGATAACCTCCTACAACTACGTGAGTTAGGTTGTGGTCTTGCAATCGATGACTTTGGTAGCGGCCATTCCACTTTGCAACGCCTGCTGGAGTTGCCCTTTACCGAACTCAAGCTTGACGCCAGCTTCCTTTCTCAACTTGAAGATCCAAGAAGACGTGTGGTAATAGAGAGCGCGCTTGCATTGGGACGTGCCTTGAATATTCCTGCTGTGGCAGAAGGAGTCGAGACCGCTGAGCAGTTAAAGCTTCTGGAAAGTTTGGGCTGCGAACGTGCGCAGGGTTTTTACCTGGGACGCCCGCTACTGGGCGCTGAAGTATCGTGTCTGTTGCAGAAAGTGGAATGTCAAACAATCCCGGCAGATCGGTCAGCGCTCTGAGTTTTAATCTATCTCAACATCTGCTCAATAAGCCGTTTTTCCTCGCTCAATTCACGCTGCCTGGCGTCGATGCGCGAGGCGAGTTGGAAGTTGTTGCTGGCTCGGCGTTTGGCGAAGTCGAGCTGCTCGATGGCTTGGGTGTAGTCGCCGACCAGGGCGAAAAACTCCGCACGGGCTTGGTGCAGGCCGACAGTGTTGCCGCTGAGGCCGCGTACTTCGGCTACCTGGTACCAGACGTCCGGATCCTTGGCGCGGGTCTTGAGTAGTTCGTCCAGGGCGTGCTCGGCATCACGGATGCGTTGTTGCTTAAGTAGCAGGTCAATGTGCATCTGTTGCAACGGGTAGTTGCCCGGATAGAGGGCAAGCAGGCGTTGCTGTCGGCGTTCGGCAGCATCCAGGCGGTTGGACGCCATGTCGATTTCGATCTGTGCCAGGTTGTAGATGATGTCGTCCGGTGCCTTACCGAGTAGGGGCGTTAGGGTTTCGCCGGCCTCGCGCAGTTGGCCGCTTTTCATCTGCGCCAACACCAGGCCGTAGCGGGCGGCATCGAGCCCGGGATTTTCGTCAAGCATGGCGCGGAAGCGCTTGGCGGCCACACCCGGAGTTTCTTCGTAGGTGAGCTGAACACGGGCGCGCATCAATTGGTAGCGCAGGCTGTCCTCGCGTCCTTTGGAGGGATACTGTTCGGCCCGGTTGCGGGTATCGGCGATACGGGATTCGGACACCGGGTGGGTCAGAAGGAACTCCGGCGGTTTGGCGTCGTAGCGATACTGGCGCATCAGGCGTTCGAACATCATCGGCATGGCGCGTGGGTTGTAACCGGCTTTTTCCAGGTTGACCAGGCCGATACGGTCGGCTTCCTGTTCGTTCTGGCGGGAGAAGCGGCGCTGTTCCTGGATGGCGGCGGCCTGGGTAGACATGATTGTTGCCATACCGGCATCGCCGGCCCCGGCGGCAGCGGCGACGATGCCGGCCAGCATGGCGGCCATGATCGGCAACTGCATTCGCTGTTGGGCTTCGAGCCCGCGGGCAAAGTGACGCTGGGAAAGGTGCGCCAGTTCGTGGGCCATTACCGAGGCATACTCGGCCTCGGTCTGCGCGTGCAGGAACAGGCCGCCGTTAACTCCGATGATGCCGCCGGGGGCGGCGAAGGCGTTTAGCTGTGGGCTGTTGAGCAGGACGAACTCCAGTCGCCGATCCTGCAGCTGGCTGGTTTCTGACAGTCGATAGACGCTGGATTCGACGTAGTCCTTAAGTAGTGGATCGTCCAGTTGAGATACCTGGCCGCGCAGCAGGCTTAGCCAGGCCCGGCCCAGCTGATGTTCTTGCTGCGGAGAGACGATTGAGGAGCTGGCATCGCCCAGCGACGGCAGATCGCTGGCATGGTTAGGTGCAACAAGCAGGCAGGCGAGCGTCAATAGGGTGGGGCGCAGGAAAGTCATGCACTCGGTTCTCGGACGGCAAAGAGGGTACTGTAGCTGGCCTGCCGCGGCTCTGGCCAGGGGTGTTGGAGCTTGAGTATCCTAGCCGCTTTCATGGAGTAGACGATGACAGACGTACCGGCCTTCGATGCCGAACTGGACGCCTGCGGGCTTAATTGTCCGCTACCTTTGCTTAAGGCCAAGCTCGAACTCAATCGCCTGGCCAGTGGTGCGGTACTCAAGGTGAGCGCAACCGATGCAGGCTCGCAGCGTGATTTCCGGGCCTTTGCCCGGCTCGCCGGGCATGACCTGCTGCATGAGGAGGTCGAGGGGGGCGTATATCGCTACTGGTTTCGCAAAGCCTGAGTGCCACTAGCGGCTGGATCAGGTCTTTTCGGACCCTGTCCCGCTTTGGGCGGCTATCAGGCATTCCGGGGCAGGCCGAGTTATAGGTGATCGGCTGTAGCACCAATGCTACGACGAGCAGATGGTGCTGCTGGGAGCCTGCTGGGCATCGGCTGATGCCGGGCAGCACTCGCTCCGTAGCTGGCTGGCTTGGTACTGGCTATTTGTTCCGCGGGCAGTGCTGCCCGTTGACTCGGTTTTGGTATCCGGGCGCAGTCACACTGAGCCCGGAGATGGTTCAGCGGTTGAAGCGTTCGACCAGGGCGTACTGGCCTTGCGCGGTGTTGGTGAGGGCCTCGCTGAGGCGAGCGGTATTGTGCGCCTCGCCGGCAGTCTGATCGGCTAGCTGAGCGATATTGGTGATGTTGCGGTTGATCTCGTCAGCCACTGCGCTTTGTTCCTCGGCAGCTGCGGCGATCTGGTTGGCCATGTCGGTGATGTTGGCCACCGCATCGCTGATGCCCGACAGGGCCTGGTCCGCCTGGAGTACCCGCTCGACCCCTTCGTCGGCCTGTTTGCGACCAATTTCCATGGTCATGACTGCCTCTTCGGCAGTGCGCTGCAGTTTGGCGATCAGGGCGTGTATCTGCTCGGTGGACTCGGCGGTACGCTGGGCCAGCGAGCGGACCTCGTCGGCCACTACGGCGAAACCGCGGCCCATCTCGCCAGCGCGAGCCGCTTCGATGGCTGCGTTGAGGGCCAGCAGGTTGGTCTGATCGGCAATACCCTTGATCACATCGACTACGCCGCCGATCTCGTTACTGTCCTGAGCCAGACGGGTGACGGTCTCGCCGGTTTCGCCTACCGACTGGGAAAGACGTTGGATGGCTTCGCGGGTTTCCGCCGCTACGCTGCGGCCTTGCTCGGTGAGGCGATTGGCCTCCTGGGTGGCAATGGCGGTGCGGGCTACGTTGCTGGCCACTTCCAGGGTGGTGGCGGCCATTTCGTTGATGGCGGTGGCTACCTGCTCGGTTTCCTGGCGTTGGCGGTCGAGTCCGGCAGAGCTGTTGTGCGCCAGCCGGTCAGCCTGACGCGCCTGCTGGGTTAGTTGTTCGGCCGTATCCTGCAGTCGGGTCAGGCAGGTCTTTAGTCGTGCTTCCTGGCTGAGCATGGCCATTTCCAGGCGGGCTTCAGCACCACGACTGTCGGTATACATCTGTGCGATCAGAGGATCCGAAGTAGTCTGTTCGGCAATATGTAGGAGGCGCTTGATGCCACGGGTCTGCCAGGCGATACCGGCCAGGCCCAGCGGTACCGAAAGGATGGCCGCCAGTGCGAATCCCCAAGCACTGCCCATCCAGTGGCCAATCAGAAAGCCGATCTGGCTGATCAGAATGAATGGCATCCAGGCCTGTACCACCGGCACCCAGGCATCGCGCTTGGGTATCGGAGACTTGCCGCTGTTGATGCGGGTGTACAGCGCTTCGGCACGACGCACCTGGCCGGTAGTGGGCTTGACACGTACGGATTCGTAACCGACGACCTGATTGTTCTCGGTCACGGGGGTCACATAGGCATTGACCCAGTAGTGGTCGCCGTTCTTGCAGCGATTCTTGACAATGCCCATCCACGGACGGCCCTTTTTCAGGGTGCGCCACATATGTTCAAAGACGGCGGGTGGAACATCCGGATGGCGGACGATGTTATGTGGTGAGCCTATCAGCTCGGTCTGGGAAAAACCGCTGATCTCGATGAAGGCTTCGTTGCAGTAGGTGATCTGCCCCTTGAGATCCGTGGTGGAAATCAGGCGCTGCTGTGCGGGAAACGTACGTTCGCGCTGTGTGACCGGCTGATTGTTACGCATGGCAGGTATCCGACTTGGTAATGCCCAGTTCATCGGCCGCTGGTCGGCAAAGTTGAGGGCGAAATCATGGCCGGGGAGTTTAATTGTTTTTTGCTCTGGATCACATTTCCCTGCGACACTGGCGGCTTTGTCGCCGCCAGCGGCGCCTGTCTACCAAGGTGGCTTCAGCCTGCGATCATTTGCCGCAGTACGTAGTGCAGAATGCCGCCGGCCTTGAAGTACTCGACCTCGTTGAGGGTGTCGATGCGGCACAGCACCTGGACTTCCTCGTGCGTGCCGTCCTCGCGGGTAATGATCAGCGTCAGCGGCATCTGCGGGCGCAGCTCCACACCTTCCAGACCTTCGATGGCCAGCACTTCCTTGCCGGTCAGTTTCAGGCTGTTGCGGTCGGTGCCCGGATTGAACTGCAGCGGCAGCACACCCATGCCCACCAGGTTGGAGCGGTGGATGCGCTCGAAGCTTTCGGCGATCACCGCCTTGACCCCCAGCAGGTTGGTACCCTTCGCCGCCCAGTCGCGGCTGGAGCCGGTGCCGTACTCCTTGCCGGCGATGATTACCAGCGGCGTGCCCTCGGCCTGGTAGCGCATGGCGGCGTCATAGATCGCCAGTTTTTCGCCGCTCGGTACATGCAGGGTGTTGCCGCCTTCCTCGCCGCCGAGCATCTCGTTGCGGATACGTATGTTGGCGAAGGTGCCGCGCATCATCACTTCGTGATTACCACGGCGTGAGCCGTAGGAGTTGAAGTCGGCCTGGGCCACGCCGTGATCGCGCAGGTAGCGCCCGGCCGGGCTGTCGGCCTTGATGTTGCCGGCTGGCGAGATGTGGTCGGTGGTGACCGAGTCGCCGAGCAGGGCGAGGATGCGCGCCTGGCGGATATCGGTGATGCGTGGCGGGTCGCCGGCGATGTTCTCGAAGAACGGCGGATGCTGGATATAGGTGGAATCTCCCTGCCAGGCATAGGTGTCGGCCTTGGGCACATCGATGGCCTGCCACTTTTCGTCGCCGGCGAAGACTTCGGCGTATTCCTTGCGGAACATGGCGGTGTCGACCTGGGCGATGGCCTGGGCGATCTCCGCCTGGGTCGGCCAGATGTCCTTGAGGTACACCCGCTGGCCGTCCTTGCCGATACCCAGGGCGTCACGAGTCAGGTCGATGCGTACGCTGCCGGCCAGGGCATAGGCGACGACCAGGGGCGGTGAGGCCAGCCAGTTGGTCTTGACCAGCGGATGCACGCGGCCTTCGAAGTTGCGGTTACCGGAAAGTACCGAGGCTACTGTCAGGTCTGCCTGGGTGATGGCTTTCTCGATAGGCTCGCGCAGCGGACCGGAGTTGCCGATGCAGGTGGTACAGCCGTAGCCCACCAGGTCGAAGCCGAGTGTTTCCAGGTAGGGTGTCAGGCCGGCGGCGTCGAAGTACTCGGTGACCACCTTGGAACCGGGGGCCAGTGAGCTCTTGACCCAGGGCTGGCGCTGCAGGCCTTTTTCCACGGCCTTCTTCGCCAGCAGGCCGGCGGCCATCATCACGCTGGGATTGGAGGTGTTGGTGCAGGAGGTAATGGCGGCGATCACCACGGCGCCATCCTTCAGGCGATAGGTTTGGCCATCGTCTTGGTAATCGATTTCTCCACTCTGCTGCTGACCTCCGACTGCAATGCCACCGCCTCCTTCGTTAAGCAGACGGCTCTCTTCCTTCGGCGAAGGCTTGAGCTGAAGCCCGAGGAAGTCCTCGAAGGCCTGACTGACCTGGCTGAGTGCAATACGGTCCTGCGGGCGCTTGGGGCCGGCCAGGCTGGCTTCTACGCTGCCCAAGTCAAGGCTCAGGCTGTCACTGAACTGCGGTTCGTCGCCTGGTTCCCGCCACAGCCCCTGGGCCTTGCTGTAGGCCTCGACCAGTTGCACGGTGGCCTCCGGGCGGCCGGACAGACGCAGGTAACCGAGGGTGATCTCGTCAACCGGGAAGAAGCCGCAGGTGGCACCGTATTCCGGCGCCATGTTGGCGATGGTGGCACGGTCGGCCAGCGGCAGGTCGGCCAGGCCGTCACCGTAGAACTCGACGAACTTGCCCACCACACCCTTCTTGCGCAGCATCTGGGTGACGGTGAGCACCAGGTCGGTGGCGGTGATGCCTTCCCTGAGCTTGCCGCTGAGCTTGAAGCCGATCACTTTGGGAATCAGCATCGATACCGGCTGGCCGAGCATGGCCGCTTCCGCCTCGATGCCGCCGACGCCCCAGCCGAGCACGCCGAGGCCGTTGATCATGGTGGTGTGCGAGTCGGTACCAACCAGGGTGTCGGGGAAGGCGAGGGTGATGCCGTCTTCCTCCCTGGTCCACACGGTGCGCGCCAGGTATTCGAGGTTGACCTGGTGGCAGATGCCGGTGCCCGGCGGCACCACGCTGAAGTTGTCGAAGGCGTGCTGGCCCCAGCGCAGGAAGGCGTAACGCTCGCCGTTGCGCTGCATTTCCAGTTCGACGTTGTCGTGGAAGGCGCTGGACGAGGCGTAGCGGTCGACCATCACCGAATGGTCGATGACCAGATCCACCGGCGACAGCGGGTTGATCCGCTGCGGGTCGCCGCCGGCCCTGGCCATGGCATTGCGCATGGCGGCCAAGTCGACCACGGCCGGCACACCGGTGAAGTCCTGCATAAGTACGCGTGCAGGGCGGAACTGGATCTCGCGTTCGGAGGCGCGCTTGCCCAGCCATTCGGCCATGGCTTGCAGATCCTGCAGTACGACGGTTTTTCCGTCCTCATTGCGCAGCAGATTCTCCAGCAACACCTTCAGTGACTTGGGCAGATGCCGGATGTCGCCGAGGCGGACAGCTGCCTCAGGCAGGCTAAAATAATGGTAGGTGGTACCGTCGACCTTGAGTTCGCGGCGGCAGTTCAGGCTATCGAGGGAAGACATTGCACATCTCCTTGCGCCACACGGTTCGGGCGTTTTCTGAGGGTGGCAGCGATTCAGGCGGGGCTGCCAGACTGCACTCGACCGCTGGCTATGAAGATCTGCCGATGAGGGTAGCGAAGGATCATCGCGGTCGTTAAATAGCTGGACAGGCCGCATGGGCAGGGGTTCCGCTGCGAGGTGGCGGTTGGCCCGCGGAGAGGTTTCGAAAAACAGCTTTTCTCCATCATCGAGAGGCTGGCAGCTACTGCCGTATTGCTCGAAATCTGACCGGAGTGAATGGGGCAGAGGGTGGTGCAGCGAGCCCTGCTGCCTGCCCGGGTGATCGAGGCAGGGCAGACTGACGTCTTGCGCGGGATGACCTGGAGGTCAGCTTTGCGCGACAATAGCAGACTGCCTGTGGAGTCCACTATGTCTGAAGCCCCGATTCTCACTCATGACGACCTGCTCGATGCCAGTGGGCTGAACTGCCCCGAGCCGGTGATGATGCTGCACAACAAGGTGCGTGACCTTGCCCCTGGCGGATTGCTCAAGGTTATCGCCACCGATCCCTCGACCCGTCGCGATATCCCCAAGTTCTGCATGTTCCTCGGTCATGAGCTGCTCGAACAGGCCGAGGAGGCCGGCAGCTATTTCTATTGGATTCGCAAGAAGAGCAACTGATCCGCTGTCAGTGCGTGTGCAAGCGGATCTGCCGTTTTGCGCTGCTCGTCAGTCGGATTGACAGCATCAGCGCGGCGCAGGTCAGCCCGACCACAAGCCCCTGCCATAGACCGCTGGGGCCGCTGGCCGGGCCGAATAGATCGGTCAGTCCCAGCACATAGCCTACCGGCAGGCCGATACCCCAGTAGGCGAACAGCGTCAGTATCATGGTCGCGCGAGTGTCCTGATAGCCGCGCAGAGCGCCGGCGGCCGTCACCTGAACGGCGTCGGATAACTGAAATAGCGCCGAGTAGACGATCAGCATGGCAGCCACCGCGATCACTTCGGGATCCGGCGTATAGATGCTGGCAATAGGCTCGCGCAGTAACAGGATCAGACTGGCCGAGCAGCAGGCGTAGAGCAGTGCGGTTGCCATGCCGACGCCAGCAGCGAAGCGTGCCTCGCGGGGCTGGCTGCGGCCCAGGGCCTGGCCGACCCGTACTGTCACCGCCATGCCCAGGGAGTAGGGGATCATGAATACCAGTGAACTGAAGTTCAGGGCGATCTGGTGTCCGGCCACCACAGTGGCACCCAAACCGCCAATGAGCAGGGCAATCACGGCGAAAATGCTCGATTCGGCAAAAATCGATACGCCAATCGGCACGCCGATGCCCAGCAGGCTGCGGATTGTTGTCCATTCGGGCCAGTCGAAGCGCTCGAATAGCCGGCTCTGCTGGTAGCAGTCAGCCTTGTGTACCCAGAACAACATGCCCAGCAAGGTGCAGCTCATGACCAGGGCGGTGGCCCAGCCGCAGCCGACAGCGCCCAGTGGCGGAACGCCGAGCTTGCCGTAGATCAGTACGTAGTTGGCTGGAATGTTCAGCAACAGACCGAGGATGCCGAGCACCATGCTTGGTCGGGTACGGCCGAGGCCGTCGCTGAAGCAGCGCAGCACATGATAGAGCGCCACGGCGGGGAAGCCACAGGCTACTGGTCGCAGGTAACCCATGGCCGGGGTGATCAGGGCTTCGTCCACTTTCATCAGGCGCAGGATGAACTCCGCGTTCCACAGCAGTGCAGCCGCTGCGAGACCGACGAAAAGTGCCAGCCACAGCGCCTGGCGCACCAGCGGACCAATCTCGGCATGGCGCCCGGCACCGAAGCGCTGCGCTACTTTCGGTGTGGTCGCCAGCAGAACCCCGGTCATCAGCAGGAATACCGGCACCCAGATGGAGTTGCCCAGCGCCACTGCCGCCAGGTCGCGCGGGCTGACCCGGCCGGACATGACGGTATCGACGAAGCTGATGGAGGTGTAGGACAACTGGGCGATGATGATCGGGGTGGCCAGGGCGAGTAGTTCACGCAGCTCCCTGCGTACGCGTCCCGGGCAGGGTTCGGCGGACATGTCGGCTCTTCACTGAGGGGGGAGGTAAACGGCATAGTCTACGCCTTGACGCTTTGGTCAGGATAGCCTGCCCGGGGCGACGCAGGCATCTGAGCGGCATACAATGGCGCAATGAATGAGGAAAACCATAGTTATGCACATTGTTGCCGATGAGAACATCCCTCTGCTCGATGCCTTCTTTGCCGATTTCGGCAGTCTCCGGCTACTGCCCGGGCGTGCTATCAGTGCCGCCGATGTGCGCGATGCTGACTTGCTGCTGGTGCGCTCGGTAACGACGGTCGACCGATCCCTGCTGGCCGATAGCCAGGTGCGCTTCGTTGGCACCTGTACCATTGGCACCGATCATCTGGATCTTGCCTACCTGAATGAAGCCGGCGTTGCCTGGAGTAGTGCGCCCGGCTGCAATGCCCGTGGCGTGGTGGATTACGTTCTGAGCAGCGTGCTGACCTTGGCCGAGCGCGAGGGGGTGGATCCTGCTACGCGGGTTTATGGTGTGGTCGGCGCGGGGCAGGTGGGCGGTCGTCTGGTATCGCTGCTGCGCGGGCTCGGCTGGCAGGTGCTGGTCTGCGATCCACCACGGCAACTGACCGAAGGAGGGGAGTTTGTCGAACTGCAGCGCATTCTGGAGACATGCGACGTTATCAGCCTGCATACCCCGCTGGATGCCGGCACATGGCATTTGTTCGACGAATCGCGTCTGGACGCCCTGCGACCCGGTAGCTGGCTGATCAACGCCAGCCGCGGGGCGGTGGTGGATAACCGTGCTCTCAGGAGGCTACTGCCGCAGCGACCTGATCTGAAGGTGGTTCTGGATGTCTGGGAGGGTGAGCCACAGGTTGACGTAGAGCTGGCAGCGCTGTGCGAGCTGGCTACCCCGCATATCGCCGGTTATAGCTTGGACGGAAAATTGCGCGGCACGGCACAGATCTATCAGGCTTGCTGCAGGGCACTGGGACTGGCCGAGCAGGTGCGGTTGGACGATCTGCTGCCGCCTGCCTGGCTTGGGGCGCTGACGCTGGATGGTAGTGCGGATCCTGCCTGGGCACTGGCCATGCTGTGCCGGACAGTCTATGACCCCCGTCGTGACGATGCGGACTTTCGCCGCAGTCTGATCGGAGATGAGGCCGATCGTCGTGCCGGTTTCGACCGGTTGCGCAAGCACTATCCGGTACGTCGCGAGATCGACGGGCTGCAGGTGAGGATTGAAGGCGATTCGCCGCGTCTGGAGGCGCTGGTGAAGGCGCTGGGGGCAACGCTGCTGTAGAGTGCCTTCAGGGTGTGTAGGGCATGGCGCGTCATCAGCGTGGCTTATTGCTGACCAATTAAGTTGTGTGCAATTTAATTGCTGACTACCTTTTGCTCGACCTTGTTCATTCAGGAAGACCGTCATGCCCGATGCACTGTTCGATATTCCACTGGTCACCCTGCAGGGTGAGAAAAAGACCCTGGCAGACTTCGACGCCAAGGTGTTGCTGGTGGTCAATACCGCCAGCCAGTGTGGTTTCACCCCGCAGTATCGAGAGCTGGAGCAGATCTGGCAGCAGTATCGTGAGCAGGGCCTGGTAGTTCTGGGATTCCCCTGTAATCAGTTTGGCCGACAGGAGCCTGGTGACGAGGCGGCCATTTCGTCGTTCTGCGAATTGAACTATGGCGTTAGCTTTCCGTTGTTTCGCAAGGTAGAGGTCAACGGCAGTGGCGCCCACCCGTTGTTCGTTGAGCTCAAGCAGCGCGCTCCCGGGTTGCTGGGCAGCCAGCGCATCAAGTGGAACTTCACCAAGTTTTTGATCGGTCGCAAGGGGGCGGTTGTCCGACGTTTTGCGCCGACCATCCGGCCGCAGTCGCTGACAGGCGATATCGAGGCACTGCTGCGATGAGTCTTGCTGAGACGCCCCTTCTGCAGCTGGATCAGCAGCTTTGTTTCAAGCTCTATGCCGCTTCGCGTGGGGTGATCCGTACCTATCGGCCGATGCTTGAGGCGCTTGGGCTGACCTATCCGCAGTACCTGGTGATGCTGGTGCTGTGGGAATGGCAGCAAAAGCCGCCTGCGCAGCCGACCTTGAGGGCGCTGGGGCAGCGCCTGCAGCTGGATTCCGGTACCCTGACGCCGCTGCTCAAGCGTCTGCAACGCATGGGGCTGGTATGTCGGCGGCGTGCGACCGGCGACGAGCGCGAGGTGCATCTGAGGCTGAGCGAGGCTGGTGTCGCCCTGCGTGATTTGGCACTGCCGCTGAAGGCCCGGCAGCTGTGTCAGCTGTCTGAGGCTGAGCAGGAAGAGCTGGCGGTGTTGCGTGATCAACTGGATCGCTTGCTAAGCCGGCTCAGCGCATGATTTCGCCGGGTAGCCAGGTGTCGAGCATGACCACCAGATCCTCGCGGCGGAATGGCTTGGCCAGGTAGTCGTTCATGCCTGCACTGCGGCAGCGCTCTCGTTCATCGGAAAGTGCGTTGGCGGTCAGGGCGATGATGGGCAGGTCGGGCCAGCGACCACTCTGGCGGATGCGTCGGCTGGCTTCATAACCATCCATTACCGGCATGTTGCAATCCATCAGCACCAGGTCGATGTTCTCCTGCTCCAGCACCTCCATAGCCTCGCCGCCGTGTCCGGCGACCCGAACCTGGCAGCCCAATTTGCTCAGCATGGCGCGGGCCACCATCTGGTTGATCGGGTTGTCCTCTACCAGTAGTACGCGTGGTGTGCCGATCTGAGGTGCAAAGGCCTGGGGACTGTCCTGCGGCGCGGTGGCGTCGTAGTGCAGGATATGTCGCAGCATCCGGTACAGATCGGTACGGGCCAGCGGGCGGGCAATCTGCAGCAGCGGAGAGAGACGTTGGGCCTGATCCTGTGGCAGGAAGTTGCCGTAGGCAGTGACCAGCAGCACGATGCAGCTACATACCGGGCGGATGTCGTACAGGCATTCCGGACTGTCACTGATGATCAGATCGGTCTTGATGTTTTGCAGGTCGGTATTGCTTTCCAGACGACGGTAATCCAGCCCCCAGACAGGCAGCCACCGGCTGAGCATCTCATGCAGGCCGCTGCCGGCCGGAGTTAGTGCCACCACTCGGCCTTGTAGTTGGGGTAGGGCTGTGGCCTCAGCATAGGCAGGCAGGGGCAGCTCGGCGCGAAATTCGCTGCCGAAACCTTCCTCCGACTGCAGAGCGAGTGTGCCCTGCATGGCTTCGCAGAGCCAGCGTGTCAGAGCAAGGCCGAGGCCGGTTCCACCGTACTGGCGGGTGATGCCTGCACCAGCTTGGGTGAAGGGCTGGAAGATGCGTTTCTGCGCCTCTTTGGCGATGCCGATACCGGTATCGCGAACACACAGGCTGATGCCGGTGGTCGTGCGTGTCAGCAGCAGATCGACCCTGCCGAAGCGGGTGAACTTCAGCGCATTGGACAACAGGTTGCTGACAATCTGACGCACCCGGGTTGGGTCGCCGAGTACCTGGGCTGGCAGTTTCGGATCGATCAGGCAGGTCAACTCCACCGTGCTGGCAGCGTTCTGTGAGAGCAGACTGGCGGTTTCTTCAGCCAGCGTGCCCAGGTCGAAGGGAATCTGCTCCAGCTCCAGTTGGCCCGCTTCGAACTTGGACAGGTCGAGAATGTCGTTGAGCAGCTCCACCAGCACCTTGCCTGAATCGTGCGCTATGCCGAGCTGCTGTCTCTGCTCGCTGCTCAGTGGGCCGTCCAGCGCCAGGGCAAGCATGCCCAGCAGACCGTTGAGCGGGGTGCGGATTTCGTGGCTCATGTTGGCCAGGAATGCCGAGCGTGCTTGAGCCATGTCCAGAGCCGTGGTGCGGGCAATTTCCAGTTCCCTGTTGGATTGGCTGAGGCGGGCATTGGTAGCTTTGAGTTCGGCAGTGCGGGCTGAGACGATGTTCTCCAGTTCGCTCAGGTGCTGGGTCAGCCGATCCTCGGCGTTGCGTCGCTGGGCGATCTCTTGGGCGATGCTCGACAGTTGGAGGTTTGTCACTTTCACCAGGGTTCCGATTTCGTCGTGCTCATGGCCCTCGGGACAGGGAACCGGATGGTGCTGCGGGTCCTGCGCATTGCGCTGACTGAGGGCGCGGATGACGTCGGTCAGAGGCTTGGTCAGCATGAAGTAGAACAGTATCAGTAGAATCAGCGAGAGCAGCAGGCTGCGGGCGAAGCCGGTCAGCAGGGTCATTAGTGAGCGTTTGAGAAAGTGGCTGCCGAAAGCGTAGGTGTCGATTTCCAGGCGCAGTACGCCCACCACTTCATTGGGGGAGTAAGAAACGAAAAGCTGATCTTCGAAGGTGCGTTTGGCGCCGAACAGACTGTCACTCAATACTCGGTAGTGGCTTTCGCTGCGTGGCCGGCTGACGCTAGCCAGTACCATGCCGGTGTTGTCGGTTAGTACGGCATGGGTAACCGCTGTTGAGCGCAGCAGACCAAGCACCAGTTCCTGGGCCAGTTCCGCGTCGATGTTGTAGGCGATTCGGGCTGCGGGATTGTGGCTGATTTCCAGCAGTGCGCGAATCTCGCGGTTGATGGACGCATCTTCACTGGCATAATCGACCGCCACTTGGGTAAGGCTAAGCAGTGTGCCGAGGATAAACGCCACCAGAACGGTCAGGCTGGCCTGTTTGAACGACAGGCGATGGGTGAGCGAAATATCCATGAAGATGTGCGTCGTCTCTAATCCTTGGGCGCCTGCCAAGCATAGCCGAAGCAACCTTGTACAGGCAGAGTCTGCATGCGCGGCCCTGCACAACCGGAGTAGTGGAGCGTGGATTCCCGTTTACTGGATTTTCTTGCCCGTGCCGAACAGGTACTGGAACGTCTCGAACCCCTGTTGCCGGTCACGCGCCTGGCTATCGACTGGACTCATTGTGTGGCTGCGCGCTGGGTGCGTGATAGTCGCAGTGGTTATCTGCAGCCGCTGGAGATCAGTCTGGATCTGTCGCTGAGCGATTTGCTCGGAGTAGATGCCCAGCGCGAGCAACTGACGCGTAATACCCGCCAGTTTGTTACTGGCCTGCCGGCCAACCATGCTCTGCTGTGGGGGGCGAGGGGAACCGGAAAATCGTCGCTGGTGCGGGCGCTCTTGGCCGAGTTCGCCAGTGCCGGACTGCGCTTGATCGAGATCGAGCGGGATCATCTGGCGGATCTGCCCCGGGTGGTCGAGCTGCTTAATGGTCTGGAACAGCGCTTTGTGCTGTTTTGCGACGACCTTTCCTTCGAGGCTGGTGAGGGTGATTACCGTGTACTCAAGAGTGTGCTCGACGGCTCCCTGGAACAGGCACCGGAAAATGTGCTGCTCTACGCCACCTCTAACCGCCGCCACCTGGTGCCGGAGCGCCAGAGTGACAACGAAAACTGGCAGATGATCGACGGCGAGTTGCATCCGAATGAGGCTGTGGAGGACAAGATCGCACTTTCCGACCGCTTTGGCCTGTGGCTGTCGTTTTATCCGTTCAGTCAGGAACACTACCTGATCGTGGTACGCCACTGGATTGGCGTGCAGGCGCGTCAGGCCGGTCTCGACTGGGCATGGGACGAGCCGCTGGAGAAGGCCGCCATTCGCTGGGCACAGGGCCGCGGTAATCGTAACGGTCGCTGCGCCTATCAGTTTGCACGTCACTGGGTCGGTCTGAAGTTGCTGGAGCAGAAGCCATGATTGATCTTTCCCAGGCTGGTCGTGGTCTTGATGGCTACGCACTGCTCAGTGCGCAATTGCAGGCCCTGTTGGCTGGAGAACGCGACTTCATCTCTAACGCTGCGCAGTTTTCGGCCTTTATCTTCCATGAGCTGACGGATCTGAACTGGGCCGGTTTCTATTTTGCCCGGGGCGAGGAGCTGGTTCTCGGTCCGTTCCAGGGCAAGGTGGCCTGTGTGCGGATCCCCTTTGGACGAGGTGTCTGCGGTACGGCGGCAGCCAGTCGTCAAACCCAGCGGGTAGAAGATGTGCACGCCTTTGCCGGGCATATTGCCTGTGACAGCGCCTCGCGCAGTGAACTGGTGGTGCCGCTGATCCATGACGGACGCCTGATTGGCGTGCTGGATCTCGACAGTCCTATAGCGGCACGCTTTAGTGAGGCGGATCAAACTGGTATCGAAACTCTGGCGCAGATATTTCTGGCGGCCAGCGACTGCTGAGCCGCCGTTCTGCACATATTCTGCCTGTTTGGCATCAGCGGCTGATGCCGAGTTTCTCCAGCGTACGCAATTCCCGCGGCAGCAGTTGTTGTACTGAAGGTCGTGCCTTGATGCGTTGGTAGTGGGCGGCCAGAGCCGGCCAGCGGCTGGCATCCAGCTCTTCGCCGCCATGTTCCATGTTGATCAATTGGCAGGCCAGGGCCAGGTCGGCCATCGATAGTCGCTGCCCGAGGAAGTAGGGCGCATCACCCAGACGCTGCTCGAGATAGTCGAAGTGTTTGGGCAGCTTGTCTTGCAGGGTCTTTTGGATCTGTTGTTCGTCACTGGGTTGACCCGATGCCACATTCAGCACTCGGTTGCGGAATACGGTGAAGGTACAGAGCGGGGCCAGCTCATAGTCGGCGTATTTCTCCAGCCAGCGTACTTGGGCGCGTGGTTCGGCTGTTTCACCGTACAGTAATGGCTGATGTGGCTGGCGTTCGTCTAGGTACTGGCAGATAACGCTGGAGTCGGCCAATGTCAGATCGCCGTCGCGCAATGCCGGAATGCGGCCCAATGGGTTCAGTTCGTGGTACCAATCAGGCAGGTTGAACGGCATCACGACTTCCAGTGTGTAGTCCAGGCCTTTCTCGATCAGCGCAAGGCAGACCTTGCGGACAAAGGGTGAGAGAGGGGCACCGTAAACGGTCAGACTCATGGCGACTCCTGAGGGGCTTTCTTGAGAGCTACCTGCATTGCTGTTGCTGGGGGCTGGCAATGAAGGTTCCTTGTGTAGCACGTAACCTGAGGGCTGGCGTCTGGACGTCAGTCGTAGATGTTCTTTTTCTTCCAGTCTCCCTCGTCTTCCAGGCTCTTGAGCCCTTCGTTCAGCTCGCTGTTCTGCGTGGCCTGGCTGGTTTGGTTCAGCAGCATGGCCGAAGCCTTCTGCAGTTGCTGCTCGAAACGGCTGAGATGGGCCTGGTAGGGGGACTGGTCCGGTTGCTTGCGCAGGAACTGGATAGCTCTTTCAAAGGCCAGTCGGGCCTGGGCAGGCTGTTCCTGCTGAAGTGCCCGGCGGCCTAATGTGGAGAAAAGCTCGATATGTACCAGCACCGCCATATGGCGAATCTGCCGGGTCCAGAGCTTGGCCTCGTTAAGCGGTAGCAGGTCGTTCCTGCCTGCAGTGCTGATCAGCGTGTGCAGGCTTTCCAACAGAAAGCGTACCTCCTTGGCCTTGTTTTCATCGCCAATGGGGCTGGGCTGATTATTGACTACTATGGATTCGCCCTGGGCCACCAGGGCTTGCAGGGCCTGCACATCCTGACGCAGGGAATCGTTGTGCTTATCCAGTGTCAGCAGGCGTTCGGTCAGTTGCAGTTGCAGCCGACTCAGAAGCAACTTGAGTTTTGCTGTCATCAACTGACCGGGTAGACGTTCGGATATTTCCTGACTGCGACGGAGTCGATCCTGAAGGTCTGCGCGTTGGCGAGCTTTCTCCAGTTTGCTGCTTTCGATCGCCTGTTTGGCGTAGGCGAGCAGCATTAATAAGAAGATGCCTCCGGCGATAAGCGCGGTCATCACGACTGGGGACACTGCGGGAGCCTCTTGGAGATATTTTTCCGGAGTGTAGTGGCTTGCTGGCGAGCCTCCTAGTGTCTTCTCGTGATATGGCTTGAAGTCTTTGATTTTAAAAATTTTTTAGAGAGTAGTTGACGGCCGGTAAAAGCCTCCATAGAATGCGCGCCACTTCCAGCACAATGCTTGAAACAGAGTGCAGGAAGCCGGAAAGTTGCCTGATGTTCCGGGGTATGTCCCCTTCGTCTAGTGGCCTAGGACACCGCCCTTTCACGGCGGTAACAGGGGTTCGAGTCCCCTAGGGGACGCCACTTTCGGGTTTGATGCGGGAATAGCTCAGTTGGTAGAGCACGACCTTGCCAAGGTCGGGGTCGCGAGTTCGAGTCTCGTTTCCCGCTCCAGATTTGAGAAAAGCTGCTTGGGCAGCCTTTCAAAGAAGTTCCAAGGTCCCCTTCGTCTAGTGGCCTAGGACACCGCCCTTTCACGGCGGTAACAGGGGTTCGAGTCCCCTAGGGGACGCCATTTTAAATGCGGGAATAGCTCAGTTGGTAGAGCACGACCTTGCCAAGGTCGGGGTCGCGAGTTCGAGTCTCGTTTCCCGCTCCAAGCATGAATCTGCAAATTTCGCTCGAGATTTGCAGGTTGTTGAAGAAAAAGGGCCTTAAGGCCCTTTTTTCGTTTTTGCGCGTTCGCAAGGCTCCAGTCCGGGCTCTCCACCTGGCGGCACTTGGCACGTGTGTTAAACTCGCGTCAACTTCACTTGCGCCCGATCGTGGCGGAGCTTTCCGGATCTGACCGCCTGCTTGCCAGACAGAAGCAACATTAAGGAATGTCATGACCTTCAAGGCCCAGGACAGTCTCGCGGAACAAATCGCCCATTACCTGGCTGAGCGCATCATTCGTGGTGAGCTCAAGGAGGGCGAGCGCATTCAGGAACAGAAGGTCACCCAGGCACTCAATGTGAGCCGTGGTTCGGTGCGTGAGGCGCTGCTGATACTCGAGCGCCGCCATCTGATCGTAATTCAGCCGCGCCGCGGTGCTCATGTCAGCGAGCTGACCGCACACAAGGTGCAGAGCCTCTATGCATTGAGTGTCGAGCTGTACTGCATGCTGGCCCGGGCAGTGATCAATGGCTGGCAGGAGCAGGCTGATCTTGCACCGTTTCTCGAGCTGCGACAGCGTTTGAGCGAACATCGGCAGCGCGACGACATTGGTGCATTTGTCGACGGCTGTTTCGACGTTATGCGGGCGGCTTTTCCCTTTGCCGACAATCCTTATCTGCAGGAAACCCTGGAAAATCTGCAGCCGGCGATCTGCCGTACCTATTACCTGGCGTTGGAACAGCGCCGCAGCGAGATGGGGCAGTTCCTCAATACCTTCATCAGTCTGCTGCAGGCGATCATTGCCCGTGACTACACGGTTGCGCGGAGGGTGCTGAAAGCCTACGGCGAACGTAACTGCCAGTTGGTGCTGGCGACCTTGGCCCAACGTTAAACGCCGATGCGACTGAAGAGCATCAAGCTGGCCGGTTTCAAGTCTTTCGTTGACCCGACGACGGTAAGCTTTCCCAGCAATATGGCAGCAGTGGTCGGGCCCAACGGCTGCGGCAAGTCCAATATCATCGATGCGGTGCGCTGGGTGATGGGCGAGAGTTCGGCGAAGAACTTGCGCGGCGAGTCGATGACCGATGTCATCTTCAATGGATCCAACACCCGCAAGCCTGTGACCCAGGCCTCCATCGAGCTGATCTTCGATAACAGCGACAACCGCTTGGTGGGCGAATACGCCGCTTTTGCGGAGATCTCCATTCGCCGCAAGGTCACCCGCGACGGCCAGAACACCTATTACCTTAACGGTACCAAATGCCGGCGCCGCGATATCACGGACATCTTCCTCGGTACCGGCCTGGGCTCGCGTAGCTATTCGATCATCGAGCAGGGCATGATCAGCAAGCTGATCGAAGCCAAGCCCGAGGAGCTGCGCAGTTTTATCGAAGAGGCGGCTGGCATATCCAAGTACAAGGAACGCCGCCGTGAGACGGAAAATCGCATTCGCCGCACCCAGGAGAACCTGGCTCGCCTGACTGATCTGCGCGAGGAGCTGGAGCGTCAGCTCGAACGCCTGCATCGTCAGGCCCAGGCAGCGCAGAAATATCAGGAATACAAGGCCGAAGAGCGCCAGCTCAAGGCTCAGTTACTGGCCCTGCGCTGGCAGTCGCTGAACCAGCAGGTCGGTTGTCGCGAGCAGGTTATTGGCGATCAGGAGCTGGCTCTTGAGGCGCTGGTGGCCGAGCAGCGTAATGCCGATGCCAGTATCGAGCGGCTGCGCGATGGTCACCACGAGCTGAGTGAGCGTTTCAATCTGGTGCAGGGTCGCTTCTACTCGGTGGGTGGTGACATCGCCCGTGTCGAGCAGAGTATTCAGCATGGTCAGCAGCGCCTGCGTCAGTTGCAGGATGACCTGCGCGAGGCGGAAAAGGCGCGCCTGGAAACCGAATCTCACCTTGGCCATGACCGCACCCTGCTGGCGACTCTGGGCGAGGAGCTGGAAATGCTGCTGCCCGAGCAGGAACTGGCCGCCGCAGCCGCCGAGGAAGCAGCGGCCTCTCTGGAAGAGGCCGAAGAGGCCATGCATGGCTGGCAGGAGCAGTGGGATAGCTTCAGCCTGAGTAGTGCCGAGCCGCGCCGTCAGGCCGAGGTACAGCAGTCTCGCATTGCTCAACTGGAACAGAGTCTGGAGCGACTGTCCGGGCGCCAGCGTCGTCTTGCCGAGGAGCTGCAGCAGTTGGCTGCTGATCCAGAGGATGCCGCCATCCTTGAACTGGGTGAGCAGTTGGCCGAGGGACAGTTGCAACTGGAGGCTCTGCAGTTGGCCGAGGAGCGGCAGGCCGAGGGGCTGCTGCATTTGCGTGAACAGTTGCAGCAAGCGAGTCAGGCTCAGCAGCATGCCCAGGGCGAACTGCAACGGCTGAACGGTCGTCTGGCCTCACTGGAGGCGCTGCAGCAGGCTGCGCTGGATTCAGGGCCGGGCGCAGGCCAGTGGCTGCGTGAACAGGGATTGCAGCAATGTCCGCGGCTGGCCGAGAAGCTGCGGGTGGAGTCCGGCTGGGAGCTGGCGGTAGAAACCGTACTGGGGGGCGAACTGCAGGCGGTATTGCTGGACGACTTTACCGAGCTGGATTTCGCTGCTCTGGAACAGGGTGAGCTGCGTCTGCTCAGTCCAGGCACGAGCGGTATCCGCCATGCCGGCAGCCTGCTGGACAAGGTCGACTCGCCATACGACCTTTCTCCGTGGCTCGGCGCGGTGCGTCCGGTAGAAAGTCTGGAGCAGGCGCTGGCCGCCCGCTTGCAACTGACCGAGGGAGAAAGCCTGATCAGCCGCGACGGCTACTGGGTCGGCAGACACTTTTTGCGAGTGCGGCGAGGCACCGAAACGGACAGCAGCGTGCTGGCGCGTGCTCAGGAACTGGAACGCCTGCAGCTGGAACGTGAGGAACGCGAAGCGGCGCTGGCGCAGTTGGAGGAGCGTCTGCTGGTGCTGCGCGAACAACAACAGCGCCAGGAAACCCTGCGCGAGCAGCAGCGGCGTGAGGGGCAGGAGCTGGCAAGGCAACTGGCGGAGCTTCAGGCACGGTTGTCTGCCAGTCAGGCTCGGGCTGAGCAGCTGGGTCTGCGCCGTCGTCGGTTGCAGGAGGAACTGCAGGAGGCGGACGAGCTGCGTGAGGTCGAGCAGGAGCAACTTGGCGAGGCACGCTTGCAACTGCAGGAAGCGCTGGAGGTCATGGCTGAGGATACTCAGCAGCGTGAAAACCTGCTGGCCAGTCGTGACAGTCTGCGCGAGCAGCTCGATCGAGCACGTCAGGAGGCCCGTCAGCACAAGGATCGCGCCCATCAACTGGCGGTGCGGGCCGGTTCGCTCAAGGCCCAGCACGATTCCACCCGGCAGGCGCTGGAGCGTTTGCAACTGCAGGCCGAGCGCCTGCATGAGCGCCGCGAGCAGCTGTCTCTGAACCTGGAGGAGGGTGAGGCGCCACTGGAGGAGCTGCGCATCAGGCTCGAGGAGCTGCTTGAGCGGCGTATGGCGGTTGACGACGAGTTGCGTCAGGCGCGTCTGGCTCTGGAAGAGGCCGATCGCGAGCTGCGCGAGGCGGAAAAGCGCCGCAGTCAGGCCGAGCAGCAGGCCCAGCTGTTGCGCACGCAGTTGGAGCAGCAACGCCTGGACTGGCAGACGCTTAACGTGCGGCGCAAGGCATTGGCTGATCAACTGGCCGAGGACAACTACGACCTGCACGGAGTAATCGCCACGCTGCCGGCCGAAGCCAGCGAGAGTGCCTGGGAGGAGGAGCTGGAGCGCATGGCTGCGCGAATCGCCCGGCTTGGGCCGATTAACCTGGCGGCCATCGATGAGTACCAGCAGCAGTCCGAGCGCAAGCGCTATCTGGATGCGCAGGATGCCGATCTGGTCGAGGCGCTGGAAACCTTGGAAAACGTCATCCGCAAGATCGATCGGGAAACGCGCAATCGCTTCAAGGAAACTTTCGACCGGATCAATGCCGGACTGCAGGCGCTCTTTCCAAAAGTTTTCGGTGGTGGCAGTGCTTATTTGGAACTCACCGGCGAAGATCTACTCGATACCGGTGTGACCATCATGGCGCGTCCTCCGGGCAAGAAGAACAGCACCATCCATCTGCTCTCGGGCGGAGAGAAGGCGCTGACCGCTCTGGCACTGGTGTTTTCCATATTCCAGTTGAATCCTGCGCCGTTCTGCATGCTGGACGAAGTGGATGCGCCGCTGGACGATGCCAACGTGGGACGATACGCGAGACTGGTCAAGGAGATGTCGGCGAGCGTGCAGTTCATCTACATCACTCACAACAAGATCGCCATGGAAATGGCTGATCAACTGATGGGGGTCACCATGCATGAGCCGGGCTGCTCGCGACTGGTGGCGGTGGACGTGGAAGAGGCACTGGCAATGGTCGAGAGCTGAAGCGACTGCCGGTGTAAAGTTGCCTTTCGTCGTGCTAGTTTATTGCCAATTTTGTTACACGCGGAAAACTTCAGGCTAAACATGGGCTTGACGCCGCGTTTTATAGTTAAGTAGTGATCCGGTTGATTGGATCTTTTTTCACCAGAATTTTTCAAGGGTTAGGTATTTCATGGAATTCGGTCTGCGCGAGTGGCTGATCGTTATTGGCATCATCGTCATTGCTGGCATTCTCTTTGATGGCTGGCGTCGTATGCGTGGCGGCAAAGGAAAACTGAAGTTCAAGCTCGATCGTAGTTTTTCCAACCTGCCGGACGACGATAGCGATCCGGATCTGCTTAGTCCGCCGCGGGTGGTCAAGCGCGAACAGGAACCGAGCCTCGACGAGGATGACCTGCCTTCGATCAGTGCCCGCGAGCAGCCGCGTCGTGCACGCACCGAGCCGCAGCAGGGGGACCTGAACCTGGCCGTGGACGAACCGGTACCAACGCTACTTACCCCGGTCGATGACGAGGAACGGGAGTCCCGCAAGAGCTCCGCTTCGGCAGGCGAGCCAGCCGAGGTCGAGGAGGTTCTGGTGATCAACGTGGTGGCGCGTGACGAATCCGGCTTCAAGGGGCCGGCGTTACTGCAGAACATCCTGGAAAGTGGCCTGCGCTTCGGTGAGATGGATATTTTTCACCGTCACGAAAGCATGGCCGGCAATGGCGAAGTACTGTTCTCCATGGCCAACGCTCTCAAGCCAGGCACCTTTGATCTCGACGATATCGAAGGTTTCAGCACTCGCGCAGTCAGCTTCTTTCTCAGCCTGCCGGGCCCGCGCTACCCGAAGCAGGCCTTCGACGTAATGGTGGCCGCCGCGCGCAAGCTGGCCCATGAGCTGGGGGGCGAGCTGAAGGATGATCAGCGCAGCGTGATGACCGCGCAGACAATCGAGCATTACCGCCAGCGCATCGTGGAGTTCGAGCGCCGGCAACTGACCCAGAAACGCTGAATGCAGATGCAGTGCAAAAGAGCAGCTCAGGCTGCTCTTTTCGTTTGAGAGAGCGAATATGACCGACGCCGCCCAACGCATTTCCGAGTTGCGCAAAGAGCTGGACGCGCACAATTACCGTTACTACGTGCTGGACGAGCCGAGTATCCCCGATGCCGAATACGATCGACTGTTCCGTGAGTTGCAGGCACTGGAGGCCGAGCACCCGGAGCTGGTGACGGCGGATTCGCCGACCCAGCGTGTTGGTGGCGAAGCCTCAAGCGCCTTCGGAGAGGTACGGCACGAGGTGCCGATGCTCAGCCTGGGCAATGCTTTCGAGGAGGACGACCTGCGCGCCTTCGATCGCAATGTGCAGAACGGCCTTGGTGTGCAGGGCGGTGATCTGTTCGGTGGTGGCGCCGAGATCGAGTACAGCTGTGAACCCAAGCTCGACGGCTTGGCCGTCAGCCTGCGTTACGAGAACGGGCAACTGGTGCGTGGCGCCACACGTGGCGATGGCAGCACTGGCGAAGACATCACCGGCAACGTGCGCACCATCCGCAATGTGCCGCTCAAGTTGCAGGGGGAGGGCTGGCCGCAGGTGCTGGAAGTGCGTGGCGAAGTGTTCATGCCCAAGTCCGGCTTTGAGGAGCTCAACGCCCGTCAGAGCAAGATCGGCGGCAAGACTTTCGCCAATCCGCGCAACGCTGCTGCCGGCAGCCTGCGCCAGCTCGACCCGAAGATCACCGCCAGCCGTCCGCTGGAATTCTGCTGCTACGGCGTCGGTCAGGTCAGTGGCGAATTGCCGGGCACCCAGGTAACGATGCTCGAACAGCTCAAGACCTGGGGCATTCCCATCAGCCGTGAGCTGAAGCTGGCACGCGGTGTCGAGGAGTGCCTGACCTACTACCGTGATATCGGTGAGCGGCGCATGAGCCTGCCCTACGACATCGATGGTGTGGTGTTCAAGGTCAACAATATCGAAGATCAGCAGCAACTGGGCTTTCGTGCGCGTACGCCGCACTGGGCCATTGCGCACAAGTTTCCGGCGCAGGAGGAACTGACCGAACTGCTCGACGTGGAATTCCAGGTTGGCCGCACCGGGGCGGTGACGCCGGTGGCGCGGCTCAAGCCGGTACGGGTGGCCGGGGTGATGGTGGCCAATGCCACGCTGCACAACATGGACGAGGTGACGCGCCTGGGGCTGATGATCGGCGATACGGTGATCGTCCGCCGTGCCGGTGATGTGATCCCGCAGGTGATGGCAGTAGTGGCGGAGCGGCGCCCGGCCGATGCCCGGCCGGTGCATGCACCCGAGCGCTGCCCGGTATGCGGCTCGGCCGTGGAGCGTACGCAACTGATCAAGCGCAGCAAGGGCAAGGCGTCGGTCAGTGAGGGTTCAGTGTACCGATGCGTTGGTCGCCTGAGCTGCCAGGCGCAGCTCAAGCAGGCGATCATCCACTTCGTCTCGCGCCGCGCCATGGACATCGAGGGCCTAGGTGACAAGACCATTGAACAACTGGTGGACGAGAAGCTGATCGCCTCGCCGGCCGACCTGTACAAGCTGACCTTCGAGCAGATCATTGGCCTGGAAGGTTTTGCCGAGGTCTCCAGCAACAAGCTGCTGGCGGCGATTGAAGCCAGCAAGCGGCCGACTCTGGCGCGTTTCATCTATGCGCTTGGCATCCCCGACGTAGGTGAGGAAACCGCCAAGGTGCTGGCCCGTTCTCTGGGCGCCTTGAGGCATATTCAGCAGGCTTTGCCCGAGGTGCTCACCTACCTGCCGGATATCGGCCTGGAGGTGGCGCACGAGATCCACAGCTTCTTCGAGGATGCCCACAACCGACAGGTGATCGAGGCCCTGCTGGGCGAGTGTGGCCTTCAACTGCAGGAGGAGGTCGAGTTGAGCGCCGAGTTCAGTGCCGTTGCCACTCTTGGCGGTATGCTCGACAAGCTGAACATACCCACCATTGGCCCGGGGGCAGCGCAGAAGCTGGCCGAGCGCTTCGGTAATCTGGAAGGCGTGCTTGGCGGCGACTGGCTGGACATGCGTCAGGCCCTGCCGGAGCGCCAGGCCAAGGTCGTACGCGAGTTCTTTGACAGCCCCGAGAATGTCCAGCGCGCCCGCGCTATCGAACAGCAGTTGCGTGACTTCGGGATGCATTGGGAGAGTGAAAAGAAGGAGGTCGAGGGGCTGCCACTGGTCGGGCAGACCTGGGTACTGACTGGCACCCTGGAGCTGATGAGCCGCGATGTGGCCAAGGGCAAGCTGGAAAGCCTGGGGGCCAAGGTGGCCGGCTCGGTGTCGGGAAAGACCCATTGCGTAGTGGCCGGGCCGGGCGCTGGTTCCAAACTGACCAAGGCTGTGGAGCTGGGCGTTCGTGTGCTGGATGAGGCGCAGTTTCTCGAGCAGCTCAGGGCCTATGGCATTGAAACCTAAGAGCTACCAGCAAGGCGCTGGAGCTTCACCTACAGCATCTAGCGCCGGTCAGCGGCCTCGGGGCGCACCACCAGCCACAGGGCAGTGGCGATCAGCACGCTTCCGGGCAGGTAGTCCCAGCTCAGTGGCTCGTCCAGCAGCAGAGCGCCGCAGAACACGCCGAACAGCGGGATCAGAAAAGTCGTGGTACTGGCCCTGATCGCTCCGATGTCGGCGAGCAGACGGAAGTACAGCACATAGGCGAAGGCGGTGCAGAGCAGGCCGAGACCGGCCAGCGACAGCCAGACCCCTGTTCCGCCCCAGTCGGCGGGGGGGGCAGGCTAGGCTGGCGATGAACAGTGGCAGTAGGAACAGACTGGCGCCCAGCAGGCTGGCGAAGGCGGTCAGGCGGTTGTCCAGGCCGCCCTGCTGGCCGATCCAGCGGCGGGTGAGGAAACCGGCGAAACCGTAGCAGGTGGTTGCCACCAGGCCGCCAGCTGCGCCAAACAGCAGTGGTAGATCGAAGGCTACCGGCCCGGTGCGTGTCAGAGCCGCTATGCCGGACAGCCCGAGGGCAACTCCTAGCGCCTTGCCCGGAGTAATGCCTTCATGGAAGAACGTCGCCCCGATCAGCACGCCCATCAGCGGTGTGGTGGCATTGAAAATCGCCGAGTAGCCGGCCGGAAGAATCAGCGCGGCCAGGCAGTACATGGCCGAGGGCAGTCCGGCGTTGATCACGCCGAGCAGCATGCAGATGCGGAACTTGCCGCGGAACTCCCAGTCGCTGCGCAGCGCCAGCAGCACTGCCAGCAGGCTCAGGGCGCCGACACAGGTGCGGAAGAAGGCGGTGGGCATGCTGCCCAGCACTGGAGCGGCCACGCGCATGAAAAGGAAGCTGGCGCCCCAGATGGCGGCGAGCAGCAACAGGCGGAAAAGGTCGACGATACGCAAGGCGGGCTTTCCGGCAGGAGCGGGAGGCAGAGTCTTGCCGCTGGACAGGCTTCAGGCAATCCGCATCCGCCTTTCGGCCCTGGTTGCAGCTTTCCCTCGGCGCTGCCTGTGGCTAAGCTCGGAGCACCCATCCGACAGCGAGGCGTATCCATGGGGCAGCAATGGCCGGCCGGCGAGATCGCGCAGTTGATTCTCGAGGGCTTCGACAATTACCGCGAGCACTTCCGCCAGATCACCGACGGCGCGCAGGCGCGCTTCGAGCAGGCACAGTGGCAGGAGGCCCAGCAGGCATCGGCGGCACGCATCAGCCTGTATGAAGAGAAGGTTGCGGAAACCCGCGAGATGCTGCACCGGCGCATCGGTGAGCCGCTGTTGGAGGTGGGCCAGTGGCCGCTGGTGAAGAGCGCCTATATCGCGCTGATCGATCTACGCTTCGACGATGAACTGGCGGAAACCTGGTTCAACTCGATCTTCTGCAGCCTGTTCAGCCATGACCTGATCAGCGACGGCTGCATGTTTATCCACACCACCCGGCCGTCGCTGCGTGGGCATCCGGCCAGCGCGCAGATCCGCAGCTATCGGCCGGATGGTGACCTGGCCGGTGCCCTGCTGGCGATCTTCGAGGACTACCGCTTCGGCGTGCCCTATGCGGATCTGCCGGGTGACGTGCAGCGGCTGGAGGCCCGGCTGCGGCAGAACCTGCCGGATTGGGTGTGCAAGGATCCGGAACTGTGCATCGAGCTGTTCTCCTCGGTGCTCTACCGCAACAAGGGAGCCTACCTGATCGGCCGCCTGTACACCCGGGACGAACAGTGGCCGCTGGCGATACCACTGCTGCATCTGGAGGGCCGTGGCATCCAGGCCGATACGCTGATCACCGACGAGGCGGAGGTGTCGATCATCTTCTCCTTTACCCGTAGCTATTTCATGGTGGACGTGGCCATCCCGGCTGAGTTTGTCGGTTTTCTTAAACGCATCCTGCCGGGTAAGCACATTGCCGAGCTGTACACCTCGATCGGCTTCTACAAGCACGGCAAGAGTGAGTTCTACCGGGCACTGATCGGCCACCTGGCCAGCACCGATGACCGTTTCATCATGGCGCCGGGAGTGCGCGGTATGGTGATGAGCGTGTTCACGCTGCCGGGTTTCAACACGGTGTTCAAGGTGATCAAGGACCGCTTCGCTCATGCCAAGACGGTGGATCGCAATACCGTGATCGAGAAATACCGTCTGGTGAAGCGTGTCGACCGGGTTGGTCGTATGGCCGACACCCAGGAATTCTCCGACTTTCGCTTTCCCAAGGCCAAGTTCGCCCCCGACTGCCTGGCTGAGCTGCTAGAGGTAGCGCCGTCCACTGTAGTGGTGGAGGGCGACACGGTGCTGGTACGCCACTGCTGGACCGAGCGGCGCATGACGCCTCTGAACCTGTACCTGGAAAATGCCAGCGAGACGCAGGTGCGTGAGGCGCTGGAAGACTACGGGCTGGCGATCAAGCAATTGGCAGCGGCCAATATTTTCCCGGGTGATATGCTGCTGAAAAACTTCGGCGTTACCCGTCACGGTCGTGTGGTGTTCTATGACTATGACGAGATCTGCTTTCTCACCGAGGTGAACTTCCGCCGCATCCCGCCGCCGCGCTTTCCCGAAGACGAGATGAGCTCCGAACCCTGGTACTTGGTGGGACCGATGGACGTATTTCCGGAGGAGTTCCCCCCCTTTCTGTTTGCCGACATCGGTCAACGCCGGCTGTTTGGTCAGTTACATGGTGAGTTGTACGACGCCGACTACTGGAAGGGGCTGCAGGAGGCGATCCGTGCGGGTAAGGTGATCGATGTATTTCCCTATCGACGCAAAAGTTGCGCGGCGTGACAGTTGAAATTCGTGCCGGCCAGCCTAATCTCATGGATAGGGCCAGCGATGCTGGCATTCCAACTACCTGGCAGGAGGCCCTTGTCATGCTCGTCAAGCTGCAAGAACAACTGAAAGTTCTGCTTCAGACCCTCGGGCTGAGTGCCGTGCAGCCTCAGCTCATACGCATCAGTCAGACCGAGCAGGCGCGGCTGAGGCGCGAGTCGAACCGGCGCCTCTGAAGCTCGGGAGGCCGTCGCCGGGGCGAACAGGGCGCTGCACCAGTAGTTGGTAGTGACGAATCTGCTGCGCTCAGCGGCCTTATCCCATCCACTCTACAGCGCCATCCGGGCGTGCAGCATCATGTGCCCTCCAATGATCAGAAGCGGTGTTCTATTCGGGCCGAAATTCTGCGCTCTAATACGAAAAGTGCCTATGCCACATTGAGGTTTCGCTAGAAACGGACTCGGAAAGATAGACCAGCTCCCCGATTTCAGTACCCCGCTGAACTTAGTAGAGTCCGTTTTTTCTCTGACCCTCGCCTGACGATTTTTCGTACAGCCCAAGGCCTTACTACTAAAGGCCTAATTGAAATGGCTGGTGCGAACGGTTGGATGTGCTATCACCTTATTTGAAAAACCGTGAAAAGCCCGAACCCGGGCAAGGATGCCCCCGATGCGTCTGAACACGCCGCTCACTCAGTGTGAGCGTACCTTTCCTGCTGGTGAGCGTCTGATCTCCACTACCGGTCTCGATAGCCGAATCACCTACTGCAACGACGCTTTTGTCGAAATCAGTGGCTTTAGTCGGAACGAGTTGATTGGTCAGCCCCACAACATCGTACGCCACCCGGACATGCCGCCGGTGGTGTTTCGGCACATGTGGGAAACCATCAAACAAGGCAAGCCCTGGATGGGGATCATCAAAAACCGGGCAAAAAATGGCGATTTCTACTGGGTTAATGCCTATGTCACCCCCATCTACGAACACGGTCGAGTAGCGGGTTACGAATCAGTGCGTTCGCTGCCTAGCGAGGCCCAGAAACGCCGTGCTGAAGCCCTGTATGCACGATTGCGCGCCGGAAGGCCGGCGCAGTCGTGGCTACTGCGAGGTTGTTACGAACTTGGCCAGCGCTGGCCGATGCTTCTGACCGGGCTGCTGATTTTGCTGATGCTGGGAATTTTTGAGGGTGGCTGGCAACTGGCGGGGACTGTTGCAGCGCTGGCTGGCTACGGGGTTTACGATACCTTGCGCTCGCGCCGGCTTATCCGCGGGATCCTTTTGGCACATCCCAAACTCTTCACCAGTGAGCTGGTAGCGCTGACCTACAGTGACAAGAAGGGCGCCGAGGCCCAGTTGGAAATGGCCATGATCAGTGAGGAAGCGCGCCTGCAGACGGTGCTTACGCGTCTGGCCGATGCCGGAGAGAATGTCCGGCGCTATGCCGCGCAATCTGCCGACCTCTCCCATTCCGGAGCGGAACTGCTCAATCAGCAGCGAGCTGAAACAGATCAGTCGGCAACGGCCGTTCAGCATATGGCCGAAACGCTGCGGCAGACGGCCACTCATGTCCGGGATAGCTCTAATGCTGCCGATGAGGCGGATCGTCTGGCTCGTGAGGGGCGTGACCGGGCGCTTGGCAGCCTTGATGCGATGCAGCAGCTGGCTCAGGCAGTGGCCGATATCGGCCTGGCGATCCATGAACTTGCCGGCTCTATCCGAACCATCGGTAGTGTGGCCGACGTGATCACCTCGATCGCCGAGCAAACCAACCTGCTGGCGCTTAATGCGGCCATCGAGGCCGCGCGTGCTGGCGAGCAGGGGCGAGGGTTCGCCGTGGTGGCTGACGAGGTGCGTTCGCTGGCCTTGCGTACCCGGCAGTCTACCGAGCGGATACATCAGATCATCGCCGAACTGCAGGTGGGCGCCGAGCGAGCTGTGACTACAGCAGGTCGCGGCGAGGAAATTTCCCGCAGCAGCATGCGCAGCGTGGAGTCGGTGTGTGAAGCTCTACAGGGTATCAGTGCTGCGGTCGCCCGAATCTCCAGCATGAGCCGGCAGATGGCTGTGGCGGCTGAGCAGCAGAGCCAGGCGACTGAGGACTTTGGCCAGCAGGTCGCCCGCATTGTTGATTTTTCCGAACGCAGTGCCAGTCAGGCGCAGCAGGGGGCCTCAGTCAGTCGTGAGATGGAGCAGATGGCCGAGTACCTGCAGGATCTGGTTGAGCGCTTTAGTCGCTGATCGCTTCCCAGGCTGCTGTTGCATCGCACCGCCCAGCTTTGTTCTGGCAAACTGTGCGCATGTTCCGTCCTATCTGTTCCCGTTGCCAGCGTCCCTCTGGTCATTGCCTCTGTGCGCTGATTCCTGCGCTCGACAGCCGTACTCGCCTGCTTATCCTGCAGCATCCCAGTGAGGCGCGACATGCTTTGAACACGGCCCGATTGGCTGCACTGGGACTATGCAAAGCCGAGCTGCTGGTGGGCGAGGTTTTCGAGGATTTGCCACGGCTGCTGGAGTGTCCGGGTTATCGGCCATGCCTGTTATTTCCGGGTGAGCAGGCAACGGTGCTGAGCCGCTACGCGGCAGATGACTTGCCGTTGCTGTTGGTGGTGCCTGACGGCACCTGGCGCAAGGCGCGCAAATTGTTGTATCTCAACCCTTTGCTGACAGCCTTGCCGCAGGTGACGCTGAACAATGTCAGTGCCTCACGCTACCGGTTGCGCAAGGCGCCAGAGCCTGGTGCGCTGTCGACTATCGAGGCCATCGTCGCCGCGCTTGATGCCCTGGAAGCTCCGCAGTCGTTCAGTGCCCTGTTGCGACCGTTCGAGGCTCTGATCGACGGCCAGATAGCTGCAATGGGCGAGGCGGTTTACCAGCGTAATCACCTGTAGTCTGGAAGCCCTGAGGCCGGCCGATTCAAGGATCGGGCAGGGTTTTCTGACGCAGGATGTACAGGCTGACCAGTACAGCGCTAGTGAGCATGAACAGGCGGGCTGGCAGCAGTGGAACGAGGTAACAGGACAGGGCGATGCAGGGCCACATCAGGCTCAGCGCATAGATCTTGGCTCGGCGAGGAATGCCCTGACCATCGAGGTAGTCACGGATCCATGGGCCGAGGCGGGGGTGCATCACCAGCCAGAGATAGAAGCGCCGCGAGCTTCTGACGAAGCAGGCGGCAGCCAGCAACAGAAAGGGAGTGGTTGGCAGCACCGGCAGGAAAATGCCGATGACGCCGAGTACCACGTTCAGCCAGCCCAGTGTCAGGAGTACATAGCGCACGCTGCGATGGCGGCTCTCGCGGACTTCTCGGGGCATGGACTGGTGCGCGGTTCAGTGACGCGGCTTGAGCAGGGCGGGTTTTTCTTCGGGTGCCTGGCAGAGCAGGAACAGGGCAGTTAGTAGCTCAGGGATCTGGTCGACCATGCTGTCCACCAGGTCACGGTCGCGGGCGATATCGGCGAACTCCTGCTGTTCGTCAAACAGGCCGGAGCCGACCATGATCGGCAGCAGCAGTTCGCTCACCTCTTCCTCGGCATCTTCGAACCACACCGATTCGCGGAGGAATACTCCTTCCATGAAGCCAATGCACCAGCCGCGTAAATCCGAGTCGTCCGGTTCCTCACCCAGATCCAGCTCGCAGGGCAGCTCGGGTTCTTCTTCGCCAGCCAACTGGCGGGCGATATGAGCCTTGAGGTGAACCAGCGTGCCTTCGATTTCTTCGCGCTCGGCCTCGTTTCGGTAGTGAGGCGGCACGGCGAACAGAGCATCGATCCATTCGCGCTCGGGAACCTGCTCGGGGCAGATGGCCAGGGCGGTGAGGTAGCCATGGGCGGCCACGTAGTCCAGCGCCTCTTCATGCAGGTCGTCGGCATCGAGGAAGGCTTGCAGGCGGGACAGTTGCTCGGCAAAGGACATCGTGGAGTTACCTTGAGGGAAGATATCGAGGCAGGATTCTAGTCCACCGCGTCCCCTGCGGCCAGCGCAAGGCTCGCCGCCTGCCGGGAGCCGCCCCGTGCCGGCTGGAGTACGGCATAATGTGCGGCTCGATTCGGAGGCCTACATGCTCGACCATGCCTTGCGCATTCTCAAAGATGTTTTCGGTTATGACGCGTTTCGTGGCAACCAGGCCGCGATCATCGAGCGTGTGGCAGGCGGTGGTGATGCACTGGTGCTGATGCCTACCGGCGGTGGCAAGTCGCTGTGCTATCAGGTACCGGCATTGATGCGTGAGGGGCTGGCAGTGGTCGTGTCACCACTGATTGCGCTGATGGACGACCAAGTCGCTACTCTGGAAGAACTGGGGGTGGCGGCGGTGGCGCTCAATTCCACGCTGAGTATCGACGAGCAGCGCGAAATCGCAGAACGTATCCGTCGCGGGCAGATCAAGATGCTCTACCTGGCTCCTGAGCGCCTGGTACAGCCGCGTATGCTGAACTTCCTGCAGGGGCTGGAGATCGCTCTGTTCGCCATTGACGAGGCCCATTGCGTCTCGCAATGGGGGCACGACTTTCGCCCGGAATACCTGCAATTGGGGCAGTTGGCTGAACTCTTCCCACAGGTGCCGCGTATCGCTCTGACCGCAACGGCAGACAAGCGCACTCGCGAGGAAATCGTCCAGCGCCTACACCTGGATAAGGCAGAGCGCTTTCTGTCGAGTTTCGATCGGCCGAACATTTTCTACCGCATCCAGCCCAAGGATCAGCCGCGCAAGCAACTGCTCGGTTTTCTTGCAGCCCGCAAGGGGGATGCAGGCATCGTTTACTGTCTTTCGCGCAAGAAGGTTGAGGAGGTGGCCGAGTTCCTCAGCGGCCAGGGCTTTCCGGCGCTGGCGTACCACGCGGGCCTGCCCAACGAGCTTAGGGCGTATCACCAGAAGCGTTTTCTCAATGAGGAAGGGCTGATCATGGTGGCCACCATTGCCTTTGGTATGGGCATCGACAAACCCAACGTGCGTTTCGTCTGTCATCTGGATCTGCCGAAGTCGCTGGAGGCCTACTACCAGGAAACCGGCCGGGCCGGGCGCGACGGCCTGCCGGCCGAGGCGTGGATGGCCTACGGTCTGCAGGATGTGATTTTCCTCAAGCAGATGCTGGCCAACTCCGAAGGGGATGAGCGGCACAAGCGCATCGAGCAGCACAAGCTCGATGCCATGCTGGCTCTATGCGAGGAAACCCGCTGCCGGCGCCAGGCGTTGCTGGCTTATTTTGACGAGGTGTTGGCTGAGCCCTGCGGTCATTGCGACAACTGCTCAGACGGTGTGGAAACCTGGGATGCCACCGAACCCGCACGTCAGGCTCTGTCGGCTATCTACCGCAGTGGTCAGCGATACGGCGTCGGCCATCTGGTGGACATCCTGCTCGGCCGCGATAACGAGAAGATCCGTGCCGCAGGCCACCAGCACCTGTCGGTGTTTGGTGTCGGCAAGGCACTGAGCGAAGGGGAGTGGCGCACACTGTTCCGCCAGTTGGTGGCTCGGGGGTTGGCCGATGTGGATCTGGAGGGCTTTGGCGGCCTGCGACTGCACGAGAGCTGTCGGCCGCTGCTGCGTGGCGAGGTCAGTCTGCACCTACGCCGTGAGCCCAAGCCAGCCCAGGCGGCGAGAGCCTCCAGCAGCTCTGCCAGCCAGTTGGTGCGCGTTCACGAACGGGAGACTTGGGAGGCGCTACGCAGCCTGCGCCGCAAGCTGGCCGAAGAGCACGGAGTACCGCCTTACGTGATCTTCCCCGACGCAACTCTGCTGGAGATGCTCCGGCGCCAGCCCGGCTCTTTGCGCGAGATGGCCGAAGTCAGCGGTGTCGGCGCGCGCAAGTTGGAGCGCTATGGCCGGGCCTTTCTTGAAGTGCTCAATGGGGGAGCGGATGAAACACCTGTGCCGGTGGCCGACCTGCGCCATGAACTGGTGACTCTGGCCCGTGCGGGCATGACCCCGGTTCAGATCGCCGGCCAGTTGGGTTGTAGCGAGCGGAATGTTTACAGCCTGCTGGCCGAGGCTATTGGCAACCAGCAACTGACGCTGGAGCAGGCTCTGGATCTGCCGGAGACGCTGCTGGGAGAGATTCAGGATGCATTCCTCGAGGGCGAGGGCGAGCTGCCGGCGGTTAGTGAAATTGCCGGGCAGTTTGCCGGGCAGGTCGACGAGGCGGTGTTGCATTGCGTGCGTGCAGCGCTTCAGACCGAGTTCGAAGGTTGATGACGCTGCACGGTAAATGGCGGCATTTTGAAATGCCTGGGCACAAACAGGGCTTGCCCTGTGGGCGCGGTTATGGCTAGCTGGCTAATAATTAGTTTTTTGATGTTTGTGTGAGTTAGCCGACCCTATGTCCTACCCTGATCAACACCGTTTTGCCATGCAAGTTGCTCAACTGTCCCGCGCCTGGCGCTCTGAACTCGACCGTCGCCTGGTCGGTCTCGGTCTTTCCCAGGCACGCTGGTTGGTGTTGCTGCACCTGGCGCGTTTTACCGAGATGCCAACCCAGCGCGAGCTGGCCCAAAGTGTTGGCGTGGAAGGGCCGACTCTGGCGCGTTTGCTCGACAGCCTGGAAAGCCAGGGACTGGTGATGCGGGTTGCTGTACCGGAAGATCGCCGGGCCAAGAAGATTGCCCTGCAGCCCAAGGCTCAGCCACTGATCGAGAAAATTGAGGCGATTTCCACGCAGTTGCGCCGAGAAGTATTTGCCGGCATTGATGAGGACGACCTGCGTCGCTGCCAGCAGGTTCATGCGCGTGTACTCGGCAACCTGCTGAACCGGGCGTAGCCCTGTAGTAGCGGGCTGCCGCCGGTGCATCTGGGGCGGAGCTCAGAAACTCCTGCCCAGGTTCAGATAAAGGGCCTTTTCCCGCTCCTCATTGAAGCCGTAGCTGAAGTTCAGCGGCCCCAGCGGTGTGTCCAGCCCAAGGAATACGCTGGCGGCGTTGATGTAGCCGCTGTCGAAGGCATTGTCGTTGTTCCAGGAGCGTCCGCGTTCCAACGACAGCCCCAGGTAGAGCGGGAAGTCGAGCAGCAGTGAACGCTGCGTCAAGCGCCGGAAATAGATCAGTCGAGCCAGGGCCATGTTCTGTCCGCTCAGAGCATCCTCGCGGAAGCCCGAGAGCGTTTGCGCGCCGCCGAGGGTAAACGCCGAGGTAACGATTTCGGCCTCGTCCAGCGTGCGTCCGTAGCGGCCGCCCAGTATCCAGGTGTTCGAACCGAAACTGAGGGCCTTGTCCAGGTTTATCTGCCACTGCCGGTACTGTTCATCAGAGCCCAGGCTACGGTCGTATTTGCGCAGCATCACACCGATGACCTCGCCGCTACGGGGAAAGTCCAGACTGTCGAAGGTGTCGAAGGAATACTTCAGCTCGTAGTAGCCCTCGCTGAAGCTGAAGCTTGGTAGGTCGCGTTCGCCGACATGTACGTTCGCTTCGCCCCAGGACTGGCCGATGCCGAAACGGATTTCCCCGCTGTTGGCGATCTGCCGGCCGAGGTTCAGGCCATAGCCGTAGCGTTCCAGGCGATATTCGGCGATGGGGTCGTTGTCCAGGATGGCTTCGACGTTCTGTGCCTCGCCGAACAGGTAGGGTGCGACGAAGTAGCGCGAACTGAAGTCGAGTGGCTGATAGAACTCACTGTACAGTTCCTGACGGTCGCCCAACTGCAGACGGGTCAGCCACTCGGCGCCGAGTTCATTAATGCCATTGACGCGATAGCTGGCGCCGATGTTGAAGGCACTGTCGCCGCGCATGTCGTCGGAAAGACTCAGCCCCAGGCGCAGGTAGTCTGTGCCGGTGCGTTTGCCACGGGCATCGATCACCAGCGCGCTGCCGTGCTCGTCTAGTGGTTCCAGGCGATACTGCACCCGGTCGAAATAGTCCAGCCCGTACAGGGTGCCCATGTCCTTTTGCAGCTTGTCCAGATCGAGCGCTTCGTCCAGTGGCTGGCGTATGTGTTTACGGATCACCATATCGCTGACCTTGGAGTCGTTCACTACGTGAATCGCACGAATAACCGGCGTGCGCTGTTCGCTGCTGCGTGCCAGCGCCAGGGCGGGGCTGCCACCGCGACTACCCTGCAGCCGGGCCAGGCGTTCGGCCTGGATCTGCGTGGCCCGGTAGCCGGCGTCGATCATTTGCGCGCCACGGTCGAAGTCGGCCGAGCCGAAGCCGGCCAGTGAAGGCTGAATCAGAACATCGTCGGCGTTCAGAGTGGCCAGCTGTGTCTCAGAGTTGCTGCGCATCATCAGGGTGATCGACTGGTTCATTACGTCGAATACTGTGTGCAGATCCCGAGCCGGTTTCAGCGGCATTTCCAGATCCACCACGATGACCTGATCCACACCCATCTGTCGGGCTACGTCGATGGGCACGTTGTTGACCATGCCGCCATCGACCAGCAGACGGCCGTCGACTTCTACCGGGGCAAACACCGCCGGGATCGACATACTGGCGCGCATTGCCTGCGGCAGGTGGCCGCTGGACATGACCACCTGCTCACCGGTGACCACGTCGGTGGCCACGGCGCGGTAGGGGATTGGCAGAAGGTCGAAGTTGCGAGTCGCGCTGCGGTGTACCAGAAGGCCTTCAAGCAGCAGTTCAAGGTTCTGTCCCTGGATCACCCCCAGTGGCAGGCCGAGACTGCCATCATCACGGAAACTGAGCTTCTGCTTGACCAGAAAATCGCGATCGTCCTGCTTGCGGCGGAAGGGTATGTCCTCGCGTGGCGGCGAGTCGGACAGTGCCTGCTGCCAGTCCAGCTCAAGCGCCAGACGCTCCAGTTCCGCCACTGAATAGCCGGCAGCGTAGAGACCGCCGACAATGGCCCCCATACTGGTACCGGCAATGGCGTCGATGCGGATACCCTGTTCCTCCAGCGCCTTCAGAACGCCGATATGCGCCAGACCGCGAGCGGCACCACCGGACAGCACCAGGCCGATGCGGTCGGCCGCAAGCACAGGAAGGCAGAAGACAATGGATAGGCAGAGCAGCAAGGAGACAAACAGGCGGCGCATGAGGGTTTCCGGCTGAAAGAAAGGCAAAGGCGGCTATTATAGGCGCCAACCTGCCCGTACCAGAGCTTTGTCATGTCCGATCAGAAACCCGAAATCGTCATCACCTATTGCACCCAGTGCCAGTGGTTGCTACGTGCGGCCTGGCTGGCCCAGGAACTGCTCAGCACCTTTTCCGACGAGTTGGGCCGTGTCAGTCTTGAGCCGGGCACCGGCGGTGTGTTCCGGATCGTTTGCGACGGCCAGCAGGTCTGGGAGCGCAAGGTCGATGGCGGTTTTCCCGAAGCGAAGGTCCTCAAACAACGGGTTCGCGATCTGATCGACCCGGGCCGCGACCTGGGACATAACGACCGTTAACCGCGCTGTGGCAAATGTGCATCGTCAGCGTGGCATTCGTGCGGATACTAAGATGGCACCGACGATCAGCAGGCCACCAGCGAGCATGCGCAGTGTCGGCTGCTCGCTGAACAGCCACCAGGCGAAGAGGATGCCGTAGACCGGCTCCAGGGCGAAGATGACTGCCGTGGTACGAGCCTTGAGCACCCGTAGGCTGGCGACGAACAGGCTGTGCGCCAGGCCCGTGCAGAAAATCCCCAGCAGTGCCAGCCACAGCCAGTCCAGCGGCTTGACCGCAGCCAGCTGTGGCCAGGCCAGTGGCAACAGACAAAGCAGCACAGTGAGGTTCTGGTACAGCGCAGCCTTCACCGGGTCGAGTCCCCGAGTGCTGGCGCGGTTGAGCAGCGATAGCAGGGCGAACAGCAGCCCTGACAGCACAGCCCACAACAGCCCGTGGGTCGCGCTGCTGTCGAGACTGAACTCCGGGGTAACGAGGATCAGTCCCACGCAAACTACGCCGACCAGAATGAACTCGACGGGGCGGGTGCGTTCGCGGAACAGCAATCCTTCCAGTAGCACGGTGAAAGCCGGGAAGCTGGCAAAACCCAGTGTTGCGATGGCTACCCCCGAGACTTTCACCGCTTCGAAGAAGGTGATCCAGTGGCTGCCCAGCAGTACTCCGCCGAGTGCAAGCAGGGCCAGTTGGCGCAGGCTCGGCCGCGTGGCATTGCGGCTGCTCCAGAGTAGTGCGGCCAGACCGAGGGCGAGCACGGCGAACAGGGCGCGGCCACCGGCGATCATGCCGGGGGTAGTGGCTGCAAGCTTGCCGAAAATGCCGGACAGGCCGAAGAACAGGGCTCCAAGGTGAATCGCCAGCAGGGCGTTGCGTTCCGTCATGCCAGGCGTGCGCCATTGGGCAACGGGTGGTCGAAACCGGCCAGCACAACGCGGTTGTCCAGGTCGTAGGCCCCGGTTACCAGTACCTCGGAACGGATACCGGCAATGCGCTTGGGGGCAAAATTGCAGACGCACAGCACCTGGCGGCCCGGCAGTTCCTCGCAGCGATAGTGAGCTGTGATCTGCGCGCTGGAGGTCTTGATGCCCAACTCGCCGAGATCCACCTCAAGCACGTAAGCGGGTTTGACCGCCTTTGCATTGGGGTAGGCCCTGAGGATGGTGCCGACGCGCAGCTCCACCTTCTCGAAATCCTGCCATTCGATAGTTTGCATGGTGTACTCCTTGATCCTGCCAGGCAGTCTATGTCGCAGCCTCCCGGCTGTCTGTCGCGCAAGGTGCAGCTTTTGTCGCGAGACTCTCGGGAACCTTAGCGGTCGCGACGCAACTGCCGTGGGGTCATGCCCAGGTGCCGGGAGAGTGCCGCGGTAAAGGCACTCTGCGAGCTGTAGCCGACACGCGCGGCGATTTCGCCGATGGCCAGCTCGCTGTCGCGTAGCAGCTGTTCGGCCAGTAGCAGGCGATGCAGGCGAATGTATTCCATGGGCGTGCGGCCGGTTTCGGCGAGAAAGCGGGCGTGAAAGCGTGCCGGCGAGAGGCCGGCCAGGCGAGCCAGATCCTGTACCTGCAGTGGATGGGCTGCATGCCGCTCGATGTACTGATCAATTGCCGCCAGCGGCAGCCGCGGTGCAGTAGCTGCCGGGTGGCTGCAAGCCAGGCTGCCGAGCAGCAGGGCGGCTCCCTGGGCGGCGATCACCGGATCATTGATCGGGCTGTCGGCCAGCCAGTTGAGCAACCTTCCCTGGGCCGGATCGAGTAGCAGGGCGACGGGGCGCTCCAGCAGCCGCTGAATGCTGTCGGCATGGTGGCCAAGCTGCTGCTTCAGCCAGTCACTCGATGGCAGATCCAGCACCAGGCACTGACTGCCGTCTGGGCTGCCGCAGGTGTGCCTGGAGCTGGACGGTACCACCGCCAGATGATGACGCAGTACCCGGCTGCCCCGACCTTCCACTTCGAACTGCAGCTCGCCGCTGAGCCCAAACACCAGTTGCGCATGCTCATGGCTGTGACTGAGTACTTCGTGGCTGTAGTGACGCAGAGAGAGAATCTGGGACATGGTGTTTTCCTTCACAGGAACGTCAGTGTAACGCCTGTGCGTGTGGCTGTGCGTCACCTAAACGTCCTTGCGCTGTCATGCCGGTTTCACGCTGAGGCCGCAAGCTCGGGAAAAAACAGACGGAGGGCGTCCATGAGCCACCATCAGCCAGCCTGCGCACTGAGCCGGCAGCCTGTCCGCACCCTGTGGATTTCCGATGTGCATCTGGGCACCCGAGACTGTCAGGCCGAGCGTCTGGAGGAGTTTCTCGGGCGCTTCGATGCCGGGTGTATCTATTTGGTCGGTGACATCATCGACGGCTGGAAGCTGCGCAATGGAATCTACTGGCCGCAGAGTCATACCAATGTGATCCGCAGTCTGCTGAGCATGAGCCAGCGTGGCACCGAAGTGGTCTATGTCACTGGCAACCACGACGAGTTCCTGCGACGTTACTCCAGCCTGGTGCTGGGTAATATCCGTCTGGTAGATGAGGCGGTTCACCTGACTGCCGATGGCCGCAGGCTCTGGGTGATCCATGGCGACCAGTTCGACGTGATTACCCGTTATCACCGCTGGCTGGCATTTCTCGGCGACACCGCCTACGGCGTTACCCTGACCCTCAACCGCTGGCTCAACTACTGGCGTCGCCGCTGGGGTTACGGCTACTGGTCGTTGTCGGCGTACTTGAAGCACCGGGTTAAGCGGGCCGTTAGCTTCATCGGTGAGTTCGAGCAGGCCATTGCTCATGAATGCGTGAGACGATCTCTGCAGGGAGTGGTCTGTGGCCATATCCACCATGCCGAGATTCGTCGTTTGGGCAATATTGAGTATCTGAACTGTGGCGACTGGGTGGAGTCATGTACGGCCCTCATCGAACACTCTGATGGGCGCATCGAGCTCTATCGGGCGCAGAGTGACGGCGATGCGAATCCTGCCCAGCCTGCGGCCTCATCCAGTGAGGCGCAGACAGAGAGCTTTGATCAGAGCAAGGCTGCCTGTTGTGGCTGCAATACCCCTTCGAGGTTCAGTAACAGTTGCTTGCGTGCCAGGCCGCCGGCATAGCCGGTGAGGGTGCCGTTGCGTCCGATAACTCGGTGACAGGGCACGATGATGGAAATGGGGTTGGCGCCGTTGGCCGCACCAACCGCACGCACGGCGCGGGGGCGGTCAATCGCATCGGCCAGCTCGGAATAACTGCAGGTTTGGCCGTAGGGAATGGCCTGCAGAGCCTGCCAGACTTGCTGCTGGAAAGCTGTGCCGCAGAGCGCCAGACGCAGCTCGAAACGCCGCCTGGAGCCGGCAAAATATTCGTCGAGCTGGTGACACACCATATCCAGCTCGCTTCTGGCTGGCTGCCAGTCCGAGCCGATGCGCCACGGACGGCTGTCCACTTCCATCAGCAGCAGGTGCAGGCCCTGTTCGTCGCCAGCCAGCAGCAGCGGGCCGACGGGACTGTCGTGATAGCGGTAATGCATGGGCTCAATTTCCTGTATGGAATTGCCAGAGATGGGCGGCGGCATAGGCCCGCCAGGGGCGCCAGGCTTCGGCGCGGGCTTGCAGACGACGAGCGTCAATGCCTTCAGGGCCCCACACCGGCGCCTTGAGCAGTCCCAGGTCGCTGGCGGGGAAGGCATCGGCTTCGCCGAAGGCGCGCAGGGCGATGTACTGCGCAGTCCAGGGGCCTATACCGGGAAGAGCGCAGAGACGTTCGATCAGCGCGTCGCTGCCGTTTTCCAGGCTCAGCTTCAGGCTGCCGTCGGCGATCCGCGCAGCGAAGTGCTGCAGACACTGCACACGCTTGCCAGGCATGCCGATGCCAGCCAGATCCGCCTCCGCCAGTGCCTGAGCGGTCGGAAACAGATGGCTGACGATGGTATCCGGTTTTACCTCCAGCGGCGCTCCGATGCGTTCTACCAGACGTCGTGTCAGAGTAACCGCAGCCTTGACCGTGACCTGCTGGCCGATGATGGCGCGTACCGCCTGCTCGAAAGGATCGAATGCCACCGGTAGGCGCAGCCCGGGGTTACGCTGAACCAATGGCGCCAGCAGCTCGTCCTTGGCGAGGTGCCGGGCAATGGCAATGGGATCGCTATCGAGGTCGAACATGCGCCTGACCCGCTCGATCAGCTTTGCCTGCAGTGAGGTTGAAGCGACCAGGGCCTGCAGTTGCAATGCGTTCTGGTCGAGCAGCGGTGTCACGCGCAGCCAGCCGGCATGGCCGTCAAGGCTGTAGCTGCGGCTGTAGCAGTCTGCTTCCAAGACTTCGAGGCCGGTCACCGCACGAAGGGCGAAATGACTTCGGAACTGCTGCCATTCCCATGGCGGCTGGTAGGGCAGGCGCTGCTCGAAGCGGATCATCAGCGGTTTTTCCGGAAAGTTCACGGTAGGTCAGGGTTCGACACAGACCCTAGCCTGGGGCAGAGCACTCTGTCAGCGTGAAAATGACTTTCAAATTGTCTGCATCGATTCGGCATCCGCCATTTCGCGCTGGTAGCGCCCGGGTGTGACACCTTTCCAGCGTCTGAAGGCATGGATGAAGTTGGACAGCTCGCCATAACCCAGGCGCTCGGCGATTTCTTCCAGGGTCAGCCTGCTGCTGGCGAGTAGTTCCTCGGCCAGCGCCAGACGTACCTCGTCCTGCAAGGTGCGGAAACGGGTGCCCTCGGCTTCCAGGCGACGCCGCAGAGTGCGACTGCTCAGGTTCAGTTGTCGGGCAATCTGCTCCATGCCGGCCTGTGGCCCCGCGGTGTTCAGCAGCAACTTGCGTACGCGGCCGGCCAGGCCCTGCTGCCATTGACGGCGCACCAGCAGCGCCCGGCATTGCGCTTCGCAGGCTTCGGCCAGTTGCGAATTGGCCCGTGGTAGCGGCTGGTCGAGTATCTCGGGGGGGAAGATAAGGCGGTTGCACGGCGCGGCGAAGCGCGGTAGCTGGCCGAAGGCCTCGCAGAAGGGTGCCGGATCTGCCGGCGTGTCCTGGCACATCTCCAGCGTCAGCAATGGCCGTGGCGTGCCGAGCAGTTCACCGGCCACCTGCAGGGCGGCGAGCATGTCGCGCTGCACGATAAAGTCATGCAGTGGTGCCGGCAGAGCGCTGCCGTCGAAATACAGGCTGATGCCGTCGATTGCTTCGCTCAGACTGAGGCGGGTGAAGGCGTAGGTCAGACTGTGGTAGCGCAGGCCCAGCTCGGCGGCCTGGCGCACCGTGGCGCTGTTGAGCAGGGCGTAGCCCCAGGCACCGTAGGTGGTTAGCCGATAGCGCCGGCCGGCCTGCAGGCCGAGATCCGTTACGGCCGGGAGTGCCTGGATCAGGTTGGCAATCAGCTGTAGCTCACTGGCCGCTTCGATCTCCGCGTTGGGCTGGGTCAGTTGCGTAGGGCCCAGCCCGCTGTCACGCAGGCAGAGCTCCAGGCTTAGGCCAAGGTCGATACCAAGTTGGGTCAGCAACTGGACGCTAAGGATGCTGCGGCGCGGTGGCCAGGGTGTCGGCATGGCTTGTCCGAAATTCACAATAACTGGCCGACTATGCCATAACCCGCCGGCTTTCTGGACAGTAGTATCGGCGTATCGTCATTGATGGGAGGGGATATCACAATGCACAACAACCCCCGCACCAACGCGTCCTGGCGTGTGCTGATCATCGGCAGCGGGTTCGCCGGTATCGGCCTGGCCATGCAATTGCGGCGCCGTGGTGAGGACGACTTCCTGTTGTTGGAGAAAGCCGGTGAAGTGGGCGGAACCTGGCGCGACAATGGTTATCCGGGCGCTGCCTGCGACGTACCTTCGCACCTGTATTCCTTCTCCTTCGAGCCCAAGCACGACTGGACGCGCAAGTTCGCGCCACAGGCAGAGATTCATGCCTACATACTGCAGTGTGTCGAAAAATACCGCTTGCGACCGCATATCCGCTGTCACAGCGAGGTGAAGAGCGCACGCTTCAATGAAGGGCGCGGCATCTGGCAGGTTGAGCTCCGTGGCGGGGAACTGATCGAGGCGCAGGCGCTGGTCAGTGCCTGCGGTCAGCTCAACCGTCCAGCCTACCCGGCACTGCCGGGGCTACAGAGGTTTCGCGGCGATGCCTTCCATTCGGCGCGCTGGCGCCATGATCTGGATCTGAGCGGCAAGCGTGTGGCAGTGATCGGCACCGGTGCCTCGGCAATCCAGTTCGTCCCGCAGATCCAGCCTAAGGTGGCGCAGCTTTGCCTGTTCCAGCGCTCGGCCGCTTATGTGCTGGCCAAACCGGATCGTGCCTACCGGGCCTGGGAAATCGCCCTCAAGCAGCGCTGGACGTTGCTTCAGCGTGTCGACCGCCTGCTGCAGTATCTTCATCATGAGGTCCGCGCTCTGGCCTTTATTCACTTTCCCTGGCTGATGAAACTGTTTCGCCGCAGCTTCGTCCGTCATTTGCAGCAGCAGATGCCCGATGAGGGGAAGCGGGCACAGTTGCAGCCGGACTACCCCATGGGCTGCAAGCGCATCCTGATCAGCAACGACTACTTTCCGGCCCTGGCTCAGTCCAATGTGGAGATCGTCGACTCGCCCATCCGCGAGGTGCGTGAGCAGGCGCTGGTCACTGCCGATGGCCGCGAGCATCCGTGCGATGTGCTGATCTACGCCACCGGCTTTACTGCCACCGAGTTCCTTGCGCCGATGCAGATCTTCGGTCTGCATGGAAAGTCGTTGCAGCAGGCCTGGCAGGCCGGTGCCGAGGCCTACAAGGGTATCAGCGTCAGTGGTTTTCCCAACCTGTTTTTGCTCTACGGGCCGAACACCAACCTCGGGCACAGTTCCATCCTTTACATGCTGGAAAGCCAGTACGCCTACGTGCTGGGATGTCTGCGGGCATTGCGTGAGCAGCAGTTACGCTATCTGGATTTGCGCCCGGAGGTGCAGAGTCGCTACAACCTCCGTATACAGCAGACGGTGCAGCGCAGCATCTGGGATCAAGGCTGCCATAGCTGGTACAAGACCGCCGATGGCCGGCATACCAACAACTGGCCGGGCTTCACCTTCAGCTATCGCTACATGACCCGCCAACCGGAGCTTGCCGACTATGACTGCGTCCGCTGACTTCAACCCACCGCTAGCCGGGCAGGTGCTGCTGCGCAGGCTGTTGCGCGGGATTTTGCGCCTGAGCTTCCGAACGCTGGTCAGGCCGCCGATGCCGGTGGCCGGCCAGCGCCGCGTCCTGCGTCTGCTGACCACCCTGACCCTGACTCCACGTGGGGTTGCACGGCGTAACGCTACACTGGGTGGTCGTCCCTGCCAGTGGCACAAGCCGGCCAACGCTGGTACTGGCGTGTTGCTCTACCTGCATGGCGGGGCCTTTATGATCGGTGGGCCGGATACGCACCGCGGTCTCTGTGCCAGTCTGGCTAAGGAGAGCGCTTTGGCGGTATGTGCGCTGGATTATCGGCTGGCTCCGGAACATCCTTTTCCGGCCGCTCGTGATGACGTGGTGGCGGCCTACCGACAGCTGCTTGAGTCGGGGTATCGCGCCCAGCAGATAGCCATCGGCGGTGACTCGGCTGGCGGCAATCTCGCCTTGATCGGTTGCCTGCGGATTCTGGAGCTGGGGCTGCCGGCACCTGCGGCGCTGGTGTGCTTCTCGCCGGTCACCGACCTGACTGGCGAACATCTACATCAGCCGCCGGCAGGTGATCCGCTGCTTCATCCCCGCTGGCTGGAGCAGGCCGCTGCTCTGTACTGCCCGACAGATCTGCGGCGTGACGACCCGGGCCTGTCGCCACTGTTCGCCCACCTCGAAGGGCTACCGGCGATGCTGATCCAGGTTGGCGAGGACGAACTGCTGCGTAACGACAGTCTGCGCTTGGCCGAGCAGGCCCGTGCTTCTGGTGTCGAGGTGCAGTTGGAGCATTATCCGGGGCTTTGGCACGTGTTTCAGGCTCATGTCGGCTTGCTTCGTGTAGCGGATTACGCTGTAGCCAGGGTAGCGGCCTTTCTGCGTCGGCAGGGGCTCTGAGGGCTGTTCTGCCGGTCTATCCATGAGCTGGTGCGGGAACGTTGCATCGGCACTTTTGTGACAAAGACTTTCTACTTGAGGCCGGATGGCTGTGAGGCGTCTACGCTGTTGATGACGGCTCTCAGCCCGGTTTCTACCGGGCAGTCGTTATTGTGCAGAGAAGCAGACACATCGAGCCTAGGCTCGATTCTCGGGGCGGCTCCGTCAGGAGTCGCGACACTGCCCGTCAGGGCGGTTGCAATGGGGAAGTGGTCAAGCCATCCATAGCCTGAGAGGAGGTCGTTTATGAGCACAGCCTTTCACGAAGACGCCAGCATCCAGGTGCTGCGTCGGATGAAGGAAGGGGGATTCGACTTCGCCCGATTCCACCCCATCGAGTTCTACGCCATTTTTCCCGACGAGGAGCGGGCCCGCATGGCAGCCAGAAACTTTCGCGGCGAGTCACTCAAGGCCGAGGTATCACCGGGTGAAGGTGGAGCCTGGCACTTGCAGATCAGCAAGGTGATGTATGCCACCCAGGCAGGTATCGGAGCTTTCGAGCATGACCTGGAATCCATTGTGATTCCTCTGGGTGGCCGGATGGATGGTTGGGGCGTTACACAGGAGCTGAATGCCTCGGCTGCCCCATGAGGAACCAGACCCCATCGGCCGGTTGCCCGGTCGATGGGGGGATGTATGGCTCGACTTGTAGCCCCTCCTCGCGCAGACTGCGCGGCGGAGGTAGTTATGGCCGATGTTCTGATTCTGACCCATGTCGATTATTGTCCACCCGCTCATCTGGCTACGGTGCTGCAGGCACGTGGCTGCAGTTTCGACGTGCTGCGTGTTGACCAGGGTGAACTTCGTGATTACGACCTTGAGCAGTCGCGAGCCGTGGCCGTGATGGGCGGGCCTATGAGTGTCAACGATCCGCTGCCGTGGATCGCCGAGGAAGTAACCGCTCTGCAGTGTTTGATTGCCCGGCAGGTGCCGATCATCGGTCATTGTCTTGGCGGTCAGTTGCTGGCCCGGGCACTGGGAGCCGATGTTCGGGCAATGGGTTACACCGAAGCTGGCTGGCAGCAGATGCAACGGCAGGTTGAGGCTGCCGACAGCCCCTGGCTGGCGCACCTGCCCGAAACCTTCAGCATCTTCCAGTGGCATGGCGATACCTTCAGCCTACCCGAGGGAGCTCAGCCGTTGATGAGCAGCCGCTGGTGCGACCATCAGGGTTTTGCCTGGGGTGACAGGGTATTGGCGTTGCAAGGCCATCCGGAAATGACCGTGGAGCTGGTTGAAGCCTGGCTTGACGACTGGGCGCACCTGCTTGATTCCGGCCAGCCCAGCCAGCAGAGCATCAATGAAATGCGTGACAATCTGCCGGCTCGCGTCAAGGAACTCAATCGGGTTGCCGAAGGCTTCTACGAGCACTGGCTGACGCTGGCTGGCCTTTGAAGCCAGGAGTCAGGCGCTGTACGAAAAGTCATCGAGCGCAGTTTTCGTACAAGGAACTAGTCGATATCTTCGATAAGGGCCAGCAGGTCAGTGACGCCGACCTCCGTACCGCTCTGCGACAGCAGGGTGGTGGCCTGGCCGCGATGGTGTGTCTGGTGGTTGAACAGGTGCATCAACAGGGCGAAGAAGTTTTTCTTTGCCTCCACGCCCTTCATGTTGCGGTAATGCAGTTGCTGGTCCAGTTCTTCTTCGCACAGTTCCTGCGCCAGTGCCTCAATGCAGTTGTCCAGTCGCCGGCGTAGCTGCCCCAGTCCGCGAATGTCCGCTGCCATTGGCTGGTCCAGTCGTTGCGGCCTTTCCAGGTCAACCAGCGGCTGAAGTGCCTGATAGCGAACGGGCAGGGCGGTATAGCGCTTTAGCCAGATCAGGTCGGCTACCACCAGATGGTTGAGTGTGCCGAGGAGCGAGCCGAAGAAGGCGCCCCTTTCGGCGCTCAGGGCTTCGTCGGACAGGCTGGCAGCAGCGGCGTAGAGACGCTCGTTCATCCAGGAGTTGTAGCGAGCCAGCAGGCGGATATGTTCGATTCTCTGCATCTGTCACTCCTTGGCCGAAGCATGCTGGTGAGGGCTCTATAGCGCCAATTTACGACGAAAGTGGTGATTTCGGCAGCCAAAGTAGCATTGTCAGTCGCTGGCATGACAACCATGCTCGCAGGCAGGATGCCCGGAGAACCCTCGATGTCCTCGCTTACCTCCCTCCGTTGTCGGATGGCCAACGGCGTGCAGCTTCACCTGCAGCAGCAGCCCTGGATTGAGCAGGCGGGGCTGTGTCTGCGGGTAGCGGCCGGTAGCCATGACGAGCCGGAAGAATATCCGGGGTTGGCGCATTTCCTCGAACATCTGCTGTTTCTCGGCAGCAGGCGCTATCCAGCCGGACAGGGGCTAATGGCATTCGTGCAGCATCAGGGCGGGCAGGTCAACGCCTCCACCCGGGCACGATATACCGATTTTGTCTGCGAGCTGCCGGCGGCGCAGTTGGGGCCGGCATTGCAGCATTTGCAGGACATGCTCGGTCAGCCGCTGCTGGAGTTGCAGGCGCAGCAACGTGAGCGGGAAGTACTACAGGCCGAATACCAGGCGCGCAGTCAGGATAGCGATGTCCGCATCGACCATGCACTGGCTCAGGCACTGGCCCCCGGGCAGCGTTGTGCCGAATTCCTGGCGGGCGAGCGCAGCAGCCTGCCATTGGAGTCTGAGGCCTTTCAACAGGCATTGCGGACTTATCACCAGCGCCATTATCAGGGGCGACAGATGAGTCTGGCCCTGGTCGGGCCACAGTCGGTGCAGCAACTGCTGGAGCTGGCGCAGAGGCATTTCGGCGATTTTGCTGCCGGCGATGACGTGGTCCTCCGAGCCAGGCCGGCGTCTCTGCTGCCATTGCAGACAAACCGGCTTCGTTTGCAGCATCCTGGCCCGGGTATTTGCCTTGGGTTGGCCCTGAGCCTGCCGCAAGGCGAATTGCAGCCGGCCTTGGCAATCCTGCTGGATGCTCTGCAGGACAGCGCTGGAGATGGCCTGGTGGCCAGGCTGCGTCAGTTGCAGTTGGGACAACGGCTACGGGGTCGGGTGCTATATGCCTATGCCGGAGAGTGCCTGCTACGTCTGGACTGCATTGGCAGCCGGCCGCAACAGGCGGCGGATCTGCGGGCGGCGTTTCTGGGCTGGATGCAGCTGGTGCGTCGGCCATCGTGGTGGCGCCTGCGGTTGCGTGAGTGGGAGAGCAGTGTCGTTCGCCGGCAGTTGGCGGCAACTCCGCTGGAGGTAGCCCGGCAATTGCTGGAGCCGCAATTGCAGTCACAGGAAACACTGGAGACGCTGTTGGCACTCCTGGAACAGATGGCCACTGGCGAGGGGCTGATAGAGCTGGTCTGTACCCCCGAGGAGCAGCCGCGCTGGCCGGCCAGAGGGCTGGCACTGCCGCTGAGCATGCTGCCTGGTGTGGCGGTTGCGCCGCTGCGCCTGCCGGCGTCTGCGGTAGGGTATCTGCCTCAGCCGCATCGACTGCCAGCGGTTCGCTTGCGGCAGGTTCCGGGCACTGCCTGGGGTGGCCCGGCTGCCATGTATTGGCGGGCACCGCTGGAATCGGCGGATGATTTGCAGAAGATCGAGGCAGGTTTGCGGGAGCGTATCGCCGATCTGTGCCAATGGGGTGAGCGTCAGGGTATCGCCAGCCGGTTGGAGGTGCAGACTGCGGGCTGGACGCTGGCCTTGCACGGCGCAGCTGAACTGCTGCCGGCATTCAGCGAGCGGATCTTGGCTGTGCTGCTGGCTGGGGGGCAATTGCCAGACGAATCAGCGCTTAGCCATGGCCTGCTGTTGCGAACGCTGTTGCAGCGTTTGCCGCAGCTGTGTGAAACACCGACCGCTCAGGGACTCCAGGGCTTGAGTGTGGGGTTGGGTGCCGCCCAGCAAGCGCAACTGGCTCTGAGCTTCGAGCGCGTTCTGCCACTGCTCGATCCGCCCCCTCCGGCGAGGCGCTCCGGCCTACTCTGGCAGCAGATACAGCAACCGGGTAGTGATGCGGCCGTGGTGCTGTTCTGCCCGCTGGCAGCTACCCGTGCAGCTGCTGAGGCGAGCTGGCGACTGCTTGGCCAGTGGCTGCAGAAGCGATTTTACCAACGGTTGCGGGGCGAGTTGCAGCTGGGCTACGCACTGACGGCAGGTTTTCGTCAGGTGCAGGGGCAGCGTGGATTGTTGTTCGCCCTTCAGTCACCGCATACCGACGCGGCCGGAATCTTTGCCCATCTACAGCGTTTTCTCGAGGCACAGCAGGCGTCGCTGGCAGAGTTGTCGGAGGCCTCGCTGGAGGAATATCGCGTTGCCTTGCGCCAGGCTCTGGAACCGGCGCGCAGCAATCCTACGCGGGCAGAGCAGTTGTGGTGGTTGCACCTGGCCGGTTTGCCCGAGTCGCATCTGCAAGAGGTGCGTCAGGCATTGGACGAGCTTACAGCGCATGATGTATGCGCAGCTCTTGGCCATCTACTGGCCGGTGAGGACTGGCGTGTGCTGGCCAGTGGTTCCTCCTGCTAGGCTGACGCCCCTCCGGCACGCCTGACGCTGCCCTTACCCTTTTCTGTCATTAGCTAAACGCCAGGGTTGTTCGCAACTCATGGCCGCCGCGTGCGGCATTCTACGTCTAAGGATCTATCCGGTACTAAGACCTTCCGCCTGCTACCGGTGGCAGGCCCGTTGCAAGCCACTGGAAGTGGCCCAGATCACCTGCGCCAAAGTGCTAGCAATTTGCTGCCAAGGCAGCGTATGGCCGTTCTCCCTCGGTTTCGATAATCGCCTCCGACCCGACTGCCCTGGCGGTCGCCACTCAAGCGGAGAGCGTTATGAAGAACAACAAGATCGCCAACACCCGGTTTTTGCCACTGACCCTTGCTGCCGCAGTCGCGCTGGCATGCGCGCAGCAGGCCTCGGCAGAAATCATGCTGTATGATCAGGACGGTACTACCTTCTCCACCGACGGTTACATCAACGCCTTTTACGTCAACAGCGACGTGGATCGTGAGGGCGATCAGTTCGACCGCCGTCAGTCGCGGGTGAAGATGGGCTTTCTGCCCAACTGGATCGGCTTCAACTTCGGCAAGCAGATCGATGACCTCAAACTGAGTGGCCGCGCCTCGTTCTGGGTCACCATCAATGACGGCGAATCCAACGGCACCGACACCGCCATCGACGTGCGCCAGTTCTACGGCACCGTCTCCAATCCCGAGTGGGGCGAGGTGTTGATCGGTAAGGACTTCGGTCTGTTCGCCCGTTCCAACATCTTCCTCGATGAGCTGCTGGCCGGTTACGGCAACGTTTCCGATACCCTTGGTCTGGTCGACGGCAACGGCGTGTCCTTCGGCAACATCGGCACCGGCTACCCGTACCCGTTCCCGACCTCGCAGATTACCTACCGCAACAACAACCTGGCCGAGGGCCTGCGTGTCGCTGTCGGTATCATGGATCCGGTCGACACCAACGATGACAGCGCCGTTGGCAAAGCCTATCAGGAGAATCCGCGCTTCGAGTCGGAGATCAGCTACCAGTTCGACCTCGGCGGTTCGACCATCTACACCTGGATCAACGGTGCCTACCAGACCTCCGAGAACACCGACGACAGCGTCGACACCATTACCTCCAAGGGCGTGGGTTACGGTGTACAGGCCAAGATGGGTGGTCTGTCGCTGACTGCATCGGGCTTCCAGGCCAAGGGCATCAACCCCTTCTTCACCAACAACCTGGGCGAGCCGACCCTGCGCGACATCGACAGCGATGGCTACCTGCTGCAGGGATCCTACTCCTGGGGCAAGAACCGCGTGGCGTTGTCCTACGGCAAGACCGAGGATGATGGCAACGGTCTGGGTGTGGCCGCCGATTACGAAACCCGTGGCATTGCCTACTTCCGGACGATCAATGACAACCTCAAGCTGGTGGCTGAGTACAACCAGTACGAGATTGACGCCGCCGAAGGCAGTGGTCTGAACGAAGATACCGATACCTTTGCCGTGGGTGCAGTGCTCAGCTGGTAATCCGGCTCAGGGCAGACAACGGGAGTCCAGCAATGGCCTCCCGTTTTTTATGGATGAAAAAGGAGAGACAGCATGATCGGTATCTGGAGCGAGCACGCGCAGATATACCTGCTGGTGCTTGCGTTGAGCGGCGATTTTCAAGGTAGTTGTCGCGTGAGCGTATCACGCTGCCTTTGATGTTTGCTGCAGTACCGCTTCCCGCTCCGGGTTCAGGCACACGATTGGTGCCAGCACCCAGTTCCTGATGTTGCCGCT
>NZ_BPLZ01000004.1 GCF_019656335.1 Pseudomonas sp. NCCP-436 | reverse complement strand
CTTGACGACCATAGAGCGTTGGAACCACCTGATCCCATCCCGAACTCAGAAGTGAAACGACGCATCGCCGATGGTAGTGTGGTGCTTCACCATGTGAGAGTAGGTCATCGTCAAGCTCCTATACGAACGCCCAGTTTGCTAACGCAGACTGGGCGTTCTTCTGTCTGCGCAAAAAATGGCGCGTGACGGTGAGATCCCGGAGTGCCGGCCAAATCCTCGTCAAACTCCTATACGAAACCCCGGATCTCCAAAGAGGTCTGGGGTTTCTTCTTTTCCGCGCCGAAAAAACCGGCGCATGCAGCACTGTCTACGAAGAGGCGCGTTGCCAGGCGTCAACGAAAAGGCCACCGCGAGGGTGGCCTTTGCGTCTCTGAGCGCGGTCAGTCGCCGCGGTATTCACAGCCACTGGTGCAGGTTTCGTGGATGCGTACGCGGGACAGCTCCGGGAGCAGCGGCTTGACCTGTTGCCAGATCCACTTGGCGAGCACTTCGCTGGTTGGGTTTTCCAGGCCGGGGATTTCGTTCAGATAGTTGTGATCGAGTTGTTCGTAGATTGGCTTGAAGATCGCCTTGATCTCGGAGAAGTCGCGAATCCAGCCGGTATGGGGATCGACATCACCTTCGATATAGATCGCGACCCGGAAGGAGTGACCGTGCAGACGGCCGCACTTGTGGCCTGCCGGTACGTGGGGAAGGCGATGGGCCGCCTCGAAGATGAACTCTTTGAACAATTCCACTGAACAGCGCTCGCGTAGATGATTCCACCTGATTGGCGTTGAGCGGTGCAGTTTATCAGCTCTGTAGATAGATGCCTGATCACATCCGCTCTACGTTGAGCGTGCCCATCAAAGTGGTTGCAGGCGTTCAGCCAGACGGCCGTTTTCGACTAGCTCGAGAAATTCATCACCGAGTCGCGCGCTCTCTGCCATGGCCTGACGCCAATAGCGCTCGCGGCCATCGTCGTTGCCCAGGTAGCGTTTGAAGTCGGTGCGATCCGGCAGTTTGCCGTGCGGCAGGCGCGCCAGATACTCCCGCGAAGGGGCGATTAGCACGGCATTCTGCAGGCGAGTACGGTCGCCACGGCGCCACGGCATGGTCTTGTCGAACCAGCCTGGAATCACGCGATCGGTGAAGTGCGGGTAGAGGACGATATCGTCGCCGCCGTAGGGCAGATCAAGATGGTAGTCGAGCAGGCCGCCATCACGATAAGCGCCTGGCTCCAAGCCAGGTATCTCGCGAATCGCCTCCATCACCATGGGAATCGAGCCCGATGCGAGCAAGGCGTGACGCAGGTTCTCCGCGGTCAGGGTATGGAAGTGTGAGCGGAAGTCTCTGAGTTCCCCGAACGGTGGGGTTTGCCGTGCGTCGTGCAGTATGACCCGGTCAAAATGACGCCCCAGGCGCTGGCGGGCCAACAGGTTGTTGCCGATCACCGATGACAGGCCGAGGCTCAGTTTTCCGCGATGATCGTGCTGCAGCAGGCCATGGCTTTTCACCACGACGATATGCAAGCGATAGTGCGGGTTGGCGATGATGGCTTCGTCCTGGTCGGCGAGCAGTTCGGCGAGCATCTGCCTGCAACTGCGCGATACCTCTGCCATGGTCACGCGCCTGGCGAATCGCTGAGAGGTATACAGCTCGCCGAGTCGACGAATTCCTTCGGCTGGATCCGGCAGGCAGGCGCTGGCAAAGCGCCAGGAGCCGATGGAGGCGCCGACCAGAGCGCGCTCACGCGGCGCTCGAGGCAGCCAGTCACCGAACAGCGCGAGATCCAGACCCTGAATGCCGATGCCTTTGGGGCCGCCAGCCGCGCCCGGCAGAATGCCGACATCCGCCGGGCTCAGGCCATTCTGGCGAATTCGCGCCAAGGCTTTGGGGCCCGCCTTCAAGGTCAGGGCAGGGGACTTGATGTGGATCGTGCTCATCGATGGCTCCTTTCGAACAGGCGATTATAGAGCGCTGATGGAGCAGGCCAAGCGACTTCATGTCGTGAATGACGCAGGTGAATTCAGCTTGAATTAAGTGCTCGGGACTAGAGTGGCAGTCATTGAACTACTGCTGGAGAATTCCATGAAACGACTGCTCAAGCTTGCAACGCTTGTCACCCTCGTCAGCGCCGCTACCATGGCTCAGGCGCGCGATCTCGGCCCGGACGAGGCCTTGCGCCTGCGTGACGCCGGAACTATCAAGTCCTTCGAACAGCTCAATGAAGCGGCTCTGGCTCAGCACCCGGGGGCGCGCATCGAGGAAACAGAGCTGGAAGACGAATACGGTCGCTATATCTATCAGATCGAGCTGCGCGACGCTCAAGGCGTGCAATGGGACCTGGAGCTGGATGCCAGTACCGGGGAAATTCTCAAGAACCACCAGGACGATTGATGAAGTTTCGTCGTACCTTCACGCTGTTGCTCCTTCTGGCCTGCGGCTTTGCCACTGGGCCAGGCGCTGCGCGTGACCTCGATCAGGATGAGGCCCTGCGTTTGCGCCGCGAGGGCGTAATCATGCCCTTCGAGCAGTTGATGCAGTACGTCGGCAATGCCTATCCCGGCTCTACTTTGCTCGAAGCGGAGTTGGAGGAGGAAGATGGCGTGCTGGTTTATGAAGTCGAGATCCTGACCACATCGGGCGTGGTGCGCGAACTCGAACTGGATGCCCGCAACGGCAATATTCTGAAGGATGAGGAAGACGACTGATGCGCCTGTTGCTGGTGGAAGACAATGTCCCTCTGGCCGACGAGCTGACTGCCAGCCTGACTCGCCAGGGCTACGCCGTGGACTGGCTGGCCGATGGACGTGACGCGGCCTATCAGGGGGCGAGCGAGCCGTATGACCTGATCATTCTCGACCTGGGCCTTCCCGGCAAGCCGGGCCTCGAGGTGCTGCAGGAATGGCGCGCCGGCGGCCTGGCGACACCGGTGCTGGTACTGACGGCGCGTGGTTCCTGGGCCGAGCGCATCGAGGGTCTCAAGGCCGGTGCCGACGATTACCTGACCAAACCCTTCCATCCCGAAGAGCTGGCCCTGCGCATACAGGCGCTGTTGCGTCGTGCCCATGGCCTGGCCAACCAGCCGCAACTGGAGGCTGCCGGTCTGCAACTGGATGAAAGCCGTCAATGCGTGACGTCTGGTGGTGAGGCCGTCGACCTGACCGCTGCCGAGTTTCGTTTGCTGCGTTATTTCATGCTGCACCCGGGGCAGATCCTCTCCAAGAGTCATCTCGCCGACCATCTATACGACGGGGAGACCGAGCGCGACTCCAATGTCATCGAAGTACACGTCAATCGGCTGCGCGGCAAGCTCGGGCGCAACGTGATCGAGACGCGCCGCGGGCAAGGCTATCGCTTTACCGGAGAGCAGGGTTGAGGTCCATTCAGCGCCGGCTCGGTATCGGCCTGGCCGCGACGCTGTTGCTGGTCGGATTGGTTCTGGCACAGGCCAGCCTCTGGGTATTTGATCGCGGTCTGCGCGCTTATCTGGAAGAAGATCTGCGCGACGAGGCGCAAGGACTGCTGGCGGCGCTGGTGCGTGGGCCTTCGGGCATACAGCTGGATGAGCGACGCCTTGACCCTTCTTTTCAGCGGCAATTTTCCGGGCATTACTTTCGTATCGATTTTTCCGACCGCAGCTGGCGTTCGCGCTCGCTGTGGGATCGTGAGCTGCTCAGACCCGATGGTACCGGCATGCAGGCCGAGCTGGGCGATGGTCCGCAAGGCCAGTTGTTGCTGATCTACCGCGCCGATTACCGACGCTATGGCGAGAATCTCTCGATCAGCGTGGCGCAGGACTACCAGCCGATACTGCAGAGCTTTCGCCGCATGCAGTGGGTTGGCCTGGGGCTGGGCGGTGCCGCACTGTTGCTGATACTGATTGCCCAGCGCTACACCGTGCGCCGCGCGCTACGCCCGCTGGAGCAGGTGCGCCAGCAGATCGCGCAGTTGCAGCAGGGGCGGCGTACCGATCTGGATGCCGAGGTGCCGGAGGAGCTGGAACCGCTGGTCGCACAGATCAACCACCTGTTGGCGCATACAGAGGACACCCTCAAGCGTTCGCGTAATGCACTGGGGAACCTTGGTCATGCGCTCAAGACACCGCTGGCAGTGCTGATCAGTCTGGCCGGACGGGAGGAGATGGCCACACATCCGGAGTTGCGCGCGAGCATGCGCGAGCAACTGGAGCAGATCGAGCAGCGTCTTGGTCGCGAACTGGGGCGCGCGCGTCTGGCCGGTGAGGTCCTGCCGGGCGCGCGTTTCGATTGCGCGCAGGAGCTGCCGGGACTGTTTGCCACCTTGTCGATGATCCATGACCGCGGTTTGAGCCTTGACTGGCAGGCGCCGGTTGGCCTGGTTCTGCCGCGTGACCGCGAGGATCTGCTGGAGCTGCTTGGCAATCTGCTGGACAACGCCTGCAAATGGGCGCGGCAGCGCGTGCAGTTGACAGTGGAGGAGAGCGCCGACGGTTATCTTCTGTATGTCGATGATGATGGTCCGGGCATCGATGCCTCACGCCGCGAGGCGGTGCTTGGCCGCGGCACCCGGCTGGACGAGCAGGTAGCGGGGCACGGTCTGGGGCTGGGAATCGTGCGCGATATCATCGAGGCTTGGAACGGTCGTATCGATCTGCAGGAAAGTCCCCTGGGGGGCTTGCGAGTACAGGTCAGTCTGCCACGGCGTTGAAGCTCTGGCGGTCGCCAGGCGACGCACCGCCTGGCGACTGCAAACGGCCGCAAACGCCTTTGCGGCCACCACCTTGCAGTAGTTACATGCCGTTGGCGAAGGCCGGATTGTCGAAGTTGATGGCAGCCCGCACCGGCTGCAGGGCGTGAGCGTAGCGTACCAGCACGTCGAGCGTGTAATCGATTCGGGCACGGATTCGCTCATCGGCTTCGTCCGCTGGCTGCGGGCCATTCAGAACCTTCTCGACCTGGCGCACGATCAGGTGTTCGGGCAGGTAGCACAGCCGGCAGTTCTTGTAGCCGGAGGCGCGCAGTTCACTGATCGGATAGGCGCCGCCGATGCCCGACGAGACGCCGACCAGCAGCCCGGGCTTGTGAGCCAGTTCGGCCTTGCTGGCATAGAGAAAGAAGTTCTTGACTGCCGGGCAGGCCATGCCGTTCCACTCCGGGGCGACGATGGCCACCGCATCGGCTGCGGCCAGCTGTTGGCGGAACAGTTCCCATGGGCCGCTGTCATCTGCAGGCCAGAGTGGCAGAGGCGCCAGGCCCAGATCAATGACATTGCTCTGTTCCTGGGTCGTGTGGCCAAGATCTATCAGGCGCTGACGAAGAAAACGTGCGACTTTGCCCGACTGGCTGTTGCTGCGGCTGGAGCCGGCAACCAGGGCGATATTGAGCATGATGTTTCCCCTGAAAAAGAACGAAGGCGCAGGCTAGGGCAAGCCTGCCTGCGCCGCAAGAGCCCTGCCGCCACTGCAGGGATGATTTGGTGTCATACGCGGAATTGATCCATCAGTCCCTGCTGGTGGTTGGCCAGGCGGTTGAGGTTCTGACTGACCTGCGCCGACTCCTCGGCCTGGCGGCTGATGGACTCGGTAACATCGCGGATGGAGGCCACGTTGCGGTTGATTTCTTCGGCGACCGAGCTCTGCTCCTCTGCGGCACTGGCAATCTGCAGGTTCATGTCGGTGATCAGGCTGACGGCCTGACTGATACGCTGCAGCGAGGCGACCGCTTCCTGTACCTGTTCGACGCTGCCCTGAGCCTGGCGATGACTGCTGTGCATGGTGCTGACCACCTCGCGGGTGCCGCTTTGCAGACCTTCGATTACCTGGCGGATTTCCTCCACCGAGTCCTGCGTGCGTTTGGCCAGGTTGCGTACCTCGTCGGCTACCACGGCAAAACCGCGTCCGGCCTCGCCGGCTCGAGCGGCTTCAATGGCAGCGTTGAGTGCCAGCAGATTGGTCTGCTCGGCAATCGCGCGAATCACCTCCAGCACCGAACCGATCTGCTCGCTGCTGCTGGCCAGACCTTCCACCTCCTGCATGGCTACATTCATTTCATTGGCCAGCAGCTCGATGGTGCTGGTGGTTCGGCCAATGACCTGCTGTCCTTCACGGCTGGCCTGGTCGGCATGGCGCGCCGCTTCTGCGGCTTGTGCCGCGTTGTGGGCGACATCCTGGGCAGTGGCGCTCATTTCCTGGAAGGCGGTGGCCACCTGATCCACTTCGCGGTATTGCTGCTGCATGCCGGCACTGGTCTGGCTGGCGATGGCCGCGGCCTGATCGGCGGTGCTGCGGGCATCGATAACGCTGCTCTTCACGTCGGCGATGATCGGTTGCAGTTTGTCGAGGAAACGGTTGAACCAGCCGGCCAATTCACCCAGTTCATCCTGGCGTGCGTACTGCAGACGGCGAGTCAGGTCGCCTTCGCCGCTGGCGATGTCCTTGAGCATGGCGGCCACGCCGAGAATGGGGCGTGTTACCCCGCGTGCGGTCAACCACATCAGCAACAGGCCGATAATCACGGCTACCAAACCCAGCAGCAGCGCGGTCAGGCTGTCGCTGGCGCGTCGTTGGTCAAGCTGGATACCCAGTTCGGTGGCGCGCTCCAGCAGTGCCGACTGTGGAACCTCCATCAGTACGGTCCAGGGGCGCGCATCGGGAATTGGCTGGAAGGGGCTGAGCTCACGCAGCATCTCGTTGTGCATCAGTTGGGCCTTGGAGCCTTTTTGGATCAGCTCGCGCAGTTCTCCGGCCTGTTCGCCGTAGGCCTTTTCCACGGGTTGGCTGAGTAGGCTGGCGTCGCGGCTGTGACCAGCCAGCAGGGCCTGGGAGCTGAAAATGCTGATGTGACCGCGACCGTCATATAGTTCTGCATTGGCTTCGGCACTGAGCTGTTGCAGGCTGGCCAGGCTGATATCGATGCCCATTACGCCGATGATTTTTCCGTCGAGCTCCAGTGGGAAGGCGATGCTGGTCATCAGGATGCGCTCTTCGTCCACGGTGTCGTAATAAGGCTCAATGACGCAGGCCCTGCGTGTTTCCAGTGGGCAGGTGTACCAGCTGTTGTAGGGGATGCCATTGGCGCCAAGGCTCGTGTCGCCCAGCAGCTCTTCGCTCATGCTTTCGGAGACCAGCACGCCGGCTTTCGATTGCGCCCAATAGAGAGAGAAGCGGCCCGATTCGTTGCTGCCCAGTTCGGGCTGGTCGACAAACAGTTCGTCCTTGCCGTCCAGGGCATTGGTCTGGAATACCAGGTACAGCCCCAGCAGGGAAGGGTTGGCCTCCAGGCTGCTGCGCACCTGGCGGGTAAGGTCTTCGCGCAGGTCAAAGGCATCAAGGAAGCGTTTCTCGGCCTGTTCACGCAGGAACAGGATCTGTCGGGAGAAGCCGAGACCGTACTGGTAGACATCCATAAAGTAGCGCTGGATACGGATGGCCTGTAGTTCGCTACGCGCCTGAAGGCGCTGCTTGGCACCTTCCTCCAGCATGCTGGAGCTGGCTTCGCGCACCAGGTGGGCACTGTGACTGGATTGATACTGAGAGGCTCCGACCAGCAGAGTAACGATTGCCAGCAGGCATAGGCCGGCCAGCAGGGTGATCTTCAACTGTATCGAGAGGTGACTGAACAGCATGACGGTTCCTTTCGGCAGTGAACGCTATGAAACGGGTATCGGCGGCGAGGGAATATTCTTGATCATAGTGTCAGTTGTCCGCATTGTTAGTTAAAGATGCGGACTGTTTTTGACATCCCTGATGCTATGCGGCAGAGTCCGCGGTTTTTTCTTGGGTGGCCATGGATGGGCTCTGTTCTGTGGGCATCGCGCCTGGTCTGGGCGTATCCCTTGCCTGTATTTCCCCGGTTTGTTGCCGGCATTTCCCAGGTGGAATTCGCGTTATGAATGCAGTAATCGCCGCAGTCGGCATCATGTTGGTGCTGAGTCTGTGCCGTATTCATGTGGTAGTAGCACTGATCATCGGCGCTCTGGCCGGCGGCTTGATCGGCGGGCTGGGTATGGAGGGGGCTCTGGCAGCGTTCAACAAGGGGCTTGGAGCTGGGGCCACGGTGGCTCTTTCCTACGCATTGCTCGGGGCTTTTGCTGTAGCCATTGCCAAGTCCGGTCTGGCGCATGCTCTGGCGGACAAGATTCTGGCCATGGTGGGGCGGCAAAGCAAAGCGGGTGAAGACGGCGTCAAATGGCTACTGATCTGCCTGCTGATGGCTGTGTCGGTGTCATCCCAGAACATCCTGCCGATTCACATCGCATTTATTCCGCTGCTGGTGCCTCCGCTGTTGTACGTGCTGACGCGGTTGCAGATCGACCGCCGACTGATTGCCTGCGTGATCACCTTTGGTCTGGTCACACCCTATATGTTTCTGCCGGTGGGCTTTGGCAACATTTTCCTGAACAACATCCTGCTGGCCAATGTCTCCAAGGGGGGTGTCGACATCAGTGGGGTTAGCGTTACTCAGGCTATGCTGATTCCGGCTCTGGGCATGCTGTGTGGTCTGTTGGTGGCGGTATTCTTCAGCTATCGCGGCAAGCGCGTATATGGCCTGCAGAAGATCCAGCAGGCCGAGCGAGGTACCGCCGAGTACAGCCCCAAGACCCTACTGGTTGCGGCTGTTGCAGTGGCCGTCGCCTTCGTGGTGCAGTTGTGGCTGGACTCGATGATTGTCGGTGCTTTGCTGGGCTTTGTGATCTTCACTGCTTCAGGCGTGGTGCGCTGGAAAGAGGCGGACGGCCTGTTCACCGAAGGCATGAAAATGATGGCCATGATCGGCTTCATTATGATCTCCGCCCAGGGTTTCGCCGAGGTGATGACCGCCACTGGCGAGGTCAAGAGCCTGGTGGATGCCTCTGCCGAGTGGATTGGCAACAGCCGTGGCCTTGGCGTGTTCATGATGCTGCTGGTGGGACTGCTGGTGACCATGGGCATCGGCTCGTCGTTCTCCACCGTGCCGATCATCGCCGCGATCTTCGTGCCGCTGTGCATCCAGCTGGGCTTCAGCCCGCTGGCCATCGTCTGCATCGTCGGCACCGCCGGTGCTCTGGGCGATGCCGGTTCCCCGGCATCGGACTCCACGCTTGGCCCGACCTCGGGGCTCAACGCCGATGGTCAGCACAATCACATCTGGGACAGCGTGGTGCCTACCTTCCTGCACTACAACCTGCCGCTGCTGGCGTTCGGCTGGGCGGCCGCCATGCTCCTCTGACGGCGTGAGCCGACGCCGAATTAAGTTTTCGGCGCGTGGGGTCGCTTAATTCTTCCACGGGGCTGCCGATACATCGGTAGCCCCGTTTTGCTTCCGCATAAGAAGGACAACAAGAATGCGCCTCACATTAAAAAGCAAAGTGATCCTGCTCGCGCTGGTTCCCGTCATCCTCTTCGCGCTGGTGCTCAGTGGCACCGCCGCGCGAGTCCTGCAGAACCTTGCGGTTGACGAAGTGGCCGAGACGCGCGAGCGCTTGCTGCAGGAAAAACGCACCGAGCTGGAGCATTACATCCAGATCGCCCTGGGCTCCGTGAAGGGGCTCTACGACAGCGCCGCAGAGGGTGACATGGCCAGTCGCGAACAGGCCATCGCCATTCTTTCCAAGATCAAGTACGGCGCAGATGGCTACTTCTTCGGCCACGATTCCAACGTGGTGCGCCTGTTCCGTGGTGACAGCCCGGTGGATGTCGGCAAGAACCTGGCTGACCGGCGCGACTCCAACGGCGTCTACATCAACCGCGAGCTGGTCAACGTGGCGAAGAACAACAGCTACTTCGTCAACTATTCCTCGCCGCTGCCAGGCAATGAATCGGTGATGGTGCCCAAGCTCGCCTACAGCTACTACCTGCCGAAGTGGGACATGGCTCTTGGCACCGCACTGAACCTCGATGGCATCGAGGCGCAGATCAGCGAGGTGCAGAAAGATATCGACCAGCGTATCAACACCATCATCACCAGCATCGTGGTCGTGGCGGTGATTCTGCTGCTGGTGTTCGGGGCGGTCGGCGTATGGCTGGGTAACGCATTCCTGCGTCCGCTGCAGCAGATCAAGGACAACCTCGACGACATCGCGGCGGGTGAGGGCGACCTGACCCGTCGTTTGCCCGTGACCAGTGATGATGAACTGGGGCAACTGTCCGGCTCGTTCAACCGGTTTGTCGAGAAGGTGCACGGTCTGGTTCGGCAGATCGTCGAGATGACCGGGCAGCTCACCGAGTTGGTCAGTCAGGTTTCCGAGCAGGCGCAACGTTCGGAGCAGGCGATGGCACAGCAGCGCCACGAAACCGATCAGGTGGCCACGGCGATCAACGAAATGTCGGCCGCTGCTCACGAAGTCGCGAAAAGTGCGCAGAACGCCGCAGAAGCCGCGCAGCAGACCGACCGCGAAGGTCAGGCGGCGAAGAGTGTGGTCGACGGCAGCATCCAGCGTATTCATTCGCTGGTAGAGGACATCCGCAGCAGTGGTGTCTCGCTCGACAGCCTGCAGCAGGACGTGCAGTCGATCGTCAGCGTGCTCGATGTGATTCGCTCCATTGCCGAGCAGACCAACCTGCTGGCGCTCAACGCGGCCATCGAGGCGGCGCGTGCCGGTGAAGCCGGGCGAGGTTTCGCCGTGGTCGCCGATGAGGTGCGGGCGCTGGCCAGCCGTACCCAGCAGAGCACTCAGGAAATCCAGGGAATGATCGATCGTCTGCAGCAGGGCGCGCAGCAGTCGGTGAGTTCGATGCGGCGCTCCAGCGATGCCGGCGAACTGACCAGCGAGCAGGCCAACAAGGCCGGAGAATCCCTCGATGCCATCGCTCAACTGATCGCCACCATCAACGCGATGAACGCGCAGATCGCCAGCGCCGCAGAGGAGCAGACCGCTGTGGCCGAGGAGATCAACCGCAGCGTGCATCAGATCGCGGTTGCCGTGGACAGCGTCGCCGATGAAACCGAGCGCGGCGCGCAGACGGCTCGCAGCCTGGCGGGTCTCGGTGAGCGTCTGGGAGCGCTGGTGCGTCAGTTCCGCATCTGATCAGACCGGGTAGCTCCAGCGGCTGAAAGCGTCGCTCAGCAGTTCGATCCAGGCGCGGACTGCTGGCGACATGCCGCGCCTGTGGGTATAGGCCAGCTGGATGTGGCCTTGCGGTACGGTCCACTGCGGCAGCAGGGCGATGAGACGACCGTCGGCCAGTTCCTCGTGACAATGCGTGGTCGGTAGCAGCGTGATGCCGATCCCCGCCAATGCTGCAGCCTTGCGCATGGGAAAGTCGTCGACCGCCAGGCGTGCTTCCAGGGCAATTTCCCGAACTTGCTGCGTCGTGGCGTGACAGAAGCGCAGATGGATACGCCGATCTGCGCGAATCGAACCCAGAGCCGGCAGTTGCTGGAGATCCTCAGGCTGTTCCAGGTTCAGCCCGCTGATCAGCTCCGGGTGCGCCACGATATGGGCGCGCGCAGGCAGCAGGCGGCGTGTGATCAGGCTGGGTTCTTCATCATTGACGTTACGCACGCGCAGGGCCACATCCACGGCCTCGTTGAGCAGGTCGACGCGGCGGCTTGTCTGCAGTACTTCCAGCTGCACCCTGGGGTAGCGCTTCAGGAACTCGCTGATCAGGTCCGGCAGCAGCGTCACGCCAGGTGGCGTTGAGAACCGCACCCGGCCGCGCGGCTCGCTGGTCAGGTTGGCCACGGTTTCCTCGGCCTGTTCGGCTTCCAGCAGCATCGCCTGGCAATGACGCAGGTAGCGTTCGCCGATATCGGTGAGTGCCAGCTTGCGCGTCGAACGCTGCAGCAGGCGTGCGCCCAGGCGGTGTTCCAATTCTGCGATGCGTCGTGACAAACGTGACTTGGGAATGCCTAGCAGCCTTCCGGCAGCGGTGAAACCACCGGCCTCCACCACTTTGGCGAAGTAGAACAAGTCGTTGAGGTCTTGCATTTCAGTGTCCTATATATGGGACGAAGCATCGCATTTTTGGATCTTATCGGCTATTGGCTTCATGGATAGTATCTCCGCCAACGCACCGTTACGTCGCATCACACTCTGGAGATACGCCATGAACCTACTGCACCTCGATTCCAGCATCCTCGGCGATGCATCCGCTTCCCGTCAGCTCAGCCGCGCCGTGGTCGAGGCCTGGGGCGTTGTCGCGCCGAATGCCCAGGTGACTTACCGCGACTTGGCCAGCGACGCGATCAGTCACCTCTCCGCTGCCAGCCTGGTCGCCGCTGGTACGCCGGCCGAATTGCGCGATGCTGCGCAGAAGCACGAAGCCGAGCTGGCCGAACGCACGCTGGAAGAGTTTATTGCGGCCGATGCCATCGTCATCGGTGCGCCGATGTACAACTTCACCATCCCCACCCAGCTCAAGGCCTGGATTGATCGGATCGCGGTAGCCGGCAAGACCTTCCGCTATACCGAAAGCGGCCCTGTAGGGCTGGCAGGCGGCAAGAAAGTGGTGATCGTTTCCACGGCCGGCGGCCTGCATGCCGGTCAGCCGAGTGGTCAGGCGCACGAGGATTATCTGGTGTACGTGCTCAACTTCCTCGGCATCGAAGATATCGAGATCGTCCGTGCCGAAGGCCTGTCCTACGGCGAGGAGCCTCGCGCCGAGGCCCTGAATGGCGCCGGTCAGCGAATTGCCGAGCTGTTCGTCGCCGCCTGAGGCGAAATAAAAAAGCCCGCTTTCGCGGGCTTTTTGTGCCTGGGGCAGGGGGTCAGACGATGATGCCCTGGCTGCGCAGGTAGTCGTCATAGGTGCCGCTGAAGTCGGTCACGCCGTTGTCGCTCAGTTCGATGATACGGGTGGCCAGTGAGGAAACGAACTCACGGTCATGGCTGACGAAGATCAGTGTGCCGGGGTAGTTCTCCAAGGCTAGATTGAGCGCCTCGATGGACTCCATGTCCAGGTGGTTGGTCGGCTCGTCCATCACCAGTACGTTGGGTTTCTGGCAGGCCAGTTTGCCGAACAACATGCGCCCCTGCTCGCCACCGGAGAGCACTTTCACCGATTTCTGGATCTCGTCGGCAGAGAACAGCATGCGGCCGAGGGCGGCGCGAATGTTCTGCTCGCCGGTAGTCCATTGGCCCATCCACTCGAACAGAGTCTCGTCGGCCTCGAAGTCGTGGGCGTGATCCTGGGCGTAGTAGCCGACCTCGGCGCTGTCTGTCCATTTCACTGCGCCGCTGTCCGGCACCAGCTCGCCGACCAAGGTGCGCAGCAGGGTAGTCTTGCCGATGCCGTTGGGGCCGATGATGGCCACACGCTCGCCGGCCTCAATGGTGAAGCTGAAATTCTTGAACAGCACCTTGTCGTCGAAAGCCTTGGACAGCTTTTCGACGGTGACCGCCTGGCGATGCAGTTTCTTGCTCTGATCGAAGCGAATGAAAGGGCTGACACGGCTGGACGGTTTGACTTCCTCAAGCTGGATCTTGTCGATCTGACGAGCTCGGCTGGTGGCCTGCTTGGCCTTCGAGGCGTTGGCCGAAAAGCGGCTGACGAACTGCTGCAGCTCAGCGATTTGCGCCTTCTTCTTGGCGTTGTCGGCCAGAAGGCGCTCGCGGGCCTGGGTCGCCGCCGTCATGTATTCGTCGTAGTTGCCTGGGAACAGGCGCAGCTCACCATAATCCAGATCCGCCATGTGGGTGCAGACGGCGTTGAGGAAGTGACGGTCGTGGGAAATGATGATCATGGTGCTGTTGCGCGCGGTAAGCACGTTTTCCAACCAGCGGATGGTGTTGATGTCCAAGTGGTTGGTGGGTTCGTCCAACAGCAGTACATCCGGATCAGAAAACAGCGCCTGAGCCAGCAGTACGCGTAGCTTCCAGCCAGGAGCGACTTCGCTCATCGGGCCGAAGTGCTGTTCCAGCGGAATCCCCAGGCCGAGCAGCAGCTCGCCAGCGCGGGATTCGGCGGTGTAGCCATCCATTTCGGCGAACTCACCTTCCAGTTCGCCCACCTTCATGCCGTCTTCTTCGCTCATTTCAGGCAGCGAGTAGATGCGATCGCGTTCGGCCTTGACCCGCCACAGTTCCTCGTGCCCCATGATCACAGTATCGATCACGTTGAATTCTTCGTAGGCGAACTGATCCTGGCGGAGTTTGCCCAGGCGTACGTTCGGCTCGAGCATCACCTGGCCGGCAGACGGCTCCAGATCGCCGCCGAGGATCTTCATGAAGGTGGACTTGCCGCAGCCGTTGGCGCCGATCAGTCCGTAGCGATTGCCGTTGTTGAACTTGACGGAAACGTTCTCGAACAGCGGTTTGGCGCCGAACTGCATGGTGATGTTAGCGGTGGAGATCAAAGGACTTACCTATCAGTAACTTGAGGTGCGCTGTTTACCGGGGGTATCCCGCTTTCGAGTCTTCGGCCCGCCCTGAATCGAGGAAGATGAACTTGCGCGCGTGGGTGAAGGCTACGACCCTGCCGGCAGACAAGCCGCTGAGGCTGGTGAGGCATGGGTGGGAGTGTCGGGCATCGTGACGCCGTAGCTTGTTGGTGCTCAGGACGGCGTCGAAGCGAGCAATGGTATCACTTGGCGGCTGCAACTTCAGCCATCGTGGAGAGCGCACAGCATATTACCTGTCCAGAGGCGACACACGAGCATGTAGCGTCGACAGGCCGGGCTGCCAAGCCACTGGCGCCTGCACAACTTGCGTGTTGCTGCAGGCGCCGCGCAGATGGAGCCGGCCTGAAGTTCGTGCGTTGCTCCCAGGTTCGTCACCCAGCGGGATAACAGGCGTGGCGGGCGGGGGGACGCCTGCACTCAGTGCGCCTGGGCACTACCGTTCCACGTTTTTGCAGAGCGCAAAGGCCGACCTGACAATCCGCGCATGAGCAGATAGAACACCGGCGTCAGGAACAGCCCGAAGAAGGTGACGCCAAGCATCCCGAAGAACACCGAGATACCCATGGCCTGGCGCATTTCCGCGCCCGCGCCGTGGGAGACCACCAGCGGCACCACGCCCATGATGAAGGCCAGCGAGGTCATCAGGATCGGCCGCAGGCGCAGCCGGCAGGCTTCCAGCACGGCATCCAGCGTGGAACGACCGGCGATTTCCAGCTCACGGGCAAACTCGACGATGAGGATGGCGTTCTTCGAGGCCAGACCGACCAGCACGATCAGCCCGATCTGGGTGAAGATGTTGTTGTCTCCTCCCGTCAGCCAGACGCCCAGCAGCGCCGAAAACAGGCTCATCGGCACGATCAGGATCACCGACAGCGGCAGGGTCAGGCTTTCGTACTGCGCGGCCAGCACCAGCAGGACCAGCAGTACGCAGAGCGGGAAGATCCACAGCGCGCTGTTGCCGGCGATGATCTGCTGGTAGGTGAGATCGGTCCATTCATAGCCGATGCCCGGCGGCAGCGTTTTCGCGGCGACCCGCTCGATGGCGGCCATGGCCTGCGACGACGAGTAGCCGGGCGCCGGTGCACCGCTCAGGTCCGCGGCGGTGAAGCCGTTGTAGCGGGTCACCAGCTCCGGCCCATAAATCTGCTCGACGCTGGCGAAGGCCGCGAGCGGGACCATCTGGCCGTCGGCGGCGCGGGTCTTCAACTGCAGGATGTCCTCCGGGTGGGCGCGATGCGGCGCATCCGCCTGCACGCGTACCTGGTACACCCGGCCGAACAGGTTGAAGTCGTTGACGTAGAAGGAGCCCAGGTAGACCTGCAGGGTCTGGAACACCTCGCTGACGGAAATCCCCAGCTGCTTGGCCTTGAGGCGATCCAGGTCGATGCGCAGTTGCGGCACGTTGATCTGGTAGGTGCTGAACAGCGGCGACAGCTCCGGCTGCCTGGCCGCCTCGGCGATGAAGTCCTGGGTCGCCTTGTAGAGCGCGTCATAGCCCAGATTGCCCTGGTCCTCCAGCTGCAGCTTGAAGCCGCCCAGCGAGCCGAGGCCCATGACCGGCGGCGCCGGGAAGACCGCAGCGAAGCTGGCCTTTTCCAGACCGGCATATTTGGCATTGAGCGATGCCGCGATGGCGTCGGCGCTCAGCCCTTTGCGTTCCTCGAAGGGCTTGAGGAGGATGAACGACAGCCCCGAGCTGGAACTGGTGGTGGTGCCGTTGATCGAGAGGCCGGCATAGGACGAGGTGGAGGCCACGCCCGGCTCGTCCAGGGCGATCTCGGTCATCTTCGTGAGCACCGCATCGGTGCGCTCCAGCGAGGCACCGGCCGGCAACTGCACGAAGCTGATCAGGTACTCCTTGTCCTGCGCCGGCACGAACCCGCCCGGAACCACCTTGCCGAGCAGCACGGTAACGCCCAGCAGCCCGGCATAGATCGCCATTACCAGGCTCTTGCGCCCGGCCAGCCGCGCCACGCCCCGCCCGTAGCGCTCCGAACCCCGTGTGAAGGCGCGGTTGAAGCGTCCGAAGAACCCGCCGAACACCCGCTGCATCGCCCGCGACAGCCAGTCGCTCTGCTCGCCGTGGGACTTGAGCAGCAGCGCGGAAAGCGCCGGCGACAGGGTCAGCGAGTTGATTGCCGAGAGCACGGTGGATACCGCGATGGTCACCGCGAACTGCTGGTAGAAACGCCCGGTCAGCCCGGAGAGGAAGGCCAGCGGCACGAACACCGCCACCAGGGTCAGGGCGATGGCGATGATCGGGCCGCTCACCTCGCGCATGGCCAGGTAGGTGGCCTCGCGCGGGGAATGGCCCAGCGCGATGTTGCGCTCGACGTTCTCCACCACCACGATGGCGTCGTCCACCACGATGCCGATGGCCAGCACCAGGCCGAACAGGCTCAGGGCGTTGATGGAGAAGCCGAACAGGTACAGGCAGGCCATGGTGCCGACGATGGACACCGGCACGGCCAGCAGCGGAATGATCGAGGCCCGCCAGGTCTGCAGGAAGAGGAACACCACGATCACCACCAGCCCGATGGCCTCGAAAAGCGTCCGGACCACGGCATCGATGCTCGCCTGCACCGAACGGGTCGGGTTGTAGACGATGCGGTAATCCAGCCCGGCGGGAAACCGGGTCTTCAGCTCCTCCATGGTGCTCTGGACCCTGACGGCGATCTCCAGGGCGTTGGCGCCCGGCGCTTCCATGATCGCCAGCGGCACGGCCGCGTCCCGGCCCAGATAGGCACGCACCCCATACTCCTGGGCGGCCAGCTCGATGCGCGCCACGTCGCGCAGCAATGTGGTGCGACCGTCAGGCTCGGCGCGCAGGACGATGTCGCCGAACTCCTCGACGCTGCGCAGCCGACCATCCGCGCTGACCGACAGCTGGAACGGAGCCTGCTCGACCATCGGCGCCGTGCCGATGCTGCCCACCGCCGCCTGCGCGTTCTGCTCGCGGATCGCCGCCACCACCTCGGCCGCGGTGAGGCCGCGTGCCGCCACCGCTTCCGGATCGAGCCAGATGCGCATGGCGTAGGCGCCCGGCCCCCAGAGGTTGACCTGGCCCACGCCATCGATGCGGGCGAGCCGGTCACGGACATGCCGGATGGCGTAGTTGCTCAGGTAATTGGCATCGTATTCCCCGTTGGGCGAAACCAGGTGCACGGCCAGGGTGATGTTCGGCGAGCTCTTGATAGTGGTGACACCCAGGCGCTGCACGTCCTCCGGCAGCCGCGGCACGGCCTGTTCCACGCGGTTGCGCACCCACTGCAGGGCCTGATCCGGATCGGTGCCGATCTTGAAGGTCACGGTCAGGTAGAGGTTGCCGTCGGCATTCGCCAGCGACTGCATGTAGAGCATGTTCTCGACGCCGTTGACCTCCTCCTCGATCGGCGCGGCCACGCTCTGCGCCAGGGTGGTGGCGTTGGCGCCCGGATACTGGGCATGCACGACGACGGACGGCGGCACCACCTGCGGATACTCGGAGACGGGCAGGACCAACATCGCGATGGCCCCGGCGATGAAGATCAGCGCGGAGATCACCCCCGCGAAGATCGGCCGGTCGATGAAAAAGCGGGACAGGTTCATCGGGCGCCCTCCTGTTCGCTGGCCAGTGCCGGTGCGGCCTGCTCGACCCGAACCAGATCGCCGGGTCGTACGCGCTGGGCGCCCTCGACGATCACCTGCTCACCGGGCTCCAGGCCCTGGCGAACCACGCGCTGGTCACCCTGCCGGCTGCCCAGCTCCAGGCGGCGGTACTCGACCCGGCCGTCGTCACCCACCACCAGCACGAAACGGCGGTCCTGGTCGGTGGCGACTGCCGCCTCGTCCACGAGGGTCGCCTGGTACGGATCGCTGATCTGCATGCGTACCCGGGCCTGCAGCCCGGGGACCAGGCGACCGTCGGGGTTCGCCAGCAGGGCGCGCACGCGCAGGGTGCCGGTGCGGGTATCCAGCTGGTTGTCCAGGGAGTACAGCTGGCCGACAAGGGGATGGCCGTCGTCACCGGCCAGACCGACCTGCACCTGCAGCGGGTCCGTGCCGCGACGGGCACCCACGTAGCGCAGGTAGGTGCGCTCATCGATGGTAAACGCGGCATACAGCGGATCGAGGCTGACGATGGAAGTCAGCGGCGGTGCATCCCCGCCGGCCTTCACCTCGTTGCCGGCGGTGATCTCCGGGCGGGAAACGCGCCCTGAGATCGGCGCGGTGATGCGGGTGTAGTCGACATTCAGGCGGCTACGTTCGACCACCGCCCTGGCGGCCTGAACCGCCGAGCGCGCTTCCCGGGCGGCATTCTCCAGGGCGTCGAAGTCGCGTTTGGCGATGGCGTTGGCCTGGATCAGGCGCCGACCGCGCTCCAGATTCCGGGCGGTGAAGCGCTGGCGGTCCTCGGCCTGCGCCAGCAGCGCCTCGGCGCGCCTGAGATCGGCCTCGAAGGGCGCCGCATCGAGGGTGAACAGCAGGTCGCCCTGGCGCACCAGCTGCCCGTCGCGGAAATGCACGGCCAGCAAGGTTCCCTCGACCTTCGGACGAATCTCAACGCGTTCGACAGCCTCCAGCCGCCCGGAGTATTCGGCCCAGTCAGTGACCTGCCTGCTTGTAGCGGGACGAGCCACTACGGGCACGGGGTCTGCCGGTTCTGCCTGAGAGATGCCCTCGTTGAGGAGGGCATATCCCGCCAGTGTCAGGACGGCTGTGCCAAAGAGCGCGGCCGGTATGGAAGCTCGACTGTTGAAAGAAGTGAACATGGCAGGACCCTGCAAACGCTGTAGATCTCGGCGCAGTCTCTGCCAGGCACGCCTGAAGATATAGGCGTGGTTTCGGCTTTTACTATTATCAGAAATGGAATAATCGAATAGAGAATGACGCCGTTTAAATGCGTTCTATCAGGTGGGTTGAAATATTTTTCTGCTTGGTTCTGGAATAATGCGGCGATGGATATTGGGGTGTCGATTAGGTGGGGCGAGGGGCGGGCATCGCAGGTTCCGACCTCCATATGCAATGAGGATCAAGAGAAATGGATCGACTGCAGGCTATGCATGTGTACTGTCGCGTGGTTGAAGTACACAGCTTCAGCAGGGCGGCCGAAAGTCTGGAGATGCCACCGTCTACCGTGACCCGCATCATCAAGGAGCTTGAAGCCTTCCTCGGCGTCCGCCTGTTGCAGCGAACCACCCGTCACATCAGCCTCACTCCGGATGGCAGCCTCTACTATGACCACTGCCGGAAACTGTTGGCCGAAATCGAGCAGCTCGAGTCTTCGTTCGCCCGGGCCGGGCGGCCCCGCGGCAAGCTGCGCGTGGACATGACATCTTCCTTCGCGCGCCTGATCGTCGTGCCGGCGATACGGGACTTCCTGGCTGCCTATCCTGACGTGGAGATAACGCTGTCTCTAGGGGATCGGACCATAGACCTGGTGCAAGAGGGGGTCGACTGCGTGATTCGGGCTGGCGTACCTCAAGACTCGACGACACTCGTGGCCAGGCGCATAGCAGGCTTCGACTGGGTCACCTGCGCCTCGCCTGCATACCTGGAGATGCACGGTGAGCCGCAGTCGCTGGATGACCTTCGCCATCATCATGCCGTGGGCTTCCTGTCCAACCGCAGCGGCCGTCGGGCGCACTGGAGTTTTGTGATCGAAGGCGAGGAAGCGGCAGCCCCTATCCAGGAGCGGATAACCGTCAACGATACCGACAGCTATCTCGCCTGCGGGCTGGAAGGGCTTGGGCTGATACGCGCAGCAAGTTACCTGGTGATCCCTTACCTGCGCAGCGGTCAACTGCGCCAGGTTCTGCCAGATCTCACGGCGCCGACAGTGCCGCTGTCGATCATCTACCCCAAGAACCGCCACCTCTCACCAACCGTACGCGCTTTCAGCGACTGGATTGCGCAGCGTGTGGCAGAGATGGAACCACAGTGGAAGCTTTCACCTTCCGGAATGTCCTGAAATGACAGGGCACTAGGCCCCGGCTTGCAATTACAGGAGCCGGCTAGCGTTCGGCATAGCAGATCGCGACCAGCATTATCGCGATACCGGTCAATTGCAGGCCCCCCAAGCTTTGCCCGTAGAACAGCCAGTCGATGATGATGGCGACTGCCGGATAGAAAAACTGGTACACCGCGATCCGATCCGTGTTCAGGCGTGCCATGCCGGCATAGATCAGACCATAGGCGAGCCCGGTGTGAATCAGACCGAGCCCCGAAAGCCATACCCAGGACATGCCCATTTCCGGCCAGCCATTGAGGGCTGGCCAGGCGAACAAGGCTATTGCGCCAACTGCACACTGCCACCAGGCAAGGATGCCGGCAGGCATATGCCGCACCTGCCGGGCGACTAGGGTGACGCAGGCAGTGCAGAGTGCACCGATCAGGCAGAAGGCTACGCCCAGCCAGTATGTGGCCTGGGCAGGCTGGCTGGCGCCGAACAGCGAAAGATGTTCGAGCACCCCGGTGGCCAGTACCAGGCCAAGCATGGCGATCAGCACCGCCGCGATGCGTCGCCTGGCGATGGACTCTTTCAGGAAGAAGGCACCTAGCAGCACCCACAGCGGCTGGACGTGGAACAGTACCGTGGCGATGCCGGCGGACACGTACTCGATAGCCGCGAAGAACAACCCCCACGCCGTCACCATCAGCACGCCGGCCGCAAGTACTGCAAAGCCGGGGGCACGGTAACGCCGCAGATCGCCCAGTTGCCCACGCCAGGCAGCCCAGAGCGTGAGGCCGAGCAGGCCGAAAACGCAGCGAAACCACGTTGCGGTCAGCGGGTCGGCATTGGCCTCGTGCACGAAGACACCAACGGTGCCGAGGATCAGGCTACCCAGAAGAAACGCCTGGGTTCCTCCCTTTTCGAGGCTGCCTTGAGCGGTGGAGTAGCCGTTGGCGACGGCCTGGTCGGATGTTTTCATGCCCCCAGCATGAAACCGGGCACAAATTACGAGAAGCGAATAATATTGCACGCATCTATTCGATTATCGAAACAGTGCGGCTATGGCTGATCGTGACCTGCAGATCGACTGGCTCAAGTGTTTCGTCGCGGCTGTCGACACGGGGTCGTTGTCAAGCGCGGCCGAGGAAGTGTACCGCTCCCAGTCGGCGGTAAGCATGCAGATCAAGAAACTGGAGGCGGCCGTCGGCCGGCAGCTGCTGATACGAGGCCCTCGGCACCTTCAGCTGACTGTGGATGGGCAGAAGCTTCTGGGGTACGCCCGGCGCATGCTGGACTTGCACGGAGAGGCCAAGGCCGCTTTCCATGGCGAGGCGCTCACCGGTCGCATACGCCTTGGTGTGCCCGACGACTATGCCGCCAGATACCTCACGCCGGTGCTCAAGCGTTTCTCGCCACGTCATGGCGGTGTGGAGATCGAGCTGAACTGTGAACAGTCGACCGCACTGATTCCCCGGGTGGAAAGCGGGGACCTGGATCTCGCTCTGGTTTCCCGTGATCACGCCCGGCGAGGCACCTTTCTCTTTCATGAACCTCTGGTATGGGTGGGCTCCGCGCAATTTGAACTCTGGCGCCGAGACCCGTTGCCGATTGCGGTTTATGAAGCCGCCAGTCTGGCACGTCGCAATGCACTCAATTCAATCGCCCTGCAAGGGCGTCGCTACAAGGTGGTTTACAACAGCTCCAGCCTGGCCGGGCAGTTCGCTGCAGTCGAAAGCGGATTGGCTATCGCAGTACTGACCCGCTGCAGCGTTCCGGATCATTTGCAGATACTGGGCCTTGAACATGGTCTCGGGCCTCTGGAACCGGTGGAAGTTGGTGTCTACCGGAGCCGGGCGTCGCACAATTCCAAAGCGGTGAACAGCCTCAGAGAGCTTCTTATCAGGACGCTCAGATCATCCGGCAGGGGGTGATCCTTTTTTGTGGGGTCCAGATAGCAGACGCTCTGGCGACGACCGTCCCATCCATTCTTTCGTTTCTTGAACGCACGTTTCTACCTCTGCGTGCCACATCTCAAGCTTTGAGCGCCGCAGATTGGATGGAAGCTCAGTGCGATGACACGTAAGGCGACGGGGTTGCTGGGGCCGGCAGCGCATAGGTTCGTTTCATCCACGCCACTTCCGCTGAGGGTGTGCGACCGAAAAAGCGTTTGAAATCGCGGCTGAATTGAGAGGCGCTTTCATAGCCGACCAGGAATGCCGACTTGGCTGCCGTAAGTTCGTTACGCAACATCAGCAATCGCGCCTGATGCAGGCGCGTCGATTTCAGATACTGAATCGGTGATGAGTCGGTCACCTTGCGAAAGTGTCGATGAACGTTGGGCACACTCATCTGCGCTTCTCTGGCCAGGGTGGCTACATCCAGACGCTCGTGGTAACAGCTGTGGATCTTGTCCAGAGCGCGCGTGACCTTGCCGAACGGCCCCTGCTGGGCGATTGCCGCGCGCAGGGTGCCGCCTTGCTCACCGGCAAGGATGCGGTAGTAGAGCTCTCGAAGCATCGCTGGGCCGATGACCTGTGCGTCCGTCCGGTCGCACATGATCTCCAGAAAGCGCAGTGTCGACTGGCGCAGCGGTTCATCCATGGGGGAGGCGTACATGCCCATCGGTTGCGCTGTGCGGAAACCCCGCAGCTCGTCCAGTTGCTGAATCAGCTCGCCAGCCAGGGTGAAATCCAGCCGTATGTAAACCGCCAGCATGGGTTCCGCCTCACTGGCATCGGTTTCCATGGTGAAGGGAACCGGCACCGACACCACCAGATAGTGTTGGGCGTCGTAGACGTAGGTCTCGTCGCCCATGTAACCGCGCTTGCGTCCCTGGCAGAGGATGACGATACCCGGCTCGTACAGCGCCGGGGTTCGCGTCAGTGGCCGGTTGGAGCGCAGAAAGCGGACGTCGTCCAGCTGGCTCAGGTTGTAACCCTCCAGCGGCGCCAGCGGGCTCATCAGCCGCACCATGCGTTGGGTAATCGGGTCGCTGGATCTGACCATCGGCTGACACCTCTCGCTGCTCATGCTCAGCCATCCGCAGAGCGGCTAAGCGTTTCCCATTGCTCAATACTCTCTGCCGTGCGATGCAGATTTTCACGTACCAGGGCCAGGGCATCGCTGCCCAGCAACAGGTGAGCCGGCGGGCTGGGGCTGGCGATTATGGTCAGCATGGCGCGTGCCGCTTTCTGCGGGTCCCCCAACTGATGGCCGCTCTTTTCCTCACGTGCTTTGCGCACCGGGTCGAAGCTTGCATCGTAGTCACTGATGCTGCGCGGCGTGCGTTGCATCGAACGGCCTGCCCAATCCGTACGAAATGATCCCGGCGCCACCGCTGTGACAGAAATGTTGAAGGGCGCAAGCTCCTTGCTCAGCGTATCGGAGATGCCTTCCAGAGCGAATTTGCTGCCGCAGTAATAGGTGATTCCCGGCATGGTGATGTAGCCACCCATGGAAGTGATATTCAGAATGTGCCCGGCGCGACGACGGCGGAAATAGGGGAGGAAGGCTTTGGTTACGGCCACTGCACCGAATACGTTGACGTCGAACTGGCGACGCATCTCGGCGAGCGGCGATTCTTCGCAAATCCCTTCGTGGCCATAACCTGCATTGTTCACCAGCACATCCACCGGACCGTGCCGCTCCTCTGCGACGGCTATCACCGCATCGATTGCGTCGAAATCAGTCACGTCCAGCATTACGCCATGGGTTCGCCCGGGGGATTGCGCCTCGAAGGCGGCGAGGGCCGATTCGCTGCGAACCGTGCCGATCACGCGATAGCCCAGGGCGAGGGCTTCTCTCGCGAGGGCCTGGCCGAAGCCACTGCTGACGCCGGTGATGAAGAGAGTTTTCTGAGCATTCATGTGGGCGCTCCCAGGGGAAATGGTGAGCGGTCATGCTAGGGCGACGGGGATGAGGGAACGATGCCGGATCGGATTCCAGTATTGCCTGTTCCTATCAAACTCGTGGCAGGCTGATCTGCGCGGTGTCGGCGGGAATGGTGCAGACAAGCCTGGCCAAACGGAAGTGAGGCTACGCCCTATGCTTCAGTGGCACTCAGCGCGCTGCGATCCTGTCGCGGAGATCGACCGAAAAATGCCTTGTAAGCGCGGCTGAACGCCGCCTCGGATTCATAGCCGACCGAGAATCCCACGTCGCTGATGCGGCGGTCCTGGGTGGTCAACAAGGTTCTGGCCAGCGTGAGCCGCCATTCGTTCTGATAGCGCAAAGGTGAGCGGCCGACGAGCGCGCTGAAGCGCTCACAGAAGCTGGAGCGTGACATGCCCGCCATTGCCGCCAGTGCATCGACGCGCCAGTTCTGCCTGGGCTGTTCATGAATGGCCCTGAGCACGCGAGCTATACGGGCGTCGGCCAGACCGCCCAGCCATCCCGAGGCAGCACCCTGTTGAACCCAGGTCCGCAGAATGCGGATGACGGTGAGGTCGATCAGTCGCGAGATCATCAATGCACCACCTGGCTGCACGTCGTCGGCCTCCAGCAGCATGAAGTGCAGCAAGCCTTCGGACCATGGCGCGGCGTCGACCTGACGGATATGAATCAGCGAAGGGAGCGCGAACAGCATGGCCCTGAAGCTGCCTGCATCAAACCAGAAGCGGTATATGGCCAGCGTCGTGGGTTCATCGTCGGACTGGAGTTCCAAAGTGGATGCGCTGTGAGGCAACAGGACGACATCGCCGGGCTCCATCGCGAGTACGCTCTCGTCGCCTGTGCGGATGTGCAACCGGCCGGACTGCATCAGGCAAACGTGTGCGCTGTTGCTGTCCAGTTGGAGGCACTCTCCAGCGTTCAGCACACACGAGTACACACGATCCCCTGTCAGTCGTATCTGGGCGAGCACCTGGGAGAGCAGATCCCCGCTCGCGATGCTTTCCAGCTGTAGTTCCGGAGGATTGATCAAGGATTTGAGCGTATCGGTCATGTAGCGCCGGCCATGCGTCGATTAACGTGTGACCGGAATCATAGAGCACCGCCAGGTTGAGCTGGAAAGTCGAGTCCCGCCCCGGCTGTCGTGATCTATGCCGATCATCCAAACAGAGGAATTGCCAAATGTTCGGAATTTCTGCCCTTGGCTGGGTACACACACTGGGTAGCCTGCCCGCTATTCCGGCAGCCGCCTACATGCTTGCACGTCACGGGCGCATCGTTCCCCGTTCCACGCCGGGCCTGATCTACCTGGTATCGATGGTGATCGGTGCTGCCTCTGTGTTCATCATCGCCAGGCAGCCCGTCAGTGCCGCTTTTGCAGCGCTGACTCTGGTGTTGCTGCTGGCCGGCTACGGGGTCGGTCGTGTGTTTGCTTTCAGGCGAGCAGGGATGTATCTGGAAACCATCCTGCTCAGCGCAACCGTCTTCCTGCTCATGCTGCCAACCGCTTCCGAAGTGCTGCGTCGCGTGCCGGACGGACACCCGGTCGTCACGGACCTGCACGCGCCCTTGCTGATCGGTACCCAAGTCGGTCTGCTGATTGCTCTGATCATCGGGATCATTACTCAGGTTCTTTACCTGCGCAGACAAGGTGCGCAGCTGCGCCGTGTCGTCAGCTAGCGGTCCAGCTGCCGGCTCGGTTTCTGCCTCGTATTCACTCTTCCCGGGGTCGGATGCATCGGCTTCGGGAGATTGCTGATGCGACGCACAATGATCAGCGAGCTCGGCAGTGTCGAGCAGGCAGCCGAAGGCATGGGGCGAAACAAGTCATATGAATATTCCTAAACAATATTTAAATTGGTTTTCTTATATCTATAAAGTTCGCTCCATGCGTACCTGCCGACCAATCGGCGCGCCGCACTGAATACATGGCCGAATCCCGGCCGGTCAAAGTGATGCGCCGATTGGCGCCCCTTGCATGGAGTTTTCTATGTCGGCAGCAGCTCATTCCATCCCCTCGGCGTCGGCGCAGTCGTTCGAAGTTCGCCCGTTCGACGCCCCGGTGGGTGCCGAGATCATCGGTCTGGATCTGACCCGGCCGCTCAGCGATGAAGACTTTGCCCGCGTCCATCGTGCCCATCTCGATCATGCATTGCTGGTGTTCCGTGACCAGCGCATCACCCCTGAATAGCAGATCGCCTTCAGTCGCCGTTTCGGCCCGTTGCAGATTCACGTGCTCAAGCAGTTCCTGCTCGCCGATCACCCGGAAATCTTCATCATCTCCAACATCGTCGAGAACGGTCAGCCCATCGGTCTGGGTGATGCCGGCAAGTTCTGGCACTCGGATCTGTCCTACAAGGAGTTCCCCAGCCTCGGCTCCATGCTGCTGGCGCAGGAGCTGCCGGAAGAGGGCGGCGATACCCTGTTTGCCAGTCAGCAGCTGGCTTATGAAACCCTGCCGGCCGAGCTGCGCCAGGCCATCGAGGGCAAGCGTGCCGCGCATTCCTACACGGCGCGTTACGCCGATGAGGTGTTCGCCGGCATTCGCCGCCCGACGCTGACCGAGGCGCAACTGGCCGAGGTCAAGGCCGTAGTCCATCCGGTGGTGCGTGCCCATCCGGAAACCGGACGCAAGGGACTGTTCGTCAACGAGAACTTCACCACCCACATTCTCGACATTCCCGAGGACGAGAGCCGGCAGATTCTCGCCGAGCTGTTTGCCCACAGCGCCAGGCCCGAATTCATCTACCGTCACCAGTGGCGGCCGCACGACATGGTGTTCTGGGACAACCGCGCGCTGATCCACCTGGCCACCGGTTGCCCGAGCCACCTGCGCCGGCGCATGCACCGCACGACGATTCAGGGCGACGTGCCGTTCTGATCCGCCGCATCGCGTTCAGGCCCCTTTTCCTGCTCTAGTCCGAATGGAGTCACACCATGTCTCTAGGCAAACGCTTTACCTTCGTTCCGCGTTTTGGCCGGCTGCCCGGGGCCATCGGTCTTTCCCTGGGCCTGCTGGCGGGCTCGCTGGCGGTGCCTCAGGCGGCGCACGCCGAGGGGCAGATTCGCATCGCCGAGCAGTTCGGCATCGTCTACCTGCTGCTCAACGTGGTGCGTGACCAGCAGTTGATCGAGAAGCACGGCAAGGCCGAGGGGCTGGACATCAAGGTCGACTGGCAGCAGCTCTCCGGAGGCTCGGCGGTGAACGATGCGCTGCTGTCCGGCGCCATCGACGTGGTTTCGGCCGGTGTGCCGCCGATGCTCACCGTATGGGATCGCAGCTACGGCCGGCAGAACGTCAAGGCGGTATCGGCCCTGGGCTCGCTGCCCGGCTACGTGCTAAGCAACCGTGACGACGTGAAGTCGCTGGACGATCTGAGCGAGAAGGATCGACTAGCGGTGCCGGCTGCCGGGGTTGGATTCCAGTCGCGCACCCTGCAGATCGAGGCGGCCAAGCGCTATGGCAAGGACGATTTCCAGCGCTTCGACGCCATCTCCATCAGCCTGCCGCACCCCGATGCCACGGCAGCGCTGATCAAGGGCGGTTCGGAAATCACTGCGCACTTCTCCAGCCCACCGTTCCAGTATCAGGCGCTGGAGAATCCCAATGTGCACAAGCTGATCAGCAGCTACGACATTCTTGGCGGCCAGGCGACCTTCAACGTGCTCTATGCGACCGAGAAGTTCCACGACGAAAACCCGAAGACCTACAAGGCCTTCTATGACGCCCTGGTGGAGGCCGAACAGATCATCAAGGCGGACAAGGCCGCGGCTGCCGAGATCTACATCCGCGTGGAGAACTCCAAGCTGCCCTTGGAGTTCGTGAAGAAGATCATCGAAGACCCGGAAAACGACTTCACCGTATCGCCGCAGCGCACCTTCATCTATGCCGAGAAGCTGCATGAGCTGGGCGTGTTGAAGAACAAGGCCGCGTCGTGGAAGGATTATTTTTTCGAAGAGGCCCAGGCTAATCCGGGTAGCTGATCGCCTCTGCGGCCAGCCTCAAATGCGTGGCCGCAGCTTCAGTTCGGGAGTGGGCTTGGGCGCATTCCCGGCCGGGTGGTGGTCGGGGTGCTGCTCGATCATCTGGGCGATTGCCCTCAGCTGATCGAGCATGGCCCTGGCCAGCCCGGCCTGAGTGCGGTACAGGCCGCTGTCCGGGTCCTGCGCCAGGTCGTTGAGTCCCCGTAAGGGGTAGCTGTAGCGCTTGGCCTCCGGGGTGAAGAAGCGCTGGTAGTCGTGCGCGGTACCGTGCAGTTCGCGGCAGGCGCGCTCCAGGCTTTGCAGTTGTTCGGCAACACTGGCCAACTGCAGGCGCAGGCGGATGATCTGATGGTTCTCCCAGTTCATCGGCGAGGCTTTGGCGCCGGGCTGCCAGCAAGCCGGATCACCAAAGCGCAGCACGAACTGCTGGCCGGCTTCGCGTCCATAACGGGTCAGGCGAGCGATGCGCTCGGGCGGCATGGTCAGGTTGAGGCCGCCTTCCTCGCGGGTCAGCTGAATCAGGCCGATGCGGTCGCGAAAGCCTGGCATCAGCGACAGGGTTTCGTGGTTCCAGTCCTTGGCCACGTTGCTGAGCTGGGCCAGAAAACCACGCAGCGCCGGCAGGCCGTTTTGCGGAAAACGCCGCCAGTAGGCGAGCCGCGCATCGCCGTTGTTGCGCGGGAAGCGCACGCGCTGCTCATCCGCGCCGTCGGTCGGTCCCAGGTCCAGGCCAAAGGTGGGGCGCCGGGGCAGGGCGGCATCGAAGAAGTGAATGGGAAAGTTGGAGCTGATGCCGCCATCGGTGAACCAGCAGCGCTCCAGTTTCCTCTCGTTCCTGCGGTAATCCACGGCGTGCAGCGGCACGGCGCTGAGCAGCAGCGGAAAACTCAGGCTCATGCGCACCGCGACGATCACCGGCAGATCGTCGGGCAAGGGCAAACGCAGGTAGCCGTCATTACGTTCATCGCAACCGGGGCGCTGGCGTGCGCGCATCCAGGCCACTACGCGGCGCGGGAACAGGCGGGCAAACTCTTCCTCGCGAAAATGGAACTGGTTGTTCTCACGTACCTGATCGTCATCGCGAAATGGCAGGCGAAACGGCCGCGCCATGCTCAGGCAGGTGGTCATCACCTGCAGATCGATGCCGTGCGCGCGCAGATCGCCGAAGGTCAGCGGCCGCTCGCATTCGATGGCCTCCGGATGCAGCGCACAGAACGCCTGCTGCCCGCTGAGACGATCGAAGTAGTGGGTCAGCCAATTGGTCAGGGCTTCATCCGGCGCCTTGTCATCGGCGTCGGACAAACCGCTGCACAGGCCGAAGCCATTCTGCGGCAGTTGCCGCAGGGCCGGCAGCAGCACACGCAAGGCTGCGGCAAAAACGCCGCCAAGCGCCGCAAATGACAACACCCAGAACCACACCAGCAGGCTGCCGCCGGCGATGGCGCTGGCCCACAAAGGCCCACCCGCCACCAGTGCGCCGATCAGCGCAGCGAACTTGTGTCGCGTCAGCATCACCTTGAGGGGCGCCAGCAGTTGCGCGCGCGGCCCCTTGCCCTTGGCTTCGAGGGCGGCGATGAAGGTGTCGAACAGTGTTCGCAGTGCGGGAACGGGTTTGAACAAGGCCAGCAGTTTGGTGCCATGTCCCTCCGCTGCTGGGGTACAGAGATGTTCGGGCAAACGCTCGATTTCGGCGAAGCCGTCCGGGTCGCTGCTCAATTGCCCGCTCTGGAAGCGCTGGCGACCGAGTTCGGCGGCGGCTGCTGCCGCGGCGGCGATGGCACCGGCACTGGTGCCGCCGATGCTGCGCAGGCGAAATGCCCTGGCGATCTCGGTAATGGCCAGCGGATAGACGATGCCGCTGGTGATACCGCCCTTCATGATCAGGTCGCATTCCCTGGCGAACACCGCTTGGCGCGAATCGTTCATCTACTGCTCCTTGTCGTCATGCCGAACGCGGACGCCGGCATGATAACTCGGCTTTGGCGGCTATATGCCAGTATTGCGAGCGAGCGCTGGCGCCGAAACCGCATGGGCACCGGGGCATCGATCGACTTGAGGGAGTCAGCGTTTAGAAGTAGTTGCCCCAGGCACTACGGATGGTGGCGTGGTAGTGGAAGCGCTGGACGATCTTGTTCTCTATGGCAAATTGGGGTTCTATCCCATTTTCACGTCAGCGCTTGTTCAACCTCTGCGCCAACCTGTCTCCACTGAGCTGGATCAGGCTGACCATCACAACCAGCACCACGATGACGGTGAGCATCACCTGGGTGTCGAAGCGCTGGTAGCCGTAGCGGTAGGCCAGGTCGCCGAGGCCGCCGGCGCCGATGGCCCCGGCCATGGCCGAGGAGTTGATCATGGTCACCAGGGTGATGGTGAAGCCGCCGACGATGCCCGGCAGGGCCTCGGGCAGCAGCACGTGCCAGACGATGTGCCGGCGTCGGCAGCCCATGGCCTGGGCCGCCTCGATCAGGCCGTGGTCGACCTCGCGCAGGCTGACTTCGGCGATACGGGCGAAGAACGGCGTGGCGGCGATGGTCAGCGGCACCACCGCCGCCCAGACACCGTAGGTGGTGCCGACCACCAGGCGGGTGAAGGGGATCAGCGCGACCATCAGGATCAGGAAGGGGATCGAGCGGAACAGGTTGACCACCGCGCCGATCAGGCGGTTGAGTCGCGGCGACTCGAACAGCCCGCCGGGGCCGCTGGTGACCAGGAAGATGGCCAGCGGGATGCCGGCCAGCAGCGCCAGCAGCGACGACACGCCGACCATCAGCAGGGTGTCGAGCAGCCCTTGCCAGAGACGTTCAAGCAGCAGCGGCATAACCGATCACCTCCACGTGATCCGCCAGGCGGCGGGCGTTGTCCAGCAGTTGTTCGGGATCCAGCGGGCTGTCCGCCACTTCCAGCAGCAGGCGGCCGAGCGGGCGCCCCTGGATGCGTTCGATGTCGCCGTCGAGCAGGGTGATCCGCCCGCCCAGGGCACTGCCCAGGTTCTGCAGGTCCGGCGCGCCGTGACCGGCGTAGTGCAGGCGCAGCACCGGGTGGTCATGCGGGCTCTGGCGCTGGCTGCGCAGGCGCGTCTTGAGGTCGTCCGGCAGCTGGTGTTGTAGCGGCGCCAGCAGGGTGCGGGTGACCTCGTGGGCGGGGGCGCCGAATACCCGCCAGACCTGGCCATGCTCGACGATCTCGCCCTGTTCCAGCACCACCACGCGGTCGCAGATTTCGCGGATCACCGCCATCTCGTGGGTGATCAGCACGATGGTCAGGTTCAGTCGCCGGTTGATCTCGCGCAGCAGGGCGAGGATCGACTGGGTGGTTTCCGGATCCAGCGCGCTGGTGGCCTCGTCGCACAGCAGGATGTCCGGGTCGTGTACCAGCGCGCGGGCGATGCCGACGCGCTGCTTCTGCCCGCCGGAGAGCTGCGCCGGGTAGGCGTCGTGCTTGTCCGCCAGGCCGACCAGCTGCAGCAGCTCCTCGGCCTTGCGCCGGCGCTGCTGGCGCGGCACGCCGGCCACCTTCAGCGGCAGTTCGACGTTCTGCCGCACGGTCTTGGCCGAAAGCAGGTTGAAGTGCTGGAAGATCATGCCGATGCGCCGGCGCAGCGTCACCAGCTGGTCGTAGTCGTAGGCGCCGATATCGACGCCGTCGATCAGCACCTTGCCGTTGGTGGGCTGCTCCAGGCGGTTGATGGTGCGCAGCAGCGACGACTTGCCGGCGCCGCTGCGGCCGATGATGCCGAAGATCTCGCCGCGCTCGATGGCCAGGTCGATGTCGCGCAGGGCACGCACGCCGTTGCTGTAGGTCTTGCTGACACCGGCGAAGCGCAGCTGCGCCTCGCCGGTGGTCTGCGGCAGGTGGGCCTGGAAACCGCTCATCTCAGCTCTCCCAGCCAGCCTGATAGAGCTTGCCGTTGGACTTGTCGAGGGCCGCGCGGACCTTCGGCGAGCTCTGGTAGATCTCGATGAACTTGAGGATGCGCGGGTCCTTGGCCTTCTGCGGCTGGGCGACGAACTGGATGATGTACCCCGGGTAGTCGAGGCCGTCGAACAGCAGCGCGGATTCGGCGTCGTGGGTGCCGGCCAGGCGGATGTAGTGCGGATAGCCCAGGGCCAGGTCGACTTCGTCCAGCGCGCGTACCAGTTGTACCGCTTCCAGCTCGATGATCTTCAGCTTTCTGGGGTTGGCGGTGATGTCCTGCTGGGCGGCCTTGTAGCCGACGCCCGGCTTGAGCTGGATCAGTCCGGCCTTCTCCAGCAGCTGCAGGGCGCGGCCGCCGTTGATCGGGTCGTTGGCGATGGCCACGCTGGCGCCTTCGGGCAGGCTGGTGAAGTCCTTGTGCTTCTTCGAGTAGAGGCCGACGTTGTTGATCACTCCGCGGGCCACCGGCACCAGGTCGTAGCCGCCTTCCTGCTTGGCGTTTTCCAGGAAGGGGATGTGCTGGAAGTAGTTCAGGTCGATGTCGCCGTTGGCCAGGCTGACATTGGGCGCGATCCAGTCGGTGAACTCCACCAGTTTCACTTCCAGACCCTGGGCCCGGGCTTCCTCCACCGCCACTTCCAGCGGTGGGACGAAGGCGGCGGTGGTGCCGAGCTTGAGTGGTTCGGCAGCATGCAGCAGAGAGCATGACAGCAGCAGACCGAGGGCGACAGCACGCAAGCTGAAGCTGCGAAGTGTGTTACGCATGGCGAGATTCCTTTTCTTGGAGGTGTTGAGTGAGTTGCCGCCAGTTGGCGGCAGGGTGGGGAGCGGTCAGGCGCGATCCCTGACCGAACAGCTTTTGACGCAGGCTGCCTTCGGTGTAGGCGGTCTTGTAGCGGCCGCGTTGCTGCAGCTCGGGCACCACCAGGTCGATGAAGTCGGCGTAGCTTTCCGGGGTGACCGTGCGGGTCAGGTTGAAACCGTCCAGGCCGGTCTCGTCGATCCACGCCAGCAGCTGGTCGGCCACCTGTGACGGTGAGCCGGCCGCCTGCGGATAGCGCCCGCCGAGGGCGTGCTGCTGCAGCAGGCGGCGCTTGGTCCAGCCGCTGAAGCTCTTGACCACCGACTCGATGGCGTTGGTCTTGCGCTCGACGATGGGCTCGTCCAGGCCGAAGGCGGCCAGGTCGATGCCGGTGGAGGCGGAGAAGTGCGCGATGCCGGCCTCGGGACTGGCATGGCGCTGGTACTCGGCCAGCTTGTCGCGGGCCTCGGCCTCGCTGGGCGCGACGATCACGCTGATGCCCATGAACACCTTGATGGCCTCCGCCGGACGGCCGGCGGCCACGGCCGCGGCACGTACCTTGTCGATCTGGGCGCGCACCGCCTCCTTGTTCTGCCCGCCGATGAACACGCACTCGGCGTGGTTGCCGGCGAACTGCAGGCCGCGTGCCGAGGAGCCGGCCTGGAACAGCAGTGGCGTGCGCTGCGGCGAAGGCTGACTGAGATGGTAGCCCTCGACCTGGTAGAACTCCCCGTGGTGGCGCACCGGATGTACCTTGTGCGGCTGGGCATAGATGCGCCGGTCGCGGTCGGCGAGCACCGCGTCGTCCTCCCAGCTGCCTTCCCAGAGCTTGTAGAGCACCTCCAGGTACTCGTCGGCCTGGTCGTAGCGGCGGTCGTGCTCCACCTGCTGCGGCCGGCCCATGGCACGGGCGGCGCTGTCCAGGTAGCCGGTGACGATGTTCCAGCCGACCCGGCCATTGGTGAGGTGATCCAGGGTGCTCATGCGCCGGGCGAAGGTGTAGGGCGCCTCGTAGCTCAAGTTGGCGGTGACACCGAAGCCCAGGTGCGAGGTGACGCCGGCCATGGCCGGGACCAGCAGCAGCGGGTCGTTGACCGGCAACTGGATGCTCTCGCGCAGGGTCAGGTCGAGGTTGCCCTGGTAGATGTCGTAGACACCGAGGATGTCGGCGAGGAACAGCCCGTCGAACAGGCCGCGTTCCAGCAGGCGGGCCAGATCCGTCCAGTAGTCCAGGCGGTTGAAGTCCACCGAGCGATCGCGCGGATGAGTCCACAGGCCATGATTGATATGGCCGACGCAGTTCATGTTGAAGGCGTTGAGCAGCACTTGCTTGGCCATCAGATGGTCCCTCGGCGCGGCGGCAGTCGGTCGTTGAGGTAGTAGTCGCCGATGGCGTGGTACTTCCAGCGCACCGGGTCGTGCAGGGTGTGGGTGCGGGCGTTGCGCCAGTGGCGATCGAGGCCGAACTCGGCGAGCGTCGCGCGGCTGCCGGACAGCTCCAGCAGCTTTTCGCTGGCGGCCAGACTGATTTCGGTGGTCAGCGTCTTGGCCTCGGCCACGGCGATGGAAGCACGGGCAGCCGCATCGGCGTCGACGGGAGCTGCGGAGACTTCATCGAGCACCCGGCCGGCATGCTGCAGCAGCGCTTCGGCGGCGTGCAGTTCGATCTGTAGACGGCCAATGTCGGCAATCACGTAGGGATCGTCGCCAGCGTGTTCGACCTTGGCATCGATCCAGGGCCGCGCTTTATCACGTATGAAGGCAATAGCATCGTGCAGCGCGCCATCGGCAATGCCCAGATCGATGGCGGCCTGGATCAGTTGAGAGAAGGCGCCCTGGATGCCCGGGCGCTCGGCCAGCGGCCAGAGCGGGATCAGATTGTCCTCGTCGACTTCCACCTCGTTGAACAGCACGCTGCCGCTGGCGGTGGTGCGCTGACCGAAGCCGGACCAGTCGTTGAGGATGCGCAGGCCTGGCCGGCCGCGCTGGATAAATGCCAGCCAGGGGCGGCCGTCCTGATCCAGCGCCTTGGTCGCGATCCAGTGAGCGAAGATGGCACCGGTGGAGTAGAACTTCTCTCCGCTGAGCAGCCAGCGGCCATCGCGGCGTACCAGGCGTGCCTGGATGTCCAGCGTGTGCTTGCTGCCACGCTCAGGGCCGCCATTGCCGATGCGCCAGCCGGCCAGCACGCTGGTGAACAGGCGCTGCTGCTGAGCTGGCGAGGCTGCGGTTCGAAGCAGGCCGAGCAGGCCGAAATGGTTCTGCGGGATCTGGCCCAGGGCCGGGTCCGCGGCGGAAATGATGCGGAACACTTCGGCGATGGTGACGAAGGACAACTGCGGGCCACCGAATTCGCGCGGCACGGCGATGCTGCCGAGGCCGCTGGCGGTGAAGCGTTCCACCAGTTCCCAGGGCAGGCGCCGTTCGCGGTCGCGTCGAATCACTTCGGTTTGTGCAGTCTCAGCCAGTGCCCGGGCGGCCTGCAAGGCCTCGGCATCGGTGGCAAGCACGGCGGCAGGATGAAGAGGCGGGACGATGTCCTGATCACTGGCCTCAGGGAATGTTTGGCTGCTCATACAAACCTCATCTGCGGATACGCCAGCAACGGCACCGGGATGAGGTGCAACGGAGCGGCGGGATAATCGAGGCTCCGGTGGACCGGTTTTTATAACCTATGAGATTTAAAATTCAACTTTAAATACTAATTTAGAATATATATGTGTCCGGAAGTTGTTTCGCATCCGTCACAAGGACGCGTAACCGGGCATAAGAAACAGCAGGCCGCATCAGGCCCGTTGGGGCCAAGGCTGCCTGCGCGTTCGAGTTAGCTTGTGGAGAGTTGCACCCGGTCATGGAGCCGGCCATGACCGGGCCATTGCAGGGGGAGGAGGGCGAACTTGCTTAGCGCGGCCTGTCGCCCAGCACCGTGGCGCGGTGCATCACGCGGCGTGCCGGGCGGTAGTCATCGACGGCGTAATGCTGGGTGATGCGATTGTCCCAGAAGGCCACGTCATTTTCCTGCCAGCGCCAGCGGATGCTGAATTCCGGACGTGTGCTGTGAGCAAAGAGAAAGCGCAGCAGGGCGTCGCTTTCCGCAGGTTCCAGTTCATTGATCCGGTTGGTGAAGCCGTCGTTGACGAACAGCCCCTTACGCCCGGTGACCGGGTGGGTGCGTATTACCGGGTGCACCACCGGCGGGTGGGTGCGTTGTACCTCGTGATAGTGCGCCAGAGCTTCCGGTGTATTGCCGAAGCGTTCCAGCGGAAACGAACGGGTGAAGTCATGGGTTGCGGTCAGGCCGTCGAGCAGGCGCTTAAGCGGTTCTGACAATGCATCGAAGGCCGCGCTGCTGCTGGCCCAGAGGGTGTCGCCGCCATAGGTCGGCAGTTGCTTGGCGGCCAGTACCGCGCCCATGGCCGGTGTCTCCAGGAAGGTGACGTCGGTATGCCAGATAGCGTTGTCGCGCACATCGGTCACGGCGGTATCGAGCACGAGGACTTCGGGCTGCTCCGGCACATTGGGGTAGAGCGGGTGGATATGCAGGTCGCCAAAACGCGCAGCGAAGGCGGCCTGCTGTGACGGCTCGATGGACTGGTTGCGGAAGAACAGTACCTGGTGCTTGAGCAGCGCTCGTTCGATGTGCTGCTGGTTGGCGTCGGACAGCGGCTGACGCAGGTCGATACCCTCGATAATGGCGCCTAATGCCGGGCTTATCGGGGTGATGGTCAGTGACATACAGGACTCCTTGGTGGCGGGCAGACCGTCCGCCACCCTCTGCTAAAAATCAGTGGGCCTGGCCGTGCCAGGGCACCAGTTTGCGTTGCAGGGCGCGCAGGCCCAGCTCCAGCGTGACTGCGATCAGGGCGATGATCAGGATGCCGAGGATCACCACGTCGGTGACCAGAAACTGGGCGGCGGATTGCACCATGAAGCCCAGGCCTTCGGTGGCGGCGATCAGTTCTGCGGCGACCAGTGTGGACCAGCCGACACCGAGGCCGATGCGTACCCCGGTGAGGATTTCCGGCAGAGCGCCCGGCAGTACCACGTGGCGGATCAGTTGCCAGGGCGTTGCACCAAGCGACTGTGCGGCGCGCAGCTTGGCCGGATCCACATTGCGTACACCCGTGGCGGTAGCGATGGCGATGGGGGCGAAGATGGCCAGATAGATCAGCAGCACCTTGGACAGTTCGCCGATGCCGCACCAGATGACGATCAGCGGCAGGTAGGCCAGCGGTGGAATCGGCCGGTAAAACTCGATCAGCGGGTCGAAGATGCCGCGCATGATGCGGTTGCGACCGATGGCGATACCCAACGGGATGGCAGTGGCCACCGCGCCCAGCAGGCCGAGGCTGATACGTCCAAGGCTGGCACCCAGGTGCTGCCACAGGCTGGCGTTCATATAGCCTTCACCGAGCAGTTGCCAGCCGCGCAGTAACACAGCCTGCGGGCTGGGCAGAAACAATGGCTCGATCAGGCCGCTGGCGGTGACCGCCCACCACAGCCAGAGCAGGGCGCCAACGCTCAGACTGCTGATAGTCAGCAGGCTGAGTTCGCGGGTGGGGCGTTCGGGTTCTAGGGGGGTGTCGGTTTTGTCGTAGAGGTATTCGAAACTGCTCATGCGCGTCTCTCCTGGCGTTCTGCGAATACCCGGGCGAGCACGTGCTCGCGGGTGGCAATGAAATCGGCATCGGACTTGATGGCGCGGGCACTCTCGCCGGCGTTGTAGCGGCGGCCGAAGTCCAGTTGCAGACGCTCGACTATCCGGCCCGGGTGCGGCGCCAGCAGCACCAGATCGGTGGCGAGAAACACCGCCTCCTCGATGTCGTGGGTGATCAGGAACACCGGCTTGCGTGTACGCCCCTGTACCTGCAGCAACAGTTCCTGCATCTGCTCACGGGTAAAGGCGTCGAGTGCGCCGAAGGGTTCGTCCATCAGCAGCACGCGAGGATCGGCCGCCAGAGCGCGGGCCAGGCCGACACGCTGTTTCTGGCCGCCGGAAAGCTCCCAGATGCGTCGCTTCTCGAATCCACTAAGGTCGACCAGTGTCAGCAGTTCGCGAGCTTTGGATTCTCGCTCGGCACGTGCTACCCCGGCCAGTTGCAGACCGAAGGCGACGTTCTCCAGTACGTTCTGCCAGGGCAGCAGAGCATCATCCTGGAACACCACGCCGCGTTCTGCCCCGGGGCCTTCGATGGTGCGACCATCGAGGCTGATGCGCCCGGCGCTGGGCGTGATGAAGCCGGCAATGAGATTGAGCAGAGTGGTCTTGCCGCTGCCGGAGGGGCCGAGAGCGACCAGCAATTGGTCTGGGCCGAGGTTGAGTGACAGGTCGCTCAATACCGTGTTGGCGGCGCCCGGATACTGTGCGCTGACGTGCTCCAGTTCGAGTAGGGCCATGTTCAGTTTCTCTTCAATGCAGGCGCGGGTTCAGGGTTTGATGTACTGGCTGCTGACATAGGGCGAATAGTCCTCAAGCACTCGGTCAGCCTTGCCTTGCTCCTTGAGGAATACGGCTGTGGCGGCGATATCACGGGCGGTGCGTTCGCCGAGCAGTGCCAGTTGCTGCTGGTGATCCGGAAAGGCCGAGCCGGCCAGCAGTTCCGGTACATCTGCAGGGTTTGAGCCGGTCAGTGTGGCGATCTTGCGTACTGGTTCGGAGTCGGCCGTCCACTGATCTTTTTCCGTCGCATAGCGGGCGAAGCTGTCGAGCGTGACCCTGGCAAACTGCTCCAGCACTTCAGGGTGCTTCTCGGCGAAGTCCTTGCGGGCAACCCAGACCTCGAAGGTCGGTGCGCCCCAGGTACCGACTTCGGCGGCGTCGGTGAGCACCTTGCCGGTTTTCTTGATCACGCCCAGCGCTGGTGACCAGACGAACGCTCCGTCGATGTTGCCGCGTTGCCAGGCCGCGTTGATTTCAGTCGGATTGAGGTTGACGATGCGCACCTTGTTCGGGTCGATCTGCCAGTGCTTGAGGGCACCGAGCAGGCTGTAGTGCGAGGTGGAAACAAATGGTGTGGCGATTGTCTTGCCGACCAGGTCGGCGGGTTTCTCGATGCCGCTGCCGTTGCGTACGACCAGGGCTTCGGCGGCGTTGATCTGTGCTGCGACGACAAAGGTGACGATGGGCAGACCACGACTGGCTGCGGCAGCCAGCGGGCTGGAGCCGAGGTTACCGATCTGCACATCGCCGGAGGCTAGGGCGGTGACGATCTCGGCGCCACTGTTGAAGCGACGCCAGTCGATCTTCTGGCCAATGGCTTGCTCATAGGCTCCATCGGCCTGGGCAACCTTGGTCGGATCGATGCCGGTCTGATAGGCGATGGTCAGGTCGGCAGCCTGTCCGAACGAGGCGAACAGGGCAGTGGTCACGGCTGCGAACAGTCGATGGATACGAGGCATTGAATCAGCTCCGAAAAGGGCGGCATCAATTGCCGCCCGCAAAGGTCTTGGTCAGTTACTGATGAAGCGATTGCTGACGTAGGGGGTGTAGTCCGGCAGAACCTGGTCGACCTTGCCCTGCTCCTTGAGGAATACGGCGGTGTCATGCACAGCCTTGACGGTCGCCGGGCCGAGCAGTTGCTTTTGTTCCTCGGCCAGAGGGAACACATTGCCTTCCAGCAGCGCGGGGATGTCTTCGGCTTTGGCGCCGGTCAGGCTGGCTACCTTGGCGATGTTGTCGGCATTGGCCACCCAGGCCTGCGGGTCGCGGCGGTAGTCGGCATAGGCGGCGAGAGTCGTCTGGGCGAAGGCCTGGACCACTTCCGGATGTTTCTCGGCGAAGTCCTTGCGCACGATCCAGGCATCAAAAGTCGGCGCACCCAACTTGCCCAGCTCGCCGGAGGTGATCAGCACCTTGCCGTTTTCCTTGGCCACGCCCAGTGCCGGATCCCAAACGTAGGTGGCGTCGATGTCGCCGCGTTTCCACGCAGCGATGATGGCCGGCGGCGCCAGGTTGAGGATTTGTACCTTGGCCGGGTCGATCTGCCAGTGCTTGAGCGCCGCCAGCAGGCTGTAGTGGCCGGTGGAAACGAATGGCACGGCGATCTTCTTGCCGATCAGATCTTCCGGCGAATCGATGCCTTCACGTACCACCAGCGCTTCGCCGGCGCCGATTTGTGCTCCGATGATGAAGGTTTCGATCGGCAGCTTGCGCGAAGCACCGGCTGTCAGCGGACTGGAGCCAAGGTTGCCGATTTGCACGTCACCGGAGGCGACAGCAGTGATCACGTCAGCGCCGTTATCGAACTTGCGCCAGTTGATCTTCACGCCGGTAGCCTGTTCGTAGACACCGTCAGCCTGGGCCACCTTGGCGGGATCGGCCATGGTCTGGTAGGCCACGGTAAAGTCGGCGGCCTGGGCAGCCAGGGTCAGACTCGACAGGGTCAGCGCGGCCAGTAGTTGGCGCACGAAAGGAAAGGGGGTCATGTGTTGCTCCTCGAAAGCAGGCTGGCCCTTCTGACGAGGATGCCTAGCCGCAGGACAGGTAAGTGCTGTTTGAAGAAGGGTCCGGCGGTCCGGTGAAGCAATGCTAATATTGCTAAAAAGAAATAGATAAATATTTTTTTAGAATATTTTTATATTTATAAGTGTGGCGGCAGCTTTCGGAAGGCTGCTCTTTTGGCGAAGAAGCATGCTGTACGGGATTGACTATAGAGCTGGTCTTTTGCTCCGGGGCAGGGCTAGTGCGTGTATGCTGCTATCAATATTTGTATGCTGATGGAGCATGGCATCGGCGAATGCCGGCATATAAGACAACTGGTTTTCGATTGATGTCAGATTGCCTTCCGTAACCCGATCAGCCTACGATCAGCAGCTTCTATCAGCCATGCCGTGAACCTGACGGGTTGGCATCTGTTCCTTACCGGCGCGAACTTATGGTCACCACCGTCGTTATTGGCATGCTCTGTGTCCACCTGTTCTGCTTCTGTCTGATGTTCTTTCTCATCAGTACACGACTGAACGGCAAGAAGATGGGGATGGAGGTGTTCGCCGCCGGTAACCTGATGCTGGGGCTGGCCTACCTGCTGCAACTGTTCGGTGGCACTCGGCATGAGGAGCTGAGCAGTATTGTCAATCACACCCTGACGCTCTGTGCTCCCGTGGCCTATCTGCTTGGAGCCATGCGATTTTTCGACAGACCTGTTGCGGTGCTTCGGCCATTGCTGACCGTAGCCGTTGGTTACAGCTTGGCACAGCTGCTCGTGCAGTGGCTGATCGGTGTCGAGGCGCGGCATGCCATGCTGTCGGCCGCTTGTGCGCTATTGTTCTCCGGCATGGCACTGATTGCTTTTCATGGCGGCCGCAGTTTCGCCCGCGATCTGCGCATCGAAATGTGGTTTTTTTCTCTGCTGATTGCCGGCATTTGCGTGCTTAACGCAGTGAAGTTCGCGATGATTCTCGATCAGGGACTGGCTGCTCTGGATCTGGGGAGCAACTTCCAGAAGGTCTTCTATCTGTACATGTCGTTCCTGGCCACGGTACTGCCGCCCAGCGCCGTCTGGCTGGTTCTGCGTCGTCTGACCGATCGTCTGCATGCGCTGGCGGCGCATGATCCGTTGACCCGCCTGCTCAATCGACGTGGACTCATGGACAGATTGGCGCAACACTTTCTGGCCCGTCAGGCGACGCCGGCTTATCTCTTGATCGTCGATATTGATCATTTCAAGCGCATCAACGACGTATATGGGCACAAGATCGGCGATCTTGTTCTGCGCCACATTGCCTCGGTTCTTCGCAGCACTTCCCGCCAGGGGGATCTGATCTGCCGCCAGGGCGGCGAGGAGTTCGTCGTGATTGCCCTCTATACGGATCGGGATGGCGCACTTCAACTGGCCGAGCGCATTCGCCAGGGCATTGAGGACAGCAATGTGCCGGGAACGGGGCTGGCACAACCGATTCGCTGCACGGCCACTATTGGAGTGGCCGGTGATCTGAATGGCGAGCATTCGCTTGATCACTGCCTGCAACAGGCCGATAGCGCGCTGTATCGGGGCAAGGCCGCCGGTCGCAACCGTGTGGAGTGGGCGGAGCCTGTGCGCGAGGAGCAAGGCTCTGTGTCCGGGCAATGTGGGAGACAGACCGGTTCCGCTTGACATGACAGTGGTGCGTTGAAGCTGCTTGGCGAATAATTCCCGTCTCTTTGATCCCTGCCCGCAGAGACCGCCATGAGCGCAACCTTACCCACCCTCGTTTTGTCCATTCAGTCCCATGTGGCCTGGGGCCATGTCGGCAATGCCGCCGCAGTGTTCCCTTTGCAGCGACTGGGATTGGAGGTACTGCCGATCCATACCGTGCAGTTTTCCAACCACACCGGCTACGGCCAGTTCCGCGGCCAGGTGTTCGGGCCTGATCACGTGCGCGAGGTGTTGCTGGGGCTTAAGGAACGAGGACTGTTGCCTCGCCTGGCGGCAGTGCTGTCGGGCTATCTTGGTGATGCCGAGAGTGGCCGGGTAATTCTCGAGGCGGTGGGCGAGATTCGCCAGCACAATCCGTCTGTACGCTATCTGTGTGATCCGGTGATGGGCGACGTGGGGCGGGGGGTTTTCGTCAATGCGGCGATTCCGGACTTCCTGCGTGACCAGGCGATTTCCTGCGCCAACATCATCACGCCCAACCAGTTCGAGTTTGAGCTGCTGACAGGCAGTAAACCGACTGATCTGCAGGACGCCGTGAGAATCGCACGGCAGCTGCGTGGCCGTGGGTCGGACGTGGTAGTGGTCACCAGCCTGTCCACGGCGGACATGGGCGAGGGTGAGCTGGGCACGCTGGCCGTCAATGGCGAAGGAGCCTGGCTGGTCAATACCCCACGACTGACCTTGCACCCGCTGCCCAACGGCATGGGCGATGTATTCTCGGCTGTGCTGCTGGCCCGTCTGCTGCTGGGGTTGAGCTTGCCGGAGTCGCTGGAACTGGCTACTGCGACTCTCTATGCACTGGTTGCCCGTACCAGTGCCGGCGCCCGTGACCTGCCGCTGGTCGTGGCCCAGGAGGAAATTGTCGCCCCGGTTCGACGCTTTGTGGTGCAGGCGTTGCCATTTTAGGCAACGCGGCAGAGCAGCCTCGAGCGGCTAGGCGAGCCGGCTGATTCCGGCGATTACCGGGGTACCGCTCAGCGGGTCACGCAGCAGGGTGCAGCGTACGCCGTACAGCTGTTCCACCAGTTCGCTGGTGACGATTTCCTCCGGTCGACCGCTGGCGATGATCCGTCCCTGTTGCATGGCGATCAGATGGTCGGCGTAGCGGCAGGCGCTGGACAGGTCGTGCACCACCATGACGACGGTCTTGCCGGCTGCCGCAAGCTGGTGGATCAGCTCGAAAACCTCGATCTGATGGCCCAGATCCAGCGCCGAGGTGGGCTCGTCGAGCAGCAGCAGCGGGGTGGCCTGGGCGATGGCCATGGCGATCCAGGCCCGCTGCCGCTGGCCACCGGACATGGATTCCAGCGGCCGATCCGCCAGCTCCAGCAAATCTGCGGCGGCCAGCGCAGCCTCGACGATGGCCTGATCTTCCTCGCTCCATTGGCGCAGCAGGCTCTGGTGCGGCTGACGGCCAAAGCGGATCAGCTCGCTGACCGTCAGTCCGTCGGGCGCGCTGGCATCCTGCGGCAGCAGGGCGAGTCGTCGGGCCACCTCGCGCGAGGGCAGGCTGCTGATGACTTTGCCATCGAGCAGCACGGCACCGGCGCTGGGTTTGTGCAGCCGGGCCAGGCCCGCCAGCAAGGTGGACTTGCCGCAGCCATTGGGGCCGACGATGGCGCTGACCTGGCCTCTGGGGATCTCCAGATTCAGCCCGTCGATGATCCGTGTGCGTTCGTAGTCCAGACTCAGATCGCGGGCTTGCAGGCGTACATCCGGTTGGCTGGCGTGGCCGAGCAGGGAGGAAGGCAGGCTCATGTCGAACTCCGAGGTGTCTGGCGCAGAAGAATCCAAAGCAGGAAGGGGCCGCCGACTACGGCGGTGATGATCCCGACCGGGATCTCGATGGGAGCCAGCAGGCTGCGCCCAAGCCAGTCAGCAAGAATCATCATCAACGCCCCGGACAGCGCAGCGTTGATTACCGGCACGCCGTGACGGCTACACAGGTGGCGCGCCATTTCTGGTGCGGCGAGGGCGATCAGGCCGACCGGGCCGACCACGGCGACCGCCAGTGCCGTCAGCCATACACACAAAGCCAGGGTCAGCAAGCGCATGCGTTGCAGGCGAACACCAAGGCCAATGGCGACGCTGTCGGAGAAACGCATCAGCGTCAGCGCATTGACCAGCAGCCTGGCCAGCGGCAACCCGCTTGCCAGGCCGATGGCCAGCAGCATTACCGAATCGGCTGGGCGGGCATTGAGACTGCCGACAGTCCAGGGATAGGCGGCGTTGGCCGCATCCATGTCGCTGCGGGCCAGCATCAGGTTGGTCAGGGCGCCAAATAGCGCACCGACGGCAATACCGACGACGATGAAACGGTAGCCGCGGGCACCGCCACCTGCGGCCAGAGCGAAGGTTAGTACGGCGGCCGTGGCGGCGCCGCTCAACGCCAGCGCCGAGGGCGCCAGGCTGGTGGGGACGGCGACAATGGATGCAACGGCAAAGGCGGTGGCGCCGTTGTCGATGCCGATCACGCCTGGGGTAGCCAGGCGATTGCGTGCCAGTGTCTGCAGCAGGCAGCCGGCGGCTCCCAGTGCGGCGCCGCTGAGCAGCCCTGCCAATAGACGTGGCAGACGCAGCTCCTGAATCAGGAAAACCTGGAGTGGTTCGCCGCGGCCGAGCGCCGCCTGCAGGACGTTCCAGGGGCCGAGGGCGTCGTCACCGGCACTCAGTATGGCGGTTGCGCTGATCAGCAGCAGCGCGCTCAGCAACAGACCGACCAGCAGACTGCGACGGTGCAGTAGCAGGCTGTAGCGACTCAGGCGCAGCAGGTAGTAGCCGGCTGGCGCATGCAGGACGAAGGGGGCGGAATGATTCATGTCACAGTGTCGGCAGGCGGTGGCTGCGTACCACGGCAATCAGGATCGGTGCGCCGATAAAGGCGCTTACCACGCCTACCGGCAGTTCATAGGGGCGTACCAGCAGACGCGAGACAACGTCCGCCAGCAGCAGCACGCAGGGGCCGAGCAGCATGCTCAGGCCCAGGGTACGACGGATGTCCGAACCAATCAGGCGGCGGGCTATATAGGGCACGATCAGGCCGATGAAGGCGATAGGGCCGGCTGCGGCTGTGGCGGTTCCAACCAGTATCGCCACTGCCAGCAACGTGCCCAGGCGGGTCAACTGCGGATGATGGCCCAGGCCGCTGGCCACTCGCTCGCCCAGTGCCAGTGCTGCCAGTGGGCGGACTACCAGCAGGGCTAAAAGCAGTCCGGCGATCAGGCCTGGCAGGCTCCAGTCAAGGGTGTCCAGCGGTCGCCCGGCCAATGCACCGATGATCCAGAAGCGCATTTCGTCGGCGGTACGTTGATCCCATAACAAAAGCAGGCTGCTCAATGCACCGAGAATGCCGGAGAAGGCCGCACCGGCCAGTACCAGACGCACCGGGTCATCGCCTACTCCGCGCAGACGGGTCACCAGCAATACCAGCAAGCAGCCGATAAGGGCGCCCAGCATGGCCACGCCCAGATGCAGACCGGCGGCCGAAGCACCCAGGTTGATGGCTATCACCACGGCGAATGAGGAACCGGCGCTGACTCCGAGCAAGCCGGGCTCGGCCAGCGGGTTGCGGGTCACCGCCTGCAGCAGGACTCCGGCGGCACCCAGTGCCAGACCGACCAGCAGGGCCAGCTCGGTACGCGCCAGGCGCAGCTCCAGCACGATGAAACGGGCATCTTCGTCCGCCTTGCCGAGCAGGGCCTGCAGGCTGCTGCCGATACCGATCTCTCCGGCGCCCAGCAGCATGCTGGCCAGGCACAGCAACGCCAGACTGAAGCTGCCCAGGGCCAGAGCCCGGGGCATGGGCATGCGGGTGGTCAGCATCAGTCGAGCAGCGCCTTCTCCAGGTCATCCAGGATCTGGCTGGCTGCCAGGTAGCCTGAGCTGCTGCTCCAGATATGGCCGTCGACTGTCACTACATGCTCGTTGGCTACGGCTTTTAGGCGGGTAAAGGCGGGCTGTTTGCGAGCATCTTCCATGGCGGTGTGGCCATCAGGATTTAGGGTGGCGATAAATATCCAGTCGGCATTGATGCGCGACAGGTTTTCCAAGCTGAGCACGTCGCTGTGAGGCTTGCTTTGCTGCTCGGCAGCCAGAGCGTTAGCACGCAGGCCGAGGTTTTCCAGCAACTGGCCGGTAAACAGACGACTGGACATAATCACTGGACCCTGCGGGTTCCAGCGTACCACGCTGACCTCCAGCCCCTGCGGCAGACGTTCGCGCAGGGCGGCACTGCGTTTCTCGATTTCGTCCAGACGCAGCCGGCCCTCATCTGCCTTGCCAAGAGCCTGGGCGTAAGTCGCATAGATTTCGCGCCAGTCGGCAAAATTGTTGCCACGCGGCACCACGGTTGGTGCAATCAGGCTCAACTTGGCGTAAAGCTCGCGCGAGAGATCGCCGGTGGCGAGGATCAAGTCCGGTTGCAGGCGCAGGATGGCTTCCAGGTTGGGTTCACGCACGCTGCCGACCAGCGTGATTTTCCCGGCTTTGACCCTGAGGTACTCCGGTACATCGTTACCGCCCCGGCTGGCGAGGGTTCCGACCGGTTTCACCTCAAGCGACAGCGCCGCATCCAGAGCGCTGTCACCCAGAGCCACCACGCGCTGTGGTGTTCCTTCAAGGTTCAGAGGGCCGTAAGCGGTGTCCAGGGTGCGTTCGGCGGCATGCAGAGGAAGGCTGGCGAAAACTGTGGCAGACAGCGCCAGCGCGACCTGTCGCAGGAAGGAAGAGATAGACATGCTGGACTCCAGTTTAAGCGGGCAGCCAGCGGACTGCCGGGCAAGGATTGAAAGCAGGCTATCTTTTACTATCAAAACAAATGAAAATCTATTGCGTTTACTAATTGTTTGCTATTGCATTCATGTGAGCGCTGCCGTGATGCATTGTCGGGAAGGCGATGGAGGGGGGGCTGACTTACCCCTTCTGGCATGCAGCGAGGCTGAATGCTGATCTGTGGCGAAGTGGTTGCAGGGCCAGGGCGCCGGGTCGAGATACCCGGCGCGGCGAGATAGGTCAGTCCCAGCCCTCGGGGCACTGAACGCAGCCGGGCATATTGGCCCCCTGGAAGTTGCCGAAACGGAGGCGGGCACCGGTGAGGTTGGCGTTCTCCAGATTGGAACCGCCGAGTTTCACTTCCTGCAGGTTGGCATCCTCCAGGTGGGCGCCTTTCAGGTCAGCCTTGCTTAGCCAGGTCATCTCCAGGTTGGCTGCCTGAAGCTGTGCATTGTGCATCTTGGCTGCCGACATCCTTGCGAACTCCAGATTGGCTGCGCGCAGGTCGGCGTCGTTGAATTGCGCGGCCTGGGCGAACAGTCCCCAGCCACTGATGGCTACCAGGGTAGCGCCGCTGAAGTCGGCCAGACGCAGGTTGCTTTGCTGCAGACTGGCGCGGGTCAGGTTGGCACCACGCAGTTTGGCTTTCTCCAGATTGGCCAGATCCAGATTGGTATGACGCAGATCCGCACCGGAAAGATCTGCGCCGGAAAGATCCATGCGGCGCATATCCAGATTGCTTAGTTTGGCGCCACGCAGGTCGGCGTTGGGGCACTTGCTGTCGGGTTCGATGCGGCAGCCGTTGATCTGTGGAACGCCGTCATCCTCGGCGCCGATGGCGTGGCTACCGAGTGCCAGGAGTAGAACCGGAACGAGCAGAATCAGGTAATTCATGTCGATACCTCAACAGGGACGGGAGAGCTGTATGCAGCTTCAGGCGAAACCGGCGCCCATGCGGGCGCCGTTTCGAAAGGCCGGCAGCGGGGTGCGACAGGCACCCCGCACCAGACTCAGCGCTGGGCGCTGGCTTTGTCCCAGCTGGGCAGTTTGAATACCCAGAAGGAACCGCCCTGGGCGACCGGCTTGGTCAGATCGGCCATGTCGCCACCCCACAGCGGAACCGCGCCACCGTAACCGGCGGTCACGCCGATGTACTGCTCGCCGTCCTGTTCCCAGGTGATGGGCGGAGAGATGATCCCGGTGCCGACCTGGAACTTCCACAGCTCCTTGCCGTTCTTGGCATCGAAAGCCTTGAAGTAGCCGTCACCGGTACCGGTGAACACCAGACCGCCCTTGGTGGCCAGCACACCGGCCCACAGCGGCAGACGCTCCTTGTGCTCCCAGACCACCTTGCCGGTGGTGGGGTTCATCGCACGCAGAATGCCGACGTGGTCGTCATACAGGCGCTTGATGCGGAAGCCCATGCCCAGGTAGGCGGAGCCTTTCTTGTAGGTGGCTTCCTCGGCCCAGTAGTCCTCTTTCCAGTGGTTGGCCGGTACGTAGAACAGGCCGGTGTCCTGGCTGTAGGCCATCGGGTTCCAGTTCTTGCCGCCAAGGAAGGGTGGGGAGACCTCGACCACTTCACCCTTGGATTCGCCGGGCTTCGGCTTCGGCGGACGCTGGCCCTCGACTTCCACCGGGCGACCGGTTTCCAGGTCGATGTGGCTGGCCCAGGTGATCTTGTCGACGAAGGGGAAGGCATTTTTCAGCTTGCCGTTGGCACGGTCGACCACGTAGAAGAAACCGTTGCGGTCGGCGTGTGCGGTGGCCTTGGTGACCTTGCCGTCCTTGTCCTTGTAGTCGAACAGCACCAGTTCGTTGTTGCCGGAGAAGTCCCAGGCATCGTTCGGAGTGTGCTGGTAGAACCACTTCACTTCACCGGTGGTCGGGTCGACGCCAACCTGGCCGGAGGTGTACAGGCTGTCGTAGTCCTTCGGGTCGCCACCGTCGGCGGTACGTGCCCAGCCGTTCCATGGCGCCGGGTTGCCCGCGCCGATGATGATGGTGTTGGTTTCGGCATCGAAGCTGGCGCTCTGCCACGGCGCGCCGCCGCCCTGACTCCAGGCTTCCTTCTTGCCGGTCGGGCTGTTGGGATCGTCCGGCCAGCTCGGCGCCTTGATGTCGCCGGTCGGGGTGCTGTCCTTGCCGTTCAGGCGGCCCATGTGGCCTTCGACAAATGGACGCATCCAGATTTCCTCGCCGGTGTCCGGGTCACGGGCGAACAGGCGGCCGACCACGCCGAACTCGTCACCGGAGCTGCCGTGGATCAGTAGCACCTTGCCGGTTTTCTGGTCTTTCACGATAGTCGGCGCGCCGGTCATGGTGTAGCCGGCTGCGTGATCGCCGAATTTCTTGTTCCAGACTACCTTGCCGGTGTCCTTGTTCAGCGCCACGACGCGGGCGTCGAGAGTGCCGAAGTAGATCTTGTCGCCGTAGATGGCGGCGCCACGGTTGACCACGTCGCAGCACGGACGGATATCGTCCGGCAGGCGGTGGCTGTACGTCCACAGCCGCTGACCGGTCTTGGCATCAAGAGCAAAGACACGGGAGTAGGAACCGGTCACGTAGACCACGCCATCGTGGATGATGGCTTGTGATTCCTGTCCGCGCTGCTTCTCGTCACCGAAGGAGTAGCTCCAGGCCGGAGTCAGCTTGAAGACGTTTTCAGTATTCACCTTTGCCAGCGGGCTCCAGCGCTGGGCGTTGGTGCCCATGCCGTACTGCAGCACGTTGTGGGTGGTGAGGTGGTCGTTGGCAATGTCTTCCCAGGTCACCGGCTTGGCCTGCAGCCCGGAACTCAATGCCAGGCCGCCGGCCAGCATCAGTGCGAGCGCCAGGGGGCGCGGAGTGCTGGGTAGGTTTCTTGTTGTCATCGTTGTGCTTCCCATTGGATGTGATAGGTCGCCGCAGTGGCAGGTTGATGGTGGAACCGGGGCCACTTTGCGCCTACGGAAAAATTCCCGACTTTGCCGGGATGATTTCCCGGTTGGGGCATGACTTGGCCTTGCTGCCAAGGCATCAGCCGAACTCCCTCCCAAGCCCTACTACCAAGGGACTAGATCGCGACCACCAAAGCAGCATTCGGCGCCTGGCTTGGCCTTTTTAAGATGGCTGCCACGTGCTCTGAATGGGCTGTCTTGCGTGCATTTGATGAGGTCCCTAGCCATGAAGAAGAAAATTCAATCCACCCTGGCGCTGGTGCTGCTCGCCGCGTCGACCAGCATCTGGGCGCACGGTGACGTGGTGCCGCAGGCGGTCAATACAGAAGGCCTGGAGCCCCTGGGTGAAGAATGGCTGGATGAGAACCCCTACCGGGGCAATGCTCGCGCCATTGAGATTGGTGCTTCGGCCTACAACCAGAACTGCGCTGCCTGCCATGGTCTGGAGGCCAAGTCTGGTGGCATTGCGCCGGATCTGCGTTTGCTGGAGCCGGGAGCCAGCGGTGATGAGTGGTTCAAGGAGCGCGTAATCAACGGGGCCGTGCGTGACGGGCGCGTGTACATGCCGAAGATGGCCAACTTCCTCAGCCAGGAAGCGCTGTGGGCGGTGCGTAGTTACCTTGAAAGCGTTCATATCGAGGAATAGGAGCAGTCCTGCTGTTCTTGTGGGACTTTCGCGGCATTGATGTAGCGAGCAGCGCTTTTAAAGGCTGCTTAGGAGCGACGATGGATTGGCGTGGCCTGATATTGTCGGTACTGCTTGCCTGGGGGGGGGAGGCGCAGGCGGCGGCTCCTGATCCGCTGGGCTCGGCCATGTGGAGCTACTATCACCAGCGCCTGCTGGATGGTGAGCCCTTCGTGTTCGACGAGCAGATTCGCCTTGAGGCGCCGCCCTTTGCTGAGGACGCGCGACAGGTGCCTATCCAGATCGATGCCAGTGCCTATGACGGCAAGGTTCGGCGCATGCTGGCCTGGGCTGAACTCAATCCCATTCCGCGAATCTTCGATTTTGCCCCGGGCGAGCAGGTTCTCCCTCGGCTGGCCGTGCGTATTCGGGTCGAGCAGGCTACGCCGATCCGTGCCGCAGTGCTGACCGATGATGGTATCTGGCACATCGGCTCGGTGCGGGTTGAAGCTGCAGGCGGCGGCTGCACTGCGCCCAGCGTGGTAAGGGCCGAAGCCGGTTGGGAAGAGCGCCTGGGGCAGGTACTGGGCAAGCGTTTCCAGCGCGGTGGTGAAAGCCGTCTGCGCCTTCAGGTTTCGCACCCCATGGACAATGGCCTGGTTGGCGGAATTCCCGAGTTTTTCCTTGAGAAGGCGGAGCTGCGCAGCCAGGACGGTCAGGTACTGGGAAGAATCGAACTGTTTCCGGCCGTCAGCGAGAACCCGACACTGACCTTCGACCTGCGTGGCGACCAGCAGGCCGAGCTGTGGTTGCGCGACAACAATGGCAACGAGTTTCAGGCCAGTTTCTAAATGATGCCTGGGCTGTACTTTGGGTTGGCGTAGAAGCCGGCTTTCGGGCAAGCGCTCGCAAGAGACGACGCCGTCAAGGTGGATTACCCCGTTCACCGCAAGATCGCGACTCCTACAGTTGAGTGGCTTTGACGCAGGAGTCCTGCGCCGGACGAAGCGATACCCGGAGCAACGCAGCAAGGGCGGTTTCCCCGTCGGCCGCGAGAACGCGTTTCCTGCAACGAATCATTCCCAAGGAGAGAAGCATGCGCTGGATAACGCTTTTGCTGTTGTTTACCACCGGGCTGGCTCAGGCCGCGCTTGACTACCGCCTGCAGCCACGCCAGATCGCAGAGGGGGTGTGGTTGCTGGAGGGCAGCACTGACAATTTTGCCCCGGATAACGGTGGCAATATCGTCAACATTGGCTTTATCGAAACCCGCGATGGCGTGGTGGTGATCGACAGCGGGCCTTCGCGCCGCTATGGCGAGGCCCTGCGCCATAGCATCGCGCAAACTACCGATAAGTCTGTTCAGCTGGTGCTGCTGACTCACCATCACCCGGATCATGTCTTGGGCAATCAGGCTTTTAGCGATGTGCCCATTGCTGCGCTGCCTGCCACAACCCGTCTGCTGGCCGAGCAGGGGGATGCCATGGCCGAGAATATGTATCGTCTGGTTGGTGACTGGATGCGCGGTACCGAGGTGGTATTGCCGACTCAGGAGGTGAATGAGGGAGCGCTGGAGATTGGTGGGCGACGCCTGCAACTGCTGGCGCTAAGCGGTCATACCGGTGCGGATCTGGCAATTCTCGATGAGCAGACCGGTGTACTGTTTGCTGGTGATCTGCTGTTTTATCAGAGGGCACTGACTACCCCAAACACTCCGGGTCTGGAAACCTGGCTGGCCGATTTGCAGCGTCTGGAGAATTTGCCGTGGCGTTTGCTGGTGCCCGGGCATGGCCCCGTGACGGATAACGCAGAGCCATTTACCCAGATGCGCGACTATCTGAGTTGGCTTGACGGCCTTCTGCGTCAGGGCGCCGAGCAGGGCGCCGAGATGAATGAGCTGATCCGAGCACCCATTCCGGAGCGTTTTGCCCAGGTCAGTCTGTCGCGTTATGAGCTGATTCGTAGTGTTACCCACCTCTATCCGCGTTACGAGCGTCAGGCACTGCCCCGAGCCGATCAGCCATAAAAAGAGACGGCACGGTTGCCATTCGGCTGTCAAAAATAGGTTGCCCCGCCGTAAAGGCGGGGCCTTTGCGTTGCTTCAGCGCCGTAGGTAGGAGGCGAAGTCGATGTCTCCGGCCGAGAGAATGGCCTGGACGCGGTTATGCACGCCCAGTTTGCGCAGGATCGCGGAAACATGCGCCTTGACGGTGGTTTCGGCGATATCCAGGCTGTAGGCGATCTGCTTGTTCGATTCTCCCTTGGTCATGCGTTCGAGTACCAGCAGCTGTTTGCGGGTCAGTGCCTGCAGCAGTTCCGGGGGGATGCTGTGACTGTCGGTGTGTTGGCGTGAACTGCTACTGCGCTGCGAGCGGATGATGTCCGGTGGCAGGTAGACGTTGCCGTCGAGGATCTGGGCGATGGCCTCGGTCATCTGGCCCCGTGGCGAGGACTTGGTGATGAAGCCCACTGCGCCGTAGGTAATGGCCTGCAAGACAATCTGTTTGTCCTGCTCGGCAGAGACAATCACCACCGGAATGGTCGGCGCCTCGTTGCGCAGGTTCATCAGGCCACCCAGACCGTGCATGCCGGGCATATTCAGGTCGAGCAGAATCAGATCCAGGTCGTCGTGTTCCTGGGTCAGCGCCAAGGCACTGTCCAGGTCTGCGGTTTCCATGATCTCGCTGCCGGGAAAGCCGTCGGCGATCACATTGTGGATGGCTTCACGAAACAGCGGATGATCATCGGCAATCAAAATCTTGTACATGGCCTTTCACCTCGTTGCTGTGATTATGGGGTGACAGTGGAGGGCAGCAAAGCGGCGGGCAGTTCGGCTGGCTCGGCATGTACCAGAGGCAGGCCAGCCTGCTCCCAGGCATCGATGCCGTCACGATACCAGTAGAGCCGCGTGTAACCCATGGCATGGGCACGACGTGCGGCGTTCCAGCTCAGCCAGCAGTCGGATCGGCAGTAAAACACCACAGGGTACTGCTGGTCACCACCACTGGCCTGCTCCAGATGGTGGTGGAAGTAGCGTTGCCACAGAGGTGCAAGGTTGCCGTCACCGGTATTGGCCAGCCAGAGGCTACCGGGTACGTTGGCGTGTGGGCTGTCCTCGACGAAGCGGCCGTGCACCCAGGGACGTCGATAGACGTCGACCAGCAGAGGGCGCGGTTGTTGTTCAAGCAAGTGCTGCAGGCGGGAGGTATCGACGACCTGTACACCTTCCAGGCTTAAGGGAGTAGGGCTGCGGTACTGGCTGCTGCGATAGCCTTCGGCATCGAACAGCGCTTCGGCCCGGGCGCTGCAGGCCAAGAGTACGGACGCGATCAGCCAACCTGCACGAAAGGGCAGAGGATACTTCATGGCACGGTCTCTACTTATTGTTGTCCCGGTATTACAGGCGATGGTCGCAGGCTTGGGAATTCTACATTGGTGAGCAAAACCGGTACTAAAGTAGTAGGTTCGTGGTGCTGCGCCGGGACGCCCTGATGCAATATTCACTGCTTGTGGCGTCGCCCCGGCCAAGGCTCGTCTACCCTATGATGCTGACTGCGCGTATGATGCGCGCGCCATGAATCATGCCTTTACTACACCGGGAGGTGCCCACGATGACCGAGCATGAACTCCAGCGCCCAGTGGGCGAAAAACTGCAGAAGGTCCTGGCCCGCATGGGCCTGGGCTCGCGCCGCGAGATCGAGGCCTGGATCGGCGAAGGCCGTGTAAAGGTCAATGGTGTGCCTGCTGCTCTGGGCCAGCGCGTCGTCAGCCAGGATGCCATCGCGCTCGACGGGCGTCTGCTCAAGCGCGAGGAAATCACCGCTACGGTGCGCCGCGTGCTGATCTACAACAAGCCGGACGGCGAGATCTGCACTCGTGACGATCCGGAGGGCCGGCCAACGGTGTTTGACCGTCTGCCGCACCCGCGCGAGGGCCGCTGGATCAATATCGGTCGCCTGGACATCAATACCACCGGCTTGCTGCTGTTCACCACTGACGGGGAACTGGCCAACCGTCTGATGCACCCGTCCTACCAGATGGATCGCGAATACGCGGTACGTGTGCGCGGGGAGGTCACCGAGGAAATGCTGGAGAACCTCAAGAACGGGGTGATGCTCGAAGACGGTCCTGCCCGTTTTACCGACATCAAGGAAGCACCGGGCGGCGAGGGACTCAACCGCTGGTATCACTGTGTGGTGATGGAGGGGCGTAACCGCGAAGTGCGCCGCTTGTGGGAGTCCCAGGGCCTGGTGGTCAGTCGTCTCAAGCGCGTACGCTTCGGTCCGGTGTTCCTCACTTCGGAGCTGACCATGGGCCGCTGGCGCGAGATGGATCAGCGCGAGGTAGACATTCTCAGTGCAGAGGTCGGGTTGGCACCGCAGCCGTTGCCCGTGATGAAGGAAAAACTGCGTGAGAAGCTCGATCGTTTGCAGCGCAAATCGGCCAAGCCGGTGGAAGGCCGTGGCAAGCGCGTTTTGCGTCCTGCCAAAGACGAACCTCGTGCCGCGCGGGGGGAGACTGGGGAGCGACGTGGCAGTGGGCGTGGTACTCCGGTCGCCGAGCGTCCGGCGGATGTGAAGAAGCGTCAGCCGCGTCCTGCCGTGGAAGTGGCCGATCGACCGGCGCGCAAGCCGCGTCCGCTGCCGTCTGGCAAGCGTCCGCCGGCAGGCGAGGGACAGCGTCCGGGATTCGGCCGCAAGCGCTGAGGCCAGATACGGCCGGCGTTTAGCCGGCCATGGTCAGGCGGTTGCGCCCTTCGCGCTTGGCCACGTAGAGGGCCATGTCGGCGCGGCGCAGCAGGCTGTCGGCGGACTCGCCCGGCAGCAGGCTGGCGCAGCCCAGGCTGATGGATACCTCCGGCAATTCCGGGTGTTTGTCCTGCATCTGCATTGCCGCCATGCGAAGGCGTTCGCCCACCAGGGCTGCGCCCTCCCGGCTGGTTCCGGAAAGCAGTATCAGAAACTCCTCACCGCCATAGCGGAACACCATGTCGATGTTGCGCAACTGGCTTTTCAGCGTCTGAGCAATGGCCTTGAGTACTTCATCGCCCATTGCGTGGCCGTAGCTGTCGTTGATCGATTTAAAGTGATCGATATCCACCATCAGCAATGACAGTGGATGCAGGTTTCGTCGCGCCAGATCCACTTCACGCTGCAGAGCCTGATCCATGGCAATGCGATTGCCGGCATTGGTCAAGGGGTCGCGCAGAGCGCTCTGCAGGGCGCTTCGGTAGAGCAAGGCATTGCGCAGAGGGTACAGCAGGCTGGCCAGCAGGGATTCCAGCTGGGCGAGCTCTTGCTCGCTGAAGCGTTTTTGGCGGCGGAAGATCAGCTCGCCGAGATACTCTCCTTCGTGGCTCAGGCGATAGCTGGCCGAATGACTGGCGCGCTCACCCAGCTCCAGCCGCACGTCCTGTACGGGGTGCAGATAGGCCAGCGCATCCAGTGGCACCAGACGCTGCACGCCGGTGAAGAACAGAGTAAGAATGCGCTCGACCTCCAGGCTGGTCTGCAACTGCAGGCCCAGCAAGTGCCGCAGTTCTGCCAGGCTGTTGACCTGTAGGGGCAGATGGCAGGTGCTGCCGAGGCCGAGACGCTGCAGCCTGGCGCTGTCGAAGTCGATGGTGTTGGAACGGCTGGGGGGAACCATGGTTGCTAAACCTCTGACGCGATAATGCGACAAAGAGGGGTTAGCGAAATCCATGCCAGGCTATTTTTTTATAAAAAATCCTTTTAAATCAATTGGTTATTTTTTGACTTTAGGATTTCAGCAGAGATGTCGCCGGTTGTCTGACGCTGATAATGGCGAATGCTTCTGTCAGCTTGGGGAGGTGGCGGATTTCCGACGCCCCGGAGCTATACCCCGGGGCGGGCATCCTACTGGGCGTCCAGAGCCTGGCCGTTGACGTTCTTGCTGTCCGGGCCCATGAGATAGAGATAGACCGGCATGATCTCTTCCGGTAACGGTCTGGATGCCGGATTTTCACCCGGATAGGCCTGAGCGCGCATGGCTGTGCGGGTGGCGCCCGGGTTGACGCTGTTGGCGCGCACGTTACTGATTCCGTCCAGCTCGTCGGCCATCACCTGCATCAGTCCTTCGGTGGCGAATTTGGATACCGCGTAGGCCCCCCAGTAAGCACGGCCTTTTCTACCCACACTGCTGGAGGTGAAGACCACCGAGGCATCTTCGGAAAGCTTGAGCAGCGGCAGCAGAGTACTGCTGAGCATGAACATGGCGTTGACGTTCACATGCATTACGCGCATGAAGTTGTCGCCCGAAAGCTGTTCCAGCGGTGTGCGCGGGCCGAGGATCGAGGCGTTGTGCAGCAGGCCGTCGAGGCGACCGAACTCGTTCTCGATCATCACCGCCAGTTCGTCGTACTGGTGCGGCAGGGCGGTTTCCAGATTGAAGGGAATGACCACCGGTTGCGGATGGCCGGCTGCCTCGATCTCGTCGTAGATCTGGCTCAGGTTGGCTTCGGTCTTGCCCAGTAGCAGGACGGTGGCGCCATGGGCGGCGAAAGTTTTGGCGGCGGCAGCACCGATGCCACGACCGGCACCGGTGACCAGGATGACCCGACCCTTAAGCAGATCCGGGCGGGCACTGTAATCGAACATGCATTTTCTCCTTCGGAGCCTGCCATCCAGGCTGGCAGGCGTCGAACAACAATATGTAGCAGTGCCTCAGCAGCTGCACAGGGCGCGGTCAATAACCGCACGCAGTTCGTGAGGCTGATCAACGACCACGTCGGCACCCCAGTTACGCGGGTTGTCCTCAGGATGGATATAACCATAGCTTACCGCAGCGGTACGGCAGCCAGCGGCGCGTCCGGAGTCGATGTCGCGGGCATCGTCACCGATGAACAGCACCTGCTCCGGTTGCACGCCCATCTGCTCGCAGGCGAGCAGCAGCATGTCCGGAGCGGGTTTGCTTCGTTCGACATGATCAGGGCAGACCAGTACTGCCGAGCGTTCGGCCAGGCCAAGCTGCTGCATGATCGGTTCGGCATAGCGCAGCGGTTTGTTGGTGGCCACGCCCCAGAGCAGGCCGGCCTGCTCGATATCAGTCAGCAGTTGCTCGATGCCGTCGAAGGGCTGGGTGAAAACTGCGCAATGAGCCTGGTAGCGCTCAAGGAATTCCAGCCGCAGCGCTTCGAAATCGGCGGAGTCCGGTGCCGCATCGAAGGCGCAGGCCACCATGGCACGGGCACCGCCGGAAACCTGATCGCGGATGGTTTTGTCTGGCAGCCGCGGCAGGCCGCGCTCGCTGCGCATGGCCTGGGTGATGGCGATGAAGTCCGGCGCCGAGTCCAGCAGGGTGCCGTCCATGTCGAACAGTACAGCACGTAGGCGCATCAGTCTTTTCTCAGTGTCTGAATCATGTAGTTGACGTCGACATCGGCTTCCAGCCTGTAGTGCCTGGTCAGCGGGTTGTAGGTCAGGCCGATGATGTCCTTGACCTCCAGTCCGGCAGCGCGGCTCCAGGCGCCCAGTTCGGAGGGGCGGATGAACTTCTTGAAGTCATGTGTGCCGCGTGGCAACAGGCGCAGGATGTATTCGGCTCCGATTACCGCAAACAGGTAGGATTTCGGGTTGCGGTTGATCGTGGAGAAAAATACCTGGCCGCCGGGTTTGACCAGCCTGTGGCAGGCCCGGATTACCGAGGCCGGATCGGGCACGTGCTCAAGCATTTCCAGGCAGGTAACCACGTCGAACTGGCCAGGCATTTCCTCGGCCAGCTCCTCGGCGGTGACCTGCCGGTACTCCACCTCAACCCCGGATTCCAACTGGTGCAGTCGGGCCACCGAGAGCGGTGCCTCGCCCATGTCGATACCAGTTACCTGAGCCCCGCGCAGGGCCATGGCCTCGCTGAGAATGCCGCCGCCGCAGCCAACGTCGAGCACTCGTTTGCCGGCCAGGCCGATACGCTCGTCGATCCAGTTGACCCGCAGAGGGTTAATGTCGTGAAGGGGCTTGAACTCGCTTTCGCGATCCCACCAACGGTGTGCCAGTGCCTCGAATTTGGCGATTTCGGCGCGGTCCACATTGCTCATAAGCATCTCTTTTAAAAGCAGGAAAAGCGTATCGCGCCATGTTGCCAGTTTGGCGCCCGGTGTGGGGCGGCGCGGGCTGGATCAATATATGTCAGTTTGTCGCAGGACGCTGGCTGTCACCGTGCGTTGCTGTTGTCGGGTCATTGGCTGGCGATCCGTTCACCCCAGGCGCGCGCCCGGGCAATCAGGGCCGTCTCGTCCATGCGGGTCAGGCGGCGTTCGTCCAATAGCTGTCGGCCGCCGACCCAGAGGTGTTTTACGCAGTCGCGACTGCTGGCGTAGAGCAGCTGCGAGACAGGATCGTAGACCGGTTGCTGTGCCAGACCGGATAGGTCGAAGGCTACCAGATCCGCCAGTTTGCCCACTTCCAGCGAGCCTATCAGATTGTCCAGACCCAGTGCGCGGGCACCGTTAAGGGTAGCCATGCGCAGCGCTGAGTGGGCATTGAGCGCCGTGGCGGAGCCGGCAACGGCCTTGGCCAGTAGTGCGGCGGTACGGGTTTCTCCCAGCAGGTCAAGGTCGTTGTTGCTGGCAGCACCGTCGGTGCCGATGGCAACGTTGACGCCAGCCTGCCAGAGGCGCTCCACCGGGCAGAAACCGCTGGCCAACTTGAGATTGGACTCAGGGCAGTGGATGACGCTGCAATTGTGTTCGACCAGCAGAGCCAGATCCTCATCTTCTATCTGGGTCATGTGTACGGCCTGAAAGCGCGGGCTCAGCAGGCCGAGATTTGCCAGTCGGGCCAGTGGGCGCTGACTGTGCTGTTGCAGGCTGTCCTGCACTTCACGGGCTGTCTCGTGTACGTGCATCTGGATACCGGCATCCAGTTCGTCGGCCAGTATCCGGATTTCCTCCAGTACTGCGTCGGGCACCGTATAGGGTGCGTGCGGGCCGAAAGCGATGCGGATGCGAGGATGCTGCTTCAGGTCGTCAAACAGTTGCAGGCCCTTGCGCAAGGACTCGGCCGGGTTAAGTGCGCCGGGCACGGGGAAGTCGAGAACCGGAATGGTGATCTGGGCCCGTATGCCGGCATCGTGCACGCAACGTGCAGCGATCTGCGGGTGAAAGTACATGTCGGCAAAGCAGCTGATACCGCCGCGAATCTGCTCGGCGATGGCCAGGCTGGTGCCGTCGCGGACGAAATTCTCGTCGACCCAGCGGTGTTCGGCTGGCCAGATATGCTCATGCAGCCAGCTCATCAGTGGCAGGTCGTCGGCAATACCGCGCAGCAGAGTCATGGCAGCATGGCCGTGGGCGTTGACCAGGCCTGGAGCCAGCAGGCACTCCGGCAGTTCGCGGATTTCCCGGGCTGACTGGCGTAGCGCCTCGGCCCGTGGGGCGATCAGTGCAATCTGACCGTTGCGGATACCTAGTGCATGGTCGCGCAGCACCACGGCGGAAGGCTCTACCGGCACCAGCCAGGTGGGAAGCAGCAGCAGATCGAGCGGTGAGTCGGGCATGGGGCGCAAGCCTGTGGCGTGAACGGGCTAAAGGGCGCCAGTGTATAGGTGAACCGCGATGGCATGAACCCTGGAGCGTCGAGGCGTCGGGCTGACGACTCTTACTTCGTCGCGAGGTTGAGGTTCCTGCGGGGCGTAGGGATGTGCACTCGGGGACACTTGGAACTGTCAGCTACGACCTGGGCTGGGTCGCGGCTTGCGTAGTATGGCGGCTGAAGGCCATGGGGTAGGTGCGCGGCACGCTTTGTGGTAAGCTCCGGCAGTTTTCAAGGGGGCTGGTTGCGGTCGCCTTTTATGCATTGAATCGTGGCATAACTCGTTGATTTGTCGTGAGTCGCCAATGACCCGAGGTCATGGCGGCGAGCCTCGCAGCGTTCAGGAAGAATGGCGCGGGGTTTCATCAGAAAAAGGAACCAGGCTTCTCATGGGCGAACTGGCCAAAGAAATTCTCCCGGTCAATATCGAAGACGAGCTGAAACAGTCCTACCTCGACTACGCCATGAGCGTGATCGTCGGCCGGGCTCTGCCGGATGCGCGTGATGGCTTGAAGCCGGTGCACCGTCGCGTGCTCTATGCAATGAGCGAGCTGGGCAACGACTGGAACAAGCCTTACCTCAAGTCGGCCCGCGTGGTCGGCGACGTGATCGGTAAATACCACCCGCATGGTGACTCGGCGGTGTACGACACCATCGTGCGCATGGCGCAGCCCTTCTCGCTGCGTTACCTGCTGGTGGACGGCCAGGGTAACTTTGGTTCGGTGGACGGCGACTCCGCAGCGGCCATGCGATACACCGAGGTGCGTCGCACGCGTCTGGCCCATGAATTGCTGGCCGATCTGGACAAGGAAACCGTCGACTGGGTGCCCAACTACGACGGTTCGTTGCAGATTCCTGAAGTCCTGCCGACCAAGATTCCCAACCTGCTGGTCAACGGTTCCAGCGGCATTGCTGTGGGTATGGCCACCAATATTCCGCCGCACAACCTCAGCGAGGTGATCGACGGCTGCCTGGCACTGATCGACAACTCCGAGCTGACCGTTGACGAGCTGATGCAATACATTCCGGGCCCCGATTTCCCCACGGCCGGCATCATCAACGGCCGTGCCGGCATCATCGAGGCCTACCGTACCGGTCGTGGTCGCATCTACGTGCGCGCCCGCGTCGAGATCGAGGACATTGACAAGACCGGTAACCGCCAGCAACTGGTAATCACTGAGCTGCCGTACCAGCTGAACAAGGCGCGACTGATCGAGAAGATCGCCGAGTTGGTGAAAGAGAAGAAAATCGAGGGCATCACCGAGCTGCGTGACGAGTCCGACAAGGACGGCATGCGCGTGGTGATTGAGCTGCGTCGTGGCGAAGTGCCGGACGTGGTGCTGAACAATCTCTATGCCCAGACCCAGATGCAGAGTGTGTTCGGCATCAACGTGGTGGCGCTGGTCGATGGTCAGCCCAGGACGCTGAACCTCAAGGAAATGCTTGAGGTATTCGTCCGTCACCGCCGCGAAGTGGTGACCCGGCGTACCGTCTACGAACTGCGTAAGGCCCGTGAGCGCGGTCATATCCTGGAGGGTCAGGCTGTCGCGCTGTCCAATATCGACCCGGTGATCGAGCTGATCAAGAGCTCGCCGACCCCGGCTGAAGCCAAGGAGCGCCTGATCGCCACCGCCTGGGAATCCAGTGCCGTGGAAGCCATGGTTGAGCGCGCCGGAGCCGAGGCTTGCCGTCCGGAAGGGCTTGATGAGCAGTATGGCCTGCGTGACGGCAAGTACTATCTGTCTCCCGAGCAGGCCCAGGCCATCCTCGAACTGCGTCTGCACCGTCTGACCGGTCTGGAGCACGAGAAACTGCTGGCCGAATACCAGGAAATCCTCACCCAGATCGGCGAGTTGATCCGTATCCTCACCAGCCCCGAGCGGCTGATGGAAGTGATCCGCGAAGAGCTGGAGAAGGTCAAGGCCGAATTCGGCGATGAGCGCCGCACCGAGATCATTGCTTCGCGTCAGGATCTGACCATTGCTGACCTGATCACTGAGGAAGAGCGTGTCGTCACCATCTCCCACGGCGGCTATGCCAAGAGTCAGCCTCTGGCTGCCTATGAAGCGCAGCGTCGTGGCGGCAAAGGCAAGTCGGCTACCGGTGTGAAGGACGAGGACTACGTCGAGCACCTGCTGGTAGCCAACAGTCATGCCACGCTGCTGCTGTTCTCCAGCAAGGGCAAGGTGTACTGGCTGCGCACCTTCGAAATTCCCGAGGCCTCGCGTACTGCGCGTGGCCGGCCGTTGGTCAACCTGTTGCCGCTTGATGAGGGCGAGCGCATCACCGCGATGTTGCAGATCGATCTTGAAGCCTTGCAGCAAAGTGGTGGCGATGAAGACGATCTGGACGAGAACGAAGGGGCGGTAATCGAGGGCGAAGTGCTCGAGGCTGAAGAGGTCGAAGAGGCCGACGGCGATACCCCGGAGCTGAACGCTGAGCCTACTGGTGCCTACATCTTCATGGCCACCGCATTCGGTACCGTGAAGAAAACTCCGCTGATCCAGTTCAGCCGTCCGCGCAGCGCGGGTCTCATCGCGCTGAAGCTGGAAGAGGGTGACACCCTGATCGCGGCGGCCATTACCGACGGCTCCAAGGAGGTGATGCTGTTCTCCGACGCCGGCAAGGTGATCCGCTTCGCCGAGAGCAAGGTGCGTACCATGGGCCGCAGCGCCCGTGGCGTACGTGGCATGCGCCTGGGCCAGGGCCAGCAGCTGATTTCCATGCTGATTCCCGAATCCGGTGCGCAGATCCTCACTGCTTCCGAGCGCGGCTATGGCAAGCGCACTCCGCTGGGCAAGTTCCCCCGTCGTGGGCGCGGTGGTCAGGGCGTGATTGCCATGGTCACCAGCGAACGTAACGGCAAGTTGGTGGGCGCCATCCAGGTGCAGGATGGCGAGGAAATCATGCTGATTTCGGATCAGGGCACGTTGGTGCGTACCCGTGTCGATGAGGTCTCCGTCTCCGGCCGCAACACCCAGGGCGTGACGCTGATTCGACTGGCCAAGGATGAGACCCTGGTGGGGCTGGAGCGTGTTCAGGAGCCCAGTCGCAGTGACGACGAGCTGCCTGCCGAAGAGGCAGGCGAGAGTGTCGCGAATGCAGCCGATGATGTGCAGGGCGAGGCCGCTCAGGGTAGCGAAGAGGAGTAAGGCTTGGCCAGGGCGGCAGCCGTCGGCTCGCCGTCTTGCGTCGCAGCGCCGGGCCGGGGCTTCCCGGCGGCAGACATTTGCGAGCCCTGTCCGGCAGGGCTCGCCAGGCATCGATCTTGAGAGAGACTGACGTGAGTAAGCGAGCATTCAACTTCTGCGCCGGCCCGGCCGCGCTGCCGACCGCTGTACTGGAACGAGCCCAGGCCGAGATGCTCGACTGGCAGGGCAGGGGCCTGTCGGTGATGGAGATGAGCCATCGCAGCGATGAGTACGTCGCCATCGCCACACAGGCTGAACAGGATCTGCGCGATCTGCTTGGCGTGCCGGATAACTACAGGGTGCTGTTCCTGCAGGGCGGCGCCAGTCAGCAGTTCGCCGAAATTCCGCTGAACCTGCTGCCTGAAGGCGGCGTGGCCGACTACGTGGAAACCGGCATCTGGTCGAAGAAGGCCATCGAGGAAGCCCGTCGTTACGGCACCATTAATATTGCCGCCAGCGCCAAATCGCAGGACTACTTCGCCATTCCCGCGCAGAGCGACTGGCAATTGTCGGCCAATGCTGCCTACGTCCATTACTGCAGCAACGAAACCATTGGCGGCCTGCAGTTCGACTGGATTCCGGAAACCGCCGATGTGCCGCTGGTGGTGGACATGTCCTCGGACATCCTTTCGCGTCCGCTCGACGTTTCTCGCTTCGGCCTGATCTACGCCGGTGCGCAGAAGAACATCGGCCCCAGCGGCCTGGTGGTGGTGATCGTCCGTGAGGATCTGCTCGGCCGTGCCCGTGCCAGTTGCCCGACCATGCTCGACTACAAGATTTCTGCCGACAACGGCTCGATGTACAACACCCCGGCGACCTATTCCTGGTATCTCTCGGGGCTGGTGTTCCAGTGGCTCAAGGAACAGGGCGGTGTTGAAACCATGGAGCGGATCAACCGTGCCAAGAAGGATCTGCTGTACAAGGCTATCGACAGCAGTGACTTCTACAGCAATCCGGTTGCGCCCGCTTCGCGCTCCTGGATGAACGTGCCGTTCCGTCTGGCTGATGAGCGCCTGGACAAGGTATTCCTTGCTGGCGCTGAAGAACGTGGCCTGCTCAATCTCAAGGGGCACCGCTCGGTAGGCGGTATGCGCGCCTCGATCTATAACGCCGTGGGCCTGGATGCTGTCGAAGCGCTGGTCGCCTATATGGCCGAGTTCGAGAAGGAGCGCGGCTGATATGTCGGAGCAGGAACTGCAGGCGCTGCGGGTACGCATCGACAACCTTGATGAGCGCATCCTCGAGTTGATCAGTGATCGCGCGCGCTGCGCCGAGGAAGTGGCGCGGGTGAAGATGAAGGATCTGAAGGAAGGCGAGTCGCCGGTGTTCTACCGGCCGGAGCGTGAGGCCCAGGTGCTCAAGCGCATCATGGCGCGCAACCAGGGGCCGCTGAGCAACGAGGAAATGGCGCGGCTGTTCCGCGAGATCATGTCCACCTGCCTGGCGCTGGAAAATCCGCTGAAGGTGGCCTATCTCGGCCCGGAAGGCACTTTCTCCCAGGCAGCGGCCATGAAGCACTTCGGTCACGCGGTGATCAGCGTGCCGATGGCCGCCATCGACGAAGTGTTCCGCGAGGTGGCGGCCGGTGCGGTCAACTTCGGCGTGGTGCCGGTGGAGAACTCCACTGAGGGTGCCATCAACCACACCCTGGACAGCTTCCTCGAACATGACCTGGTGATCTGCGGCGAGGTTGAGCTGCGCATCCACCATCACCTGCTGGTCGGCGAGAACACCAAGACCGACAAGATCACCCGCATCTATTCTCACGCCCAGTCCCTGGCGCAGTGCCGCAAGTGGCTCGATGCTCATTATCCGAACGTCGAGCGCGTGGCTGTTTCCAGCAACGCCGATGCTGCCAAGCGGGTCAAGAGCGAGTGGAACAGTGCCGCCATTGCCGGCGACATGGCCGCCAAGCTCTACGGCCTGAGCAAGCTGGCCGAGAAGATCGAGGATCGTCCGGACAACTCCACGCGTTTCCTCATCATCGGCAATCAACAGGTACCGCCGACCGGTGATGACAAGACATCGATCATTGTCTCCATGCGCAACAAGCCGGGGGCGCTGCACGAGCTGCTGGTGCCGTTCCACACCAATGGTATCGACCTCACCCGCATCGAGACCCGTCCGTCGCGCAGCGGCAAGTGGACCTATGTGTTCTTCATCGACTTTGTCGGTCATCACTGCGATCCGCTGATCAAGGATGTGCTGGAGAAGCTTGCCCAGGAGGCCGTGGCACTGAAGGTGCTCGGCTCGTATCCTAAAGCCGTACTGTGACCGCCGGGTAGCGGAGGCCGGTCGCGCGGAGTGTGGTCACGCTTCGCACGCAGGCTGTCCGGTGCCGGCGGCGCCCTTTTAGAGTCGCCCTTTCCGAAGCTTGAGGCTGCTAGCTATGTCCTGCGATTTCCTCACCCTGGCCCAGCCGGGCGTGCAAAAACTCTCCCCCTATGTGCCGGGCAAGCCGGTTGACGAGCTGGCGCGCGAGCTGGGACTCGATCCTGCTGGTATCGTCAAGCTGGCCAGCAACGAAAACCCGCTGGGCCCGAGCCCCAGGGTGCTGGAGGCGGTGCGTCGCGAATTCGACGAACTGACCCGCTACCCAGACGGCAACGGTTTCATCCTCAAGACCGCCCTGGCCGAACGCTACGGCGTGGATACCGCGCAGGTGACGTTGGGCAATGGTTCCAACGACATCCTCGATCTGGTTGCCCGTGCCTATCTGGCCCCCGGGCTGAATGCCGTATTCAGCGAATACGCCTTTGCCGTCTACCCGATCGCCACTCAGGCTGTGGGTGCGCAGGGCCGAGTGGTACCGGCGCGGGACTATGGCCACGATCTGGAGGCCATGCTGGCCGCGATTGACGAGCAGACCCGGGTGGTTTTCATTGCCAACCCCAACAACCCGACCGGTACCTGGTTCGGCCCGGACGCGTTGGAGGCCTTCCTGGCTCGTGTGCCGGAGTCGGTTCTGGTGGTGCTGGATGAGGCCTATATCGAATACGCGTCTGGCGACAACGAGCTGCCGGATGGCTTGAGCTATCTGGCTCGCTACCCGAACCTGCTGGTTTCGCGCACTTTCTCCAAGGCCTACGGCCTGGCCTCGCTGCGGGTCGGTTACGCCATCAGCTCGCCGGTAGTGGCGGACGTGCTCAATCGCGTGCGTCAGCCGTTCAACGTCAACAGTCTGGCCCTGGCTGCGGCCTGTGCCGCGTTGGGTGACAGTGACTACCTGGCCGAGAGCCGCCGCCTTAACGATGCCGGCATGCAGCAACTGCAGGATGGTCTGCGTACCCTGGGACTGAGCTGGATTCCCTCTCGTGGCAACTTCATCGCTGTGGATTTTGGACGCGACACCACGGCGATCAACCAGGCGTTGCTGAAGGAAGGTGTCATCGTGCGTCCGGTTGGCGGCTACGGTATGCCCAACTTCCTGCGGGTCTCCGTTGGCTTGCCGGAAGAGAATGCCCGTTTCCTTGAGGCTTTGGCCAAGGTTCTTTCAGCGTGAGCGAGAGCGATGTAACGCAGTTGCAACCCAAAGAGCCGAGCATTGGTCGCCTGGTGGTGGTCGGTCTCGGCCTGATCGGCGGCTCCTTCGCCAAGGGAATGCGCGAGAGCGGCCAGTGCAGCGAGGTAGTTGGCGTCGATCTGGATGCTGCTTCGCGACGGCTGGCGGTTCAGAATGGGGTGGTTGATCGTTGTGAGGTGGATCTTCGCGCTGCCTGTGAGGGGGCCGACGTGATTCAGTTGGCGGTGCCGATCCTGGCCATGGAGAGGGTGCTGGCTGAGCTGGCCGGCTTTGATCTGGGGCAGGCCGTGTTGACCGATGTTGGCAGTGCCAAGGGCAATGTGCTGCGGGCGGCGCGCAAGGCTTTCGCTGGCAAGAGCGTGCGGCTGGTGCCTGGGCATCCCATTGCCGGCTCTGAACGCAGCGGGGTGGAAGCAGCCAATGCCGAGCTGTTCCGTCGTCACAAGGTCATCCTCACGCCCTGCGAGCAGAGTGACGAGGCTGCGCTGGCGCTGGTTGCGGAGCTGTGGCATGTCCTCGGCGCGGACGTTGAGCTGATGGAGGTGGAGCACCACGACCAGGTGCTGGCCGCCACCAGTCATCTGCCGCACCTTTTGGCTTTCACTCTGGTCGACTCGCTGGCCAAGCGCAGTGAGAACCTGGAGATATTCCGTTATGCCGCTGGTGGTTTTCGTGATTTCACGCGGATCGCCGGCAGTGATCCGGTAATGTGGCACGACATCTTCCTGGCCAACCGAGAGGCTGTTTTGCGCACACTGGATGTATTTCGCGACGACCTTGACGCCTTGCGCGACGCGGTTGACGCAGGGGATGGGCATCAACTGCTGGGCGTGTTCACTCGCGCCCGGGCAGCCCGCGAACATTTCAGCAAAATTCTGGCCCGCAGGGCCTATGTGGACGCTATGCATTCGACCGATCTGATTTTTCTGGCAAAACCTGGCGGCAGTATCAGTGGGCGCATCCGTGTGCCGGGCGACAAATCCATCTCGCACCGTTCGATCATGCTCGGCTCGCTGGCCGAAGGCACCACCGAGGTAGAGGGCTTCCTCGAAGGTGAAGACGCCCTGGCAACCATCCAGGCATTCCGTGACATGGGCGTGGTCATCGAAGGGCCGCACAACGGCCGGGTCACTGTCCACGGTGTTGGCCTCAACGGCCTGAAGGCGCCGGCCGGCCCGCTCTACATGGGTAACTCCGGCACCTCCATGCGCCTGCTTTCTGGCTTGCTGGCAGCGCAGCCGTTTGACACGGTACTGACCGGTGACGCCTCGTTGTCCAAGCGCCCGATGAACCGCGTTGCCAAACCGCTGCGGGAAATGGGCGCAGTGATTGAGACCGGCCCCGAAGGGCGTCCGCCGCTGCAGATCAAGGGTGGTCAGTTCCTGACCGGCATGCATTACCAGATGCCGATGGCCAGTGCTCAGGTCAAGTCCTGCCTGCTGCTGGCAGGGCTCTATGCCTCCGGAACTACCTCGGTTACTGAGCCGGCGCCGACTCGTGACCACACTGAGCGCATGTTGCGAGGTTTCGGCTGCCCGGTACAGGTAGAAGGTAGCACCGCCAGTGTCGAAGCAGGTCACAAGCTCAGTGCAACACGCATCGAGGTGCCGGCTGATATCTCCTCGGCAGCCTTCTTTCTGGTGGCAGCCAGTATTGCGAAAAATTCCGAACTGCTGCTTGAGCATGTGGGGATCAATCCTACGCGCACCGGGGTGATCGATATTCTCAAGCTGATGGGCGGCGACATCACGCTGGAAAATCAGCGCGAAGTAGGGGGCGAGCCGGTGGCAGACATCCGTGTACGCTCCGCGAAACTCAAGGGTATCGACATTCCCGAGGATCTGGTGCCGCTGGCCATCGACGAATTCCCGGTGCTGTTCGTGGCAGCCGCCTGCGCTGAGGGGCGTACCGTGCTGCGCGGCGCCGAGGAGCTGCGGGTCAAGGAGTCGGATCGCATTCAGGTCATGGCTGATGGCCTGCAGACGCTTGGTATCAAGGCCGAGCCGACTCCGGATGGCATTGTCATTGACGGGGGCGTGCTGGGCGGCGGTGAGGTCTGGGCTCACGGCGACCACCGCATCGCCATGTCCTTCAGCGTGGCCTCGCTACGTGCCACGGCGCCGATTCGCATCCATGACTGCGCCAACGTGGCCACTTCTTTCCCCAACTTCCTCGCCCTGGCGGCCGAGGTAGGTATCCGTGTAGCCGAGGAGGGCAACGCATGACAGCACCCGTGATTACCGTTGATGGACCTAGCGGATCGGGCAAGGGCACTATCTGTGCCCTGTTGGCCGAGCAGTTGGGATGGAAACTGCTGGATTCCGGTGCGTTGTATCGTTTGTTGGCTTTTGCCGCCGGTAACCACGGTATTGATCTGACCAACGAAGAATCGCTCAAGCAACTGGCAGCTCATCTGGACGTACAGTTCACTGGCGAGCGCATCATCCTCGAAGGCGAAGAAGTCACCCATGCCATCCGCAACGAGCAGGTGGGGGCCGGTGCCTCCATGGTGGCTTCGCTGCCGGCCGTGCGTGATGCGTTGCTGCAGCGGCAGCGCGCCTTCCGCGAAGCCCCGGGGCTGGTAGCCGATGGTCGCGACATGGGTACAGTGGTCTTTCCGGATGCGCCGCTGAAAGTCTTTCTCACCGCCAGTGCCGAGGAGCGCGCTCGCCGCCGCTACCTGCAGTTGAAGGCCAAGGGGGATGATGTTAATCTTGCGAGTCTGCTTGACGAGATCCGTGCGCGTGATGAACGCGACACCCAACGGGCCGTAGCGCCGCTCAAACCGGCTGACGACGCGATTTTGCTGGATTCCACGGAAATGACCATCGAGCAGGTGCTTGAACGAATTCTGCGCGAAGTTGCTGATCGCGACCTCGCCGGGCACTGAGCTACGGCTGCCTCAAGCCGAGCGGCTCGCAAGGAGGCCTGCGGAAAACCCAGTCCTTGTTCCACAGGCCTCTTTTACATGAACGAACCCACATTGTCTGGAGTGTGGTTTGGGCGAATCCCCGCCCTTGATAACAGGAATCAACATGAGCGAAAGCTTTGCAGAACTTTTTGAAGAAAGCCTGAAATCCCTCGACATGCAGCCGGGCGCCATCATCACCGGCATCGTGGTCGACATCGACGGTGACTGGGTTACCGTGCATGCAGGCCTGAAGTCCGAGGGCGTCATTCCGCTCGATCAGTTCTTCAACGAACAGGGCGAGCTGACCATCAAGGTCGGTGACGAAGTCCACGTTGCGCTGGACGCGGTTGAAGATGGCTTCGGTGAAACCAAGCTGTCCCGCGAGAAAGCCAAGCGCGCTGAATCCTGGCTGGTTCTGGAAGCTGCGTTCAACGCTGAAGAAGTGGTCAAGGGCGTTATCAACGGCAAGGTCAAAGGTGGCTTCACCGTTGATGTCAACGGTATTCGCGCGTTCCTGCCGGGCTCCCTGGTTGACGTCCGTCCGGTGCGTGATACCACCCACCTGGAAGGCAAAGAGCTCGAGTTCAAGGTCATCAAGCTGGATCAGAAGCGCAACAACGTTGTCGTTTCCCGTCGCAGCGTCCTGGAAGCCGAGAACAGCGCCGAGCGCGAAGCTCTGCTGGAATCCCTGCAGGAAGGCCAGCAGGTCAAAGGTATCGTCAAGAACCTCACCGACTACGGTGCGTTTGTTGACCTGGGCGGCGTAGACGGCCTGCTGCACATCACCGACATGGCCTGGAAGCGTATCAAGCACCCGTCCGAGATCGTCAACGTTGGCGACGAGATCGACGTCAAGGTTCTGAAGTACGACCGCGAGCGCAACCGCGTATCCCTGGGTCTGAAGCAGCTGGGCGAAGATCCGTGGGTTGCCATCAAGGCCCGTTACCCGGAAAACACCCGCGTCATGGCTCGCGTCACCAATCTGACCGACTACGGCTGCTTCGCTGAGCTGGAAGAAGGCGTTGAAGGTCTGGTGCACGTTTCCGAAATGGACTGGACCAACAAGAACATCCACCCGTCGAAGGTCGTCAACGTCGGCGACGAAGTGGAAGTCATGGTTCTGGACATCGACGAAGAGCGTCGCCGTATCTCCCTGGGTATCAAGCAGTGCAAGACCAACCCGTGGGAAGACTTCTCCGGCCAGTTCAACAAGGGCGACCGCATCTCCGGTACCATCAAGTCGATCACCGATTTCGGTATCTTCATCGGCCTGGAAGGTGGCATCGACGGTCTGGTTCATCTGTCCGACATCTCCTGGAACGAGCCGGGTGAAGAAGCTGTTCGCCGCTTCAAGAAGGGTGACGAGCTGGAAACCGTTATCCTGTCGGTTGATCCGGAGCGCGAGCGCATCTCCCTGGGCATCAAGCAACTGGAAGATGATCCGTTCAGCAACTACGTGTCGCTGAACGACAAGGGCACCATCGTGCGTGGCACCGTGAAAGAAGTTGACGCCAAGGGTGCCATCATCGACCTGGGCAACGACATCGAAGCGACCCTGAAGGCTTCCGAAATCAGCCGCGACCGCGTTGAAGACGCCCGTAACGTGCTGAAGGAAGGCGACGAAGTCGAAGCCAAGATCATCAGCGTTGACCGCAAGTCCCGCGTCATCAGCCTGTCCATCAAGTCGAAAGACGTTGAGGACGAGAAGGACGCAATGAAGGAACTGCGCAAGCAGGAAGTAGAAAGCACTGGCCCGACCACCATTGGTGATCTGATCCGTGCTCAGATGGAAAGCCAGAACTAAGTTCTGCTGGCCATTTGCAAAAAGGGCGACCCTCGGGTCGCCCTTTTTCGTTTCTGCGTGGGTTTGATCAAGCTTGTGCGCCTGCGGATGTCACCCCTTGCGGCCAATGAAATGCGCCTTGCTCAGTTTGTCCCGGGGCTTCTTTGCAGTTGGTAGCGAGGCGGCGACTTTTCGGCTTTGATTTGGCGTCTTGATGGGGCGTCCTTGGGAGGAATTCCTGCGTTGCTGATGGCCTTGCTGGCATGATTGTTGATGCTGATTTGGCCTGGTTAATTCCCGAAAGAGCTAAGACCTTGTTTTTTAGACTGTTCAAATGCTGATCAGCGTGCTACAACCGAACCGTCGAATCTTCTAGCCGCTTGAAAAAGAAGGGAAAACTATGACCAAGTCGGAGTTGATCGAGAGAATTGTCAGCCAACAGGGTCAGTTATCCTCCAAGGATGTCGAACTGGCTATCAAGACCATGCTGGAGCAAATGTCCCAGGCACTGGCGACTGGCGATCGCATCGAGATTCGTGGCTTTGGCAGTTTTTCGCTGCACTATCGTGCGCCACGGATCGGACGTAACCCGAAAACGGGGCAGTCGGTACACCTGGATGGAAAATTCGTGCCGCATTTTAAGCCTGGCAAGGAGCTGCGTGATCGGGTTAATGAGGACGAGAAAAGCCTGACCTGAGCTGTAAGGGAAGGGGTGTGACCCCTGTTTCATACTTTCGTTCTGCTTGCCAAAAAATGAGAAATTGGCAAAATGTGCCGCGTCTTGCGTTTTCAGGATCTGGATTACGCATTTTATTACCCTGTTTACGCGGGCTGAGCCATAATTTGCGCCTCCTGGGCGGAGTCCCATTGGAGCTCGTTTTTGTTAAAGGATTGACTTTTGCGTTACCCGACGCTCATTCATCATGGTGCCGTTAACGGTGTAACCGGCTCATGTCACCAGGTGCAGATGGATGATGCCCATGCGGTGCTGATTGATTGTGGCCTGTTTCAGGGAGCGGAAACCTCTCCAGATGGTCAGGCAGCAGCAGGGCGGCTCGCCATTGACTTTCCTTTGAAGGACATCAAGGCGCTGATCTTGACGCATGTGCATATCGACCATGTTGGGCGCATCCCCTATCTGTTGGCGGCCGGGTATGCCGGTCCGATTCTCTGCAGCGAGCCCTCGGCCCGATTGCTGCCCATTGTCCTTGAGGATGCCTTCAAGCTTGGTTTTAGCCGCGACCAGAAGCAGGTCGAGCGCTATCTTCGGCTTATCGAAGAGCGTCTTGTTGCCATTCCGTACAAGCAATGGTTCACCCTCACTGACAGTGCGCAGTTGAAAAGTCGTGTGCGCCTACAGCGCGCTGGACATATCCTGGGATCGGCCTATATTGAGCTGGATCTGCACTATCCGACCTCGGGCGAAAAGAAGCGTCTGGTGTTTTCTGGTGATCTCGGAGCTCCGTACGCGCCGATTTTGCCGGCCCCAAAATCTCCCTATAAAGCCGATGTTCTGGTGATCGAAAGTACCTACGGAGACTGCCAGCATGAAGACCGGCGCACGCGTCGTCAGCGTTTGGAAAAAGTGCTGGAGCATGCTCTGAGCAACCGTGGAACGGTACTGATCCCGGCCTTCAGTATTGGCCGTACGCAGGAGCTGCTGTACGAGCTGGAAGGCATCATTCATCAGCGTCGGCAGAAAGCATCAGGCTCCGGAATGGACTGGGCGAATCTGCCGATTATCCTCGACTCACCCCTGGCCAGCCGTTTTACCCGGGTCTACCGGGAGCTTGACCAGTTTTGGGATGCCGAAGCCCGAGAGCGCCTCAAGAAAGGGCGCAATCCACTGGCATTTGCAAACCTGCTAAGCGTCGACAGCCATGCTGCACATGAAGCCATGGTTAACCGCCTGACGCATACTGCACAGCCTGCCATTGTCATTGCTGGCAACGGTATGTGTTCCAGCGGGCGTATTATTAATTACCTGAAGGCAATGCTCGGGGACGAGCGCCATGATGTTCTTTTTGTCGGCTACCAGGCCGAAGGCTCACCCGGTCGGCAGATACAGCGTTTTGGGCCGCAAGGGGGGTATGTGCTGCTGGATGGACAGCGCTATGAGATTCGTGCGCAGATCCATACCATAGGTGGCTATTCAGCTCACGCAGATCAAAAAGGCCTGCTCGGATTTGTCGCGCGGATGCGCCACTGGCCGCAGGAGGTGAGAGTGGTGCACGGTGATGCAGGTGCCAAACAGGCGCTGGCGAATCAACTGGGCGAACTCTACCGAAAGGCGGGGCGCAGTGTTGCGATCAAAATTCCTGAGTCAGCTGTCCATGAATAAGAGCCAAACATCAGGTTTGGAGAGTGCTCCGACCGGCTTTGCATCTGCCCATATGACGGTTCTGTCAGTCGCTCCAGCGATGCAGTATTTTCAACAGCCTCGGGGTTGATGCCAGTGCCTTCTTTCTTGCGTCAGTTCGAGCGCTACTCCTCGGCCATCCGCTGGCTGGTCGGCAGGGTTTGGCGGCATTCCCGGGCCCAGCTGCTGCTGGTATTGGTGGGCCAATGGTTCGGCCTGGCTGTCAGTGCAGTTGCCATCCTGTTGCTAGTGACTTTGGTGCGCAAGATGGAAGGCAAGCAGGACTCTGCCATCTGGGGTGTCGAGCTGCCGCTGCGTGAGCCGGAGTTCCTCGCCAGCATGGTGGCGTTGATCGTCCTGGTCATGACCCTCGGCGTGCTGTTTCTCTATCGTTCCCGCAAGGGCGCTGTTCTGTTGGCGGCGCGTCTGAGTCTGGCCTGCGCTTCCGAGGTGGCCGGTGGTTACGGGGTGTTTGGCACTTCCTCCAGCACCTATACCAGTGACAGTCGTTTGCGCAGTGAACTGGCGCGACTGATGGGGAGTGATTCGCGCAATGCCGGCATGGCACTGCGGCGGATGATCGATGCCAAACTCGCCAGCCTGGTGCTGCTCGTTGGAGGAGCGCTGCTGTTCTACCTGCACTGGGCCGCCACCCTGGCAGTGGCAGGCATGGCGGGCCTGATGCTGCCTTTCTACTACGTGATCAACCAGAAAGCGGTGAGGGCAAGCCGGCGTTTTGAAGAGATGACCGGGCCGGCGCGTACCGACACTTTGCGCGGAGTGGAGCTGCAGGCGCGCCAGAGCAGCTGGCAGGAAAACCGCTTTCCCCTGGACGGCGAGGGCTATAGCAATTTCCAGGCGGTGGTCGAGGCTCATCGGGATCGCTTCGTTGCTGTGACCCAGTCCGAGCTAACCAGTCGACTACTTATGGTGCTGGCTGTATGCGTGCTTGCACTGGGCTTGAGCCACTTTTCCCGTATCGGCGAAATCCCCTGGCTGCTTGTCTTGAGTTATCTGATTGTTTTGCGTTTTGTCATGCTGGCAATACGTCAGATCAATCAGGCATTCACCAGTGTTTCGCGCTTCTATCCGTCGCTGTACCGTTTAACCCAGTATTTCGCGGCGTTGGATGCTCCAGTATTGTCTACCGAGCCAGACGGTCTGGCTCTTCGGGCTCGCCGGCAGAGTTTGGTGGAGCAGCGCAGGAAGGTCGCATGGGTGCCCGGGCGGCCTATGCTTTTGCATCTGCCGTGTCATTTTTCAAGATTCACTGTCGAATTACCGGGACGTGCGCTTGGCATGAAAAGTCATGCTCAACTGCACGCTTTCTTTGAATCGTTGGTTCTTGTGGCTGGTTGGATGGATGACGCATCCAAGCCTGACCCTTCGGTAGATGTGGCATTTCTGACAGAGATGGCGAAGCTGTCAGATAAGCAATATGCAATGGCATTGGGCAGTGATAAGGAGATGGATAGAGTCGGCCTGAGCAGAACAGCCATCGAGGAATGGCGTGCGCGTATTCTTCTGGCCCAGGCTTTGCTCACAGAAAGGAAACTGGTGCTGATCAACTTGGATGCACCTGGAATGGGGGCAGCATTTGCCTCCATGCGAGAGCGCTTTTCCGAGCGAAAGGTGCTGTTATGCACGGAAAGAACGAAAAGCCTGCATGCAGGCCAAAACACATCCTTTGCTGCAGTGGTGGGAGCCGATGGTGCCGTTGTTGCCCTCGGTTCGTATGGCTGGGTGCAAGACAACTGGAAGACCATAACTGCCCTTAAAAAACGGCTTGAAAAACGACTGCTGGAGCAGCGTGTCAAGGGGCAGGAAGAACTATTTGAGGAGGAGTGAGCATGTCCATTGAGCAACCGAATAGCCAGGAGGCCCTATTGGCTGCTGCGAGCGCCGCAGGCGCATCACCGCTGACCATTTTGGACTGTACCTTGCGTGATGGGGGCTACTACAACAATTGGGATTTTCCCACCCCGCTGGTACGCCGCTACCTGGATGTGATGAAGGAAGCCGGTGTCGACTACGTGGAACTGGGCCTGCGCGCGCTTGCCTCCTCGGCGTACGCAGGGCCCTATGCGTTCACCGTTGATGACTGGCTGCGCCACGTGGGTATCCCTGATGGTATGCGTGTTGGCGTGATGTGCAACGCCAAGGATCTGCTGCAGGGCGGTAACCCCGTAGAAATGGTCAACCGCCTGTTTTCCCACGCCGACGAATCGCCTGTGGAGTTGGTGCGTGTGGCGGCTCACTTCTCCGAGATTGAGGCCAGTCGAGAGGCTGTTGTAGCCCTGGCTGAGCTGGGCTACAAGGTCGGTTTCAATTTCATGCAGTCCAGTGGCCGCTCTCGTGAGGAGCTGGCTGAAAAGTCGGCTCTGGTATCCGAATGGCCGCTGGATGTTCTGTATTTTGCCGACTCGCTGGGCAACATGTCGCCGGATGACATCCGCTTTACCGTCAGTGCCATGCGTGAAGGCTGGAGCGGCCCGATGGGCTTCCACTCCCACGACAACATGGGACTGGCCCTGGTTAACGTACTGGCGGCCATTGAGGCGGGTGTGACCTGGATTGACGCTACCGTTTTGGGCATGGGCCGTGGTGCCGGCAACGTGCGCCTGGAGTACCTGCTGCTGGAACTGAGCCAGCGAGGCCTGTACAGCGGTAAGCTCGATGGTCTGCTCAATCTGGTGGTCGAGGAATTCCAGCCCATGCAGAAAGCCTATGGCTGGGGTGCAAACCTCTACTATCACCTCTCGGCCATGTATGGCGTGCACCCGACCTACGTTCAGGAAATGCTCTCCGATGAGCGTTACAAGCCGTCCGCCATCATCACCGCGCTGCGTCGTCTTGGTGAGTCGGGTGCCAAAGGCTTCTCCCGTGATCGTCTGCTCGATGCCATGCAGGACGAGTGCCTGATCAGCAAGGGCAGCTGGGATGCATCGAGCTGGCTGGATGGCAAGGACGTGCTGCTGATCGGCCCGGGTGAGGGGGTCAAGCAGCACCTCGAAGGCCTGCTGCATTATGTCAAGCGGCACAAACCGTTCGTCATGTGCGTCAACAGTAACCCCTGGTTCCCGTCACACGTGATCAACGCCTGGGTGGCCTGCAACCGTCAGCGCCTGCTGCTGGATCGCGAATTCTACGCCGAGAATCACGGCCAACTGGTGGTGCCTGCCGGCGTGCTGGACGAGGAAAGCAAGGCGGTATGGCAACACTGGACGCTGCTGGATTACGGCATCCAGATCAAACCCGAACACCTGGCCATCCACAGCACCGGTGCCGAGCTGCCTGCAGCTCTGTCTGCTGTCTATGGTCTGGCCCTGTGCAGCGCAGGCGGTGCCCGCCGCGTACTGATGGCTGGTTTCGACGGCTACCTGCATGGCGATCCGCGTCACAACCAGATGGAACAGGCCCTGAGCCTATACCGGTCGGCCCCGCAGAGTGTTCCGCTGGTGGCCATCACGCCGACCACTCTCTCTCTGCCTGAAACTTCGCCTTACGCACTTGAGGTTTAAATGAAAGCACTGATCATCATTCCCGCCCGCTATGCATCCAGCCGCTATCCGGGCAAGCCACTGGTGGATATCGCCGGCAAAACGCTGTTGCAGCGCGTATGGGAGCGTTGTGTACCGGTGCTGGGGGAGGAGGGCGTCGTGGTGGCGACCGACGACCAGCGTATTGCAGATCACTGTCAGGCCATTGGCGCGCGCTGGGTCATGACCCCTGACACCTGCCTGACCGGCACCGACCGTCTGGCCGCAGCTGCCCAGCAGCTCAAGGCCGACATCTATATCAACGTCCAGGGTGACGAGCCGATGATCCAGCCTGAAGACATCCAGCGCGTGATCGATCTGGCTGTCGAGCATCCTGGGCAGGTACTCAACGCCTACTGTGCCATCAAGGAAGAGCAGGACTACCTGAGCCGCAATGTGCCGAAGGTGGTCATGCGTCCTGACGGTCGCCTGCTGTACATGAGCCGTGCACCGATTCCGGGCACCAAGAGTGCCGAATTCGTTCGTGCGGACAAGCAGGTGTGCATCTACGCCTTCCCGCCGGAAGCGCTGCAGGCCTATGCTGCCTGCACCAGCAAGACGCCGCTGGAGCAACTGGAGGATATCGAGATCCTCCGCTTCCTGGAGCTGGGCTATGAAGTGCGCATGGTCGAAGTCTCCGGCAGCTCCATTGCCGTGGATGCCCCGGAAGATGTTGCCCGTGTGGTCGCTGCCCTGGAGAAGCAATGATGCAGCGGCTGTCCCAGCCCATCAGTGCCTATGACACCTTCGTATTCGACTGTGACGGTGTACTGATCGACTCCAACCGGATCAAGACCGATGCCTTCTACGCCGCCGCCCTGCCTTATGGTGAGGCGGCAGCGCAGAAGCTTTTGAGTTATCACAAGGCCAACGGTGGTATTTCAAGGCAGGAAAAATTTCGCCTGTTTTTTCTCGAAATCCTTGGTCATGCGCAACTGCCGGAGGAGGACTACCAGCAGGCACTCAACGCCTACGCCGAGCAGGTACGTGACGGCCTGGCCAACTGTGCCGTTGCGCCCGGTGTAGTGGAACTGCTGCGCAGCCTGCCGGAAGGTAGCAAACGCTTCGTGGTATCCGGTGGGGCCGAGGCAGAAGTGCGCTGGGTGCTGGAGCTGAAAGGACTGGCCGGCTTTTTCCACGGCATTTACGGCAACCCGGTGGACAAGCTCGAATTGGTGCGCCGGCTGGATGTTGCAGGCGAGCTGCCGGGTAAGCGGCTGTTTGTTGGCGACGCCCGTTACGACCACGTGGTAGCCAGCCAGTTCGGCATGGATTTCGTATTCGTGTCCGGTTTCAGTGAATTCAAGGACTGGCCGGCCTATTGCCGGGAAAACCAGCTGCAAGTAGTGCAGTGGCTGGATCAGATCATCATTGACTGACAATTTCGTCAGCGATGAATGTGTGAATAACCAAAACAAATAACTCTTGAAAACTTAAGGAGAACCTCATGAGAATTTTGCCGCTTATGTTGATGGCAGCCCTGCTGGCAGGCTGTGACAACGCTACGACAGAAGCCCCGAAAACCACCCAGGCTCCCAAAGAGGCACAGGCGACTGCCAAGGCCAATGTCATCTATCTGCCGGACAATACTGGCCTGGAACTGGCCGGTCGCAAGGTCAGTGACCGTGAAGTGACCAACGAGCGTGGCAAGTACCGCCGTATCTCCATTGTATTCAATGATTTCAAACCGGCTGAAATCGACAAGAGCGTTGCCACGATCCTCAAGCAGGCCGGCTACAAGCGCAAGGAACGCAGCAAAGATCAGGAAAGTATGCATGTACTTTATAGAAAAAAAGATGTAGCTCCCGTTACTGCCCGTTACAAGCGCGTGCTCAAGGAAGGCCAAAAGAAGGCAAAAGTTACCTTGAGTCTGACATGGAAAGTTAATTAATAATAAGCTGTACGGTTTTTAAGGGGGGAGGTATGTCATCTGAGCTTTTTGTTTCAAAGGAAGAAACTCCGCGTATTGCTGTGTTTGGCTTTCCCTTCTCCAGTAAGCGGTTGTCGCCGTTTACTGGAGGAAAGGAAGGGCCGCTAGTTTTGAAAACTTTTCTGGATGAGGTTGGGCGGGAGATTCTTTTGATTAGTCGCTCTGCCTCCTCTTATGTTGGTGTGGATAAAATTTATCCCATTCATCAGGTTATGATGTTTCAGGGAAGTAGTCACTCTGCGGCAAGTCTGGGAGTGGACGAATTGGTTAAGTACAGCGATGTTGAGGTTCTGGCAAGTGAGATGCTGGGCCGTAATAACGGTCAAGTAAAAGCGGAGGTTGATGCTGGAAGCATCGAAAGCTGTGATTTGCGGCGTACAGTTATTCGTAACAAGATTGCATTTTGGGCTGATCTTGTCCGTGGGCGAAATTTGGTTGGTTGGGTCAACTCAAATGCGCCACATTTTGTGGATGACTATATCTGCTATGAGATATGTCGTCGCAATGGAATGCCGACGGTATTTCCCTATCGTCTTCCGATAGTTCCTGGTGTATTTGCGCGTCTCTATATTCCAGTTGATTTATTTGATCATGGTGCTGTTTATCTCGAAGATGGTACTGTTGTTCGGGCAGGCGATATCGATGAAGGGCTTATTAATCAGCCGTTACCTGATGATCTGGAGCTGATATATAACGAAGTGGTGTTGGGAGGCAAAAGCCTGGGTGATTTGTCAAGGGAAACCTTGGCTTCTATGATGATGGACCCTCCTGCGCAATTTTTGCATCAGCCTAAATGGTTGACTGGTTTACGGGCCTGGGCTAAAGCTTTTTTGACTGGTGATTTGGGAGTATTCCGTCAGCATCAAGCCTGGCGACGCCGAGCTGAGAACAATCGCCAAGATTATAAAAAGCTGTCTACCAATAAAGTACCTACTGGAAAGTATCTATATTTTCCGCTGCATATGCAGCCTGAAGCCAGTTCATGTCCGTTAGGTGGGTTGTTTTCTGATCAACTGAGAGCGGTAAGGATGCTGGCGGAAGCTCTTCCGGCTGATTGGAAGTTGGTTGTCAAGGAACACCCATTACAAAAAATGGAGGCTCGTCCGGCGGGCTGGTATCACGAGCTGGTCAAAAACTCCAATGTAGTTCTAGTTGAGCAAGGTGTTTCCTCAAGCGATTTGCAGAAGGGGGCTCTTGCCGTTGCTACCTTGACTGGTGCCGCTGCTTGGGAGGCATGGCTGTGGCGTAAGCCGGCGCTGGTACTGGGACATATCCTGTATCAGGATGCACCGGGTATTTATAAGGTGCGTTCGCGACAGGATGCCAAGGATGCGCTTAGCAAGATTGCTTCTGGCGTTGTGCATGACAATGCGGATATTCGCCGTTATTTGGGCTGTCTTGCGCATATGACTTTTATTGGTCATCTTGATGCTTATATAAATCCGAGCCTTCCGTCATATCGGCTTGATCCTGAGCAAAATGAGCGAAACATTGGCAGGCGCCTTGCGGTAGCATATCGTGCGCAATTAAAGGAAGTTGTGGTAGAGGCTCTTCAGGAGGAGGTGTCAGTCCATGGATGACACTTCACCTTCGACGGTTTTTATTTGCAATACGTCATTGCATATTATGAATGCGATGGATGCTTGTGTCGCCTTCAATATCGATCCTGCGAGTGCTTGGTTAGTTGTAAAAACTGTTCCGGCGGCACCGCCTAACAGTATTAAGCCAGTTATTGATCTTGCACCTTGGGGGCGTGTGATCTGGGTAGGGGATTTGCCGGTAGAGGGGAGGGGGATTTTTTCTTTTTTTAAGTTTCAGCTGGCTATATACAAGTATTATCGTGGTTGGCAAAAGCAACTGGCGAAAGCAAAAGGAGTGTCGCGAGTTTTTGTAAGTTTCAATCGAATGATTGCAAATCGTATTATCGCTAACTGGCTAAGTGCGCGCGAGATTGTATGGCTGGACGATGGTACCTTGTCTTACGCTCTTGCACTGGATTCAGTGCTGCCTCCTGCTAAAAAGAAAGCTGTCTCGACTTCTAAAACTATTTCTGCGGTCGGGGCAAAAAGAAAAAGTGCCAAATCGGTGGCGGGGAAAGTTAAGGCTGTCAGAGGGGGTAAGAAGAAAGATTCGGTTTCTGCGAAAGGTTCAGTGGCTTCTAAGAAAGTCGGAGTTTCCAAAAAAGTAGTATCGCCAGGTAGGTCTGGAGTTGCCAAGAGGTCAACGATTTCTAATAAATCTGTCGGTAAGAATGCGACAACAGGAGTAGTTAAGAGAACTGGCTCAGGTAAGGGGGCTAAGGCTGCACCTAAAGGGCGTCCAGGGATGGCTCGAAAGACTACACAGCTGAAACGTAAAGCGGTAGTGACGAAGAGGGCCGGGACGAATAATAGAAAAGGCCGGTTTGATAAAGTCAAGAAAGGATCGAGCTAATCATGTCGTCGCTGGTTAAAAAAATGCTTAAGCGCTTGCCTGGAGTAAGGCCGCTCTATCGCCGCTTAATGCGATTCTCTCAAACGACTGTCAGGCCGCGAGTCAGTGCATTTGTTACACGCAAACTCTTACGAGTTTCTCCGCAGGTTCCTAGGCAGCAAGTGTTTTTTTCTGTATATGAGATCTGGCCTCTTGCGCCAGCCCGATGGGTACGTAATGAACAGATGTGGTTTCGTGAGCGTTTACGCAATAGCGAAACAGACGAAAGCCTTGTTCACTTTCTTGGTGCTCCGCTGGTGGAGCGTGATGGAGTACCGGAAGCAGCCTATATTCGTTGGCTGAAGAATCTGATAGCTCATTACGACGGGAAACGTTTCGTTTATATCTTGCATCCACGTGAGAGTAACGACTGGGGCAAGAAACTTGCGCAGCAGTTGAATATTCCCGTGGTTCGTCAGCAGCTTCCGTATGAAATCGAGTTGTGCATGATGCGCAAACGTCCGCAGGTTGTGGCCAGTTGGTTCTGTTCGGCGCTGGACAACCTGGGCAACTGCGGCGTCCCCAATCTCGAACTGGTGGCTTACCGTTTGCCCAAGGTCAAACTGGCCGAGGACAAGCAGCGCCAGGGCAAGATTCTGGAGGCTGCGGAGCTGTTCTATCGCCGGCATGAGGGCGGCGACAAGGTCAGTGTGCGGGAGATTCCTGATGGCAAACCGGTTGTAGCCGAGGTGGCGTTACCCTCGGAGCAGCCGGCATTGTTTGTTGCCGATATGGCACTGTTCCCACCGACCGATGCGCTGTATCCGCAGCCTCGCCCCAAAGTTGTTAGGCCTCGTGCGGAAGTTTTGCAGCAGTTCGCGCGCAGCCTGCCGGTGATTATGGTCGAGCTTCGCATCGCTGCCCGCGGCCGGGTGCTGCTGGGCCATGCACTGGAAGAAGACAAGGTGCGCCGGCTGGCATTGCCCATGGATTTCTGGCTGAAGAACGAGAGCCTGGATGATGCGGCCCGGCGTATTGCCAGTACTCTGCTTGGGCATGAAATGCCTGTGGGGCGCTGTGTGCAGGTCGGACATAACGTTCGCGAGGTTATTACCAGCAATGGAAAATCCTCGGTGCAACTGGTTTATGCCTACGAACTGAAGCTGCCGGATTCGCTGCCGGTGGCCAATCGCTGGGGCTATGAATCCTTTGAATGGTGGGAACCCGCTACCGCGTTGGCCACTCCGATACTGGGTGCGCAGGCGCGGTCGGTGTTGGCTTCGCTGTCGGCTCATCATGAGGTGGGTGGCTTACTTTCCGGTTTCTCTGCGCTACAGATGAGGTATTGATTGTGGAGGTAGAGATGAAGGTAAAAATGAAGGCCCGTCTGGCACTCAAGGTTTTGGCAGGTCAGGCAATACCTGCCGAGGAGCTGGAGCAGCATAGGACTAGCCAAGCGGAAGTTGAACGCCTGGCTGGGCGTTTGCGCAAGTGGGCCTATCGGGCATTTCAGCCTCCTGCTCTGGATCTGGCAGTGGCGACTCTGGCTGCAGCGCTGAACGGTCGAGGTCTGTCGGTGGTTCAGGTTGGGGCCAATGATGGTGTGACCGGGGATCCGGTTCACCATCTGATCATGGCCTATGCCGAGCGGGTTCTGCTGATCGAGCCGCAGGCCATGTTGCTGGACAAGCTGCGCAGCAACTACTCGGCGTTTACTGGAGATTTGCGTATCCTTAACCAGGCTGTTGCGGCAGAAGGCGATCAGTTGACACTGCATACCCTGCGGGAGGATCTGCACGAGCAGTATATCGAGCGGGTTGGGCGTCATCCGTCGGCAATTGCCTCATTCAACTCGGCCTATGTGCTGGAAAAGGTACGTGATCGGCTGGCGCTGGATGAGGCCGGTGCCGAGACTGCCGTAGTGGCAACGCAAGTGCCGGCCTCGCGGTTGGACAGTCTGCTGGTCGAGCATGGCTACAGTCATGTGGATCTGCTACAGATCGATTGCGAGGGCTACGACTGGAAGGTGCTGGAAACGCTGGGGAGTTTTCGGCCGACCATTATCAATTTCGAGTCGTTCAATCTGTCACGGGATGACTGGGCGGCCTGGGTAAAATGGGCTACGGCCAATGGCTATGGCTTTGTCCAGGGGCATATGGACTGCCTGGCCATTAAAGGCTATCCGCAAAAAGTTTCTTATTAAGCACTAACTTGCTAGGGGAAGTATGGCAACTCTGAAGTGGCGCAGCGATATTGATGGTCTGCGTGCGATATCCGTTATTGCGGTGATTCTCTATCACTACCAGTTACTTCCCCTGATGAGCGGGGGGTTTGTCGGGGTTGACGTATTCTTCGTTATCTCCGGCTATCTGATTACCGGCATCATCGTCCGGGAGGTGTCCGAGGGGCGCTTTTCCTTCCTTGATTTCTATGATCGCCGGGTGCGGCGTATTCTGCCGGCGGCTCTGGCTACGATTTTTCTGACGCTGGTGGCCGGGTACTTTATTCTGCTGCCCGGCAACTTTGCTGTGCTCGGAGAGACCTCGGCTTATGCCGCATTGGGTGTAGCGAACTTCTACTTTCTGTGGAATACCGACTACTTCGATGCTGCAGCGGAAATGCAGCCGCTACTGCATATGTGGTCGCTGGCGGTGGAGGAGCAGTTCTACCTGTTCTGGCCGATTCTGATTCTGCTGGTGCACAAACTGTTTGGCCGTTCTTCCAAGGCGCTGCCGGCCTTTCTGCTGGCGGCGGTCGTCGTGGGCTTTGCCATGGCGGTCTGGGTGGTCAGCCGGGACAGCAAGACCGGCTTCTATATGATCCATGCCCGGGCCTGGGAGCTGGCGCTGGGTGGTCTGCTGGTATATGCCCCGGTCATCGGCAGGCGTCTTGTTGCCGAGCTGATGGCGCTGGCGGGTATGGCGCTGGTGTTGGGTTCGGTGTTTCTGCTCAATACCAAGATGACCTTCCCTGGGCTGAATGCGCTGTATCCCTGTCTGGGTGCGGCGTTGCTGCTGTGGCCGAAGTCGGACAATACCTGGATGGCCCGGGGGCTCTCCCTGGCCCCTATGGTGTTTATCGGCAAGATTTCCTTCTCACTTTATCTGGTGCACTGGCCGCTGGTGGTGCTCTACCGGCACTATGGCACGGGGAGAATGCCCGGCTTGAGCGAGGCTCTGGTACTGGTGGTGCTGTGCTTTGTACTGGCCTATCTGTGCTGGCGTTTTGTTGAGCAGCCCTTCCGCAAGCAGAGAAAAGGACGGGTCTTCAATGTATCCGTTGGCGCTGCGGTAATGTGCAGTGTGGCAGCTCTGGGTGTTGCGGTGCTTGGTTTGAAGGGGCTGCCCGAGCGTTTGCCTTCAGAGGCGAGGATGTTGGAGGCGTATGCTCAGCGGACATTGGTCGAACAGAATGGTGAGGCTTGCTGGAATGGAAGGAGAACTCCAAAGGATCGGTTTTCCAAAAAAGACTGTCTTGCTCTAAGTAAGGATAAGCCTAATGTTTTGCTTTTGGGAGATAGCCATATGATGCATTTCTCAAAAGCTATTCGTGAGGCGTATCCATATGTGAATTTTTTACAAGTTACTACAGCAGCCTGCTCGCCCGTATTGCCTCGGGAGAAAGGGACGAATTGTCAGTATTTCACTAATTTTGCTGTAAATGATTTTTTGAAAAAAAATGAAGTTGATGCGGTTGTTTTTTCAGGGAATTGGTCAAGTAAGGACTTGAAAAAGCTGAGGGCAACTTTAGAGACGGCTTCTAAGAGAGTTAAGCGGGTCTTGGTTTTTGGGCCTGGAATAAGATATTTGGCGCCGTTGCCAGAGCTGTTGGCGAAGTCATATATGAGAGGTGACTCTGGTCGGCTTGTGAAGGAGGCAAGTATTTATCGTCGGGTTGAATCTATAGATAAATCTATCGAGAATATTTCAAAGGGATTAGGTGTTGAATTTTTCTCGGTATTTAGGGCTCTTTGTTCTAGTGGCTCCTGCGTGGTTAAAACATTGGATGGCGTTCCGACACATTATGATCGTGGTCATCTTACCTATGAGGGGGCCGCTTTTATTCTTGCTAACCTGAAGTCGCAGGGTTTGAAGTTTTAGACTGAGCTTGGCAGGTTTTTATTTGATCTGCCTGGACAGGTTTCATTGCTTTATTGGAGGGTCTCAGGATTGGCTTCCTGAGTTTTTTTGAGGTATCAATGCTGGCTGATTATGCTGTTTAGCTCCTACGAGTTTATTTTTGCTTTTCTGCCAATCACCTTCCTGGTTTATTTCTTTCTGACCGGGCGGCGTCTGTTGCAGGCAGCCCGGGTATGGCTGGTATTGGCCAGCCTGTTCTTCTACAGCTGGTGGAATATCAACTATTTGCCGCTGATTCTTGGCTCCATGCTGTGCAATTTCGCTCTGGGCGCAGAGTTGGCGAAACCGGGCGACGAGCCCGGGCCACGGCATATTCGGCGCAAAACCTTGCTGGCGCTGGGCGTGGCGGGCAATCTGGCCTTGCTGGGTTACTTCAAATACGTGGATTTCTTCCTCGGCACTTTCAATGTATTGCTGGATTTGCAGTTGGGTTTGACCGGCATTGCGCTGCCACTGGCGATCAGCTTCTTTACCTTCCAGCAGATCGCCTATCTGGTGGATTGCTACCGGCGCGAGACGAAGGAGTCGGACTTTCTCGGTTATGCGCTGTTCGTCACCTTCTTTCCCCAACTGATTGCCGGCCCCATCGTGCATCACCGGGAAATGATTCCCCAGTTTGCCTCACGCTGGAATGCCGTGCGGCGCTATCGAAATGTGGCGCTGGGGCTGTTTATTTTCAGTATGGGACTGTTCAAAAAGGTGGTAATAGCCGACACCTTTGCCCAATGGGCAACTCCGGGCTTTGATGAGGGCGAGGCACTTGGTTTCGCGCAGGCCTGGGCGACCAGCCTGTCTTATACCTTCCAGTTGTATTTCGATTTCAGCGGCTACACCGATATGGCCATCGGCGCTGCTTTGTTGTTCAACATCCGCTTGCCCATCAATTTCAATTCGCCATACAAGGCGCTGAGTATTCAGGACTTCTGGCGTCGCTGGCACATTACTCTGAGTCGCTTTCTGCGCGATTACCTCTATGTCCCGTTGGGCGGCAACCGGCGCGGGCGCGGGCGGATGTATGCCAATCTGTTCGTGACTTTTCTGCTGGGTGGCCTGTGGCATGGGGCAAGCTGGATGTTCGTGTTCTGGGGGGGCTTGCACGGCGCAGCACTGGTGGTTCACCGGATCTGGCAGCGCCTGGGTGGTGTAATGCCCGACTGGCTGGGCTGGCTGCTGACATTCAATTTCGTAAACGTCACCTGGGTGCTGTTCCGCGCGCCGGATCTGACCAGTGCCTGGAATATTTACCGGGGCATGCTGGGGCTGGGTGGCTGGCAACTGGCAGAGCTTCCGGCTTGGCCGCGCTCGGTGCTGGTAGGGCTTACGCGATACTATGTGCACTTCGAGACAGGGCTGTGGATCGGCCTGGCGCTACTGGCCGTATTGTGCCTGCGCAACTCAACCTGCTATCTCCACGGATGGCGCATGCAGACGCGTCATGCCTGGCTGGCCGGACTGGCGCTGGCGCTTTCGGTAAGTCAGCTGTCCAGCTATTCCGAGTTCATCTACTTCAACTTCTGACGGCGGATCATGCGTAAGGTGATGCTGACCTTGTCGGTGGCGGTGGGGTCGCTGCTGCTGATGGGGCTTTTCAATTTCCTGGTCGATCCCTTTTTGGTCTTTTCCCGACAGGATGAAGCGCACCTACAATTACAGCGTTATGCCATAGGTCGTAACGAGCGCATGCACAAGGCCGCGCAGATCGAATACTTTCGCCCGGATTTTTTGGTGTTGGGTTGGAGTCGTGCCCGTGACGGCATCAATCCGCTGCACCCGGAATTCCTAAAGCGTTATGACAGTCCCTATAACGCGGCTCAGGCCGTTCAGCGGTTGCAGGAGGCTCAGGCCTACTATCACCACGCACGTTGTGCAGGGCGCCTGAAGGCGGTGCTCTGGGGAGTTGATTTCGGTATGTTTGCGGCGAAGCACGATGCCTTCAATCGTAGCTATCGGCCTGGCTTGCTGCGTGACAGCGAATGCCGCGGCCAGCCTCTGTGGGAGAAGCTGCGCATTGCCTTTTCCTGGCACACCACTCGGGCTGCCCTGCAGCATCTCTACCAATCGAAGCGGCCGAATTTCTTTACGGATCGTGGCATGACCAATCCGGCCTATTACCAGGTTAGTAAACGACAGCCACTGCAGCAGTTTCTACGTGCCGAGCAGCAATACCATGATGACACTTACTCCGCTTACGAGCTGGGAGCCGAGAACTTAAGAGTGTTCCGCGAGGTGCTATTGACGGCGCATCGCGAAGGGCATGAGTTCATTCTGTTCTTTTCTCCCAGTCATCCGCGTCTGTGGGAGGTGTTGGACATGCAGGTTGGCTGGGATGTCTTCGAGCAGTGGAAGCGGGAGATGGTACGAATCAACGAAGAGGTGGCGGCCGAGGCCGGACGTGATGCGTTTCCGCTGTGGGACTTTACTGGCTACCATCCTCTGCATGTTGAGGCATTGCCGGCGGCGGACGAGCGTCGGCCGGTGATGAAGAGCTACTGGGATACCAGTCATTTCAAAGAGCGTTTGGGGAATATCTTGATTCGTCGCGTGTATGACGCCGAGAGCAAATACCGGTCTTTCGGACAGCGCCTGAGCGCAGAGAATATCGAGCTGCATCTGGCGCGCTTGCGTACCCAGCGTGCCGCCTGGCTGAAGCGTAATCCGGGTTTGCAGGAGAGCATGCGGCAGGCGCTGCGGCATGCCGAGCCAGCCTGTGAAAAGGACTGTCCCGATGGGGATGCGTTAACGCAATGAAGGAGGGAATGAGCGTTTTCGTCGTTTCCACGCCTTTGCAACTGCTCAATGCCATTGAGGCTCGGCATGCTTTGCTGGCAGTTGGGGTCGAGGCAGAGCTTTGGGTGGTCTGCAAGCATCCGGGGCACCGTTTTACCTGGTTGTGTGCCCGGGAGATTGCACAGAGCACTTTCTCTCGTATTCGTCTGCTGGAGCTGAATCGTGTCTCCGCACGGCTTGGCGTATGGGGTGTTCTGCGTGGGTTGTTGGGCAACCGCCTGAGGTTGCGGAGCCTGCCTCGGGAGTATCCGGCTTGCCGGCATATGTTCATCGGTAATCCACGTACGCCTGAGCATCTGTATCTGGCCAGTCTGTTTGCGCAGGCCAGCCTGACTTGCCTGGATGACGGCACAGGAACTGTGTCGTTCTATGAGCAGGTGGCGGCCCGGGGAGGGCAGAATGGAGGTGGCTTTTCCCTTCACGGCAATGCCTTGGCTCTGCTAAAGGACTGCTGTTTCCGTTCTTTTTACGGCGACTATCGAGCGCCGCTGCGCCGTGCCGAGGCGTTTACCGCCTTTGTCGAGTCAGCCGCAAAGGCTGGCTTTGCTACTACAGCCAATAGCTATGCCTGGCTCAAAGGGCGTATGCGTAGCAAAGGGCCCCGCCAAGGCACGCACTTTCTCGGTGCGCCGTTTGTCGATCGCGGCGAGCTGTCCTGGGAGGTTTATAAGGGTTGGCTGCAGCGACTGGTCGGTCTGCTGCCGGGGCCGTTGCTCTATGTCGGGCACTGGGCTGAGTCAGATGCACAGTTGCAGCGGATTGAGTCGGAGTTGGGGATCCGCTGTAAGCGTTTCGAGCGGCCCTATGAGTTGGAGTATCTGCTCGGGGAGCGGGCGCCGGCCTGTGTGGCAAGTTGGTTCAGCAGTGCGCTGGATGTGCTGGCTGTGGTATCGGACGAGGATGTCCGTCTGATGGCTCTGGAGGTGCCTCTGGATGGCTTTCTCAAAGCTGATATTGCGGCTTCCGCCAGTGCTTTCTATGCCCGTCATCGTGAGGCGTCGAGCCCGGTGGAGGTGGTGCGCTGAGAGCGGGCGCGCCCGCCGATGTCTGGGATACTGGTTTGCTGCGCTGAGTGGATGAATCTTCAGCAAAGGCGGAAATTTCTTCTGGCTTGTACGTATAATTGCTTCACTCTGCAGGGCAAGCGACAAGAATTCATACGGAGTTTCAGGGATGAGACAGCACTCCGGCGCCTTGGCCGAACGCTACCCGGATCGGGGGGGGCGGTTGGCGCCTTCAGTAGTTGATGTGGGTGATGTTTTGAACGAAGTCGTGTTGCTGGCCAACAGCGCGTGGTATTTGAAGAATTTTCGTAGCACGACCATCGTGGCCCTGCGTGAACGCGGTTATGCGGTGTGCTGCATTGTTCCCGAGAGTTCGGATGCCCAGTCGCTTCAGGCACTACGTCAGTTGGGTGGGCGGGTGGAGTGTTTCCGCTTTGCGGCATCGAGTATCAGTTATCGTGCCGAACTCATCTCCCTGCTGTCGCTGATGCGAGTGCTAAGGCGTCTGCGTCCGGCACTGGTGTTCAGTTTCAATCCCAAGTCCAATCTGTATGCGGCCATCGCCTGCAGCGTGCTGGGGCTTGCCTATGTGCCTAATGTTTCGGGCGTGGGTATGGCCGACCAGTTGCGTGGACTCAAAGGCCGGCTGTATCGCCGGGCGATGGGGATTTTCATGCGTCGGGCGCGCTGGGTGTTCTTTCAGAATCCGGAGAATATGGACGCTCTGATCGGTCGTAACTGGGTGGATGCCCGACGTTGCACTTTATTGCCAGGATCCGGGGTAGAGCTGGAGCGATTTACTCCGCCGCAACAAGAACTCACGCCGCGAGGCGAGCGGGTGTTTCTGATGGCGGCCCGACTCTTGAAACAGAAAGGGGTGGGGGAATACCTGGCGGCGGTCGAGCGTTTGCAGCAGGAGCAGAGCGAGAGCTTTCGGGCGCGTTATCTGCTGGCGGGGGAGCAGGACGACTCGGGGCGCTGTATAGAGCCTGAGTTGCTGGAGGCTTTTGCCAGTCGTGAAGGTTGTGAGTACCTGGGGCAGGTTGAGGATATGCCGGGGTTGCTGAAACGGGTCGATTGTGTCGTGTTGCCTTCCTATTACCCGGAGGGAGTGCCCCGGGTACTGATTGAGGCTATCGCCTGTGGCAGGCCGGTCATCACCACCGAGCAGCCTGGCTGTCGCGAGGTTGTCGAGCCTGGGCTCAATGGTTACAGGATCGAGCCGCGTTCGGCCGATGCCTTGTATGAGGCAATGCGCAGTTTTCTGGCATTGCCGGCTCGGCAGGTTGAGGATATGGGCCGGCATTCGCGTCGACTTGCCGAGCTGCGTTTCGATGTGAGGACGGTTATCGAAGCCTATATGCAGGTGGCTGAGCGTTTTGCCAGGAATGGCTAAGTAGAGCTGTGTTGTACCGGGGTTGCTCGGTGCTGACTGAACTGGCTGCGAGGTCGCGGCTCTATGGCGTAAGGCTTTTGCTACCTGCTGTTTGTCGGGATTGGACTGGTGTCGGGTAGGCAATGCTGATTATCGTGGATGAGTTGGGCTGCGGATGTTGTCTTGACGGGCTGGTCGTTACGCCTGGCTCAAAGGAATGATTGATGAATATCACGGTGTTTGGCACAGGGTACGTTGGGCTGGTTGCAGGGGCGTGCCTGGCTGATGTGGGTCATCAGGTACTTTGCGTCGATATCGATCAGGAGCGCATAGCGAGGCTGCGTCAAGGCATTGTGCCGTTTTTCGAGCCCGGGCTGGATGTGATCGTCCGGCGCAATCATGCCGAAGGGCGGCTGGCCTTCACTGCCGATGCCGCCGAGGCCGTGGCCTTTGCCGAGCTGCAGTTCATTGCGGTGGGCACTCCGCCGGATGAGGACGGTTCCGCCGATTTGCAGCATGTGCTGGCGGTGGCGAGCACCATCGCCAGCCATATGGATGGCTACAAGGTCGTGGTGAACAAGTCCACCGTTCCGGTGGGCACGGCTGACCGGGTTCGTCAGACTATCGCCGGCATTCTTGAGCAGCGCGGCCTGGAGCTGCCGTTCGATGTGTGTTCCAACCCGGAATTTCTTAAGGAAGGTGCCGCTATCGAGGATTTCAGCAAGGCGGCACGCATCATCGTCGGTACCGATAGCGATTTGGTGCGGGCACGCATGCGCGAGTGCTACGCGCCCTACAACCGCAACCATGACAAGCTGATGTTCATGGGGGTTCGTTCTGCCGAGCTTACCAAGTATGCGGCCAACGCCATGCTTGCCACCAAGGTCAGCTTTATGAACGAGCTGGCGCAACTGGCCGAGCGTCTTGGCGCGGATATCGAGCAGGTGAGGCTGGGCATCGGCTCGGATCCGCGGATCGGCTTTCACTTCATCTATCCGGGCTGTGGCTATGGTGGCTCCTGTTTTCCGAAGGATGTCCAGGCGCTGGCACGTACGGCATTGCAGGTCGGTTACGAGGCCGAGTTATTGCAGGCGGTTGAGGCAGTCAACCGACGGCAGAAGCAGGTGCTGTTCGGCAAGCTGGAGGCTGCCTTCGACGGTCAACTGGCTGGTAAGACCATTGCGCTCTGGGGGCTGGCCTTCAAGCCCAATACCGATGATATGCGCGAGGCTCCCAGTCGAAGCCTGATGGAGGCCCTGTGGGACGCAGGCGCCCGGGTGCAGGCATTCGACCCTGAAGCACGCAGTGAGGCCGCCCGGTTGTATGGCGCACGCGAGGATCTGCAGCTGGTCTCCAGCCGCGAAGCCGCAGTGCAGGGGGCGGATGCGCTGGTGATCTGCACCGAATGGAAACAGTTCCGTGCAGTGGATTTTCAATGGCTGAAGACGCAGTTGCGCAGTCCGGTGGTTGTCGACGGGCGTAATCTGTTCGAGCCGGCGGCAGTCAAGGCTGCCGGACTGATGTATTACGCCATTGGTCGTGCCGATTCACTGCGGCTGCCGGCGTGAGGGCGCGTATGAAGGTTCTGGTAACCGGCGCGGCCGGCTTCATCGGCTACCATCTGTGTCGCTACCTGCTGGCGCGGGGCGATGAGGTGCTTGGCGTCGACAATCTGAACGACTACTACGACGTGAGCCTCAAGCAGGCGCGTCTGGCCGGGTTGACGACCGAGCCGGGCTTTACCTTCGTGCAGCTGGACATCGCCGATCGCGAGGCGATGGCGACGCTGTTTGAGCGGCATGACTTTACCCGGGTAGTGCACCTGGCTGCGCAGGCGGGGGTGCGTTATTCCCTGGAGAACCCGCATGCCTACGTCGACAGCAATCTGGTTGGCTTCGTCAACGTGCTCGAGGGTTGTCGCCGGCGGGCGGTGGAGCATCTGGTATTCGCTTCTTCCAGTTCGGTATACGGGGCTAACGAAAGCATGCCGTTTCGGGTAGACGACAATGTCGATCACCCTGTATCGCTTTATGCCGCGACCAAGAAGGCTAACGAACTGATCGCGCATTCCTACAGCCATCTCTATGGGCTGCCAGCCACAGGTCTGCGCTTTTTCACTGTCTATGGGCCGTGGGGGCGGCCGGACATGTCGCCTTTTCTGTTTATCCGCGCGATTCTTGAAGGCCGGCCGCTAAAGATCTTCAACTACGGCCGGCACCGGCGGGATTTCACTTATATCGACGATATCGTCGAGGGCGTGGTGCGTTGTCTGGATCGTCCGGCAGGCCCTGATCCTGACTGGTCCGGGCTGACGCCCACTTGTGGCAGCAGCCGGGCGCCCTGGCGTATCTACAATATCGGCAATGGTCAGCCGGTGGAGTTGTTGCGCTATATCGAATTGCTGGAGAAGGCGCTCGGCAAAACGGCAATCAAGGAATTTCTGCCGATGCAGGCTGGGGATGTCGAACATACCTATGCCGATGTCAGCGCGCTGATGGAGGCTGTTGGCTATGCGCCTTCGACGCCCATTGAATTGGGTGTGGAGCGACTGGTTCACTGGTATCGGCGTTTCTACGAAGTTTGACGATTGGATATGGGCATTGGCCTGACAGGTTTTGGGGAGGATTGGATTTGTATCGTTCAGGAATAGGGGCCTGCATGCTGCTTGCATTGCTGGCCGGTTGTGATGGAGCCAATGCGCCTTCGACGGTGCAGGAGGCAGATTCGACTCAGGTGACCCAAGCCTTCCAGCGTAACGGGATTGTGCTCAAGGACGGCGACGTGCTGCCTATCGAGGGGCAGATAGTGCGTTATGAGTTGATTCGCAAGGGCAAGGACGTGACCGATCGCTATGTGGTGGAGTCGTCGAAGAGTCTGATGGAACTGGAGTCTCTGACTTTCGCTGATCTGGCGCGACGCGGTTATGTGCGCCAAGTACGGAATGACACACCGGAGCGTTTCCAGGTGACCTATCGGGGCAAAGGCCTGCCGTTGATCACTGCCGATTACCGGGCACAGAAAAATGTGAAGGATCTGGCCCGGGTAATTTTCAACGTACGTACCGGTGGTTGACTTCTGCTCTGTGGAAGTTGCGCTCTCGTAGTGAATATATGCGCAGGACGTTGGAGTGGTTCGCCTCGGAGCAGGCACCTACTGGCTAGGCGTAATGGAAAGCTCAGGCGACGGGTTCGATCTGCCAAGGAATCATGGGAGAGCTGATGCGGGTGTTGGTCTCGGGGGGAAACGGGCTGGTGGGCTCGGCAGTGTTGCGCTGCCTGGCTCAGCGGGCGGCCGTGGTTCCCATCGCCGGGGTTCGTAGCCCGGAATCGACAGCTTCCATGGTCTTTGAGTCTCGCGTGCTTGGGGATCTGGCCGAAGGCTCGGTCGATGCATCTGTACTGGAAGATGTGGATGTGGTGGTGCATGCGGCGGCTCGTGTTCATGTGATGGATGAGCAGGCTGTCGATCCTGATGCAGCCTTTGCTTCCGTCAATGTCGAAGGTACGCAGGCTCTGCTGGAGGCCGCTGCCGTTGCCGGTGTTCGGCGCTTCGTGCTGGTCAGTTCCATCAAGGTCAATGGCGAGGTCAGTCCGCCCGGGCGGCCCTTTTCCGAACTGGATGCGCCCAACCCGGTAGACGCCTACGGCCGATCGAAGCTGGCTGCGGAGCAGTTGGTTGAAACATTCTGCCGGGCCCGAGGCATGGAGTGGGTAGTGGTTCGCCCGCCGCTGGTTTACGGGCCGGGCGTGCGCGCCAATTTCCGCCGGTTGATGCAGTTGCTGCAGCGTGCGCATCCCTTGCCTTTGGGGGGCTTGTCCAATCGGCGCAGTCTGGTGGCGCTGAACAACCTGGCCGATTTTCTTGCCTGTTGCGTCGAACATCCTCAGGCAGCCAATCAGTGCTTTGTGCTCAGCGATGACAGGGATCTTTCGGTGACCGAGTTGGTGCAAAAGCTGGCGGCTGCAATGGGCGTGCGTTCCTGGCTGGTGCCAGTGCCTGCCAGTTGGCTGGCAGCCGGTCTGTATCTGGTCGGGCAGAGTGCTGCCGCGCAGCGTCTGTGTGGCGAATTGCTGGTGGACAGTCGCAAAGCGCGGGTGCTGCTGGGGTGGCGTGCGCCGCTGGACGTGGATGAGGGCCTGCATGCCACTGTCAGCGATTTTCTAAAGGGGAGTGGTCGATGATCGGCCTGTGCTTGGCCGGCGCTCTGTTGGCTTCGTGGGGGCTGACTGCCTGGATGCGCTGTTATGCGCTGAAGCGCCAGTTGCTGGATGTACCCAATGCGCGCAGCTCCCATGCGGTTCCGACGCCACGAGGCGGCGGGATGGCGATCGTGCTGGTATTTCTCGCCCTGCTACCAGTGCTGATGCTGGAGGGGTTTTTGCCCTTGTCTGTGATGTGGGCGCTGTGCGGCGGAGGGGCCTGGATTGCCTTACTGGGGTTTCTCGATGATCACGGTCATGTGGCGGCGCGCTGGCGTTTGCTGGGGCACTTCGTTGCGGCAGGCTGGGTGCTTGTATGGTTGGGCGGGTTACCACCGCTTGCATTGGCTGGGTTGAGCCTTGATCTGGGGTGGTTGGGACACGGTTTGGCGCTGTTCGGTCTGGTATGGCTGCTCAACCTCTACAACTTCATGGACGGCATTGATGGCATCGCTGCAGTGGAGGCGATTTGTGCATGCTCAGGTGGTGCGCTGCTGTATCTGCTGCTCGGCCAATCGGCATTGTTGTGGCTCCCTTTGTCGCTTGGAGTTGCAGTGGCCGGGTTCCTGTACTGGAATTTCCCTCCTGCGCGCATTTTTATGGGGGACGCGGGCAGCGGTTTTCTCGGCCTGATGCTGGGAGCATTGGCCTTGCAGGCTGCCTGGCTGGACAGTGAGCTGCTTTGGGCCTGGCTGATTTTGCTGGGGGTGTTTGTGGTGGATGCGACCTGGACAGTGGTGCATCGTCTGATAAGAGGGGAGCGGGTCTATGAGGCACATCGTAGTCATGCCTATCAGTTCGCTTCCCGTCGTTTTCGTCGGCACTTGCCGGTAACGCTCGCTGTGGCAGTGATCAACCTGTTGTGGCTGTTGCCCCTGGCTGTTGCGGTAGCACTGGGATATGTGCCAGGACTGGCTGGGCTGGTGCTGGCCTATGTACCACTGGGCTGGCTGGCGTGGCGCTTCAGAGCTGGTGCGGCCGAATGATACGGATGCCCCTGTGGTGCCTGGCGTGATGTGGATGGATGAAGAGATATGACTGCGAACTCGCGATCGGTAGGTCCGGAAGATCGTTTGGCGCAAAGGGTGCGCAAGGCGCTGATCAGGCTTCCGCGACGCTACAAGCGCCTGTTGCAGGTGGCGGTGGATGTTGTTCTGGTCTGGCTGGCTCTATGGCTGGCGTTCGTGGTGCGGTTGGGGTTTGACAAGCGTATCGATCCACTGGGCGACCATCTCTGGTTGTTCGCTGTAGCACCGGTGCTGGCGATTCCCTACTTTATTCGTCTGGGCATGTACCGGGCGGTAATGCGCTATTTCGGCAACGATGCGCTGATTGCCATCTTCAAGGCGGTGTCTCTGGCGTCACTAACACTGGCGCTGGCCGTTTACTGGTACCGCGAGCCACCGGCGCTGGTGCCTCGTTCTCTGGTGGTCAACTACTGGTGGCTGAGCCTGGTGTTGATCGGTGGCCTGCGGCTGCTGATGCGGCAGTTTTTCATGGGCGACTGGTACGTGGCGGCGCGCCAGGTGCCGTTCATCCATGGCAGCCGTACCGGAACGTTGCCGCGAGTGGCCATATACGGTGCAGGTGCTGCCGGCAACCAGCTGGTGGCAGCCCTGCGTATGGGCCGCTCGATCCAGCCGGTGGCCTTTGTCGATGACGATGACAACATTGCCACGCGAATCATTGCCGGCTTGCAGGTGTATAAGCCCAAGCATATCCAGCAGATGATCGAAGAGACCGGTGCTCAGCAGATTCTACTGGCGGTGCCTTCCCTATCCCGGGGTAGGCGGCGGGAGATTCTTGAGCATCTTGAGCAGTTTCCGCTGCATGTGCGCACGGTGCCCGGTTTTATGGATCTGGCCAACGGGCGGGTCAAGGTAGACGACCTGCAGGAGGTCGACATTGCCGACCTGCTGGGGCGCGATCCGGTACCGCCGGATCAGCGCCTGCTGGAGCGCTGTATCCGCGACCAGGTGGTGATGGTGACCGGAGCCGGTGGGTCGATCGGTGCCGAGCTGTGTCGACAGATTGTGATGGGCGGATCCCGTTCATTGGTGCTGTTCGATCATTCCGAATTCAACCTCTACACCATTCATGCCGAACTGGAGCGGCTGATCCAGCGCGAGTATCTGTCCGTGAAATTGCTGCCGGTGCTTGGTTCGGTGCGCGATGCCGATCGGCTACTCGAGGTGATGCGGGCCTGGCAGGTCAATACTGTTTATCACGCTGCGGCTTACAAGCATGTGCCGATGGTGGAGTACAACATCGCCGAAGGGGTGCTGAACAACGTGATGGGAACGTTGTATGCGGCCCAGGCGGCGATTCAGGCCGGGGTAGATCACTTTGTGCTGATCTCCACTGACAAAGCCGTGCGCCCGACCAATGTGATGGGTAGCACCAAGCGGCTGGCAGAGATGATTCTGCAGGCGCTGAGCCGTGAGCCGGCACCAGTGGCCTTTGGTGAAGGCGGGGTGCATCGGGTTAACAAGACCCGCTTCAATATGGTGCGCTTCGGCAATGTGCTGGGGTCATCCGGTTCGGTAATCCCGCTATTTCATGAGCAGATACGTATGGGCGGTCCGGTTACCGTCACTCATCCTAATATCACCCGTTACTTCATGACCATTCCGGAAGCGGCGCAGCTGGTGATTCAGGCCGGAGCCATGGGGCAGGGCGGTGAGGTATTCGTGCTGGACATGGGGCAGCCGGTCAAGATTCTCGATCTGGCCGAGAAGATGATTCACCTGAGCGGTCTGAGCATTCGTTCCGAGCGCAACCCGCAGGGCGATATCGCCATCGAGTTCAGCGGTTTGAGGCCGGGTGAGAAACTCTATGAAGAGCTGCTGATCGGCGATAACGTGAGCAAAACCGATCACCCGATGATCATGCGCGCCAACGAGGAGATGCTTTCCTGGGAGGAGTTCAAGCAGGTACTTCAGGCGCTGCTGGATGCCCTGAAGGAGGATGACTACGGCCGAGTTCGCCAACTGTTGCGACAGACTGTCAATGGCTATCGGCCGGAGGGAGAGATTGTCGACTGTATGTACCAGCGCCAGCGCTTCGATGTCTGACAGCGCTGCTGCTTGCTTCGTGAGAAACCGCACCCTGGGGCGAACGGGTGTTCAGCGCGGCAGTTCGATACGTGTGGTTTCGCCCGGCACTACAGGCCATTCTCCGGCGGCCCAGCGTTGTCTGGCCTGTTCGATCAATTGCTCATTACTGGCCACGAAGTTCCAGTTCATCCTCCGTGGGCCGAGAGCTTCTCCACCGATCAGTGCCAGGTGGCATTTCGTGCAAGCCGTCAACAGGGGAGTAGTGTTTGCCGGAATGATCGCCAGATGGTTGGGCGGCAGCGACTCACCGTCCAGCTCTGCCTCGCCGTCGATCAGATAGAGCGCACGCTCAGTGTATTCGTCGGGGATTGTCAGGCTGGCCCCGGCCGACAGTTGCAGCAGGGCATAAAGGGTCGGTGAATGCACTGGCACCGGTGATTCGAGGCAGAAGCCGCTGCCGGCGATCAGGATGATCTGCACTCCCAGGCTGTCATACCGAGGCAGACTATCGGCTGGATGAAAGCTGTAGGCCGGTTCGCATTCTTCCTGCGCTTGTGGCAACGCCAGCCATACCTGCAGGCCGTGTAGGCGCTTGTCCTGCTGCAACTGTTCAGCAGGCGTGCGTTCAACGTGGGCCACGCCGCGTCCTGCTGTCATCCAGCTGACGTCACCAGCGGCGACAAGTTGATCCGAGCCGAGGCTGTCCTTGTGCTGCAGTTGCCCTTCGAACAGGTAGGTAAGAGTAGAAAGGCCGATGTGCGGATGCTGCGCGATGTTCATGCCGCTGCCGGAGCAATACTCCCGTTCCAGCATGTGATCGAAGAAAACGAAAGGGCCTATGCTGCGTGCGCCTGCGGAGGGAAGCGGACGCAGGATTGGCTGGCCGCTGAGGGTTTCCATACGGGGGCGAATCAGTAGCGTTTTGCTCATGGGGTAGCTCCATTCAGGCGGGTATCTACCTGGATTTCGCTGCTGGTCATCAGCTTGTGTATAGGACAGCGGTCGGCAATGCGCAGCAGTTGTTGGCTCTGGGCTTCATCCAGGGCTCCGTTGAGAGTGAGTTCCACCAGCAGGTGGTAATGGCCGGTACGTTCTGCGCTGTCATCACGCTCGACGTGAACCTCGACGCCTTCCAGCGGAATCTTGCGCTGGCGGGCGTAGAGCAGCAGGGTCATGGCCTTGCAGGTGCCTAGTGCGGCGTCGAACAGGTCATGTGGATCAGGGCCGCTTCCGTCGCCACCGAGTTCCGGGGATACGTCGCCAAGCAGGTGGTGCGGGCCGATTTCGATCTGGTGTTGCAGCCCCTGGCGAGTGTGGATACGGATCATGGCGTCTTCCCTGATATGTAATGACAATGCCGCCAGCCTAGCTCAGCGTATCTGGGGATACCAGCAGCAAAGTGGTTGGCAGGAGGTGAGTGCCGTTTGCCTTGGGACGGAGCTTCTGCATGGGAGTTGTGCTTGTAGGGGCCGCTTCCTCCTGGCGAATAAGTGTGCAGGACGTTGCCCCGGAGTTGGCCCTGAAGGGCAATGAGCGAACTTGCGGCTTTGCCGGGCGGTCTATGCTGCTCATAGCCCTCAGGAGAATCTGCTTTGTTCCGATCCCGACGACTGCCCTGGCTGCTTGCGTTATGCGCGGTGTTGGCAGGGGCTGCCCAGGCCCGTGAATACCGCTACAGCGATGCCCATTTGCACTATGTCGATTTCTTCCAGGAAACGGCCGGGATGGACGAGCTACTGGAAAAGATGGCCGAGAGCAACGTTGAGCATGTGATGCTCTCCGGAATACCCGTGGTCAAGAAGTGGGACGAGGACGAGCCCAAACGTCCGCGTTACTACGCTGGCGATGATGCCAATGCCTACTGGTACAGTGCTACCGACGTATTTGTTGCGGCGGCTTACAAGCGTCTGCCGGCAGAGCAGCGTCGGCGCTTTCATCCATTTTTGTCCGGTTTCAACCCCAATGACATGAACGCCGATGCGCATATCCGCCGAATGCTGGAGCTGGATCCCGGTCTTTGGCAGGGCATTGGCGAGATTTTCACCCGTCACGATGACCTTACTGCCCTGATCCACGGCAGTGCGCCACGGGCAAGCAATGAGGCCCTGGCGCGGGTATTTCATCTGGCAGCCGAGTTCGACCTGCCAGTCATGCTGCATTCGAACATTACCTCCAAGCGAGAGCGTGAACCGCTGTATCTGGCAGAGATCGAGGAGCCGTTGCGTAATCATCCGCACGTGCGCTTTATCTGGGCCCATGCCGGCACCAGTGCCGAGATTCACCGGCATCAGGAGAAGCTGGAATTCCTCCGGGAAACCCTGGAGCGGATGCTCGGCCAGTACCCCAATCTCTATGTGGATCTTTCGTGGACGGTTTTGCGTCCCTACCTGCTGGATGAACGGGGGCGGCCTGATCCTGACTGGGTGCATCTGGTCAGCAGCTATCCGCAGCGCTTCATGCTGGGCTCTGACGTGGTGGGCCGTTTTGCCAGCCTGGGGGACTACATGAAAGGTTTTGAGCCGTTTCTCGATGCCTTGCCGGAGGATGTGGCGCAGAAGGTGGCCCATGACAACTTCCTTGCCGTGCTTCCGCGCCGGGTAAGGGCCGATCTGGGACTGGATTAGGTGTGTTGGCGGTGCGGCATAGTTGTTTCGTGGCAGTGAGCAGGCAACGGCCATTACCCGTGGTGTACAAACGGTGCCGAGAGAAGGGCGTTAGCCCTGTAGCGCTTATGAGCGGCGCCGGCTGCTGTTGCACACCGACGCCGCGATAAGGAGCGGTTACTTGCCGGTCCAGCGCTTGAGCACGAGGGTGGCGTTGGTGCCGCCAAAGCCGAAGCTGTTGCTCATCACGGTGTCGAGCTTGGCGTTCTCAACGGTGCTGAGTTGGATGGGCATGTCGGCCACTTCAGGGTCGAGTTCATCGATGTTGGCCGAGGCAGCGATGAAGTTGCCTTCCATCATCAGCATGCAGTAAATCGCTTCTTGCACGCCGGCGGCGCCCAAGCTGTGGCCAGACAGGCTCTTGGTCGAGCTGATCAGCGGGGCCTTGTCGCCGAACACTTCACGGATGCCACGAATTTCGGCGACGTCGCCGACCGGGGTGGAGGTGCCATGGGTGTTCAGGTAGTCGATCGGGGTGTCGACGGTGGCGAGGGCTTGCTGCATGCAGCGGATGGCGCCTTCACCGCTCGGGGCAACCATGTCGTAGCCGTCGGAGGTGGCGCCGTAGCCGACGATCTCGGCGTAGATCTTGGCGCCGCGAGCCAGAGCATGCTCCAGCTCTTCGACCACTACCATGCCGCCACCACCTGCGATGACGAAACCGTCACGCTTGGCATCGTAGGCACGCGAGGCGCGCTCCGGGGTGTCGTTGTATTGGGTGGAGAGGGCGCCCATGGCATCGAACAGGCAGCTCTGGCTCCAATGCTCTTCTTCGCCGCCGCCGGCGAAGATGATGTCCTGCTTGCCAAGCTGGATCTGTTCGACGGCATTGCCGATGCAGTGGGCGCTGGTGGCGCAGGCCGAGGAAATCGAGTAGTTCACGCCCTTGATTTTGAACGGCGTGGCCAGGCAGGCGGAAACGGTGCTGCCCATGGTGCGGGTAACGCGATACGGACCTACGCGCTTGACGCCCTTTTCGCGCAGAGTGTCGATGGCTTCCATCTGGTTCAGGGTGGAAGCACCACCGGAGCCGGCGATCAGGCCGGTGCGCGGATTGGAAACCTGCTCCTCGCTCAGCCCCGAATCCTTGACGGCCTGTTCCATCGCTAGATAGGCGTAGGCTGCTGCGTCGCCCATGAAGCGGAACAACTTGCGGTCGATCAGCTCTTCCAGATTCAGGTTGACCGAGCCGGAAACCTGGCTGCGCAGGCCCATTTCGGCATAGGAGGGGTTGAAGCGAATGCCGGATTTGCCTGCGCGGAGGCTGTTGGCAACGGCTTCTTTGTCATTGCCCAGGCAGGAAACGATGCCCAGACCGGTGATCACGACACGACGCATGTGCAAGTCCTTCAGAAACTGTCGGTAGAGGTGAACAGGCCAACGCGCAGGCCTTCGGCGCTGTAGATCTCTCGGCCGTCAACTGCCACTGTGCCATCGGCGATGCCGAGAATCAGGGAGCGGTTGATGGTGCGCTTGATGTGGATGTTGTAGGTAATCTTCTTCGCGGTCGGCAGAACCTGGCCGAAGAACTTCACTTCGCCACTACCCAGGGCGCGGCCACGACCAGGGTTGCCCTGCCAGCCAAGGTAGAAGCCGACCAGTTGCCACATGGCGTCGAGGCCGAGGCAGCCGGGCATTACCGGGTCGCCTTCGAAGTGACACGCAAAGAACCACAGATCCGGTCTGATATCGAGCTCAGCGACGATTTCGCCTTTGCCGTACTTGCCGCCGGTTTCGCTGATGTGAACGATGCGATCGATCATCAGCATGTTCGGGGCGGGCAGTTGCGCGTTTCCCGGGCCGAAGAGTTCGCCGCGGCTGCAGGCGAGCAGTTCTTCCTGGGAATAGGCGTTTTGTTTTGTCATGCGAGCTCCTCAGTTATTCCCATGCTTCCAAGGCTGGGTGGATCTTTCGGCCGGCCTCCGTGAGAGGGTCTGCCGGCAGCCTAGTCATAGACTATTGCGTGTTGTTGAAAGTCACAGTCGGTGAGCACAGTTGTACTCTGTTGTTCTGGCGCTGTCACAGCAGTAGTCGTTTCTCCTTGTAATATCCCCATCCGAACCTTGCCATTGGCCTATGGTCGGGCCGGCAGCCAGCGCTGCAGAATTCGTTGCAGGTCTGCCCGTTTGAAAGGTTTGGCGAGGTAATCGTTCATTCCGGCACTCAGGCAGGCTTCTCGGTCACCCTGAAGGGCGTTGGCAGTCAGAGCGATGATCGGGGTTTCGCGGCCTCTATCCAACTGACGAATCTGTCGCGTGGTTTCGTAACCATCCATCAGGGGCAAGCGGCAGTCCATGAGAACGGCTGCGTAGTCCCGGGTGGTGAACGCCTTCAACGCCTGCTGGCCGTCGCTGACCAGAATGACGCAGTAGCCCAGGCTGCGCAGCATTGCTTCAATCACGGTCTGGTTGACTGGGTTGTCTTCCACCAGCAGAACCGTTTGACCATTGCCTGCTCCCTCCGGCTGTTGTTCGCCGGTCGGCGCAAGGGCACGTTGCTCGCGGAACGGCAGGGGAATTTCGAGCGTGAACACAGAGCCTTCGTTCAGATGGCTTTCGGCATGCAGGGTGCCACCCATGCATTCGGCCAGGGTACGGGCGATCGGCAGGCCCAGGCCCGTGCCGCCATAGCGTCTGGAGATGGAGGTGTCGGCCTGCTGGAAGGCATCGAACATATGCTCCAGACGGTCACTGCTGATACCGATGCCGCTGTCATGCACGGCGCAGGTGAACCAAAGCACCTGGTCATCCAGACGCTGCCAACTGGCCAGCAGTCGAATACTGCCCTCTTCTGTGAACTTCAGTGCGTTGCCGACCAGATTGACCAGTATCTGGCGGATACGTGTGGGATCGCCGCTGACCTCCAGTTGTTCCAGCCCGGGTTGGGCCTCAAGCAGTAGCTGGAGGCCGCGCTGCTGGGCACTGTGCTGAAAGGCCTGGATGGAGTTCTGCAGCAGTTCAAGCAGGTTGAAGGGGATGGTCTCCAGCTCCAGTGCACCACGCTCAATGCGAGAGAAATCGAGAATGTCGTTGATGACCTTTAGCAGATGCTCGGTGGATTCGGTGGCCAGGGCCGCGTATTCGGCCTGCTCGTCGTTGAGCGAGGTGGTTTCCAGCAGTTGCAGCATTCCCAGTACGCCGTTCATCGGGGTGCGCAATTCGTGGCTCATCATGGCCAGAAAGTCCGACTTGGCCCGGTTGGCCTGCTCGGCTTCTTCCCGGGCATGGATCAATTCGGCCATCGCCTGCTGCTGTTCCCGACCGCTGTATTCAAGGGTCCGAGCCAGGTCGTTGATGTGTCGGGCCAGATCGGTCAGTTCGTTGTTGCCGTGCTCGTTCAGGGCGGGGCGGTAATCTCCTGCCTGGATACGTTCCAGTGCCCGACCCATGGCGCCGAGTGGTCGCGCCAGGCTGCGCGCCAGTCGGCGGGCGAGCAGGAAGGTCAACAGCAGGGCGACAAGCGAGAGGATGCCGGCCTTGAGGAGGATTTCCTGCTGACGAGCATTGAAACTGTCATTGGACAGTCCGATAACAACCCGGCCGGCATAGTCTTCGTTGAATATCCTGTTGGGTGCCGCTTCGCTGCTTTCGCCGGAATTTAACGAATGATTGCGCATAAGGGCCTGGAATACCGCCACCTGAGACGTGCTGTGGCCCTGTTCCTTTGGACGTTCGACGTATACAAGGATGTTGTCGTAGCGGTCGCGTACCTCGGCAAAGCGCACGTCTGGAGTGTGCAGGGTGGCGCGAAGCAGGTGCTCCAGTGCTTCCAGGTTGGCGTCCTGCATGTTGGGGCGTACGGCAGGTGCCAGTTGGTTGGCAATCAACTGGCCGATATGACCCTGTTCCTGGCGCAGATCCTGCAGTCGGGTGAAGGTGAGAAAACCGGTCAGCAGAAGGGTCAGCAGCAGGGCCGGGCCCAGGCTGATGAGCTGGGTGCGCGTATGAATGTTCCAGCCGCGCCGCTGCTGCATGGCGGCACCGATCCTGGTTGTGTGCGGCGGGGGCAAGGGGTTGCCTGTTGGCACGGGGCGTCCTTGGCAATTGACAACAAAGCGGCATGTTAACCGACCAGCGCTGCTTTGGCAGCGTGTCTGCGACGCCAGGGTAAGCGGCAGCGCTGGCTTCACTTTTGCCCTGACCGGATACGCCAGGCTCCGTATAATGGCGCCCGATCGCCTTGCATGGCTTCAATCGGAATACCTATGACTGAGCTCCAACCCATTGCCGTACTGGGCGGCGGAAGCTTCGGCACGGCACTGGCCATTCTGCTGGCCGAAAACGGCCAGCGTGTCCTACAGTGGATGCGTGACCCCGAACAGGCCGAACAGATGCGCCTTAGCGGTGAGAATCCGCGTTATCTGAAAGGGGTCCGGTTGCCTCCGGGCATTGAGCCGACCAGCAACCTGGAGGAGACGCTCGGTCAGGCCGAGCTGATTCTGGTAGCGTTGCCGTCCAGCGCCTTGCGCGATGCCCTGCAACCGGTGGCCGCACAACTGGTTGGCAAAATGCTGGTGAGCACCACCAAGGGTATCGAGCCCCGAACCTTCAAGCTGATGAGCCAGATTCTCGAGGAAATCGCTCCGGCCGCGCGCATCGGCGTGCTCTCCGGGCCGAATCTGGCGCGCGAGGTGGCCGAGCATGCCTTGACCGCCACGGTGATTGCCAGTGAGGACGTGGCTCTGTGCCGCTGTGTGCAACAGGCATTGCATGGCCGTACCTTCCGCGTCTATGCCAGTGCGGACCGCTTCGGTGTTGAGTTGGGCGGGGCGTTGAAAAATGTCTACGCCATCATGTCAGGTATGGCGGCTGCGCTGGGCATGGGGGAGAACACCAAGAGCATGCTGATTACCCGAGCCCTGGCGGAAATGACCCGTTTTGCCGTGCGCATGGGCGCCAACCCCATGACTTTCCTCGGCCTGGCGGGTGTGGGTGATCTGATCGTCACTTGTTCGTCGCCCAAAAGTCGCAACTATCAGGTCGGCTTCGCCCTGGGCGAAGGTCTGGCTCTGGACGAAGCGGTGGCACGTCTGGGGGAGGTGGCTGAAGGGGTCAACACCCTGCGGGTACTCAAGGCACGGGCTGAGGAGCTTGGGGTATATATGCCGCTGGTCGCCGGTCTGCATGCCATCCTGTTCGAGGGGCGTACGCTGGAGCAGGTCATCGAACTGCTGATGCGTGGTGAACCCAAGACGGACGTGGACTTCATTCCAACCGCGGGCTTCTAGCCCGGACGGCAACTTTAAGGAGAGCGCCTTATGAGTAACGAAAAGCGAACACTGGAGCGTGAATCCATTGCGTTGCGTATTCTGTGGATGGTGATTTTCGTCATTGTCTGGCAGTTGGCTGAGTTGGTGCTGGGCGTGGTGGTACTGCTGCAACTGGGCTATCGGCTGTTCTACGGTGCGCCCAGCGCCGCGCTGCTGAGCTTGGGCGACAGCCTGAGTCAGTACCTGGCGCAGATCGGTCGTTTTGGCACCTTTAACAGTGACGAGAAGCCTTGGCCGTTTTCCGACTGGCCGGTAGCGCAGGCTCCGCAGGGTGAAGCAGCGCATAGTGTGCCAGCGGCCGCACATCCGGTTCGGGACGAGGAACCGAAACTGTGAAACTGTGGCTGCTGCGGCATGGCCAGGCCGCAGCGCGGGCAGCCAGTGACGCAGAGCGTGAGCTGACAGAGGCCGGTCAACTTGAGGTGCGTCAGGCAGCCCGGCGACTGACCGGTCGACCGCTGACGACGATCCTCGTCAGCCCCTATGTACGGGCCCGCCAGACTGCCGAGCTGGTGCGCGACGAACTGGGATTTGACGGAGCTTTTCTGAATGCGTCCTGGCTGACTCCGGACAGCGATCCACGCGAAGCGCTCCTTCATCTGGACACCTACGAGGCAGACGAAATTCTGCTGGTCACCCATCAACCGCTGGTAGGGACTCTGGGAGGGCTGCTGATCCATGGTCATCGCCAGCAGCCATTGCCGATGCGTACTGCCAGCCTGGCCGAACTTGAAGGCGAAATGGCCGCCGCCGGACTGATGACTCTCAAAACGTTGAGTCATCCCGACTGAGCCTGTCGAACTTCTCCACGACGGGAAACATTTCTTAACTTGCACCGCCCTTGTCAGCGTGGAATAGTCGACCAAGCAAGTGCTTGGTTGATTCCTACAAAAACAACAAGGGAGGAAGCCCTGTGGCTGAAGCAATACGTTTGCCGCTTGAACTGTTTTACGAACGTGAAGCAAGGCACCCGACAAAGCGCTACATGGTGCAACCCCTGGGAGGCGGGCAACTGCTGGAACTGAGCTGGGCCGATGTCGGGGAACAGGCCCGGCGCGCCGCCAACTGGCTGCGCGGTCGTGAACTGCCGGCCGGCAGCCGTATCGCCATCGTTTCCAAGAACTGTGCGCACTGGATCATTGCGGATCTGGCAATCTGGATGGCCGGGCACGTTTCGGTTCCACTGTATCCCAACCTGACCGCCGACTCCATGCGCCAGGTACTGGAGCACTCCGAGGCGGCGCTGGCTTTTATTGGCAAGCTCGACAACTGGTCGGCGATGGCGCCCGGTCTGCCCGAAGGATTGCCGACCATCAGCTTGCCACTGCATCCGCAGGGGCAGTTCGACTATAGCTGGGACGACCTCCAGCGCTGCGCACCGATCCAGGATTCTCCAAGCCCGGCGGGCAATCAGCTTTCCACCATCATCTACACCTCCGGTACCACGGGCACGCCCAAGGGGGTGATGCACAATTTCGCCAACTTCGGCTTTGCCGCCGACAACGCCGTGCGCTTGTTCAATGTCGGTGAGAATGACCGGCTGATTTCCTATCTGCCTCTGTGTCATGTGGCCGAGCGCATGTTTATCGAAATGGCTTCGATCTATGCCGGACAGACAGTGTTTTTCGCCGATACCCTGGATACTTTTCTTGAGGATCTGCGGCGAGCCCGCCCGACCGTGATGTTTGGTGTGCCGCGCATCTGGACCAAGTTCCAGATGGGGGTCTACAGCAAGATGCCGGCGCACAAACTCGAACGTCTGCTGAAACTGCCGATCATTGGCCGGATTGTTGGGCGCAAGGTACTGACCGGATTGGGGCTTGATGCCATTCGCTACGCTCTGTCCGGCGCCGCGCCGGTACCCGATGCCCTGTTGCACTGGTATCGGCGTCTGGGCATGGAGATCCAGGAGGTCTACGGCATGACCGAGAACTGCGGCTATTCTCATGTCTGCCGTCCGGGCTGCTTCAAGCCGGGCTGGATCGGCCAGAACAATCCGGGCGTAGAGGTGCGCATTGCCGAGGATGGCGAGGTGCAAGTGCGCAGTGGCGCAACCATGCAGGGCTACTACAAGGATCCGGCACGCACGGCCGAGGCGCTGACCGAAGATGGTTTCTTGCGTACAGGCGACAAGGGCGAGCAGGATTCTGACGGCAATTTGCGTCTGACCGGGCGGCTCAAGGAGATCTTCAAGACCAGCAAGGGCAAGTACGTGGCGCCTGCACCGATCGAGAATCGCCTCGGCGAGCATGAACATATCGAGCAGGTGTGTATTGTCGGCGACGGTCTGCCGCAGCCCATCGCCCTGTGCATACTGTCCGACGTGGGGCGGCAGAAGGCGGCCAGCGATGATCGCAGTCAGTTGGAGAAAAGTCTCAAGGCTCTGCTGGATGAGGTTAATGGTCGTCTCGATCAGCATGAGAGGTTGCAGGGACTGGTGTTGGTAAACGATGTATGGGGTGTGGAGAACGGCTTCCTCACACCGACGCTGAAGATCAAGCGGGCGGTTATCGAGGACACCTACGGCGAGAGATTTGCCGAATGGCAACAGAACAGCCAAGCGGTTATCTGGCTCGACTGAAGCACAATGGGCCGGTTTGCCGGCCCCTACAGGGCAGCGGATGAGGAGAGTTGGCATGAAGCTGTGGCAGCGAATACCGGATATCGATGCACTCAATGCGACACTGAAGAACACCATTGGCGAACAACTGGATATCCGTTTCGAAGGTTTCGACGAGGATTCCATCAGCGCCAGCATGGCGGTCGACCCGCGCACCCACCAGCCCTATGGCCTGTTGCACGGAGGTGCCTCGGTGGTGTTGGCAGAGACCCTTGGCTCGACCGCCAGTTACCTGTGCATCGACCCCAGCCAGTTTTACTGCGTTGGTCTGGAGGTTAACGCCAACCACCTGCGTGCTCTGCGCAGCGGACGGGTGCATGCCGTGGCCCGACCGGTGCATTTGGGGCGTACCACCCATGTCTGGGATATCCGCCTGCATGGTGACGATGGGCGGCCCAGCTGTATCTCGCGGCTGACCGTGGCGGTTGTGCCGCTGCCGGGGGCTAACTGAGCCCGGGCTCTGCCGAGTCGCCGGCAATGTCGGCTATGTGCATTGCCGGCCCGTCGGTCTTGCCGGACAATCCGGTGATTCGTTGCCAGGTATGGTTTGCACATGTCGCATGTTGATCCTCTTCTCGAGCGCCAAAGGTTTTTTCTCTGCCTGCGCCAAGTTATCCGATGTCCTGGCGCTGGGTTGTCAGATACCGCAGGCTGATTCGCACGAGGAATGTGCATGAGCACGATTTTTCAGGAGGTCCGCCTGAGTCTGCCGCACATCGAGCTGGCTGCCCATCTATACGGCCCGGAAGATGGCGTGCCGGTGCTGGCTCTGCATGGTTGGCTGGATAACGCCGCCAGTTTCGCGCGTCTTGCCCCACGGCTCGAAGGGCTGCGTATCGTTGCCCTGGATTTCCCCGGCCACGGCCACTCCGAGCATCGCCCCGAGGGAGCCGGCTATGCTCTGTGGGATTACGCCTATGACGTATTGCAGGTGGCCGAGCAGTTTGGCTGGCCGCGTTTTGCCCTGCTTGGGCATTCCATGGGGGCTATTACTGCTGTACTGCTGGCGGCAGCCTTGCCGGAACGGGTAAGCCGGCTGGCGCTGATCGATGGCTTGATGCCTTACACCAGCGAGCCGGACGAAGCACCTGTCAAGCTCGGCGAAGCCCTGCGTGCGCGGCTGGCTCTGGGGGCAAAGCGCAAGCCGGTGTATGCGGAAACCGAGCGGGCGGTGGCGGCACGTATGAAGGGGGGCGGCGCGGTCAGCCGAGAGGCCGCTGAATTGCTCGCTCAGCGAGGGCTGATGCCGGTGCCCGGCGGCTATACCTGGCGCACGGACAGCCGCCTGACCCTGCCATCTTCGCTGCGCCTGAGTCAGGCTCACGCTCAGGCTTTCGTCCGCGCGTTGAAATGCCCGGTCTGTTTGGTGCTGGCGGAGCAGGGGATGTTGAATGTTCAGCCACATTTGCAGCCGCTGCTGGATGAGATGTCCTTCGAGGTGCATCGCCTGCCCGGTGGACACCATCTGCATCTGGATGATGAAGCCGGAGCCCAGCGTGTAGCGGATTGTTTCAATCCATTCCTGCGTCTGCCTTGACTTGCCCGTGCCCGCTGGGGAATGGTGTGGTGGTCTGCCATGGAGAATTGCATGATCGTTCCGCTCAATTTCCCGCGTTGCCGCTCCCGGCATTTCGCTGACATCGCCTGCCTGCCGGAGGACGCTCGATGAGGGGCGCCCTGCAGCGGATGGTACTGGTGCTTGCCGCCACTGGTGCCGGTGGCGTATTGGCGGTGGATCTGCCGGGCAGCCGCGATCTTGACGTGTTGCCACGTTTCCCGTCGAGCCAGATCGTCGATTTCAGGGAGAGCGTGCAAACCGAGCGCCTCTACCCGCAGGGCTCGATTCGCCGTATCAGTGGCCGCCTGCGCTATGAGCGGGAGATCCTGGCGCAGGGCAGTTACCGGGCGGTGACCTATGAATTACCGCGCACACACACTGCCGAGCAAGCCTTCAATGCCGCTCGTGAGGCGCTGTTGGAGCGTGGTAGCGAGCTGCTCTACTGGTGCCAGGGGCGCGAGTGCGGGGCCAGCAGTCTGTGGGCCAATGCGGTGTTCGGCAATGCCACCCTATATGGCTCCGATGAGCAACAGGCCTACGCGCTGCTGCGGCTGTCTGGGGCCGAGGGGGAGAGTCTGCTCAGCCTCTATAGCATTACCCGTGGCAACCGCCGTGCTTATCTGCATGTAGAGCAGCTAAAGGCGGCCTCTCCGCTGGGCGAGTTGTTGCCGACGCCGGAAACCCTGCTGCGCCAGTTGCGTCATGATGGCCGCTTGAAGCTGCCTGAAGCCGCAGAGCCGGAAAGTAGTTGGGCTGAGCTGCTGGCGCGCTGTCTCAGTCTGGACAGTACCGTGCGTGTCAGTCTCTCCGGTACCAGAGCCGGAGAGTGGCATGAACGCCTGAAGGCTCTGCGTATCGGTGCCGTCCGTCTGGAACTGGGTGACGGGCAGGGCGGTCTCCTGGAGCTGCGGTTGTTGCGCTAACCTAGCGCAGGCAATCTTTGCTGCTTTCCCCCTGGCCGGCATGATGCTTGCCAGGGGTATTCTGCTTGATCGAAGGAGTCTGGCTTGATGGCCACAAATGATCGTCTGCTGGTGCAGGTTCTTCTGTTCGGCCTGCTGGCTGCCAGTCTGTGGGTGCTGGCGCCTTTCTGGTCGGCGCTGTTCTGGGCTGGGGTACTGGCCTTTGCCAGTTGGCCACTGATGCGCCTGCTAAGCCATCTGCTGGGTAATCGCCAGGCACTGGCGGCCGGTATTCTCACCGGCGTTTGGGTTGTCCTGGTGGCTGTGCCGCTGATCTGGCTGGGCTTCAACCTGGCCGATCATATTAAGGATGCCAACGCACTGGTGAGAGATCTGCAGCTTGAGGGGTTTCCACCTCCGCCAGAGTGGCTGGAGGAGGTGCCACTGGTGGGCGAGCGCTTGATAGAGGGCTGGCGCACCCTGGATGAGCAGGGCGCGGCCTTTTTCGATACGGTGCGTCCATACCTTGGCCAATTGGGTAACTGGCTGCTGGCGCGCAGTGCGAAGATCGGGGGGGGGATGCTGGAGCTGGCCCTGAGTCTGGTGCTGGTGTTCTTCTTCTATCGCGACGGCCCACGCCTGGCGACCTTCGTACACAGCCTTCTGGAGCGCCTGATCGGCGAGCGGGCCGACCATTATCTGGAACTGGTGGCAGGCACTGTACAGCGGGTGGTTAATGGGGTGATCGGCACGGCGGCGGCACAGGCGGTTCTGGCCTACATCGGCTTTACCATCGCCGGAGTGCCCGGTGCACTGGTACTCGCTGTGTTGACCTTTGCCGTCAGCTTCATCATGGTGCCACCGCTGGTTTGGGGGCCGGCGGTGGGATGGCTGGTCTGGCAGGGGGAGATCGGCATGGCCATTTTCCTCGGTGTCTGGGGCTTCTTCATCATCAGCGGGGTGGACAACATCCTCAAACCCTACCTGATCAGCCGTGGCGGTAACCTGCCGCTGGTGGTGGTTCTGCTTGGCGTGTTCGGTGGAGTATTGGCCTTTGGCTTCATGGGGCTGTTCCTTGGCCCGACCCTGCTGGCAGTGGCCTATAGCCTGCTCAGTGACTGGGTAGCGAGCAAGGAGCCGGTCACTGTGCTTGCCGGTGATTCACGCGCCGGCGAGAATCCGCCTGACTGAGGATCAACCCAGCGGATTCTCGTAGCGATTCAGGGTGTCGTGAGCGATCTGCCGGCCCAGCATGATCAGCTCAGGCGCCTTGTAGAACTCGAAGAAGCGGCAGACGCGGCGCGGAATATTGATCAGGATGTCCGGTGGATAGCCGGCAATCTTGTACTGCGCCAGCGAGGTCTGCATTACTTCAAAGCTCTGGTTGACCAGCTCCAGCAGCGAGCCTGGCCCGCTGAAGTCGGCCACATGGGAGCCACTGGCCGATTTGGGCGAGGCCTGATCCTCATCAGCCACCGGGGTTTGCATCGCGCTCCGCTCGTCCGTCAATTGTGCCGTATCGCCATTGCGACGGAGAAAACCCGGCAGATGTGAGCCGAGGCTCGACACCAGCTGATCGATGCGGTTTTTCCAGGCCGCCGGTCGTTCCACCACCGGTAACTGGTAGTGGTTCTGGTTGGTGGCATTGAGGTTGACCGCGACGATCAGGTCACAATGGCTGGACACTACGGGAACGATCGGCAGCGGGTTGAGCAGGCCTCCGTCAACCAGCACGCGGCGGCCCTGAATCACTGGGGTGAAGAGGCTGGGAATCGCCGCCGAGGCCCGCATGGCCTGGTGCAGACAGCCTTCCTGGAACCAGATTTCCTGGTGATTGGTCAGGTCCGTGGCTACAGCTGTGAAAGGGATCGGCAGATCTTCGATGTTGATGTCGCCGACCATCTCATGGATGCGCCCGAATACCCGTTCACCTCGAATGGCGCCGAGCCGGAAACTGACATCCAGCAGCCGCAGGACATCCAGGTAGTCGAGGCTCTCGGTCCAGGTTCGGTAGTCATCCAGACGTCCGGCAGCGTAGATGCCGCCGACCACGGCTCCCATGGAGCAGCCGGCAATGCAGCCGATCTCATAGCCGCGTGACAGCAGCTCTTCGATCACGCCGATGTGGGCATAGCCGCGTGCGCCTCCCGAGCCCAGTACCAGCGCGACTTTTTTGCTCATCTGTGAACTCCCCCGAAGAAGTGTCGACCTTACGCCCGCCGCAGGGCGACGCCAAGTTTCTCTTTGCTAGAATCCGACGGCGGTTCCCGCCCCCTGCAGTGGCCGGGCACCGGGCACTTTCCCCGCTACCCGGCGTCATAGACCGGGTTAACCTGTAGTCCTATCCGTGGAAGGAGTGTGGTCGAAATGAAACTCTGGATCTGTTTTCCGCTGCTGGCGGTAGCTCTGAGCGGCTGTGCGGGCAAGACCCTGTACCGTGAGACTTGCGCCAACCAGCTGGATGCAGCCTGGAAGGAACTGAGCATCGCCGAGGCTGAAGGCTTTGCCGGTACCGTGAGCTATTCCAAGGCACTCTCCCTGCTGACAGCGGCCAAGACCCAGCAGCAGTTCGAGGCCTACGAAGGTTGCACCAGCAAGTCCGAGCGTGCCCGCTTCTATATCCGCGAATCGCGAGCGGGGCGTTGATGCTGCTCGACTTCTCCCGTCTCAGTGCGTTGGAGGCCTACCGTTGGCTGGCTTCGAGCATCACGCCACGACCGATCGCCTGGGTTTCCACCCGATCCCCGGACGGGGTGGCCAATCTGGCGCCGTTCAGTTTCTTCCAGGTCATCAGTGATGATCCGCCGACCCTGCTGGTCAACGTCAGCAGTCGTGATGATGGCACTCTCAAGGACACCTTGCGCAATGCCCGATCCAGCGGCGAGCTGGCGATTCAGCTGGTGAGTTTTGCTCAGGCTGAGATGATGAATGCCAGTGCCGAGATTCTTCCACCCGAGGTCAGTGAGTTCACTCGCTGCGGTATTCCCTGCCTGCCATGCGAGCGGCTGAACGTACCGAGGGTGGCCGGCTCCCCGGTAACCTTTGAGTGTCGGGTAGCACAGATCCAGCCATATCCGGCGCAGCAGCCGAATTGCCACTTGATCTTTGCCGAGGTGCTGCTGGCCCATGTCGATGATGCCGTGCTCGACCAGCAGGGCCGCATTGATCCGCTCAAGCTCGATCTGATCGGGCGTCTTGGTGGCAGCGCTTACAGTCGAACCTGCGAGTTGTTTCATATGCTGCGGCCCTGAACTGACGGGGGCTGTGCGCAAACCATCCTGAAAACGACGTCCGGTTAGCTCTTTCAGCCATACTGCTGATTGATGGCTTGTAGCTAGCACGGCTGCGCTCCTATGTTCCGTAATCTGGGGCGACTGCAAAAAATGCAGGGAGAATGTTATGGGTGGCTCGTTGCTGAATCGATTGGCGAGCCTGAGTACGGCCGGCAAGCTGATGCTCGGGTTTGCGCTGGTGCTTGGTCTGACTGCGCTGGTGGCGGTAACCGGACTGCTGGCACTACGCGAGGTGCATACCGGTGTGCAGCTCCAGCAACGCATGAGTGCGCTGGGTGAGCAGGTGCTGCGCTTGCACCTGACTGACCAGGCCTTCGCCCGTACCGGAAACAGCCAGCATGCCCAGGACCTGCTGGAGCAGGCGCAGGCCATCAACGAAGCCGGAGCGTCCCTGCTACTGGAGCTCGATAGCGAGAGTGCCTCGATTCTGGCTCAGGTCGAACCGGCGCTGGAGGACTATCGCAACGCCTTTGCCCGCTATGTCGAGCTGACCGACAGTCTGCAACTGTCGTTGCAGGCTGCTGACTGGCTGGTGGTTAGTGCCGCCAATAGCCTCGATCTGCTGCAGGAAGGGCTGGCCGAGGACGGTGTCGACCTACTTCGGCGCAGTCAGGGCGAGCAGGGGGGAGACTCGGTGTTGCAGGCCGGTCAGGTGGGACGTATTCATCAGTTGCTGTTGCAGGCGCTGGCTCAGGCCCGGCAGCGTCTGGAGGCCAGTCGGCGCGGTAATAGTGACGAACAGGGCGAAATCGCCCAGGCCGACGAGGCGCAGGTGCTGGCTGCACAACTGCGTGACGGGCTGGACGATCCTGGTTATTCCGCCGTACTCGGCGAGGTGGTGGTTAACGTCGACTCCTTCAACGAACGAATCCGCGAATATGCGAAGCAGTTGCAACTGCAGAAGGAGGTGTACCAGCAACTGGAAGTGCAGGTCGAGCAGTTGCTGGAACGAGTCGACCAGGCACTGGCTGCGCAGCGCCGGTCGATGCAGGCCCGACAGCAGGCCAGTAGCAGTCTGATCGTATTGGCGGCAGGGTTGGCGCTGCTGTTGGGCCTGGGGGCAGCGACGCTTATCTGTCTGGCCATCGTGCGCCCGCTGAAGCGGGTGATCGGTCTGGCCGAAGCGGTGGCGGAGGGTGACCTGAGCATTCGGGCGACACTGGAGCGGCGCGATGAAATTGGTCAGCTGCTGGCTGCCATGCACCGTATGGCGGGCAATCTCCGTGACATGGTGGGGCGGTTGCAAGGCGGCGTGGCGCAGCTTTCCGGATCCGCCCAGATGCTCTCGGCCACCGCCGAGCAGACTCGCCAGGGTGTCAGTGAGCAGAAGCAGGAAACGGAGCAGGTGGCTACGGCCATGAGTCAGATGACAGCCACGGCCCATGAGGTGGCACGCAATGCCGAAGCAGCGGCGGCATCAACCCGACAGGCCGACCAGCGCGTCGTCAGAGGCAGTCAGGTGGTACGCCAGACGCTGCAGCGCATCGAGCAGCTTTCGTTGTCTATGGACGCTGCCACCGCCAGTATCGAGCGTCTGAGTCATGATACCCAACGCATTGATTCAGTATTGGAAGTAATCAAGAGTGTGGCCGAACAGACCAACCTGCTGGCGCTCAATGCCGCCATTGAGGCGGCCCGGGCCGGTGAGCAGGGCCGTGGCTTTGCTGTAGTGGCAGACGAAGTGCGAGCGTTGGCCCGGCGTACCCAGCAGTCCACTGCCGAGATCGAGTCGCTGATCGCCGCGCTGCGTGAAGGCAGTCGCCGCGCGGTGGCTGACATGCAGGAAAGCGCCAACCTGGTGGGCCTGACCGTGACCGAGGCGAGTCAGACCGAAACAGCTCTGGCTGCGATTGCCGAGGCGGTAGCGCAGATTGCCGAAATGAACCAGCAGATTGCCGCAGCCGCTGAACAGCAGACTGCGGTGGCGGAGGAAATCAATCGTAGCGTCACCTCGATTCGTGATATCGCCGACCAGTCAACCACGGCCATGGACGAGACCGCCGCTTCGAGTATCCAACTGGCCGAGCTGGGGCAGGAGTTGCAGGCCATGGCCGGTCAGTTCCGGTTGACATAGCGCACCGTCTCACGGATTCGTGAGCAAAGGTTTCATAGCGCTTTGCCGCATAGAGGTGGCCCAGTAGCATCGACCTTGTGCATGTAAGGAGCAAACGATGCGAAGCAAACTGGAAGCCTGTCTCGAGGCCGTCAATGGCGTACTGCTGGGTAAGGAGATGCAGGTTCGTCTGGCTCTGACCTGCCTGTTGGCACGTGGGCACCTGTTGATCGAGGATCTGCCCGGAATGGGCAAGACCACTCTCAGCCATGCTCTGGCGCGGGTGCTGGGGCTGAGCTTCCAGCGTATCCAGTTCACCTCGGATCTGTTGCCCGGCGACATCCTCGGTACCTCGGTGTTCGATAGGGAAAGCGGGCAGTTCATCTTTCATCCGGGGCCGATATTCGCCGAGCTGCTGCTGGCCGACGAGATCAATCGGGCCACGCCGAAGAGCCAGAGCGCCTTGCTTGAGGCCATGGAAGAGGGGCAGGTAACCATCGAGGGCGCTACCCGGCCACTGCCGGAGCCGTTCTTCGTCATCGCCACGCAAAACCCGGTCAGCAGCGGTGGAACATTTGCCCTGCCTGAATCGCAGCTCGACCGCTTTCTCATGCGCCTGTCGCTCGGCTATCCGTCTCAGGCGGCGGAGCGTGCGCTGCTGATGGGCGATGCGCGGCGTGATCTGTTGCCGCGCCTGGAGCCGGTTCTCGATCGTGTCGAACTGGCGCGGATCCAGGCCGAGGTGCCACGAATTCGCGCCAGTGATGCGCTTGTCGACTATGTGCTGCGGCTGGTCGAGGCCACCCGTAGTCAGCCGCAATTCGCCTGGGGGGTGTCGCCCCGTGCCAGTCTGGCACTGCTGGCGGCAGCAAGGGCCTGGGCCCTGTTGGCCGAGCGCGACTACGTAATCCCCGAGGACGTACAGGCCGTGCTGCCTTCGGTGGTGGGGCACCGCTTGCGTGAACGGGCCGATCCGAGTGGTCATGGCGGTGGCAGCCTGGTGCAATGTCTGCTGCGCGAAGTGCCGGCGCTTTGATATGCAGGCAGCGTTGAAACCGCTGTGGCGGCGTTGGCTGGCCCGGCGTATCCCGCCAGCCACCAGCGTGCAGCTGAACCAGCGACGCATCTTTATCCTGCCCAGCCGGATAGGGGTTGCTTTCGCCGGAGTACTGCTGCTGATGTTGCTGGTGGGGATCAACTACCAGAACAGCCTGGCTTACGCTCTTACCTTTCTGCTGTTGTCGGTGTTTGTTGTCACTATCCTGCATACCTACCGTAACCTCTCAGGGCTGGTGCTCAAGGCCGGTGGTGCGTCGGCAGTGTTTGCTGGGGAGCAGGCGTGCCTGCGCGTACGTCTGGAGGGGGGCGAGCGCGGGCATTGTGCTGTGGCGCTGGGTTGGCCGACGGTCGGGCTACAGCTGTGCGATGTGTCGGCCGGCGGGCAGGCTGAGGTCGAGCTGGGTGTGCTGGCGAGCCGGCGCGGATGGATGCGGCCGGAGCGCCTGCGGGTGGAAAGTCGCTTTCCGCTCGGTCTGCTGGTTGCCTGGAGCTGGGTGGATCTGGATCAGGTCGTGCTGGTTTATCCTCAGCCGCTGCCGGGAGATTTGCCTCTGTCGGCCGGCGAGGCCGATGAGCAGGAGGAAGGCATGCGCCTGCGTAATGTCGGCGCCGATGACTTTCTGGGGCTGCGCGACTACCAGCCTGGCGACTCAAGGCGGCGGCTGGACTGGAAAGCCTATTCGCGCGGTCAGGGACTGCTGGTCAAGGATTTCGCCAGTCTTGGCGGGCGCGACCTGTGGCTGGATTTCGATACCTTCGACGGCGATTGCGAGCTGCGCCTGTCGTGCCTGTGCCACTGGGTGCTGGTGCTGAGCGAACGTCGGCAGAGCTTCGGACTGCGCCTGCCTGGCCAGGCGCCGCTTGCCCCGGATACCGGCTCTGACCACCGCGAGGCGTGTCTGCGAGCACTGGCGCTGTTCGGAGAGCCGGTATGAGCCGGTTGCCGGGTATTCCACGGGTAGCGTTGAGCTGGCTGCTGGTGGCGCAGGTTCTGGTGATCCTGCCGCATTTGCTGCACCTGCCGCTGTGGATCAGCCTGCTGTGGCTGGCGGCGGCGGTCTGGCGGGTACGCATTTTTCGCATGCGGGCGGGCTACCCCGGAGCCTGGATCAAAGGCGGATTGTTACTGCTGGTGCTGGCCGGCATTTTCCTGTCGCGCGGCACCCTGGTAGGGTTGGATGCAGCGGTACTGCTGCTGATTGCCACCTTCACTCTGAAACTGCTGGAGATGCGCAGCCGGCGTGATGCTTTGGTGGTGGTCTTTCTTGGTTTCTTCTGCGTGGTCACCGGCTACCTGTTCGAGGACGGTCTGCTGGCTGCGCTCTACAGCCTGCTGCCGGTGACCGCGCTGTTGGCCGCGCTGATCGGTTTGCAGTCTGCGAGTCTGCTCGAGCGACCCTGGCCAACTTTGCGGCTGGCTGGTGGAATGTTGTTGCAAGCCTTGCCGCTGATGCTGATGCTGTTTCTGCTGTTTCCGCGTATCGGACCGTTGTGGTCGCTGCCGATGCCTGGCAACCAGGGTGTCACCGGTCTTTCCGACAGCATGGATCCGGCGGATATAGCACAGCTCAGTCGTTCGCCGGAACTGGTATTTCGGGCCAGCTTCGATGGCCAGCCCCCGGCACGTGAACAGTTGTACTGGCGGGCTCTGACCCTGGAGCATTTCGATGGCCGGCGCTGGTCACGTGGCGCGCGTGGTGAAAGCCCGCGCACGGCAGACTGGCAGCAGCGCGGCGAGCGCCTCGACTACAGCATTGTCATGCAGCCCAGCGGCAAGCCCTGGCTGTTTGCTCTGGATGTGGCCGAGCTGGCACTGGATGATGCGCGAATGATGGAGGACTTCCGCTGGCAGCTGCGGCGTCCGGTGGAGCGTACTCTGCTTTATCAGGCGCATTCCTGGCCGCAGGCCGTGCGCGGCATCAAGGTTGATTCGGCCAGTCTGCAGCGTGCCCTGGCGCTGCCTCGCGAGGGTGACCCGCGCAGTCGCGTCTGGGCCGCCGAGCTGCAGGCCCGTCACTCCAATCCAGACGAACTGGTGGCAGCGCTGCTGCAGCATTTCAATCGTGAGCCTTACGTTTACACCCTGAATCCGCAGCCGCTAGGGCGCGACAGTATCGATGATTTTCTCTTCAACACGCGTCGCGGCTTCTGCGCTCATTATGCCGGGGCGATGACCTTCGTGCTGCGCGCCGCCGGTATTCCGGCGCGGGTTGTGGCCGGTTACCAGGGCGGCGAATTCAATCCGGCCGGCAACTATTTCCAGATACGCCAGTTCGACGCCCATGCCTGGGTCGAATACTGGCAACCGGGCAGTGGCTGGCGCAGTGTCGATCCAACCTTCCAGGTAGCGCCGCAGCGTATCGAGAACGGCTCGCAGGAGGCACTGGCCGGCGAGGAAGGCTTTCTAGGTGATCAGCCATTCTCGCCGTTGCGATACCGCGAGCTGGCCTGGCTCAATCAGTTACGGCTGAGCTGGGATGGCCTAAATTACGGCTGGCAGCGCTGGGTTCTGGGCTATCAGGGTGACCAGCAGCTGCGGTTATTGAATGGCTGGTTCGGTACCCTCGACTGGCAGCGCCTGGCTTTGCTGATCACTGGCGTGATGACGTTGTCGCTGGGGGTGTTGGCTCTTTGGCTCCTGAAACCCTGGCGCCACCGTGCGGATTTGCTGGGGCGACTTTGGCAAGGTTTTGAACGCCAGATGGCCCGCCATGGCGTGCAGCGCCTGCCAGGGGAGGGGGCACGCAGTTTTGCCCGGCGAGCCGCACTTGCCTTACCGCAGCAGGCGCAGCTGATCGAGGCCTTTGCCGATTGCTTTGAGCAGCAACGCTATGCGAGTGCGCCTGCCTCACCGCGGGCTTTGCGGCGGGCCCTGAGGGAGTTGCGCCGGGCGTTGCCATGGCGAGTGCGGCACTAGCATCAGCAGGCAACCTGTTGTGCACACTTGATCCGGCTCATCAACCATGGTCTGGAGTCTGTGCAGGTTCTGCAGGCGCGCCTTCATCTTTGCGATCCTGCGCCCGATAGCATGTCGAGGTGCCGCTGAATGCTCTTTGTCTTGCCAGGCCTGCGCTCGACGGCATTTCCTGCAGAACCTAAGATGGACAGCCTTGACCTGTCATGAGGTGTATATGCGCTTTTCCGAGATGCTCGAAGCTGTGCGCCGTGACCCTGCAGCGGTGGTGATACCGGCGCAGTGGGGGCAGGGCCGGGCGAGTTTCGGTGGACTGGTGGTGGCACTGGCTTACGAGGCATTGCGTGCGCGGGTTCCGAAGGGGCGGGCGCTGCGTTCGCTGGCTACCACCTTTGTCGGCCCGGTGGCCGCCGATACGGCTTTGGAGCTGCAGGTCGAAGTGTTGCGTGAGGGCAGCTCGGTCAGTCAGCTGTGTCTGCGGGCGATCCAGAATGGCCAGGTGATGACGCTGGTACAGGCCAGCTTTGGAGCGGCGCGCACTTCCAACGTGATGGTCGAGGCTTTGCCGGCTCCGCAGATCGCACCTCCCGAGGACTGCCGCGAGCTGCCCTTCATCCCCGGGGTGACGCCGGCTTTCACCCGTTACCTGGCCATGCGCTGGGGGCTTGGCGGTATGCCATTCAGCCATGACAGATCGCGCCAGATGGGCGGCTGGGTACGGCTGCGTGACGAGCCAGTGGTGCAGACTATGACCGAGGCACATTTGCTTGCGCTGGTCGACGCCTGGCCGCCGGCGGTTTTGTCGCACCTCAGGCAGCCTGCGCCTGGCAGTTCGCTGACCTGGACTATCGAGTTCGTCCAGCCGCTGCCGCAGCTGAACACTGACGACTGGTGTCTGTACCGGGCCGAAATTGAACATGCCCGCGACGGCTACGGCCATGTGGCGGCAGGGTTGTGGAGCGCAGCCGGCGAACTGATCGCCCTGAGCCGGCAGACGGTCACCGTGTTTGGCTGAGCTGGGTGCGCTCTGATCCATAAGAACCACGGGCGGCAGGGGCCGCCGCCCGCTGGATGCCTTACAAACGCAACTGACTGATTGCCTGACTCAGTTCTTCGGCCAATTGGGCCAACTGCTGACTGGTAGCCGCGGTTTCCACGGTCTGTGCCACGGTCTGCTCGGTGACGTCGCGGATGCCCACAACCGAGCGGCTCATTTCCTCTGCCACCTGGCTTTGCTGGTTGGCAGCCACGGCAATCTGCGTGTTGCTGTCACGCATCAGGGCCACGGCAGCGGTGATGGCCGCCAGCGACTCGCCCGCTTCCTGCGCCAGTTGCACGCAGTGGTTGGCGTTCTCCGAGCTTTCGCGCATGAATTCCACGGCGTCGCGGCTGCCGGCCTGAAGGCTGCCGATCATCTGGGTGATCTCGTCGGTGGAGTCCTGTACGCGCTTGGCCAGATTGCGTACTTCGTCAGCCACCACGGCGAAACCACGGCCCATTTCGCCGGCCCGGGCCGCCTCGATGGCGGCGTTGAGGGCGAGCAGGTTGGTCTGCTCGGCAATGCCGTGGATCACGCCCACTACGCGACTGATGTCCTGACTGTCCTCGGCCAGTCGTTCGATGCTACCGGCACTCTGGCGCACGCCCTGGGACAGGGCGGCGATGGACTGTTCGACTCGTTCGACCACCCGTTGGCCGGCGCGGGCCAGTTGATCGGCGTTGTGCGATTGATCACGGGTGGTAGCCGCATGTTCGGCAATGTGCTGCACCGTAGCGGACATTTCGTTGATGGCAGTGGCTGCCTGATCGGTCTCGCTTTGCTGGCTGAGCATGCCCTGACGCACGCTGTTCATGCGCTCGGCCATGCTGCGAGTACCACCGTTCAATTGGGAGGCAACTTCGCCGACGGTGCCGACTACGCGTTGGTAGCCAGCCTGCATGGCGTTGAAGGCTGCGGCCATCTGACCGACTTCGTCACGGCTGTTGAGAGGGGCACGTAGTGACAGGTCGCCACTGCGCTCGGCTTGCAGCATCACGTCCTTGAGGCGGTTCAGGTGTACCAGCAGGAAGCGGATCAGCAACTGCGAGGCAGCCAGCAGCAGGAGCATCAGCACGGCGACGGCCACGGCATAGGCTGGGGCATGCTCGGTGAACAGGTTCAGCAGACTGGGCACGCGGGCCAGTACGGCCACCTGGCGGCCGTCGGCGAGGGCAACGCGCTGGGCGCCGACGATTGGATGGTCGCCAAACAGGGTATCGTGCTCCAGCACCTGCCAACCGCTGGCATCGGCTGCGCCGCGGGCGCCAGGCAAGCTGGCATTGCCCTGTAGCTGTTGCAGCCCGGGCAGGGCAGGTAGTGACGTATCCTTGGGCCAGTGGCGCAATAGTTGCGCCTGCTCAACAGCAGCCTGGCGGGCATCGATAGTGCGTGCCTGCTGCTCGGTATGCAGTGCGAACAGCACCAGCATCAGGGTGATGACGAAAACGACGGCGTTCACCGCCCAGAATTTGTACTTGAGAGAAAGATCGCTGATCCAGGCACTCATGCTGTAGTTATCCGTCTCGCTGTGGCCGGTATTGGCTAAATGCTATCAGCAGTATGAGTCGGCTGCTGCCCCGGATTCTTGATGTCCATCAATGCATATCGTTGTCAGGCTCTAGAGTATGGTCGGCAAGGTGAAGAATGCGCGAGCGCATGCCGTAGTCTGTTGCGCCAGGGTTTGTTCGCTTTGTCCCCGGTGTCTGGCTACCTCACGCAGAACCTCGCCGAGAAACGCCGGTTCGTTGCGTCCACTACGTGGTTTGGGACGCAGCGTGCGCGGCAGCAGAAAAGGTGCATCGGTTTCCAGCATCAGCCGGTTGGCCGGAATGTCGCCGAGCAGTGGATGCAGATGTGTGCCGCGTCGTTCGTCGCAGACCCAGCCGGTGATGCCGATGTGCAGATCGAGATCCAGATAGCCGTAGAGGGCGCAGCGCTCGCCGGTAAAACAGTGCAGGACGGCAGCCGGCAGGCGGTCTCGGAATTCGCGGAGGATCTCCAGCATGCGCTGGCTGGCGTTGCGTTCATGGAGGAATACCGGCATCTGTAGTTCGACGGCCAGCGCCAGTTGCTCCTCAAGTGCGCGAACTTGTGCCGGGCGAGGCGAGAAGTCGCGGTCGAAGTCCAACCCGCATTCGCCGACAGCGCGTACCTGCGACTCAGTCAGTAATGCCCGCAGTGCCGAACTGCTGTTGCCATCCCAACTGGCAGCATCGTGCGGATGTACGCCGGCAGTGCTGAACAGGCGCTGGCCGCTCGCATCCAGCTGGTGGCAGAGTTCGAGGCTTTCACGGCTTTCGGACAGGCTGGTGCCGGTGAGGATCATCTGGCACACACCGGCGGCATAGGCTCTTTCCAGCAGTTCCGGAGCCTGGCTGGCGAGGCTTGGATGAGAGAGGTTGACAGCGATATCGATGAGTTGCATGACTTCACCTTGACAGCTCGGATGGTGAGCATAGCAGACACTGGCCGTTCGTCTGAAAAGGCAGGAAAAACAATGGCTTGATGACTGCTTGGCAAGGTCGCACAGCGTCCGGGGTGGCGCAGTGGCGCCTGCCTGTGCCACTCTCCGCGCCTCGGCGGGCTTAGAGGAACTTGCCCGAGTGGAGGCGGTCTGTCGCGCGTCGGCGGATCGTCGGCGACGAACCCTGAGCGAGCTGGGCGGCCGGATGCCGCTGCTGGAGAATCGATGCCGCGATTGCTACTGATCCTCTGCCTTCTGGCCATGCTGCCGCTGCCTGTCAGCGCGCGCCTGGCCGGCCCGCAGGAAGTAAGTAGCCCGGTTCGCAGCGTCCGTGATCTGCCGGCGATTCGCAGCAGCGGAGAATTGCGCGTGCTAGTCAACCAGAGTCGCAACAGCTCGGGTAGCGTGCGCGGGCAGGGCATTGGTGTGGAATATCACCGGTTGCGGGCGTTCGAGCAGTACCTTAACCGCAATGCCAGAGAAGGCCGAAGGCTGACCTTGAAGATCATCCCCAAGGCCAAGGATCAGTTGCTTGGCGCTCTGCTGCGCGGTGAGGGCGATCTGGTCGCCCCGGGGGAGCTGCTCAACGTGCGCACCGGGCACGATGTCAGTGCCAGTGCAGCTATCCGCCGCAATGTACCCTTGGTACTGGTTTCCAAGCAGGGCAACCGGCATTACCGCGATCTCGATCAACTGGCCGGACGCAGCCTGTCGTTGCCTGCTGGTAGTGCTGTAGGTGAGGCTCTGCGCGAGATCAATCGGCAACTGGCAGCGCGCAAGCTGCCGCCTATCGTGATCGAGTGGGTGGATCCGACTCTGGCGGTGGAGGATGTGCTGGAGATGGTGCAGGCCGGCATCTTCGAGCGTACCGCGGTAGAGCTGCCGATCGCCGAGCGTTGGGCCAAGGTGATGCCCAAGCTGCGAATTGACCGTCATCTGGTACTGGCCGAGGGGGGGGAGATGAAGTGGTTTGTGCGTCCCGATACCCCGATTCTGCGAGCCAGCATCGACCGCTTCTTCAGCCAGTATCAGAGCCCCGCTGACCAGGATGCGGCTTTCCAGCGGGTTTACCGGCGACTGTATAAGGTGCATTCGCCCCTTGGCCGCGTCGAGCGTCAGCGTCTGGAAAAGGTGCGCTCCGTACTCCAGACACATGCCAGGCAGCAGGGGTTCGACTGGCTGCTGCTGGCGGCGCTGGCGTTCAAGGAGTCTACCCTCAATCCGGCGGCCCGAGGTGCCAACGGAGCTACAGGGCTGATGCAAGTCACTCCGGTGGCTGCGCGCAGCGTCGGGGTAAGTGACATCCATACCCTGGATGGGAATGTCCGCGCCAGCAGTCGCTATCTGGCGATGATCCGGCGCAACTTCTTCAACAGCCCACAGCTTAACGAGCGTGAACGTATAGCCTTTGTACTGGCCGGCTACAATCTCGGCCCACAGCGGGTACAGAGCCTGCGAGCCGAGGCGCGTAGGCAGGGGCTTAATCCCAATCAGTGGTTCTTCCAGGTGGAGCGGGTAGCCATGGAGCAGGTTGGCATGGGTGTGGTGAGCTATGTCAACTCGGTCAACAAGTACTACCTTGCTTATGACCGCGAGCGTTATCTGCTGGAACCATAGACGTCGCGACTGTCCTTATACTGATATCCAATTATTCGATTATTTTTAGTAATTAAATGCAGTTTTATTATCGAATAATGTGGATATTCTGGGCCCCCAACCCAATAAAGGAAGCTCTGCCATGAATCACCTCATCAAACGCATCACCATCAGTCACGCGGGCTATGGCATTACCCTGCTGCGCATCGTCGCTGGCCTGACCTTCGCAGCCCATGGGGCGCAGAAGCTGTTCGGCTGGTTCGGCGGCTATGGCCTGAGCGGCACCGGCCAGTGGATGGAGAGCATCGGTCTGGCTCCTGGCTTTCTGATGGCGCTACTGGCAGGTAGTGGTGAGTTTTTCGGTGGTTTGGCGTTGATTCTCGGGTTGCTGGTGCGCCCGGCCAGTGTGGTGCTGTCGACTGCCATGCTGGTGGCGATCTTCGCAGTGCATATCGGCAACGGCTTCTTCATGAGCAACAACGGCTATGAATATGCGCTGGTGCTGCTGGCCATCAGCTTGGCACTGCTGTCTGAGGGGGGCGGTCGACTGTCGCTGGACGAGAGACTGTCGCGCTAAGACGACATCATTGCTTCATCAATAAGGCCCGCCATGCGCGGGCCTTATTGTGTTGGAGAACTCAGTCGCTGGCTTGCTGTTCGCTCTTCTTTTCCTGTGCTACTACCTGTTGGGCCAGTTCGATTATCTGCTCTCGCATCCAGCGGTTGGCCGGATCCTGATCCGTGCTCTCGTGCCAGTAAAGATGGGTCTCCAGTGTCGGCACGTCACTGACCGGCAGGCTTACGTGATGCAGATTGTGGCGACGGGCAAAGCGCTCGGGCACGGTCATCACCAGATCCGTCTGCTGCATCACGCTGTTGGCCATCAGGTAATGCTGCGAGCGCAGCACGATCTTGCGCTGGATGCCCATTTTCCCCAGCGCCAGATCCACGTAGCCGAGGCCACTACGCCGGCTGGAGATGTGGATATGTGACAGCGACAGGTATTCATCGAGGCTGATTTGCTCCTTGGCCATGGGGTGCCCCGGGCGCATGGCGCAGACGTAACTGTCGTCCAGTAGTTTCACGTGGCGCACCTGCGGATCCGTGTTGAGCGGGGCGTCGACGGCGAAGTCCAGGCGACCGGCGGCCAGCTCTTTGGTGGTTTCCCGGCGCTTGGCCAGGAAGCTCTCAATACTGACACTGGGCGCCAGGCGGCGCAGACGCTGGAACAGCGGCGGCAGGAGGATCTGCTCGGAGAGGTCGGCCATGCTGATGCGGTAGGTCTTGCTGGCCTGTTGCGGGTTGAAGGTGCGACTTTCCTGTACCGATATGCGCAGGAGCTGCAGTGCATTGCGTACCGGGCCGATGATGTTCTGCGCCATCGGGGTCGGCACCATGCCCTGCGCGGTACGCACGAAAAGCGGGTCATTGAAGGTTTCGCGCAGGCGGGCGAGGGCGTTGGATACTGCCGGCTGGGTGATGCCGACAATCTGTCCGGCACGCGTCAGATTGGCCTCGGTGTAAATGGCGTCAAAGACGATGAAGAGGTTGAGATCCACCTTGGTCAGGTTCATGCCGGCAGTGCTCCAGAGGGGCAGGATCAGTTATCTATATATAAATTATGAATCTTCATCGATATTGAAAATAGACTAGGTAAATCTTAAGTGCTGTTCTAGCATCATTTCCACAACCACACATCCTCTGTTCCAAACTGCCCTCCGAAAGGTACTCCCATGGATTTTGCCTATTCCCCCAAGGTTCAAGAGCTGCGTGAGCGCGTGACGGCGTTCATGGAGGCGCATGTCTATCCGGCTGAAGCCTTGTTCGAGCAGCAGGTGGCCGAGGGTGATCGCTGGCAGCCCACCGCGATCATGGAAGAGCTCAAAAACAGGGCCAAGGCAGAGGGCCTGTGGAACCTGTTTCTGCCTGATTCGCAATACGGTGCCGGCCTGAGCAATACTGAATACGCGCCGCTTGCCGAGATCATGGGGCGCTCACTGATTGGCCCGGAGCCGTTCAACTGTGCCGCACCGGATACCGGCAACATGGAGGTGCTGGTGCGCTATGGCAGTGCTGAGCAGAAGCGCCAGTGGCTGGAGCCGCTACTCGACGGCAGTATTCGCTCCGCTTTTGCCATGACCGAACCGGCAGTGGCCTCGTCCGACGCCACCAACATGCAGGCCAGCGCCCGCCGCGAAGGTGACGAGTGGGTGATCAACGGCCGCAAATGGTGGACATCCGGTGCCTGCGATCCGCGCTGCAAGGTGATGATCTTTATGGGGCTGACCAACCCTGACGCACCCCGCCACCAGCAGCACTCGATGATTCTGGTGCCGATGGATGCTCCGGGCGTGAAGGTGCTGCGTCCGCTGCCAGTATTCGGCTATGACGATGCGCCGCATGGCCATGCCGAGGTGCTGTTCGAGAATGTGCGGGTGCCTTACGAGAACGTCATTCTCGGGGAGGGGTGCGGTTTTGAAATCGCCCAGGGGCGTCTCGGCCCGGGGCGCATTCATCACTGCATGCGCTCGATCGGTATGGCCGAGCGCGCACTGGAGTTGATGTGCAAGCGTGCCATCAGTCGTAGCGCCTTTGGCAAGCCGCTGGCCCGGCTCGGTGGCAACATCGATCTGATTGCCGACTCGCGGATGGAGATCAACCAGGCGCGCCTGTTGACGCTTAACGCCGCCTACATGATGGACACGGTGGGCAACAAGGTCGCCGCCAGCGAGATCGCCCAGATCAAGGTGGTGGCGCCAAATGTGGCATTGCGGGTGATCGACCGGGCAATTCAGATGCACGGTGGTGCAGGAGTCTCCGGTGATTTTCCGCTGGCTTACTGGTATGCCATGCAGCGAACCCTGCGCCTGGCCGACGGCCCGGACGAGGTGCACCGGGCCGCCATTGGCAAGTATGAAATCGGCAAGTACGTGCCGCGTGAGATGATGAAGGCCGGTCGCTGAAGGAAGCCAACCCGGCGTATCTCAGGAGGTCTTGCCCGCTCCCGGCTGTGCTTGCAGCAGCCAGTCGCGACGCATGTGCAACTGCGCGGCGAAGGCGCGTGCAGCGTTTTCGTCGCGAAAGCTCAGGGTGCGCCGGCCGAGACGCACCACCCAGAGCCTTTGGCCCTGCTGTTCGATGCACTCAATGCTGACTTCGGGCATCACGCCTCTCCTCATGACTTTCCGGGCTGGCCGCCATGGCTGCTGTGCTAGTTCGCTGTCTTGTGGTTGCGGGTTTTGATCAGCGACAACAGGACACCGCCGGCCAGCAGGCCCAAGGTTACGCCAAGAGAGAGCAGGGCGGGAACCTTGACCAGATCGTGCAAAAAGATCTTGCCGCCGATATACATCAGCACCAGTGCCAGGGCGTACTGCAGGTAGATGAAGCGGTGCATCAGCGCGGCCAGGGCGAAGTACAGCGAGCGCAGGCCGAGGATGGCGAAGATGTTGGACGTATAGACGATGAAGGGATCCTGAGAAATGGACAATACGGCCGGTACGCTGTCCACGGCGAATACCAGGTCGGCCAGTTCGATCAGCACCAGCGACAGCAGCAGTGGGGTGGCATAGAGCATCATCCGGCCGCTTTGCGGATCCTTCAGGCGAACCAGGAAACGGCCACCGTGGTAGTCGTCGGTAACGCGCATGTGGCGGCGGACAAAAAGGATGAAGCGATTGTTGTCCAGATCCGGGTGCTCGTCCTCGTCATTCTTGCGCAGCATCTTGATGCCGCTGAACAGAAGGAAAGCACCGAACAGGTAGAGGATCCAGTCGAATTCCTGCACCAGTGCAGTACCCAGGCCAATCATGATGGCGCGCAGCACTATCACTCCGAGAATGCCCCAGAACAGTACGCGGTGCTGGAATTTGCGCGGGATGTTGAAGTAACCGAGGATCATCGCCATGACGAACACATTGTCCATCGACAGCGACTGTTCGACGAGAAGGCCGGTGTAGTACTCCATGGCCTTGGTGGCGCCGAGCTGCCACCAGATCCAGCCGCCGAAGGCGACCCCGACGCTGAAGTAGCCACTGTACAGCAGCAGGCTTTCGCGCATGCCGATCTCGTGGTTGTCGCGGTGTAGCACCCCGAGATCCAGTACCAGCAGGATGAGGATCAGTGTCAGGAACGCCAGCCAGAACCAGCCGGGGGTGCCGAAGTAAGAGGTAGTGAAATAGGCAAGCAGAGCGTCCATGAGCCCTCCCTTATGTCTGCCTGAGTTGATGTTCGACTCAGTGACTCCGACATCACGGTGAGAGGCTCACCGCCAGAGGGGCCCGGCGTCACGCGGCGACAAGGCTACCTCTGGCCGAGGCTTCTGCCAAGTATCGGGCGGGATATTTCAGCGAACCCATACCTCTACCCGGCGGTTGCGCTGACGACCCTGGGTTTCACTGTTGGTGGCCACCGGCAGCTCGTCGCCGAGACCGATGATTTCCTGCGGATGCAGGTCGTGTCGGGCCAACTCGCGGCGTACTGCCATGGCTCTGAGGCGCGAGAGCAGCTCGGCGCGCTGCGGATCATTTTTTAGGTCGCCAAAGCCCACCAGGATGATCTGCCGTTGAGTCGACTGACGCTTGAGATAGCTCGCCACCCGTTGCAGATCGCGGCGGGCCTTGTTGTCCAGGTTGGCACTGCCTTCCTGAAAGCGAAAGTTCACCGACAGGCGCTGTGCCTGCCCGGCCAGTTGGCGATAGCGTGGTGGCATGTCCGTTTCCACGGGCACCTGGATTGGACGCACCGTCTGGGCGATGAAACCGTTGCGCTCGACGATGGCCTGGCCCTGCGGGCCCTGAGTGAAGTCGATCAGGGCGTGTACCCAGGGACTGTCACTTTGTTCCGGGGCGTAGAAGAACAGGCGGCGCGACAGGGGGTAGTCCTCGGTGGCGATCAGGCTGCTGCTAGGCTGCATCGGCAGTGAGTCGCCGGAGACGATGGCCACGGCCTTGGCCTGGCGCACGTAGGGCAGGCCAATGAAGCCGATTCCCTGTGGATCGCTGCTCACCGCCTCGGAAAGCCTGTCGCTGGACTCGAAGCGCTGTGTCTGCAGCGACAGTTTGCGTCCCCGTGGGGCAAGAACCAGCTCGCTGAAGGTGTCGTAGGTACCGGAGTTGTCATCCCGGGCATAAAGGTGCACGGCGCCGGGGCGGCCACCCAGCACGGCCCAGTCACTGATTTCGCCGGCGAACAGCCGGGCCACCTGCGTCACGCTGAGGGTATCGAGGGGATTGTCCGGATGCAGGATGACGGCCAGGCCGTCGATGGCGATGACCTGCTCGGCCGCGGGGCTGCGCATATTGCCCAGCGCCTGCAGGCGGTGAGCTTCGGCATCCTTGATCGGGCGCGAGGCTGCGGCCAGATCAGCGCTGCCGTCGAGCAGGGCGGAAAAGCCAGTGCCCGAGCCGTGCGCGGCAATCTGCGCGACTACCTGGCGGCCTCCCGGAGTGCGTGCGAGAACGCGTTGTTCATTTTCTAGCGTGCCCGGTTCGAGGCGGATCTGCTGCAGGCCGGCTTGCTCAAACAGCCCCTGTACCAGCGCTGGACCGAGTTGGGCGCCGATGGTGTTGGAACCCTGGATGCGCAGCACCGGGACATCCTCCGGGGGAACGGGCAGTGAAGCTGAGACGCTGATGGGCAGGGCGAGGATGGCAAGCAACAGCGCGCGGCATCGGCCGCGCGGGAGTAGCGAGGGTGTGCGCGACATGCGAGAGGCACCTTCCTGAGAACCACTGAAAGTGCCGCGCAGAATAAGTCAGTCAGGTTGCAGAAATGTGATGCTCGGGCTTTTCAACGGCCGGGTTTAGGCCAGTTCCAGCCAGATCGGGGCGTGATCCGAGGGCTTCTCCATGCCACGCAGCTCGTAGTCGATGCCGGCTGCGTGGAGTCGCGGTTTGAGGGCCTGGCTGGCGAGGATCACATCGATGCGCAGGCCGCGGCGCGGATCGTCCTCGAAGCCGCGACTGCGGTAGTCGAACCAGCTGAAGCGATCATTCACCTGCGGGTGCAGATGCCGGAAGCTGTCCACCAGCCCCCAGTCCTTCAGTTTACCCAGCCATTCGCGTTCTTCCGGCAGGAAGCTGCATTTGCCGGTTTTCAGCCAGCGCAGGCGATTGGCTTCGCCGATGCCGATATCGCAGTCCTCGGGACTGATGTTGATGTCGCCCATCACCACCAGCGGCTGCTGCGGGTCGAAACGCTCCACCAGCAGCTGTTGCAGATCAGCATAGAAGCGTTGTTTGGCTGGGAACTTCGACGGATGGCTGCGGTTCTCGCCTTGAGGGAAATAGCCGTTCATTACTGTGATCGGCTGGCCGTCGGCGTCGGCAAAGGTGCCATAGATGAAGCGCCGCTGGGCGTCCTCGGCATCACCGGGGAAGCCCTTATGCAGGCTCAGGGGCTCGTGGCGCGAGAGCAGAGCAACGCCATAATGGCCTTTCTGGCCGTGGTAGTGCACGTGGTAGCCAAGCTGACGGATTTCCCCTTCTGGGAACTGCTCGTCGGCCACCTTGGTTTCCTGTAGGCCGATGATATCCGGCTGATGCTTGGCGATCAGGGCTTCGAGCTGATGAGGGCGGGCGCGCAGGCCATTGATGTTGAAGGAAACGATTTTCATCGGCGGCGAGTCCTGAGCAAAAGGGTGATGCTAGCCGATCTGCAGCGCCGACAGCCAGCGCCTGGCGGTTCTCCGGGGCTGTGCTAGGGTCTGTAAAAAGTAGCCAGAGGCACTCCGCCAGGACAGTCAGACAGTTCGTCGTACGCAACTGCTTTCGATAAGAGTGCCGGTCGCCTGATCGAACGATAACGACAGAGGTTTGCCATGCCCCATCATGCCCCGGCCGAGATACGTATGCTCCATGGCGGTTATGCCCGGGAGGTACGTTCGCTGCTGTATCACGCCTACCGCCACGAACCCACCTTCGCCTATCTGTTCGAGGCCGAACGGCCCGGCTATGACCAGCGGGTGCGGGCAACGATCCGCGAACTGGTTCAGCGACACTTCGACGAGGAGCTGCCGGCCATCGGCCAGTTGCTTGATGATCGTCTGATTGGCGCGGCGCTGATCGCCCCGCCGCAGCGCCGCCTGGATATTACCGATAGTTGGAGCTGGCGCCTGCGTATGCTGTTGAGTACCGGTTTTCGTTGCACCCGGCGCTATCTTGACTATCACCATGCCGTGCTGGCCAGTTTGCCGCCCGGGCCTTATCACATACTCCCGCTGATCGGGGTACATCCGGAGTTTCAGGGGCAGCAGCGTGGCGAACAACTGCTGGAAGCGTTGCACGACTGGTGCGCTGAAGATGCCGATTCGCAGGGTGTGGTGCTGGATACCGGCAATGCTCGTTACCTGGACTTCTACCGTCGCCACGGATATGAGGAAGTCAGTGAACTGGCCATAGGGCCGGTGGTCGAACATGTGTTCTTCCACCCCAACCCGCAGCCGGTGGTACGTGCCAGCATCTGAAGTTGCAATGGTACGCGCCTGATACGCTGCGTCTGGTAAGCCTAACGCAGCGTGGTAGCATCGGCAGCCATGAAGTCATATGGATATATTCGCTGTGGCCTGACGCTGCTGCTGATCGCTTCGGGCGCGCTGCCGGCCAGCGAGCTGGATGTACGGATCACACCGTCCAACTCCGCGTTGAAAGCCAATATTGAAGGCTACCTGGGCAGCCTCGGCGGCGAGGACGTGCGCGCTCTGCGTCGGGTGCGCCGTATTGTCGAGGCCGAAGCGGATAAGGCCGCCCAGGCGCTGGGGTACTACCAGGCACGTATTCGCAGCCGTATCGAGGGTGGCGAGCCACCGCGGCTGGTTCTCGAAGTGGAACCGGGTGAGCCGGTGCGTCTGCGCAACGTCAGTCTGCGTATCGAGGGGCCGGCCAGCGAGCTGAAGGCCTTTCGTGTCCCTAAAAGTAGCCGTCTGCAGCCAGGAGCTGTGCTCAACCATGGGCATTACGAGGATGCCAAGCGACTGATCCAGAACCAGGCTTCACGCTACGGCTTCTTCGACGGTCGCTTTTCCCGTCAGCAGCTGCAGATCGATCCGGAGGCCGGGGTTGCTGACATTGAACTGGTATTCGTCAGCGGGCCTCGCTACAGTCTGGGCGATATCGCCTTTGGTGGCGACTTTCCGTTCGATGAGGAGTTGCTGAGGCGCATGGTGCCGTTCAGCGCCGGCACACCCTATGACTCCGAGCTGATTGCCGAGCTATACCAGGCTTTGCAGTCCAGCGGCTATTTCGATTCGGTGCGGGTCGATGCCATGCCGAGTCAGGCACAGCAGATGCGTATTCCCGTGGATGTAGCGCTACAGGTACGCGAGCCGCGCACCCTGGGCCTCGGTCTGGGCTTTTCCACTGACGTGGGACCGCGTCTGCGGGCCAACTGGACGCGCCACTGGCGTAACCCGCAGGGACACAGTTACGGAGTGGAAAGCGAACTGTCCACGCCACGGCAGAACCTCGGGCTGTGGTACGACATTCCCGGGCAGGCGCCCTTGACCGACAAGTTGCGTCTGGCTGGCGGCTATCAATATGAGGAACTGGCCAGCAATGACAGCCTCAGCCGGCGGATCAGTCTGGGGCCGGAATGGCACAGCCAGCGTAGCGGTGGCTGGCAGCGGGTGTTGTCACTCAAGTGGCAGCGCGAGGAGTATCGCCTGGGTGACGATTCAGGCCTCAGCACGTTGCTGATGCCGGGTGTAGGCTATTCGCTGCTGCACAGCGACAACCGTCTGGATCCGAACTTTGGCTATCGTCTGCAGTTCGATCTGGCCGGCGCGGTGGACGGTCTGCTTTCCGATGCGAACGTGATACATGGCAATGTCATGCTCAAGGGCCTTACCACTCTGTTCGACAGGCACCGTTTCCTCGGCCGGGTGCAGTTCGGCGGCACCGAGACCAACGGCTTTTCCGCGGTACCTCCGTCGCTGCGATTTTTCGCCGGTGGCGACCAGAGCGTGCGCGGTTATGACTATCAGACCTTGTCGCCGCAGAACAATCGGGGGGATCGTATCGGCGGCCGTTATCTGTTTGCCGCCAGCGTCGAATACCAGTACAGCCTGACTGAAAAGTGGCGTCTGGCAACCTTCATCGATCAGGGCAACTCGTTCAATTCTCTGAACTTCCCGGGGCTGAAAACCGGTGTTGGTCTGGGGGTGCGCTGGGTATCGCCGGTGGGGCCGCTGCGTCTGGATCTGGCCCATGCACTGGATGACGAAGGCGGTGTGCGCTTGCACTTTTCTATGGGGCCCGAACTGTGAGGCGCGTGGGCCGGTGGTTGGTCTGGATTCTGCTGCTGGTGCTGACTGCTCTGAGCCTGGGGCTTGTCGCCGGGCTTGGCAGCGAGGCCGGCAGTCGCTGGTTGCTGGCCCGGGTGCCCGGGCTGGAGGTAGATAGCTTCCGTGGCCGACTGGCCGGTGCCTGGCAGGCCGATGCATTGCGCTGGCAACAGAACGATCTGCAGATGGAGCTGCAGCAACTGGACGTGGCTTGGTCGCCACTTTGTTTCGGTCGTCTGAGCCTGTGTCTGGAACGTCTGCACCTGCAGCGGCTTGAGCTGAACCTGCCAGCCAGTGAGAGCGAAGATAGCGGGCCGGTGCAACTGCCGGATCTGCGCATGCCGCTACGCTTGCAGCTGGACGACATCCGGCTTGGCGAGCTGCTCATTAATGGCCAGCAGCAACTGACGGATCTGCAGCTGAGCGCTCGCTGGGAAGAGCAGGGCGTGGAGTTGCAGCGCCTGGCCGTGCAGCGCGACGACTTGAGCCTGACGCTTAGCGGTCGCCTGAGTTCGCAGGGGCTGTGGCCGCTTATACTGGAAGGCAACATGCAGTTGCCGGAAATCGAGGGCCGGCCCTGGCAATTGGCCTTGCGTGCCGAGGGTGAGCTGCAGCACAGCCTGCGATTGCAGGCTGACAGCAGTGGCTACCTGCAGGCTCGCCTGCAGGGCAGGGTGCAACCGCTGGCCAAACATCTGCCGGCACAACTGCAGTTGACCAGCGAGGCGTTTCTGCCAGCCGTTAGCCTGCCGCCGACGCTTGAGCTGCAGCAGCTTGAGCTGAACGCGACGGGAGATCTTGTCGGCGGCTATCAGCTTGAAGGAACTGCCAGCTTGCCAGCCGAGCAGGCGCCAATGGCGCTGACCCTGCGCGGGCGGGTCGATGCCGAGGGGGCGGGTATCGATCTGCTGCGAATTGAAAGTCAGGTGCAACAGTTTGTCGAACTGGTCGGCGGGCTGAACTGGCGCGAGGCGCTGGAGGCCGAGGCGAAGCTGAGCTGGCAGGCCTTTCCCTGGCAGAACCTGCTTCGCCCGGAGTCGGTACCGTCAGTAGAGCTGGAGCGGTTCGAAGCCGAACTCAGCTACGTTGGCGGCGGTTACCTGGGCAATTTCAGCGCACAACTTCAGGGGCCGGCAGGTAACTTTAGCCTGAGCAGTCCGGTTAGCGGCGATCTGACCCAGGTGACCCTGCCGCAATTGCAGTTGGTAGCCGGTCAGGGGCGTGCCGAGGGGGTGCTCAAGCTGGGTTTTGCCGAAGGGCTCGAATGGCAGGCCATGCTGCAACTGAGCGAACTGGATCCCGGTTACTGGCTTGAGCAACTGCCGGGCAGCCTGGCCGGATCACTCAATACTTCGGGGCAGTTGGCCGACGACTTGCTGCGGGCACAGGCCGACATAGACCTGACGGGTCGGTTGCGCGGCCAGCCGGCGCAGCTTCAACTGCAAGGCGGCGGCACTGGCGAGCAGTGGCAACTGCAGCAGTTGCAACTGCGTCTGGGGGAAAACCGCATCAGCGGACGGGCAGCCTTGCAGCAGCAACTGCATGGCCAACTTGAGGTGGCCTTGCCGCGTCTTGGCCAGTTGTGGCCTGGGCTGCAGGGGCAGGTACAGGGGCGCTTGCAGCTGGGTGGTACACTGCAAGCGCCTCAAGGGCAACTGAATCTTGCCGGTGAGCGACTGGCGTTTGCCGGTTCGAGCCTGCGCGAACTGAAGCTGGAGGCCAGTCTCGACGCCCGTCAGCAGGCGCGCGTAACGCTGCGGGCACTTGGCATCCGCAGCGGAGAAAACCATTTTGGGCGTCTGCAGCTCGATGGCCAGGGTGATGCGCAGCGTCAGCAGCTGTCGCTGGATTTGCGTGGGCCGATGCTGCAACTGGCTCTGGCGCTGGACGGACGCTTGAGTGAACAGGGCGACTGGCATGGACGCATCGCCAGTGGCCGCATCCGTAGCGGCGGGCAGGACTGGCAGTTGCAGCAACCGGCCAGCCTGGAGCGCCTGAGTGCCGGCCGTCTGACTCTCGGTGCCCACTGCTGGCGTACCGCCGATGCCAGTCTTTGTGGTGGACAGCAGCAACTGCTGCCGCAGACGAATCTGGACTGGCGGTTGGACAACTTCCCTCTTACCAGTTTGCAGCCCTGGCTGCCCGAGGACTTCACCTGGCAGGGGCGCCTCAACGGTCAGTTGCGTGTCGAGCTGCCTGACAGCGGGCCGAAAGGCCAGTTACTGCTCGATGCCGGCAGTGGCAGTCTGCGCATTCGTCAGCCGGATGAGGACGAGTGGCTGGAGTTTCCCTATGACAGCCTGCGCCTGAGTAGCACCCTGCGTCCGCAGCAGGTAGATGGTGAGCTGCGTTTCGTCAGCCCGGCCATGGGGGAAATGGCGCTGCAGTTGCAGATAGATCCACGGCGGGCGCACAAGCCCATGCGCGGTCAATTCCGTCTACAGGGCTTCGACCTGACGGTGCTGCGGCCGTTTGTGCCGATGGCCGAGACCCTGGAAGGGCACTTGCAGGGCAGTGGCAGCATCGCAGGGACGCTGCTGTCACCGCAGATCGACGGCCAACTGCGACTGGAGGGTGGCGAATTGTCCGGTAGCGAGTTACCGGTGAGCCTGGAAAACCTTGAACTGTTGGCACTGATTACCGGTGATCGAGTGCAGTTGAACGGCAATTGGCGCAGTGGCGAGCACGGACGCGGCAGTCTGCAGGGGAAACTGCACTGGGGGCAGGCACTCAGTGGCACGTTGAGTTTACAGGGTGAGCGTTTGCCGCTCACCGTCGAGCCCTACGCCGAGCTTGAGGTAGAGCCGGATCTGCAGCTGCAGCTGAATGACCGCTACCTGTCAGTCAGCGGCCGGCTGGGCGTGCCGCGTGGCCAGATCAGTGTGCGCGAGCTGCCGCCTTCGACTGTGCGAATTTCCGAGGATGCACGGGTACTCGGGCGCGAGTTGCCGGAGGCCGAGCAGCCCATGGGTATCGCCATGGACGTGACGGTCGAGGTGGGCCAGGAGCGTCTGGCATTTTCCGGTTTTGGTCTGAGTGCCGATCTGCGCGGCCGCCTGCATATCACCGATGACCTGACTACCCGTGGCGAGTTGGACCTGGTCGGCGGCCGCTACCGGGCCTATGGCCAGCGCCTGACCATCCGCCGGGCGCGCCTGCTGTTTACCGGGCCGATTGATCAGCCGTTTCTAGATGTCGAGGCGATTCGCCGGGTAGACAACGTGGTCGCCGGTATCCGTCTCTCCGGCAGTGCCGAGCAGCCTGCCACCACGGTATTTGCCGAACCGGCCATGAGCCAGGAGCAGGCGCTGTCCTATCTGGTGCTGGGGCGACCTCTGGGGCAGGGTAGCGGTGACAACAACATGCTGGGCCAGGCAGCGCTGGCACTGGGGCTGGCCGGCAGTTCGTCGCTGACCAGCAGTCTGGCCAGCAGTCTGGGCATCAAGGACTTCCAGCTCGACACGGAAGGTAGCGGTCTGACTACCAGCGTGGTTGCCAGCGGCAATATCACCGATCGTCTCAGCCTGCGTTACGGGGTCGGCGTGTTCGAGCCGGCCAATACCATTGCGTTGCGCTACATGCTCAGCCGGCGATTATTCCTGGAAGCGGCCAGCGGGCTGGCCAGCTCGCTGGATCTGTTCTACCGGCGGGATTTCTGAACGGTCTATATCCCTACAGGCTTGCGGGTGTATCGGCCGCGCTTCTGGGGTAGGCTGCAGCATGGTCGGGCCGTGACCTGCCATTTCGTGGGCTTTCGCCAAGGTGAGGCCCGTATTGCACATTCGCCCTTCAACCTTTCAATCACAAGGATATTCCCATGGCGCAAGTTACCCTCAAAGGCAATCCGGTGCAGGTCGACGGCCAACTGCCTGCGGTTGGTCAGCAGGCTCCGGGCTTCTGCCTGGTGGCCGGCGATCTGAGCGACGTCAGCCTGGACAGCCTGGCCGGTAAGCGCAAGGTGCTGAACATCTTCCCGAGTGTCGACACCCCGACCTGTGCTACCTCCGTGCGCAAGTTCAATGCCGAGGCCGGCTCACTGAACAACACCGTGGTGCTGTGCATCTCTGCAGATCTGCCTTTCGCCCAGGCGCGCTTCTGCGGTGCCGAAGGTCTGGAGAACGTAGTCAATCTGTCCACTCTGCGTGGCGCCCAGTTCCTGCGTGACTATGGTGTGGCCATTGCCAGCGGCCCACTGACCGGCCTGGCTGCGCGCGCTGTGGTGGTGCTGGATGAAAATGACAAGGTGCTGCACAGCGAGCTGGTTGGCGAAATTGCCAATGAGCCTGACTATGCCGCTGCTCTGGCGGTACTGTAAGTCACCGCTGGTGGAAAACGGCCTGCTCTGCAGGCCGTTTTCATTTCTGTCCTGATTGCGCAGACAACCGACAGGCGCGCCGCGCATACGGTTGGTTACGTAAGGGCTAAGTAAAAAGCCGGTAAATGGGCTTTGCTTGCCGCCAGTCAGTGCTTATCGTTCCGACTCCCGAAAAGAGCTTGTTTTTCCGCCATGTCCGAACTGCCTTCGTCCTCCGCACCTGCCAACCTGTCCCGTCAATGGCTGATCGGCCTTAGTCTGCTGGTTCTGTTGCTGCTCGTACTCTGGTGGTTCTGGCCGGAGCCGAGCAAGCCGCCGATGGGCAACCGCTTCGGAGGCGGGACGACCCCGGTGCGGGTGGCGGAGGTGCAGCGTGGCGACTTCGTCGTCGAACTCAGGGCGCTCGGTACCGTGACAGCCTACAGTACGGTCAATGTGCGCTCGCGGGTAGACGGCGAACTGGTTGAAGTACTGTTTCGCGAGGGCCAGCAGGTCAAGGCCGGCGACCTTTTGGCTGTGATCGATCCACGCCCCTACGAGGTGGCACTGCAGCAGGCGCAAGGCAATCTGCAGGAGAACCGCGCCCAGTTGAAGAATGCCGAGCTGGATCTGGCGCGATACGAAAGCCTGTATGCCGATGACAGCATCGCCCGGCAGAAGCTTGATACCCAGCGGGCGCTGGTCAATCAGTATCGGGGCAGCCTCACCAGTAACCAGGCCGAGGTGGATTCGGCCCGCCTCAACCTCGAATTTACCCGGATTCGCGCCCCCATCGACGGCCGTCTGGGCCTTCGCCAACTGGATGTCGGCAACCTGGTCAGCAGCGGTGACGCTACGCCGCTGGTGGTGATCACCCGGACAGATCCGATTGCGGTGGTTTTCACCATTCCCGAGGGCGAGCTGCCGGCAGTGCTGGCGCAACTGCGTGATGGAGCCACGCTGAAGGTTCAGGCCTGGGATCGTGGCGAGCGCTTGAAGCTGGCCGAGGGCGTTCTGGAAAGTCTGGACAACCAGATCGATACCGCTACCGGCACGGTCAAACTCAAGGCTCGGTTTGACAACGCCGGGCAGATGCTCTTCCCCAATCAGTTCGTTAATGTCCGCTTGCAGGTGGAAACTCGCAAGGACGCTCTGATCATCCCGTCTTCGGCGCTGCAGTTCGGCAGTCGCGGTACCTTTGTCTTTGCGCTGGATGCCAACGACAAGGTGCAGATTCGCACGGTTCGGGTCGGTGCCAGCGATGGTGAAATCACGTTGCTGGAGGAAGGGGTAGAGGTCGGTGAGCGGCTGGTTCTGGAAGGTAGCGACCGCTTGCGTGAGGGCAGCCCGGTGGAGGTGATCGAGACGCCGCTGCAGGCAGCGGAGGAATCCGTTTCGGTGGATGCAGCGCGGACCGACGCATGAACATCTCGCGCCCGTTTATTCTACGGCCGGTGGCCACCACGTTGCTGATGGTGGCTATCTTCCTCAGTGGTCTGATTGCCTACCGACTGTTGCCAGTGGCGGCTCTGCCCGAGGTGGATTATCCGACCATTCGCGTGCTGACGCTGTACCCGGGAGCCAGTCCCGATGTGATGACCAGTGCGGTCACCGCGCCGCTGGAGCGCCAGTTTGGGCAGATGGCCGGGCTCCAGCAGATGTCCTCGACCAGCTCCGGCGGCGCCTCGGTCATTACCCTGCGGTTTAACCTGGAGGTTTCCCTGGCGGTGGCCGAGCAGGAAGTACAGGCAGCCATCAACGCTGCCAGCAACCTGTTGCCGGGCGATTTGCCGGCGCCGCCGGTGTACAACAAGGTCAATCCGGCCGATACGCCGGTGCTGACCCTGGCTGTCAGTTCCGCCACGCTGCCGCTGCCAGAGGTCAACGATCTGGTCGATACCCGGCTGGCGCAGAAACTGGCACAAACCAGCGGCGTCGGCCTGGTCACTTTGGCCGGTGGTCAGCGCCCGGCTGTGCGTATTCGCGTCAACCCCGAGGCATTGGCCGCTTACGGCTTGAGTCTGGCCGACGTGCGCAGCCTGATCACGGCCAGCAACGTCAACCAGCCCAAGGGTAACTTCGACGGCCCGACCCGCGTCTCGCAACTCGATGCCAACGACCAACTGCGTTCGGTTGAAGAGTACCGCGAACTGATCCTCAGCTATGAGAACGGTGCGGTACTGCGCCTGAAGGATGTGGCCGAGATCGTCGATGGCGCCGAGAACGAGCGTCTGGCGGCCTGGGCCGACCGTAATCAGGCGGTGCTGGTCAACGTGCGGCGCCAGCCCGGGGCCAACGTGATCGAGGTGGTAGATCGTATCCAGGCGCTGCTACCGCACCTTACCGAGACCCTTCCGGCGAGTGTCGAGGTTACTGTGCTCACGGATCGTACTCAGACCATCCGTGCCGCCGTGCGTGACGTGCAACACGAACTGATGCTGGCCATCGCCCTGGTGGTGATGGTGACCTTCCTGTTCCTGCGCAAGCTGTCAGCTACTTTCATCCCGTCGGTGGTGGTGCCACTGTCATTGATCGGTACCTTCGGCGTGATGTACCTGGCCGGCTTTACCATCAACAATCTGACGCTGATGGCACTGACCGTAGCTGCTGGTTTCGTGGTGGACGATGCCATCGTCATGCTGGAAAACATCGCCCGTCACCTGGAGGAGGGCGAGACGCCGCTGAATGCCGCACTCAAGGGGGCGCGGCAGATCGGTTTCACTCTGGTTTCGCTGACCCTGTCACTAATTGCGGTACTGATCCCGCTGCTGTTCATGGCCGACGTGGTCGGCCGGCTGTTCCGCGAGTTCGCCATTACCCTGGCGGTGGCCATTCTTATTTCCCTGGTGATCTCGCTGAGCCTGACGCCGATGATGTGTGCGCGTCTGCTTAAGGTGGAAAAGCCCGAGGAAGAAGGGCGTTTCTTCCACTCCGCAGGGCGCTTCATTGATGGCCTGATCGCCAGGTACAGCTTGTGGCTGCAGTGGGTGCTGCGTCATCAGTCACTGACCCTGCTGGTGGCACTGGCGACCCTGGGGCTGACCGTGCTGCTGTATCTGGCGGTGCCCAAGGGGTTCTTCCCCGTGCAGGATACCGGGCTGATCCAAGGCATTTCCGAGGCGCCACAGTCGGTGTCGTTTGCTGCCATGAGCGAGCGTCAGCAGCGTCTGGCCGAGGTCATCCTGCGTGACCCGGCAGTGGCCAGCCTGTCCTCGTCGATTGGTGTCGATGGCGAGAACCCGACGCTCAACAGTGGCCGCCTGCTGATCAACCTCAAACCCCATGCCGAGCGCGACGTGACGGCCAGCGAGGTGATTGAACGGCTTCGTCCGGAGCTGGCGAAGATACCGGGCATCGAGCTGTATATGCAGCCCGTGCAGGATCTGACCATCGAGGATAGGATCAGCCGTACCCAATTCCAGTTCACTCTGGAGTCGCCGGACAGCGCGCTGCTGGAAGAATGGACACCACGCCTGGTCGAGGCCCTGCGCCAGCGTAGCGAGCTTACCGACGTGGCCAGCGACCTGCAGAACCGCGGCTTGCAGGTTTACCTGCAGATCGACCGCGACGCCGCCGCGCGCCTGGGCGTGAGCGTCAGCACCATCGATGATGCACTCTACGATGCCTTCGGCCAGCGCCAGATCAGCACCATCTACACCCAGGCCAGTCAGTACCGTGTAGTGCTGGAGAGCCGCGACGGGGGCCGTATCGGCCCGGCGGCACTGGGCCAGATCCATGTCGCAACCGGTGACGGCGGACAGGTGCCACTGTCGTCGCTGGCGCGTATCGAGGAGCGTGCAGCCAGCCTGCTGGTGAACCATATAGGCCAGTTCCCGGCGGTGACCCTGTCATTCAACCTGGCGCCGGGAGTGGCGTTGGGCGAGGCGGTGGCGGTGATCGAGCAGGTGGAATCCGAAATTGGCCTGCCCGGTGCCATCAGTACGCGCTTCCAGGGGGCGGCCGAAGCCTTCCGCGCCTCGCTGGACTCGACCCTGCTGCTGATTCTGGCGGCCATCGTCACCATGTACATCGTGCTTGGCGTGCTCTACGAGAGCTATATCCACCCGATCACCATCCTTTCCACCTTACCTTCGGCAGGTGTCGGCGCGTTGCTGGCACTGCTGCTGACCGGCAATGATCTCGGGCTTATCGCCATCATCGGTATCATTCTGCTGATCGGCATTGTCAAGAAGAACGCGATCATGATGATCGACTTCGCCCTGGAGGCTGAACGTAATCAGGGAATGAGCCCGCAGTCAGCCATTTACCAGGCGGCGCTGCTGCGCTTCCGGCCGATTCTGATGACCACCCTGGCGGCACTGTTCGGCGCCATCCCGCTGATGCTGGCTTCCGGATCAGGCGCCGAGCTGCGCCAGCCGCTGGGGCTGGTGATGGTCGGCGGCCTGCTGGTCAGCCAGGTGCTGACGCTGTTCACCACGCCGGTGATCTATCTGTGGTTCGACCGTCTGTCTCGGCGACTTACCGGGCGCAGTGCGGCAGGTGTCGAGGCGTGAGGCTGGCATGAATCTGTCCGCGCCGTTCATTCGTCGCCCGGTGGCCACGCTGCTGCTGAGCCTGGCAATCATGCTGCTGGGCGTAGTGAGCTTTGGCCTGCTGCCGGTGGCGCCGCTGCCGAACATGGATTTTCCGGTCATCACCGTGCAGGCCAACCTGCCGGGGGCCAGCCCGCAGATCATGGCAGCCACCGTGGCCACACCGCTGGAGCGTTCGCTGGGCAGTATTGCCGGCATCAGTCAGATGAACAGTAACAGCAGCCAGGGCAGTACGCGGATCATGGTCGAGTTTGAACTCGACAAGGACATCAATACCGCTGCACGCGAGGTGCAGGCAGCCATCAACGCTGCTCGCGAGCTGTTGCCCAGTGGTATGCGCAGCATGCCCAGCTATCGCAAGGTCAACCCGTCGCAGGCGCCGATCATGGTCATCTCGCTGACCAGCGACACCCTGGACAAGGGCCAGCTCTATGACGTGGCTTCTACCATCCTGGCGCAGAAATTGGCGCAGGTGAGTGGGGTCGGCGAGGTGCAGGTCGGCGGCAGCTCGCTGCCGGCAGTGCGGGTGGCGCTGGAGCCGCGTCTGCTTGACCACTACGGTATTGCTCTGGATGAGGTACGCCAGAGCATCGCTGCCGGCAACGCGCTCAAACCCAAGGGGGCGGTGGAGGACGCGCAGCGCCGCTGGCAGGTGCAGGCCAGTGACCAGCTTTCCAATGCTGCCGGCTACATGCCGATGATCATCCGCTATCAGGACGGTGCAGCGGTGCGCCTGGGCGACGTGGCAACGGTCACCGACGGTGTCGAGGATCGCTACAACAGCGGCTTCTACAATGACCGCGAGGCGGTGCTGCTGGTGATCAACCGGCAGAGCGGGGCGAACATCCTGCAGACCATCAGCGACATCCGTGCCGAGCTGCCAATGTTGCGCGAGATGATTCCGGCCAGTGTAGAGCTGGAGGTGGCCATGGATCGCTCGCCGGTGATCCGGGCTACCCTGCACGAAGCTGAGCGGACGCTGCTGATCGCCGTAGCGCTGGTGATTCTGGTGGTGTTGGCCTTCCTCGGCCGCTGGCGGGCTGCAATGATCCCGGCGCTGGCGGTGCCGGTGTCGCTGATCGGCAGTTTCGCTGCCATGTACCTGCTGGACTTCTCGCTGAACAATCTGTCGCTGATGGCGCTGATCATCGCTACCGGGCTGGTGGTCGATGATGCCATCGTGGTGCTGGAAAACATTGCACGACATATCCGCAACGGTGAGAAACCGCTGGACGCAGCGCTTAAGGGCGCCCGTGAGGTGGGGTTCACGCTGCTGTCGATGAACCTGTCGTTGGTGGCGGTGTTCGTCTCCATTCTGTTCATGGGCGGTATCGTCGAGCGGCTGTTCCGGGAGTTTTCACTGACTCTGGCGGTGGCCGTGCTTATTTCCCTGCTGGTATCGCTGACCTTGACACCGATGCTCTGTGCGCGCTGGCTTCGGGCCGAGGACGAACAGCCAGGCGGCCGTCTGCAGCAGTGGGGCGAACGTTTGCAGGCGCGCATGTTGGCGCTCTACGGGCGCAGCCTGGACTGGGCGCTGCGTCATTCGTTGCTGATGTTGCTGAGCTTGCTGGCGACCATAGCTCTGAACGTTTACCTGTTCGTCAGTGTGCCCAAGACCTTTATGCCGCAGCAGGATACCGGACAACTGATCGGCTTTATCCGTGGCGACGACGGCCTGTCGTTCCAGGTTATGCAGCCGAAGATGGAGGTTTTCCGCAAGGCTGTTATGGCGGATCCGGCAGTGGACAGCGTTGCCGGCTTTATCGGTGGCAACAGCGGGATCAACAATGCCTTCATGATCGTGCGGCTCAAGCCCAGATCAGAACGTCGTGATTCCGCCCAGGAGGTGATCAACCGTCTGCGCGTTAGCCTGCCCAAGGTGCCGGGTGGGCGGCTGTTTCTGATGCCGGATCAGGATTTGCAAATAGGTGGTCGTCAGGGGCGAAGTTCGGAGAACGAATACATGCTGCTTTCGGACGACCTCGATGCACTGCGCAGTTGGCTGCCGCAAGTACGTGAGACATTGCGCAGCTTGCCGCAATTGACCGATATCGACGCACGGGAAACCGATGGTGCTCAGCAGATCCGTCTGGTCGTGGATCGCGAGGCGGCGCAGCGCCTGGGGGTGGACATGGATATGATCACCGCCGTGCTGAACAATGCCTTCAGCCAGCGACAGGTCTCGACCATCTACCAGGCGTTGAACCAGTACCGTGTAGTGATGGAAATCAACCCTACCTATGCCCAGCATCCCGAGGCGCTGGAGCAGATTCGGGTCATTACCGCGGACGGCGCACGAGTGCCGCTCTCAACCTTCGCCAGTTGGGAGCGCAGCCTGGAGAACGACCGAGTCAGTCACCAGGGCCAGTTCGCAGTGGAGAACATCGGCTTCTCGCTGGCCGAAGGTGTCAGCCTGGATCAGGCCACACGCGCCATCGACACGGCCATTGCCCGCCTCAACCTGCCCACCGAGGTGCAGGGCACCCTAGGCGGCACTGGCGCGGCGTTTCAGTCTACGCAGCAGAATCAGCCGCTGATGATCCTGCTGGCGCTGGCGGTGGTGTACATCGTTCTCGGCGTGCTCTACGAGAGTTATGTGCACCCGCTGACCATTCTCTCCACACTGCCATCCGCCGGCGTCGGCGCACTGCTGGCGCTGCAACTGGTGGGCATGGAGTTCAGCCTGATATCCCTGTTGGGGCTGTTCCTGCTGATCGGCATCGTCAAGAAGAACGCTATTTTGATGGTGGATCTGGCCTTGCAGCTGGAACGTGCTGAGCACCTGACCCCGCAGGAGTCGATTCGCCAGGCTTGCCTGCTGCGCTTCCGGCCGATTCTGATGACCACCCTGGCGGCCATCCTCGGTGCTTTGCCATTGGTGCTGGGCAGTGCCGAGGGCTCGGAGATGCGCCAGCCGCTGGGCGTCACCATCGTGGGCGGACTGGTGCTCAGCCAGTTGCTGACTCTCTATACCACGCCAGTGGTGTACCTCTACTTCGACCGCCTGCGCCATCGCTTCAACCGCCGGCGCGGTGTGCGTACCGATGCTTCCCTGGAAACTCCGTTATGAACCGTTACCCCTTTACTGCCGTTCACTCCGCCCACTGTCGCCTGAGGGGCCTGGCCCTGGTCGTCGCGCTGCTCGGTGGCTGCACACTAGGGCCGGACTACCAGCGTCCGGAGCTGGCGGTGCCGGAGCAGTTTCGTCAGGTCGAGGGCTGGAAGAGCGCGACACCGGCCGATATGCAGGAGCATGGAGACTGGTGGACGTACTACGGAGATATCGAACTCGATGCTCTGGTTCAGCGCCTGCAGGTTTCCAACCAGAACCTGGCGGCAGCTGAAGCCCAGTATCGTCAGGCCAGGGCGCTGGTACGCGGGTCGCGCGCGAGCCTTTTCCCGACACTTTCTGGCTCGGCCGGGGTGACCCGCTCAGGGCAGGGCGGCGACACGGCCCAGGGTGTATCGAATAGCTATGATCTGGGCCTGACCGCTGCCTGGGAGCTGGATCTCTGGGGCAGGTTGCGCCGCAGTCTGGAGGCCAGTAGAGCGGAATCCGAGGCCAGCGCGGCGGATCTGGCTGCGGTGCGCCTGAGCCTGCAGAGCGAGCTGGTGCGCAACTACCTGCAACTGCGAGTGCTGGATGAACAGTTGCGTCTGCTCGAGGCCACGGTGGAAGCCTATGCCCGCTCGCTGCGTCTGACAGAAAACCAGTACCGGGCTGGCATCGTGCCGAAGTCGGACGTGACCCAGGCCACCACCCAACTGAAAAGTGCCCAGGGTCAGGCCATTGACTTGCAGTGGCAGCGAGCCCAGCTGGAACATGCTATCGCTGTTCTGGTCGGGGTTAGCCCGGCTCAGTTGTCCATCGCTCCGCGTAACAGCTTGCCGCAACTGCCGGAAATTCCGCCGGCGCTGCCGTCACAACTGTTGGAAAGGCGTCCGGACGTGGCTGCCGCCGAGCGCCGGGTGATGGCCGCCAATGCCCAGATCGGCGTGGCTGAGGCGGCCTGGTTCCCGGATCTGAGTCTGTCGGCCAGTGGCGGCTATCGCAACGCCAGCTTTGCTCACTGGATCGAGGCACCGAGCCGTTTCTGGTCGCTCGGCCCGCAACTGGCCCTGAGTCTGTTCGACGGAGGCGCTCGGCGTGCCGAACTGGAACGTAGTGAAGCCGCCTATGAACAGACCGTGGCGCAGTATCGCCAGTCTGTTCTAGACAGCTTCCGCGAGGTGGAGGATGCGCTGGTGCAACTACATGTGCTGGAGCAGGAAAGCAGGGTGCAGGAGGAGGCTCTGGAGGCAGCCCGTGAATCGCTGCGGCTGGTGGAGAACCAGTACCGGGCCGGTATGGTGGACTACAACAGTGTGGTTACGGTACAGGCTACAGCCTTGAACAACGAACGCAGCAACCTGACCTTGCTGGCCTCGCGCCTGACTGCCAGCGTGCAATTGATCACTGCCCTGGGCGGAGGCTGGGATACGACTCGGCTGCAGGAGAAGGCGAACAGTGACGAGGCAGCACATTAAAGACTGAGCCTGTTACCTGGTTTTCCGCTATTATTCGCCTCCCGCTTTTATTGATTGCAATTGGCCATCATGGATGCAGGGCGCTTTGCGCCTTTCGGTCGTGCACTATTGCCGCAGAAGTTCTCGATGTTGATTGGTAGTTACGACTTACCGCTGGTTGTACTCTCGCTCTGCGTGGCCATCCTTTCGGCTTATACAGCACTTGATCTGGCCGGGCGTATCGCCAGTGCGAAGGGATCTTCGCGAGGAGTGTGGATTGGCGGTGGCGCCGTGGCGATGGGCTTCGGCATCTGGTCAATGCACTTTGTCGGCATGCTGGCATTCAGTCTGCCTATCCCCCTTGGCTACGATCTGGCACTGACTCTGCTGTCGCTGGCAATCGCCATTCTCGCCTCGGGCTTTGCGCTCTGGCTGGTCAGTCAGCCCGTGCTGCCGCTATGGCACATTGGTCTGGGCTCGCTGGCCATGGGCGCAGGCATCGGCTCAATGCATTACATCGGTATGGCGGCAATGCGTATGCAGCCGGGTATCGACTACGACCCGCTGCTCTTCGTACTGTCTCTATTGATTGCTGTGCTGGCCTCGGGAGCGGCGCTGCTGGTCGCTTTTCGTCTGCGCCGGCATATGCCCCATGTACGCCTGGCCCGGGCGGGTGCGGCGGTTATCATGGGTCTTGCCATTGTCGGTATGCACTACACCGGTATGGCCGCGGCGAACTTCCCGGCAGGCAGCTTCTGCGGTGCCGCACTCAGCGGCCTGGATAGCCGCTGGCTGGCCAGCCTGGTGATCGTTACCACCCTGGCGGTGCTGGCCATCACGCTGTTGACCTCGGTGCTCGATGCCCGCTTGCAGGCACGTACCGAACTGCTCAACAGTTCCCTGGCCCGGGCCAATGCCGAGTTGACTCAACTGGCCCTGCATGATGGTCTAACCAAGTTGCCCAACCGTTTGCTGCTGGAGGATCGGATCGCCCAGGGGATACTCAAGGTGCAGCGCCATGGCGGGCATCTGGCGCTGCTGTACATGGATCTGGACGGTTTCAAACCGATCAATGACGCCTTTGGTCATCATGTGGGGGATCGCCTGCTGGTGGCTGTAGCGCAGCGTCTGCGCAGTCATCTCCGGGCTCAGGACAGCCTGGCACGTATTGGCGGTGACGAGTTCGTCCTATTGGTGGAACTGCGCCAACGAGACGATGCGGCCAAGATTGCCAGTCATGTACTTGGGTTGCTGACGCAAGCTTTCGAGGTAGATGGACATCGTTTGCGGGTTTCGGCCAGCGTAGGCATTGCCCTGTATCCGGGCGATGCCGAGGATCAGAAGACGTTACTGATCAACGCCGATGCAGCCATGTACCATGCCAAGCGTCTGGGCAAGAACGACTACAGTTTCTTCGAGCGCTCAATGAATGCTGATGCGCGTCAGCAACTGGAACTTCTGCAAGATTTGCGCATGGCTCTGGAGCGGCAGGAGTTCTGCCTGTATTACCAGGCCAAGTTCGCCAGTGACGGCGGACGGATGCTGGGGGCCGAGGCACTGTTGCGATGGCAGCATCCGCACCGCGGCCTGCTGTCTCCGGCACAGTTCATGGAACTGGCCGAGCGCACAGGGCTTATCGTTCCCATTGGCAATTGGGTGCTTGATGAGGCCTGTCGGCAGATGCGCCAGTGGTACGAGCAGGGGCACACAGACTGGAGCGTGGCAGTCAATCTGTCGGCGCTGCAGTTCGGCAATGCTGGCTTGCTCGAGAATGTCAGGCAGAGTTTGACCCGCCACTGTCTTCCAGCCAGTTGCCTGACTCTGGAAATCACCGAAAGTACCGCCATGCAGGATGTGATCGTCAGTCAGTCGATTCTCGAGAAACTGACTGACATGGGGGTAGGCATTGCCATCGATGACTTCGGCACCGGCTACTCCAGTCTGCTTTACCTCAAGCGCCTGCCTGCCGATGAATTGAAGATCGACCGTGGCTTTGTCAACGACCTGCAAGGTAACGGCGAAGATGTCGCCATAGTTTCGGCCATTGTTGCTCTAGGCCAGGCGTTGAACCTGCGCATCGTTGCCGAGGGCGTGGAAACGCCTGAGCAGCAGGAGTTTCTTACCCGTCTTGGCTGTGATTCCCTGCAGGGATTCTGGCTGGGGCAGCCGCTTCCCCCCGAACGACTGTTCTCTACTGCCGGCTGACTCCTCCAATCTGACGTCCTCGCAAATCTTCCGTGCCAATGATGCTCGGAGCGACAGTGGGCGATTTCTCCTTTACCCTGCCCGAAGTCGCGAATTCATGCGGCTATTGGTTCCGTCCGGATGCTGCCGGGTTCGACCTATTGGTTCATTTTGAAAGTTTATGTTGTTTTTTATCAAAATTTGCTCGTGTTTCCGCTGGAAAAAACGGTAGATAAGGGTTATTTTTTATTCTTATTAAAAACAATAGCTAGCCGGAGTTCTTTCCATGCACCCGCGCGTTGTAGAAGTCACAGAGCGTCTGATTGAGCGTAGCCGTGCCACCCGTCAGCGGTATCTGGAGATGCTGCATGCTGCTGCCAGTGAAGGGCCGCAGCGGGGCAAGTTGCAGTGTGCCAACTTTGCTCACGGTGTAGCGGCCTGCGGTGGCAATGACAAGCAGGCCCTGCGATTAATGGATGCTGCCAATGTGGCCATCGTTTCGGCCTACAACGACATGCTCTCGGCACACCAGCCCTACGAGCACTTCCCAGAGCAAATCAAGCAGACGCTCCGCGAGCTGGGTTCGGTGGGGCAATTCGCCGGGGGCGTACCGGCCATGTGTGATGGTGTCACTCAGGGGGAGCCGGGCATGGAGCTGGGCATAGCCAGCCGCGAGGTGATTGCCATGTCCACGGCCGTGGCGCTGTCGCACAACATGTTCGATGCTGCCCTCTACCTCGGCGTGTGTGACAAGATCGTCCCCGGTCTCTTGATGGGAGCGTTGCGCTTCGGACATTTGCCAGCGCTTTTCGTGCCGGCAGGACCTATGACTTCCGGGTTGTCCAACAAGGAAAAGGCCGAAGTACGTCAGCGCTACGCCGAAGGCAAGGCCAGTCGCGAAGAGTTGCTGGAGGCGGAGATGGCCGCCTATCACGGTCCGGGTACCTGTACCTTTTACGGTACCGCCAACACCAACCAGTTATTGATGGAGGTGATGGGGCTTCACCTGCCAGGTTCTTCCTTTATCAACCCAGGCACTCCGTTGCGTGAGGCTCTGACCCGTGAGGCGGCCCGGCAGGTGACCCGTCTGACCCGTCAGGGCGGACAGTTCACTCCGCTTGGCGAGATCGTCGATGAGCGCTGCCTGGTCAACTCCATCGTTGCACTGCATGCGACAGGTGGCTCTACCAACCATACTTTGCACATGCCGGCCATTGCTCGGGCGGCAGGCATCCTGCTGACCTGGCAGGACATGGCCGACCTGTCCGAGGTGGTGCCGACACTGGCCCACGTCTATCCCAATGGCAAGGCCGATATCAACCATTTCCAGGCCGCTGGTGGTATGGCCCTCCTGATCCGTGAGTTGCTTGACGCCGGGTTGCTGCACGAGTCGGTCAATACCGTGGCCGGTCCCGGATTGTCACGCTATACCCGTGAGCCGTTTCTTGAGGATGGCCGACTGGTCTGGCGCGAGGGGCCCCGGGAAAGCCTCGATGAGACGATCCTGCGGCCCGTCGCCCGGCCGTTCTCCGCCGAGGGTGGCCTGCGCCTGATGCAGGGCAACCTCGGCCGTGGGGTGATGAAGGTTTCGGCGGTAGCGCCAGAGCATCAGGTGGTGGAAGCGCCGGCACTGGTGTTCGAGGATCAGTTGGAACTGGTCGAGGCGTTCAAGGCCGGCCAGCTGGAGCGTGACTTCGTCGCAGTGGTGCGTTTCCAGGGGCCGCGTAGCAACGGCATGCCGGAACTGCACAAGATGACCCCGTATCTTGGGGTGTTGCAGGATCGTGGTTTCAAGGTGGCGCTGGTCACAGACGGACGCATGTCTGGCGCCTCAGGCAAGATTCCGGCGGCGATTCATGTCTGCCCCGAGGCTTTCGACGGTGGCCTGCTGGCGCGCCTGCAGGATGGTGATCCGCTGCGTGTGGATGGTCGCAACGGTGTGTTGCAGGTGCTGCTTGACGAGGCTGAGCTGATGGCCCGGCCATTGGCCGAGGCGCCAGCCGCTGCGGTTGGCTGTGGGCGCGAGTTGTTTGCCTTCATGCGCCAGAGCTTCAGTAGTGCGGAGAAAGGGGCTAGCGCCTTTACCGCCAGTCTGGAGGTGCTCAAGTGAAGCTGGGTCTGGTCGGTGACATCGGTGGCACCAACGCACGTTTTGCCTTGTGGCGCAACGAATGCCTGGAGTCGGTACAGGTGCTGCCCACGGCCGGCTATGCCGGCCCGGAGGAGGCTATCGGTGCCTATCTGGCCAGCCTCGATCTTGATCCGCAGGCCGTGGACGCGGTGTGTCTGGCCTGTGCCGGGCCGGTCGTCAGTGAGCCATTTCGTTTCACCAACAACCACTGGCGTCTGGAGCGCGCGGCTTTCTGCCGTGCGCTGGGCCTGAGAGACCTGCTGTTGATCAATGATTTTACAGCGATGGCCCTGGGTATGACTCGCCTGCAGGACGGCGAGCAGCGGCTGGTGCGCCCGGGTACTGCGCAGATCGGCTCGCCCTGTATGGTGATTGGTCCGGGCACGGGGTTGGGTGTAGCCAGCCTGTTGCCGCTGGGGGATGGCCGCTGGAAGGCGCTGCCGGGTGAGGGCGGGCATGTGGATTTGCCGCTGGCAACCCTGCAGGAGGCCGAGCTGTGGCAGATTCTGCTGGATATGCTGGGCCATGTACGAGCCGAGGACGTGCTCAGTGGTGCTGGCCTGCTCACTCTGTACCGCGCTTTTTCCCGTCTCAGCGGCTCGCCGGCGCAGTTGCAGTCGCCCGCCGAGGTCACGACAGCAGCGTTGTCTGGTGAGCCACTGGCGCTGGCAGTACTCGAACAGTTCTGCGTCTGGCTCGGTCGGGTGGCCGGAAACAATGTCTTGACGCTAGGTGCACTGGGTGGAGTGTACGTGGTTGGCGGTGTGGTGCCGCGCTTTGCTGATTTCTTTGCAGTCAGCGGTTTTTCCCGCAGCTTTGTGGAAAAGGGCTGCATGAGCCATTATCTCGATGAGGTGCCGGTCTGGCTGGTGACTGCCGAGTACCCTGGACTGACAGGGGCGGGCGTGGCCCTGCAGCAGGCATTCTCGGGTTAGCTTTGCGGGTGCTGATAACAATAAGGAAGGTGGATGGTGAGCCAGCCCGGCAAGTCGATACTGCTGGTCGATGACGATCAGGACATTCGTGAGCTGCTGCAGACCTATCTGAGCCGCGCCGGGTTTCAGGTACAGACGGTGGCTGATGGCGCCAGCCTGCGCCGGCAACTGGAGCGTGAGGCGGCCGATCTTCTGATTCTCGATGTGATGTTGCCGGATGAAGACGGTTTCAGCCTGTGTCGCTGGGTACGCGCGCATCCGCGTTTCGCCCAGGTGCCGATCATCATGCTTACGGCCAGTTCCGATGAAGCTGACCGGATCATCGGTCTGGAGCTTGGGGCCGACGATTACCTGGCCAAGCCCTTTAGTCCGCGCGAGCTGCTGGCCCGGATCAAGGCGCTGTTGCGTCGGGTCAGCTTCATTCAGGAGCGCAAGGGGGAAGTCCTGTTTTTTGACCGGTGGCGGCTGGACGTGATCAGTCGACGGCTGTTTCATGCCGACGGCGAGGAGGTGATTCTCTCGGGCGCCGATTTCACCTTGCTCAAGCTGTTTCTCGACCATCCCCAGCAGATTCTCGACCGTGACACCATCGGCAATGCCACCCGGGGGCGAGAAGTAATGCCGCTTGAGCGCATTGTAGACATGGCCGTTAGCCGTCTGCGTCAGCGCTTGCGCGATACTGACAAACCGCCGCGACTGATCCGTACCGTGCGTGGCAGCGGTTACCTGCTGGCTGCCAGTGTGACGACGGCGCAGCATGGCGATTAGGTTGCTGCCGCGCTCGCTGCTCGGGCGCATGCTGCTTCTGACATTGCTGGCGGTTCTGCTGGCTCAGACTCTGGCCAGTGCGATCTGGATGGTTCAGTTGCGTGCCAGTCAGATGGAAGGCCTGCTGACCAGCTCGCGCAGTCTGGCCCAGTCTATGGCGGCCAGCGTCGGTTACTTTCGCTCGCTGCCCATGGGCTACCGCCCCTTGGTGCTTGACCAGTTGCGCAACATGGGGGGGACGCGCTTTTTCGTTTCGCTCAACGAGAAACCACTGAAGATGCGTGCGCTTCCGGAGACGCCGCGCAAGCGTGCAGTACTGAATGCCGTACAGCAGACTTTACAGGAGCGTCTCGGGCGGGGTCTGGATGTGTCGTTGCAGTTTGTCGATCCGGCAGATCTGCGCATCTTCAATAGCGGCTTGAAACTGGACGAGTTGCCGCGCTCCTGGGCGCACTACGCGCTGACCCTGGAACCCTTGGATCCGCCTGTGCTGGTGACGCAAATCCGTATAGCGCCGGGAGAGTGGCTTTACCTGGCTTCGCTGCTTCCGGAACCCTACGTCAATCTTGAGCGAACGGGGCTGCCACTGCAGCAACTGTGGTTCATTCTGCTTACCAGCGGTTTTTTGTTGTTGTTTATCGGCCTGTTGGTGCACTGGCAGACTCGCCCGCTCAAGCGTTTGGCCCTGGCGGCGCGGGACATGTCGCTGGAAGTTGAGTCAGCGCCCGTGGCGGAGGTAGGTGCCAGTGAAGTGGCCGAGGTAGGGCGTGCCTTCAATGCCATGAACCAGAGGATCAGCCGCTACCTGCGCGAGCGCAGTCAACTGTTCAGCGCCATTTCCCACGATCTGCGTACTCCGATAACCCGACTCCGTCTGCGTGTCGAATTGCTTGATGACGAGTTTCAGCAGATCAAGTTCAACCGTGATCTGGATGAGCTGGAGATGCTGGTCAAAGGCGCACTTCAGTGCGTCAAGGACACCGACATTCACGAAAATGTCGAGCCGGTGGATCTCAATCACCTGCTGCAGTGTGTGGTGGAGCCCTATTTGCTAAGCGGGCAGCTGACCTTGCAGGGGCTGGCTCATGCCAGTTACCCGGGAAAGCCGCTGGCACTCAAGCGTTGCATTGGCAACCTGGTCGACAACGCATTGAAATACGGTGAGCGCGCTCATCTGCGCATTGAGGACGATGCTGCGGCTTTCGTCCTGCATGTCGATGACGAGGGGCCAGGGGTTCCTGAGCAGCGTCTGGCGCAGGTGTTCGAGCCTCATTTCCGTCTCTCTGGCCACCAGCCAGGCTACGGCCTGGGCTTGGGTATTGCGCGCAACATCGCTCACAGCCATGGGGGCGAGCTGAGCCTGTGCAATCTGACCAAGGGTGGGCTGCGAGTGACTCTGAGATTGCCGCGGCAATGAGTGCCGGCATTTTGTAACCGGATCGTGACTTTTCCCTATCCCTTCGTTACCCGTCGGATTTATTGCTCTGTTTAGACTTGTTTAGGTGCAGGTGTCCTTCTGCCTGTCTCCCGATAACAACAATTACAGGTATTGTCTATGAACGTCTTTTTCCGCCTGACGGCTGTCTCGTTGGTTTCCCTTCTGCCTCTGCATGCATCGGCTGGTGAAGTCGAGGTGCTGCACTGGTGGACTTCCGGAGGCGAGAAGCGCGCCGTCGATACCCTGCAACAACTGATCGAGAAGCAGGGGCATACCTGGAAGGATTTCGCCGTCGCCGGCGGTGGCGGAGAGGCAGCCATGACCGTGCTGAAGACTCGTGCGGTATCGGGCAACCCGCCTTCGGCTGCGCAGATCAAGGGGCCTGACATCCAGGAATGGGGCGAGTTGGGCCTGCTCGGCAATCTTGATGAGGTGGCCGACGAGCAGGGCTGGGATCGACTGCTGCCTCCTCAGGTGGTCGATGTCATGAAATATCAGGACAACTACGTCGCGGTGCCGGTGAACGTGCATCGGGTCAACTGGCTTTGGATCAATCCGGAGGTTTTCGCCAAGGCAGGTGCGACCCCGCCGAACACTCTGGACGAGCTTTTTGCCGCAGCCGACAAGTTGCGTGAGGCCGGCTACATCGCCATCGCTCACGGCGGCCAGCCTTGGCAGGATGCCACGGTATTCGAGAGCTTGGCGCTGTCGATTCTCGGTCCGCAGGAGTACCACAAGGCCTTTGTCGATCTCGATAGCAAGGTGCTTAGTGGTCCGGGCATGGTGCAGGCTTTCTCGGCTCTCGCCAAACTTCGTGGCTACATTGATGCCGATGCAGCCGGGCGCGACTGGAACGGAGCTACTGGTTTGCTGATTGACGGCAAGGCTGGCATGCAGATCATGGGCGACTGGGCCAAGAGTGAATGGACGGCTGCTGGCAAGGTAGCCGGCAAGGACTATCAGTGCGTTCCGTTCCCGGGTACCCAGGGCGACTTCACCTTCAACATCGACTCGCTGGCTATGTTTCTACTGAGCAAGGGCGAGAATCGCCGTGCTCAGGAGGATCTGGCGCGCACCGTCATGGGTAGCGAGTTCCAAGAGATCTTCAATAAGAACAAGGGTTCGATTCCTGTACGCCTGGATCAGGACATGAGTTCGTTTGATGCCTGTGCCCAGCGCTCCATGGCCGACTTCCGGGAAGCAGCCGGCAATGACGGCCTGCAGCCGAGCCTGGCTCACGGCATGGCAGCGTCCAGCTACGTGCAGGGTGCGGTGTTTGACGTGGTCACCAACTTCTTCAATGACCCGAAGGCTGACCCGGAGCGGGCTGCCCGCCAGTTGGCCGCGGCCATAGCCGCCGTGCAGTAGCCATTATGGGCTGCCGTCAGGCAGCCCTCTAAACCCCTGATTTCAATCAGGCGCCTCCGGGTGCCAGGGGATCGGCTGTCTCTCGTTTGCTGCCGGTTCCCATTTCCAGTCTCCTCGCATTTGCGCAGGAGGCAGTAAAAAACCTGTCCATGGAGCTAGTCCCCATGCGTTCTTCTGCAGTTTCAACCCGGGTCAGACCACTGGATGCTTTGCAGCGCTGGCTGCCGAAGCTGGTCCTGGCACCGAGCATGGTAATCGTACTGGTGGGTTTCTACGGTTATATCGGCTGGACTTTCCTGCTGTCTTTTACCAACTCGCGCTTCATGCCCAGCTACAGCTTTGTCGGCCTGCAGCAGTATTTGCGGCTGTGGGAGAACGATCGCTGGTGGGTGGCAAGCAAGAACCTTTTGCTGTTCGGCAGCCTGTTTATCGCCATCAGCTTGGTGATCGGCGTATTGCTGGCGGTTTTGCTGGATCAGCGCATCCGCCGCGAAGGCTTTATCCGGACCATTTTTCTCTATCCCATGGCGCTGTCGATGATTGTTACCGGCACGGCCTGGAAGTGGCTGCTCAACCCGGGGCTGGGTCTGGACAAGCTGCTGCGTGACTGGGGCTGGGACGGTTTTCGCTTCGACTGGCTGATGGATCCGGATCGTGTCGTTTACTGCCTGGTGGTGGCTGCGGTGTGGCAGTCCTCGGGCTTCGTCATGGCGCTGTTTCTCGCCGGCCTGCGAGGGGTTGATCAGTCGATCATTCGTGCCGCTCAGGTCGATGGAGCCAGTCTGCCGACCATTTACCTGCGCATCGTGCTGCCGAGCCTGGGCCCGGTGTTCTTCAGCGCCTTGATGATCCTTGCTCATATCGCCATCAAGAGCTTCGACTTGGTGGCTTCGATGACCGCCGGAGGGCCCGGCTATGCCTCGGATCTGCCGGCAATGTTCATGTACGCCCATACCTTCACCCGCGGCCAGATGGGGCTTGGTGCTGCGAGCGCGATGCTGATGCTCGGCGCAGTGCTGGCAATTCTGGTGCCCTATCTGTATTCCGAACTGCGAGGCAAACGCCATGACTGATACTGTTCTCGATACACGCGTGGCGACGCGCCCGGTACTTCGGCTGAAGGGTTTCAGCCTCGGCCGTCTGGCCATCTACTCGACCTTGATTCTGGCCTGTGCGGTATATCTGGTGCCTCTGCTGGTGATGTTGCTGACCAGCTTCAAGACTCCAGACGACATCCGTAGCGGCAACCTGCTGTCGATTCCGGACGTGTTTACCCTTATCGGTTGGGTTAAGGCCTGGGACGGGGTTGGCGGTTATTTCTGGAACTCGGTGAAAATCACCATTCCGGCTGTGTTGATTTCCACACTGGTCGGTGCGCTCAACGGCTACGTACTGGCCATGTGGCGCTTCCGCGGCTCGCAGCTGTTCTTCGGTTTTCTGTTGTTCGGTTGCTTCCTGCCGTTCCAGGTGATTCTACTGCCGGCATCCTTCACCCTTGGCCAGCTTGGTCTGGCCAATACCACCGAAGGGCTGGTACTGGTTCACGTGGTCTATGGTCTGGCCTTCACCACGCTGTTCTTCCGCAACTTCTACGTGAGCATCCCCGAGGCGCTGGTACGTGCTGCTCGGCTTGATGGTGCGGGGTTCTTCACCATTTTCGGACGCATTCTGCTGCCGATGTCACTGCCGACCATCATGGTTTGCCTGATCTGGCAGTTCACCCAGATCTGGAACGACTTCCTCTTCGGGGTGGTGTTCTCCAGTGGCGATACCCAGCCAATCACCGTGGCCCTGAACAATCTGGTCAACACCAGCACCGGGGTCAAGGAATACAACGTCGATATGGCCGCCGCGATGATCGCCGGGCTGCCGACGTTGCTGGTCTACATCCTCGCCGGCAAGTACTTCGTGCGTGGCCTTACGGCCGGCGCCGTGAAGGGCTGAAACCAACCAAATTGAAGCAGCGTCGGGCACGCCCGGTAGGTATCGCCGTGCCCGTAAAGGCTGCACCAGTGGAGAAAACGAAATGGCTACCCTTGAGTTGCGCAATGTCATCAAGTCCTACGGCAGCGGCCTAGTGGACACCCTGAAGAACATCGAGCTGTCCATCGACTCCGGTGAGTTCCTGATCCTGGTAGGGCCGTCGGGTTGCGGCAAATCAACCCTGATGAACTGTATCGCTGGCCTGGAAAGCATCAGCGGCGGGGAGATTCTCGTCGATGGCGCCGATATCAGTGGTATGAGCCCGAAGGATCGGGATATCGCCATGGTGTTCCAGTCCTACGCGCTGTACCCGACCATGAGTGTGCGCGACAACATTTCCTTTGGCCTGCGGATCCGCAAGATGCCCGCGGCGGAGATTGATGCCGAAGTAGAACGTGTGGCGCGCCTGCTGCAAATCGAACATCTGCTCGACCGTAAGCCCAGTCAGCTTTCTGGTGGCCAGCAACAGCGTGTGGCCATGGGCCGGGCGTTGGCAAGACGGCCGAAGATCTATCTGTTCGACGAGCCTCTGTCGAACCTCGACGCCAAGCTGCGAGTGGAGATGCGCACCGAAATCAAGCTGATGCACCAGCGTCTGAAGACTACCACGGTCTACGTTACCCACGACCAGATCGAGGCCATGACCCTGGGTGACAAGGTGGCGGTGATGAAGGACGGCATCATCCAGCAGTTCGGTACGCCCCAGCAGATTTACAACGACCCGGCCAACCAGTTCGTTGCCAGCTTCATCGGCTCGCCTCCTATGAACTTCATCCCTCTGCGCACCGAAATCCATGGTGAGCAGTGCATCGGTCTGCTGGAAAGTAGTACTGGCGCGCGTGCAGAACTGGTGCTGGGCGATGCCACTGATCTGCAGGGGCGTGAGCTGATTCTCGGGATTCGACCAGAGCAGATCCTGCCAGCTGCGGCCGGCACGCCCGGATTGCGCGCCGAGATCGAGGTGGTGGAGCCGACTGGCCCGGACACTCTGGTGTTCTTCACTCTCAACCAAACCAAAGTGTGCTGCCGTCTGGCCCCGGACGAGGCGGTACAGGCCGGAACTTCGATCGATCTGCTGATCGAGCCACAGCGCGTGCTGCTGTTTGACGCCGCCAGCGGCGAGCGAGTGCGTCCGCAGCAGTATCAGGCTGCGCCAGCTGGCAACGTCAGTCGTCTGAGAATTGGCTAGTTCCCGTGTGTCCTTGAAGGTCGCGCGTTAGCTAGTAGTCCCCGCCGCTTCGGGGGGTATCCGAAGCATCCGCACAATAAAAACAATCTGGAGCGAAGATGAAAACCCCATCTACTAACTTGTTGCATCTGTTTGCAGTCCCTGGCCTGCTGGCTGTTGGCCTGGCTTCTACACAGGCGCATGCCCTTGAGTTCTCGGGCTACCTGCGCAGTGGCGTCGGTGGCGGGGAGCATGGCGGCACGCAGTCCTGCTTCCAGTTGCCGGGGGCGCAGTCGAAGTACCGTCTGGGCAACGAATGCGAGCACTATATTGAACTGGATCTGCGCCAGGATCTGTTGACACTGGACGATGGCTCAGTGCTGAGCGTCGAGGGTATGGCACAGCTCAACAATGCGTACGGTCATACACCGAAGTTCACTGGTGAGTACGGTTATGCCCGAATGAACCAGATGTATGCCGAGTGGAGCAAGGTGCCTGCTCTCAATGGCGGCTCGTTGTGGGCGGGGCGGCGTTTCTATAAGCGCAACGATATTCATATCACTGATTTCTACTACTGGAACCAGAGTGCTACCGGGGCCGGTATCGAGGACTTTGAGTTCGGTGGGTTGAAATACAGCTACGCTTTCTCGCGCAAGGACAGTTATTTCCAGGAAGATTACATTAATCGCCACGACTTCAACGTCGCCGGTTTCAAGGTCAATCCGGGGGGGGAGCTGGAGTTTGGCCTGAGTTATATCGACAAGCCGGATGGCGACGATGCCCACAGTGGCTGGGCGATCACCGCTCAGCACAAGCAGCGTGACTTCTTTGGCGGCGTTAATACCCTGGCTCTGCAGTACGGCCGAGGCCCGGGAACCGGGTTGGGTTATACCGGCGATGTGACTCTGGATCGCAACAACAAAAGCTGGCGCCTGGTGGAATACTTCGACTGGCAGGCTACACCACGCCTTGGTGGCCAGATGCAGTTCGTCTACCAGAAGGACACCAGGCCCGATGGCGAGGATCAGGACTGGCTTTCAGTGGGTGGGAGAACCAGCTATGCGTTTAGCGAGCAGTTCAAGCTGGTCGGTGAGCTGGGGCACGATCAGGTCGATGCCCGTGATGGCACACGCAAGCTGACCAAGGTCACCATCGCGCCGACTTGGTCACCTGCCGGGCCTGGCTTCTGGGCGCGTCCAGAGTTTCGCCTGTACCTGACCTATGCCTCCTGGAACCGTGCCGCACAGCAGGCGGCCACTCAACTGGCAGCAGGTTCGGCACTGTCTGACAGCGGTGTATTCGGCAATGCCCGTCACGGCTACAACTTCGGTGTGCAAGTGGAGCACTGGTGGTAAACCTCCAGTTGCTCGGCCGGTCTTGCACTGGCTGAGTGATGAACCGCGGAAAGTAAAAGGCCTGCCATAGTGGCAGGCCTTTTTCGTTGGATAGTGGCCGGATCAGTCTTCCAGGTTACCCATGGCGGTGGTGTTGAAGCCACCGTCGACATAGAGGATCTCGCCGCTGATACCCGAGGCCAGATCCGAGCAGAGGAAGGCGCCGGCATTGCCGACTTCCTCGATGGTGACGTTGCGACGCAGCGGGGTCTGCTTCTCGTTGGCAGCCAGCATCTTGCGGAAGCTGGCGATGCCGCTGGCGGCCAGGGTGCGGATAGGACCAGCGGAAATGGCGTTGACGCGAGTACCTTCCGGGCCAAGGCTGGAGGCCAGGTAGCGTACACCGGCTTCCAGGCTGGCTTTGGCCATGCCCATTACGTTGTAGTTCGGCATGGTGCGCTCGGCGCCCAGGTAGGAGAGGGTCAGCAGGCTGCCGTTGCGACCTTTCATCAGTTCGCGGCCGGCCTTGGCCAGAGCGACGAAACTATAGGCGCTGATGTCGTGGGCGATCTTGAAGCCTTCACGGGTGGTGACTTCGGTGAAGTCGCCGTTGAGCTGGTCGCCCGGGGCAAAACCAACGGAATGAACGATGCAGTCCAGACCGTCCCACTTCTTGCTCAGAGCCTCGAATACTGCGTTGATGTCCTCGTCATTGGCCACATCGCAGGGGAAGCACAGGTCGGCGCTGGAACCCCAGCCGGCAGCGAATTCCTCGACGCGGCCGCGGAGCTTCTCGTTCTGGTAGGTGAAGGCCAGTTCAGCGCCTTCGCGGTACATGGCGGCGGCGATGCCCGAAGCGATGGACAGTTTGCTGGCAACGCCAACGATGAGTACACGCTTACCGGTTAGAAAACCCATTGTGCTATTCCTCTTCCTGTTTCAAGGATCAGTGAGCGGTTGCCGGGGCCATGAAGGCGGCTTCCAGCAACTGCTGCGTATAAGGGTGTTGTGGTGCGCCGAAGATTGACTCGGCAGAGCCTTGTTCCACCACCTGTCCCTGCTTGACCACCATCAACTGGTGACTTAGCGCCCGAACCACCGCCAGATCATGGCTGATGAACAGGTAGGTCAGGTTGTACTTGGCCTGCAAGTCGCGCAACAGCTCCACCACCTGGCGTTGAACTGTTCGGTCGAGCGCCGATGTGGGCTCGTCGAGCAGAATCAGCGCCGGCTTCAACACCAGTGCCCGGGCAATGGCAATCCGCTGCCGTTGCCCGCCGGAAAACTCGTGGGGGTAGCGATGCCGCGTCTGCGGATCCAGACCCACCTCCATAAGTACGTCGATGATTGCCTGTTCCTGTTCGGCCTCGCTGCCTATCCCGTGGATGCGCAGGCCTTCGCCGACGATCTGGGCCACTGACATGCGCGGGCTGAGACTGCCGAACGGATCTTGGAAGACCACCTGCATTTGCCGTCGCAAAGGACGTACGTCCTTCTGCGACAACCCCTGCAGGGGTTGGCCCTGGAAGCGGATTTCGCCACGGCTGGCAAGCAGCCGCAGGATGGCCATGCCAAGGGTGGACTTGCCGGAACCGCTTTCACCGACGATGCCCAGGGTCTGACCCTGATGCAGGCTGAAGCTGATACCGTCCACTGCCTTGACGTGATCCACGGTCTTGCGCAGCAGGCCCTTTCTGATCGGGAACCATACGCGCAGGTCGTCCACTTCCAGCAGCGGCTTACCCACGGGGTTGGCCGCTGGTTCGCCACTGGGTTCGGCACCGATCAATTCCCGGGTATAGGGATGCTCGGGCGCCTGGAACAATTTTTCACACGACGTCTGTTCGACGATCCGACCGCGCTGCATGACACATACACGATGCGCAATTCTGCGAACCAGGTTGAGATCGTGGCTGATCAGCAGCAGCGACATGCCCAGTCGTGCCTGTAAATCCTTGAGCAATTCGAGGATTTTCAGCTGCACCGTGACATCCAGAGCAGTGGTTGGCTCGTCGGCAATCAGCAGTTCGGGGTCGTTGGCCAGAGCCATGGCGATCATCACCCGCTGTCGCTGGCCGCCGGACAGCTCGTGTGGATAGGCCTTCAGACGCTTCTTCGGTTCGGGGATACCGACCAGCTCCAGCAGTTCCAGGATCCGGGCAGTGGCTGCCTTGCCGCGCAGGCCCTTGTGCCAGGCCAACACTTCGCTGATCTGCTTTTCGATGGTGTGCAGAGGATTGAGCGAGGTCATCGGCTCCTGGAACACCATGGCGATGCGATTGCCGCGGATGTTGCGCAGGCGCGCTTCGCTAAGTTGCAGCAGGTTTTCCCCGGCATACTCGATACTGCCCTGCGGGTGGCGGGCCAGCGGGTAGGGCAGCAGTCGCAGAATGGAATGGGCGGTCACCGACTTGCCGGAACCGCTTTCTCCGACAAGGGCCAGAGTCTCGCCCTTGCGAATATCGAAGGTGACTTCTTCCACTACGCGCTGGCAGTTTTCGCCGTTGACGAATTCGACGGCCAGGTCGCGAACGTGTAACAGGGTCTCGTGCTGGCTCATGTCATTTCCTCGGGTCGAAGGCATCGCGGGCGGCTTCTCCGATGAATACCAGCAGGCTCAGCATCAGCGCCAGAACCACGAATGCGCTGATACCCAGCCAGGGAGCCTGGAGGTTGCTCTTGCCTTGGGCAACCAGCTCACCCAGCGAGGGTTCGCCTACTGGTAGGCCGAAGCCAAGAAAGTCCAGCGAGGTCAGGGTGCCAATGGCGCCGGTCAGGATGAAGGGCATGAAGGTCATGGTCGAGACCATGGCGTTGGGCAGGATATGACGGAACATGATGCCGGTGTTGCCCATGCCCAGCGCTCGGGCTGCGCGCACATATTCCAGGTTGCGTCCTCGCAGGAACTCGGCCCGCACCACGTCCACCAGACTCATCCACGAAAACAGCAGCATGATGCCCAGCAGCCACCAGAAATTCGGCTGTACGAAACTGGCCAGAATGATCAGCAGAAACAGTACCGGCAGCCCGGACCAGACTTCCAGGAAGCGCTGCCCGAGCAGGTCGATCCAGCCGCCATAGAAGCCTTGCAAAGCACCCACGGCGACTCCGATCACCGAGCTGGCCAGCGTTAGCGCCAGGGCAAAGAGCACCGAGATGCGGAAACCGTAGATCACCCGTGCCAGCACGTCGCGCCCCTGATCGTCGGTGCCGAGCCAGTTCTGTGCCGAAGGCGGCGCCGGGGCAGGCACTTCCAGGTCGTAGTTGATGCTCGAATAGCTGAAGGGGATCGGCGGCCAGATCATCAGGCCGTCTTTCTGCGCGATTAGCTCCTGAATGTAGGGGCTCTTGTAATTGGCCTGCAGCGGGAATTCGCCGCCGAACACCGTTTCCGGATAGCGCTTGAGTACCGGGAAGTACCATTGGCCGTCGTAGCGCACCGCCAGCGGTTTGTCATTGGCGATCAGCTCGGCACCGAGGCTCAGGCCGAACAGGATGAGGAACAGCCACAGCGACCACCAGCCGCGGCGGTGGGCCTTGAAACGCTCGAAGCGGCGCTGGTTGAGGGGGGACAGTTTCATCTTCAGCCCTCCCTGCTTTCGAAGTCGATACGCGGGTCGATCAGGGTGTACATCAGGTCGCTGAGCAGCTTGGCCACTAGGCCGAACAGGGAAAAGATGAATAGCGTACCGAAGACCACCGGATAGTCGCGGTTGATAATGGATTCGAAGCCCAGCAAACCGAGGCCGTCGAGGGAAAAGATCACTTCGATCAACATGGAGCTGGCAAAGAAAATGCCTAGCACCGCAGAGGGAAAACCGGCCACCACGATCAGCATGGCGTTACGGAATACATGGCCGTAGAGCACGCGCCGATCCGTCAGGCCTTTGGCTCGGGCGGTAGTTACGTACTGCTTGCCGATTTCGTCGAGGAAGCTGTTCTTGGTCAGCAGGGTCAGGGTGGCGAAGTTGCCGACGACCAGTGCGGTGACCGGCAGCACGAGGTGCCAGAGATAGTCGAGGATCTTGCCGCCAAGGCTCAGTTCATCGAAGTTGTTCGAGGTCAGCCCGCGTAGCGGGAACCAGTCCCAGTAGCTGCCGCCGGCGAACAGCACGATCAGCAGGATGGCGAAAAGAAAGGCGGGGATGGCATAACCGACGATTATCGCCGAACTGGTCCAGACGTCGAAGGCGCTGCCGTGCCGGGTGGCCTTGGCGATGCCCAGCGGAATTGAGACCAGGTAGGTGATCAGGGTGCTCCACAGGCCCAGCGAGATGGATACCGGCATTTTCTCCAGGATCAGGTCGATGACCTGGGCGTCGCGGAAGAAGCTGCTGCCGAAGTCCAGTTGGGCATAGCTTTTTATCATCAGCCAGAAGCGTTCGTGAGCCGGCTTGTCGAAGCCGTACATTTTCTCGATTTCTTCGATTAGTTTGGGGTCGAGCCCCTGGGCGCCACGGTAGCTGGAGCCGGCTACCGAGACTTCAGCGCCACCGCCAGAGACCCGGCCGGTGGCGCCGCCAGTGGCAGCATCAAAGCCTTCCAGCTTGGCGATCATCTGTTCAACCGGTCCGCCAGGGGCGGCTTGGATGATGATGAAGTTGATGACCAGGATGCCAAACAGGGTAGGGATGATCAGTAGCAGGCGGCGGAGGATATAGGCCAGCATCTTATTGCTCCTCCTGCGCCTGCGCTGGCAGCCTGCTTGGCTGCTCCTGTCCCGGACGCACCCACCAGGTGTGAATGCCGATGTCGTACAGCGGGGTGACCTCCGGGTGCTCGAAGCGGTTCCAGTAGGCCACGCGCCAGGTTCGGATGTGCCAATTGGGGATCACGTAGTGGCCCCAGAGCAACACTCGATCCAGTGCGCGGGTGTGGGCGATCAGACTTTGCCGGGAGTCGGCTGCGATCAACCCTTCAACCAACTGGTCGATGGCCGGATCCTTGAGGCCGATGAAGTTCCGGCTGCCGGGATTGTCGGCGCTGGAGGAGTGCCAGTATTCGCGCTGTTCGTTGCCAGGCGAGTTGGATTGGCCGAAGCCGCCGACGATCATGTCGAAGTCGCGTGAACGCAGACGATTGAGATACTGGGACACGTCTACCCGGCGGATGGTCAGCTCGATGCCCAGGTCGGCCAGGTTGCGCTTGAACGGCAGCAGTACCCGCTCGAACTCGGTCTGCACCAGCAGGAATTCGAAGTTGACCGGCTGACCCTCGGTATCGAGCATACGGTCACCCTCGATGCGCCAGCCAGCCTGCTGCAGCAACTGATACGCGCGTCGTTGCTGTTCGCGGATGATGCCGCTGCCATCACTGACCGGAACGCGGAACTCTTGGCTGAAGACCTCAGCGGGAATCTGCCCGCGTAGCGGTTCCAGAATGGCCAGCTCGTCCTCTCCGGGAAGGCCACTCGAACCTAGCTCGGAGTTGTCGAAATAGCTGCGGGTCCGGAAGTAGGCACCGTTGAACAGGCGCTTGTTGGCCCACTCGAAATCAAACAGCAGGGCCAGGGCCTCACGTACCCGGCGATCCTGGAACAGCGGGCGACGGGTATTGAAGATGAAACCCTGCATGCCGGTGGGGTTGTGGTTCTGGATTTCTTCCTTGATCAACTGGCCATTGGTTACCGCCGGAACGTTGTAAGCGGTTGCCCAGTTCTTTGCACTGGTTTCCAGCCAGTAGTCGAACTGTCCGGCCTTGAGCGCCTCCAGTGCTACGGTGTTATCGCGGTAATAGTCGGTCTGCAGCCGGTCGAAGTTGTAGAGGCCACGGGCCACCGGCAGATCCCGGGCCCACCAGTCCTCCACTCGTCGGTAGCTGATGCTGCGTCCGGGCTGGACACGCTCGACCTGGTAGGGACCGCTGCCCAGTGGCGGTTCCAGGTTGCCGCGAGTGAAGTCGCGCCGGGTTGGTAGCAGAGGCAGCTGACGCAGGGCTTCGAGTAATGTTTCGTCGCCGGCCTGGCTCAGGATCAGGCGCAGGCTGTGCGCGTCCTGCTCCTGAAAGTCGCTGACCAGGCGCAACGCTGCCAGAGCCGGTTCCTCGGAGCGGGCGGCTGCCTGCAGGTTGAGCCGCAGCAGCTCGAGGCTGAGTTTCTGTTTGCCGGCCAGGCGCGGATCCTCTTGCAACTGCACCAGTATGGCCTGGCCAGTATCTTCCAGGCGGATGTCGCGAGTGATGCGCTCGTCGCCGAGAATGGGCTGCAATGCAGCTTGGCTGTCATCCAGTTCGTTCCACCAGTGCTGAGGCAGTACCGGCAACTGACCGACGATCAGCGGCAGTTCGCGGTTGCCGGCATGGCGAAAAACGAAGCGCACGCTGTGCGGCGACTCTACTTCCACCCGCTCGACATCGGCGTAGTAGCCGCGGAACATCGGCGCACCCTTTTTCATCAGGGTCTCGAAGGTGAAGCGCACGTCTTCAGCGGTGACCGGCGTGCCGTCGTGGAAGCGCGCGTCCTTGCGCAGCAGGAAACGCACCCAGGCGTTGTCGGGAGCTTTCTCGATCTTCTCGGCGAGCAGACCGTAGCTGCTGAATGGCTCGTCCAGACTTTGCACGGTCAGGGTGTCGTAGATCAGACTGATGTCGTCGGCCGCTACGCCCTTGCTGATGAAGGGGTTGAGGCTGTCGAAGCTGCCGAAGCCGGCCTGGCGGAAGATGCCGCCCTTGGGCGCATCCGGGTTGACGTAGTCGAAATGGCTGAAGTCCGCCGGATATTTGGGCGGCTCGTCATACAGCGTGGCGGCATGCTGGGGGGCGGCAGTGGCCAGGCTGGCCAGGCCGAGCAGTAGGAGGCTGCTACCGTGAAGCAGGAAACTGCGCAGCGGTTGGATCATCGGGCGTTCTCCGTAGGCTTCAGCCACCAGGCTCGCAGGCCCAGGGTGTAGGGCGGCGTGGTGACGAAGGCGAACCGGTTGCGGTACGCCAGGCGGTGATAGTTGATGTACCAGTTGGGAATCACATAGTGCTGCCAGAGCAGGACGCGATCCAGCGCACGGGTAGCTGCAATCTGTTCGTCGCGGGTCTGGGCCGAGAGCAGCCGGTCGATGATCTCGTCCACTACCGGGTCGGCGACGCCGGCATAGTTGCGTCCACCCTTGACGTTGACCTGGCTGGAGTGGAAGTACAGCGACTGTTCCAGACCAGGGCTGAGGGTTTGCGGCAGAGTGAGCAGAATCATGTCGTAATCGTACTGGTCGAGACGCTGCTTGTACTGCGCACGGTCGACGGTGCGCAGGTTGGCGCGGATGCCGAGGCTTGCCAGGTTGGCGCTGTAGGGCTGGAGGATACGCTCCAGACTGGGGTTGACCAGCATGATCTCGAACTCAAAGCGCTCGCCACGGGCGTTACGCAAATACTGGCCGTTGGGTTTCCATCCGGCCTCGGCGAGCAGACCGAGAGCGCGCCGCAAAGTTTCGCGGGGGATGCCGCGGCCTTCAGTGACCGGTTGTCTGGGCGGTTCAAGAAAAAGCTGTTTTGGCAGGCGCTCACGGTGTGGCGACAGCAGCAGCCACTCGGCGCCTTCGGGTTTGCCGGTGGCGGAGAACTCGCTGTTGGGGTAGTAGCTCTCGGCGCGCACGTAGGCATTGTTGAACAACGTGCGGTTGGTCCACTCGAAGTCGAACATCAGCCCCAGTGCCTCGCGTACCCGGACATCGCTGAACAGGGCGCGCCGGCTGTTCATGAACAGCGCCTGGGTCTGGGTGGGGATCTGGTGGGGAATCTCGGCGCGGATGATGTCGCCGCGGGCCACTGCGGGAAAACGGTAGCCGTTCGACCAGTTCTTTGCCTGATTCTCGATATACAGATCGAATTCGCCGGCCTTGAAGGCTTCGAAGGCCACGTGATTGTCGCGGTAGAAGTCCACCTCGACGCGGTCGAAGTTGTACTTGCCGCGGTTTACCGGCAGATCCTTGCCCCACCAGTCCTTCACTCGCTCGAACACCAGGCGCCGGCCTGGTATCACCTGGGTGATGCGGTAGGGGCCACTGCCCAGTGGCGGTTCAAAGGTGGTGGCCTTGAAGTCGCGATCCTTCCAGTAGTGCTGCGGTAGCACCGGCATTTCGCCCAGGCGCAGGATCAGCAGAGGGTTGCCGGCACGCTTGAAAACGAAGCGGATGCGGTGCCGATTGAGAATGTCGACGCGCTTCACTTCCTGAAGGTTGGTGCGGTACTGCGGATGCCCTTCATTACGAAGTACGCGGTAGGAAAAGGCCACGTCGTAAGCGGTGATTGGCTTGCCGTCGTGAAAGCGTGCCTCGGGACGCAGGTTGAACACTACCCAGCTGCGGTCTTCGCTGTACTCCACGCTGCGAGCGATCAGTCCGTAACTGGAGGCTGGCTCGTCGCCTGATGGGTCGTAGGAGCCGGTGCCGACCATTAGTGGCTCGTTCAGCTCATTGACGCCGTATTGCAGGAAGTGCGCGGTGGACACCGGGCTGGTGCCTTTTAGTGGATAGGGATTGAGCGTGTCGAAGGTGCCTGAGGCCATCAGCCGAAGCGTTCCGCCTTTGGGCGCATCAGGATTGACCCAGTCGAAATGACTGAAGCTGGCCGAATATTTCAGGGTGCCGAACTGCGCATAGCCATGACTCTCGCTAATGCTGGCCGAGGCGGCAGAGCTCATTACCAGGCCGAGAAACAGCAGAAGGAGGGGACGCATCAGGCGTGAAATCCGGTCCATGGCGGCTTTGGGGCTTCTTGAACGGTACAGTAACAGCTTGTCCGGACAGGAAAAAGAGTGCGTGGCCGTAGAGGCACTGCCGATCGGCAAGAATGGTGCTGCTATTGCTGCTGGGAGACGGGAGGCGATGAGAGCAGCGTGCTCGACCGGGCTGGTCACTTAGGGCAGATACAGCGTCAGTAGCTGTCCGGGACGCAGGGTGCTAGTGCGTGGATTCCAGGCTTGCAGACGTTTGAGATCGACCTGGAAACGTTTGGCAATTACGTAGAAGGAGTCGCCTTCCTGCACCCGGTAGTAGGTGACCTTTTCCCGAGAACCATTGCGGCGGTTGGAATTCTCGGCCAGTGACTTGTCGCTGGCCGCATCGGCAATTTGCAGCACCTGACCGGCTTTGAGCTGGTTGCCCTGCAGCCGGTTCCAGCGCTTGAGGTCATGCACTGCCACATTGTGGGTCCGGGCAATTCGCCACAGGTTGTCCCCTTCGCGGACACGATAGGTGGGAGCACCGGAGGGTGTTGCGCCGCGCTGATAAAGTGGCTCACTCGGTTGACTGCCGGGGCGGCCCGGAATGGTTAGTACCTGGCCAATGCTCAGGTTGTTGCTGCTTAGCCGGTTGATATCCTTGAGCATGCTGACGGTGACGTGATGGCGGTTGGCTATGGCATGCAGGCTGTCGCCGGAACGCACGGTGTAACTCTGCCAGTCGACCAGTTCCTGTGGTTTCATCAGCGCCAGATTGGCGCTGAGCAAGTCGGCCTTCTCGGCAGGCACCAGTAGATGTTGCGGACCGTCCAGGGTAATGCCGCGTTTGTAGGCAGGGTTAAGCTGCAGCAACTCCTTCTCGTCCAGATCGGCCAGTCTGGCAACACGGGACAGATCCATATGCTGCTTGATGGCCACCCGCTCGAAGTAGGGTTCGTTGGCAATCGGCGAGAGGGTGACGCCATAGGCTTCCGGAGTCAGGATGACCTGAGACAGGGCGAGCAATTTGGGTACATAGTTCTCGGTTTCCTTGGGCAGCGACAGGTTCCAGTAATCGCTGGGCAGGCCCAGTTTTTCGTTGCGCTCGATAGCCCGGCTGATGCGACCCTCGCCGGCATTGTAGGCTGCCAGAGCCAGCAACCAGTCGCCGTTGAACATTTCGTGCAATCGACTGAGGTAGTCCAGGGCGGCTTGAGTCGAGGCGGTGACGTCGCGCCGGCCGTCGTACCAAGCGGTCTGCCGCAGGTTGAAATGACGGCCGGTGGAGGGAATGAACTGCCAGAGCCCGACGGCCTGAGCAGGCGAATAGGCCATCGGGTCGTAGGCACTCTCGATCACCGGCAGCAGGGCCAACTCCATCGGCATGCCTCGTTCGGCCAGGCGTTCGACGATGTAGTGGATGTAGGGCGCGCTGCGCTCGCTGACGGTGTCCACATGCTTGGGGTTACTGGCATACCACAGGCGCATGCGCTCGATGCGCGGGTTGATGCCGATTTCATCCTGAAGCTTGAAGCCGTCGCGCATTCGCTCCCAGATATCCTGATATTCACGGGGTTTAATGTCGTGATTCAGCCACTGTGGCTCGCGTTCAAGCCCCACGGCGCGGGAGGTGCTGGGGCCGGGATCCCTTGGCGTATCTGACAGACTCTGGCAGCCGCTGAGAGCGGCTGCGCCGATTACCACCAGTAGGTGGGATCTGCGCAACAATGCCTTGGTATTCAATAAGTTGCGCAAAGAGGAAGGCATTGGCTGGTGTACTGTTTGCGAAAAAGGATCGGGCGATTCTAGGAACCGACCAGGGGGTGGTCAAGTTTTCACCAGTCTTTTGCGAGGTTATCGATCTTTTGTTGGTTATAGCTCGGCGCTACCTGATTTCTGTATGAAAAGTGCCAGTTCACCACTGATATCCGGTTAAAAAGCGGTTCGCAATGATCATTTGGCACTGGTAGCGTCGGACGCCAGCCCGCTTGTTGCCCCCCGTTTGGCCTGCCTGAACTTCGCTCTAGAAAAGCTGCTCGCGCCAGGCGCCTCTTCAGAAATTGTCCTTCCAGGCACGCAGAGCGGCGAAAATCATCTCGGGCGTTTCATCTGTAGCGCCATGTTCGCAGGCTGCGGCGATCACAGCCGGCTCGCCGGTACGCAGGAAAGGATTGGTGGCAAGCTCAAGCTCGATATTCGATGGCAGGCTGATACGACCTGCCTCACGCCAGCTTGAGACCTCGGCGAAACGATCCTGCAGACGAAGGTTCTGCGGCTCTACCGCCAGGGCAAAGCGCAGGTTGCTCAGGGTGTATTCGTGAGTGCAGTAGACTCGCGTGTCGCCCGGCAGAGCGGCCAGGCGCGCCAGTGAGCCGTGCATCTGCTGCGGTGTTCCTTCAAACAGTCGGCCACAGCCGGCGGCGAACAGGGTGTCGCCACAGAACAGCAATTGTTCGTCGGCATGATAGTAGGCGATATGGCCCAGGGTATGACCGGGGACTGCCAGCACGTGAAACTCCAGGCCCAGCACCTCGATCGGTTGCTTGTCGTTCAGGGCAATATCACGGGCCGGGATGCGTTCCGTAGCCGGCCCGGCCACGCGCGCACCTGTCTCGGCCTTCAGCCGTTCGATGCCGCCGACGTGGTCGAGGTGGTGATGAGTCACCAGAATGTCGCTCAGTTGCCAGCCCGGATGCTGCCCGAGCCAGGCCAGTACCGGAGTCGCATCGCCCGGATCGACCACGGCGCAGCGTTTGGTGTGCGGATCCTGCAGCAGCCAGATGTAGTTGTCATTGAAAGCAGGCAGGGCGTCGATCTGAATCATTGCGGGTCGCTAAGCTGGTGATAAAGGTGCATCTTAGGCGCAGGCGCAGAAACTGTCATGCGGAGGTAGCGATGAGCGATCAGGCATTTGCCCGGGTCGATCCCGAATGGCTCATGCTCGTCAGTGAGGCTCGCGAATGGCTGGCCGGGCCCGTAGGTCAACTGCTGCTGGAGCAAGAGCGGCGCTTGCTGGAGGAAGAGCTGGCACGTTTTTTCGGCGGTTATCTGGTGAGCTATGGGCCTGGCGCGGAAGGCCCACCGAAGGCTCGCCAGATCCAGTGCAATGTGCGTCTCGGGGCACCCATGCCCGGCGTGCAGATCGTTTGCGAAGAGCAATCATGGCCGCTGGGTGAGCATGCAGCTGACGTAGTGGTGCTGCAGCACGGCCTGGATTTCAGTTTGTCGCCGCACGGATTGCTGCGTGAAGCGGCGCGCAGCGTTCGTCCCGGGGGGCACTTGCTGATCCTCGGCATCCATCCCTGGAGCACATGGGGCGCGCGACGACTGTTTGCCCGCGACGGCCTGGGCCGAGCGCGCTGCATTGCCCCAAGGCGGGTTTGCGACTGGCTGGCGCTGCTGGGGTTTGCCTTGGAGAAACGTCGTTTCGGGTGCTATCGTCCGCCGCTCGCTTCGCTGGTATGGCAGCTGCGCTTGAGTCCTCTGGAGCGCTGGGGTGATGCCTGGCAACTGCCTGGTGCCGGCTTCTATCTGCTGGTAGCGCGCAAGTTGGTAGTAGGCCTGCGCCCGCTGCGGCAGTCGCGCCGCGAACCTATGGGAAAACTGCTGCCGCTGCCGGTGGCCAAGATCAGTCGGCGTGACGCCGATAGTTGAGACTGCACCGGCGACCTGAAATCCCCTTACAGAGCTGAGTAATGTCTGAAACCGATGAAGTTGTGATCTATAGCGATGGCGCCTGCAAGGGCAATCCGGGCCCGGGTGGCTGGGGAGCGCTGCTGGTGTACAAGGGGGCGGAAAAGGAGCTCTGGGGCGGTGAGCCGAGTACCACCAACAACCGTATGGAGCTGACGGCCGCCATTGCCGGACTGATGGCTCTTACCCGACCCTGTTCGGTGCGCCTGGTGACCGACTCTCAATACGTAATGAAGGGTATCCAGGAATGGCTGCCGAGCTGGAAGAAACGTGGCTGGAAAACTGCCGCGAAGGAGCCGGTGAAAAATGCCGACCTCTGGCGGAAGCTTGATGAGGAGGTGAACCGACATCAGGTGCGCTGGGAGTGGGTGCGCGGGCATACCGGTCATCCGGGTAACGAGCGGGCCGACCAGTTGGCCAACCGCGGCGTCGACGAGGTGCGCAGGGGCTGAGTTAGAATGTCCCGCCCCAAATAGATCAGAGAGGCGAGTGTGACAAGCGACAACAGCGTCAATCGCTATGTGGTACTGGATACTGAAACCACGGGTATGCCGGTCACCGAAGGGCACCGGATCATTGAGATCGGTTGCGTTGAGGTGCTCGGCCGGCGTCTGACCGGGCGGCATTTTCATGTCTACCTCAATCCGGATCGCGAGATCGACGAAGGCGCTATCGCGGTTCACGGTATTACCAATGAGTTTGTCGCCGACAAGCCGCGCTTTCGTGACGTGGCCGATGAGTTCTATGAGTTCATCAAGGGCGCCCAGCTGATCATCCATAACGCAGCGTTCGATATCGGCTTCATCAATAACGAGTTTGCTCTGCTGGGGCAGAGTGAGCGTGCCGAGGTCTATGACTACTGCACGGTGCTCGATACCCTGATGCTGGCGCGCGAGCGTCACCCGGGGCAGCGTAATAGCCTGGACGCTCTGTGCAAGCGCTACGGTGTCGACAACTCCAATCGCGAACTGCACGGCGCACTGCTCGACGCCGAGATCCTCGCCGACGTCTACCTGGCGATGACCGGTGGTCAGACCCACCTGTCACTGGCCGGCGAGGGGGCGGACGCTGATGGCAGTGGTCGCCCGCAGGCCGCACCGATCCGCCGGCTTGATGCCTCGCGAGTGCGCACTCGCGTCATTCGCGCCAACGAGCAAGAGTTGGCCGCGCATCAGGCGCGGCTGGCAGCGATCGAGAAAGCTGCCGGCGGCCCGACCTTGTGGGCTCAGTTGGAAGCAAAGACGGAATAACGAACAGCGCAATTGCGACTTTTTCGTATAGCTCCACGCACGGGGGGTTCCGCCGCTGCAGGCGAGCCTCTAACCTGAAGCGACGGGCAGGTTCTACCTGCCAGCCTTCAGGACGCCACAATGTATAAAGATCTCAATTTTCCCGTCCTAATCGTTCACCGCGATATCAAGGCCGATACGGTCGCTGGCGAGCGCGTGCGTGCGATCGCCCAGGAACTTGCTCAGGACGGTTTCAGCATTCTGACTACGGCCAGCGCAGCCGAAGGGCGCATCGTCGCCTCCACCCATCACGGTCTGGCCTGCATTCTGGTCGCAGCGGAGGGGGCAGGGGAGAACAGCCGACTGTTGCAAGACATGGTCGAGCTGATCCGCGTGGCGCGGGTGCGAGCGCCGCAGCTACCGATCTTCGCCCTTGGCGAGCAGGTCACCATCGAGAATGCGCCAGCCGAGGCCATGGCCGATCTCAACCATCTGCGCGGCATCCTTTATCTTTACGAAGACACCGTGTCATTTCTCGCCCGCCAGGTGGCCCGAGCCGCGCACAACTATCTGGAGGGTTTGCTGCCGCCTTTCTTCAAGGCACTGGTACGGCATACCGCACAGTCAAACTATTCCTGGCACACGCCCGGTCACGGCGGTGGTGTGGCCTATCGCAAGAGCCCGGTGGGGCAGGCCTTCCACCAGTTCTTCGGAGAGAACACCCTGCGCTCGGACCTCTCAGTGTCGGTGCCGGAGCTGGGTTCGCTGCTCGATCACACCGGCCCGCTGGCCGAGGCCGAGGCTCGTGCCGCACGCAACTTCGGCGCCGATCACACCTTCTTCGTGATCAACGGCACCTCGACGGCGAACAAGATCGTCTGGCATTCCATGGTCGGCCGCGACGATCTGGTGCTGGTGGATCGCAATTGTCACAAGTCGATCCTGCACTCGATTATCATGACCGGTGCCATCCCGCTGTACCTGTGCCCGGAGCGCAACGAGCTGGGCATCATCGGGCCGATTCCGCTGAGTGAATTCAGCAAGGAGTCGATCCAGGCCAAAATCGACGCCAGTCCGCTGACTCGCGGCCGCGCACCGAAGGTCAAGCTGGCGGTGGTGACCAACTCCACCTACGACGGCCTCTGCTACAACGCCGAGATGGTCAAGCAGACGCTGGGCAACTCGGTGGAAGTGCTGCACTTTGACGAAGCCTGGTACGCCTACGCGGCGTTCCATGAGTTCTATGCCGGACGCTACGGTATGGGCACGCGTTGTGACGAGCGTTCGCCGCTGGTGTTCACTACGCACTCCACTCACAAGCTGCTGGCGGCCTTCAGCCAGGCTTCGATGATTCATGTACAGGATGGTGGCCAGCGGCAGCTGGATCGCGACCGCTTCAACGAAGCCTTCATGATGCACATCTCCACTTCGCCGCAGTACGGCATCATCGCCTCGCTGGATGTGGCTTCGGCAATGATGGAGGGGCCGGCAGGGCGCTCGTTGATTCAGGAGACCTTTGACGAGGCACTGAGTTTCCGTCGCGCGCTGGCCAACGTTCGGAGCAACCTGTCCGCTGATGACTGGTGGTTCAGCATCTGGCAGCCGCCGGCGGCCGATGGCGTCGATAGCCTTGCCACGAGTGACTGGCTGCTGCAGCCGGACGCCGACTGGCACGGTTTCGGCGAGGTGGCGGGCGATTATGTATTGCTCGATCCGATCAAGGTGACGCTGGTGATGCCGGGGCTCAACGCTGCCGGCAGCATGGAAGAGCAGGGCATCCCTGCCGCAGTGGTCAGCAAGTTCCTCTGGGAGCGTGGCCTGGTGGTGGAGAAGACCGGCCTGTACTCCTTCCTGGTGCTGTTCTCCATGGGGATTACCAAGGGCAAATGGAGCACCCTGCTGACCGAGCTGCTGGAGTTCAAGCGCAGCTATGACGCCAACCTGCCACTGGCCGATGTACTGCCTTCCATCGTCCAAGCCGGCGGCGGGCGTTATCAGGGAATGGGGTTGCGCGATCTTTGCGATGCCCTGCACGGCTGTTATCGCGACAACGCTACCGCCCGGGCTCTGAAAAGTATGTACACGGTACTGCCGGAGGTGGCGATCAAACCGGCCGATGCCTATGACCGCCTGGTGCGTGGCGAGGTCGAGGCGGTGCCCGTCGATCATCTCGAAGGACGTATCGCGGCAGTGATGCTGGTGCCTTATCCGCCGGGCATTCCATTGATCATGCCGGGTGAACGCTTTACCGCAGCGACTCGGTCGATTCTCGACTACCTGAGCTTCGCCCGTACCTTCGATCAGGCCTTCCCGGGTTTCGATATTGATGTTCACGGGCTGCAGACCGAGGATGGCGAGTACCGCGTCGACTGTCTGATTGAATAGGAGTGAGGGTTTTGCCGGGGTGGAGACCCCGGCAGATCAATCTCTTATGGCGTGTTGTTGAAAGTCCTTGTTAATTCTGGGGCGTGGCCTGTGTCACACAGCCAAGCATCGACTTTTATCGCTTGCTTGTTATAGTTGCTCGATTATTAATCACCATTAATTACAGCACTGCCGCGTTGCGGCCGAGGATGTCTGCCATGTCCGATTATCAAGCCTTCAGCGTCGAACTGGCGGAAAAGATCGCCCATGTGCAGATCAACCGTCCGGAAAAGGTCAACGCGATGAACGCCGATTTTTGGCGTGAAATCGTCGACATCTTTCAGTGGGCAAGCGAGAACGATACGGTTCGTGTTGTGGTGCTTTCCGGCGCGGGAAGGCACTTTTCCTCGGGGATCGACCTGATGCTGCTGGCCTCTGTCGGTGCACAGCTGGGCAAGGACGTGGGGCGCAATGCCGAAGCGCTGCGACGCAAGATTCTTGAATTGCAGGAGTCGTTCAACGCCGTCGACAATTGCCGCAAGCCTGTGCTGGCAGCGATCCAGGGATACTGCCTGGGCGGTGCCATCGACCTGATCAGTGCATGCGACATGCGCTACAGCACCAGTGATGCGCAGTTCGCCATCAAGGAAATCGACATGGGCATGGCGGCCGATGTCGGCACTCTGCAACGTCTGCCGCGCATCATCGGTGACGGCATGATGCGCGAACTGGCATTCACGGGACGCACTATTGATGGCAATGAGGCGGCCCGTCTAGGTCTGGTCAACCGTACCTACGAGAGCCAGGAGGCACTGCTCGAAGGCGTCATGGCCATTGCCCGGGAGATTGCTTCGAAGTCTCCGCTGGCGGTGCGTGGTACCAAGGCGATGATCCGCTATATGCGTGATCATCGCGTCGACGATGGTCTTGATTATGTGGCTACCTGGAATGCCGCTATGCTGCAGTCAGAGGATTTGCGGCTGGCCATGACGGCGCACATGAGTAAGCAGAAGCCGGAGTTCGCCGACTGATGTGGTATCGAGCAGGAGGCGAGGCGGTCGATGCAGGAATGCCCGTTGTCTGGCGACAGCGGATGACAATGTCGCATACGTCCGGTGGATGCGGGGCCGCAAAGGGATTGGCGGCGGCTAGGTTGCTCGCCAGGGGGCTGTGCCCCGTTGTCTGCTGCGGGTCGCGAGGTGCATAGAGCATGGTAAGTGGAGCTACATCGCTAAGCCTGGTGCGCGACGAGCTGTTCGTCACCATGGAAGAGGCCGAGCAAAGTCTGGAACATTTCATTGCCGAGCGTCATAACGGCAGCCTGTTGCAACAGGCAGTGGAAAGTCTGCAGCAGGTGCGCGGCACGCTGAGTCTGATAGAGCTGACCGGCGCTGAACTTTTGGCTCAGGAGGTGTTGGAACTGGCTACCGACATTCCTGCAGGCGCCGGTGAGGAGCGGGACGTACAGCTGGCGGCGCTGAGCAATGCGCTGCACGTGTTGCGCCGTTACCTGGAGAACGTCGATTCCCATCGTCAGGAAATCCCCGAGCTGCTGTTGCCGGCTATCAACGAGCTGCGGCAGGCCGCTGCCCAGCAGCCACTGCCGGAGAGCTTCTTTTTCAGTGTACGTCTAGACCAGGCGCGCCCCCGCACTGCTTCCCAAGCACTCGATGGTGCAGCAAGGCTGATGGAAGGCAAGCGTTTGCGCCACATGTACCAGGTGGGGCTGCTGGGTTTCATTCGCGAGCAGAACCTGCAGGCCAGCCTGAAACTGATGGTGCGGGCGATGTCTCGTCTGGACAGCCTGTTCGCCAACGAGCCTCGTGGGCGTATGTGCTGGATCGGCGCGGCGGCCATGGAGGCCCAGTGCGACGGTCAGTTGCTGCCGCGCAAATCGCGCAAGCAACTGTTCTCACGGGTTGATCGTGAACTCAAGCTGATGCTGGCCAACCCTGCCTATGAGGTGCCACGAAGCCTGCTCAAGGAACTTTTATACCTGGTTGCACTGGCCGACACTCATGGCCCGCACGCTACTGCCGTACGTGAGGTTTTCGGCCTGACACCGATGCCTTTCACCGATCATCTGCTGGAAGAGGAATACCAGCGACTGGCAGGCCCCGGGCAGGGGGTGATGCGTTCGTTGTCGACTGCCATTCGTGAGGAGCTGGCCAGCGCCAAGGATATGCTCGATCTGCTTGAGCGTGGCACTCTGCAGGGCGAAGCATTGACCGGCCTGCACGCCCTGTTGGGCAAGCTGGCCAAGACACTGGGCATGGTTGGTTTGAATTCGGCGGGGAATTCGCTCAGCGCGCAGTTGCCGCAAGTCGCTGCCTGGAGTGAAGGCGAGACGGCCAGTCCCGAGCAGTTGCACAGGCTGGCCGATGCCGTGCTCTATGTCGAAGGGATGGTCGCTAGCCTTGAAAGCGGCGACGGTCGTGACAGTCGACCGGTAGCCGTCGAGCCGGGTAACGAGGCCGACTCTTTTGCTGGGCACCAGCTCAGCGAGGCCCGGATCGTCGTGGTCGACGAGGCCCGGGCAGGCCTGGCACTGGCCAAGCGCGCCATTACCTCCTATCTGGAGTCGAACGGCGACAAGATGCACCTGAGCAATGTGCCCTTCAGTCTGCAGGCCGTGCGTGGTGGATTGTGGTTCCTTGAACAGCGTCGGGCCGCTGCCCTGGTCGGCGCTTGTGCCGATTACATCCAGACACGCATGCTCGATGCTGACCCGATGCCGTCGGAACAGATGCTGGAAACCCTGGCCGATGCGCTCAGCAGTCTGGAGTACTACCTGGAGGGCGGTGCCGTGTTGCGGCCGGAGACACGTCCCAGCGTGCTTGACCTGGCTGAGGAAAGCGTCCGGGCTCTGGGTATGCAGGTTGCGGCCTGATGCGCTGGCGTAACGTTTTTCTCGATCCTGCCCAGCCAGGTGGCTGGGTGCTGCTGTACAGCCAGCAGCACTTTCTGTGTGACAGCAATGGCGTGCTGTTTCCTCGTGAGTGGATCCAGCGCCAGGATCTGCCTGTGCGCGGTGAGCAGGGTATTGGCTACCTGGGCGAAGATCCGGTCTACCTGTTGTTGCTGGATCACTCGGCCTGTCTCGACGGATGCAGCTGGCAGAGCCTGCGTCAATTCATGCTGACTGGCGAGGCGGAAATTTTCCGTATGCTCAGCTATGCCGCACAGATCGGTACCTGGTTTACCGAGCACCGTTTTTGCGGCAGCTGCGGTGCGCCGACCCGGCAGATGCCGGGCGAGCGAGCCATGCGCTGCGACAGTTGCAACTGGCAGCATTACCCACGCCTGGCACCGAGCATGATTGTGCTGGTCACCCGTGATGACGAGATCCTGCTGGCCCGTTCACCGCGCTTTGTCACCGGCGTCTACAGCACCCTGGCCGGTTTTGTCGAGCCTGGCGAGTCGGTCGAGCATTGCGTAGCGCGCGAAGTTCGCGAGGAGGTCGGCATCGAGGTGCAGGATCTGCAATACGTCGGCAGTCAAGGCTGGCCCTTCCCGCATTCGCTGATGCTGGGTTTCCATGCGCGTTATGCCGGCGGCGATATCGTCATGCAGGAGGACGAGATCGAGGATGCTCGCTGGTTCCGCATCGATACGCTGCCGCCACTGCCGGCGCAGCGTTCCATTGCTCGCTACCTGATCGATCTTTATGTGGCGCAGCGTCTAGGGCTGCCGAAGCCGCAACTTCACGCCTGATGCGGCTACTGGCCAAACCAGTGCTGCCACACCAGTCGTACGGTGAGAGCCAGAACCACCAGGATAAAAACCGGACGAATGAACGTTGAGCCGCCACGGATGGCCGTGCGAGCTCCGAGGAAGGCACCGGTCATCAGGGCTGCGCCCATGCTCAGACCCAGTATCCAGGCCACCTGTCCGAAAGCGATGAAAACCACCAGTGCCGCCGCATTGCTGACGAAGTTCATACTGCGTGCCACGCCGCTGGCACGCAGTAGGTCCAGAGGGTATAGCAGCAGGCTGCTAACGGTCCAGAAGGCTCCGGTACCGGGGCCGGCCACGCCATCGTAGAACCCCAGGCCCAGTCCCTGAGGCCATTGCCGGCCTTGAGCGATTGGACGGTTCTGCTCCCCGGTCGCTTCTGGCGTGCGCCCGAACAATAGGTACAGAGCACAGGCGAACACAACCAGTGGCAGCATCTGGTTGAGCCAAGTTGCCGGCATCCAGTGGGCAACCAGCGCTCCTGCCAGTGCTCCGATCAGGGTCGCCAGCAGTGCGCCACGCCATTGCCTGGGGTCGAACAGGCGGCGACGGAAAAAGGTCAGTGCCGCTGTGCCTGAGCCGAAGGTGGCGCAGAGTTTGTTGGTACCCAGTACCAAATGAGGTGGAAGACCTGCGGTGAGCAGGGCAGGTAGGGTCAGTAGGCCGCCTCCGCCGGCGATTGCGTCTATGAAGCCGGCAAGAAAAGCAACCAGTGCCAGGATGGCCAGAGTGCCGGGGTCGATGGCAAGTTCGAGGGCGAAGGGCATGGGCAAAGTGTCGAGTTGTGGGCAAGTGCGCAGGCAGGCGCTGTTCGGCGCGAGGAGAGCTGAGCATAATGCCGGGATTTCGTCAGAGAAGGAACGCAATCGATGCAATACGACGGGTTAGCCTGGGCGCTGGCACTGCTGGGCGTGCTGACGCTGCTGGTGGCCTTGCGCATTCTGCTCAATGCGAGCTGGTTTCTCGGCTGGCTGCGAGGTACCTGTGGTTTGGCCTTCCTTGCCCTGGCCGGACTGGTGGGACTGGTGGCCTACGACCTGTATGGCTACAAGGCGATCGAGCCGGGTAGGCCGCTGGTAACCCTGAGCTTCAAAGCCGAAGGCCAGCAGCGTTACCAGGTGACTCTACTGGAAGGTGGGCATGAGCGCACGGTAACCCTGGAAGGCGATATGTGGCAGCTTGATGCTCGGCTGATTCGCTGGAAGGGTCTGGCCGAGTTGATCGGGCTGGAACCGGGCTACCGTCTGGGGCGACTGTCAGGCCGCTTTCTAGCCATTGAGCAGCAGGCATTGGCTCGGCATGCTCGTGTTCAACTGGCGGAAAGTCTTTACGGGGTCGATTTGTGGCGTTGGCTGCGGCTGAACCAGCGCGATTTGCTGATGTTCGACCCGCAGGCGTTGCGAGTGGCTTACCTGCCGATTGCCGCCGATGCCGTTTACAGGGTCAATCTGACCCCTACCGGCCTACTGGCTGAGCCGATGAACGCGGCCGCCGAGACGGCACTCAAGGACTGGTAAAGGGGTAAACCGGCAGGTGAGCCGGGCACTGTCGGTGCACCCGGCCTGTCCGGTTCAGGCGAGGAAGCCGCCATCCACGTTTAAGGCCACGCCGGTGGTGTAGCTGGAGGCTTCGCTGGCCAGGTAGAGCACGGCTCCGGCCATCTCGCTCGGCTCGGCCACGCGTCTGAGCGGAATGCGCTGCAGGGCGTGCTTGAGGATTGCGTCGTTCTTGGTCAGCGCCGAGGCGAACTTGGTGTCGGTCAAGCCCGGCAGCAGGGCGTTGCAGCGGATGCCGAACTGCGCGCATTCCTTGGCGAAGACCTTGGTCATGCTGATCACCGCGGCCTTGGTCACCGAGTAGATGCCCTGGAACTCGCCCGGGGAGACGCCATTGATCGAGGCGACGTTGATGATCGAGCCGCCGCCGTTTTCCTTCATCAGCTTGCCGCCTTCGATCGACATGAAGTAGTAGCCGCGAATGTTCACGTCCACAGTCTTCTGGAAAGCGCCCAGGTCGGTGTCCAGCACGTTGCAGAACTGCGGGTTGGTGGCGGCGTTGTTGACCAGGATGTCGAGGCGGCCGAACTGCTCGTGGATCTGCGCGAAGACGCTGGTGATCTGCTCCATTTCCCCGATATGGCAGGCCATGGCGGTGGCCTTTCCACCGTCAGCCAGGATGGCATCGGCCACTGCCTGACAGCCATCAATCTTGCGGCTGGAAACGATCACATGAGCACCTTGCTGGGCCAGGAGTCGGGCGATGGCCTCGCCGATACCGCGACTGGCGCCGGAGACGAAGGCAATCTTGCCGTCGAGGTCGAACAGTTGAGTCTTGGACATTGTGGTTACCCCGGGGTTAGAGAGTGGATTTGCTGATGACTTGCAGGCTCATCTGCTCCAGTAGCTTGTTCATGTGAATGAACTGAGAGAAACGCTTGTCCTGGGTCTGACCATGATGAAAACGGTAGTAAATTTGCTGGACGATGCCGGCTAGCCGGAACAGGCCGTAGGTGTAGTAGAAATCGAAGTTCCGAATATCAATGCCGGCTCGTTCGGCGTAGTAGTCGACGAACTGCTGACGTGTGAGCATGCCAGGTGCGTTGCTCGGTTGACGGCGCATCAACTGCACTGGAGGTGGATCGCCAGCCTCGATCCAGTAGGCCAGGGTATTGCCCAGATCCATCAGTGGATCGCCGATGGTGGTCATCTCCCAGTCGAGCACGCCAATGATCTGCATCGGGTTGTTTGGATCAAGGATCACATTGTCGAAACGGTAGTCGTTATGCACCAGGCCCGGTTTGGGATGATCGGCCGGCATCTTGTCACGCAGCCAGTCCTTGATCGTTTCCCAGGTCGGGGCGTTGTCGGTCATGGCTTTTTCATAGCGATCACTCCAGCCCTCAATCTGGCGTCGAACATAACCTTCGGGCTTGCCCAGGCTCGCCAGGCCGCAGGCGGCGTAGTCGACGCTGTGCAGTTCCACCAGCTTGTCGATGAAGCTCCTGCACAGAGCGTTGGTCTGTTCAGGACTGAAGTTCAGCCCGGTGGGAATATCCGAGCGCAGGATTATGCCGCGCACGCGTTCCATGACGTAAAACTCTGCGCCAATCACCGATTTGTCGGTGCAATGCAGGTAGGCTCGGGGGCAGTAGGGGAAGCCGGCATTGAGCTGATTGAGGATGCGGTATTCGCGGCCCATGTCATGGGCTGATTTGGCCTTGTGGCCGAACGGCGGGCGTCGCAACACGAACTCCTGTTGCGGGTACTCGACCAGGTAGGTGAGGTTGGAGGCACCGCCTGGAAACTGACTGATTTTCGCGTTGCCACTCAATCCGGGGATATTGGCCTTGAGGTAGGCGTCTATGATCTTGACGTCGAGTTCCTCTCCACTGCGGATGCTGGTGGATGGGTCAATAAGCGCCATACTTATCCCTTCTGTTTATGATGAATGGCCCAGATAATTGGCTAATCTAATGCTGCTCTCTGCCCCCCCACAAGCGATGCCGTGGTGTTATAGGCAGGCGTGTTGCCTGTCGATCAAGCGGCCTGATTCAATGGTTGCTACGAGGATGAGGGACTGCTGGGGGCAATGCCTTGCATAAAAAAACCGGAGTGCGCGGACTCCGGTTTTCTCTTGCAGGCGGCTGTTGTTCCGATTAGACCGGGAACAGCTCGCCCAGCTTCATGGCCAGCATCATGTCGCCCTCGGCGCGCAGCTTGCCGCCCATGAAGGCCTGCATGCCATCGGTTTCACCACTAACGATGCCCTTGAGGGTTTCGCTGTCCATGATCAGAGTTACGTTGGCATTGGGGTTGTCACCCTGCTCGATGGCGCAAGTGCCGTCCTTGACGATCAGGGCATAGTTGTCGCCGTCTTCGATATTGAACTGGAACACCAGATCCAGGCCCGCAGCGGCGCTGGCGTTGAACTTGGATTGCATGGTTTGGACGATGTCAGCAACGCTCATGGTCTTATCCTTTTTTCGGTTTTTTCGCGCAGCCTTGCGGCTGCAGTGGGCTGGAACTCATCGGTAAGTTACGAGTTCCGGCATCTTCAGCAGCTGTAAATGCGCATAGCTGTTGAAGGAAGCCAGGTTGACCTCGCGACCACGAAACTTCAGTAGGCTGAGCGAGGTGTTGACGATCTGCCAGTTCAGTTCGAAGGCTTTTTCCGCCGGTACGCCGGTTATCAGGCATAGCAGGACGGTAATAGTGCCTCCGGAAGTGAAGACGGCAATGTTCTGTCGGCTGTCGGCCTGCTCAAGCAGGCGCTGCAGGCCACCTTCGACCTGCTCGATGAAAGTCTGCCAGCTCTGCAGGCCGGGCTTGTCATATTCGGCAGATATCCAGCGGTGGATCATTCGGGCGAAAAGCCGCTGGAACTCGGCGCGGTTTTGCGCAGCGTTGCGCAGGATGTGCAGGGCCTCGGGCTCTTCGGGCAGCAGATCCGGTAGCAGGGTACGAATCACCGCATCGGCATCGAATTCATTGAAGGCTTCGTCGGTTTCCAGTTCGGGGGGCCGACTCATGTGCTGCAGCGCTGCTTCGGCTGTATGGCGTTGACGACGCAGACTGCCACTGACGCAACGGTCAAAGACGATGCCTAGATCGTTGAGATGGCTGCCCAGCGCCTCGGCCTGACGCACTCCGATGGGCGACAGGACATCGTAGTCTTCGGCGCCGAAGGAGGCCTGGCCATGTCGTATCAGGTAGATGCTGCCCACGTCCGTCTTGATCCCGGCACGCTTCAAGTTGTCTCGAGGTTATGAGGAAGCAGGGAGACTGTCAACGAAAAAACATACGCTTGTTTGAATTGCTTGTATGAAGTTGCATCATGACTGTTTTTTCTGCTGCCATGCCACTCTGAGCGATAAGGGGCTGCTCCAGTCGGATACAGTTCAAGGGGCTTGCCGCCGAGCTTGGCCGTCAGTTGGCTGCGTCGGTATGCTTGGGCTTTCGCGCACAGGCGCGGCAGCTTTGCCTAAAGGGGGTTCCGTGGAGTTTCTTAGCGAGTACGCCGGCTTTCTGGCCAAGACCCTGACCTTGGTGGTCGCCATCATTGTGGTGCTGGTGGCTATTGCAGCCATCCGTGGCAGGGGGAGGCGTGGCAGCGGCCAGTTACAGGTGCGCAAGCTCAATGATTTCTATCGGGATCTGCGCGAGCGGCTGGAACACAGCATTTTGCCGAAGGAGCAATTCAAGGCGACCCGCAAGGCCGAAGCCAAGGCAGCGAAGCAGGAGAAGAAGGCATCAGCAGGCAAGTCGCGGGTGTATGTGCTGGATTTTGACGGGGACATCAAGGCCTCGGCCACCGACAACCTGCGCCATGAGGTCACCGCGCTGCTGAGCATGGCGCGTCCCGAGGACGAAGTGGTTCTGCGCCTGGAAAGCGGTGGCGGTATGGTGCACAGCTACGGTCTGGCGTCTTCGCAACTGGTGCGTATCCGCGAGGCTGGAATTCCACTGACGGTATGCGTGGACAAGGTCGCCGCCAGCGGCGGCTACATGATGGCCTGCATTGGCCAGAAGATTCTCTCGGCACCTTTTGCCATTCTCGGTTCAATCGGTGTGGTGGCGCAGTTGCCCAACGTGCACCGGCTGCTGAAAAAGCACGATATCGATTTCGAAGTGCTCACCGCCGGGGAATACAAGCGAACCCTGACTGTCTTTGGTGAGAACACCGAAAGGGGACGGGAGAAGTTCCAGCAGGATCTGGAAACCACCCATGCGTTGTTCAAGGACTTTGTGGCTCGCTACCGTCCGCAGCTGGACATCGATGCCATTGCCACTGGTGAGGTCTGGCTTGGCATGGCCGCACAGGAGCAGCGACTGGTGGACGAGATCAAGACCAGTGACCAGTATCTGGCCGAGCGAGCGGCCGAGGCAGAGCTGTTTCACCTGCACTTTGCGCAGAAGAAGAGTCTGCAGGAGCGTGTCGGGCTGGCGGCCAGCATGGCACTGGATCGTTTCGTTCTGACCTGGCTGAGCCGTCTCAACCAGCAGCGCTTCTGGTAGCTCGGCTACCGGGCACGTGCAGCCGCAACCATTACGAGAGGAGAGGGTAATGACTGAATTCAAGGCCTTGCTGGTTAGTGAAGATGCCGATGGCGGTTTTCACCAGGAAGTGGTCGGTCGGCATCTTGAGCAGTTGCCGGCCGGTGACCTGCTGGTTCGCGTGCACTATTCCTCGCTGAACTACAAGGATGCCTTGTCGGCCAGCGGCAATCGCGGGGTGACCCGCAATTACCCGCATACTCCGGGCATCGATGCTGCCGGTGTGGTCGAGGCGTCCAGCGTGGCCGAGTTCGCGGTAGGTGACGAGGTTATCGTCACCGGCTACGACCTGGGTATGAATACCGCTGGTGGCTTCGGCCAGTACATCCGGGTTCCATCGAGCTGGGCCATTAAGCGTCCGCGTGGTCTGTCGCTGCGCGAGTCAATGATGCTCGGTACCGCTGGACTGACTGCGGCACTGTGTGTCGACAAGCTGGAGCAGGCCGGAGCTACCCCCGAGGCTGGAACAGTTCTGGTGACCGGAGCGACTGGCGGCGTCGGCTGCATTGCCGTGATGTTGCTCAAGCGTCTGGGCTATCGTGTTGCCGCCGCTACCGGCAAAAGCGAGCAGGAGGATTTTCTGCGCGGGCTGGGAGCCGACGAGATTGTGTCGCGCGAGGCTTTGCAGCATGGAAGAGAGCGCCCGCTGCTCAAGGAGCAGTGGGCGGCGGCAGTCGACACCGTGGGCGGCGAGATCCTGTTCAATGTGATCAAGTCGCTGCAGCGCGGTGGTAGTGTGGCCTGTTGCGGGCTGACTGCCGGCGTGGGGTTTCAGGCCAGTGTCCTGCCGTTCATCCTGCGAGGGGTGAATCTGCTGGGTGTGGACTCGGTGGAACTGCCGCTGGTGGTCAAGGCCTCGATGTGGGACAAGCTGTCATTGCAGTGGAAGCTCGACCTTTCTGTGTTGTGCCAGGAAATTGGCCTGGCGGAGTTGCCGGGAGCCATCGAACGGATACTGGCCGGCGGCATGGTCGGTCGTATCCTGGTGCGGCTCGACTGAGCGCTGAACGAGGCCCGTCGATGACGGGCCTCTGCATTTTCAGGCCTGGCTGACGTACATGGTGATTTCCGCGCGGAACACCGGCTTGTCGCCGACGTAGGCCATCACCGGCACCTTGATGTCGCCGGTCTTACTCCAATCCACCTGGCTGCCGTCGGCCACTGTACGGATGTCGCCATTGGCCTTGGCCAGGTATTCCACCGTCATGCCCTTTGGAATCCAGCGACAACCGGCAGGAATGGAGGCGTCGGTCATGCTGCCGGCGGCAAGCTCGGCAGCATTGCACAAGGCAATGGCGTGCACCGTACCGATATGGTTGAGCACTTCGCGGCGTTTGGCGAAGCTGACCTCGGCATAGCCGGGGCGCAGCTCGACCATCTGCGGAGCGATACTGGCGAAGTAGGGGGCGACCTGGCCGATCATCGCGCTGAACTGGGCAGCACCGGCCTGCTGGAACATCTGCAACATCTGACTCATGACTCTCTCCTGCGTGTTTGCGATTGAAGATGAGCGCGCGCCGAGGCAGTATACGAGCGTTAGAAAATTATTCTAGAAAAATATTCTATTCATGAGGAGCGGCATGGCCCGTCCATCGCGTAAAGACGAGATCCTGCAGGCTGCCTTGGCCTGCTTCACCGAGCACGGCGTCGATGTCACCACCATCGAGATGATTCGCGACCGTTCTGGTGCGAGCATCGGCAGTCTGTACCACCACTTCGGTAACAAGGAGCGGATCATTGCCGCGCTGTATCTGGCCGGCACTGCCCAATACGCCGACCTGTTGCAGCGCGGGTTTGCCGAGGCAGCCAGCGCCGAAGCCTGCGTCAAGCTGCTGGTGACCAGCTACATCGATTGGGTGGTGGCCAATCCGGATTGGGCGCGTTTCATCCTGCACAGCCGCAGTCGGGTCGAGGCGGGAGAAATGGGCGGTGCCCTGCGCGAAGCCAATCGCCAGCATTTCGCGCAGATTCTCACGGCGCTCGCCGAGTACCGCCTACAGGGACTGTTCAAGGCGCTACCAGATGACTGCTTCGCCTCGGTGGTAATCGGTCCGACGCATGATCTGGCGCGCAACTGGCTGGCCGGCCGCACCCAGAGCGAGCTGGGCGAGTGCCGTGATCTGCTGGCGCAGATCGCCTGGGACAGCGTGAAGAGCAGCGGCTAGTCGAAGCGATAGATATCCATACCCAGCGCGCCATAGGTGAACCCTGTGTGCGCGACGCTGAAGGTGCCGCCGGCGCCGCGGGCGAAGAACAGCGGCAGTAGGTGCTCGTCACTCGGGTGGTTGCGTACGGCGTTTGGCGCCAAGTGGCGGTAATCGTGCAGCGCCTGTTCGTCATTGGATGCGAGTTTTTCCACTATCCAGTCGCGAAATGCCTGAGCCCAGGGCGTGATGACTTCCGGGCCTGCGCGCCAGTTCAGCTCGCCCAGGTTGTGGGTGATGCTACCGGAGCCGATAAGCAATATGCCTTGCTCACGCAGGCTGCTCAGTGCGCGCCCCACACGGGTCTGCAGCTCGGGGCCGAGGCGACTGGGTAGTGAAATCTGAAGTACGGGAATGTCGGCTTGCGGATACATCAGCGACAACGGAACCCAGGCGCCATGATCGAATGGGCGCTGGGCATCGAGCTCTGTCGGTAGACCCGCGTCATTCAATTGCTCTGCGATCTCCTTGGCCAGCGCTGGTGCGCCGGGAGCGGGATACTGCACGGCGTACAACGGGGCTGGGAAGCCGCCGAAGTCATGCCAGGTCTGCGGTTGCTCACCTGCCGTGACTAGCAAACGCTGGCTTTCCCAGTGTGCCGACACCACCACGATAGCCTTGGGCCTGGGCAGTTCGGCGGCCAGTTTGGCCAAAGCTGGGCCGCTGGCGCCCGGCTCCAGAGCCAGCATGGGCGAACCGTGGGATATGAACAGTGAGGGCAGCATGGCGAACAGCTCCTGAAGTAGGATGACGCCATCTTCGTCGCTGGATCTATCGACTTCCAGCATAAATAGTTGAGCATTCCTATCGAATTTGTGGAGGGTTATCCATGCATGAGGCGTTCTGGCAGGAGCGTTGGGCGCGTAGCCAAATCGGTTTTCATCAGGAGAAGGTCAACGGCTATCTGCGCCGACACTGGGCAGGCCTCGGGCTACCCGGCGATGCAGCAGTGCTGGTACCGCTATGTGGCAAGAGTCTTGATCTGGCCTGGTTGGCGGAGCAGGGGCACCGGGTCATTGGGGTCGAGCTGGCAGAGCGTGCGGTGCAGGATTTCTTTGCCGAGCGTGATGTTCAGCCTGAGGTCTCCCAGCAGGGTGCGTTCAAGGTCTATCAGGCAGGTGAGCTTCAGATTCTCTGCGGCGATTTTTTTGCCTTGGGCCATGAGCATGTCGCCAACTGCCAGGCCTTCTATGATCGCGCCGCGCTGATCGCGTTACCCCCGGAAATGCGCGAGCGCTATGTCGCGCATCTTCAGACGATATTGCCGCAAGCCTGCCAGGGGCTGCTGGTGACGCTGGTATACGATCAGCAGCGTATGGATGGCCCGCCATTCTCGGTGGAGGATGACGAGGTCAGGCAGCATTTCGCGGCAGGCTGGTCGCTGCGCATGGTGGAGGAAAAGGATGTGCTGACGGGAAATCCGCGCTTCAGCGACAGCGGCCTGACTGCTGTGGATGAGCGGGTGTTCCATCTGACGCGCCGCTAGCGGCACTGCTGCAATGAAAAAGGCGACCCGAGGGTCGCCTTTTTAGTCTGCGGTTTGAGCATCAGCCCAGGCGGCGCAGCGCCTCGATACGATCTTCCAATGGCGGGTGGGTCATCAGCAGGCCGGCCAGGCCATTTTTCAGGCCGCCGTTGATACCGAAGGCGGTCAGGCTGTCGGGCATCTGCACCGGTACGCCCTGCTCGGCGCGAAGGCGCTGCAGAGCGGCGATCATTGAACCGGTACCGGCAAGACGAGCGCCAGCTTCGTCAGCCTTGTACTCGCGCTTGCGCGAGAACCACATAACGATGATGCTGGCCAGGATGCCCAGCACCAGCTCGGCGAAGATGGTCGCGACAAAATAGCCGATGCCGTGGCCTTCTTCGTTCTTCAGGATCGCCTTATCAACGAAGCTGCCGAAGATGCGTGCGAAGAACATCACGAAGGTGTTTACCACACCCTGAATCAGCGCCAGGGTGACCATGTCGCCGTTGGCCACGTGACCGATCTCGTGAGCCAGTACCGCACGTACTTCATCGGGAGAGAATCGCTCCAGCAAACCCTGGCTGACTGCTACCAGGGCGTCGTTCTTGTTCCAGCCGGTGGCGAAAGCGTTGGATTCATAGGCCGGGAAGATGCCGACTTCCGGCATTTTGATGCCGGCATCGCGGGACAACTCTTCAACGGTTTGTAGCAGCCATTGCTCATGGCGGGTTCTCGGCTGAGTGATGATCTGCGTGCCGGTGCTCATTTTCGCCATCCACTTGGACAGGAAAAGCGATACCAACGAGCCGGCGAAGCCGAACACCGCGCAGAATACCAGCAGGCTGCCATGGTTCTGGCCGGTGAAGCGGTCGACCCCCAGCAGTTTGAGGGTGATGCTGGCGATGACAAGCACCGCTAGGTTGGTGGCCAGGAACAACATAATGCGCATCATGGTGTGGACGGACTCCTCACAGGGAAAGATTCTGGTGTAATGCCGGCTATATAAGGGCGGCCTCTGAAGCCTTTCAAGCGGTGACTATTTCAAACTATGTCGTCTGACCGGGCTGGCGCTACTCGAACAGCAGGCGGGTCAGGCTGGCGATGCGCTCGCCATCCTGCTCGGCCAGTGCTTCGCGCAGCTGGAAAGCTAGAGTGGCATGGACGCGGCGTACGCTCGGAGGCAGTGTCTGATCTTGCACCTGTATATGGGGCAGGGCACCAGACAGACGCAGAAAGCCCTTTTCACTCAGCACGGCCTGATCCAGCGCGTCATAGGCGATGGTCGACTCGAAACGCAGATAACCTTCTTCAGCCAACCACAGGAGGGCGCCCAGACAGGCCTGGTGGCGTTTGCTGGGCAGGCCGAACTCGTCGGGCTCCTCGCGGCCGATAAGGTCTTCCACGTACAGGGCCATCTTGCGTGGGAAGGCCTGATAGAGCATTAGCAGGCCACTGGCGGCGTCGCGGTAGAAATCGTCGATCTGCAGATCCATGGTGCTCTATTGGCTGTAACCTTTGAGGAAGTTGCCTATGCGGCCGATGGCTTGCTCCAGATCGTCCACCCGGGGCAGGGTGACTACGCGGAAGTGATCTGGCCATGGCCAGTTGAAGGCAGTTCCCTGAACGATCAGCAGCTTTTCCGAAAGCAGCAGGTCGAGCACGAACTTCTCGTCGTTGTGAATCGGGCAGACCTTAGGGTCGATCCTAGGGAAGGCGTAAAGCGCCCCCATGGGCTTGACGCAGCTGACGCCCGGGATGTCGTTAAGCAGCTCCCAGGCACGGTTGCGCTGTTCCAGCAGGCGGCCGCCTGGAAGAACAAGGTCGTTGATGCTCTGGTAGCCGCCGAGAGCCGTCTGGATCGCATGCTGGCTCGGTACGTTGGCGCACAGGCGCATGTTGGCGAGGATATCCAGGCCCTCGATATAGCTGGCCGCCTTGTGCTTTGGCCCGGAGATGGCTACCCAGCCGGAACGGAAACCGGCCACCCGGTAGCTTTTGGACAGGCCGTTAAAGGTCAGGCAGAGCACGTCCGGAGCCAGCGAGGCGGTGCTGATGTGCATGGCGTCGTCATAGAGAATCTTGTCGTAGATCTCATCGGAGAACAGCACCAGATTGTGCTGGCGTGCCAGTTCGACAATGTCCTGCAGAACCTCCTTGGAGTACACCGCGCCGGTGGGGTTGTTCGGGTTGATCAGTACCAGCGCCTTGGTATTTGGCGTGATCTTGGCTCGCATGTCGGCGATGTCCGGGAACCAGCCGGCCTGTTCGTCGCACAGGTAGTGCACCGGCTTGCCGCCGGCAAGTGCTACGGCAGCCGTCCACAGCGGGTAGTCGGGAGCGGGAATCAGTACCTCGTCACCGTTGTTGAGCAGCGCCTGCATGGCCATGACGATCAGCTCGGATACGCCGTTGCCCAGGTAGATGTCCTCGATACCGACGCCTTCCACCTGCTTCTGCTGGTAGTACTGCATCACCGCCTTGCGCGCGCTGAACAGTCCCTTGGAGTCGCTGTAGCCCTGTGCGGTTGGCAGGTTGCGGATCACGTCCTGAAGAATTTCCTCGGGGGCCTCGAATCCGAACGGTGCCGGGTTGCCGATATTCAGCTTGAGGATCCGGTGACCTTCCTCTTCCAGACGTTTGGCGTGCTTGAGTACCGGTCCGCGGATGTCGTAACAGACGTTGGCGAGCTTGTTCGATTTGCTGACCTGCATGTGAGAAATCCTGATCGATGAGATGCCCGCCGGGTGTACTGCCGGCACCTCTTGCAGGGTACGGCAACCGGAGCTGGGGACTGACTTTGGGGGCGAATCATACGTCGCGCCTTGGGCATGGCAAAGGTGCGTGGAGGGGTTTTTTCTGTTCTGCATGACAGGTCGCCATTTTCCCGCTTTCTGCCCGATGGATCGTTGTGCTGCAATCGACTGTCATTGCGGGGCTGCCGTTCGTGGCAGAATCGGCAGAGCCGCTTAGCTGATCGAGAAGGAGAATGCCATGGAAAAGCTGGAGAAGCCTCTGGAGGTCTGGCGCGAGGAATTGTCCGAGGAACAGTTCCATGTCTGTCGCCTGGGCGGCACGGAGCGTCCCTTCAGTGGCGTCTACCATAACGACAAGACGCCCGGCCTGTACCAGTGTGTCTGCTGCGGTGAGTCGTTGTTCGATTCGGATGCCAAGTATGACTCAGGCTGCGGCTGGCCCAGTTATTTCCAGCCGGTGAACGATAGCGTCATTCGTGAGCTGGACGACTTCAGCCATGGAATGCACCGCATTGAGGTGCGCTGTGCACGCTGCGATGCCCACCTGGGTCATGTTTTTCCCGACGGCCCGCGACCAACGGGGCTGCGCTACTGCATCAACTCGGTGGCACTGAAACGGGTTCCGCGCAGCTGAGCTGGCTGCCAGCAGGCTCAGACGCTCTGAGCCTGTGTCCGCTCGGCCTCCAGCAAGCTCCGACAGGCCTGCCGTATCATCTCTTCGGTGATGGGGATTTCACGGTTCTGGCTGTCGATGATAAAACCGCCCGTCGTTTCCCGGGTTTGCCGGGACGAATTGGTCGGATGCTGGCAGGCAGTGGCGTCGTGCAGATTCATTTGGCGTCTCCCTTGTTTTTGGCTGCGGTCAATTTACAAGCACTGGATGACGACGCTATGACGGGATACTTTGGGTGGTGATCCCGGCAATTCTTAAGGCCGGTGGCCGGACAGCCTGTGTTCATATGAGGAATACATGTCGCGTTTTCATATTGGTCTGATCATCAATCCGCTGGCTGGCCTGGGTGGCCCGGCCGCCTTCAAGGGGAGCGACGGCCTGGCCGAGCAGGCGCTGGCCCTGGGCATCGAACCACGGGCCGCGCAACGTGCGCGCACAGCTCTGGAGCAGCTCCTGCCATTGCGCGAGCGCATTGAATTCATCAGCTATCCGGGGGCCATGGGCGGCGATCTGCTGGCACAGATGGGCTTTGTCCATCGTTTGCTGGGACAGCCGTGCGCCGGACCGAGCACAGCAGAGGATACGCGCCGCGCCGTGCAGCAGCTGCAGCAGGCCGGCGTGGCGTTGATCCTGTTCGCTGGCGGTGATGGGACAGCGCGCGATGTCTGCTCGGCGGTTCGTCCTGATCAGCCGGTTCTGGGAATTCCCGCCGGGGTGAAGATTCAGTCCGGCGTCTATGCCATCAGCCCGCGTGCCGCCGGCGAGCTGACCGTCCGCCTGATCGAAGGCGGGCTGGTTCGCTTGACCAGTGGCGAGGTGCGCGATATCGACGAGAATGCCTTGCGCGAGGGGCGGGTAACCGCACGCTGGTACGGCGAGCTTTGTGTACCGCAGGAAGGCGGCTATGTGCAGGCGGTCAAGCAGGGTGGGGTGGAGTCGGAGGAGCTGGTGTTGGCCGATCTCGCTGCCTGGCTGGAAAGCGACTGGGAGCCCGGCACTCGCTACGTGTTGGGTCCAGGCTCGACTCTGCACGGGCTGGCGCAGAATCTTGGACTGGAAACCACTCTGCTGGGCGTGGATGTGATCGAGGATGGTCAGGTTATTGCTCGGGATGTCAACGAGCGCGAATTGTTCGAGTTGGTCGATGGGCATACGGCCTACCTGTTGGTGACCGCCATCGGTGGTCAGGGTCACATCATTGGCCGAGGCAACCAGCAGATCAGTCCGCGCGTCCTTCGGGCAGTGGGACTGGAACGGCTGCGGGTGGTGGCTACCAAGCGTAAGCTGGCTACGCTGGAGGGGCGTCCGTTGCTGGTTGACAGTGGCGATACGACGCTTGATGACGCCTTCCCGGACGTGGTTCGGGTCTGGGCCGGCTACCGCGAAGAACTGCTCTATCCACTGCGTGCCAGCCTGTGAGCTGGGTATCAATGTGGGGTGTGATCGGGCTGCTGGGACTGCTGAGCGTCCCCGTGCAGGCCATCGAGCCCGAGCGACTGGTTCAGGCGGCGCGCAGCCAGGTCGGCCTGACTCTAGGCTATGACCCGAGCTACCGCCGTCTCGACTATCCAGGCGGGGACGTTCCGCTATGGACTGGAGTCTGTAGCGATGTGGTAATTCGAGCCTTGCGTGTGCAGGGGCTTGACCTGCAGGAGGCAGTGCACCGCGACATGCGCGCTGACTTTGCGGCCTATCCGCAACGCTGGGGGTTGACGCGGCCGGACAGCAATATTGACCACCGCCGCGTCCCCAACCTGATGACCTGGTTCTGGCGTCAGGGCTGGTCGCTGCCACTTCGCCAGGAAGCGTCAGCATTCAGGCCCGGGGATATTGTTACCTGGGATCTGGGACGTGGGCTCACTCATATCGGCATCGTCAGCGACCGTACCGGTGCCGAGGGTGTGCCGCTGATCCTGCACAACATTGGTAGCGGCACGCAGGAGGAAGACATCCTGTTCGCTTTCGAGATCATCGGTCACTATCGTCCCCGGAAACTTTAGGATCTGCAGGAAAGTGCTGCGTTAGATGAACCTGGGCAGCATGACGCGAGTTTCAGCGCTGAGGCCTGATGGTGGCCGCAGCTCCGGTCGAGGCAATGATGATGGCCGCCACTGCCAGCCACTGACTCCAAAGCAGTTTCTCGCCGAGAAAGAGTAGCCCGCACAGTGCTGCGATAGCCGGCTCCAGACTCATCAAGATGCTGAAGGTTCGGGCTGGCAGGCGAGTGAGTGCGTGCATCTCCAGGCTATAGGGCAGAGCCGACGATAGCACTGCTACACCCAGGGCAATGGGCAACAGTTCCATCGCCAACAGGTTGCTGCCGGCGTGCCACAAACCGACGGGGAACACCATCAGGGCTGCCACCCAGGTGCCGAGGGCTACGGTGTGGCGGCCGTGTTCTGCGCCGGCCTTCTGTCCGAAGACGATGTATAACGCCCAGAATACGCCGGCGCCTAGAGCCAGTGTGGCGCCCAGCGGATCGATGGCAGCATCGCGTGATCCAGTGGGTAGCAGCAGCCATAGTCCGAGCACGGCCAGCACGATCCAGATGAAGTCCAGCAGGCGTCGCGAAGAGAGTAGTGCCAATGCCAGTGGCCCGGTGAATTCCAGCGCTACGGCAATGCCCAGCGGAATGCTCTGCAGGGACATGTAGAACAGCAGGTTCATACCGCCCAGCGATACGCCATAGGCCAGCAATGTCTGGCAGCTACGCAGGCTCAGCCGGGCTTTCCATGGCTGCATGACCAGCGACAGGATGACGGCACCAAGCACCAGGCGCAGTGTAGTGGTGCCTTCGGCACCGACCAGCGGAAACAGATTCTTGGCCAGCGATGCGCCGCTCTGAATCGACGTCATGGCCACAACAAGCAGGCCGACGGGTAGAAGAATGGCGGTGCGGGGCATGGCTGCTCCTGCTGAGTTCGGGCTGGAAAACTCTGCCGGTCCGGTTCTGTTACAGAGCAGTGAGTACAGGCCTTCCGGCAAGTGGTGGCCGGTGTGCCGGACTGCTCCTTGGAGCAGGCGGACGCATCCGGCCAGTTTGGAATGGATCAGTGGTATTCGCAGAGGTAGGCAGTGTCCACGGCAACCTTCAGTTGGAACTTGCTGTTGGCCGGTACGTTGAACTGGCTACCAGACTCGTAGGTGACCCAGCTGTCGCTGCCAGGCAGTTTGACCGTCAGGGCGCCGGCGACGACGTGCATGATTTCCGCCTGGCTGGTGCCAAACTCGTACTCGCCCGGTGCCATGACGCCGACGGTGGCATTGCCTTGTGCCATGGTGAAACCGATGGATTTGACGCTGCCGTCGAAATACTCGTTGACCTTGAACATTTGCGTTTCCTTGGGACCGGTTGAAAAAGGGGCGTCAGTATGCCCAAGCGCAATTTACCCGTCATTACCCTTTGAGCGGCAGTACCAGCGGCAGCAGCCGGGCAGTGTTGCGGGCATCCTCCAGGGCGCGGTGCTGCTGCCCTTGGAACTGCATACCGGCCAATTGCAGTGCAGTGTTCAGTCCAACCGGGCGTGGCAGCTTACGGGCTCGGGCAAAGGCCTGCTTAAGGTTCAGATGCGGAATTTCTGCCAGCCGGCTGTGCAGGTCGTGCTGGCGCCATTCCTGTTCGAGCTGGCGGCGATCGTAATCACCCCAACTGCACCAGCCGGCCAGCAATGGGGCCTGGCATTGCAGCCAGTTCTCGAAGCGCGACCAGACCTGCGGCATGGAGGCAGCCGCATCAATATCGTTCTGCTCGATGTGAGTCAGCTCACGGCAGAAGACGGTGAGGCAAGGTCGGCGCTGCGGCCGGACAAAACGCTGGAAGTGATCGCACTCGCGGCCGTCAGGTCTTACCAGTGAGGCGCCAATCTCGATGACTTCCATTTCCTCCGTGGGCCAGCCACCTTCATCAGTGGTGGCTTCCAAGTCGATGACCAACCAATGCCCCATGGGCGCTCCTTAGCACTGCAGCCTGATCCAGAATCGCAGGCAGTATGGAAGGCCTTTTCGATCCGGGCAAACCTCATGTTAGGCTCTGCCGCCTGCATTCGAAGGAGTATTGATATGGCAAAGGTGGCGTTTCTCGGCCTGGGCGTCATGGGCTATCCGATGGCTGGGCATCTGGCCCGCAAGGGGCATCAGGTGACGGTTTACAACCGCTCGCAGGGCAAGGCCGAGCAGTGGATGGGCGAATATGCCGGCAGTAGTGCTGCGACACCACGTGAGGCCGCTCAAGGCGCTGAGCTGGTGATGTGCTGCGTGGGCAACGATGATGACCTGCGCAGCGTAGTACTGGGTGAGCAGGGTGCTTTTGCCGGCATGGCGCCGGGGGCGGTTCTGGTCGACCACACTACGGCTTCGGCCGATGTTGCCCGTGAACTGGCGGCCGTTGCTGCCGAGCGTGGCCTGAGCTTTCTTGATGCGCCGGTGTCCGGTGGCCAGGCCGGCGCGGTCAACGGTGTACTGACGGTGATGGTCGGTGGCGAACAACAGGCCTATGCCACAGCCGAGCCGGTAATCCAGAGCTACGCGCGGATGGTGCGGCTGATGGGGCCGGTCGGCAGTGGGCAACTGACCAAGATGGTCAACCAGATCTGTATCGCCGGGCTGGTTCAGGGACTGGCCGAGGGGCTGCACTTTGCCCAATGCGCCGGTCTTGACGGTCATGCGGTGGTGGATGTCATCAGCAAGGGAGCGGCACAGTCCTGGCAGATGGAAAACCGCTACAAGACCATGCTGGCTGGCGAGTTCGACTTCGGCTTCGCGGTCGACTGGATGCGCAAGGATTTGTCGATCCTGCTCGAGGAGGCGCGGCGCAACGGTGCGCAACTGCCTGTAACGGCACTGGTTGACCAGTTCTATGCCGACGTCCAGGGCATGGGCGGTGGCCGCTGGGACACCTCCAGTCTGGTGGCTCGTTTGCAGCGCAACCGCTGAGTGGAAAAATCTCGACAGGCTGCGGCCGGCATTATTAGGATTTGCGCCCTCGGTTTTACCCTTTCGAGGTTGCTCATGGAGTGTCGTGCCGGCTGCGGTGCCTGCTGCATCGCGCCTTCCATCAGCTCACCTATTCCAGGCATGCCGGCCGGGAAACCGGCAGGCGTGCGCTGCATACATCTTTCCCCGGACTTTCTCTGCAGGCTTTTCGGGCGCCCCGAGCGGCCGGCTGTCTGCTCTTCCTTTATGGCCGACCGGGAGGTTTGCGGGGAAGATCGCGACAGTGCCGTTCGCATTCTCGGCTGGCTGGAGCAGGCAACCGCCTGAAGCCTGCTGCTAGTGATGCGAGCCGTCCAGGCTGGCCTGCAGTGCCTGGTCCCACGGCGGTGGAAAACCGAAGCGCTGTTTGAGAAAACTCAGCAACAGGCGCGTGCGCGGACTGGCCTCGCGTTCCAGGCGCAGGGCGTAGATGCTGGCAGGTTCGGCCTTTGGCAGGCCGTTCTCACAGAACAGTGGGATCAGCTCGCCACGCTGCAGGTACTCACTGCTCATCCAGGTTGGCAGATGGGCGATGCCGAGCCCGGCAAGTGCACTGAACAGTAGCGTTTCGGCGTTGTTGCTGGTCTGCCGCAGACGCCTGGGCTTGCACAGTTGCAGTCGGCCATCGACCTCGAAGCGCCAGGCATAAGGAGGTGCCAGGCTGTCCCAATCGAGGCCGTCATGCTGTTCCAGTTCAAGGGGGGAGCGCGGAATACCGCGACGGCGCAGATATTCCGGGCTGGCGCAGACGATGCGGGTCATCGACGCCAGCGCAGTGGCGACCAGGCGACTGTCAGGCAGCGGGCCGATTCGCACCACGATATCCACTTCCCCCAAATGCTCACCCTGCAGGTCGATGAAGCTGTCGATCAGTCTTAGCTGAACGTCCAGCCCGGGATTGGCGCGCAGGAAGTCGGCGATAGCCGGTGCCAGGTGGCGACGACCGAAGGGCGAGGGTGCATCAATGCGGATCAGACCCTCCGGGGCGCTGCTTAGCGATACCGCTTCAGCGCGCGCCAAGTGCAGCTCGGCGAGGATGCGACGGGCTCGTTCAGCGAAGGCCAGGCCTGCCGGGGTTAGCCGCACCGCGTGCGTGGTGCGGCTGAACAGGGTGCTGCCAAGCGCCCGTTCCAGCGCGTCAATGCGTCGGGCTACCGTCGAGGGCGTGAGGGGATGGCGCCGGGCCGCTGCCGAGAAGCTGCCGCTTTCCACTACATCGAGAAACAGCTGCAACTGCTCGGTCAGTACATCGGGATTCATGGCGTGGTCTCTGTTTTGCGTTGTGGGCAAAGCCATTTTGCGTGGCTGTGCGTTTCCGCGCCATATGCTGGCGACTACCATGCGTGGAAATGTCCGGGGGGTGCCATGAATTTGCTTGATCCACTGCTGAATCTTTTGCTGGGGCTCGGACTCGGCACACTGGGCGGACTATTCGGCATCGGTGGCGGTCTGATTGCCATTCCGGTGCTGGGCGTGCTGTTCGGCCTGGATCAGCAACTGGCTCAGGGGACGGCGCTGGTGATGGTAGTGCCCAATGTGATGCTGGCGCTTTGGCGTTACCACCAGCGCAACCGCATCGAGTTGCGCAATGCCTTGCTGCTTGGTGTCTCCGGTCTCGTCTGTGCCTGGCTGGCTTCGCTCTATGCGGTGGATCTGGATTCGCGCAGCATGCGCTGGGCCTTCGTCGGGTTTCTGCTGGTGCTGGTCGGTTACAGTCTGCTGCGAATGCAAATGCCTCAGCGTCCGTGCGTCGACCGGTTGCAGCAAAGGCGTGGCTGGCTCGCCGTGCTAGGTGGGTTTTCCGGTGCTCTGGGGGGACTGTTTGGCGTCGGTGGTGCGGTGGTGGCAACGCCGGCACTGACCAGTCTGTTTGGTGCTACCCAGGTTGTGGCGCAGGGGCTGTCGTTGTCACTGGCACTGCCCAGCACTGGAGTGACGCTGTTCACCTATGCGCTGCATGACCAGGTCAACTGGTGGATGGGGGTACCGCTGGCCGTCGGTGGTCTTCTCAGCATCAGTTGGGGAGTGCGTCTGGCGCATTCACTGCCGGAGTCTTTGCTACGCAGTCTGTTCTGCGTTTTCCTGCTGCTCTGTGCACTGATGTTGGCGCTGGAGTAGGACGTCAATCTTCGCTCTCTTCAGGCGAGAACCTTCGGTGCCATAGAGGGCGGCGAATGGACGATTGCCGTCATGGGGGCGGTTATGCTGTCTGACTGGGCATTTCTGGCAGATACAAGCCTATGGCGTGATCCAACTTTCTGCTGCAATGCTTTTTGGAACGACAGCTGTCGAGTCTGTTGGCGTGGCTGGCGACGTTCAGCAAGGTTGTGTGATGGTTCGTGGCGAGTTTCGGCGCTGCGAATGCTGTGGCCTATGCGGCGCCGCTGGCGTCAACTGGGTTGGCGGATGCGCCCGGGTGTCCTGAACGAGGCGCTGTAGCCGATACGGGAGAGCTCGTTGTGTAAATGAACTGACTGGAGTGTCTGAATGAGTGCTGCACGTAAGGGCGCCGACATTTTCCTGTTCCAGGTGATGCTGCTGCTCTGCGCCATATGGGGCAGTCAGCAGGTTGCCATCAAGCTGGCGGCCGATGACGTCGCGCCCATGTTGCAGGTGGCCTTGCGCTCCGGCATCGCTGCCGTTTTGGTTGGGTTGTTGTTGCTATGGCAACGTGGCTGGCGTGAGTGGCTAGGCCCGACCTGGCTGGCCGGTCTGCTGGCTGGTGTGCTGTTTGCTCTGGAGTTTTTCTTCATTGCCGCTGGCTTGCGCTTTACCACGGCTTCGCACATGGCGGTGTTTCTCTACACGGCGCCGATCTTCTCGGCACTGGGTTTGCATTTTATGTTGCCCAGCGAACGTCTGCGTCTACTGCAGTGGCTGGGTATTGCACTGTGCTTTAGCGGTGTAGTGGTGGCTTTCGGCATCGGCGGGAACTGGGGTGGACTTGACGCCTCGATGTTGCTCGGCGATGCATTGGGACTCTGTGCAGGCATGGCCTGGGGTATGACCACCGTTGTGGTGCGCGGCTCGCGCCTGTCGGAAGCCCCAGCGGGATTGACACTGTTCTACCAGTTAGGAGTGGCCTTTGTGCTACTGCTGGCTTATGCGTTGCTGGTGGTGGATTTCAGTCAGCTGCGTTGGACGCCACTGGCTGTGGGCAGCATTTTGCTGCAAGGTGTGGTGGTGTCGTTCTTCACCTACCTGGCATGGTTCTGGCTGTTGCGCCGCTACCTGGCTTCGAACATGGCGGTGTTTTCCTTCATGACACCCCTGTTCGGTGTGAGCTTCGGGGTACTGGTGCTGGACGAGCCGCTGACGTTGAACTTCATTATTGGCGCGGCTCTGGTATTGGCCGGTATCAGCCTGGTTAGCAGTGCTCCCTGGCTGCGCCGCCGGCTGGCAGCCAGGTTAACTGAGTAGGCAGGAAGAGTCTGCCCCGTAAGCTCCTCAGGGCAGACGTCTTGGCTTCCTATTGCTGACTCAGGCGTGTGCGCATGTTTTGCGCACGCTCGTAGGCACCGGGGTGGGAGGAGAACAGGCTGCCTTCGCCGCCGCCTAGCTTGGCCAGTTTCTCGAACGCGGTGACCAGACCCTGGCGCGGGATGTTGCGCTCGGTCAGCAGGTCGAAGGAGAAGTTGTCGGCGGCGTTCTCCTGGCTTTGCGAGAACTGTGCATTGATCAGTTGCTCGCCCAGTGCGCCGAGCTGTGAAGCAGACAGCAGGGCCACGGTGGAGTTGCCCGAGGCAGCGGCAGCGTTGCGGGCTGCGGCCGTAGCGTAGGCGGTCTGCATGGCTTTTTTGGTGTGACCGAGCGCGACATGGCCGATCTCGTGGCCAAGAACTCCTTCCACTTCATTGTCGGTCATCAGGTCCATTAGCCCGCTGTAGACGCGCACACAGCCGTTGGCCATGGCCCAGGCATTGGCCTCATCAGCCAGATAGACCTTGTAGTTGATCGGAGTACCGTTGATCTGATGGCCTAGATTGGCGGCGATCTTCTCCAGGCGCTTGGTATAGGGGCTGGAGGCATCGGCAATCTTGGCAGCCGCATCCATTTCTGCGCAGGCCTGATCCGACATGCTCTTGACCTGTGCATCGGTCAGGGTGGCAGCTTGCACGGCCATCAGGCCGGATTGCAGCATGGCATCGGGGGACATGTTCTGGCAGCCGCTCAGCAGGACGGCGCCGGACAGGGCGAAGGCGGAGAGAGAGGTACGCAGTTGCATGATCATTGTCCGTGTAAGTGATGGTGGCGGCGAATCTACCCGACAGACAGCAGTACGGTCATTTCGCAGCTACTGCGCCGGACGGTCGGCGCAGCCTGCATTATGCCGCAGAAGCGCAGGATAAGTGTGAGCCGGTTCTCCACCCGGGTCAGCGCTGTGCCTGCTTCAGTGTCTCGGCGATCATGAAGGCCAGCTCCAGGGACTGGTCGGCATTCATGCGCGGGTCGCAGTGGGTATGGTAACGATCGCTCAGGCCATCCTCGGTGATCGGTCGTGCACCGCCAATGCACTCGGTGACGTTCTGTCCGGTCATCTCGATATGAATGCCGCCGGCATGGGTGCCCTCGGCGCGGTGAACGGCAAAGAACTGTCGGACTTCGGCGAGGATCTGCGCAAAGTCGCGAGTCTTGTAGCCGCTGGAGGCCTTGATGGTATTGCCGTGCATCGGATCTGAACTCCATAGCACCTGGCGGCCTTCGCTCTGCACCTTGCGCAGCAGGCGCGGGAAGTGTGCCTCGACCTTGTTGGCCCCCATACGCACGATCAGGTTGAGGCGACCCGGATCGTTTTCCGGATTGAGGATGTCGATCAGGCGAATCAGTTCGTCCGGATCCATGCTCGGGCCGACCTTGACCCCTATCGGGTTCTCGATGCCGCGCATGAATTCGACGTGGGCACCATCGAGCTGGCGGGTGCGGTCGCCGATCCAAAGCATGTGCGCGGAGCAGTCGTACCAGCGGCCGGTGAGGCTGTCCTGGCGAACGAAGGCCTGCTCGTAATTCAGCAGCAGAGCCTCGTGGGCGGTGAAGAAGCTGGTTTCGCGCAGTTGGGAGGCGCTGTCCAGTCCTACGGCGCGCATAAAGGCCAGGGTTTCGTCGATACGCTCGGCCAGTTGTCGGTATTTTTCCGACAGTGCCGAGTTGGCGATGAAGTCCAGGTTCCACTGATGCACCTGATGCAGATCGGCGAGGCCACCCTGAGCGAAGGCGCGCAGCAGATTGAGACTTGCCGTGGCCTGGTGATAGGCCTGTAGCAGACGCTCGGGATCAGGCGCGCGGCTGGCGGCGTCGAAGGCGATGCCGTTGACGATGTCGCCGCGGTAGGCGGGCAAGGTGACGCCATCGACCGTCTCGTAGCCTGCCGAGCGGGGTTTGGCGAACTGGCCGGCCATGCGGCCCACCTTCACCACCGGGCAACCAGCGGCAAAGGTCATGACAATGGCCATTTGCAGCAGCACCTTGAAGGTATCGCGGATCTTTGCTGCGGAAAATTCGGCAAAGCTTTCAGCGCAGTCGCCACCCTGCAGCAGGAAGGCGCGGCCCTGGGTGACCTCGGCGAACTGCCGGCGCAGTTCGCGGGCCTCGCCGGCGAACACCAGCGGCGGGTAGCCGGCCAGGGTCTGCTCAACCCGAGCAAGGTGTGCGGCGTCAGGGTATTCGGGCTGCTGCTGGATAGGCTTGGCCCTCCAGCTGTCTGGGCTCCAGGTGTGTGGCATGAGCGTCTCTGACATTGGGGCGGAAGAGGCGCATCTTAACCGAACTGGCCCCGCTCACTGAAAGCCCAGACTCCCTTAGGCCGGTGCGATATGACTTGGTTGTGCCACGGGCTGATAGCGCGGCAGCACTTCGCGGCTCGGCAGGAAACAGCCGTACTGCTGTACCTTGCCCAACTCGTCCGGGTACTCCAGGCCACGCCGGTAGGCGATCCGACCGTTGATCAGCGTCAGCTCCACCGCTGCGTCATTGCGCTTGACCACTCGCTCCAGGCCGAGCACTTCCATCGGCGCCTCGTGCAGTTCATCCAGTGTTTCGTCGAGTCCCGCCGGGTTTATCAGCACCAGGTCGGCGCGATCACCGACACGGATGTATCCGGCATCTACCCCAATGAAGTCGGCCAGCTCGCCGCTGCAGCGGCGTACCGCCTGCCCCAGCTCCATAAACGGCTCGCCAGCCAGTTCGGCGTCGCGCACGTACTTGAGAAAACGCAGTGGGAAGTTGTACTGGGCGATGGAGCGCAGGTGCGCGCCGGAGTCGGCGAAGCCCGGGTGCGTCCAGGGGCTGGCCAGCAGCTTGCGCATGATCGGCTCGCGCTCGTTGCCGTAGCAGGTCGTCCATTTCAGCTCCTCGCGGTACTGGCAGGCCAGCTCGAAGTAGGCATCCACCGCGTCCAGGCCGCGCGCCTGACCGAGCTGCTTGAAGTTCTTGCCGACCATTGCAGGATCCGGGCATTCGGTTACCCAGCAATCGGAGAAATCGCGGTGCCACAGGCCCTTGGTCAGGATCGCCTTGACCTGCTTCTTGAACAGGGCGCGGAACTCGGGTTCCTTGACCTTGGCGTAGAGTTCGTCCGGATCCTTGATATTGCGCAGAATCTCACCTGCACCGAACTCCTCGAAGGCGTTCACGTTGAGACCTTCCAGACGCAGAGTGAAGGGGGCCGGCAGGGTCTGCCAGCGGAAGTGGCCGCGCAGTACCTTGTTCGCCAGCCAGCCGGAAAGACGCGTGAAACGGTGTAGCAGTGGTTGCGACTTGAGATCCAGGGCTGTGAGCATGGTGCACTTGAGCGGCTTGCGGAACCAGCCATGGGCTTGCCAGAGGAAGGCGAACACGTTGACCTTGGTGACCGCATTGGGCGCGCCCTGCAGCACGGCACCGCGCCGACGGAGGATGGCGAACAGTCGTGAAAACTCCTTCCAGCTGGCGAAGGTAGAAGGCAAGGGACTTGACCAGGCGCGGTCACCGTCCATCTTGTCCAGCCGTGTCGTCATTACCGAAAGACCGATACAGCCGGCATCCAGTGCTTCCTCCAGCAGTTGCTCCATACGCCGCATTTCAGTCTCGGTCGGTTTGACCCGACTGGTAGCGCGTTCCAGGCCCATGACTGCCACGCGCAGCTCGGAGTGGCCGAGGAAGGAGTTGACGTTCGGTCCCAGCGGTAGCTGGTCGTAGAAAGCGCGATAGCCAGATGCGTCGCGCCAGGTCTTCTTCTCCTGCAGGATCGGCAGGACATATTCGCGCGGCACTGCCTCGACCCGGGTGAACAGATCCGAACAGTCCTCGGGTTCAGCCAGCACCATGGAAATGGAGCAGGAGCCGATGGTAACGGTGGTTACGCCGTGGCGCACCGACTCCTTCAGTGCCGGTGCGGCAATTACTTCGGCGTCGTAGTGTGAGTGGATTTCCAGAAAACCTGGGGTGATCCACTTGCCTTCGGCGTCGATCACCTCAGGGCAACCGTCTTCGTTCAGCGGGCTGAGGCTGAGTACGTCGATCCGTCCATTGCGGATGCCAATGTGACGACGGACCCCCGGGGTGCCGGTGCCGTCGAAGTACAGACCGTTCTTGATGATGATGTCGTAGCTCATGGCAGTCTCCAGGGGGCCAGCAGCAGGATGCCGGTGGCCAGCAGCAGGATGTAGATGGCGATGCGGAAATGACGCTCGTCAAAACGCCGATGCAGGCGTTCGCCGAACCAGACGCCGAGCAGCAGCAGCGGCGCATAGCCCAATACCTGTGGCAGTGCCGGAATCAGGCGGCCGTCGAGCAGGAAAGCCAGGGTCAGCAGACTGTTGAGGGTGAACCAGACGCTGACCAGGGTGGCGCGCAGACGAGCCTTGTCCAGATGCGTGCCGGTCAGGCCGAACACCAGCAGCGGACCGCCGGAGGCGAACAGTCCATGGCTCAGACCAGCGCCCAGGGTGATCAGACGGGTCAGCCAGGCCGGACGCTGCGGCAGAGTGCTAGCCCGGCGCAGACGCCATAGCTCACGGCCGGCGAACCACAGGATCAGTACGCCGAAGCCGCGCTTGAGCAGCCCGGCATCCAGCCAGGGCAGCAGCCAGTAGCCGAGCAGGGTGCCGACCAACATCCCCGGCAGGATGCTGCCCAGCAGCAGCGTCAGGTCGATCTGTGCGCGGTGCTGCCAGGCTAGGTAGCCGGTCATGCCGATGTTCAGTGGAACAAGTACTGGCAGCAGTTGATCGATTGGCAACAGCAGCGCGCCGAGTGACAGGGCAATGACGATACTGCCGAAGCCGGTTACCGCTTCCAGTGTGTAGGCCAGCAGGATGAACAGGCCCAGTGCGTAGGGGGCAAGGGCAGTCATGGCAATTCTCCGGCGAAGCGCTGGCTCATTTTCTGGTAGTAGAGACTGGGGGTCAGACGCCAGAGCAGGCTTGCCAGCCAGCTGGCGCGATCCGGAAACAGTCGCTTGCGGCGTTGTTGCAGGGCCTGGAGAGTCTGCACGGCCATCCACTCGGCACTGCGTATGGCACCGATCGTTGAGCGCGGATGAGCGGCAGGAAGACCGTCGGCACCGAGTGCGTTGCGTTCGATGGGAGTGTCGAGAAAGCTTGGATAGACCAGCAGCAGGCCAATGCCGTCACGCTCGATTTCTCCTCGTAATACCTCGAAGGCCTGGGCCAGTGCGCTTTTCGCCGCGCAGTAGCCTGCCCGTCCCAAAACCGGCATCCAGCCGGCCATGGAGCCTATGGCAATTACCTGACCGCGGCTCTCGCGCAGCAGCGGCAGGGCGCTGAGGGTCAGTTCCAGCGGCGCGTGATAGTCCACTGCCATGACCTTGCGGAACACGGCAGGTGCTGTGCGTACGGTGGGGGAGCGATGGGTGATGCCGGCGTTATTGATCAGCAGGTCCAGACGGCCGAAGCGTGTGCGGCAGGCTTCGATGAGCTGCTCATGCAGCGCCGACTCCGTGATGTCGCCGGGCAGCCCCAGTACTCGATCGCTTTCCAGCTCTGCAATACGCTCAGCCAGACCGGCAGCATCGATGTCGGTCAGCAGCAGGGCGTCGCCGCGGGCGTGGCAGGCCCGTGCCAGCTGCCAGCCGAGCCCACCGGCAGCGCCGGTGATCAGGGTAACGTGCATCAGGGTTCTCCTGCCTGGATCGGCCTGCCAGGCGCCGCTGCCGACGTGCGGCGCGACCAGAGCCACGCTAGGCTCAGGCCCGAGACCAGATGCCAGCAGCCCCAGAATGCGGCGATCAGCAGCATGCCGCTGGCATGCGGGAAGAAAGTGAAAATAATCACCAGACCCAGTGCGGAGTTTTGAATGCCGGTCTCCAGAGTGACGGCTCGGGTGTCTGCCTCGCTCAGGCGCGCCATTCGCGCACTGCAGTAACCAATCAACAGGGCCAGCAGGTTGTGCCCGACAACCAGCCAGAAGAACAGATGGAAATGGCTGAGGAACTGATCCAGGTTGCGACTGAAAGCCAATCCAACGAAACCCAGCATCACGACCAGACTGGCCAGACGCAACGGTTTCTCCACGCGCAGGGTCAGTAGAGGGAAACGCCTGCCGATAGCCATGCCGGCCACCAGCGGTACGCCGAGTACCAGTACCACCAGAAGCAGCAGACCGAACGGATCGATATCGATGCTGGTGAGCAGAGGCTGGGTATACGGGTTGAGCCAGGCGTAGAAGGCGAAGTTAAGTGGCGTCAGCACACTGGCGGCAAGGCTGGAGACGGCGGTCATGCTCACCGAGACAGCGACGTTGCCACGCGCCATCCAGGTCATGATGTTGGAGAAGCTGCCGCCGGGACAGGATGCCACCAGAGTCATACCCAGTGCCAGTTCTGGCTCGATGCGTAGCAGCCAGCAGGCCAGGCAGGTCAGTGCCGGCAAAAGCAGGAACTGCGCCAGCAGGCCGATGAAGGGCGCACGGGGAGAACGCACGATGCGGCGGAAATCCTCGGCGCGCAGTTCGAGCGAGACGCCGAACATCATCAGCGCAACGATCAGGTTGATCAGCACCAGGCTGCTCGGGTCGAAGGCGATTTTAACCTCGTCCATCCTCAGACCTCCTGTACCGCAGGCAGGGTGGCGCTGCTCAGTTCGCGGCGCAGTGCAGCACTGTGCTCGGCGATGCGCCGGCGGTAGCTGTCCTTGTGTACGTAGTAGGCCATGCGCTCCAGTTGCAGGTACTGGTAGCCGCCATCGACGCGCCGCCCCGCCTGCTCGCGGATGGTACGGCGCAGTTTCAGGGCAGCCGGACTGCCGGCACGCAACTGGCGAATGTACAGTGCCACCAGTTCGGCCTGCTCATCACGGCCCTGCCAGCCAAGACCTGAAGCCTCGACCATGCCAAGCATGAACAGATCGTCATGTTCGGGGTGGAATACGTTGAGATACAGCTGTGGCGCGCCGACATCCTGCGGCCAGTTCAGCTCGCTGCGCTTGATGAAGGGGTAGTCCAGTTTGTAGCCGGTTGCCATCAGGATCAGGTCGTATTCGCCGCTTTCTCCACTGGCGAAGGTCACGCTGTGACCATTGACGGAACGAATCTCGCCGCGTGGGTGGATGTCGCCATGGGCGATGTGGTGCAGCACCAGCGAGTTCATTACCGGGTGCGACTCGTACAGGCGGTAGTCCGGATCCGGCAGGCCGTACTGCGAGGGCTTGCCTACCAGGGCGCGCACCAGGAAACCGTCGAGCAGCTGCTTGAGCGGGCGAGGCAGAGGAATGACGTTGCCGAAGGTGTCGGTCGGCCGGCCAAGGATGAACTTGGGCAGGAAGTGATAGCCACGGCGTACCGACAGATCCACCGAGGCAGCACGGTGCACGGCATCGACGGCGATATCGCAGGCCGAGTTGCCGCAGCCAACCACCAGTACACGCTTGCCGGCGAAGCTATCGGCGCTCTTGTAGGCGCTCGAATGCAGCAACTCGCCGGCGAACTCACCCGGCAGAGGCGGCAGGTTCGGCGTATGCAGGGTGCCACTGGCGATCAGTATGCCCTCGAACTGCCAGTGACGCTGTTCACCGCGACATTCGCTGATCAGCCGCCAACCTTGCGCCTGGCGCTCGACCCGCAGCACGCGGGTGTTGAACTGATAGTGCTGGTAAAGACCGAAGTGCCGGGCGTAGTCACGAAAGTAGCGGCGCATCTGGCTATGATGCGGGTAGGGTGCAACTTCGGGATCCATGGGGAATTCGCGGAACTCGGTGGTGCCCTTGGAGGAGATCAGGTGCGCCGAGTGGTACATGGTGCTATGCGGGTTGTCGATATCCCATAGCCCGCCGACATCGCTGTGCAGTTCGAAACCGACAAAGTCGATGCCCTGTTTCTTCAATTGCCGTGCTGCGCACAGGCCCATGGGGCCGGCGCCGATGATGGCATACATGGGGAACCTCGTTATTGTTATGTAGGTGCAACGCAAGTTGTCGAATTATCGCGTGACCAGGGGTGTTGGCTTCAATGACAATCGGCGCCTTTGCTCGCACGCTTGTGGTGCGGGATGTCACTGTGGGGGATGGAGCAATGCCTGGCTTGCCGCCGAGCGAGGAGATGCAGAAGCTGGACGAGGTGCTGCTGGCCGAGGTGCATGATGCCTATGGCGTGATCCGTGTGGTGCAGATCGGCGCCTACCGCTTCCTCGAATTTGGCCAGGGCATCGAGCAGAGTTGTGTCTATCCGCCGGATCCCAGTTGGCTGGAATACGACTACACGCGTGCCATGCTGATGGGCGCGTTGTGCCATGAAGCACCGGAAAGCGCGCTGTTCCTCGGGCTTGGGGCCGGTAACCTGACCCAGGCGTGCCTGAAGTTCCTGCCGCTGGAGGATGTCGAGGTTATCGAACTGCGCCCGGATGTACCGCGCCTGGCCATGCAGCTCCTTGGTCTGGATGATGACCCGCGGCTGACCATACGTATTGGTGATGCGGTGGAACTGCTCGCCAGTGCGGAAACCGCCGATCTGATCTTTGTCGACCTGTATACGGATCAGGGGCCGGGGGCCGGGCACCTGGCGTGGCACTTTCTGGAGAGTTGCCGGGAAAAGCTCAACCCGGGCGGCTGGCTGATCATCAATCAGTGGGCCGGCAACGATGGCAAGCCACTTGGCGCCGCGCTGTTGCGCGGGCTGTACCATCGTCATTACTGGGAATGCCCGGTCAAGGAAGGCAATGTCGTGCTGCTGATTCCGGAAAGTCTAGGTCAGTCGCTGGATTTGGCATGCCTGAGCGAACGGGCCGATGCGCTGGCGCCGCGTCTGGGGTATTCCCTGCAGCCTTTGATTGCTGCGCTACGGCCGGCCAGCTGAGCACCCTAACTGATATTTGTCGGGAAAAGGATAAAAACCAGCGCGCGCGAAGCGATTTTCCGGTATAGTTTGCGCCGGTTAATTTTCTGACCACGTTCAGGTAGTGCAATTCGCCCGGGCTTCCGTGCCCGGCAGCCAGTCCCTCGCGGACTATCCTTGACGATTCACTTTCATCATATTTCGCAAATCCCCGCCGACCAGGCTGCCAGGGTGACCCACAAGGTCTTACAAGGCACGCGCAGCATTGGAGGGCATGGGTCTTTGCGGACGTTTTGAGGCAGACCCATGACCCAGGAATCCGGCGGCTTTGCCGCGCTCGGCCTTCACTCCAATATTCTTGCTGCTCTGACCGCTGTTGGTTACGAGGAGCCATCTCCCATTCAGGCGCAAGCCATTCCCGTGATTCTTGAGGGTCACGACATGATCGGTCAGGCTCAGACCGGTACCGGCAAAACCGCTGCGTTCGCGTTGCCTTTGCTGTCGAAGATTGACCCGAGCAAGCGTGAGCCTCAGGTTCTGATCCTGGCGCCGACCCGTGAGCTGGCCCTGCAGGTGGCCACTGCGTTCGAAACCTATTCCAAACAGATGCCTGGCGTGAACGTGGTCGCCGTCTACGGTGGGGCACCGATGGGCCCGCAGCTCAAGGCGCTGCGCATGGGGGCACAGATCATCGTTGCTACCCCCGGACGGCTGGTCGACCACTTGCGGCGTGACGAGAAGCTGCTGTCCACTATTCAGCATCTGGTGCTGGATGAGGCCGACGAGATGCTCAAGCTGGGCTTTATGGACGACCTCGAAGTGATCTTCGAAGCCATGCCGGAAAGCCGTCAGAGTGTGCTGTTCTCCGCCACGTTGCCACATTCGATCCGCGCCATCGCCGAGAAGCACCTGCGCGAGCCGAAGCACATCAAGATTGCGGCCAAGACCCAGACGGTCTCGCGTATCGAGCAGGCGCATCTGATGATCCATGCCGATCAGAAGGTCAACGCCGTGTTGCGCCTACTGGAAGTGGAAGAGTTCGACGCGCTGATCGCCTTCGTACGTACCAAACAGGCTACTCTGGATCTGGCCAGCGCGCTGGAGGCCAAGGGCTACAAGGCTGCCGCGCTCAACGGCGATATAGCCCAGAACCAGCGCGAGAGGGTGATCGACTCGCTCAAGGATGGCCGTCTGGACATCGTCGTGGCCACCGACGTGGCTGCCCGGGGTATCGACGTGCCGCGCATCACCCATGTGTTCAACGTCGACATGCCGTACGACCCGGAGTCCTACGTGCACCGTATCGGCCGTACCGGCCGTGCCGGCCGTGATGGCCGTGCGCTGCTGCTGGTGACGCCGCGTGAGCGACGCATGCTGCAGGTAATCGAGCGTGTTACCGGGCAGAAGGTCGGTGAGGTCAAGCTGCCCAATCCGCAGCAGGTGCTCGATGCACGTATCAAGAGACTGACCGCCAGCCTGACCCCGCTGGTGAGTGAGGCCGAAGCCAGCCATGGCGATCTGCTTGATCGGCTGATCGCCGACATCGGCTGTAGCCCGCGTGCTTTGGCTGCTGCACTGCTTAAAAAGGCCACCAATGGTCAGGCCCTGGATCTGGCCAGCGTCGAACGCGAACAGCCGCTGGTGCCGGGTGTCGGTGCCCCGCGTGAACGCCGCGAGCGCGACACGGCCCGCGGCGAATATCGCGAGCGTCGCGCCCCGCTGCCGCTGGGCGAAGGCCGTGTGCGCTGCCGCACTGCGTTGGGTACCCGCGACGGCATTGCCGCTAAGAATCTGCTGGGAGCCATTCTCAACGAGGGTGGTCTGGCCCGTGAGGCCATTGGCCGGATTCAGATTCGCGAAACTTTCAGTCTGGTGGAGTTGCCGGAAGAGGGTCTTGACCGGTTGCTCGGCAAACTCAAGGACACTCGGGTCGCCGGCAAGGCGCTGAAACTGCGTCGCTATCGCGAAGACTGATCTGCAGAGCGGAACAACGGCCCGGTCGCGAAATGCGCGGCCGGGCCTTTCTTTTCTTTGGCTGCCGAAATAGCAAGGTGCAGAAAAAGGAACCCCCTGGTTAACCAGGGGGCGTCGTCTGCTTTCAGGCCGTCGGAACCTAGTTTTCCTCTTTGATTCGCTGTTCGACCCTGCTGCCGGCTTCCTCAATGGCTTCAGTGGTGTCCTTGACGGTATCTTTAAGACGCTCACCAATGGTCGGCTCTTTATTGACACGCTGCTCGACCCTGTCGCCAGCTTCCTCAATGGCCTCGGCAGTATCCTTGGCGGTATCTTTGAGGCGTTCGCCGATGGTTGGCTCATTGTTCAGCGCCTCATCGGTTTTCTGCTTGATCGCTTCGCCGGTCTCCCGTGCTGCATCCTGCATGTTGTCAACTGCCTCGGCAGCAGACTCCCGGGCTGACTCCATCTTCTCTTCCGGAGTTTTCTCGCAGGCGGCGAGGCCCAGGGTCGTAGCAAGCAGCAAGGCATAGGTCAGTGGTTTGTTCACGTTCATCACTCCGTGTGTCTGTGGGGGAGATACCGGAACAGCTCTCCGGCACATGACGCTTTGATGACGCGCCTGTCGTCTAAGTTCCATGCATTGTCCGCAAGGGTTGTGAGCCTGTCCTTGCAAGGCGTTATCATGTGCGGCTTTCCCTTGCGAGCAGTGGGGCAGGTAGCGTTATATGAATGAACAGTCCATTCGGCAGCGAGCGCAGCGCTTTCTGGCGGCGCTGCGCCATTGCCAGGTGCTTGGCATGAGCGTGGAGGGTGCCAGTGAGCAGGGCCTAACTTTGCGTCTGCCCTATGCGCCGCACATTGTCGGTAATCCGGACACCGGGGTGATTCACGGCGGCGCCATTACTACGCTGATGGACACCACATGCGGCATCTCCACTGTCTGTGTGTTGCCTGAGTTTGAGATCTGCCCGACTCTGGATTTGCGCATCGACTACATGCATCCAGCCGAACCCGGGCGTGACGTGTTCGGTTTCGCCGAGTGCTACCGGGTGACGCCCAATGTCATCTTCACTCGCGGCTACGCCTATCAGGATGACCCTCAGCAGCCGATTGCCCACGTGGTCGGAACCTTCATGCGCATGGGCAGGATTGCCTCAGGGCGAGAACCCAGGTCGGACGCCCATCAGGGAGGTGCTGCATGAGCGCGCTGAACCTCGAGCAACTGGTGGCCAGGGCCCACGAGCAGAACGACTATGATCCGCTGATTAGCCTGATTCCCTATGCCAAGTTGCTCGGCATCGAGTGCCTGCGTCTCGGCGACGACATGGTCTTCCGTCTGCCCGCCAACCGCGACTGCATTGGTAACCCGACCTTGCCGGCGCTGCATGGCGGAGTGATCGCCGGCTTCATGGAGCATGCCGCCATGCTGCATCTGCTGATGTTCATGGGGATTCCTCATTTGCCGAAAATCATCGACTTCTCGATAGATTACCTGCGTGCTGGTCATTATCGTGACACCTACGCGCAGTGTCAGGTCTGGCGCCAGGGGCGGCGGGTAGCCAATGTGGCCATTACCGCCTGGCAGACCACTCAGACGGAACCCATCGCCACCGCCCGTGCCCACTTCAAGGTCGACGAGCCCTGAGCGGGGAAAGGCAGAGGACGGCTGCGCAGTGAACAACGACAAGGATTCTGTAGATGGATGCGCTGCTGATTATCGCCGGCTTGCTGCTGATGCTGGCCGGTTTGGTCTGGCTGATTATGCGAGCCTTCGCTACCAGCCTGCTTTGGGGCTGGGGCAGCCTTTTTCCCCCGGTCACTCTGATCTATCTTCTCAGACACTGGAGTCGGGCGCGCAGCGCCATGATTCTTTTCAGTCTTGGCGTTATTCCTTTGGTGGCAGGGCTGGTGGGGCTTGCGGGCAAGGATCCGGAACGTCTGGAGGCGATCATCCGGCTCGACTGGCTCAATCCCGAGTTGCAGGGGCAGCCTGAGCTGACTATCGAACTGGCTGGCGAGCTAAACGGCCAGCCGTTCCGCCCGCAACATGGCGAACTGATCGGCGGCGTGCTGAGCCTGCGTGAAGGAGCGGATTTCTTTGCCCAGCGTGAACTTATCATCCGCTTGCCACAACATTCCGAGGGAGCAGTGCGGGTGGATGTATTGCCACAGGACAGCGGTGACAACCTGCCCGAAGTGGAGCTGAGTTGGCTGCTGCCGGAGCAGGAGTTGCCCGAGGCACGTCGTCTGAGTCGCGGGTATACCCTGCATCTGGATCTGCAGCCGAGGGCTCCCAATCGCCTGGAAGGCGATTTCCACCTAGTGCTGCCTGCGCGTTTCAAGACCAGTCTCAGTGGCCGTGTGGAGCTGTACCGTGATCGTTTGCGTTATGTCGATGGTCGAGTGGATCTGACCTTCGATTCGCGCGATACCATTGCCCACGTGTTGCATGACTACTTGCAGCGTCGCTTCGCCACCGCCGATGTCGTCATCCTGAGGTTGCCGCCGCTCAGCTTTGCCGGCAGCACGCTGGAGCTGCTGGTGGAGGCACAGGTCGAGCAACGTAACGAGCAGCTTCCGGTTCGTCTGCGTAAACGGGGTGAGTCCGGCTGGGCTGTGGAGGGCGATCATTTCCCTCCGCTGCCGCCAGTCGCCAGCGTGCAGACCGATGCGCGCTCCGAACGTGTAGTCACTGAGGAGCGTGTGAGCCGTCCTGCGGATCGTCGCCAGCGTTTCAGCCTTGCCCGCCTGCAGCGTCACCCAGAACATTACCGCAATCTGAGCATGCGTCTAACCCGGGCTGGCGGCGGCACGGTAGAAGGGCGTTTCGTTGGTATCGATGCGGACGGCAGCATCCATCTCAGCCAACAAATGGGACGAGGTGGTGGCCAGGCCAGTTTCCGCTTTCTGCCTGGCGAGATCGGTAATCTGGAACTGCTCGAACCCTGATGCCCGCCTTGTGCGGCGTGATTGAGTGATTACTCTTGAAATCCCGCCGACTGTCCCCATCTGCAGGAAATCCGCCTGTCTTGGCGACACCTGACCTGTAGATGGAGTTAGACGACCATGAGTGTGGAAACTCAAAAAGAGACTCTGGGCTTCCAGACCGAAGTGAAGCAGTTGCTTCACCTGATGATCCATTCGCTGTACTCGAACAAGGAAATCTTTCTCCGCGAGCTGATTTCCAATGCTTCGGACGCGGCCGACAAGCTGCGCTTCGAGGCTCTGGCCAAGCCCGAGCTGCTCGAAGGCGCTGCTGATCTGAAGATTCGTCTGTATTTCGACAAGGACGCCAAGACCGTCACCATTGAAGATAACGGCATCGGCATGAGCCGTGATGAGGTCATTGCCCATCTGGGTACCATTGCCAAGTCAGGTACTGCCGAATTCCTGAAGAACCTCTCGGGTGATCAGAAGAAGGATTCGCACCTGATCGGCCAGTTCGGCGTCGGTTTCTATTCGGCATTTATCGTTGCGGAGCGTGTCGAGGTGTTCACCCGTCGAGCCGGGCAGCCGGCCGCCGAGGGTGTGCTCTGGTCGTCCAGGGGCGAGGGTGAGTTCGAGGTTGCCACCATCGAAAAGCCCGAGCGTGGTACCCGCATCGTTCTGCACCTGAAGCAGGGCGAGGAAGAGTTCGCCGACGGCTGGCGTCTGCGCAACATCGTCAAGAAATATTCGGATCACATTGCCCTGCCCATCGAACTGCCCAAGGAGCATTACGGCGAGGAGAAGGACAAGTCGGCCGAGGTCGAGTGGGAAACCGTCAACCGCGCCAGTGCGCTCTGGACTCGCCCGCGTACCGAGATCAAGGACGAGGAATACCAAGAGTTCTACAAGCACGTCGGCCATGACTTCGAGAACCCGCTGAGCTGGAGCCACAACAAGGTCGAAGGCAAGCTGGAGTACACCTCGCTGCTGTACGTACCGGCACGTGCCCCGTTCGACCTGTACCACCGCGAAGCGCCGAAGGGCCTCAAGCTTTATGTGCAGCGCGTGTTCATCATGGACCAGGCCGATCAGTTTCTGCCGCTGTACCTGCGCTTCATCAAGGGTGTGGTCGATTCCAACGACCTGTCGCTGAACGTTTCCCGCGAAATCCTGCAGTCCGGTCCGGTCATCGACTCCATGAAGTCGGCGCTGACCAAACGCGTGCTGGACATGCTGGAGAAGCTGGCCAAGGACAAGCCGGACGACTACAAGACCTTCTGGAAGGCCTTCGGCCAGGTACTCAAGGAAGGCCCGGCGGAAGATTTCGCCAACAAGGAGAAGATCGCCAGCCTGCTGCGTTTTGCCTCCACCGCTGGCGAGGGTGACGAGCAGTCCGTGTCGCTGGCCGATTACCTCGGTCGCTTCAAGGAAGGCCAGGACAAGATCTACTACCTCACCGGCGAATCCTACGCGCAGATCAAGAACAGCCCGCATCTGGAAGTCTTCCGCAAGAAGGGTATCGAGGTGCTGCTGCTCACCGACCGCATCGACGAGTGGCTGATGAGCTACCTGACCGAATTCGACGGCAAGCAGTTCGTCGACGTCGCCCGCGGCGATCTGGATCTGGGCAAGCTGGACTCGGAAGAGGACAAGAAAGCTCAGGAGGAAGTAGCCAAAGCCAAGGAGGGATTGATCGAGCGTCTCAAGGGGGCGCTGGGCGAACAGGTGGCCGAGGTGCGCGTGTCACACCGTCTTACCGATTCGCCGGCGATCCTGGCCATCGGTGAGCAGGATCTTGGCCTGCAGATGCGCCAGATCCTCGAAGCCAGCGGGCAGAAGGTGCCGGAGTCCAAGCCGATCTTCGAATTCAACCCGACCCACCCGCTGATCGAGCGACTGGACGCCGAACCGGACGAGGATCGTTTCAGCGACCTTTCGCACATCCTGTTCGATCAGGCCGCCCTGGCCGCCGGTGACAGCCTGAAGGATCCGGCGGCCTACGTGCAGCGCCTGAACAAGCTGCTGATCGAGCTGTCCGCCTGATCCTGCAGAATCGATGCCCCCCAAGGCCCGCTCCGGAGGGCCTTAGGGGGAGCTGCGCTGAGCCTATTTCAGTTTATTCCAGACTTTGCAGGAAGTTCCGGTAGATGCGGGCGCATTCTTCCGCACTTTCCAGCATCGGTGCATGACCGATCCCAGGCATCACGGCTACGCTCACCTTACCCAACAACGGCTGCATGACCTGCAGGCTGGAAATGTCCAGCACGCGGTCATGGTCTCCCCAGAGCAGCAGGGTTGGAGCCTGGATGCGTGGCAACAGCGGTTCAAGGGGAATGTGGCGGGTGACCAGATGACTGAAGACCTGCTCATGATGTTCGGCTTGGCTGGCGGCTCGTTCGCCCAAGTAGTAACGGAGCCTTTCGGGAATCCGGGGCACCTCGGTGAAGATGAAACTCAGCAGCCGGGCAAAGTCCTCCGGCTGGCGGACGATCAGTGGATTGCTGCCGCCATTCTCCAGAATCTGGAAGAATTCGCTGCGCACGGGAGTGTCGACCCCGGCGTTGGCGAGCAAAACCAGCGAGTTCAGACGCTCAGGGTAGCGAGCTGCGTACAGCGCCGCGATATGGCCGCCCATGGAGTGACCCAACAGATGTATCCGTTCAAGCTGCAGAGCGTCGAGGATTCCGGCTAGTCGCTCGGCCTGAGTGCCGACGTCGTAGCTGCCGGTAGGTCGCTCGCTGGCACCGAAACCAGGCAAGTCGAGAGCGATTACCTGATAGCGATCGGTTAGGTGGCGGGAAAAGCGCAGCCAGTTATCCTTATCTGCAGCAAACCCGTGAAGCAGTACCAGGGTTTCACCTTTCGGTAATCCTCCCTGGTAGTAATGGATGTTAAGATCAGCCACACGCAGTTGTCGGGAGGAGAGTCCCGCACGCTGCTGTTCCAGCAACTGCAGGCCAGCCCACTGTACTGCCGGGAAACAGTACAGTACTGCCAGGCCACCGATGAGCAGTAGGAGAGAAACATAAAGCAGTTTTTTCATGGCACGTCCCTGTCGCATGGAGTGGCGGAGGCGTCACTAAGCTAGCATGGATAGGTGAGGTGTCGGATTCGATCAGGTCTTTAGCGGCGGTTACCCCATGAGGCGAGAGTTGCCAATGCACGAGCGTTGTCTATTGAAGTCACTGTTGCTGTGGTGCGTTCTGGCGCTGGCGCCGACACTGGGTCTGGCTGCAGGTAAATGTGAACGCCTGGTGGCGACCGGCAACCCCGAATATCCGCCCTATCTCTGGCGCAATCCGCAGAACCCACAGCAGTTGATCGGCGCCAACGCCGATCTGCTCCGGCATCTCGCCAAAGAGCTGGGGGTGACAGTGGATATCATCTATACCGGCCCCTGGTCACGGGCACAGGATGAAGTGCGCACTGGCCGGGTCGACCTGATCGCCGGCGCTTTTCTGACCATGCCACGGCTCGACAGCATGGACTATGTGCATCCCGCATTCTATTTCACCCCGAGCGTGGTCTGGGTGCGTAGGGGTGAGGCGTTTCCCTACAGTAACTGGGGCGATCTCCAGGGACGTACCGGTGGGCGACTGGTCAACAACAGCCATGGTCAGCAGTTCGACGCTTATGCCAAGGCCAATCTGGCTCTGGAAGAGGTTCCCAGCCTGGCTCAGGCTTTCCAGAAACTGCTGCTCAACCGCACCGACTATGTTATCTACGAGCACTACCCAGGCTTGGCCCTGGCTGAGACGCTGGGCATGGAGAACGACCTGGAAGTACTGGAACCTCCTGTTTCCAGTGAGGGGCTGTATCTGACGCTGTCGCACAACTCGGCCTGCAATGAGCCATGGCTACGCGGACAACTGGCGCGGAAGATGACAGAATTGGTCGCTGCCGGTTTGCCCGAGCAGTTGCTGCGGCACAATCTGGAGCTCTGGAAGGCCCAGCAGATGCAGCCGGATCCGGTGGGCGACGTCAATCAGTAGGATATTTGTGTGAATCGACTTCTTCTCGTACCGCTGGTGCTGGCGTTAAGTGCCTGTGTCAGCGATCCGGCGCCTCTGGAACAGTTACGCCTTACTGAACAGACCCTAGCCCAGGCTCAGACCATGGGGGTTTCCATCGAACAGTCCGAATCGCTGCGCCTGGCGCAGGACAAGTTCTCCAGGGCGCAGCAGGCGTTGCAGGACGGGCGGAACAAGGAGGCCCGGCTGCTTGCCGAGCAGTCGGAGCTTGATGCCCGTCTGGCCGAGGCTGAACAGGTCAATGCCAAGGGCCGCGAGCAACTGGCCGAGATCAACCAGCGCATCACTCGTCTGCGCCAGCAATTGGGGGCGTTGTAATGAGCATGCCTACGCGTGCAGCGCTGCCGCTGGCGGCTTTACTGTTGAGCGGTTGTGCTTTGCACTCGGGTTCCGATGAGGGGGCTCTGGAGGCAGCGCGCAACAGTTTTCAATCGGTCAAGGAAGATTCAGCGGTGCTGCGTGCTGCGCCCAAAGACGTAATCCGGGCCGGGGAGTCGCTGGCTCGGGCAGAGCGCCTGGCCAGCTACTGGGGCAGCGGCGACGACGTGCGTCACTACGCCTACCTCAGTCAGCGTTATGCCGAGATTGCCCGCCAGCACAGTGCAATCAGTCTCAATCAGGAGCAACTGGCTCGTCAGGAGCTGGAGCTTCAGCGTCTGCAATTGGCCCTGCGTGAAGCCAAACTGCATAGCGTACAGCAGCATAGCGACTGGCTTGAGGAGCAACTGGTCAGTCTCGTCACCCACCAGACCGAGCGCGGTCTGGTCATGACCCTGGGCGACGTGCTGTTTGATGCCGGACGGGCTGAGCTGCAGTCTGCGGCCAACCGCACCCTCCTCAAGCTGGTGCAGTTCCTTCAGCTCAACCCGCAGCGTCGGGTGCGGATCGAGGGCTACACCGACAATACCGGCAGTGTCGAGGACAACCTGAGCCTCTCTCGTGCCCGGGCCCAGGCTGTGGCAGATCTGCTGATGGATCTGGGCATCGATGCCAAGCGCATCGAAGTGGCTGGTTATGGTGTCGCTTTCCCGGTGGCCGAGAATGCTTCGGCTCGTGGCAGAGCGCAAAATCGACGGGTCGAGATCGTCTTTTCCGACGAAAACGGTCAGTTAGGCCCGATGCGCTAGCCGGCGTGCATTTCTTTCAAGCTCCGCACCTGCTGTTTCGTCAGACGGTTCACCGTCTGACGAAGTTGTCTAGGGCATGACATTTGGATTTTTAGAATTCTCTACTTTTACTGAACAGGTACAGCTGTCATTTTAGGCTGTATTGCCCAAACTGTTGCGATCTGTTTCGGTACAATTGTCATCCTCTGAGCTACTGTTATGGTTCAGTGATCCGGAGGAGCCGACCATGACTAATCTGTTGCTCTACCAGCGCATTGCTCAGCAGCTGGCTGAGGACATTCGTCGTGGTGTCTATCAGCCGGGCGAGCGCGTGCCGTCTGTACGCAAGATGAGCGCGCAGCTCAACGTCAGCCATGCTACGGTGCTGCAGGCCTACGCCAATCTTGAGGATCAGGGCCTAATTCGGGCCCGCCCACAGTCCGGTTTCTATGTACACCAGACCCCGGCCCTGACCGCGCCGACACCAGATATCGCCAGGGTAGAGCGACCGGGGCTGGTGACGCGCGCCAGCATCATCGACCAGATTCTTACCGAGTCGCGCCGAGAAGGAGTGTTTCCTTTGGGGGCGGCGGTGCCCCATGTCGAATACCTGCCGGTACGTGCGCTGCACCAACAACTGGCGAAGGTCACCCGTTTTCATAGCCCGCGAGCCTTCAGTTACATGTTCAGCCCGGGGTTCGAGCCACTGCGGCGCCAGGTGGCGATCCGTATGCGTGATGCCGGGGTAGTGGTTGATCCCTCGGAGGTGGTAATCACCCATGGCTGTGTAGATGCCATGCAGATGACGCTGCGGGTGACTACCAAACCGGGTGATCTGATTGCGGTGGAGTCGCCTAGCTACTACGGCTGGCTGCAGCTGGCGGATCTTCTCGGCCTGAAGGTGATCGAGATTCCCTGCGATCCCACCACCGGCATTAGCCTCGAAGCTCTGCAACTGGCAGCCAACCAGTGGCCGATCAAGGCGCTGGTGCTGACGGCACGATTGTCCAACCCTTTGGGAGGTACCATTCCCGAGGAGCGTCAGCGTCAGCTGCTGCGCTTGGCCGGGGACTATGATTTCCAGATTGTCGAAGACGACATATACGGCGAACTGATGTTTGAGCAGGGGCCGACCAAGGCGCTCAAGTCGTATGACCGAGACAACCGGGTACTCTATTGTTCGAGCTTTTCCAAGACGTTGTCGCCGGGGGTACGGATCGGCTGGGTTGTTGCCGGCAAGTATCAGGAAGAAATCCAGCGTCTGCAGACCTTCTCCACCCATTCGGCATGCAGTGTCACGCAGATGGCGGTGGCCGCCTATCTGGAAAATGGTGGTTATGACCGCCACTTGCGGCATATCCGTCAGGAGTACCGCAAAAACCTCAGTGCCTTCCAATTGGCGGTTCAGCAATATTTTCCGGCCGGTACGCAAATGACCCGACCCAAGGGGGGCTTTATCCTCTGGGTCAGTCTGCCGGCACGGGTCAACACCAAGGATCTGCACGTGCGCGCGCTCAGGCAGGGTATTTCCATCGCGCCTGGACTGATCTTCAGCAATACCGAGCAGTTCAATCACTGTGTACGGTTGAACTGCGGGATCCCCTGGAACCGCGAAGCGGAGAGGGCGCTGATGACCCTCGGAATGCTGGCCACACAGCTTTGCCTGGAAGCTGAAGGACTCTAGGTCGGTTGTCTGCGCAGCAGTGACCTGGGGTTAAAGGTCGTTCGCAATGCTCATCTACAGCATGCATCGGCTTCAGTGATTTTTGCCTGAGTGGAGCCTGGCTCAACGAACTTTCGTTGAGCCCCCGGGTACTGCCCAGCGCATTTTCACGCAGCTTAACCCGCTTTGCTACATGACACCGTCTACCTGGACGAAGCCTTTATGCATTGTTCAGGAGACGCATCATGCCGACTCGTTCACGAGTGCCCATCCGCCCGCTGGCTAGCGGCTTTTGTATCAGCGTGCTGTTGGTTCTGGCGGCCTGCAGCAATTCCGATTCCACCGACAGACCGATGTCCCAGAACCCTTTACCCGCAGTGGCCGATGCACCCGCTCCGGTTCTGGCTGGTGCGCGACTAAGCCTTGGGTCAGTCCAGAGCTACGCTGCCATGCCGGCTCTGGCGCGAATGGAAACTACTTTCACACCACCGGTTGCGCGAGAGCAGTACCAGACCTATGCCGACAACCCGGTGTTTGCCGCTGCCGAAACTCCGATTTCCACCTTCAGCATCGATGTCGATACCGGCAGCTATGCCAACGTGCGGCGCTTTCTCAATGCCGGGCAATTGCCGCCGAAGGACGCGGTACGCCTGGAGGAGCTGGTCAACTATTTCCCCTATGCCTATCCGTTGCCGCAGGGAGACGTACCTTTCGGTGTCAGCACCGAGCTGGCGGTGACACCGTGGAACCCGCAGACGCGCCTGCTGCGTATCGCCATCAAGGCATCGGATCGTCAGCTAGACGAGCTGCCGCCAGCCAACCTGGTATTTCTGGTAGACGTTTCCGGCTCCATGCACCGCCGCGAAGGCCTGCCAATGGTGCAGGCCACGCTGAGGCTGCTGGTCGATCAGTTACGCCCGCAGGATCGTGTTTCCCTGGTGACCTATGCCGGAGACAGCCAGGTGGTTCTGGATTCCACCTCAGGCAGCGAAAAGGCAAAGATTCGCGCGGCCATCGATCAACTGACTGCTGCTGGCTCGACGGCGGGCGAGTCGGGTATCCAGCTGGCCTATCAGCAGGCCAGCAAGCACCTGATCGACGGCGGTATCAACCGCATCCTGCTGGCCACCGATGGTGACTTCAACGTAGGTATCAGCGACTTCGACAGTCTCAAGCAGCTGGCCGCCGACAAGCGCAAGAGTGGCGTCTCGCTGACCACCCTGGGTTTTGGCGTGGACAACTACAACGAGCGCCTGATGGAGCAACTGGCCGACGCCGGCAACGGCAACTATGCCTATATCGACAACCTGCGCGAGGCGCGCAAGGTGCTGGTGGATCAGCTCGGCTCGACCCTGGCTACGGTGGCCAGCGACGTGAAGCTGCAGCTGGAGTTCAACCCGGCCGAAGTCAGCGAATATCGGCTGCTGGGCTATGAGAACCGCGCCCTCAAGCGCGAGGACTTCAGCAATGACAAGGTCGATGCCGGCGACATTGGAGCCGGTCACACGGTCACTGCGCTCTACGAGATCGTCCCGGCAGGTGGCAAGGGCTGGCTGGAGCCGCTGCGCTATCAGAGCAATGCCCAGCCCGCGAGCGGGAGTGGCGAACTGGCCTGGTTGCGGATTCGCTACAAGGCGCCGGGCGAGGCGGGCAGTCGACTGCTGGAGCGCCCCATCGCGCATGACGAGGCCAAGCCGATGAACGCCGCCAGCGAGGATTTGCGTTTCGCCTCGGCGGTTGCCGCCTTCGCCCAGCAGCTCAAGGACGGTCGTTACATGGGCGACTTCGGTCTGGCGCAAAGCATCGAACTGGCGCGCTCGGCCAGGGGCGAGGATCGCTTCGGCCTGCGCGGTGAGTTTATCCAGCTGGCCGAAATTGCCCAGAGCCTGCAAACTTCCGGCTCCACACCAGTACGAGTTCAGCAGTGAACGCACCTCTCACGGATGACGACGCCGCTTTATTGCGGCGTTACCGGCGCGGCGATGCCGCGGCATTCAATGTGCTGTACCAGCGCCATCGACTGGGCCTGTTCCGTTTTCTGCTTGGCCTGTGCGGCGATCATGCCTTGGCCGAGGAAGTGTTTCAGGAAACCTGGATGAGCCTGATCCGCAGTCAGAGCGAGCAGCGCGAGGCGGTGCTGTTCAAGACCTGGCTGTACCAGATCGCCCGCAATCGTCTGATCGACCACTGGCGCAAGACGGGTCGTCATCAGGCCGGGCATGACCAATACGACGAAGGCCTGCACGCCCAGGCCGACCCGCAGCCGGGCCCTGAGCAGCAGTGGGGCCTGAGCCGTGATAGCGAGCGATTGCAGGCGGCATTGGCCGACCTGCCGGAAGACCAGCGCGAGGTGTTCCTGCTGCGCGCCCATGGCGACCTGGAACTGAACGAGATTGCCGAGTTGACCCGCACGCCTGCCGAGACGGTCAAGAGCCGTCTGCGCTATGCCCTGCAGAAACTGCGCCGGCTGCTGGCCACCGAGGAGTTGTCCGCATGACCCACGAACGAGAATCGCTGGATCACGAACAGGAGCTGCTGGCGCATTTTCGTGCCCATGGCAGCGGCGAACCCTCGGCCGAGCTGGATGCCCGTATCCTGGCCGCGGCCAGTACGGCGGCCCGTGAAGCGCAGCAGGCCCAGATCGACAGCGACAACGCCGGTTGGACGCAGCGTTTGCACCAATGGCTGTTCGGCAGTGGTCGCCAGCGCTGGTCGGTTGCCGTCGCCGGGCTGGCCTGTGTCGGGATCGGCGTCAGCCTGACCTGGCGCACGCTGGAGCAGACACCGGATGCCTTCGACGCAGTGCCGTCCAGTGTGGCGATGAGCCCGGCCGCGCCAGCACCTGCGCCAATGGCAGCCAAGCGGGCAGCCGAGAGCGAGCCGATGACGCGCATGGCCATGCCCCAGGAGCGCCTCAAGGCTGAGGCCATGCCACGGCCGGTGGCGCCTGCTGCAGTTGCTGATACGCCGATGGCCAGCACCGCCGCAATCGCTCCGATGGCCGAACTGGTGATCCAGAGCGAACCGCGCGAGGCGCTGCTGCGTCTGCTGGAGCTGCGCAACACCGATAAGCAGGAGGAGGCGCAGCGGTTGCTGGAACAATTGCAGGCCGACTACCCGCAACTGGATATCGAAGCCGAGCTCGAGCATCTGGTCAGCGAGCCGTCAGCTGAATGAGCTGCCGGGTAAAAGTCTTGTAAGCCAGCTTGTCAGACGCGCCCAGGCGGGGGAGCATGGGCGCGTTACTGATCGAGTTACTCTTCTTCCATGATGCGTAAGAGCATTTTCCTGTTGCTGAGCCTGGCCTGGCTGAGCGCCTGTGAGCGCGCGTCCGAGCCTGTTGCGCAGCATGCCCAGCCAGAGCCCGCAGCAATTGCCGCACCCGAGTCTGCACCAGCCGGCAAATCCGAGCCTGTCGAGCCGGCATCGCCTGCCAGAACGGTCGAAAGCAAGCCTGCCGCCCCCGCCAGGGAGCCCGTCGCCGCCAAGCCCGGACCCGCCGCGGTGCCGCAACCCAAGCCGGCAGAGTCCGAGTCCAAACCGGCGCTGGATCTCAGCCTGCCGCAGGAGTTGTTCGAGCAGGCGCTGGAAAGCGAGACCCGCGATGAACTTGCCCCACTGTTACCGCCATTGTTTGGTGAGAAAGCCGAAGTCGAAAGTCCGTTCCAGATCAGCGGTCGGTTGATCAGCAACGAGCACGTGGATGACTATTGGGACTCCATTGAAGGTGCCGAGCTGCAGTTCGAGTTCAAGCAGTAGCTCAGAGGCGGTAACGCTGCCGCGTCCTCCGTACGTAGCCCGGATGAAATCCGGGCTACGAAGTCGAAAACGCATTCCCTCTCCAAAGTGGAGAAGAGGCCGGTTGTATCCAGCGCTGTTCAATCCACGAACAGGTCCGGCACCAGGCTGCCGCCGGCGGGATCGAAGCGGTACTGCTCGAAATCACTGACGCCCTGTTCGCGCAGAATGTCCTCGTCGATCAGCAGGCGCCCGGTGATGCTGCGGCCCTGACTGGAGAGGATCACATGGGCCGCGTCAGCCATGATCGCCGGTGTGCGGGCGCGCTTGAAGGCGTCGCGGCTGCCCAGTTCGAACTCGATGGCGGCGGTGGCGATCATGGTCTTCGGCCATAGGGAATTGACGCTGATGCCGTACTTCCTGAACTCTTCGCTCATGCCCAGGGTGAGCATGCTCATGCCGTACTTGGTGACGGTGTAGGGGCCGTGCTAGGCGAACCACTTGGCGTCCAGGTTGAGTGGTGGGGAGAGGTTGAGGATATGCCCGCCCGCGCTGTTTTTCAGATAGGGCAGTGCGGCCTGGCTGCAGACCATCACCGCGCGGGTATTGATCTGGTACATCAGGTCGAAGCGCTTGGGTTCGAGTTTTTCCACGCCCACCAGCTTGATCGCCCCGGCGTTGTTGACCAGGGCATCGATACCGCCAAAATGCTCGGCGGCCTGCGCCATGGCGGCTGCCACGGCCCGCTCGTCACGCACGTCCAGCTGCAGGGCCAGGGCCTTGCCGCCAGCCGCTTCCACTTCGGCTGCGACACTGAAGATGGTGCCCTCCAGTTTTGGATGCGGCTCGGCGCTCTTGGCCGCTATGACGATATTGGCGCCATCGGCGGCAGCCTTGAGGGCGATCTCGCGGCCGATACCCCGGCTGGCGCCGGTGATGAACAGGGTTTTACCGTTGAGCGACATAAGGCCTCCACACAGGCGATTGCACGGAAAAGACCAAACCCCGCCCAAGGACCTCTGGTGAGGCCTTGGAGCGGGGCTCGGGGTGACGCATCAAGGGAAGTGATCAGGCTTCGTCGGCTTCAAGCTCCACCAGCAGCTGACGGCTCTTGACCTGATCGCCCTTGCTGATGCCGATGCGGCGTACGGTGCCGTCGACGCCGGCCTTGAGCGGGTGCTCCATCTTCATCGCTTCGAGCACCACCAGCAGCTGGCCCTTGCTGACGCGGGCGCCTTCCTCGACCAGTACGTCGACGATGGCGCCATCCATCGGTGCCTTCACCGCGCCGCTGCTGGCGGCGTTCTGGCCACCGGCTGGCTCGTGGGTGACGTCAAGCAGTTCGAGGTTGCCGAAGTGGCCGAACAGCCAGACCCTGCCGCCGTCCAGGTGATAGGCACGGCGACTGCGCACGCCGTCCTCTTCCAGGGTCAGCCAGCGGCCGTCGCTGGCCAGCAGTTTCAGTTCCAGCTCGGTTTCGCCGACGCGGGCCTTGAGGTGAGCCTGGCTACCGCTGCCCAGCACGTCCAGCTCCACCGTGTGTTTGGCCTCGCCCTGCTTGAGGACGAAGCGCCACGGCGCGCTGCCGGCGCTGCGCCAGCCGGCCAGGCCGCCCTGGTGGGCGGTGCCGTTGGCCGAGGCCTGGTAGAGCAGGGCGGCAGCGATGGCCAGTTCGTTGGCGGCCGGTGCCTGCGGGGTCAGGCTTTCGTCGCTGGCGAAGTGCTCGGCGATGAACGCGGTGGTGGCGTTGCCGGCGGCGAACTCGGCGTTGCTCAGCAGGTTGGCGAGGAAGCGCTGGTTGCCGTTGACGCCCAGCAGCACGCAGTTCTCCAGCGCGCGGACCAGCTTGCGCCGGGCGTCTTCGCGGGTCGCGCCGTAGGCGATCACCTTGGCCAGCATTGGATCGTAGAACGGAGTCACTTCCTGGCCTTCGACCAGACCGTGGTCGATGCGCACGCCGTCCAGCAGCTCCGGCTCCCAGCGCAGGGCACGACCGGTTTGCGGCAGGAAGTTGTTGGCCGAATCCTCAGCGTACAGACGCACTTCGATGGCGTGGCCGTCGAGCCGGATCTGCTCCTGGGTCAGCGGCAGCTTCTGGCCTTCGGCGGCGCGGATCTGCCAGGCCACCAGGTCCTGCCCTGTGATCAGTTCGGTAACCGGGTGTTCCACCTGCAGACGGGTGTTCATTTCCAGGAAGAAGAACTCGCCGGAGGCATCGAGGAGGAACTCCACGGTGCCGGCGCCGACATAGTTGACGCTGGCGGCCGCCTTGACCGCGGCTTCGCCCATGGCCTTGCGCAGCTCCGGCGTCATCACCGGGCAGGGCGCTTCCTCGACCACCTTCTGGTGACGGCGCTGCACCGAGCAGTCGCGCTCGCCCAGGTAGACAATGTTGCCGTGCTGGTCGCCGAACACCTGGATCTCCACGTGACGCGGGCGGATCACCGCTCGCTCGAGGATCAGCTCGCCGGAGCCGAAGGCGTTCTGCGCCTCGGAGCGGGCGGTGCGGATCTGCTCGGACAGTTCGCTGGCCTGCTGCACCAGGCGCATGCCGCGGCCACCGCCGCCGGCGCTGGCCTTGATCATCAGCGGGTAGCCGATGCGCTCGGCCTCGCGGATCAGGGTCTCGTCGTCCTGGGCCGAGCCTTCGTAGCCGGGGATGCAGGGCACACCGGCCTCGATCATGGCGATCTTCGACAGGCGCTTGGAGCCCATCAGGTGGATGGCTTCCACGGTCGGGCCGATGAAGACGATGCCTGCGGCCTCACAGGCGCGGGCGAAGTCGGCGTTCTCCGAGAGGAAGCCGTAGCCCGGGTGGATGGCGTCGGCGCCGGTCTTCTTCGCCGCATTGATGATGTTGTCGATAACCAGATACGACTGGTTGACCTGGGCCGGGCCGATGCACACGGCCTCGTCGGCCACCTGCACATGGCGCGCGTCGGCGTCGGCCTCGGAGTACACCGCCACGGTGCGGTAGCCCAGTTCCTTGGCGGTGCGCATCACCCGGCAGGCGATCTCGCCACGGTTGGCAACTAGAATCTTGTTGAATGCAGCCATGTTGTTGTTCTACTCCTGCCGTCGAATCCACTACGGATTTACGTAGGGTGGATCGCGTTTCGTCGATCCACCGTGCGGTGTTCTGGTGGATGTGGAAAGCGACATCCACCCTACGATGTCACTGCGCCCAGTTGGGAGCGCGTTTCTGCATAAAGGCCATGGTGCCTTCCACGCCTTCGGGACCGGTAACGGCTGCCGCAAACTGCTCGGCTGCGCGGTCGAGCAGGCTGCCCATCTCTTCGTCCTCGGAGGTCAGCACCAGGGCTTTGGTCAGGGCGTTGGCCTGCGGCGCGCACTTGCGTACTTGCTCGATCACTTCGGTCAAGCGCTGTTCCAGCGCGCTGTCACTGGCTTCGCAGTAGTGCACCAGACCCAGGCGCAGCGCTTCGACGCCGTCGAAGCGGGCAGCGGTCAGGGCCAGTCGACGGGCCTGGGTCAGGCCTACGCGCTTGACCACGAACGGGGCGATCTGCGCCGGCAGGATGCCGAGAGTGGTTTCCGGCAGGCCGAACTTGCAGCCGGCATCGGCAATGGCAATATCACTGATGCAGGCCAGGCCAAAGCCGCCACCCAGTACCGCGCCTTCGAGTGCGGCAATTACCACCATCGGCGCGCGCTGGAATTCTTCCAACATGCTGCCGAAGGTGCGGTTCAGTTCACGGTAGGCATCGCCGCCGCGGGCCCGCGCGCTGGCCATGTCCTTGATGTCTCCACCGGCGCAGAAATGTCCGCCGGCGCCACGCAGCACCAGTGCGCGGACATCGCTCTGAGCGCTGGCCGCGGCCAGCACGGCGCGCAGTTCATGAACCATCGCCAGGCTCATGGCGTTGCGGCTGTCGGGGCGGTTGAGGGTGACGTGCAGCACGCCGCCCTCAAGGTTCAGCAGCAGGGTTTCACAACTCGGTAGTTCAGCCATTGCAGGCTCCTTCAATCATTCGGCGTATCGCGACATCTGCGTAGGGTGGATGTCGCTTGCCCATCCACCGTGACACTCGATGGTGGATCGGTGGAGCGTGATCCACCCCACGTCCGGCGCTTAGCCCTTCTTCTTGCCCGGCAGGATGCCCATCATCTTGCAGATGATGCCGAGCATGATCTCGTCGGCGCCGCCGCCGATGGAGACCAGGCGCACGTCGCGGTAGGCGCGCGAGACCGGGTTGTCCCAGGTGAAGCCCATGCCGCCCCAGTACTGCAGGCAGCTGTCGGTCACTTCGCGGCCCAGGCGACCGGCCTTGAGCTTGGCCATGGAGGCCAGTTTGGTGACGTCGCGGCCCTTGATGTACTGCTCGGTGGCGTGATAGACGAGGGCGCGCAGGGCTTCGATCTCGGTCTGCAGCTCGGCCAGGCGGAAGTGGATCACCTGGTTGTCGATCAGCGCGTTGCCGAAGGTCTTGCGCTCCTTGCAGTACTCGATGGTCTGGTCGACGCACAGCTCCAGGCCCTTGATGATGTTGGCCGCACCAAACAGGCGTTCTTCCTGGAACTGCAGCATCTGCATCATGAAGCCGGCCCCCTCGTGGCCGACGCGGTAGCGCTGCGGCACACGTACGTCGTCGAAGAACACCTGGGCGGTTTCCGAGCTGCGCATGCCGAGTTTCTCGATATGCGGACTGACGGTAATGCCGGGGGTGTCCATCGGCACGATGATCATCGACTTGTTGACGTGCGGCTTGTCATCGCTGGTGTTGGCCAGCAGGCAGATAAAGTCGGCCTGCGGGCTGTTGGTAATCCACATCTTGTGACCGTTGATGACGTAGTCGTCGCCGTCCTTGCGCGCAGTGGTCTTCAGGCCCGCCACGTCGGAGCCGGCGGTGGTTTCCGAAACGCCGATACAGCCGATCATGTCGCCGGCGATGGCCGGGGCAAGGAACTGCTCGCGCAGTTCGTCGGAACCGAAGCGGGCCAGGGCCGGGGTGCACATGTCGGTCTGCACGCCGATGGCCAGTGGTACGCCACCGCAGTGGGCGGTGCCGAATTCTTCGGCGGCGACGATCGAGTAGCTGTAGTCCAGGCCCATGCCGCCGAATTTCTCCGGCTTGGAGATGCCCAAGAGGCCCAGATCGCCGGCCTTCTTGAAGATTTCGCGCATGGGGAAGCGGCCGTCCTTCTCCCACTCGTCGACGTAGGGGTTGATCTCCTTGTCGACGAAATTCTTGACCGTGCGACGGAGTTCTTCGTGTTCCTGGGTGAAATGCATTGTTGTTGTCCTTTCTTCCAGAGTGCGTCGAGCAAGTTACAGGCGGGCTACGCCAAAGGTGTTCTTCTTGAGCGGGCGGATTTGCGCTTCGACGCAGATGTCCAGCAGAAATCCGAGGATCTTGCGTGTGTCGCGCGGGTCGATCAGGCCGTCGTCCCACAGGCTGGCGGTGCCATACAAGGCAGTGGACTGGCTGTCGAGCTTCTGCGCGGTGGCCATTTCCAGCATGTCGAGCATCTTCGGATCGGCTTCCTTGCCTTCCTTGCGGTGCTTGTCCTCGGTGACGATGCGCAGCACCTTGCCGGCCTGGGCGCCGCCCATCACCGCGGTGCGGCTGTTGGGCCAGGCGAAGATGAAGCGTGGGTCAAGGCCGCGGCCGCACATGGCGTAGTTGCCGGCGCCGTAGGAACCGCCGACGACGATGGTCAGCTTCGGCACGGTGGCGTTGGCCACCGCCTGGATCATCTTCGAGCCGTGCTTGATCACGCCGTTCTGCTCGGACTCGGTGCCGACCATGAAACCGGTGGTGTTGTGGAAGAACAGAATCGGCGTGTTGCTTTGCTCGCACAACTGAATGAACTGCGCCGCCTTGGCTGCACCGGCCGGGGTGATCGGGCCGTTGTTGCCGATAAAGCCGCAGGCCTGACCTTCGATGTGCAGGTGACCGCAAACGGTCTGGTTGTCGAACTCGTTTTTAAAATCCAGGAACTCGGAGCCGTCGGCGATGCGGGCGATGATTTCGCGTACGTCGTAGGGCTTTTTCGGGTCTGCCGGAACGATGCCCAGCAGTTCCTCGGCCGGATACAGCGGCTCACGCCAGGTTTTGGCCGGACGCGCCGGCAACTGCTGGTTCCACGGCAACATGGCCATGATCTCGCGGGCCAGGCGCACGCCGTCGGCGTCGTTCTCGGCCAGATACTCGGCGGTACCGGCGACCTGGGCGTGCATCTCGGCGCCGCCCAGTTGCTCATCGGTGGCAATTTCACCGGTAGCGGCTTTCAGCAGGGGCGGGCCGGCCAGGAACATCTTGGCCTTGCCGCGTACCACCACCACGTAGTCCGACAGGCCCGGCTGGTAGGCACCACCGGCAGTGGAGCTGCCGTGCACCACGGTGATCTGGGGAATGCCCATGGCCGAGATGCGCGCCTGGTTGGCAAAGCCGCGCGCACCTTCGACAAAAATTTCGGCTGCGTAGTTGAGGTTGGCACCACCGCTTTCTGCCAGGGTGATGATCGGCAGTTTGTTTTCCACCGCGATCTGCTGCATGCGCAGGGACTTTTTCAGGCCGGTGGGGGAGATGGTGCCGCCCTTGATGGCGCTGTTGTTGGCCAGAATCAGGCTGCGCACGCCGGCCACATAACCGATGCCGGCAATAATGCCGCCACCGGCTTGGGTGCCGTCCTTGTCGTCGTGCAGCTTGTAACCGGCCAGCGAGGACAGCTCAAGGAACGGCGCACCCGGGTCGAGCAGCAGGTTGATGCGCTCGCGCGGCAGCAACTGACCGCGCTTTTCAAACTTGGGTTTGGCTTCTTCAGCCTTGTCGAGCACCTTTTGTTCCACTTCACGGAAGCTTTGGATATGCGCAAGCATCGCTTCACGGTTGGCGGCAAAGGCTTCGCCGTGGACGTCGATCTCTGACTGGATCACGGGCATTGTTATTCTCCGTCCTTCAGTACGTCAGGTTGGTAGGCACGGTGGAATCCGTTGTAGGACTCGCTGTTCTTGGCTTTGCCCAGGGTCCAGGCGCGGGTGCCGAGGCTGGCCGCGCCGTCGATGCGCACAGTGTTGCCACTGATGAAGTTGGCGCCCGGGGTGAGCAGAAATACGATGGCTGAGGCGATTTCCGCCTCGGTGGCGATGCGCTGCAACGGCACGTGATCCTTGAGGTTGCGGATCATGTTCTTCATCGCTTCGGGGTAGGTGTCCATGCCGCTGGAAGCCACCCAACCGGGCGCTACGGCATTGACCCGTACGCCCGCATGGCCCCACTCGTAGGCAGCGGTTTTGGTGAAGTTGTCCATGCCGGCACGCGCCGCACCGGAGTGCCCCATGCCGGGCATGCCGCCCCACATGTCGGCGAGCATGTTGACGATGCTGCCGCCATGCTTGCTCATGCTTTGTACGAACACTTCCTTGGCCAGCAGAAAACCGCCGACCAGATTGGTGCGTACCACGGTCTCGAAACCTTTCTGGTTGATTCCTACCAGCGGCGCCGGGAACTGGCCGCCGGCGTTGTTGACCAGGTGATGGATGCGTCCGCGTTCGGCGATCACGGCTTTAACCATGGCCTTGACCGACTCTTCGTCGCGGATGTCACAAACCTGAAAACTGACGCTGCCGCCGTCTTCAGTGATTTCAGCCGCGGTCTTTTCCAGTTTGTCCGGCTTGCGGCCAACCAGCACCACATGCGCGCCCAGATGCGCCAGCTCGTGAGCGACGCAGCGACCGATGCCGCTGCCGCCACCGGTGACCAGGATGGTCTGTTCGGCGAACAGGCCGGCCCTGAATACGGAGTCGTATGCCATTGTCGTTATCGTCCTCGTCGTAGGATGGACAACCGCGAAGCGTTGTCCACCAGGATCTGGTGGATGGGTGAAGCGTCATCCACCCTACAAAGTCTCAGCCAATGCACGCGGCACCGGCACGGGGAATTCCAGCAGTTGCTGGGCGAACGCCTTGCCTTGCGGGTCGATACGCAGGCTGGCCACGCCACCACCGCCCAGGGCGTTTTCCAGGAGGAAGTTCAGGCTGTGGGTGGCCGGCAGGTACCAGCGGCTGACGCGGCCCTTTTCGGCGTCGAGCAGATGGCCCATCCAGCCGGCGACTGCCTCGCAGCTCAGGGCCTGGGCGATCCACGGCAGGTACTCGGCTTTACGCGCCATCACGCCGATGTTGCTGTGATTGCCTTTGTCGCCGGAGCGGGCTACTGCCAGTTTGACCAGCGGCACCGAGACCGTGGCGCTGCCTTCGGCGGTCGGGATAGCGGCTTCGGCGGCGATTTGAGCAGCGTCGAAACGGCCGACCTCAGGCAGGGCAACCGGTGTGCGTTCGCCGCCGATTTCCACTTCCAGATTGCAGGCCGCTTTGTCCACCAGGAAGCTGAACAGGCGGATGATCGGGTACACGGTAGGGCGACCACCGACAATGCCGGTCAGGCCTGGTGCCATGCCGGTGGAAGCCTGGGCGATCTCGCGGGAGAACAGCACCAGCGCTTCTTTTTTGGCATGACTGACCGCGAGTTTGAGCACCACTTCGCGGGTGTCGCCGCGCTGACCGCGAGCCCCATAGGTGGCTTCGGTGCCCAGCAGTTCGATATTGACCTCGCGGTAAGGCCCCCAGCCGCGCTCGATAAACATCTCGTTGGTTTTGTTGATGATGGCCTGACTGACGCGTTCGGCCTTGTCGCGCGCATCGATACCGGCCAACAGGCAGCTGGCGGTGCAGCGGAAGCCGTCCGGGTGCGTGGCGCTGACTTTGTACGTGTCGGTAGGTGCAAGACCTTTGGCGCCGCTGACGTGTACGCGGTTTTCGCCGACTTGCTCAAGCTTGACCTGAGTGAAGTCACACACCACGTCGGGCAGCAGGTAAGCACGCGGGTCGCCGATTTCGTAGAGCATCTGCTCGCCGACGGTGAACGGCGTGACCAGCCCGCCCGTGTTGGCCGGTTTGGTGATGACGAACTGGCCATCGGCTTCGATTTCCAGCACGGGGAAGCCGATGTGCTCGTAGTCCGGCACGTCGCGCCAGTCGGTGAAGTTGCCGCCGGTGCTTTGTGCGCCACATTCGACCAGATGGCCGGCGAGCGCAGCTTGCGAGAGCTTGTCGTAGTCCTGCCAGCTCCAGCCGAACTCGTGCACCAGAGCGCCGGAGACCACGGCACTGTCGACCACGCGGCCGGTGATGACGATATCAGCGCCTTGCTCCAGCGCGGCGGTGATGCCCGGAGCGCCCAGGTAGGCGTTAACCGAGACGCAGAACGGCGGCAGCGAGGCGCCGGTGAACATTTCCTTGGTGCCGGCTTTAGCCAGCTCGCCGAGCTTGGTTTGCAGGTTGTCGCCATGCAGAACGGCGATCTTGAGGTTCACGCCGGCCTTTTCACAGGCGGCGGCCATGGCGGCAGCGCAGGAGGCGGGGTTTACGCCACCGGCGTTGGAGATGATGCGGATCTTTTTCTCGGCGATTTCGCCCAGCAGCGGCGCCAGCACTTCGATGAAGTCGCGGGCGTATCCTTCTTCGGGTTTTTTCATGCGGGCGCCGGCCATGATCGACATGGTGATCTCGGCAAGGTAGTCAAACACCAGATAATCCAGTTCGGCACCCCGAACCAGTTGGGCGGCGGCGGTGGAAGTATCACCCCAGAATGCGGAGGCGCAGCCGATGCGCACGGTCTTGGTCATTGGAATTGGCCCGTCACACAATGAAAAGGTAGAACAACACTACCAAGCAAGCGCTTGGTTGAAAAGTGGGTGGGGATGGCATAACAGCCAAAAGTGCGCCCAAGCGCTTGCTTGGTATCGCTGTCAGGCATAAATTTCACCCTAACGACAAGCACTTGCCGGCGATTGCTCCAATCAGGATTAACGCGGCGACCATTTGCAGAGACGGGGAGATGCCAGCGTGGATGAACAGAATGCCCGAGCGGTGATGCAGACGCTGGTCGACAGCGGACAACTGACCGATCCGGAGAGTGCACGTGGCAAGCTGCTGCAGAAGGCCGCCCACCTGTTTCGCAGCAAGGGCTACGAACGTACTACGGTGCGTGACCTGGCCAGTGCCATCGGTATCCAGTCAGGCAGCATCTTTCATCACTTCAAGAGCAAGGATGAAATCCTGCGCGCAGTGATGGAGGAGACCATCATCTACAACACCGCCTTGATGCGAGCCGATCTGGCGGCGGCCCGGGGAACCCGCGAGCGTCTACTGGCACTGATTCGCTGCGAACTGCAGTCGATCATGGGCGGTACTGGTGAGGCCATGGCTGTACTGGTGTACGAATGGCGTTCGCTCTCGGCGCGTAGTCAGGCCCAGGTGCTGGCGTTGCGCGACACTTACGAGCAGATCTGGCTTGAAGTACTGAACGAGGCGCGCGAGGCCGGTTTCTTTAAAGGGGATCCATTCATTCAGCGACGCTTTCTCACCGGCGCGTTGAGCTGGACTACCACCTGGTTCCGTCCGGATGGCCCGATGACTCTGGATCAGTTGGCCGAAGAAGCTCTTTCGCTGGTCTGTAAAGAGTCCTGAAGGGCTCTATCGATGCGCCCTGGGAAGCAAAAAACCATCTAGTCGGTCAGGCCTGTACTGGAGTAGGCTGCCAGCTGTTGAGCAGCAGAAACTTCGGAGGAGTCTCAATGCGCCATTCGCGGTGCTGGACGCGAGCCTGGCTGGGAGCAATGAGCCTGCTGTTTGTGGCTTCGCTGTCTGCAGCGGAAACCGTTCGGGTAGGGGCGGCCCATTTCCCCCCCTATGTGATCAAGTCCGACCTCAACCAGGCCACCGGGCTGCTGCCGCAGTTGCTTGATGCGCTCAACGATGTTCAGCAGGACTATTACTTCACCCTGCTGCCCACGGCCATTGTTCGGCGTTTTGGCGATTTACAGCGCGGGCGTATCGACATGGCCATTTTTGAAAATCCCGCATGGGGCTGGCAGGGAATCGACGCCTCAGCGGTCGATATGGGCCTGGAAGATGCCGAGCTATTCGTTGCGCTCGACATAAGCGGGCGTGATCAGGATTATTTCGAGCAACTGCAGGAGAAGCGCCTGGCTCTGTACCGGGGCTACCATTACGGATTCGCCGGTTTCCGCAGCGATCCCGACTACCTGATCAATACCTTCAACGCCAACCTCGGACATTCCCACGACAGCAACCTGCTGATGGTGCTGCGCGGACGGGCCGATATTGCTTTAGTGACACGTTCCAATCTGTACGATTTCATCCGACGCAATCGAGACAAGGCTCGGCAATTGCTGATCTCCAATCGCGTTGACCAGATATACCGTCACCACGCCATGCTGCGCAACGGCGCTCCGATTTCCCCGGAGCAGCTCACCGTGCTGTTTGAGCAACTTCGTGCTTCCGGAGCGCTGACGCGGATATTTTCGCCTTACCGGATTGCCGTCATGCCCGTAGCAGTGGACGGCTCGGCAGGGCCGCCGGCAACCGCCAGACGCTAGCGTGGTCTGCCTTGTCGGCAAATGCCATCGTTTGATAATGCAGGGCTGCCGGCGAACGGTTGAGAAATCATCAGCTTGCCCGGCAGAGCCGGCAAACTGTAGCGATAGCGCTTGAGAATACAGCGCGTTGTTCAGCGCTCCTGCCGATCCTTGGCATCCTGTTCGGCATTACGTTCTCGGATGCGTTTGAGTTGTTCCTCGGTCAGTGGCAGCTTTCTGGCCGTGTCACGTAGCAACAGCAGGCTGCCAAGGATGGATCCCAGGGCCAGAATCAGGATAAGCCAGGCGTACCAGGGCATGATTGACTCCTTCGGGTGGTCTTATTTCACCATACTCGCTTGCCGGCAACTTGTCAGGGCGTGGTGGGCCGCACGCAGGCGCGGAACCTTTGCGCTACAATGCGCGGCGTTTTTACCTCCGCCGAGACCTGCCTATGCCAGCCTGCCAGACTCCGATCATTGTTGCCCTCGATTTTCCCGGCCGTGAGGCCGCCCTGAAGCTGGCCGACAGGCTCGATCCGGAACTGTGCCGAGTCAAGGTAGGCAAGGAACTGTTCACCCGCAGTGGCCCGCAGGTGGTCGAAGCGCTGCAGGCGCGTGGGTTCGAGGTTTTTCTCGATCTGAAATTCCACGATATTCCCAACACCACCGCCATGGCAGTGCGCGCTGCTGCCGAGCTAGGCGTATGGATGGTCAATGTGCACTGCTCAGGAGGGCTGCGCATGATGGCTGCCTGTCGCGAGGAACTGGAGCGGGGCTGCACCTCGAAACCCTTGCTGATCGGGGTGACGGTACTGACCAGTATGGAGCAGCAGGATCTGGCCGGTATCGGTCTGGATGTGCCGCCGCAGGAGCAGGTGCTGCGCCTGGCCGGGCTGGCGGCCGATGCGGGTCTGGATGGTCTGGTCTGCTCGGCACAGGAGGCCAGGGCGCTTAAGGTGGCACAGCCGTATCTGCAACTGGTGACCCCGGGGATTCGTCCAGCCGGCAGCAGTGCTGACGATCAGAAGCGCATTCTCACTCCCCGCCAGGCTCTGGAAGCTGGTTCCGACTACCTGGTGATTGGCCGGCCGATCAGCCAGGCGGCTGATCCGGCTGATGCGCTGGCGGCTGTGGTCGCTGAACTACGGGGTTGAGCAGGCAGGGCAGCTGACTCATCAGTCGCCTGCATGGCTTGTCACTTGTCTGTCTGATAATGCTGCCCCGGCTGTCGGGTGTCCGCTAGTCTAGACTGCCTGCCAGATTCGCTAACGGCAGGGCTGGCCGGCTGGCATTTGCCGCCAGCTGCAGGTTTCCTTCCGGCACGAGAATAACAAGATGACTGCAAGCCTTCTGAGCACTCTGTTCCTTCCCCTGGCCCTGGGCATCATCATGCTTGGCCTGGGGCTTTCCCTGACCCTTGCGGACTTCGCCCGGGTGGTCAAATACCCGCGACCGGTGCTGATCGGGCTTGGCTGTCAGATAATCCTGCTGCCGCTGGCCTGCTTTCTCCTGGTTCAGGGGATGCAACTGGAGGCTGCGCTGGCAGTTGGCATGATGTTGCTGGCTGCTTCGCCCGGCGGCACCACGGCGAACCTCTACAGCCATCTGGCGCATGGTGATGTGGCACTAAACATCACTCTGACGGCGGTCAACTCGGTAATCGCTATTCTCACCATGCCGCTGATCGTGAACCTGTCGCTGATGTATTTCATGGAGGGTGATCAGGCCATTCCGTTGCAGTTTGCCAAGATTATCCAGGTGTTCCTTATCGTTTTGGGGCCGGTGGCCATCGGCATGTGGGTTCGCAGCCGTTTTCCCGGTTTTGCGGCGCGTATGGAGCGGCCGGTAAAGATCATGTCGGCACTGTTTCTGGCGCTGATCGTGCTTCTGGCGGTGATCAAGGATTGGCAGACCTTTGTCGATTACGCGCCGCTGGTAGGCCTGGCGGCTCTGAGTTTCAACCTGCTGAGCTTGGCGGTGGGGTACTTCGTGCCGCGCCTGCTGAAGCTGTCGCAGCGTCAGGCTGTTGCCATTGGCATGGAGATTGGCATTCACAACGGCACACTGGCCATTGCCCTGGCACTGAGCCCGATGCTGTTGAACAATCCGACCATGGCTATTCCTGCGGCGCTCTACAGCATCATCATGTTCTTTACTGCCGGGTTGTTCGGCTGGTGGGTCAACCGCGTGCACGGTGCGGTATTGGCGCGGGAAGCAGCCGAGCAGGGCTGAGCGAGCGGTCTTCAATCGCGATAGAAGACTTGGATCAGGTGATAGCCGAACTGGGTCTTTACAGGGCCATGCACCTCGCGCAGTGGTTTCTTGAAAATCACCTGATCCACTGCTCGTACCATCTGCCCTGGACGTACTTCCCCCAGGTCGCCACCTTTCTTGCCGGAAGGGCAGGTTGAGTATCGGCGCGCGAGTACGTCAAAGGCTTCGCCGGCTGCAAGGCGTTTCTTCAGAGCAGCAGCTTCCGCTTCGGTCTTGACGAGTATGTGGCGGGCCATAGCTTTTGCCATTGATGAGATCCTCAATTTCTTCGGTCGGCTATTGTGCCCGCATTCAGCCGGATTTGTGGCCGTGCGCGGTTGCCTGAATAGAGGCTTCGGGGTTATTTCGCCAGGGTATGAAGGTAGGGATAGGCCTTGCGCAGGTGCTGACTGATCCCCTCGCGTTCCATTTCTGTGATGGCGGTGCGCAGAGCCGAGACCAGTTCGTCGTCGCAGTTCTTCGAGCAGGCCAGATACAGCCCCGTCTCAACCAGTATTGGGCTGGCATTCAGAGGCCGGCTGCCAGGCTGCGCGTCCTTCCAGATGTACAGCGCTTCCGGCACGCTGGTGAATCAGGCATCGATACGGCCCTTTTCCAGCATCCATGCCGGGTTCTCGCCGAGCTTTAGCTGGACGATCTGGCTTTCGCTGAAACCCTGTTGCTTGAGTATCTCCGCCTGCGGAGTACCCAGTCCCACGCCGATACGCTGGTAGCGCTGAAGGGCTTCGGCAAAGCTGCTGACAGGCTCGTCAAGGCTGAAGAAGGCGCGCTCCAATATCATCAACGGGGCGATCCAGGTGTATTGCTCCTCGCGTTCCGGTGTGCGCGACAGTGGAACGATCAACAGGTTGCGGCCGCTGGCGACTCGCATTTGTGCCCGGGGCCAGGGTTCACCCTCTATCCGTACCAGCCGGCCGCTACGTGCCAGCGCCGCCAGCACGATGTCTCCGGTCAGGCCGTGATGGCTACCTTGATTCAGCAGCGTCAGCGGTGGCGCGTCCGGCATATAGAGATGCACGGGATCCTTGGCCAAAGCAGGCGCAGCAAGGCAGAGCAGGGCGAACAGCAGAAAGAAGGGTTTGTGCATGGCGGGCATCATGTCGGTTACAAAACCTTGCTGGTCACTTCTAACGTGCGACAGGACCCTATTGTTGCAGCTCTGCAAGGTCACGATACAGCTCCAGCGCCTCGGGGTTGGCCAGTGCATCGGTGTTTTTCACCGGGCGGCCGTGAACAACATTGCGCACTGCCAGTTCGACGATCTTGCCACTGATGGTGCGAGGAATGTCTCGAACCTGAATGATCTTCGCCGGCACGTGGCGAGGAGTGGTGTTGCTACGGATCATTTGGCGGATCTCCTCGCGCAGGGCATCATCAAGCTGTAGTCCGTCACGCAGACGAACGAACAGCACTACTCGCACATCGCCTTGCCAGTCCTGGCCAATGGCCAGCGACTCTAGCACTTGCGGTATCTTTTCCACCTGTCGGTAGATTTCTGCAGTGCCGATACGCACGCCGCCCGGGTTGAGCACTGCGTCGGAGCGACCGTGGATCACCAGGCCGGCGTGCTCTGTTTCCTCGGCATAGTCGCCATGCGCCCAGACGCCCGGGAAGGTGTCGAAGTACGCCGCTCGGAATTTATCGCCATCCGCATCGTTCCAGAAGCCCACCGGCATCGAGGTGAAATGCCGGGCACAGACCAGCTCGCCTTTCTCACCAATGATCGGTTTGCCACTCTCGTCCCACACCTGTACATCCATGCCCAGACCCTTGCACTGCAGCTCGCCCCGCCAAACCGGCAGCGTCGGGTTGCCGAGGGCGAAGCAGGAAACGATATCGGTGCCGCCGGAGATCGAGGACAGGCAGAGGTCGGCCTTCACGTCGCGATAGACGTACTCGAAGCTCTCGTGGGCCAGCGGCGAGCCGGTGGAAAGGATGGCCTTCAGGCGCTCCAGCTTATGTGTCTCGCGCGGTTTGGCGCCGGCCTTTTCCAGGGCGGCGAGGAACTTGGCACTGGTGCCGAAGATGCTGATGTTCTCGGCGTCGATCAGGTCGATCAGGCGCTCGGCGGAAGGGTGGAACGGCGAGCCGTCGAACAGCACCAGTGTGGCGCCCAGGGCCAGGCCTGAGACCAGCCAGTTCCACATCATCCAGCCGCAGGTGGTGTAGTAGAACAGGGTGTCGTCAGTGTGTAGATCCGTGTGTAGCCCCAGCTCCTTGACGTGTTGCAGCAGGGTGCCGCCGACCCCGTGGACGATGCACTTGGGCACCCCGGTGGTGCCGCTGGAGTAAAGGATGTACAGCGGATGTTCAAAGGGAATCTGTGTGAACTGCGGTTCACCGCTGTTCTGATAGAAGTCATGCCAGAGACTCACGCGTGCCGTCGAGCGGTAGTCCAGGGCGCTGGCCTCGGGGCGCGAGTAGGGCACCACCACCAGTTGTTGCAGCGAGGGCAGGCGTTCGAGGATTTCGTTGAGCTTGTCGGTCAGATTCAGGTTCTTGCCGGCGTAGCGATAGCCGGCAGCGGCAATCAGTACCTTGGGTTCGATCTGACCGAAGCGGTCGATCACCCCCTGGGTACCGAAATCCGGCGAGCAGGATGACCAGGTGGCGCCCAAGCTGGCGCTGGCGAGCATGCCGACCACCGTCTGCCAGGTGTTGGGCATGAAGGCGGCCACGCGGTCGCCAACCCCGACGCCAGCCTCGCGCAGGCTGCGCTGCAGACCGGCGACATGGGCCGCCAGTTCGGCATAGGACAACTGCTCGCGGGAGCCGTCCTCGCCGATGGCGATCAGCGCCGGATGCTCGTCGCGGCGACGCAGCAGGTGCTCGGCGAAGTTCAGGGTGGCTCCGGGGAACCACTGGGCACTGGGCATGGCCGCTCCTTCGCGCAGTACCGCCTCGGGCTGTCTGGCGAAACGTACTTCGAAGAAATCGACGATGGCCTGCCAGAACGCCTCGCGCTGCGTCACGCTCCAGGCGTGCAGGGCCGGGTAGTCGGCCAGTTGCAGGCCGTGACGTTGATTGATGAAGCGACGGAACGCATCCATGCGGGTGGTGGCGATGCGGTCGGCAGAGGGGGTCCAAAGCGGTTGCGACATAGCGGATTCCGGATTTGATTCTTGTTGTAGGGTGGATGTCGTTTTTTACATCCACCGGCCGGGTAGTGGAAAACGCTTCGCGGTTTCCATCCTACAGGTTTGCATCGATACAGGTTATTGGGCGAGCCAGCCGCCGTCCATGTTCCAGGCAGCACCGCGCACCTGAATGGCGGCGTCGCTGCAGAGGAACAGTGCCAGTTCGCCAAGCTGCTCGGGTGTGACGAAGTCCAGCGAAGGCTGTTTCTCGGCCAGCAGGTCGTGGCGTGAGCGGGCGATATCGCCGTCGACGGCACGACTGTCGATCTGCTTCTGCACCAGCGGCGTTAGTACCCAACCCGGGCAAATGGCGTTGCAGGTGACACCGGAGATGGCGGTTTCCAGCGCCACGCTCTTGGTCAGGCCGACCAGGCCGTGCTTGGCCGCAACATAGGCGCTCTTGCCGACCGAAGCGGCCAGTCCGTGGGCCGAGGCGATGTTGATGATCCGCCCCCAGTTGCGTTTACGCATGCCCGGCAGTGCCAGGCGCGTGGTGTGAAAGGCTGAGCTGAGGTTGATGGCGATGATGCTGTCCCAGCGCTCCACCGGGAGTTCCTCTACCGGCGCCACGTACTGGATGCCGGCGTTGTTGACCAGAATGTCGATGGCGCCGAACTGCTGCTCGGCGAACTGCATCATCGCCTCGATCTCCTCGGGCTTGCTCATGTCGGCTGGATGATGGCGCACCTGGACTCCGTTAGTGGAGACGGTCGCGATGGCCGCCTCCACGTCGCCGAAGCCGTTTAGTACCAGGTTGGCACCGGCTTCGGCCAGTTTGAGGGCTATCCCTAATCCGATGCCGCTGGTGGAGCCTGTGACCAGGGCGGTCTTGCCTTGCAGATTCATGTTTGTCTCCTTTGTCACTTTACGCTCAGACGATGCCGGTGGCGTAGAACACGCCGATGACGAAGAACACCGCCAGGGTCTTGATCAGAGTGATGCCGAAGATGTCCTTGTAGGCCTCCCGGTGGGTGAGGCCGGTCACCGCCAGCAGGGTGATCACAGCGCCGTTGTGCGGCAGGGTGTCCATGCCGCCGGAGGCCATCGAGGCGACCCGGTGCAGCACTTCCAGCGGGATGCTGGCGGCGTTGGCGGCGGCGATGAAGGTGTCGGACATGGCTGCCAGGGCAATGCTCATGCCGCCGGAGGCTGAGCCGGTGATGCCGGCCAGCAGGGTGACGGTGATAGCCTCGTTGACCAGCGGATTGGGGATGTTCTTGAGTGCGTCGGCCAGTACCAGAAAGCCCGGCAGGGAAGCTATCACCGCACCGAAGCCGTACTCCGACGCAGTGTTCATCGAGGCCAGCAGGGCGCCGCCGACGGCGGTCCTGGTGCCTTCGGCCAGTCGCGTGCGGATGGCGCCGAAACCGCAGATCAGCACCATCAGAATGCCCGCCAGCAGCGCTGCCTGCACCGCCCAGATGCCGGTGAGCTTGGTTACTTCGCTGCTCAGTGGTGTGGTCATGCCGGCCAGTTGCACCGTGTGGGTCTGGCCGTAGAACTGCGGAATCCAGTGGGTGAACAGCAGGTTGGAAACGCCCACCAGCACCAGCGGCGCCAGCGCCAGCCAGGGGTTGGGCAGGGCGATGTCCTCGGCGGTCTCCGGCTCGTTGCGTAGTTCGGTGCCGTAGCCTTCACCGGCATGGCGCGCCTTGTTCAGCTGGCGGTTGAGATAGAACATGCCGACGACGAAGACGAACAGAGTGCCGATCACGCCCAGCCAGGGGGCCGCCCAGGAAGTGGTGCCGAAGAAGGTGGTGGGGATAATGTTCTGGATCTGTGGGGTGCCGGGCAGGGCATCCATGGTGAAGCTGAACGCGCCGAGGGCGATGGTGGCCGGGATCAGGCGCTTGGGGATGTTGCTCTGGCGGAACATCTCGGCGGCGAACGGGTACACGGCGAACACCACCACGAACAGCGACACGCCGCCGTAAGTGAGCAGCGCGCAGACCAGCACAATCACCAGCATCGCCTGGCCGGTGCCGATCATGCGGATGGCGGTGGCGACGATTGCCCGGGAGAAACCGGATAGCTCGATCAGCTTGCCGAACACTGCGCCGAGCAGAAACACCGGGAAGTAGAGTTTGATGAAACCGACCATCTTTTCCATGAACACGCCGGTGAACACCGGCGCTACGGCAGACGGGTCAGTCAGCAGGACGGCGCCAAGGGCGGCGATGGGGGCGAAGAGGATGACGCTGTAGCCGCGGTAGGCGGCGAGCATCAGCAGGGCAAGGGCCGCGAGGGCGATGATCACGCTCATGGAGCTATCTCCTGGCGCCGCGTGGTGCGCGGCTGATTGTTGTTGTCGGCACCCGGAGCGGGTGCGGGCAGGAGATAGCGAAATCCATGCCAACTATTTAAGTTATTGAAATTAAAGGATTAATTCTGCCCCATCGAAGGAACTAGAAAGCCTTTTGTCTCAGACTTGAGAATTTTCCCTGGGTAATCGCCGCAAAGTCCCGTTCTCAACGCCTGTCTCTATTATGAGAAAGTCTCCATTTCAGGACGAAAGGCCCAGGGCGACCATCTTCTTGTACAGGGTCGAGCGGCCCAGTCCCAGGCGCGCGGCGGCCTGTTGCACGTTGCCGGAGTGCTCCGCCAGGGCCTGGCGGATCAGTTCGCGCTCGAAGGCTTCGCGGGCGGCATGGAAGTTGCCGACTGCAACCTGTGGCGTGGACGTCGCCGGGCGCTGCTGCGGCAGCGGCACCAGGCGGCCGATGGCCGAGCGCAGGGCGGCGGCGCCCAGGCGGGGTTCGTCGCTGAGCAACGCTGTGCGTTCAAGCACGTTGCGCAGCTCGCGCACGTTGCCGGGCCAGGCGTGGCTGGCCAGCAATGCCACGGCCTCGGCGTCGAGCTCATGATGACCGGGGATCTCATCGAGGATGGTCTCGCACAGCGCCGGCAGGTCGTCGAGGCGCTCGCGCAGCGGCGGCAGCTGGATCGGCAGGACGTTGAGGCGGTAATAGAGATCGGCGCGGAAGGTCCCGACCTGGATGGCCTGCTCCAGATCCAGCGAGGTAGCGGCGATCAGGCGAATGTCGCTGCGCCGCACTTCGTTGGAGCCGACTGCTTCGAATTCCTTCTCCTGCAGCACGCGCAGCAGCTTACTTTGCAGGGCCAGCGGCATGTCGCCTATCTCGTCGAGAAACAGCGTGCCGCCCTGGGCGATCTGCAGCTTGCCGGGGCGGCCCTTGCGGTCGGCACCGGTGAAGGCCCCCGGCGCGGTGCCGAAGAATTCGGCTTCCAGCAGGCTCTCCGGAATGGCTGCGCAGTTGACGCTGACGAAGGGCCGGTGGGCCCGTGGCGAGGCGCTGTGGATGGCGTGGGCCAGCAGTTCCTTGCCGGTTCCGGTTTCGCCGAGCAGCAACACCGGTGATTCGCTAGCTGCGCTGCGCCGGGCACGGCGCTTTACTTCCAGGCTGGCGGCGCTGTTGCCGATGAAATGGGCGAAGCTGTATTTGGCCTGGCGCGCCTGCAGCAGCGAACGGGTCGAGGCCAGCTCCTCCTGGATCTGCATGAAGCGGGTTACCAGCGGCGCAAGGTTCTTCAGCTGGTCGAACAGGGCAAAGCCGATGGCGCCGATGACCTCGCCGTCGTCGTCGTGCACCGGCAGGCGCATCACCACCAGTGGCCCGCCGGGCGTGTCGAGCATGTCCAGCAGGATCGGCTCGCCGGTTTCCACTACCTGGCGCAGCAGACTGGAGGGAATCACTTTCTCCACGTCCTGGCCGATGGCCTGGTTGGCTTCGTCCAGGCCATAGCGGCGCGCGTAGCGCTCGTTCATCCAGACGATACGTGCGTCACGGTCGACGATTACCGTGCCTTCGCTGGACTGTTCGACGATCTCGAACAGCGAACGAATCGCCAGCAGGCGCACATGCTGGTAGTCACGCAGGGTAGCGGTATTTTTCATCGAGGTTCGCTTCTGCCTGGTCAGGTGTTGAGGTCTGCTTTGAGGGAACGGCGTTGGCCGCGAATTTTGCGAATGAATCCGCTCCTGAAGGTGCGCGGGAGCCTAGCGACTCGCCAGCCGAGCGCGCGCCACGCGCGAGCCGTTGGCCTTGCCCAGCACCTCACAGATGCGCGCGCCGGCGTCGATCAGTCGATCCAAGTCGATCCCGGTGTCGATGCCCAGACCCTGCAGCATGTACAGCACGTCCTCGGTGGCGACGTTGCCGGTGGCGCCCTTGGCGTAGGGACAGCCGCCCAGACCTGCGACCGAGCTGTCGAACACGCTGATGCCCTCGAGCAGGCTGGCGTAGATATTGGCCAAGGCCTGGCCATAGGTGTCGTGGAAGTGCCCGGCCAGCAGGTGGTGCGGTACCTCGCGGGCGACCGTCTCGATCAGTTGACGGGTCTTGCCGGCGGTGCCGGTGCCGATGGTGTCGCCCAGTGATACCTCGTAGCAGCCCATGGCGTACAGCTCGCGGGCCACGGCTGCGACCTGGGCCGGGGCGATTTCGCCATCGTACGGGCAACCCAGCACGCAGGAAACATAGCCTCGTACGCGCACGTTCGCCGCCCTGGCGGCCTCCATCAGCGGGATGAAGCGCTGCAGGCTCTCGGCGATGGAGCAGTTGATGTTCTTCTGCGAGAAGGCCTCGCTGGCTGCGGCGAACACTGCCACTTCCTCTACCTTGGCTTCCAGCGCGGCTTCGAAACCCTTGAGGTTTGGTGTCAGCGCTGCGTAGGTGACCCCCGGGCTGCGCTGAATGCCGGCAAACACCTCGGCGCTGCCGGCCATTTGCGGTACCCATTTGGGCGAGACGAAGCTGCCCACTTCGACATAGCGCAGTCCGGCAGCGGACAAGTCATTCACCAGGCGCACTTTGTCGGAGACGCTGATGGGTTGTTTCTCGTTCTGCAGACCGTCACGCGGGCCAACTTCGACCAGGCGGACGGAGGAGGGTAGGCTCATCGGATTTCCTCAATGCTTTCCGGGGGCAGTGGACAGATCCACCAGGCAATTGCTGAATAGGGTGCGCCGAGCTGGGTGACGGGAGCAAGCACGGGGCGGTGGATACGAAGGGCTGGTGGACATAAAAGACGAGTCCACCCTACGTTGGCAGGCGTAGGGTGGATGTCGCTCTTCCTTCACATTCAACCCCCGTAATCGAAGTGCGTGGTTATTCCAGCTCCACCAGCACGGCGCCTTCGCTGACCATTTCCCCTTCGCTGCAGTACAGCGCCTTGACCGTACCGGCCTCGGCGGCGCGGATGCTGTGCTCCATCTTCATCGCCTCCAGCACTACCAGGGCGGTGCCAGCCTCGACTGCCTGGCCCGGTGCGACCAGCACGCGCACAATACTGCCGTTCATCGGCGCACTCAGGCCGCCATGCTGCACATGGCTGGCTTCGGCGGCGGCGATGGGATCGAAGCGGGTGACGGCATGCAGTTCGCCGGCCCATTGCAAAAACAGCGTATCGCCACGGCGGATGGCGCACAGGCGCTGGCGCGTACCGTCGATTTCGGCCAGCAGTTCCTCGCCCTGCAGACGGGCGAGCTGGCGCGCACGCACCTTGCGCTCACTGCCCTGGCAACTCAGGTGCAGGTCGATTTCCGCCGGGCCACCCGAGCGCCAGCCACTACGGCCGGCCCAGGGCGAGTGGGCATCGTCGGCGCGTTGCAGCGGAGTTTCGCTCTGTACCCAGGCATCGGCGGCCAGATTCCAGAAGGTTTCCGGCAATTCACCGACTTCCGGCAGCAGTTGCTGCTGGTGGCGCGGGATAAAGCCGGTGTCCAGCTCGGCGGCGGCGAAGGCCGGGTGAGCCAGCACGCGACGCAGGAACGCCAGGTTGGTGCGCACGCCGCCGACCCGGATTTCCTCGAGCATGGCCAGCAGGCGCAGGCGCGCTTCCTCGCGGTTCTCGCCCCAGGCAATCAGCTTGCCCAGCATCGGGTCATAGAACGGTGAGACCTCGTCGTCCTGTTCGACCCCGCTGTCTACACGGCGGCCGTCGCCGCTGGCGGACTCCCGGTACAGCGCAAGCTTGCCGGTGGCCGGCAGGAAATCGTTGTCCGGGTCTTCGGCATACAGCCGCACCTCGATGGCGTGGCCATTGAGCTGTACCTGTTCCTGGGTGATCGGCAGCGGCTCGCCGCGGGCGACACGGATCTGCCAGGCGACCAGATCGAGGCCGGTGATGGCCTCGGTGACCGGGTGTTCCACCTGCAGGCGGGTGTTCATCTCCATAAAGAAGAATTCGCCGCGCTCGTCGAGCAGGAATTCCACGGTGCCGGCGCCGACATAGCCGATGGCCTGCGCCGCCTTGACCGCCGCCTCGCCCATGGCGCGGCGCAGCTCTGGCGTCAGGCCGGGGGCCGGAGCTTCCTCAACCACCTTCTGGTGGCGGCGCTGGATCGAGCAGTCGCGCTCGTTGAGGTACAGGCAGTTGCCGTGACGGTCGGCGAACACCTGGATCTCCACGTGACGCGGTTTGAGCACGTATTTTTCCACCAGCATGCGCGAGTCGCCGAAGGCCGACTGAGCCTCGCGCTGGGCCGACTCCAGCGTCTCGGCCAGCTGTGCTTCGCTTTCCGCCACCTTCATGCCCTTGCCGCCACCGCCGGCGGCGGCTTTCAGCAGCACCGGGTAGCCGATGCGTTGGGCGGCGGCGCGGAAGGTTTCGTAGTCCTGCGCTTCGCCGTGGTAGCCCGGCACCAGCGGTACGCCGGCCTGTTCCATCAGCGCCTTGGCTGCCGACTTGCTGCCCATGGCTTCGATGGCCGAGGCGGGCGGGCCGAGAAACACCAGCCCGGCTTCTTCGATGGCGCGGGCGAAGGCGGCGTTCTCCGAAAGAAAGCCATAGCCCGGGTGGATGGCCTGAGCGCCGCTGGCCTTGGCGGCGGCGATGATCCTGTCGATCAGCAGGTAGCTTTCGGCGGGCTTGGCGCCGCCGAGATTGACCGCCACATCAGCTTCGCGCACATGGCGGGCGTTGGTATCGATGGCACTGTGCACGGCTACGGTACGCAGGCCCATGGATTTGGCCGTACGCATGACGCGGCAGGCGATTTCGCCACGGTTGGCAACCAGCAGGGTGTCGATATGCGTGTGGCTCATACTTGCGGCTCCTGCCAGGCTGGTTGGCGTTTTTCCAGGAAGGCACGCAGGCCCTCCTGGCCTTCAGCGCTGACGCGCAGGCGGGCGATGGCGTTCTCGGTGTAGCGGCGCAGGGCCGGGCTCAGTTCGCCACTGCCCACTTCGCGCAGCAGATCCTTGCTGGCACGCATGGCTTGCGGGCTGTTCTGCAGCAGGTTGGCCACCCAGGCCTCGACCTGCGTCTCCAGTTCGGCGGCCGGATAGCATTCGGCGAGCAGGCCCAGTTCACGGGCACGTTTGCCGTCGAAGCGCTCGGCGCTCAGCGCGTAACGCCTGGCGGCGCGCTCGCCGATGGCCTGCACGACGAAGGGGCTGATCACCGCCGGGGCCAGGCCGATACGCACTTCCGACAGCGAGAACAGGCTGTCCTCGGCGCCGATGGCCATGTCGCAGCAACTGGCCAGGCCCACCGCGCCGCCGAAGGCCGCGCCCTGTACCACAGCCAGGGTCGGAATTTTCAGGCCGTGCAGGTTGTACATCAGCTCGGCCAGTTCGCGGGCATCGCTCAAGTTGGCGTTGTAGTCCAGCTCGGCCGCGTGCTGCATCCAGGCCAGGTCGGCACCGGCGGAAAAATGCCGGCCGCGCCCGCGCAGCAGGAGAAAGCGCAGGCTCTTGTCTTCGCCAACGGCGTCGAGGGCGAGAATCAGCTCGCGGATCATCTCGGCGTTGAAGGCGTTGTTCTTTTCCGGACGGTTCAGCCACAGGGTGGCGAAGCCGCGCGGGTCTTTCTCAAGCTGTATGGTGGTGAAGTCGGTCATCAACGGCTCCAGGCATTCTGTTATTGCCCTTTCCCGAGAGCGGGAGGGGGTGTCGGTAATTACATCCGGAACACGCCGAAGCGGGTCGGCTCGATCGGCGCGTTGAGGCTGGCCGACAGGGCCAGGGCCAGTACCTCGCGGGTCTGCGCCGGATCGATCACTCCGTCGTCCCACAGACGGGCGCTGGAGTAGAAGGCGTGCGCCTGCTGCTCGTACTGCTCGACGATGGGCTGCTTGAGGCGCTGTTCGTCCTCGTCACTGAAGGCCTGGCCGGCGCGCTGCGCCTGCTCGCGCTTGACCTGCACCAGCACGCCGGCGGCCTGCTGCGCACCCATCACGCCGATCCGCGCATTGGGCCACATCCACAGGAAACGCGGATCGTAGGCGCGGCCGCACATGCCGTAGTTGCCGGCGCCGAAGCTGCCGCCGATGATCACGGTGAATTTCGGCACCTGGGCACAGGCCACCGCGGTGACCAGCTTGGCGCCGTGCTTGGCGATGCCGCCTTCTTCGTACTTCTTGCCGACCATGAAACCGGTGATGTTCTGCAAAAACAGCAGCGGGATGCCGCGCTGGCAGGCCAGCTCGACGAAATGCGCGCCTTTCTGCGCCGATTCGGCGAAGAGAATGCCGTTGTTCGCCAGGATCGCCACCGGGTAGCCGTTGATGCGGGCGAAGCCGCACACCAGGGTGGTGCCGAACATTGCCTTGAATTCGTCGAGCTGTGAGTCGTCGACGATGCGGGCGATCACCTCGCGTACGTCGAACGGCTGCTTGGCGTCGGCGGGAATCACCCCGTACAGCTCCTCGGCCGCATAGCGCGGGGCGATCGGTGCGCGGCAGTCGAGCTGGCCGAGCTTGCGCCAGTTGAGGTTGGCGATCGAGCGGCGGGCCAGGGCCAGCGCGTGTTCGTCGTCCTCGGCGTAGTGGTCGGCCACGCCGCTGGTCTTGCAGTGCACGTCGGCACCGCCCAGTTCCTCGGCGGTCACCACCTCGCCGGTGGCGGCCTTCACCAGTGGCGGGCCGGCGAGGAAGATGGTGGCCTGGTTGCGCACCATGATGGTCTCGTCGCTCATGGCCGGCACGTAGGCGCCGCCGGCGGTGCAGGAACCCATGACCACGGCGATCTGGGGAATCCCCATGGCGCTCATGTTGGCCTGGTTGAAGAAGATGCGGCCGAAGTGCTCGCGATCCGGGAATACCTCGTCCTGGCGCGGCAGGTTGGCGCCGCCGGAATCCACCAGGTAGATGCACGGCAGACGGTTCTGCTGGGCGATGGTCTGCGCACGCAGGTGCTTCTTCACCGTCAGCGGGTAATAGCTGCCGCCTTTTACCGTGGCATCGTTGGCCACGATCATGCATTCGACGCCCTCGACGCGGCCGATGCCGGCAATTACGCCGGCAGCCGGCACGTCCTCGCCGTAGACCTCATGGGCGGCCAGCTGGCCGATCTCGAGGAACGGCGAGCCCGGGTCGAGCAGGCGGTTGATGCGTTCGCGCGGCAGCAGCTTGCCGCGCGCGATGTGGCGTTCCTGGGCCTTGGCGCCGCCGCCTTCATGGACGCGGGCGAGCAGGGCGCGCAGGTCGTTCACCTGGGCGAGCATGGCCGCCTGGTTGGCGGTGAACTCCGGTGAACGGGTATTGATCTGGGTATGCAGGATGGCCATGACTGGGGTCCCGTAGGGTGGAAAACCCGCGAAGCGGTTTTCCACCGATAGATCCATTGGTGGAAAAGGCCTTTGGCCGTTTTCCACCCTACGTATCACTTGGTTTCGTTGAACAGCTCGCGGCCGATCAGCATGCGGCGGATTTCGCTGGTGCCGGCGCCGATCTCGTATAGCTTGGCGTCACGCAGCAGGCGGCCGGCCGGGTATTCGTTGGTGTAGCCGTTGCCGCCGAGGATCTGAATGGTGTCCAGCGCCATTTTCGTTGCCATCTCGGCGGTGTAGAGGATCACCGCGGCGGCGTCCTTGCGCGATTCCTCGCCGCGGTCGCAGGCCTTGGCCACGTTGTACAGATAGGATTTCGAGGCGTTCATGCCGGCGTACATGTCGGCGATCTTGCCCTGGATCAGCTGGAATTCGCCGATGGACTGGCCGAACTGGCGACGCTCGTGAACGTAAGGCACCACCACGTCCATGCAGGCGCTCATGATTCCGGTCGGGCCGCCGGAGAGCACGGTGCGCTCGTAGTCCAGGCCGCTCATCAGTACCGCCACGCCACGGCCTTCGGCGCCGAGAACGTTCTCTTCCGGCACTTCGCAGTCCTCGAACACCAGCTCGCAGGTGTTGGAGCCGCGCATGCCCAGCTTGTCCAGCTTCTGGTGGCGGGAGAAGCCCTTGAAGTCGCGCTCGACGATGAAGGCGGTGATGCCCTTGGAGCCGGCGTTGATGTCGGTCTTGGCGTAGATCACGTAGGTGTTGGCATCCGGGCCGTTGGTGATCCACATCTTGTTGCCGTTGAGGATGTAGCGGTCGCCGCGCTTTTCGGCGCGCAGCTTCATCGACACCACGTCGGAGCCGGCATTCGGTTCGCTCATGGCCAGCGCGCCGATATGTTCGCCGGAGCAGAGCTTGGGCAGATATTTGCGTTTTTGCTCTTCCGTGCCGTTCTTGTGGATCTGGTTGACGCACAGGTTCGAGTGCGCGCCAAAGGACAGACCCACCGAGGCAGAGGCGCGGCTGATTTCCTCCATCGCCACCACATGTGCCAGGTAGCCCATGTCAGTGCCGCCGTATTCCTCCTTCACGGTCATGCCGAGCAGGCCCATGTCGCCGAACTTGCGCCACATGTCCATGGGGAACTCGTTGTCGCGGTCGATCTGCGCGGCGCGCGGCGCCAGCTCGGCCTGGGCGAACTGGCGAACCGAGTCGCGCAGCATGTCGATGGTTTCACCGAGACCGAAGTTCAGGGAGGGATAACTCATAAGGCACCTGTAATTGTTGTTGGCGGTAGCAGAGGGTTATTAACGCTTGGTTTGTTCGAGTGCGGCCAGGCAGCGCTCTTCGGCGGTGTCCAGTTCCAGCTGCATCTGCTGGATGTCCAGCAACTGCTGCTGCAGTTGCGCGCGACGTGTGGCGATCTTCGTCATGAAGGTTTCCAGCTGCTTGCGGTTGCCGCTGGCCGGGTCGTAGAGATCAATCAGCTCCTTGCACTCGGCCAGGGAGAAGCCGATGCGCTTGCCGCGCAGGATCAGTTTCAGGGTGACCAGATCCTTGGGCGTGTAGATGCGCTCCTGGCCACGCCGCTCGGGGGCGAGCAGGCCCTGCTCCTCGTAGAAGCGGATGGCGCGGGTGGTGATGTCCAGTTCGCGGGCCAGATCGGAGATGGAGTAGGTGGTGGCCATGGTCTTCGCTCGTTTACCTTTACGTTAACGTAAACCTGTGCAAATCTGGCTGTCAATCTCACCGAACAACAAGCACAGAGGTTGAGCATGCGTATCGACGATTCCGTATTCCTTATCAGTGGTGGCGCTTCCGGCCTGGGCCTGGCCACCGCCCGCGAACTTACCGGGCAGGGCGGCCGGGTGCTGCTGCTGGATATCAACGCCGAGGCCGGCGCGCAGGCCATCGAGGAGCTGGGCGCAGCAGCGCGCTTCGTGCGTGCCGATATCACCCGTGAGGACGATGCCCGCGCCGCAGTGGCGCAGGCTCTGGACACCTTTGGCGGTCTGCACGGGCTGGTCAATTGCGCCGGCGTGGCACCGGCGGAGAAGGTGCTCGGGCGCAACGGCGCGCACGGTCTGGACAGCTTCCGGCGTACCGTGGAAATCAATCTGGTGGGCAGCTTCAACCTGCTGCGCCTGGCCGCCGAAGCCATGGCCAAGGGCACGCCGAACGCAGAGGGCGAGCGCGGGGTCATTATCAATACCGCCTCGGTGGCGGCCTTCGACGGGCAGATGGGCCAGGCTGCCTACGCCGCGTCCAAGGGCGGTGTGGCCGCATTGACCCTGCCGGCGGCCCGCGATCTGGCGCGTTCGGGTATCCGTGTGATGTGCATCGCCCCTGGCGTGTTCGAGACGCCGATGATGGCCGGCATGCCGCAGGAGGTGCGCGACTCGCTGGCGGCCAATGTGCCATTTCCGCCGCGCCTGGGTCGGCCCGATGAATTCGCCGCGCTGGTACGTCACATCGTCGAGAACCCGATGCTCAACGGCGAGGTGATCCGCCTCGACGGCGCGCTGCGCATGGCAGCGAAATAACGGACTGGCAGCCCGGATGCAATCCGGGAGGACTTACAGCGATTTCCCGGATTGCATCCGGCTACGCGATTTGCAGGTGACAATCATGAAACAACAACTCGACCCCGTGGTTATCGTCAGTGCGGTGCGCACGCCCATGGGCGGCTTTCTCGGCGATCTGGCTGGCCTTTCGGCCGCCGAACTGGGCGCTGCCGCCATTCGTTCGACCCTGGAGCGCGCAGGCCTGGCGCCCGAGGCGGTGGACACGGTGCTGATGGGCTGCGTGCTGCAGGCCGGCCAGGGCCAGGCTCCGGCACGCCAGGCGGCGCTGGGCGCCGGGCTGAGCCAGGCGGTGCAGTGCACCACGCTGAACAAGATGTGTGGCTCGGGCATGCAGGCGCTGATGCTCGGGCACGACCAACTGCTGGCCGGCAGCAGTGACGTGCTGGTGGCCGGCGGCATGGAGAGCATGTCCAACGCGCCGTACCTGCTGCCGCGCGCCCGTAGCGGCTATCGCATGGGCCATGGTCAGGTGCTCGATCACATGTTCCTCGACGGCCTGGAGGATGCCTACGAGCGCGGCCGGCTGATGGGCACCTTCGCCGAGGACTGCGCGCAGAGCTACGGCTTCAGCCGCGAGGAACAGGACGCCTACGCCCTGGAGTCGCTGCGCCGCGCCCAGCAGGCGATGGGCGACGGCCGCTTTGCCGGCGAGATCGTCGCGGTCGACGCACCGCACGGCCGTGACCGTCACTTGGTCGAGGCCGACGAGCAGCCGCCGAAGGCCCGTCCGGAGAAGATCCCGACGCTCAAGCCGGCCTTCCGCGAAGGCGGCACGGTGACCGCGGCCAACGCCAGCTCCATCTCCGACGGCGCTGCCGCGCTGCTGCTGATGCGTCTGTCCCAGGCCCAGGAGCGCGGCCTGACGCCGCTGGCGCGGATCGTCGGGCACGCCGGCCACGCACAGGCGCCGAACCTGTTCACCACCGCGCCAGTGGCGGCTATCCAGCGCCTGCTGACGCGCATCGACTGGCGCCTGGACGAGGTCGACCTGTTCGAGATCAACGAAGCCTTCGCCGTGGTGCCGATGGTGGCCATGCGCGAACTGGCCATCGCACATGACAAACTCAACGTGCACGGCGGCGCCTGCGCGCTGGGCCATCCCATCGGCGCCTCCGGCGCGCGCATCCTGGTCACGCTGCTCTCGGCGCTGCAGCAGTATGGCGGCAAGCGCGGCGTGGCCTCGGTCTGCATCGGCGGTGGGGAAGCCACTGCCGTCGCCATCGAACTGTATTGAGGAGCCTTGTGATGCTGCCATCGGAACAGGATCTGCAGATTCAGGAAGCGGCCCGGCAGTTCGCCCAGGATCGGCTGAAACCCTTTGCCGCCGACTGGGATCGCGAACACCGCTTTCCCGTCGAGGCCATTGCCGAAATGGGCCAGTTGGGCTTCATGGGCATGCTGGTGCCGGAGCAGTGGGGCGGCGCCGAAACCGGCCACTTGGCCTACGCCATGGCGCTGGAGGAAGTGGCCGCCGGCGACGGTGCCTGCTCGACCATCATGAGCGTGCACAACTCGGTCGGCTGCATGCCGATCCTCAAGTACGGCAGCGAGGAACAGAAAGAGCGCTTCCTCCGCCCGCTGGCCGAGGGCCGCATACTCGGTGCCTTCGCCCTGACCGAGCCGCAGGCCGGCTCGGACGCCAGCGACCTGCGCACCCGCGCGCGCCGTGACGGCGACCATTACGTGCTCACTGGCGCCAAGCAGTTCATCACCTCCGGCAACCATGCCGGCATGGTGATCGTCTTTGCCGTGACCGATCCGCAGGCGGGCAAGAAGGGCATCAGCGCCTTTATCGTGCCCACCGACACGCCGGGATTCTCGGTGGTGCGGGTCGAGGACAAGCTCGGTCAGCATGCCTCGGACACCTGCCAGATCCAGCTCGACGAGGTACGGATTCCGGCGGAGCTGCGCCTGGGCGAGGAGGGCGAGGGCTATCGCATCGCCCTGGCCAACCTCGAAGGCGGGCGCATCGGCATCGCCGCGCAGTCGGTGGGCATGGCCCGCGCCGCGTTCGAGGCCGCGCGCGACTATGCCCGCGAGCGGGTGACCTTCGGCAAGCCGATCATCGAGCACCAGGCGGTGGCCTTCCGCCTGGCCGACATGGCCACACAGATCGCCGTGGCGCGGCAGATGGTGCATCACGCCGCCAGCCTGCGCGAAGCCGGCCGGCCCTGCCTGACCGAAGCCTCGATGGCCAAGCTGTTCGCCTCGGAAATGGCCGAGAAGGTCTGCTCGGCGGCCATCCAGACTCTCGGCGGCTACGGCTATCTCAAGGACTTCCCGGTCGAGCGCATCTACCGCGACGTGCGAGTGTGTCAGATCTACGAGGGCACCAGCGATGTGCAGCGGATGGTGATTGCACGCAGTCTGTAGGCGCACCGCGCGCACCGGGTTGGCGCCGTTGTCGAGGCAATGAACCCTCTCCCACAAGTGGGAGAGGGTTCACTCACGGTCAGCCTGGTCAATCGAACTGATACTGCATCCCCGCGCCGACATACCAGGCACGCTCCGGGCCGGGCTCGTAGAAACGGCCGTTGCCGTCGCCGACGATCACCGAGCCGATGTATTCGCGATCCAGCAGGTTGTCGATGCGCAGCACCTGATTGAACGTCAGGGCGCCGAGACTCTGCTCGAAACGCGCCTGCCAGTTGAACAGCGCGTAGCTCGGAGCCGCCTTGGCCGTATTGCTGTCTTCGACGTAGAGCTTGCTGCGGTACAGGCCTTCGATGGCGGTGCTGAAGCCCTCCCGCGGTTGCCAGGTGAGTTCGCCAAACAGGGTGCGGGCGGGTATGCCCGGCAAGTGGTTGCCGTCCTCGATCAGCCGGCCGTTGCTGGTGAAATCCTTGCTGTAGATGGCGTCGATATAGGTGTAGGCGAGATTGGCGCGCAGGGTTTCGCTCAGTTGGCTTTCCACTGCCAGCTCTACCCCTCGACGGCGGGTCTGGGCGGCATTCTGGAAGCGCGAACGGCCGCCGCTGGCCGACTCCACCACCAGCTCGTCGTCGGTATCGATCTGGAACAGTGCCAGTTGCAGGCTGGTGGTCTCGGCCAGACGCGCCTTGAGGCCAACTTCAATCTGCTCGCTGGTAGCCGGTTTCAGGTCGAAGCCGAAGCTGTTGTCGGGGCCTGAATAGGACAGCTCGTTGAGCGTCGGCGTCTCCAGCCCCTTGCCCCAGCTGGCGTAGATATTCAGCTCGGGGAGCAGGGCGTAGCTGGCGCCCAGGGTCGGGGTCAGCTCGCGGTAGGTCACTGAACCGCTGTCGTCGCCATTGCCGAGGAAGCGGTCGTCCACCTCGAACTCCACCTGGCTGTGGCGCAGACCGGCCTGCAGGTCGAGCTTGCCCAGCTGCCAGGCCGTCTGAATATAGGGCGACAGGCTGGTCACCTCGTTGCGTTCGTCGCGGCGCAGGTTGCCTTTCACACCCAGGGTACTGCCGACAAAGTTCTCATAGCCCTGACGGTCGTCGCGCGAGAAGTCGTAGTCCAGCCCGGCGGTCAGGGTCAGCAGGCTGCTGCCGAGGTCGAATGGCTGAATCCAGCGGTTGCCGATGCCGTGGAAGCGCCGCTCGAAATCGATCACGCCACCCGAGTGCGACGGGTTGCCCTGCACCGCGACGGGAATGGACTGGTACTGAATTACTCGCCGTGTGCCGCTGTACAGCGTGCTTTGCCAGGTTCCGGCAGTAAAACTGCGTTCGTAGTTGAGCGCCAATTGGCGGTGATCAACAGTCTTGCGCGTATTGAACTCCAGAGCGCTTGGTGCCGCTGCTCGGCGATCGCTTTGCGCCTGTTGCCAGGTCAGGCCCTGTGGATCCTCTGTGTCGTTCTGATCCAGCTCGCTGAAGCTCAGGCTGAGCTTGCTGAGATCATCCGGGTAGAGCGTCAGCTTGGCGAAGGTTTTCTCGAGAATGGCGGCGCTGTGATCGCGGTACCCATCGGTTTCGAAGTGCGAGCGATTGATGATAAAGCCGGCCTTGTCGTTGCCGCCTTCGGCCGCGATACGGGTGCGGCTGGTGCCGTAAGCGGCCTGTGAGGTATCGACGGAAACCTTGGGTGCACCTTCGCCGTCACGCGAAAACAGCTGGATCACGCCACCGGAGTTGCTGCCATAAACGCTGGCGAACGGCCCGCGCAGTACTTCGATACGCTCCAACGTGTCGAGGTCGAAGGTCGCCGCCTGACCCTGACCGTCAGGGTTGGACAGCGGTACGCCATCGGCCAGCAGCTTGATGCCACGGATGCCGAACGCCGAGCGGGCGCCGAAGCCGCGCGAGGACACCTGCAGATCCTGCGCGTAGTTCTGCCGGTTCTGCACCACCAGCCCGGGCACGCTGCCGAGCGCCTCGGACAGGTTGACGCCAGGTTTGCCGAGGCTGGCCTGCTCGGCATCGATCCGGTTGACCGAGAAGGGTAACTGCCAGCCGCTGGCCTGATAGCGGCTGCCGGTAATCACCAGCTCATCGATTTCGTAAGGAGACTGCTCAGCCAGGGCTAGACCGGGTAGCAGCACAAGACTGCCAAGATGCAAGCGCATGGAAACTTCCTTTCGCGATTTCTTTCTCTAGGGCTGCCAGTAGTGCCAGGCAAGCGCCGCAGGTGCCATGGACTGATAGTCGACTGCGACTTGTGTATTGGTCGCACTACTTTGGTCGCATCTCTGCTGCTCTGGCGGCCATCAATGGTAGGTTGACGGTCTCGGACATACGCGGCGACAGCGGTGAAAAATCTTTTTTGTACGACTTGTCGAGGTTGATGGATAGCGCTAACATTCGATTCAAACAATGAGCGGCCCACCCCGATGGTGCCCAGGAGTTCACATGCCGTACCAGCCTTTAGCCTCTGCTGCCAAGCCATCTACCCGAGCCCTAGTGGTTATGGGCGTCAGCGGTTCCGGCAAGAGTGACATCAGCAGCGTAGTCGCCTCCCGCCTGCAATGGCGTCATATCGAAGCCGATGATTTCCACAGTGCCGATAATGTCGCCCGCATGCGTGCTGGAATCCCTCTCAATGACGATGATCGCCAGCAGTGGCTCGATGCCTTGTGCCAGGAAATGCAGGCGGCCAAGGCGGCTGGAGAGGGCTTTGTGCTGTCCTGCTCGGCGCTCAAACGGGCCTACCGTGAGCGCCTGCGCCAAGCGCTTCCAGATTTGTCTTTCGTGCACCTGAGGATTGATCCGCTCACTGCACTGCAAAGGGTTGGCAACCGACCCGGACATTTCATGCCTGCTTCGCTGGTCGACAGCCAGTTCTCGACTCTCGAAGATCCTGACGGAGAGCCAGGGGTACTGGTACTGGACGCGGTTAATACGCGCGAGGTGCTGGTCGAAGAGGTTTGCAACTGGTTTCAGAGCGATATTCAGTCGCCTTTTGCCGGGGCAGGAGAGGTACTTGTTTCGTCTCAACATGATAGCGCTAACTGTGCAGGCAAAGAGCATATCTATGAGGGACGAGTAGCACACCTGTTCGACCGACTAACCGACGGCATGATGGCCTTGCTGATGACTTTCATGGTGGTAGCTGTGTTCGGCAATGTAGTACTGCGCTATGTCTTCGGCACCGGCTGGGCAGGGGCGGAGGAGCTGTCGCGGCTGGCCTTTGTCTGGCTGGTTTTTGTCGGTGTGGCTTCGAGCATGCGTCGTGGTGAACTGATGTGCTTTCGCATGATCCGTGATCGTTTCCCCGGATTGGCGCAGCGACTGGTGGACTCCTGCAGCTGGTTGCTTGTGACAGTGGCCAGTCTGCTCTCGGCAGTGGGGGCATGGAACCAGGTGGAATATGGCTGGGGCAATCTCAGTACGGTGACGGGCTATCCATTGGTGCTGACCATGCTGCCGATTCTCGGCTGCATGTCGGCACTGGTAATTCTGGCGCTGGTGCAACTGGTCAATGTCTGGCGTCGACCTCTGACCAATACATCAACTGGACTGACTGGTATCGCGGCGGACTGACGCCCGAATTTGCACGACGCCAATAACAAAATCGGGCAATGCCCGCCGAGGATTCGCCGATGACTGTCGCAGTTTTTCTTTCGTCGCTACTGGGCTTCATGGCTTTCGGAATGCCGATCGCCTTCGCCTTGTTGCTCACTGCCGCCGTACTGATGTGGTATCTGGACTTTTGGGATGTGCAACTGCTGGCTCAGAATCTTTTGGCCGGGGCTGACAGCTTTCCGCTACTGGCCATTCCGTTCTTCGTTCTGGCTGGTGAGTTGATGAATGCTGGCGGGATTTCCCGACGCATCATCGCCATGGCGCAGGCTTACTTCGGTCATATGCGCGGAGGGCTCGGCTATGTGGCTATTGCTGCGGCGATGCTGCTGGCAAGCATGTCCGGCTCGGCGCTGGCGGATACTGCCGCACTGGCTACGCTGCTGCTGCCCATGATGCGTCAGCGCGGCTATCCTCTGCATTCGTCGGCCGGGCTGGTAGCTGCCGGCGGCATCATCGCGCTGATCCTGCCGCCATCGATGGCCTTCGTGATCTACGGTGTGGTCACCAACACCTCCATCAGCCAGCTGTTCATGGCCGGGGTCGTACCCGGACTGATCATGGGAACGGGCCTGATCGTCGCCTGGCATCTGATAACCCGGGGCTTTACCGAGCCAACTCCGCCCAAGGCCAGCGCCGCCGAGCGTCGGCGGGTGCTGGTCGATGGTGTGGCGGCACTGATGCTGCCGGTGATCATCGTCGGCGGTCTGCGCTTCGGCATCTTCACCCCTACTGAAGCTGCAGTAGTGGCGGCGGTCTATGCTCTGGGCGTCTCGACCCTGTTCTATCGCGAGCTGACCTGGGAAGGGTTGATTGAGACCCTGACGCGCGCCAGCCGCACCACGGCTTCTGTGATGTTTCTTTGTGCTGCCGCTACGGCGTCTGCCTACATGGTCACGCTGGCCCAGTTGCCCGATGAAATAGGTGCCATGCTCGGCCCGCTGGCCCAGCATCCGCAACTGCTGATGCTGGGTGTGATGGTGCTGATGATTCTGGTCGGCATGGTGCTTGATCTGACGCCTACCGTACTGATTCTGGCGCCGGTGCTGGCGCCGCTGGCGGCCAAGGCAGGTATTGATCCCGTGTACTTTGGTGTGATGTTCGTGCTGATTTGCTCGATCGGCCTGATTACTCCGCCGGTCAGCACCGTTCTCAATGTGGTGGGTGGTATCGGCCGTATCCGCATCGAGGTGCTGGTGCGCGGCATCATGCCGTTCTTCCTGACTTATCTGGGCATCGTTCTGCTGTTGATAGCCTTCCCGCAAATCATCACTGCTCCCCTGGCCTGGATGCGCTGAGTCTGGTTCTTACTGCTGAACAAAAATAAGAGGCTATATCTCATGAAACGTCCTTTCATCGCACTGCTTACCTCTGCACTGCTGTGCAGTTCGCTGGTTACGGCCAATGTTCAGGCCGAGGAGATTCGCTCGCGGATGATCCGCTTTGGCTACGGTCTCAATGAGAACAGCAACCAGGGGCGGGCTGTTAAATTGTTCGCCGAAGAGGTGGCCAGAGCTTCAGACGGCAAACTCAAGGTGCGTGCCTTTGGTGCGGCCAGTCTGGGCTCGGATGACCAGATGCAGAGGGCGCTAATCGGTGGGGCACAGGAAATAATGGTGGGCTCCACAGCTACTCTGGTCGGCATCAGCAAGGAAATGGCGGTATGGGATACACCGTTCCTGTTCAGCAGCGCGCAGCAGGCTGATGCCGTGCTCGATGGTCCGGTCGGCCGTGAGATCATGGACAAGCTTGAGGAGAAGGGACTGGTCGGGCTGGTGTATTGGGAGAATGGCTTCCGCAACCTGACCAACAATGTTCGTCCTGTTACCCGGCTGGAAGAGTTCTCCGGCATCAAACTGCGCGTGATGCCCAATCCGGTGTTTCTCGAAACCTTCCGGATGATGGGCGCCAATGCCTTGCCGTTACCATTCTCCGAGTTGTTCACGGCGCTGGAGACGCGCGCTGTGGATGGTCAGGAGAACCCATTCAATACCATCCTTACATCGCGCTTCTACGAGGTGCAGAAGTACCTGACGGTGACCAATCATGCCTACAGCCCGTGGATAGTCACCGTGTCCAAGCGTTGGTGGGACAAACTCTCGGCAACCGAGCAGGGTATCCTGCTGGAGGCTGCGCGCAAGGCTCGTGACTTCGAGCGTCTGGACACTCGCGAGGAAGCCCAGCGCGCCTTGGCCGAGCTTCAGGCCAAAGGTATGCAGGTTAACGAGATCGATGCCGGCGAGGTGCGGCGCATGCGCGAGAAAGCGGCTCCGGCTGTACAAAAGGTAATCGATACGGTGGGCCGAGAGTTGTTCGAAAAAGTTCAGCAGGAGGCAGAGAAGGCCGCCTTGTAGATGTGCGTCCGCTGCCGTTTTTTGCGGGGAGGCAGCTCCTTGCATGGCGACTTTGCTCCGGGCTGCGTACCCCGCGTTTTAATCAAGCACGCCAAGTAGCAGGTAGTTGAGTGGCAGCCTGCTAGAATCGCGCCTGGTTTTTTATGGAGGCAGCATGAGTCAACGTCGTCGTCGTTCCGCCGAACGCGTCACCCTATCCGATGTAGCCAAGGCCGCAGGTTGCTCACTGATGTCGGCCTCGCGGGCACTATCGCAGCCCGGACGGGTGTCTGACAGCCTGCGCGAGCAGGTGATGCGGGCAGCGCGGGAACTCGGATACGTACCGAACCCGGCAGCACGTGCGTTGGCCAGTTCGCGCTCGAATCTGGTGGCGGTAGTGATTCCATCGCTCTCCAACTCGGTATTTGTTGATACTGTCGAGGCCATTCAGCGGGTGCTGATGCCGGCAGGCTTCGAGATGATGATTGGTGTCAGCCACTACCGTGTTGAGGAGGATGAGCGCTTGCTGCGCGCCTACCTGGCGCACCAGCCTGCAGGGCTGCTGCTGACCGGATTCGAACGCAGCGATTCGGCACGGGAGATTCTCGGAGCGAGCAATTGCCCGCTGGTGACCTTGATGGAGCTTAGCGAGGATCCGGAAGACTACTGTGTCGGTTTCTCTCAGATCGATGCCGGTGCGACGATGACCCGTGCGCTGGTGCAGCGTGGCTATCGGCATATCGCCTTTGCCGCAGCCCAGCTTGACCCGCGTACTCTGCAAAGGGCCGAGGGTTATCGGCAGGTGATGCGCGAACTCGGCCGCTATGACGCGTCACTGGAGCTGCTGACACCGGAGTTTTCTTCCATTGGCCTGGGGGCGGAGCTGCTTGATCGCCTGCTGGCCCAGCAGCCGCAGATCGATGCGGTGTTTTTCAACAACGATGACCTGGCCATGGGCGCACTGTTCCGGGCGCGTCAGCTTGGTCTGGATGTGCCGGGGCGCCTGGCAATCGCCGGCTTCAACGATCTGCCGGCCGCCGCCTGGATGCATCCGGCCCTGAGTACGGTGCGTACCACCCGGGGGCGTATTGGCGAACTGGCCGCAGGCATGCTGCTGACCCTGATGCGCGGAGAAACCCCCGAGCAGCGCTGCATCGATGTGGGGTTCGAACTGGTGATGCGTGACAGCGCCTGAGAAATCGCTTCTTGACACTATCGCAAGCAAGTCTCTAGGATGCCTCCTTGCGCCGATTTAAACAGCTACTTGCGGGGCGCCTCAGGGTGTTGTCATCAACGCCTGAAATTCCGCTAAAGCGCTGGTTCGGTGTCGCCTCTCACCGCTGCCCAGCGGGATGCCCGAGGCGGAGACTCGATAAATGATTTGTCCCAAACCCCCGATTCGTCTGGTGCCTATTACCACCGGCTTGCAACTGCGCAATCCCCGTGTTCTGCTGGGCGGAAATCACCAACCGACCCTGCTGCGCTACCTAGAAGGCTGGCCCAAGCGTTGGGGCGGGCCGCGTGCCTTTCGCATCCAGTTCGTGCAAAACGGCGAATCTTTGTCCCGTTTCGCCCGAGACAGCTTCGACCTGGCGGTGATTCAGGCTCCGGCTGCCGAGGCTGTGGCCGAGACGGTGCAGGAGCTGGTACGGGTAGCGCGTCAGGGGCTGATTACCCGACGTTGAATGTCTGCGCCTATGGGTAGTTGATTTCGACGATGTAGCAGGTCTTCTCGCCGCCGGGGCTGTGTACCCGCACCTCGGCGTCCAGTTCCTTGCCGACCAGGGCGCGGGCCAGTGGCGAGTCGATGCTGATCAGACCCTGTTTCAGATCCAGTTCGTCGGGGCCCACGATGCGGTAGCGCGACTGTTCGCCGTCCTCATCCTCGATGGTTACCCAGGCGCCGAAATACACCTTGTTCGGATCGGACGGTTTCTCGCTGACCACCTTGAGCTTTTCCAGGCGCTTGGTCAGGAAGCGCACACGGCTGTCGATCTCGCGTAGCATCTTCTTACCATAGGTGTACTCGGCATTTTCCGAGCGATCACCCTGAGCGGCGGCTTCGCTGACAGCCTGGGTTACCTGCGGGCGGCGGACATGCCACAGCTCATGCAGCTCGGCGCGCAGGCGCGCTTCGCCTTCGGGAGTGATCAGCGGGGTACCGGCGGGGCGGGGTGGACGGTAACGACTCATGGCATCTCAGTTGGCTTCAGGGCAGGCCAGTCTAGCAAAACGCTCACGACAGCTCAGCCCTCGCGCAGTACGCTTAGTGGGCTGGCGTTGAGCGCCCGGCGAGTACCAAACACACCGGCGAAGCCCACCAGTAAAGCACCTATCAGTGGCAGCACCAGCAGCCAGTAGTGTGGTTGCCAGCGCAGATCCAGGGTGTAGTGGTAGAGCAGGTAGGTCACCAGTTCGCAGCCCAGTGCAGCAAGCAGGCCGGCGGCCGCCCCCAGAAGGCCGAATTCGGCACGCCGTGCATTGACCAGCAGGCGTCTTTCCGCGCCAAGTGCCCGCAGCAGAGCACCCTGGTGGATGCGTTCGTCCAGCGTGGCCTGTAGCCCGGCCAGCAACACCGTGATACCGGCGGCGAGCACGAACAGTAATACGTATTCAATGGCCAGCGTTACTTGTGCCACGATAGCGCGCAGCTGCTCCAGCAAGGCATCGACCTGCAACAGGCTGACCGTGGGGAATGCTCGGCTGAGGGCCACCAGTTCGCTGTCTCGGTCCGGTGGCAGGTAGAAGCTGGTCAGATAGGTGACAGGCAGGTCCTCCAGCGTCTGTGGCTCGAAGATCATGTAGAAGTTGGGCCTGAAGCTGTCCCACTCCACACTGCGCAGGCTGCTGACTTCCGCTTCGCGCTCGACTCCTTCGACATGAAAGCGCAGACGGTCACCAATCTTGAGCCGCAGGCTCTGTGCCAGTTCGGCTTCAACCGAGACGCCAGGTATTTCGCGCCGACCACGTTCGGGCCACCACAGGCCTCTATCGATCCGGTTACCCTCTGGCAGTTGCTGTGCCCAGGTGAGGCTCAGGTCACGTTGGATCGCGCGTTCGCCACGGCTTTCCTTGCTTACCAACTGGCGCACAGGTTCGCCATTGATCGACAGCAGGCGACCGGGAACTATCGGGTACAGTGGAGAGGAATGTGCCGACAAGCGCGTCAGGTGCTCCGCAAAGGCGTCGTGCTCGGCAGGTAGGATGTTCAGGGCGAAGTGATTGGGTGCGTTCTCCGGCAACTGTTCCTGCCAAGTGTCGAGTAGTTCGCCACGCAGTACGGCAATCAGTGCCATGGCCATCAAAATCAGGCCGAAGGCCAGCGACTGACCGGCAGCTGCCAACGGATGGCGTAGCAGTTGTCCCAGGCCCAGGCGCCAGGGTAGGGCAGCACGCTGTAGCAGGCGGCGCAGGCTCTGCATCCCTAGCAGCAACAGACCACCCAGCAGTAGTGCCGCCAGCAGGCCTCCAGCGAGCAACGACAGGGTCAAGCTCAGATCCAGACTTAGCCGCCACATGATCAGCCCCAGAGCGAGTAGGGCAGCGGTATAGATCAACCAGGTACTGGGCGGCAGCGGCAGGATGTCTCGTCGCAGCACCCGTAGTGGCGGTACACGTCCCAAGGCAGCCAGCGGCGGCAGAGCAAACCCTGCCAGGGCCACCAGGCCGGTGGCGATTCCGGCCAGTGCCGGTGCCACACCAGCAGGCGGTAAATTCGCTGGCAGCAGGTCACGTAGCAGATGGAACAGCAGGTGCTGGCCAGCCCAACCGAGCAGGGCGCCGAGTAGGCTGGCAATCAGGCCAAGCGCGGACAGTTGCAGGGCGAATAGTGCCAGCGTCTCCCGACGGGATAGACCAAGACAGCGCAGCAGCGCACTGGCGTCGTAGCGCCGGCGGGCGAAGCGAGCAGCTGAGAGGGCCACAGCGACCCCTGCAAGTAGCACCGCAGCGAGGCTGGCAAGATTCAGGTAGCGCTCAGCGCGACCGAGGGCACCGCCAATCTGCCGGTTTCCATCGCGGGCGTCCTCCAGACGCTGATGTGGTGCTAGATCCGCCTCCATGGTTTGGCGGTAGACCGCGAGGGTGGTGCTATCGCCTCGCCAAAGGTCATGAAAACGTACTCGGCTGCCAGGCTGCACCACTTCGGTCGAAGGCAGATCCTCGAGGCTCATCAGGACTCGTGGGGTCAGACTGTAGAAGTCGCCGGAAGTGGCAGGGTCGTGGGTCAGTACTCGACTCAGGCGAAGTTGTCTGGCGCCGATTTCGATCTCGTCACCTATCTTCAGATCAAGCGCCACTAGTAGCCGTGCCTCAGCCCAGACCTCGCCAGAAGCAGGTGCAGCCAGGTGTTGCTCCGTCGCATAGGGTGCGGTAGTCCCCCTTAGCTCACCGCGCAGTGGGTAGTTGCTGCTGACTGCCTTGACATTAACCAGTTGAATGGCCTCGGCGCCAGCGACCACACTGGAAAATTCCACGGTCTGTGCATGCTCCAGTCCCAACCGCAAGCCACCGTCGATTTGCTCGGGTGTTGCTGCCGTGCTGCCGCTCAGACGCAGGTCAGCGGCAAGAAACTCGCTGGCCCGCAGTAGCATGGCATCGTGCAGGCGGGCGCCGAAATAGCCGATGGCGCTGCTGGCCGAAACGGCCACCAGCAGCGCAAGAAACAGAATGCGCAACTCACCGGCACGGGCATCGCGTAATAACTGCCTCCAGGCCAGCGTCAGCAGGCGACTCATGGACAGTTTCATCAGGGCTCCACGCAGGCGATCAGATGACCGGCTTCGAGGCGGATCAGGCGCTTGCAACGGTGGGCCAGACGCTCATCATGTGTGACCAGTACCAGCGTGGTGCCACGCTCCCGATTGAGTTCAAACAGCAGATCGCTGATGCACTCGCCGGTCTGGCTGTCGAGGTTGCCCGTTGGCTCGTCGGCGAACAAAACCGCAGGGTCAGCCGCGAAGGCCCGGGCAATAGCCACACGCTGCTGCTCGCCGCCGGAAAGCTGGCGAGGGTAATGACTCAGACGCTGGCCCAGGCCGACGCGCTCAAGCAGCACACGGGCACGCTGGCGGGCGTCGGCATGGCCCTCCAGCTCCAGAGGCAGCATGACGTTTTCCAGCGCGTTGAGGCTGTCGAGCAACTGAAACGATTGAAAGACGAAGCCGACATGCTCGGCCCGTAGGCGGGCACGCTGATCCTCCCCCAGTGCACCGAGATGCTGACCGGCCAGTACTACTGTGCCGGAGCTGGGCAGATCCAGGCCGGCGAGCAGGCCGAGCAGAGTGGACTTGCCCGAACCGGAGCTGCCGACGATGGCCAGGCTGTCGCCTCTGCTCAGACTGAGATCGAGGCTGTGCAGGATGGTTAGTTCACCTTCCGTGCTGTCGACCACTTTGCTAAGGTTCCGTGCAGCGAGAATGCTCGAGTTCATGGAGAATCCCAATGCGTGTATGGTGGCTGGGGGGAGCCTTGACCCTGTTGTTCTGGGCCCAGGGAGCTGTTGCTGGCACCCTGCTTGTAGTCGGCGATAGTATCAGCGCGGCTTTTGGCATGGATAGCCGCCACGGCTGGGTGGCATTACTGCAGCAACAACTGGAGGAGGAAGGGTTTCCGCACCAGGTTGTCAATGCCTCCATCAGCGGTGACACCAGTGCAGGTGGAGCGGCTCGTCTGCCGGCGCTGCTCGAGGCACATCGCCCGGAACTGGTGATTATCGAGCTGGGCGGTAACGACGGACTACGTGGTCAGCCACCGGCGCAATTGCAACAGAATCTTGCTGCAATGGTGGATGATTCGCGTCAGGCTGGCGCCCAGGTCTTGCTGCTTGGCATGCGTCTGCCGCCCAACTACGGGCCGCGCTACACCACGGCATTTGCCCGAGTGTTCAGCGACCTGGCCGAACAGAAGCAGGTATCTCTTGTGCCCTTTCTGCTCGAAGGGGTTGGCGGGATATCAGGCATGATGCAGAGCGATGGAATCCATCCCACCGCCGAGGCACAGCAGCATCTTCTGGACAATGTCTGGCCGACCCTGAAACCACTGCTTTGAGACTTCCCCGACTGCGGTCTTTCGGCTAATGTGCCGGCTCCCGCAATGGAGCCCCAGATGCCTCGCCTTGCCTGGTCCTTGTATGCCTACCAACTGATCGAGCCGGACGAGCAACTGGATCTTTTCGCCTGCCAGGAAGCACGTCTGCATCTGGTGGCACGACAGTTGCGCCTGGGAGGTCATGCTGATCGCACGCTGTGCGGCAGTCTGCTGCCGGCCAGGCCCCGCTGGCAGAACGTAGAGCGGACCTGCCTGCGTGACCGGAGGCTGTGCCCGCAATGCCTGGCCACGCTGGAGGCGCAGCGCCAGGGTTTGTGCTCCAACTGGGCCGATGGCTGACCACTGCACTGCGATATTCGGGCGATGTACAATCGGCGCAATTTCACTCAACTCACCAAGGAAGCCCGGATGTTGTCGCGACTTGTTGCAATCAGGCGAGGCCTGACACTGCTGGCGCTGTGCTGTAGCGCAACTGCGCATGCGCTCGAATTTCCCCTGCCACCTACGGGAGAGGATGTGGTGGGTGAAGTTCAGGTCATCAAGGCGCGTTACGAGGATACCTTCGCGGATTTGGGAACCGCCAATCACCTGGGATACCTTGAGATGGTGGCGGCCAACCCGGGGGTTGATGCCTGGCTGCCGGGAGAAGGCACCGAGATCATCCTGCCGACACGCTACATTCTGCCGCCTGGTCCGCGTGAAGGCATCGTGATCAATTTGCCTGAGTACCGCCTCTACTATTACCCCAAGGGTCGAGGCGTGGTGTACACCTATCCTCTGGGTATCGGGAGAGAGGGCTGGGGTTCTCCGCTGGGCACCGGACGGGTGACGCTCAAGACGCCCAATCCAGCCTGGTATCCGCCGAAGTCCATTCGCGAGGAGCATGCTGCCGAAGGAGAGCTCCTGCCCAGCGTGGTACCGCCGGGGCCGGACAACCCACTTGGGCCGTACAAGATGACACTGTCGTTCCCGGGCTACCTGATTCATGGCTCGAACAAGAAGTTCGGTATCGGCATGCGAGTCAGTCACGGCTGTTTTCGCATGCTCAACCACAACGTACTGGAGCTGGCGGCGATGGTACCGGTGGGCACGCCAGTGCGTATCATCAACGAACCGTACAAGTTCGGCATCAGTGGTGGCAAGGTCTACCTGGAGGCACATGCACCGCTGGATGACGAGGGTACACCATCAGTGGTGGACAAACACACCACGGTGATCAATGCGCTGCTACAGCGCGAGGAGCTCAGTGGCCTGAGTCTGGATTGGGAGATGGTGCGCGAAGTAGTGGCCGCCGAGGATGGTCTGCCAGTAGCGATCGCCCGACAAGTCGAACCGCTCGAAATCAGCGAGCAGATCGCCTTCTGATAGTCCCCCTCCAGGAAAAACGCTCGCACCTGTGTCGGCGTTTTTTCTTGTCTGGTCGAAAAACATCAATAAAAAAGCCGATCCGGGTATCCGGATCGGCTTTTTGAAAGCCAGATCGCAATTACTTGCGGCTAGCTTTTTCCAGCATGCGCAGGGCGCGCTCGTTGGCTTCGTCAGCGGTCTGCTGAGCCTTCTGAGCAGCAGACAGAGCTTCGTCAGCCTTGCGATAGGCTTCGTCGGCACGAGCCTGAGCACGGGCAGCGGCGTCTTCGGTGGCAGTCAGACGAGCTTCGGTTTCTTTGGAGATGCTGCTGCAACCAGTTGCCAGAACGGCAGCCAGAGCCAGAGCAGAGAATTTCAGAACGTTGTTCATCGTGTTCCCCTTGCGGTGGAGTTTTCCATAAAAAGCAATTCCCCAACTGCGGGAAATTGGCCGGCGTACATACTACCTATTACTTTTAGTAAGTAAACGGAGGCGAAGCAAGAGTGGCGTTTTTTTTATTGTCGCCGGTCTACTTAAGGAAATGTCGCCAAGAAAACCGCAAAAAGATCCGGCTTCTCTGGAACGAAGGCTTGGGTGGACTTGAAAAGACGCGTAGCGGCTCTTAGCTGGACATCTTTTGTCACCGGCTAAACTCTCGGGATGCTCGCTTAGCCTTTTAAGGCCTTGTGAAACGAGGCAGCTAGATGGGCCGATTTTCGAACGTTCTTGGTGTGGTTGTAGCAATTGTTCATGCCTGAGCGCTTGCTCGCCTGTTAAGCTTGCAGTAATAGACCACAGGCGACCAGCGCTTGCGTGTTTGATAAGGGCCGCCAAATAATACGAACGCGTCGCGACGGCGATCGCGGCAAGAGGAGTGATGATGAGCGAAGCGTTGTCCATCAGCCATGACCAGACGAATCACCAGTTCGTGACGACTGTAGGTGGAGATCGTGCCTATCTGGCCTACATGGATCTGGGCAAGCAGACGCTGGATATCTATCGCACTTTTGTGCCGAACTCTCTGCGTGGGCGTGGCATTGCTGCAGCTCTGACCGAGCATGCCTTGCGTTATGCCGAAACACACGGCTACACGGTGATTCCGTCCTGCTCCTATGTGGAGCGCTATATGGAGCGGCGTCAGCGCCAGGAAGCTGGCTGAATCGCTAAAGCACGGCGGCAGGTAGCTCTGCCGCCGCTTCTCTCTCAGACGCGCTTGCGGCCCGGGAGTACGTCCTTAAGCTTGTCGCGCATGCTGCGCAGGCTCTTCTCGGTGGTTTCCCAGTCGATACAGGCATCGGTAATGGATACGCCGTATTTGAGATCGGAGAGATTCTTCGGAATCGGCTGATTGCCCCAGCCGAGGTGACTTTCTACCATCAGTCCAACGATGGACTGGTTGCCTTCGACGATCTGGTTGGCGACATTCTCCATCACCAGAGGTTGTAGGGACGGATCCTTGTTGGAGTTGGCGTGACTGCAGTCGACCATGATGTTGGGGCGGATGCCAGCTTTGGCCAGTTCCTGTTCGCAGATGGCGACGCTGACCGAGTCGTAGTTGGGCTTGCCGTTGCCGCCGCGCAGTACCACGTGGCCATAGGCATTGCCCTTGGTGGTAACGATGGAGACGCCACCCTGCTGGTTGATACCGAGGAAGCGGTGCGGGCTGGAAACCGACTGCAGTGCGTTGATCGCCACGGTCAGGCCGCCGTCGGTGCCGTTCTTGAAGCCCACGGCTGACGAAAGACCTGAGGCCATCTCGCGGTGAGTCTGGGATTCAGTGGTGCGCGCGCCAATGGCGGACCAACTGATCAGATCCTGCAGGTATTGCGGGGAAATCGGGTCGAGCGCTTCGGTAGCGGTGGGCAGCCCCTGTTCGGCCAAGTCACGCAGCAGGGTGCGGCCGATATGCAGACCGTCCTGAATCTTGAACGAGTCGTCCAGATAGGGGTCGTTGATCAGACCTTTCCAGCCGACCGTGGTTCGTGGCTTCTCGAAGTACACCCGCATGACCAGGAACAGGCTGTCAGCAAGCTCGGCAGCCAGTACCTTAAGGCGCTTGGCGTATTCGTGTGCTGCCTTGATATCGTGAATGGAGCAGGGGCCAACCACCACGAACAGCCGGTGATCCTTGCCGTCGAGGATATCGCGAATCACCTGACGGCCATGGGCAACAGTCTTCAGAGCTGCATCAGTCAGGGGGATTTCGCGTTTCAGTTCATCGGGAGTGATCAGGGTTTCATTGGAGGCGACGTTGAGGTCGTCGATCGGTAAATCAGCTATCGTGCTATTCATCGGGTCAGGTCGTCAGGTCACGGGTGCCGGCCGCCAGCATCCCCTGTGGCGGTGCACAGCTAGTTTGTGCAGGGGGAGCCGAACCTTAGCGCGTAGCGGGCCTGACGACAATGGGCGTTAAGTTCAAGGCAACTACTACTGAGGATTATCAACGTATCAGTGTGGGTAGTCGGCGGCGTTCGTTGCGATCCACTGTCGGGCGCATTGCTCGATGCTATGACTTTCTCCGGACTCCCGCTCTAACTGATCATGGTAGCGCTGGATCTGGCAGATCTGTTCGATCATGCGAGCGCGAAACAGGCTGTCCTCGTCGATGAAGGCGATGCCGACACGGTAGCCGCCATTCTGGCTTTTACACCAGGCGATTACACCAGGACAGCGAGCCTGATCGCCTAGTAGTGGTACTCGCAATTCCACGGCTGTACCGCGACGAAAACGGCGTGGTGAGTTGCATGCGCCCCCTCCGAGGCTGATATTGTGCAGACGTTGCCCAGAGATGAGGGACTGCTTCCGTACGACCAGCTCCACCGGCATGTCGCTTGGATGACGCAAGAATTTACGCATGGGTCGCGATCTCGATAGAGGCAATTTGATATTGTGGATTCAGTATAGTCCCGCAAATGGAGCTCACGGATCTGGATGCTGACCATCAGTTGCTCGAGCTGCCTGGCGTCTCGCTTGTGGTTTTTACCAGCGAGGAATGTGACAGTTGTCGGTTAGCCCGGAAGATACTGCCGTCAATCGTGTTGCCGGTGATACGGCTGTGCTGGATTGACGCAGAGCGCAACGCAGGACTGGTAAGCTGCTACGAAGTCTTTTATTTGCCCGCGCTGTTCCTGGTGCGTGACGGTTTTTTCATGGGGCCCGTGCAATGTCGATTACTTTCTGATGATCTTGCTACTGCCATTGGTGAGGCTTTGACCCGCCCGGCTGAGGAGCTTCCCTGATGTCTGACGTTTCAAGGCTGCGTATCGGCATAATCGGTACTGGTGCCATTGGCGGTTTCTATGGATTGCTGTTGGCCCGTGCCGGTTATGACGTGCATTTTCTATCGCGCAGCGAGTATCCGGCTGTGCTCGAGCGGGGACTTCAGCTGAACAGCTCTGTATACGGGACGCTGCATCTGCAGCCTGTTCAACTCTACCGGCAGGCGGAGGATATGCCGCCCTGTGACTGGCTACTGGTCGGAGCGAAAACCACCGCCAATGCCGAGTTGGCGCCGCTGATTGCCCAAGTAGCAGCGCCAGACGCAAAGGTGGTGCTAATGCAAAACGGCCTGGCAGTAGAGGATGCACTACGATCTCTATTACCGGACAACCTGCACCTGCTGGGTGGGCTTTGCTACATCTGTGTGCACCGTAGTGCTCCTGGAGTGATTGAGCATCAGGCCTTGGGAGCTATAAATCTGGCCTACCACTCAGGCCCGGCAGACCAACCACAGCGTCTGGGGATCACGGAGGAGGGGGCCGGTCTGTTCCGGGCAGCAGGTCTGGATTCCGCTGCCATGGCGGATCTGAATCAGGCGCGCTGGCAGAAGCTGGTATGGAATATTCCCTATAACGGTCTTTCCGTGCTGCTTGATGCCAATACCCGTCAACTGATGGGCAATCCCGTCAGCCGCTCGCTGATCTACGACATTATGCTGGAGGTGGTGCAAACCGGTCGCACTCTGGGCTACGGAATGCCCGCACACTATGCGGAAAAGCTGTTGTCGGCGACTGATCGGATGCCTGACTATCTGCCCAGCATGTATCACGACTTCGCCCAGGGACGCGTGGCTGAGTTGCAGGCCATCTATGCCGAGCCGCTAGCTGCGGCTGACGCAGCTGGTTGCGACATGCCGAAGGTACGTGTTCTATACCAGGCGCTGTGTTTCATTCAGGCTCGCCAAGGGGTCTAGCATGAGCGAGAAGTTGGGAAACAAGCTGGTGCTGGCGATTTCCTCGAGAGCGCTATTCGATCTGAGTGAGAGTCACGCAGTCTACGAGAGCGAAGGTGTGGAAGCCTACCGGCGTTACCAGATTGAGCATGAGGACGAGGTCCTGATGCCGGGAGATGCCTTCTTGCTGGTAGAGAAGCTGTTGGGCCTCAATAGTCGGTTGAATGAGCAGCGCGTCGAAGTGATTCTGGTCTCGCGCAACAGTGCTGACACTGGCCTGCGAGCCTTCAACTCCATCCAGCATTATGGCCTCGGTATCTCGCGAGCTGCCTTTGTCGGCGGGCGCAGTCCCGATCCCTATCTGGCGGCCTTTGGCTGCCATCTATTTCTTTCCACCCACGCCGACGATGTACGTAACGCACTGAAGGCCGGTTTCGGCGCTGCCACGCTGCTATCCGGCGGCAGTCGGCGGGCCAGTAGTAACGAGCTGCGTATCGCCTTTGACGGCGATGCGGTGCTGTTTTCCGATGATTCTGAACGCGTCTATCAGAGCGGTGGCCTGCATGCCTTTCAGCATCATGAGCGCAAAGCGGCGAGACAGGTACTGCCAGGAGGGCCGTTCAAACCATTCCTGTCTGCCCTTCACAGTCTCCAGCAGGAGTTTCCGGAGGACGACTGCCCGATCCGTACCGCGCTGGTTACCGCTCGCTCGGCTCCCGCTCACGAACGGGTAATCCGCACCCTGCGCGAATGGAACATACGCCTGGATGAGTCCTTCTTCCTTGGCGGACTGGATAAGTCGGCAATCCTTGAGGCTTTTGCCGCCGATGTTTTCTTTGACGATCAGAGTGGACATTGCGAAAGGGCCCGCCAGGTTGTGGCCACAGGTCACGTACCGCACGGAATAAGTAACGAACCATCGCCTTGAGATGCTGTTGGAGGCCGGCAATCCTTTACGAACCGGAAGGCAGTCCACCTTCTGCAGCTTTATAGCCATTCGTCCTAAATAATGCCTTCCAACTTGCTTTATCCAGCGTCCTGCTAAGCTCAAAGAGGGGCCTGAAGCAGTCAGGAGGCCGCGGTGATCCGCTCCATACTCTATGCCACCGATCTGGGGCTATATACCTCCTATGTGCTGCAGCATGCGCTGACGTTGAGCCGTAGTTTCAAGGCCGACTTGTACGTAGTGCATGCGGTGGAGCCGATGGGGCTGTTTGCTGACTCCGTGCTGCAGACCTATCTGGACGAAGGCACCATGAATGATCTACGCCGGGGAGGTCTAGATACGGTAATGGCCAGCATTGAGCAGCGGGTGCTGGAAGGTTTTCAGGACGAGCTGAGTGAGGTTCAGCAGGATCCCTGGTTGATTCGAGCGGTACATGTACTGCAAGGTGATCCGCCTGTGGTGATCCTGGAGCAGGTGCAGAAGCTGGGTGTGGATCTGCTGGTTATCGGCAGTCATAGTCATGGGGCCGAGCTGGTTGTTCCACTGGGGCGTACGGCGGCGCGCTTGATCCAGCTGTGCGAAGTGCCGGTTTATCTGGTGCCAATGCCGCAGCATCGCATCCACAATGGAGTTTAGGTTAGAAAATATATAAATGATCTAGATTGTCCTAAATAACCAGATTTATGGTTATATAAGCCCATCGTATGGTCCGGCTCCCAGCGGCCTCGTCAGCCCCCATGGCAGCGTATGGCAGTTGACAAGGAAGAGTGTCCCTGGGCCAACAGTTTCGACGGCTTATTACTGCTTTGAGGGAAATCTATGAAGCTTCAGCAACTGCGCTACATCTGGGAGGTTGCGCATCACGATCTCAACGTATCGGCTACTGCTCAGAGCCTCTACACCTCCCAGCCGGGTATCAGTAAGCAAATCCGCTTGCTCGAGGATGAGTTGGGTGTGGAGGTTTTTGCCCGTAGTGGCAAGCACCTGACGCGCGTCACGCCAGCTGGCGAGCGGATCATCAGCACAGCCGGGGAAATTCTGCGCAAGGTTGAGAACATCAAGCAAATTGCTCAGGAATTCTCTAACGAGAAGAAGGGAACCCTTTCCATCGCTACCACCCATACCCAGGCGCGTTATGCACTGCCGCCGGTGATCAGTGCCTTTATCCGTCAGTATCCGGATGTGGCACTGCACATGCATCAGGGCACCCCAACGCAGATTGCCGAGATGGCTGCCGACGGCAGTGTCGACTTTGCTATCGCCACCGAGGGCCTGGAGCTGTTTAACGATTTGATCATGATGCCGTGCTACCGCTGGAACCGCTGCGTGGTAGTACCGCAGGGGCATCCGCTGAGCAAACTGCCGAAACTGACGCTGGAAGCGCTGGCTGAGCACCCCATCGTGACATACGTCTTCGGCTTCACCGGGCGCTCCAAGCTCGACGAGGCCTTCAGCCAGCGCGGCCTGATTCCCAAGGTTGTGTTCACTGCGGCTGATGCGGACGTAATCAAGACCTATGTGCGACTGAACCTGGGCGTAGGCATCGTGGCCAAGATGGCTGTCGATGAGAAGCTCGACGCAGATCTGGTAGTGCTCGATGCCGACGAGCTTTTCGAGCCCAGCATTACCAAGATCGGCTTCCGTCGCGGTACTTTTCTGCGTGGCTTTATGTGCGATTTTATCGAGCGCTTTGCTCCGCATCTCAATCGTGAGATGTTGGCCAGGGCCGTTCAGTGTTCGAACAAGTCTGAGCTGGAAGAGCTGTTCAGTGAGGTTGAGCTACCCATGCACTGAGATTAGGGCGCAGCTAACACAGAAAAGCCCTGCTCGAAAGAGCAGGGCTTTTCTCATTGAGCCTGCAACAGGCTCAAATCAAAGCCGTCGCAGCAATCAGCCGCGACGACGGAACAGGGGAACAGGCTGATCCGCCGACGCCTGGTACACCTCACTGTAGTCCTCGAAGGCTTTCAGGGCATCGTAGGGATCCTTGTCTGCTCGCAGAGCGAAGGCATCAAAACCGACTCGGCGCAGGGCAAACAGCTGGTCGCGCAAGATGTCGCCAATGGCACGCAACTCGCCCTTGTAGCCATAGCGGGTGCGCAGCAGGTAAGCGCTGGAGGAGTGCCGCCCATCGGTAAAGCTGGGGAACTCCAGAGCCACAACCTGGAAGTGCTCGAGGTCATCGACAATTTCCTCGACTTCCTCTCCGGCAGCAAGCCACACGCCCAGGCCGCCATCACGGGCCTGAAGCGCGTGAGCATGTTCACGCCATAATGGTAATGGCACGATGAGGTCCCCGCAATTGGGGATGTCGTTTAACGTTACATCCCGAGACAACAGTTGCCAGGTCTCGTCGACGACCTGGCCGTTCTTAATGATTCGCTGCATAGACGCGCTCCTTGAACGGGTCGATACCGATACGGCGGTAGGTGTCGAGGAAGCTTTCCTCTTCACTGCGGCGTTCCACGTAAACCTTGATGATTTTCTCGATTACGTCGGGCATGTCATCCTGGGCAAAGGATGGCCCGAGGATCTGTGCCAGAGCAGCATCGCGTCCGGCGCTGCCGCCCAGTGATACCTGATAGAACTCCTGGCCCTTCTTGTCGACGCCGAGAATACCGATATGGCCGACATGGTGATGACCGCAAGCGTTCATGCAACCCGAGATATTCAGGTCGATTTCGCCAATGTCAAACAGATAGTCGAGATCATCGAAGCGGCGCTGGATTGCCTCAGCCACCGGAATCGACTTGGCGTTGGCGAGCGAACAGAAGTCGCCGCCCGGACAGCAGATCATGTCAGTCAAAAGGCCGATATTTGGTGTGGCCAGGCCTAACTCGCGCAGCTCGTTCCACAGGGTAAACAGCTGACGCTGCTCGACGTCGGCCAGGATCATGTTCTGATTATGGCTGTTGCGTACTTCGCCGAAGCTGTAGCGGTCGGCCAGATCGGCAATAGCGTCGAGTTGCTTGTCACTGACATCGCCGGGAGCCACGCCGGTGGTTTTCAGTGACAGGGTCACCGCCACGTAGCCGGGCTGCTTGTGGGCGAAAGTATTGCGCTGACGCCAGCGGGCGAAGCCCGGGTGCTCGGCATCAAGCTCGGTGAGTAGGGCATCTTCGTCTTGCAGGCTCAGGTAGTCCGGATCCGTGAAGTGGGCTGCAACGCGCGAGATCTCGGCTTCGGTCAGCGTATTTGGTCCATCCTTGAGGTGGGCCCACTCGGCTTCAACCCGCTCGGCGAAGACTTCGGGCGTCAGCGCCTTGACCAGGATTTTGATACGTGCCTTGTACTTGTTGTCGCGACGACCGTAGCGGTTGTATACGCGCAGGATGGCGTCGAGATAGCTCAACAGATGACGCCAGGGCAGGAATTCGTTGATGAAGCTACCGACGATCGGAGTTCGACCGAGGCCACCGCCTACAGAAACGCGGAAGCCCAGTTCACCAGCAGCATTCTTCACTGCCTCCAGGCCGATGTCGTGAACCTCAATGGCCGCGCGGTCATGGACGGCTCCATTGACAGCGATCTTGAACTTGCGCGGCAGGTGGCTGAATTCCGGATGGAAAGTCGACCACTGACGGATCAGCTCGCACCACGGGCGCGGATCGATCAGTTCGTCGCGGGCCACACCGGCAAACTGATCCGTGGTGGTGTTGCGGATGCAGTTGCCGCTGGTCTGGATGGCATGCATCTGTACGCTCGCCAGCTCGGCGAGAATCTCCGGCACGTCCTCCAGATCCGGCCAGTTGAACTGAACGTTCTGTCGAGTGCTGATGTGCGCATAGCCCTTGTCGTAGTCGCGCGCGATCTTCGCCAGCATACGTACCTGGGCTGAAGACAGCAGTCCGTAGGGCACTGCGACTCGCAGCATCGGGGCGTACCGCTGAATGTAGAGGCCATTTTGCAGGCGCAGAGGGCGGAACTCCTCGCCGCTCAGCTCTCCGGCGAGATAGCGACGGGTTTGATCGCGGAATTGCTTGACGCGATCCTCGACGATCTTCTGATCGTACTGGTCATATACGTACATAAGAATCCTGTTATCAGGCTACTGCTAATCCGCGCGCACGACCGCGCGCCTCGTCAGGCTACGAAGCGTGCGCACCATACCAGTTCGGCTTTATGCGTAAAAGTGAAGTTTGAATATATGGCTTGTTCATTTGGTAATAAGCCTGCCGCTTTCAACTGACTCGGCTTGAGGACAGCATCAGGCTGGTCTTTACTGCCTTAGGTACGATGCCGGTTTCCTTGAATGAAATGAACAGAGCGGAGGAAAAGCATGAACGATCACGGAGATGCTGGTAACCGCGACAGCGTCGTCGATGCCTGGGCGATCCTGTTCCTGATTCTAATTGCAGTCAGCACGGCGGTATTTTGGGTCAGCGGGCGCTAACTGTACCGAAAGACACAACGGGGGCGGCTTCCGCCTGCAGATCACCGTATACTGCCCTTTCGAGTAGGGAGGCAGTGCCGGTGATCAAGTGTATGGTGGGGCTGTTGGCCATCCTGGGGATGATGTCCCCGGTTCTGGCAGCGCTGGAACGCCCGATTTCCGTTGTTTTTTTGAACCCCGGCTTCAGTCACGAACGCTTCTGGGTCGATTACACACGCTATATGCACGAAGCGGCCGAGGATCTTGGCATCAAGTTTCGGGTACTTCATGGCGAGCGAGACACCGCAAGACTGATGAATCATGCTCGGCAGGTGCTGGGGGAGACTGAGCGCCCCGACTACCTGATTTTCACCAATGAGCAGTTTAGCGCTCCGGAAATCCTGCGCCTGTATGCCGATAGTGGAATCAAACTGTTCGCCCTGCACAATACCCTGAACCAGGAGCAACTGGAGATTGTCGGCAGAAGTCGGGAGCGCTATGCCGACTGGATCGGCAGCCTGGTACCCAATGATGAGCAGGCTGGTTACCAGATGGGCCGTGCGCTGGTCGAACTGGCTCAGGGCCAGCCTGCTCAAATGCTCGCCTTTACCGGTATCAAACAGACTCCTTCAGCAACCCTTCGCCTGGAAGGGCTACAGCGGGCTCTCGATGAAGCGCCGCACGTGCGGTTGGTCCAGGCTTTGTATGGTGAATGGAAGCAGCAGCGTGCCTACGAGCAGGCGAGCCGGTTGTTGCACCGCTATCCCGAGGTTAGCCTTGTCTGGTCGGCCAACGACGAAATGGCTTTTGGTGTTATGCAAGCGGCGCATGAACAGGGGCGCTCACTGCATTACACTGCCCTGAATAACTCTCAGCGTGTACTCAAGGCCCGCGCCGACGGCCGCATTGAGGTTCTTGCCAGCGGCCACTTCCTGCTGGGTAGCTGCGCTCTGGCCATGCTTCACGACCATGCCCACGGTATGGACTTCGCAGAGCGCGGCGGTAAGGATCAAACGGCCGAACTGTTACGGCTGATTGATGCGCAGCAGGCTGCACGTCTGGCTCGACGCCTGCGGCAGCCCCGACTGAATCTTGACTTTACTCGTTTCAGCATGGTGCATAATCCGGGCGCGCAGCGCTACGCCTGCTCCATTGATGCTCTGTTGGAATGATCAACTTGCTGCCAAGTGCAGAATCAGTTTGACCAGGCCCAGCAATAGCAGGACGAACAAGCTGGTGAAGCCTACGCCGAGCAGGATGAAGTGTGCAGGCTTGCCGCGACTGAAATCGCGGCTGCGGTTTTTCCCGCTTTGCACACCAAGCGCTGCAGCCAGCACGCTTTGCAGCATCTCCAGAAAACTCAGCGGTTTTTGATCTTCGTCTCGATTCATGGCATATCCTCTGATCGGCACGCATCTCTTTATAGTCTAGGCGCTGAAGGAATAGGCCGCTGGATGCCTTATGCCGTGAAGCGAGACATCATTACCTTTTGTTAGCGAACGACTATGTCTGCCGACGACCTCTTTGCCGACGATGCGGCGCAGACCGAGCGCACGCGCGAAACCATTCTGCGTTACCACGAAAGCTGGAAGCGCCGCGACCTGGAAGCGGTGATGGCGCTGTATCACCCGGACATCGAGTACAACGACTTCTACCAGCAGCGCTGCATGCGCCTCGATGATTTGCGCGAGTATGTTGAGAACAACTTGCCGCAGCGCCCGGGCGAATTGCTTGAGCATGTGGATCGTATCCGCATCGATGGTCATACCGCCTTCATCCAGTTTCGTATAAGCCTGCTGGGCGGCGAGGGGCTGGTAACCTTCCGTACGGGCGAAGCGATTACTGTTCGTGACGGGCTGATCTGGAGAATCAACGAGTACGCCACTCTGGTGCGCGAAGTCTGTGGCCGAGAAGGAGGTTTCACTGGACGTTCGGCGATCAGCCGTCTTGGTCTGTCTCCGCGCCAGTTGCAGCAGATGGCACGCGATCTCCAGGAATACTTCCAGAACAGCAAGCCTTTTCTCGATGCCGAGCTGAACCTGCAGCAGGTGGCCACAGCCACCGGCTATAGCCGCAACCAGATTTCCCATCTGCTCAACCAGGTTCTGGGCGAAAGTTTCTACCGCTATGTCAACCGTGCTCGTCTGCAGTATCTGCTTGATGAACTGCAGGCCGGCAGCGATCTCAAACGGGTTGATGAGCTGGCTTTTGCTGCCGGGTTCAACTCTCTGTCGGCGTTTTACAACTGTTTTCGCCGCCATACCGGCCTGTCGCCCAAGGCCTATCTCAAGCAAATTTCCTCGCGGGCACGCGCACAAGACAGCCATTGAGCCTCGCTAATAGCCTTGCGCCATTGAATACCGATGGAGGCGAGGATGACTTCCTGGCGCAATGTCAGTTTATGGATGGATCAGCTTGAGGATCCGCTGCAGGCCCGTTCGTCACTGCAAAACGACCTGGACGCCGATGTGGCGATCATCGGTGCCGGCTTCACCGGACTGTGGACAGCCTATTACCTCAAACGCCAGGCCCCTGGCCTGCACGTGGTGGTTATCGAAGCCGAAACCGCCGGCTTCGGAGCTTCGGGGCGCAACGGTGGCTGGCTGATGGGCAACCTGCTCGGCGAAGATCGTTTACTCGCCGGCCTACCACCGTCCGTGCGCCGAGCTTCCTTTGACTTGTTGCATGCTATTCCAGACGAAGTGGCACGGGTGACTGCCGCCGAAGGTATCGACTGCGACCTGCGCAAGGGCGGTGTGCTGTACTGTGCCGCACGTTATCCGGAGCAGGACGTACGGCTGCGCGAATATCTGGCCGAGCTGCGTGGGCTGGGACTGGGCGAAGAAGACTATCGCTGGCTGGAGCCGAACCAGTTGATGCAGCAGCTGCGGCTGGACAATGCCTATGGCGCGGTTTACAGCCCGCACTGCGCCACCATTCAGCCGGCCCGCCTGGTGCGCGGCCTGGCCCGCTGTGTGGAAGCCATGGGGGTGCAGATTTTCGAGCGCAGCCCAGTCATCGATTGGCAGCCTGGTCTGTTGCACACGGCTGCTGCCCGGGTTCGCACCGACTGGGTCGTACCCGCCGTGGAGGGATATTCTCCCACGCTGCCACCACTGAACGATCACGTGCTGCCGGTGCAAAGCCTGATCGTCGCCAGCGAGCCGCTACCAGCCGAGGTATGGGCCGGAATCGGTCTGGAACGCGGCCAGGCCTTCAGCGAGTTCAGCCGACAGGTGACCTATGGGCAGCGTACTCTGGACGACCGCCTGGTCTTTGGCGCACGTGGAGGCTATCGCTTTGGCGGCCGGCTGCGCAGCGATTTCAATCTGACTCAGGACGAGCGCGAGTTGCGCCGCTATCTGCTCGGTGAGCTGTTTCCGCAATTGCGTGACGTTCGCCTTACCCATGCCTGGGGCGGCAACCTGGGTATGGCTCGACGTTTCCAACCCCACATGCTGCGCGATTGCCGTAGCCGCATTGCCATGGCCGGTGGCTATGGTGGCGAAGGCGTCGGTGCGACCAATCTGGCCGGGCGCACCCTGGCCGATCTGATCCTGGGGCGCGACAGCGAGTTGCTGCAGCATCCCTGGGTCATTACTGACAGCCCGATTTCCAGCCTTCGCCGCTGGGAGCCGGAGCCCTGCCGCTGGCTGGGGTACAACGCCATCATCCGCAGCTTCGTTCATGAGGATCGGGTGCTGGCCAATCCGAACAGCCCGGTATGGCGCCGGCGTCTGGCACAAACCTTGGCCGAACGCATGGAAGCACTGATGACATGGAAGGTTGGTTGACCTGGAGTAGCTATGAATATCACCCACTTTCGTGACACACAGCACATCGTCCTTGACGAGTCCAATCCCGTAGCCGTTCCGCTCGGCGAGCCTGTAGCCGTGGCCTCTACCACCAGCGTGAAGCGTGATGATCAGGTCGAGACAGGCATCTGGGAGTGCACTCCGGGGCGCTGGCGGCGGCAGATCGTACAGCAGGAGTTCTGCCATTTCATCAGCGGGCGCTGCACCTTCACTCCGGACGGTGGCGAGCCTATGGAAATCAACGCTGGCGACGCACTGATGATGCCGGCCAATACCACTGGTATCTGGGATATCCACGAGACCGTACGTAAGAGCTACGTGCTGATCTTCAAGTAGAAGCACCGGCCAGGCACCTTCTGATCGCGGGCTGCCTATCCACTTTGCTTGCCTTGTACCTGCCTAACAAAAAGAACCGAGGTCTCAATGTTTAAGAAAGTCTTTGCCCTGAGTCTGATGGCCGCCGCAAGCGCGCAGGCCGCTGATGTACGCGTGTACAACTGGACCGACTATGTTGCGCCTGACACCGTCAAGAACTTCGAGCGTGATAGCGGCCTGAGCGTGCATTACGATGTATTCGACAGCAACGAAACGCTCGATGCCAAGCTAATGGCCGGCCGTAGTGGTTATGATGTGGTGTTCCCGTCCAACCACTTTATGGCCCGGCAGATCAAGGGCGGCGCATTCAAGCCGCTCGACCGCAGCCGCCTGGAGGGCTACGAGAACCTCAATCCGCAACTGCTCAAGGTTCTGGAAGCCAATGATCCGGGCAACGTCTACGGCATTCCCTATCTCTGGGGTACCGGGGGTATCGGCTACAACGTCGACAAGGTTCGTGCTGCACTCGGCGACGACTATGTAGTGGACTCCTGGGAGGTATTGTTCAATCCCGAACATCTGAGCAAGCTGGCCGATTGTGGTGTGGCCATCCTGGACAACGGCCCCGAACTGATCCCTATGGCGCTGCATTATCTGGGACTGCCGCATCACAGTCTGAACAAGGACGACTACAGCAAGGCCGAGGCGCTATTGCTGGAGATGCGCAAGAGTGTCCGTTATTTCCATTCCTCGAAGTATGTAGCGGATCTGGCTAACGGTGAAATCTGCCTGGCTGTCGGTTTTTCCGGCGACATCATGCAGGCCGCCAATCGCGCCAAGGAAGCTGGCAACGGCATGCAAATCGAGTATGTAATACCCAAGGAGGGCACCCCGGTGTGGTTCGACATGATCGCGATTCCCGCCGACAGCCCCAATGAGGACGCCGCCTACGCCTTCATCAATTACCTGCTCAAGCCCGAGGTGATCGGTGCTATCACCAACTTTGTGCAGTATCCCAATGCCAATACGGCGGCCGATGCCTATGTCGAACCTGCGCTGCTGAACGATCCGACGGTCTATTCGCCACAGGAAGTCATGAGCAAGCTGTACGCTCTGGAAGCCATGCCCAAGGATATCGACCGTATCCGTACCCGCCTTTGGACCCGAGTCAAGAGTGGTCGTTGATCCATAGCTGGAACGAGAGAGCCCCGCACAAAGCGGGGCTCTCTCGTTTTCACGATTTGCAAGTCGATCAGACCTTGAAGCGGCCCAGCAAGCGATCCTGTTGACCTACCTGATCCACCATTACCGAGCATTGACGCACCTGCTGCTCGGCGCCACCGGCCAACTCGTGGCTAATGTCGCGAATATTGGTGGTATTACGGTTAATCTCCTCGGTGGTAGCGCTCTGCTCCTCGGCAGCGGTTGCAATCTGCAGGTTCATATCGTTGATGCGGGTGATGGCATCGCGGATCCGTCCGAGCATGTCATTGGCAGCTCCAGCTTCTTCGGCAGTGCGACTGGCAGCATCACGGCTCTGCTGCATCCGGTTTTCTACCTGCTGCACGCCACCTTGCAGCTGATCAATCATCTGACGGATCTCCTGGGTGGCCTGTTGCGTGCGCGAGGCCAGCGAGCGCACCTCATCGGCCACCACGGCGAAACCTCGGCCGGATTCACCCGCTCGGGCTGCTTCGATAGCCGCGTTAAGTGCCAGCAGGTTGGTCTGCTCGGCAATGCTGGTGATTACCTGAAGAATCGACTCGATATTGTGGCTGAGCTTGGAGAGCTCATTGATGGCATGGCTGGTTTCATCCATTTCATCGGCCAGATGACGGATTGCTGCACTGGACTGAGATACTACGCGCACGCCGTTTTCGGTCTCTTCGTTGGCGGCTACCGCAGCCTGGGCTGCGGCCTGAGCATTGCGTGCCACCTCTTCGGCTGTAGAGGCCATTTCCTGCATGGCAGTAGCCAACTGATCCAGCTCTTGCAGCTGTTCTTGCAGGCGGCGAGCGGCCTGCTCCGATTCATTGGAGGTCAGAGCGGTACTTGCACGCACTTGCTGTGAACTTCCCATGACATCGCCGATCAGCTTCTGCAGCGTCTCGAGGAAACGGTTGAACTCGCCGGACAGCTCGCCGATTTCGTCTTGGCTGGTAATGGCCAGACGGCGGGTCAGATCGCCTTCACCGTTGTTGATTTCGTGCAGTGAGTCACTGAGCTGGGACAGCGGGCGTAGCAGACGTCCCATCAGCACACCAAGCACCAGCAGACTGATGATTACGCCAATGATGGTGCCGATCACCGCCAGCCAAGTCAGCCGGTCAGCCTCTGCCATCAGCAGGTCTTCGTCCAGAACTACACCGATATACCAGTCCATGCCGTGCAGATTTGGCAATGGCGTAAAGGAAATCAGCAAATCCTGAGTGCCGTTGCTCGCTTCCTGCAGCTGCTGCTGCAGTGTCGGAGTTTTGCCGGCGAACAGCTCGCTGATCGGCTTACCGTTATAGCTGGCGTCGGGGTGGGAAATGATGTTGCCGGATCGACTGAGCAGAAACGCGTAACCGGCGCCATTGAAATCCAGGGTGTTAACGGCATCGGCCACCGACTGCAGGCGGATGTCGCCGCCGAATACGCCGAGGAAGCGGCCGCTATCGCTGATCCGGGCTACCGCCGAGATGAGGATCTCGCCCGTAGTGGAGTCCACATAGGGTTCGGTCAGCATGGCCTGACGATTTTCCTTGCCCAGGTTGTACCAGGGGCGCTTGCGCCCGTCCCAGTCCGGGCTGGGCTTCCAGTGTTCGGAGTTCTTGATTGGTTTGCCATCACTTTCCAGTGCTCCGAATACCAGAATGAACTCGTTCTTTAGCAGCGGCAGATCGAAGATGCGCTGGTTCTCTTCCGGGCTGTAGTTGCTGTCGATGGCCTGGGACATCATATCCATCAAACGCAGTTTGGCGTTTAGCCAGTTTTCAATCTGTCTGGCCAGTGCGTTGCTTGAGGCAGTAATGCTCGACTCGGCCTGCGTGCGCAGGGTGTCGCGTACCTGTCCGACCTGGGACAGCGACAACAGACTGGTGGTAAGAAACAGCACGGTGGCAGCAGCGATGCCAACCTTATGGGCAATTTTCATTGAATGCTCCTGACGCATCAGTACGACGGGCTCTGCATCCCTGCAGTTATTGTTGTATAGCATGCCATTAGAATGATGGCATTGTGCCTTGATTGAGGGTGTCCCTGTCTACTGTATCGGGCCGGCGCAAGGCTTCTTGAGCCCGTTTTGATATTCGGGGCGTCTCAGGTGCGATCCGCCAGCGGCGATGAGCGCCGCTGTACGACCAGTCCGGCAGCGCGGGCACGCAGTTGGCCGCAGCCACCATCGACATCCTGCCCGGCTGAGTTGCGCACTTTGGTCAATACGCCGCGGCTGTGCAGATAGCGCACCATCTGCACGATACGGTCACCGTCCGGACGCTGGAACTCATCGTCTTGCAGACTGTTGTAGGGGATCAGATTGAGTACGGCGAACTTGCCCTTGAGCAGGCGCAGCAGGTTATCCATCTCCTGTTGGCTGTCGTTGATGCCGCGCAGCAGCGTCCACTGGTACTGGATGGGGTAATCAATGGCCCGGGCGTAGGCCTCGCCCAGTTCTACCAGCTCCTCAGGGTCGATACGCGGCGCCTTGGGCAGCAACTGCCGGCGCAGCTCGGCATCGGTGGTATGCAGCGACAGCGCCAGGGCAGGGCGCACCTGCTGCTGCGGCAGGCGCTCGAAAACACGTGGATCGCCTACGGTGGAAAACACCAGATTGCGGTGACCGATACCACCTTCAGTGCCCAACAGGTCAATGGCCTCCAACACGTTGTCGAGGTTGTGTGCCGGCTCGCCCATGCCCATGAACACCACTTTTTTGACCGGACGCAGGCGTCTGGCCAGAACTACCTGGGCAACCATTTCGGCACTGCTGAGTTGGCGCAAAAGACCGCTCTTGCCGGTCATGCAGAATACGCAGCCCACCGCACAGCCGACCTGGCTGGAGATGCACAGGCCGTCGCGTGGCAGCAGCACGCTTTCGACCATCTGCTTGTCGGCCAGCTCCACCAGCAGACGGGCCGAGCCGTCGGCGCCCGGATGTTCGGAGCGCAGGCGCGCCAGACCGTCCAACTCCCCGGCAAGGGTCGGCAGGGCCTGACGGACGGATAACGGCAGGAAGTTTTCGGTCTTCTGATGGCGGGTGCCGGTATCCAGTGGCTTGCCCAGCAGCCAGGCACGGGTTATCCGCCCAATGTGCCGGGGTTTGGCGCCGAGGTCGGCGAGGCGCTGATTCAGTTCTGCGAGCTGCATGGGGCGCGCATGCTACCACCGCCGTGCGCTCTTGCGTAGGCGGATCAGCGGGCCGGCAGGAACTGCCCGAAGCCGCGCTCGTGACCCAGTTCGGGAACGATCTGCTCGTCATCCACCGCCAGACGGCCATTTACCAGTACATGACTGACACAACCAGGGTTTCGGCAGACCATGCGCTGGATGCCGAAGCCCTGCATCTCGTCCCAGTTTTCTCGCTCCAGATCCTGCTGCAGTCCGTTTGGATCGAGCACCACCAGGTCGGCACGGTCGCCCGGACGAATATAGCCAGCCTCGATGCCGAGCCAGTCGGCCTGCTCGCCGGTAAGGCGGTGCACGGCACGTTCCAGGCTCATCACCGGCTGGCCCTCGTCATGGCTTTCCTTGACCAGCTTGAGAAAGCGCAGTGGCAGGTTGTAGAAAGCCATGTTGCGAATATGTGCACCGGCGTCGGAGAAGGTGATCAGCGTGTTCGGGCTTTGCACCATACGCCGCAGCTTTTCCTTGCGGTGATTGCCGATTACGGTGAACCAGCGCAGTTGGCGGCCGTACTGCACCACCATGTCGAGAAACAGATCGACCACATGCAGGCCGCGTTCGCGCGCCACCTCGGCAAAATTGCGGCCTATCAGTGAGGTGTCCGGGCAGCCTAGGATCACTGCATCGCCAAAATCGCGTTGCCAGACCCGTGGCGACAGCTTGTCCGAGTAAAACCTGCGGAAGGTGCGTCGATACTTCTTGTCCTGCAGCAGTTTGTTGCGCTCGATTTGATCCTTGAGATCCAGTGCCATCTCGCCGGCGCCGAACTCCTCGAACAGCACCACGTCCATGCCATCGGCATAGATAGCAAATGGCGTCGGCAACAATTGCCAGCGGAAGTCGCCACCGAGACGGTTGGTCAGCCAGCCGGAGAGGCGGGCGAGGAGCGCCAGGCTACGGTTGCCCTTGAGGTCGAGCAGGGAGATCAGGGTGGTTTTCAGCGGTTTGCGCAACAGGCCGATGGCCTGTCCCAGATACCGAGTGATCTGCAACGGGTTGGCAGCATTCGGTGCGCCCTGGTGTACACGGCCGCGCTGGCGCAACAGACGGTTGAGGCGTTTCACTTCTCTCCAGCGGGCGTAAGTGCTGGGCAGACTCTTCGACCACTCACGGTCGCCATCAATCTTGTCCCACTTCAGGCACATGGTAGAAAGCCCGAGGAAGCCGCAGTCCAGCGCCTCGGTAAGGAGCTTTTCCATGCGCCGCATTTCTGCCTCGCTGGGGACTACCTGGCGATCCGTGGCGCGATGCAGGCCCATGACGGAGACGCGCAGGTCGCTATGGCCGAGGAAACTGATCAGATTGGGACCGAGCGGCTGCCGTTCGACGAACTCGCGCCATTGTCGAGGAGTGCTCCAGCTCTTGCGCTCGCGCAGAATTGGCAGCACCTTCTCGCGCGGTACGGTCTCCACCCGGGTGAAGATGTCCGAAGCGTCCTCGGCCTCGCTGCAGACCATGCTCAATGAGCAACTTCCCACCAGCACTGTGGTTACACCATGACGCACCGATTCGGACAGCGCCGGGGCGACCATCAGCTCGGCGTCATAATGGGTATGGGTATCTAGGAAGCCCGGGGTGATCCACTTGCCCCGGGCGTCGATTACCCGTTTGGCCAGGCCTGCATCCAGTGGCTCGGCGCTGATCAAGGAGATGCGTCCGTCCTTGATCGCCAGACTACGGATGGCAGAGGGGGCAGCGCTGCCGTCGAAATAGCGGCCGCCCTGGATGATCAGGTCATAGCTGGACATGGCAATAGCCTCGACTCTTGTTGTTGTGCTGTCAGGGTAGTAGGCCGTGGTTTCTTCGACTTGTCATGAGACGACAGAGTTGGCACCTTCTTGCCAACTGCCGGAGGAGCTTGCATGTCCATTCGCTACGAGGTACGCAGTGCTGCACTGACTGGCTTGCCGGAGGAGATTGCCCGGCTGGGTGGTGACCTGACGGCGCTGCTGGAGAGAGTTGGGCTGGATCCGACGGCACTGGCAGATGGCGACCGGATGATTCGCATCGAGCAGTTGATTCGTCTGTTGGCCGAAGCAGCAAGCTGTCTTGACTGTGCAGATCTTGGCTTGCGCGTGGCTAGCCACCAGAATCTGGAGATGCTCGGTCTGCTTGGTCGTCTGCTGGTGCGCGAGACGGATCTGCAGTCAGCCTTCACCGCAGCTCAGCGCTATCTGGCACTACACAACAAAGCAGAACACTGGCGTCTGGTGCCACTCAATGGCCAAGTGCAGATCCTGCGCATCGAGCACTTTTTTGCCCTGGAGGGAGCGCAGTACTACCGGGAAATGGCCATCGCCGCCTACGCCCGGATGGTGCAATCCATGGGCGGGGGGGATTTGCGTCCGCTGCGGGTGACCTTCAGCCACAGCCCTGTGGCAGCGCGCGCCAGTTATCGCCAGTATCTGGGGTGTGAGGTCTACTTCGATCAGGAGCATGACGGTCTGATATATGACGCCCGCGTGTTGCAGCGCCCGGTACTGTCGATGGCCAAGGCGCAGACGCAGCGGCTCGACGGCTACTTGAAGAGTCTGCTGGAAAGCCTGCAGCAGAATCTGGAACTACAGGTGCGCAGCCTGATCGCTCAGACATTGGGCGTGCGTCAGCATTCTCTGGAACACATCGCCAAACTGCTTGACTTACACCCGCGTACATTACAGCGGCGCCTGCTGGAAGAGGGGCTGTGCTTCAGGCAACTGGTACATCAGGTAAAGATGGATCACGCCGGCTGGTACGTGCAGGCCTCCAATATGCCGTTGACGCTGCTCGCCGACGTGCTCGGCTATGCGGATCAGGCTGCCTTCTCCCGGGCCTTTCGCAATCACTTCGGGCAGTCCCCCTCGGCCTGGCGCCAAGCGCATCGCTAAGGCGCCACCACCTCGAAGCGCAGTACGCCGATCATCTGTCCGGCCTCGGTCAGCACTCGCACCTGCCACTGTCCTGTTGGCTTGGGCGGAAAGTGCCGCTTGTGTGTCCAGGCGCGATAACCCTGTTCACGGCCGCCGTGAATGTTCAGTGCAATGCGATCGACCTCGCGAGCGTTGTGCTGCCACACATGATAGATGCGTTCGTTCAGTCCGCGCGGAGCATTGATGGCGGTGTAGGCGTAGAGCCCGTCGGCCCGCAACTGGTCGCTGCTAATCTGCTTCAGGCTGCGCCCGGGCGTGCGGAGGGCACCGTCGAAGCGATCACTAATGGCCACTTCGGTCAGCCACAGGGTTGCTGGTGGAACCCATACCCGTGCCAACCAGCCGCCGCTGGCCAGTAATAGTGGCAGTACAGCCAAGAGCAGAATCCGAGGCCAGCCAGCTCCGCCGATCAGTCCGGGCAGGCTTGGTAGTGCCAGCAGCGTCGCAGTGGCCAGGGCCAGGTAATAGCTCTGAGGTGTGCTTAGATGAAAGATGATTGGCAGGGCAGTGAGCAATACGGCAAACAGTGCCAGGCTGTGCATTATCAGCAGCAACCAGCGGCGCGGAGCCAGCCAACGAAAGTAAAGCGGATCGATGATCGAGACTAGCGCAGCCAGCGCCAACAGGCCGCTGAACAATAGCTGCCCGCTGTTCCAGGTAGTGGTGATGATGAAGAACGGCAGAACGAAAAACAGGCTTTCTTGATGGATTATCTGGGTGCCGTAGCGCAGCAGCGGCAGAGGCAACTCGAAGCCAAAGCGGCGGGCAATGCGTTCGCGCAGCAGATTTTCCAGCAGCAGCCAGATCCAGCTGACCAGCAGCACCACACCCAGCACCTTAGCCAGATGGGCCTGACGATCCACCAGCAGGAAGCTGGCCACTCCCGAGCAGAAGCCGAACAGCGCTACCAGGCCGGGATAGCGCTGGAATAACGCCAACAAACGGGGAAGATGATTGAGCAGTGATTTCATAAGGAGCAAATGACGGCGATACGACGGGAAAAGCTGCAGTCGCTGGCGATGCACGGGCGCTTGCGGCAGTATGGCGTCCCCGTTTTACCTGCGAGTTCTGCGCAATGAAATTCATCCACCAACGCGAATATCTGGAGGAGGGCGACCTGGTGGTTATCCAGTGTTCGCAGCCGTGCAATATCCGTCTGATGAACGATGCCAACTTCCGCGCCTTCAGAAACCGTGGTCGACACGGTTACCACGGTGGCGCCTTCATTCGTTTCCCGGCAAAGATCCGTGTGCCATCCAGTGGTTTCTGGAACATTACTCTTGACACGGTAAGCCGCCGCGCGGTGAGCATGACACGCAAGCCGCAAATGGAGTACAGCATCAGATTCGTCCGACGCTCGAAGGGCTGAAGACATTGCAGGTTCGCTGCTGAGCTTCTGGCTGGCGGGAGCTTAAGGAGCAGCCTGAGAAGAGAAAAATTGCCTGCCGTGGCTGATCTTGCAGCCGGAGCCCCCTGATTCCGGTTGTTGCATTGGAGGCCACGGCGTACCAACAAGTTCGCCGGACAGCAGGGCCTGCGGCTGCAGGCCCTGCTGCGGGTCAGTCGGCGTAACCCAGGTTTGGGGCCAGCCAGCGTTCACTGAGTTCGACCGGCTGGTCCTTGCGCTTGCTGTACTGCTCGATTTGGTCGCGATCCACCTTGCCAACTGCAAAATACTGGGCTTCTGGGTGGGCGAAGTACCAGCCGGAAACTGCGGCTGCCGGGAACATGGCGTAATGCTCGGTAAGAAACACGCCGCTTCTGCCGGCCTTGTTGTAGTCCGCCTCGGGATCGAGCAACTTGAAAAGGGTCGCTTTCTCGGTGTGATCGGGGCAGGCCGGGTAGCCTGGAGCAGGGCGGATCCCTTTGTACTGCTCACGAATCAGCGCTTCATTGTCCAGCGCTTCGTCTGTCGCATAGCCCCAGTACTCCTTGCGCACCCGTTCGTGCAGCCATTCTGCGCAAGCCTCGGCCAGGCGGTCGGCCAGGGCCTTGACCATGATCGCATTGTAGTCGTCACCCTTGGCCTCATAGGCTTTGGCCAGTTCTTCGGCACCGATGCCGGCGGTGGTGATAAAACCGCCTACGTAGTCGGTCTTGCCACTTTCCTTCGGGGCGATGAAGTCGGCCAGCGACAGGTTCGGCTTGCCGTCCGGCTTGATGGTCTGCTGGCGCAGATGGTGCAGGGTAGCCAGCGGCCGACCGTCGTCGCCATAAACCTCGATGTCGTCGTGCTGCACCTGGTTGGCCGGCCAGAAGCCGAACACTGCCCGGGCTTTGATCAGTTTCTCGTCGATCAGCTTGCCCAGCAGCGCCTGGGCATCGTTGAACAGGCTGGTGGCTGCTTCGCCGACCACTTCGTCGGTGAGAATGCGTGGGTACTTGCCTGCCAGATCCCAGGAAATGAAGAAGGGCGTCCAGTCGATATAGCCAGCCAGGGTGCGCAGATCGATATCTTCCAACACCTGTACCCCGGTGAAGCTGGGACGTGGTGCGATATAGCTATTCCAGTCAAACACCGGCTTGTTGGCGATGGCGTCGGCATACGACAGGCGCTCGGTACGCGAGGCGCGCGCCGAGGTGCGCTCGCGCACGGTGGCGTATTCGGCGCGGGTCTTCTGCACAAAGTCAGCCTTCAGCTCTTTCGATAACAACTGGGTGGCTACCCCCACGGCACGGGACGCATCGGTGACGTAGACCACGGCATCGTTCTGGTAGTGCGGGTCGATCTTCACTGCGGTGTGGGCCTTGGACGTGGTGGCGCCGCCGATCATCAGCGGCAGCTGGAAGCCCTGGCGCTGCATCTCCTTGGCCACATGCACCATCTCGTCCAGAGACGGGGTGATCAGGCCGGACAGGCCGATGATGTCGCATTTCTCCTCGATGGCGGTCTGCAGGATCTTCTCTGCCGGCACCATCACGCCCAGGTCGACCACGTCGTAGCCGTTGCAGCCGAGCACCACGCCGACGATGTTCTTGCCGATGTCGTGTACGTCGCCTTTGACCGTAGCCATCAGGATTTTGCCCTTGGCTTCCGGCTTGTCGCCTTTCTCGGCCTCGATGAAGGGGATCAGGTGGGCCACCGCCTGCTTCATCACCCGGGCGGACTTGACCACCTGGGGCAGGAACATCTTGCCCGAGCCGAACAGGTCGCCGACCACGTTCATACCGGCCATCAGCGGGCCCTCGATGACTTCGATGGGGCGCGCGCATTGTTGGCGGGCTTCTTCGGTATCTTCGACGATCCAGGTGGTGATGCCCTTGACCAGTGCGTGTTCCAGGCGCTTGTTCACCGGTAGCGAGCGCCACTCCTCGTTTTCCACCTCCTTGACCGCGCCGCCACCACGATAGTCCTCGGCGATAGCCAGCAGCGCCTCGGTGGCGCCGGCGTGGCGGTTGAGGATGACGTCCTCGACCTTATCGCGCAGCTCGGCCGGTATCTCGTCGTAGATCTCCAACTGACCGGCGTTGACGATGCCCATGGACAGGCCGTTTTTGATTGCGTGGTAGAGGAACACCGAGTGGATCGCCTCACGTACCGGATTGTTGCCTCGGAACGAGAAGGACACGTTGGACACGCCACCCGAACTGAGCGCGTAGGGCAGCTCGTCACGGATAAAGGCGCAGGCCTCGATAAAGTCCACCGCGTAGTTGTTGTGTTCCTCGATGCCGGTGGCGACGGCGAAGATGTTCGGGTCGAAGATGATGTCTTCCGGCGGGAAGCCGACTTCGTTGACCAGAATGTCGTAGCTGCGCTGGCAGATTTCCTTCTTGCGCGCGGCGGTGTCGGCCTGGCCGACCTCGTCGAAGGCCATCACCACCACGGCGGCGCCGTAGCGCTTGCACAGCTTGGCGTGGTGCTTGAACGCTTCGACGCCTTCCTTCATGGAGATCGAGTTGACGATGCCCTTGCCCTGGATGCACTTCAGGCCGGCCTCGATCACCTCCCACTTGGAGGAGTCGATCATGATCGGCACGCGCGAGATGTCCGGCTCGCCGGCGATCAGGTTGAGGAAGCGGACCATGGCAGCCTTCGAATCGAGCATGCCTTCGTCCATGTTGATGTCGATCACCTGAGCACCGGCTTCTACCTGCTGCAAGGCGACTTCCAGCGCCTCGGTGTAGTTCTCCTCGCGAATCAGTCGGGCGAACTTGGCGCTGCCGGTGATATTGGTGCGCTCGCCGACGTTCACGAACAGCGAGTTGCGGTCAATGGTGAAAGGCTCCAGACCGGACAGCCGGCAGGCGCGCGGAATCTCCGGGATCACCCGTGGCGGATACTTGGCCACGGCATCGGCAATCGCCTGGATATGTGCCGGGGTAGTACCGCAGCAGCCACCGATGATGTTGAGAAGGCCCGAGGCGGCAAACTCTTCGATTACGCTGGCCATCTGCTCCGGCGTTTCATCGTATTGGCCAAAGGCGTTGGGCAGACCGGCATTCGGGTGAGCCGAGACATGGGTGTCGGCCTTGGCCGCCAGCTCGGCCAGGTAGGGGCGCAGCTCCTTGGCGCCGAGGGCGCAGTTCAGACCGATGGAAAGCGGCTTGGCATGACGAACCGAGTTCCAGAAGGCCTCGGTGGTCTGGCCGGACAGGGTGCGGCCGGAGGCGTCGGTGATGGTGCCGGAAATCATGATCGGCAGCTCGATGCCCAGCTCTTCGAATATGCCCTGTACGGCGAAGATCGCCGCCTTGGCATTGAGAGTGTCGAAGATGGTTTCGATCAGGATCAGATCGGCGCCGCCCTCGATCAGACCGCGGGTGGCCTCGCTGTAGTTCTCCACCAGTTCATCGAAGGTGACGTTGCGATAGCCCGGGTCGTTGACGTCCGGGGAGATGGAGCAGGTGCGGCTGGTCGGGCCAAGCACGCCGGCGACGAAGCGTGGGCGATCCGGTGTTTCCAGGGTCTTGGCATCGGCTACCTGGCGGGCGACGCGGGCGCCGGCCACGTTCAGCTCGTAGACCAGCTCCTCCATGCCGTAGTCGGCTTGCGAGACTCGCGTGGCGTTGAATGTGTTGGTCTCGAGGATGTCGGCGCCGGCGTCCAGGTAGGCGCGCTCGATTTCGGCGATCACTTCGGGCCTGGTCAGCAGCAGCAGGTCGTTGTTGCCCTTGACGTCGCTCGGCCAGTCGGCGAAGCGCTCGCCGCGGTAGTCGGCTTCCTCCAGCTTGTAGCTCTGGATCATGGTGCCCATGCCGCCATCGAGGATCAGGATGCGTTCTTTCAGGGCTTGCTGAAGAAGGGCGAGGCGGCTGCTGCGATCTGACATGGGAACTACCTGAGCAAAGCGAAAACAAAGGCCGGAGATGATAGCAAAGCTGTCGTGCTCTGGATCGGCAGAGGCATGTTCATGAATTCCATTCATGTTGCCGCGTGCTGTATGTCGATAGAATGACGCCTTCGTGATCAGGGAAATGGCCATGTTCAAGCGCGCTGCTGTGGTTCTTCTATCTTTCGCAGCGGGCCTGGCCCGGGCGGAGGCAGTCTCCTATCTGGATGAGGTTCAACCCATCTTCACCCACAAGTGCGTGGCCTGTCACAGTTGCTACGACGCCCCCTGCCAGCTCAACCTCGGCAGCTCCGAAGGGCTGTTGCGCGGTGCCAGCCAACAACCTGTGTACGATGGCGCACGAAGCAAGGCACAGGACACCACACGACTGTTTCTGGACGCCCATGATGAAGCCGCCTGGCGCCAGCGAGGTTTTCACTCGGTGCTGGAAGGCGAGCAGGGACAGCCAGCGCTGCTGCGGCGCATGCTGGAGCTGGGCCACAGCCAGCCTCTGCCGGCCAACGAACGGCTGCCGGAGGATCTCGAGCTGGCCATTACTCGCAGCAACAGTTGCGCCTTGCCGGATCAGTTTGAGGCTTATGCTGCCAAGACGCCCTTGGGCGGCATGCCCTTTGCCGTGACCGGACTGAGCGACGAGGAATACAGCACCTTGCAGCGCTGGCTGGAACAAGGAGGGAGGGTGGCTCGGCAGGAGCTCGTACCCAGCGCCGCCGAGCAACAGCAGATCGTCACCTGGGAGAACTTCCTAAATGCGCCTGGGGCGCGCCAGGCACTGGTATCGCGCTGGCTTTACGAGCACCTGTTTCTTGCTCATCTGCATTTCGAAGGCGACGAGACCGGACACTTCTTTGAGCTGGTACGCTCGCGCACGCCCAGCGGCAAACCGGTCGATCCCATTGCCACGCGCCGGCCGAACGACGACCCGGGCACCGAGTTCTACTACCGGCTGCGTCCGTTGGAAGGAGTGATAGTGCACAAAACACATATCACCTATCCACTCAGCGAACAGAAACTGACGAGGGTGCAGGATCTGTTTTTCAGCGAGGAATGGACACTGGAGGCTCTGCCGGGTTATGGCGCCCAGCGCCGTGCCAATCCTTTCGAGACCTTTGCCGCGATTCCTCCACAAGCCCGCTATCAGTTCATGCTGGATAACGCCGAATACTTCGTGCGTACCTTCATCCGCGGCCCGGTCTGCCGCGGGCAGATCGCCACCGATGTGATCCGTGACCAGTTCTGGGCCTTATTCCAGGCTCCGGAGCACGACCTTTACCTGAGCAATGCCGAGTACCGCCAGCAAGCCACGCCGCTGCTGGCGATGCCTGGACAGTTCGACGAAATCGGCGATTTGCTGGGGCTCTGGCGCAACTATCGCGACAAACGCAACGATTACGAGAACCTGCGCCGTGAGGCCTATGCTGAGTCGGCTCCTGCCGACTGGTCGCACATCTGGGCCGGCAATGACAACGCGCTGCTGACGATCTTTCGCCAGCATGACAGCGCATCGGTACGCAAGGGTCTGATCGGCGCGGTGCCGCAGACCATCTGGTGGATGGACTATCCGCTGCTGGAACGCACCTACTACCAGTTGGTGGTCAACTTCGACGTTTTCGGCAATGTCTCGCACCAGGCGCAGACACGCCTGTACTTCGATCTGATCCGCAACGGCGCCGAGGTCAATTTTTTGCGTCTGCTGCCGGCGGACAGCCGCAAGAGCTATCTGGATGACTGGTACCAGAGCAGTGGCAAGCTGAAGATGCTGCTGGACTACACCACAGTGGATCACCATACGCCTAGCGCCACCGGCCTGGCAGGCGGCGATCCTAAGCGCCAGTTCGCCGAAGGCTTGCTGCAACGTTTTACAGCAATTAACGCCAGGCCCGATCCAATCAACCGCTGCCCTGGTGCCTACTGTCACCGCGAAGAACTGCCCGCCGAGCTGCGACAGGCCGAGCAAACGCTGGCACGGCTCGCCAGCCGGCCGGCCGGTGGTCTGCGAGTGATCGAGCAGTTGCCAGAGGCGACTCTGCTGCGTATCGAGCTGAGTGATGGTCGCCGTGAGATCTACAGCCTGCTGCGTAATCGTGCACACAGCAATGTGGCTTTCATGCTGGGTGAAGAACTGCGCTATCAGCCGCAGCTGGACACCCTGACCCTTTATCCAGAGGTACTCAGCAGTTACCCGAACTTCATCTTCAACCTACCGGCCGGGGATGTGGCGACTTTTGTCAGGCTGATGGAGCAAGTCGTAGAGCGTCGTGATTTCGAGGCTATCGTCGAGCGCTGGGGAGTGCGTCGTAGCCATCCCCGATTCTGGTACTACTTCCATGATCTGGCCGAACATATTCGCGAGACCCAAGCTTTGGAAAGCGGAGTGCTGGACATGAACCGCTATCAGAACCTATGAGTCGCTATCCTGAACGATCCGAGCACTGCAGAGCCGGATCGCTGAAAAGGATCAATTCCTACCAATTTACTTGGGCTTTAATCGAGGCGCGCCCTGGCGTACACTTCCTGCATGTTCGCGAGGAGTTGTCATGAGCGCCATCACCATTACTCAAGCCGCCGAAGACTACCTGGCCGACCTGCTGCGTAAGCAGGACACGCCCGGTATCGGCATCCGCATCTTCATCACCCAGCCGGGCACGCCCTACGCCGAAACCTGTATTGCCTACTGCAAACCGGGTGAGCAGAAGCCGGAGGACACAGCGCTCGGCCTGGCCAGCTTTACGGCCTGGATCGATGGCGTCAGTGAACCCTTCCTCGAGGATGCCGTGGTCGACTACGCTACTGATCGGATGGGCGGGCAGCTGACCATCAAGGCGCCGAATGCCAAGGTACCGATGATCAACGAAGACAGCCCGTTGAATGAGCGCATCAACTACTACCTGCAAACCGAGATCAACCCCGGCCTAGCCAGTCATGGCGGTCAGGTTAGTCTGGTTGATGTAGTCGAGGAGGGGATTGCGGTACTGCGCTTTGGTGGTGGCTGTCAGGGCTGCGGACAGGCCGACTATACTCTCAAGGAAGGCATTGAGAAGACGCTGCTAGAACGTATCCCCGAACTCAAGGGCGTGCGCGATATCACGGATCACAGTAACCGCGAAAACGCCTATTACTAAGCGCAAAGGTCGGAAGGGAGGGGGCGACATGTTCGCCCCTTTTTCTTTTCAGGGGCAGTAGTCAAGCAAGGGCGGAAGCCCGGTTATCTAAGGGCGCCATCTGGCGCCCCTGATTGAAAGACTTACTCCGGCATACTCCAGGGTGCCAGGTCGAAGCCCTTGTTGCGCAGTTCCTCGCGGGAGCGAGTCAGGACAACGGCCAACTGGGCCGGATCGGTGTATGTCTCGCAGGACAGCTGGGTACGCCCGAGCAGGCGGGTGCTGGTACGGTCGATCACGCTGATGCTGATCATGCCACTACCATCCTGAGGAGACCAGGCTACGCACTGGAAGGGACGAAATGCACGATCAGCAATCAGCAAAGCATCGTTGGCGCGCAGAGGAGTGTTCATGGATCCGGTTTCTCCGTAATGATCCCAGTAATGAATGCAGCCAATCGTTCATTGGCTGGCCTTTCACTACTGTTGATGACCGCAGACACCGTAAAAGTCACACATCCTTGGAAAATATTTAACTGTCCTGTCAAGTTAGTGAAAAAGTACGCAAGTGGCGCACGCAATCATCCCAGTCAGTGAGCTGGCTGCTCCGTCATTGGTAGCCGCTCAGGCTCCCTGGGTGTTGCTACCTGGTCAGCGGCATTGCGCTGTTGTCGATAGGCACTGACGGCTTCGTACACCGATTTGCGCAGGCGGTTGATGCCGCCAATCGGGCGATGCTCGGGCAGCGCATGCCAAGGATTGAAGGATAGGTTGTCGCAGAAGAGGTTCTGCTCACGGGTATCGAAATCCTGTGCCGGCACATGGATACGAGCGGCCGTCTCGAATGGGGAAACCGCCTCGCTCCATTCCACACTGGTGTCCTCGATAGGCATGTAGTGCTCGGGATTCTGCCGCTGCACCTGAAGTTCAAAGCAGGCCGCACTGCGATCCAGAGAAAGCTGCTGATAGAGCGCATTGCGCAGGAAGTTAGGCAGATCGGTGTTCTGTTCCGGTAGCTCGTAGGGCGGACAGTTCTGCGGTGCCGGCACGACGCGGTATTTGATGTTGAGCGGGCCGAGTTTGAACGGAGCAATGGAGTTGTAAGTCGTCGCCACTGGGCTCTCTGGCGCCGGTGCCAGGGTCTTGAGTGCGATCAGCAGATGACGGAATTCCCAGCTGCGCGGATCCCAGCTCGGGAAGAAGGCCAATGCCTTCTTCCCTTCGGCCTGGGCGGCGAAATTGCTGCGGTACTCGGCTACATCCCGGACAAAGAACACCGGATGGTTGAACATTACAAAGTCCTGCTCGCGGGCATGAGCCGAGCTTTTCATCAGTTTCTCACCAGGCACGTCCAGTAGTTTTAGGGCCATGCCGCGGGCATCGCGTACCCGATCGAACTGTGGGTAGGCATTGCCATTCGACAGCCGCATCCAGGCTTGCCAAGTGTGTCCAGGTTCGCTGAAAACGCCATGCCGCAGTGCCGGATCGAGGTTTTCGATCACTTGTACCTCGGCCCGGACACAGCCGTGAGCCTTGGCATGGGCATCACGCAAGACCCGGGTATTGTCGCGATGTTGTTCGACGATGCGGATAGCATCGTCGATGATCAGGCGGGTTAACAGGGCTTCGTCAGGCGGAATTTCCTCATCGCTGGCCACCGGGCCGGAGAATTTCCAGGCGTAATAGGCTTCGCCCAGTCCCCAACCGGCCAGAGCGGCAAACAACAGAATCAGCAGGGTCTTGCCAAGCAGCCGGCCAAGCCAGAGCCAGAAGCGTTTCAACATTGTCGGATTCCTTGCTCTAGAGGATTCATTCAGCCTTCACAACTCGGGCCGGGCGTCCAGGGTTTAACCGGCACTTCGCTGAGACGTCCCTCCATCTCCGGGTTGCCGAGCACCTTGAGATATTCGATCAGTGCCATCCGCTCTCGCGGAGAAAGTCCCCGGCCGATTACGCCGTCCTGGCGGCAACCGTCACGGAACTCGTGACCACGATTGGAGTTGCCGGTGACTCGGGTATCGAAACGAAAGCCGCCGGGGAACGACTCGGTGCGATAGCCAACACGCACCGGGTCGAACTCGAAACTACCTACCCAGAATTCGCTTTGCCGCTCATAGATAGGCGACAACAACTCGAACAGATTGGAGACGGAACCGTTGTGCAGGAATGGCGGCGTGGCCCAGACGCCATCCAGAGGGCGGGCCTTATAACCGCGTTTTTCCTGTACGCCGATGGACAGCCCGTAACCATCCATGGCGTGGCGCTGTTCGGTGCCGATACCGGCATCCTGATAGGCGCGGTTTTCCACGTAAGCGGTGATATAGGCCAGGCCCTTGGCGCTGGAGATACTAGTGAGATCTATGCTTTCCGGGTCAGTGCCAAACAGTTTGACATCCAGTCGGTTCAGCTCGGCTTGTGTCCAGCCCAGGCGGCTGATATCGAAGCGGTGATCGGCAATGTTGTTGGCGGTAGTGGGGTCGGTGCCGACAATGGTTGTCGGTACAACACGCATCTTCCATTCTGGATCGCGGCTAGGCGCCAGTCGTCGCTCTTCCGGTTGCGGGTTCGGGGCGTGGCAGTAGGCGCAGTTCTCGAGATAGAGCGCCTTGCCCTGACTAGCCAGGGCAAGGTCCACTGGACCGAAGATTTCTTCCGGCCATTTCGGTGGCTGCAAAGACTTGAGCGTTTCTTCCAAGGTGTAGAGATCGTGCAGGCGCACGCTGGATGCGTAGCGATCTGACTCGGCAACGGCGTTACCCTGCTCGTCGAACAGATGCAGACTGGCACCGACGCCCAGTGCCTCACCAATATTGCGCGCCATCGGCTGCATGGCCGAGCCGTTCCACTGCACCCAATCGAACTTCCAGATGTCCCACAGGTGCGGATAGCTCACCGGGGCGTTGGCCACTCGGTAGTTGGCCGGGTCAATGGCATCGCCAAACACGCTGTTGGCAATACGTCCGAAGGCGTCGGTACGGCCGAACCCTTCTTCGGTCGGGTAAAGGCCACGGTGCCAGTCGTTAAACGCGGTGGCCAGCAGGCGGTCGAGTACTGCCTTAAAGTCGCTGCGCAGACGATCCTTGTCCTCGGAGTAGTTTTCACCCAGCACTTCGCGAGCGAAGCGGTTGAATTTCGAGGGATTGTAGTAAGTAAAGGCCATGCTCATGCCCAGTGCCTGGCCAAAACCGCCACCTCGCAAGGTAGGTACCGTGGAGGCCAGCGAATGCAGCGCGGCACCGCCGTCGATCCGAACGGCCTGGCCCTTGTAGCGCAGCTCACCGGTATGACAGGCGGCACAACTGATATCAAGGAAGTGTTCGCCGCTCTCGTCATCCAGATGGCGGGCAAAACCCACAGGCAGGTTGCCAGGGTTGAGTTCGGTTGGCTGCTGCTGCGGATCGCTGAGGAAGCCAAAGCGCGCCAGGTAATCCGGACGAGCAAATTTCTCGGTGCCAAAGGGCATTTCCAGAGCAACAAACCAGTCGTAGCGCAGGCCTTTTACCGTCGTGCCCTGGGGGGTGTAGTAGTAGGTCTGGCGCTGCTCGTCGCTCCACTGCTGCAGATAATGCAATTGCGACGGCTGTTCGTATGCCGGCAGGTTGGGGTTGGCAATGTAATACAGTACCGCCGCCAGGACAGCTATCAGCAATAACACGGCGAGTTTGACAAGACGACTCAGTAGGCGAAGCATCGGAGACTTCCTTGTAGCGTTCTTATTAACCGGCCTGTTATGCCAATACCTTCAGTTATTGGCAAGTTGCCATCGCTTCAGCCAAAGAAAAGGACGAGTTATTCGCTGTGCAGCAGTCGTTGTACCTCGTGCAGAGCTGTCTGACGTCGCAGCAGCCAGTCGCCGCCCAGTTCCCGTAATGGTTGTTCATTCGCCTGCAGCCAATCTCTGCAATCGCTGTGGAAAGCCAATCGTTCGGCCAGCTGAGGTTGGCAGCGCTGGCCGTCAGCTACCCAAGGCACGCCACGCGGGTCAAGCAGCAGATGCAGGTCGTAGTGCCGGGACAACAGTTCCTGTTCCAGCCAGTCCGGGCAGTCACCAAACAGATAGCGGCTCCAGAGTATATTGCTCAGGAGATGGGTATCGAGAATCAGCAGGTGAGGGCGCTGTGCACGTGCTGCATCCTCCCAGGCAAGCTGGCCCCGGGCGATGGTCGGGATATCGGCGTGGCAGGTATCACGTTGCTCACTGTCGATGAAATGGCGCACGTACTCGCCAACTACGCAGCCACCGAAACAAGCGCGGATTTCCTCAGCCAACCAGCTCTTGCCCGTGGACTCTGGACCGGTCAATACCAGTACTTTCACAAGCCACCTCGCAGCTGTTGCTGCCGACGCCAGCTGAGCCAGCCGCTAATGGCCAGTAGTGTAAAGACGGCATACAGAGCCGCGGTGAGGTACAGGGCACTGTGCAGGAAGAAGGCGACGTAACACAGATCCACTACGATCCACAGTGTCCAGCATTGCAGGCGCTTTTGTGCCATCCAAAGCTGGGCAACCAGGCTGAAGGCGGTGAGTGCAGCGTCCAGCCAAGGAGCGCTGGCGTCGGTGTGGGCCTGCATCAGGTAACCGAGAAATACTGCACCCAGTGTGCCAGCGAGCAGACCGCCGAACATGCCTTGCCAGCCCAGCAGGCTGACCTGACGTCCGTCATGGTGCTCGCCACCGCGTGTCCACTGCCACCAACCATAGAGTTGCAGCAGGGCGAACAGCAGTTGCAGTATCAGGTTGGAGTACAGGCGCCAGTCGTAGAACAGCCAGGCATAGAGCAGCACCATGACCAACCCAACCGGCCAGCACAAGACGTTTTGGCGCACAGTAAGCCATACAGCCAGGACACCGAGTCCGGCCGCAATGAATTCAACCCAGGACATCCGCTATCCTCGCGATGGAAAAAAGCAGCCGATTGTACCGGTCTGCCGGACGTTGAACAGCACTGGCAGCTTCTGCATGCGGTAATGCAGCGAAAGCTGGATTATTCCCCCCAGATGTCTGATAGCATCTCTAGGGCTTGGCACTCTGGCGGTGCCGGTTTTCCAGCAGACAGGGTATCGGAGCTTGGCGCAAACGCCACTTCGGTGTCTGCATCTCTCCCTCTTGATATCTGCTTTCCCCTCTGAGAGCGGAGGCGATGCCTGAGGCGAAGCGGTCGAGCCATCATAAGGAACCTCTATGGCGCCAGCTTGTCCCAAGGCCGGGGCAGCATTTCATTTTTTGCACGGTTCCGTGTCGTTGTCGGGGGAGTTGATGGATATCTGGGTGGCCTTTCAGGCCCTGATTCTGGGCGTAATCGAAGGCTTGACGGAGTTTCTTCCCGTATCCAGTACCGGCCATCTGATCGTGGCAGGAGACCTGCTGGGGTTTAAGGGAGAGAAGGCCACGGCGTTCAAGATCATCATCCAGTTAGGCGCCATCTTGGCGGTGATCTGGGAGTTTCGCGAACGAATCCTTTCCGTGGTTCGGGGACTGCCGAGAGAACACTCGGCCCGACGTTTTAGCGTCAATCTGCTGATCGCTTTTCTTCCTGCAGCCATCATTGGCCTGCTGTTTGCCGACTTTATCGAATACTGGCTGTTTAACCCGATCACAGTGGCCAGCGCGCTGATCCTTGGCGGAGTGATCATGATCTGGGCAGAGAAGCGTCAGCATACGGTGCGGGTGGAGTCGGTCGAGGATATGAACTGGGTGCTGGCCCTCAAGGTGGGCTTTGCGCAGTGCTTGGCCATGATTCCCGGCACATCCCGCTCCGGTGCCACCATTATCGGCGGCTTAGCCTTGGGGCTTTCGCGCAAGGCGGCTACCGAGTTTTCTTTCTTTCTGGCAATGCCGACCATGATTGGTGCCACGACCTATTCGCTGTTCAAGTATCGCGAGAGCCTGCAATGGAGCGACTTGCCGGTGTTTGCCATCGGTTTTGGCACGACTTTCGTCGTCGCGATGCTAACGGTGCGGGCCTTGCTGAAGTTCATTGCCAGCCATAGCTACCAGTTATTCGCCTGGTACCGGATCGCATTCGGGATGCTGATTCTCGCCACCTGGCAGCTTCATGTGATCGACTGGAGCACAGCCCGCTCATAAGGTGCTCACTGATTCAGTAGTAACCCGGGCTGCATTCTTTTCGGCAGCCGCCGCACCACCTGTTGGTGTGAGGCAATCAGCAGGTGGCGCAGTTCCAGCTCAGTCAGTGGTAGATGTGGGACGCTCATGCTGATCCAATGAGCACGCGCCAGATAGGGAGCGGGACGGATGCCCGGGCGATCCACATAACCGAGGAAAAGCTCCGGATTCACCTTGAAGGCAAGCCGCTCACCTGAAATATCCAGAATGGCGAACATTTTGCTCTCATAAACCGAAAATACCCGGTTGCTGCCCCACTTCAGATCCTCTTGGGCGCCCGGAAGTGCCCGACAGAAATTCGCGATCTCCGCTGCCGTCATTACTTAGCTCCCTGAAAAAACCGCGGTTAACCCCGCCGCGTCAGGATAGTTGTCGTGTGAGTTGATTCGATGAGTCTTGGTCGGTGGGCGGAAGTGAGAGCCGTGTGGCGCGTTATTCGATAGAGCATCGGGAGTGGGTGGTGCGGCAGATGATGCCGCCCTTGAACCGGACGGTGCCGGAGCTGGTGGAAGCGACAGGCATTACTGATGCCACCCTGTATGCTTGGCGCAAACAGGCCAGAGCAGCGGGAGCAGTGGTGCCGGCAGATGGACAGCAGGCCGACCAGTGGTCGAGCCAGGACAAGTTTCGGGTGGTGCTGGA